>NZ_JBVIZH010000001.1:663215-1074753 GCF_055591765.1 Streptomyces sp. NPDC041205 | reverse complement strand
AAAGAGAAAGAAACAAAGAAGAAGGGAAGTGCGTGTCCGTGGGGGTCCCCGCCCCGGGGCCACCACCCGGGGCGGCACCCCCGGGGCCCACCTACGCCCCTCAGACGGGGCCCGCGGCCCCGTCACACGCCTGCGCCCGCAACGACCGCGCCAGGTCGTCCGTGGCCTCCAGGACCAGACGGCGCAGCGCGGGCGGCGCCTGCTCATGGCCGGTGAGCCACGCGTCCGCCGCGTCCAGCGTCTCCTGGCGGTCCTGGAAGTGCGGGAACAGGCCCCGCACCACGTCCATGCCGATCTGGATGGACCGCTCGGCCCACACCCGCTCGATCACCTCGAAGTACTTCGGCGCGTACGCCGTGGTCAGCTCGCGCTGCGAGGGCTGCTGGAACCCCGCGATCGTCGCCTCCACCAGGGCGTTGGACAGCGCGTCCGACTCCACCACGGCGGCCCACGCCTGCGCCTTCACCGCCGCCGAAGGGCGCGCGGCCAGACAGCGGACCTGGTGCCGCTTGCCGGACGCCGTGTCGTCGCGGGCCAGCTCGGCCGCGAGCGCCTGCTCGTCCGCCGCGCCGCTCACCGCGAGCGCGCCGAGGAACGCCCAGCGCAGCTCCTGGTCCACATCGAGCCCGTCGACCTTGGCCGTGCCGTCCAACAGGCCCTGGAGCAGCTGGAGGTCGGCCGCGGACGACGCCACCGACGCGAAGAACCGCGCCCACGTCAGCTGGTGCTGGCTGCCCGGCTCGGCCACGCGCAGCTCCCGCAGGGCGCCCTCGGCGAGCGCCCGGCCGCCCTCCTCGCGCCAGTCGGGCGCGGCGTAGTGCGTGCGGGCGGTGTTGGCCCAGGCGTGCAGCATCTGCAGGACGCCGATGTCGGACTCCTGCCCGGCGAAGCGAAGGACCAGGCCGATGAAGTCCCGCGCGGGCATGAGCGCGTCCCGCGTGAGGCTCCACAGCGCCGACCAGCAAAGGGCGCGGGCCAGCGGGTCCGTGATGTCCCCGAGGTGGTCGCGGAGCGTGGCGAGGGACGTCTCGTCGAAGCGGATCTTGCAGTACGTCAGGTCGTCGTCGTTGACCAGGACCAGTTCCGGCGCCTCGGCCCCGGCCAGCTCGGCGACCGTGGTGCGGGGGCCCTCGACGTCCACCTCCGCGCGGGCGTACCGCACGAGGTCGCCGCCCGCCTCCCTGCGGTACAGGCCCACGGCCACGCGGTGCGGGCGCAGCTCGAGGGTGCCCGCCGGCGGAGCCGACTGATGAACAGGGGCGGTGGCCTCCTGCACGACGGCGAGTTCCGTGACGCGGCCCTCGGCGTTCAAGGTGACCTGCGGGGTGAGGGAGTTGACGCCTGCCGTCTGCAGCCACGCCCGCGACCACGCCGTCATGTCCCGGCCACTGGTCTCCTCCAGGACGGAGAGCAGGTCGCCGAGGCGGGTGTTGCCGTACGCGTGCCGCTTGAAGTAGCGCCGGGCGCCCTCCAGGAAGGCGTCACGGCCGGCGTAGGCCACGAGTTGCTTGAGCACCGAGGCGCCCTTGGCGTACGTGATCCCGTCGAAGTTGAGCTTGGCGTCCTCCAGGTCGCGGATGTCGGCCGTGACGGGGTGGGTGGAGGGGAGCTGGTCGGCGCGGTACGCCCAGGCCTTGCGGTTGTTGGCGAAGGTGATCCAGCCGCTGGTGAAGCGCGTCGCCTCGACCATGGAGAAGGAGCCCATGAAGTCGGCGAAGGACTCCTTGAGCCACAGGTCGTCCCACCACCGCATGGTGACGAGGTCGCCGAACCACATGTGGGCCATCTCGTGCAGGATGACGTTGGCCCGGCGTTCGTAGGACGCCTGGGTGACCTTGCCGCGGAAGATGAACTCCTCGCGGAACGTGACGCAGCCCGGGTTCTCCATCGCCCCGAGGTTGTACTCCGGGACGAACGCCTGGTCGTACTTCCCGAAGGGGTACGGGTAGTCGAAGTGGTCGTGGAAGAAGTCCAGGCCCTGCTTGGTGACGAGGAAGACGTCGTCCGCGTCGAAGTGCTTGGCGAGGCCCTTGCGGCACATCGCGCCGAGCGGGATCTCCAGGCGCGTGCCGTCCTCGAAGACGCGCTCGTAGGAGTCGGTCACGTAGTGATACGGCCCCGCGACGACCGCCGTGATGTACGTCGAGATCGGCTTGGTCTCGGCGAACTTCCACACCCCGTCGGTCAGTTCACCGACCCCGTTGCTCCACACCGTCCAGCCCTCGGGCGCCTGCGCGGAGAAGCGGAAGGGGGCCTTGAGGTCGGGCTGCTCGAAGTTGGCGAAGACGCGGCGGGAGTCCGCGGGCTCGTACTGCGTGTAGAGGTAGACCTCGCCGTCCTCGGGGTCGACGAAGCGGTGCATGCCCTCGCCGGTGCGGCTGTAGGCGCACTGGGCGTCCACCACCAGCTCGTTCTCCTCGCGCAGGTCCTCAAGCGCGATGCGGGAGCCGTCGAAGACCTCCGAGGGGTCCAGGTCCTTGCCGTTGAGGGACACGGCCGTCACGCTCGGCGCGATCAGGTCCGCGAAGCTCGCGGCGCCCGGCTCGGCGCACCGGAAGCGCAGCGTCGTCACCGATCGGAACGTGCGCGGCGCGCTCGCGTCGCCGTCGCTGTCGCCCACCGCCGAGCGCAGGTCGAGGAAGACCTCGTACCCCTCGACGGACAACAGCGCGGCCCGCTCCTGGGCCTCGTCGCGGGACAGATTCTCACCGGGCACGGGCGGCACTCCCTTGTGGCTCGCATGATTCGTTCGAATGCCTCTGATCCTCGCACGCGGCTCCTTCGGCGGACATCCGGGAATGCCCTGGTACACCCCCGACGTTCCGCTGCCAGTCCCCGAACGGATCCCTTAGGGAGAGACATGGCTGAGAACGCCGCACAGACCGCGAACGGCAAGACCCCGGTCGACTTCTGGTTCGACCCGCTGTGCCCCTGGGCCTGGATGACCTCGCGCTGGGTCCTCGAAGTGGAGAAGGTCCGCGACATCGAGGTCCGCTGGCATCTCATGAGCCTCGCCGTCCTCAACGAGAACAAGCTGGACGAGCTGCCCGAGGAGTACCGCGAGATGCTCGCGACCCACGCCTGGGGCCCCGTCCGCGTCGTCATCGCGGCACAGCAGGAGCACGGCGCCGAGGTCCTCGGCGACCTCTACACCGCGCTCGGAACCCGCATCCACAACCAGGGCGAGGGCCCCACGAAGGAGGCCGTCGCCGGTGCCCTGAAGGAGGTCGGCCTGCCCGAGTCGCTCCTTGACCACTGGGACTCGACGCCTTACGAGGCCGAGCTGCGCGCCTCCCACAACGAGGGCATCGACAAGGTCGGCCAGGAGGTGGGCACCCCCGTCATCGCCGTCCCCGGCACCGACGGCGAACAGGTCGCCTTCTTCGGCCCGGTCGTCACCCCCGCCCCCAAGGGCGAGGCGGCGGCCCGCCTGTGGGACGGCACGCTTCTTGTGGCGTCCACGCCGGGCTTCTACGAGATCAAGCGCACGAGGACGCAGGGCCCGATCTTCGACTGATCCTCGACGGACGTTCAGTCGATCCCCTTCGGTATCTTCACGGGATCGATCCGGAAGCGCCGCTCGGTCATGAAGGTGCGCACGTTCCGGCAGCCGGGCTTGGCGCACATCCAGTAGTGCTCCACGTAATCCTCGTCGATCTCGTCACGGAGCCAGACCTTCTGTGGCTCGGTCAACGGGAGGTGCTGCTCTGTGGTGCCACACGTCCAGCAGGACAACGGTTGCGGTTGAGGCATGGGGCCACTGTGTGCCGGAACCGGGCATACCGAAAGGCCCCCGCGAGTCACGTCCTCGCGGGGGCCTTTCCTTTATCCGCCTGCCGTCATGAAGGTTGAGAAGACGATCACGAGGCAGGACGTTCACCGGGGCCCGGGAGCCCCCGAGCCAGAGATCAGGGAGCCAGCAGCAGGCTGTTCACGCGCTGCTTGGCGGCCTCGTAACGCTTCGCCACGTCCTGCCAGTTCACGACCTGCCACATGGCCTCGATGAAGTCCACCTTCTGGTTCTTGTACTGCAGGTAGAAGGCGTGCTCCCAGGCGTCGAAGACCAGGATCGGGGTCGAGCCCTGGCCGACGTTGCCCTGGTGGTCGTAGATCTGCTCGACGATCAGGCGGTTGCTGAGCGGCTCGTAGGCGAGCACGCCCCAGCCCGAACCCTGGGTCGTCGCGGAGGCCTTCGTCAGCTGGGCCTTGAACTTGGCGAAGGAGCCGAAGGACTCGGTGATGGCGTCCGCGAGCTCGCCGACACCGTCGGCGGCCGTGGGCTCACCGCCGCCGCCGTCCTTCGGGCTGTTCATGTTGTGCCAGTAGATGCTGTGCAGGATGTGCCCGGAGAGGTGGAAGGCCAGGTTCTTCTCCAGGCCGTTGATGGCGCCCCACGACTCCTTGTCGCGGGCCTCCGCCAACTGCTCCAGGGTGTCGTTCGCACCCTTCACGTACGCGGCGTGGTGCTTGTCGTGGTGCAGCTCGATGATCTGCGGGTTGATCACCGGCTCCAGTGCCGCGTAGTCGTACGGAAGTTCAGGAAGCGTGTAAATGGCCATGAGTGAGCCCTCCGACGTGCTCTGCGTGCTGTGCCGCGCCGTGTCGCGCGGCGCCGCCTCGCACCTCTTTATTGCGACCTATGTGCAAGTGCAGGCTAGCAGCAGGAGTACGGTGAAGTTGATCAGCCCTTCGTCCTAGGCCCGGGGGCCCGGTGCCCGTGCCGCGGACGGCCGAAGGCCCCGCTCCACAGGGGGGAGCGGGGCCTTCGGGGTGCTGCCGGTCTCAGGGGCGCGGCGTGCCGGTGCCCCGGTTCTCCATGATCTTCTGGCGGGCGTAGCCGATCGCCATGAGGATCAGGGTCAGCCCGCCCGAGTAGAAGAGCTGGGTGCGGGTCTCGGACTCGCGGGCCATCAGGACGAACACCGTGATCATCCCGGCGAGGGCGGCGTAGGTGAGCCAGGGGAAGAGCCACATCTTCACCACCAGCTTCTCCGGCGACTCGCGCTCCAGCTTGGAGCGCAGCCGCAGCTGGGCCGTGGCGATGAAGAACCACACCACGAGGATGATCGCGCCGATGGTGTTCAGGAGCCACTGGAAGATGTCGTCGGGCCGCCAGTAGCTGAGCAGGACGCACAGGAAGCCGAAGGCCGACGAGGTCAGGACGGCGATGCGGGGCACGCCGTCGAACATCCGGCCGAGGGCCTTGGGGCCCTGGCCGCGCTGCACCAGCGAGTTGGCCATGCGCGAGGCGCCGTAGATGTTGGCGTTCATCGCGGAGAGCAGGGCGATGAGGACGACGACGTTCATGATCTGGCCGGCGCCGTCGATGCCGAGGTGGTCGAGCGTGGCGACGTAGGGGCCCTTCGTCGCGACCTCTTCCTTCGTCCACGGCAGCAGCGTCACGACGACGGCCATCGAGCCGACGTAGAAGAGGGCGATCCGCCACATCGCCGTCCGGACGGCCTTGGCCACGCCCTGCACGGGGTGCTCGGACTCGGCCGCCGCGATGGTGACGGTCTCCAGGCCTCCGTACGCGAACACGGAGGCGAGCAGTCCGACGATCAGGCCGTCCACGCCGTTGGGCATGAACCCGCCCTGCCCGGTGAGGTTGGTCATGCCGGGCGCCTCGGTGTCGGGCAGCCAGCCGAAGATCGCGAGCACGCCGATGCCGAGGAAGAGGACGATCGCGCCGACCTTCAGGGCGGCGAACCAGAACTCGAACTCGCCGAAGTTCTTCACGGCCGCGAGGTTCGTGCCGCAGAACGCCAGCATGAACAGGGCGACCCAGGCCCACTCCGGGACCCCCGGCACCCAGCCGTGCACGATCTTCGCGGCGCCGATGCCCTCCAGGCCGACGGCGACGCACAGCAGGAACCAGAACGACCAGCCCGCGGTGAACCCGGCCCACGGGCCCATCGCCCGCTCGGCGTGCACGGAGAAGGAGCCGGACGCCGGGTTGGCTGCGGCCATCTCGCCCAGCATGCGCATGACGAGCATGACCAGGGCGCCGGAGATCGCGTACGCCAGGATGATCGAGGGGCCGGCCGCGGCGATGGCGGTGCCGGAGCCCACGAAGAGCCCGGCGCCGATCACGCCGCCGAGGGCGATCATCGACAGATGGCGCTGCTTGAGTCCGTGACCGAGCGGCGCGTCGGCTTTGGGTGGTGCGTCCTGCAAGGACGTCCGAGACATGGGCGTGCCCTGTTCAGTAGCAGAGACGGGTCAGTGGCAGAGACGGGTCAGTGGCAGAGAGGGGGAGCGAAGTGCGCCACAGTCTGAGCGTGCGTACCGCTCACAGGGAACAGTTGACCGGTATACGGACACGACGCTCACACATGGTGAAGGTTTGTTCACATCATGAACACATAAGTGTCATGAACGCGTGCGCAGGCGCCGCTGCCACCACTCCCGAGCCCACGCCACCGCGATCACGGCCGCCGTCGCGCCCGCCGACCACAGCAACTGCGGCCGCGCCCCGTCGTCCCGGAGCATCAGCAGGATCACCACGGCCATCGCCGCGAGCGCGGCCCACGTCAGCCAGGGGAAGAACCACATGCGCAGGGTCAGGCGTTCGGGGGCCTCGCGCTCGATGCGCCGCCGCAGCCGCAGTTGTGAGAGCGCGATCAGCGCCCAGACGAACAGCAGCGCCGCGCCGACCGAGTTGAGCATGTAGAGGAAGACGGACTCGGGCCACTTCAGATTCAGCAGGACGGACACGAAGCCGAAGGCCACCGAGGCGAGCACGGCCCGGCGTGGCACCCCGCCGCCCGACACCCGAAGGAGCGCCTTCGGCGCCTCGCCGCGCTCGGCGAGCGAGAAGATCATGCGCGAGGAGCCGTACAGATTGGCGTTCAGGGACGACAGGAGCGCCACGAACACCACGATGTTCATGAGAGTCCCGGCCGACGGGACGCCGATGGAGTCCAGGACCGTGACATACGGGCTGAAACCCGCCTGCTGCGCCGTCCACGGCAGCACCGTCACGATGACCAGCATCGAGCCGACATAGAAGAAGAGGATGCGGTACACCGCGCTGCGCACCGCCCGCGCCACCGAGCGCACCGGATCGTCGGACTCCGCCGCCGCGATCGTCACGATCTCCAGACCGCCGAAGGCGAAGAGCACCACGACCACCCCGGAGACCACCCCGTCCCAGCCGTGCGGCAGGAAGCCGCCGTCGCCGGTCAGATGCGTGAGGCCCACCGGGTCGGTGTCGGGAAGCACCCCGAAGATCGCGAGCAGCCCGAGCACGAGGAACGCGCCGATCGCGAAGACCTTCAGGGCGGCGAACCAGAACTCGAACTCGCCGAAGTTCTTCACGGCCGCGAGGTTGGCGCCGGTGAAGAACACCATGAAGACGAGCACCCACGCCCACTGCGGCACCCCGGGCACCCACTCGCCCGCGATGCGGGCCGCGCCGGTCGCCTCCACCGCGAGCACCACGACGAGCAGGAACCAGTACAGCCACCCCACCGAGAACCCGGCCCACCGTCCGAGCGCCCGCTCCGCGTGCACGGAGAACGCGCCGGAGGCGGGCATCGCGGCGGACATCTCGCCGAGCATCCGCATCACGCACATCGCGAGCGCGCCCGCGATCAGATAGGAGAGGACGATGCCCGGCCCCGCGACCTCGATCCCGGCCCCCGACCCCACGAAGAGCCCGGCGCCGATGACGCCGCCGAGGCCGAGCATGGTGAGGTGGCGCTGCTTGAGGCCGCCGCCGAGGGGTTCGGGCCCCGTGTCCGTGGCGGCGGGCGTGTCGACCGCCGTCGCTCCCGTGGGAGGCACCGCAGACCGGGACGGCAAGGAGTCGTGCTTCACGTGTCGTCGGCTCTCGTGCTCAAGGAGTACGGCGGGACGTGCTCAAGGGGTTTGGCGGGTATCCACAGTGTCGCCGCTGGACGTCCCGGGAAGCAACCGGGGCCCTCACGGCACTGACCTCAGTGACGAGCGTCACGCCGAAGCAGGTGTGCCCCGGTGTCTTTGTGCGAAGCCCACCAACGCCGGGCCGCTGCCTTTGTCACCGGCACCCCCTGATACGCCGCACCCGCCGGGGATAGGGTCACAGCGTCCCGCTTGCCTGCCCCCTCATGGCCCCCAGAATCACGGAGTCCCGATGAGCACAGCCGCCCTCTCCCGTCCGGGTCAGGTCCTGGCCGACCTGATCCCCGCCACCCGCCTGCGCGACGTGACCCTGGTCCTCGGCGGCGCCGCCCTCACCGGCATCGCGGCCCAGATCGCCGTCCCGGTCCCCGGTTCCCCGGTCCCGGTCACGGGCCAGACCTTCGCGGCCCTGCTCGTCGGCACCTCGCTCGGCGCCTACCGCGGCGCGGCCTCGCTCGCGGTGTACGCGCTCGTCGGCATGGCGGGCATGCCCTGGTTCGCGCAGGGCAAGGCGGGCATGGGCGCGCCGAGCCTCGGCTACGTCTTCGGCATGCTCCTCGCCGCGATGGTCGTGGGCGCCCTCGCCCGCCGCGGCGCCGACCGGAACGTGGTGCGCATGGCCGGGACGATGGTCCTCGGCTCCGCGATCATCTACGCCGTCGGCGTGCCGTACCTGGCCGCCTCGACCGGCATGTCGCTCACCGAGGCGGTCGCGGCCGGACTCACGCCGTTCCTCATCGGCGACGCGCTCAAGGCGGCGCTCGCGATGGGCGCGGTGCCGCTGGCGTGGAAGTACCTCCACGACAAGCGCTGACGCGCCGCGGACGTCTGACATGCGGGCCGGTGCCGTGCGGGCACCGGCCCGTCGACGTCAGCGGACGCTGTAGTTCCGCCTGAAGAGGTTCGCCGGGTCGTACGTGGCCTTGAGACCGGCGAGCCTCTTGTGCGTCTCGGCGTCGTACAGCCCCTCGGGCCGGTCACCACCGCCGAAGGTGAAGTTCAGGGACTGCCCGAGGACCTGGGGCGCCACCTCCCCGAACGCGCCCGCGTACAGCTCCCGCAGGCTCGCCCGGTCGGCCCCGTCCGCGCTGTCGGCGCCGTTCAGGGGCGACAGGATCCGCAGCAGCCAGCGCGCGTCCCGGTGCGGCACGGCGTTCGCGGCGGGCCGGGCGAGGGCGCCGCCCAGGTGGTTGAGCTGCACGACGTGCATGCGGTCGGCGGTGGGCCCGGTGAGCGCGAGGATCCGCTCCACGCCTTCGCCGTCCAGGCCGTCCAGCATGCGGCTCTCCCCGTAGTAGGCGTGCGGGAAGTCGGGGTCGCTGTGGATGGTGTGGCTCTCGGTGTACGGCAGTTCGCGCAGGGAGTCCTCGTGCGCGGGCCCGATCGCGCGCAGCGGCGCCACGAGCCGCTCGCCCTCCTCCGCGGTGCCGGTGTACGCGACGCGCACGGTCACCAGATAGCGCCCCCGCAGCGCCTCCGGGAGCATCGGCAGATCCGGGTAGACCAGCGCCGCGAGGGACGAGGTGACCTCGTCGGGCACCGTCTCCGTCCAGGCCGTGTACGCGCGCAGGACCGCCGCCGGGTCGACCTCGCGCCCGTCGAAGGCGAGCGCGCCCCCGTACAGCCGCGCCACGGGCACCAGACCGATCTCCAGGGCCGTCACGACGCCGAGGTTCGCGCCGCCGCCGAGCAGCCCCCAGAACAGCTCAGGCTCGCCCCCGGCCGTCACGTGCCGCACGGCGCCGTCGGCCGTGACCACGTCCAGGGAGCGCACGTGGTCGGCCGCGTACCCGAACTCCCGCGCCAGGACGCCGAGCCCGCCGCCCAGCGTGTACGACACGGCGCCCACGGACGGCGCCGAGCCGTTCAGCGGCGCGAGGCCGTGCTCCGCGGCGGCCGCGACGACCTGCCCCCAGCGGACGCCCGCCCCGACCCGCGCGGTGCGCGCCACGGGGTCCACGACGACCTCGTCCAGGCGCCGGGTGCTGATCAGTACGCCGCCGTGCGAGGCGTCCGGCAGGCCGTGCCCGGTCGCCTGCACCCCGACCGGCAGGCCCGCGTCGGCGGCGTACGCCACGGCCGCGACCACGTCGTCGGCGCTCGTGGCCGCGAAGACGACGTCGGGGCGCTGGGCGTACCCCGTCTGGTATCCGGCGATCTCGTCGTCGTAGCCGTCCTGGCCCGGCCGGAAGGTGAGCGGCTGCGCGGGGTGGGCGGTGTCGTTCACGGGCTGCCTCCGTCATGCGGGCGCGGCGGGGTGCGCGGCGCCGAGGATCTTGTCCTTGCCGGGCCCACCCTGCCCGCATAACCTGACAGTTTCCGTCAGGTTTTCCGCGCCGCGCGCACGACGGCGGGGTGGTCCCGGAATCCCGGGACCACCCCGCCGCGCTTGAGCGGGCCTCAGCCCCGGCTCAGGACTCGACCTCGGCCGCCTCCTCGGCGGTCCGCGGCCGCACCTTCTCGCGCACCAGCGAGAAGCCGAGCACGAGGGCCGCCACGAGCAGCGAGAGCACCATCTGCTTGCGCCCGGCGTCGTCGTACAGCATGTAGACGATCACGAACGAGATCATCCCGATGGTGACCCAGGTCAGGTACGGGAACAGCCACATCTTCACGACCAGCTTCTCCGGCTGCTCGCGCAGGATGATGCCGCGCATCCTCAGCTGCGTGAAGCAGATGACGAGCCAGACGAACAGCGCGACCGCGCCGGAGGAGTTCAGCAGGAAGTCGAAGACGGTCTCCGGCCACTGGTAGTTGAACCAGACGGCGGCGAAGCCGAAGACGACCGAGCCGAGGATCGCCGCGCGCGGCACACCGTTGGAGTCGGTGCGCGCGAACGCCTTCGGCGCGTCCCCGCGCTGGCCGAGCGAGAACGCCATGCGGGAGGCCGTGTAGAGGCCGGAGTTGAGGCAGGAGAGCACTGCGGTGAGCACGATCACGTTCATCACCTGACCGGCGTGCGGAATGCCGATCGAGTTCAGCGCGGCGACGTACGAACCGTCCTTCTCGATGGACTTGTCGCTCCAGGGCAGCAGCGTCACGACCACGAAGATCGAACCGAGGTAGAAGACGCCGATGCGCCAGATGACGCTGTTCGTGGCCTTGGTGACGGCGCGCTGCGGGTCCTCCGACTCACCGGCGGCGAGCGTGACGATCTCCGAGCCCATGAAGGAGAAGACCACCATCAGGACACCCGTGAGGATGGCGCCCGCCCCGTTGGGCATGAAGCCGCCCGCGTCCGTCAGATGCGCGAAGCCGTCACCGGGGTTGTCCGAGCCCGGCAGCACACCGAAGACGGCGAGCAGCCCGATGAGCACGAACGCGCCGATCGCGACGACCTTGATCCCGGCGAACCAGAACTCGAACTCGCCGTAGGAGCCGACCGAGACCAGGTTCGTGGCGGTGAGCACCACCATCACGATGAGCGCCCAGCCCCACTGCGGGATCGCGGGTATCCACCCTTCCAGGATCACGGCGCCCGCGGTGGCCTCCACGGCCAGCACGACGACCCAGAAGAACCAGTACAGCCAGCCGATGGAGAAGCCCGCCCAGCGGCCGAGCGCCTGATCGGCGTACGCGGAGAAGGAGCCGGACGTCGGCCGGGCCGCGGCCATCTCGCCGAGCATCCGCATCACGAGCACGACCATCGTGCCGACGAGGGCGTACGACACGAGGATCGCCGGGCCCGCGGCCTTGATGCCGGAGGCGGAACCGACGAACAGACCCGCACCGATCACGCCACCGATGGCGATCATCGACAAATGGCGGTTCTTCAGCCCGGCCTGCAGGCCGTCGCCGCCCTGCCCGTGGCCGTTGCCCGCCTTGCCCGACTGGGAATCATCGGGCCCTTCGGGCTTGCTGTCTTCCTTCGCAAGGGACGGTTGCGAGGTCATAGGCAGTTCCTTTGGTTCGCGGGGACGAGCCCCCGCATTAAAAGCGCAGGGGCGTACGGGACGAAAGACCCGTCTCCGGATCGTTGTATTCCGCGGAATGCTGCGTGAACGGCCGCTTACGCACGATGACCGGCCAGGGGATTGGCCTGCACCAATCGGTGCCCGGAGGGGTGCCCCGCCGCCCCACGGCGGCCGCTTGCCCTCACGCATGCCAGACTTCGCTCCATGCGCGTGTACCTCGGCTCGGATCATGCCGGCTACGAACTGAAGAACCACCTCGTCGAATGGCTCAAGGCCGAGGGGCACGAGCCCGTCGACTGCGGGCCCCACATCTACGACGCCCAGGACGACTACCCGCCGTTCTGCCTGCGTGCCGCGGAGAAGACCGCCGCGGACCCCGAGTCCCTCGGCATCGTCATCGGCGGCTCCGGGAACGGGGAGCAGATCGCGGCGAACAAGGTGAAGGGGGTGCGGGCCGCTCTCGCTTGGAGTGAGCAGACGGCCGCGCTCGGGCGTGAGCACAACGACGCCAACGTGATCTCCATCGGTGGGCGGATGCACACCCAGGACGAGGCCACGAAGTTCGTCGAGATCTTCCTCGCCACGCCCTACTCGGGCGAGGAGCGGCACACCCGCCGCATCGAGATGCTCTCCCGCTACGAGAGCACCGGCGAACTCCCGGCCATCCCGGCGCATCACCCGCAGCAGGGCTGAGGTGGGGTGCCCTGCCGGGGGCTCTCCCCAATCCCGCCCCTTCCCGAACCTGGGGGCTCCGCCCCCAGACCCCCGCTCCTCAAACGCCGGAGGGGCTCTCTACAGCCAGTCCGGCGCTTGAGGACGAGCCGCGGAGCGGCGACGAGCGGGGGTCCAGGGGCGGGGTTGGGGAGCCCCCGGCAGGGCCCCACCCACCCCCCCCGCAACAAGGAGCACCCCGTGCCGGAAGGCCACACGATCCACCGGCTCGCGGCCGACCACCGGGACCGGTTCCAGGGGCGGAAGACGACCGCCAGCAGCCCGCAGGGCAAGTTCTCCGACAGCGCGGCCCTGGTGACGGGCAGGCCCCTGGACACGGCGGAGGCCCACGGCAAGCACCTCTTCCTGGGCTTCCCGGACACGGGCTGGATCCACATCCACCTGGGCCTCTTCGGCAAGGTCACCTTCGGCGCGGCCCCCGCGCCCCCACCCACGGACACCGTCCGCCTCCGCCTGACGAACGACACCGCGTACATGGACCTCCGCGGCCCGACGACCTGCGCCCTGATCACGGACGAGGAGAAGCAGGCGATACACGCCCGCCTGGGCCCGGACCCACTGCGCCCGCGGGGCGAGGGGAACGACCCGGAGACGGCCTGGCGCCGCGTCTCGCGCAGCCGCACGACGATCGCCGCGCTCCTCCTGGACCAGAAGGTCGTCGCGGGCGTGGGCAACGTCTACCGCGCCGAGGTCCTGTTCCGGCACGGCATCGACCCGTACACGCCCGGCAAGGACCTCACGTACGCCCAATGGGCCGCGATCTGGGCGGACTTGGTGGATCTGATGCGCGAGGGCGTCCGGCACAATCGCATCGACACGGTCCGCCCCGAGCACACGCCGGAGGCGATGGGCCGCCCGCCGCGCGTGGATGACCACGGCGGCGAGGTGTACGTGTACCGCAGAGCCCGTCAGGCCTGCCACATCTGTGGCGGCGAGATCCGCACCGCCGATCTCGCCGCCCGCAACCTCTTCTGGTGCCCGACCTGCCAGCCGCAGCGCCACCGGCCGTAGCGAGAACCGGGCTCCGGCCGAGACAAGTACAAGAACAGCAAGAACAGCAAGAACAGCAAGAACAGCAAGAACAGCAAGAACAAGGAAAAGAAGAGGTACCACCAACGTGTTCGACGACCTGGGCGCGCTGTTCGCCGTAGCCGCCGCTCTGGCGTTCCTCGTCCTCTACCTCCTCCCCGCGCTCCTCGCCTTCTGGCGGAACGCGGAGAACCGCTGGCTGGTTCTGGTCGTCAACGTCCTCTTCGGCGCCAGCGTCCTCGGCTGGTTCCTCGCCCTGTACCTGGCGACCCGTAAGCCGAAGGAGCCCCGCGGGGCGCGGGCGGGCGGTCCGGAGCCGGTCTAGAAGCCGTGCGACAGCCACGGTGCGAGGGCCGAGCCGAACGCCAGGCCCGCCTCCGCCGCCGCGCCCTGGCGCAGTTCACGGACCCGGCCCGCCGCGGTGAGCTGGGTGAGGGGGACGCCGCCCAGGTAGAGGGAGCCCAGCTCGCGGGTGGAGAGGGCGAGGTCGGCCGGGGTGTCGTCGTCGACGCGCTTGCAGGAGGCGCCCTTGGGGTCGCCGGTCAGGCGCCAACGGCCCTGGTTCCAGGGGCAGAAGGTGTCCGCCACGTCCAGGACGACGTCGATCGGGGTCTGGTACGTGCGGGCTTCGAGGGCGGCTCCGAGGTCCACCAGGCGTACGTACAGCGAATCCCGGGTCCGCAGATCGCAGCGGCGCACGTCCGTGACGAGCTGGGCCAGCGGGTCGTCCACCGGCCGGTTCAGGGCCAGGACCGTCGACGTCAGGTCGATGCCGAACAGGAAGCGCCACAGCGCCGCGTACGCCGCCGGGTCCAGGGCCTCCACGTCCTGCACCTTGACCGTGCCCTTGGGGCCCCGGGCGTCCCACTCGGGCTTGACCGCGTAGAACGCGAAACCGACGACCTCGCCGTCGCGCTCGGCGAGCACGCACTGCTGCGGCGACGCGCCGTTGCGGTCGGACGGCGGGTCCAGGGTGATCAGGCGCTCCCAGCCGGGCCGCCGCGCCATCATGCCGGGGCGGCCGGGCACCCGCTGCGCGTACACCGCCTCACAGGCGGGCAGGGCCTTGGCGGGCGTCTCGTAGCGCAGCCGTACGTCGTCGGTGCCCGGCGGGACGGACAGGCCGACCCTGGCCTTGTCGATCTCCATGCGGTGCTGGAACGAACCCGCCCCGTACCCGAACCGGCCGTAGATCTCGGGCTCCGACGCCGTCAGGACCGCCACCGCCTCGCCGCGCTCCCGCACGTCGTCCAGCTGGCGCCGCATCATCGCCGTGAGCAGGCCGCGCCGCCGGTGCGTGGCCGCCACGCTCACCATCGTCACGCCCGCCGTGTGCACCACGGCGCCGCCCGGCACGGACATGCGGAAGCTGAACGCGCCGGCCGTGCCCACGCAGGCCTCGCCGTCCCAGGCGCCGATCGAGCGCTCGCACTCGGTGAGGTCGCGCCACAGCTCGCGCTCCTCAGGAGCCTCGGGCACGCCGCCGAAGGCCACGTCCAACGTTTTGTACCACTGCTCCCAGTCGCCCTGGCTCAACTCCCGCAATTCTGCTGTCATATGCCATGCCTACCAGGGCTCCAAGGGCGCGGCGAATTGTTTTCCGCGTACCGGAACGCGCGTGTGGACGCTGGGTGTGGAGATACGGGTGAGGTGCCCCTGAAGGGGGACAAGAGGTACCTCCCGTGCGAAGTGCCTGGCCCGGTGGATAGGGTCCACGAGCAATGGCGGTAAGACGAGAAGGGCGCGAGCGGCGCGAGCAGCGTGCGCGGCGTGCCGAAGCCGAGACGTTCCCGGCCCGCATGAAGAAGCGGCTGCACCGGGCGCGCATAGGGCTGCGCAAATCCGGTGTCGACTACTTCCGGGGCGACGGCTCCGACTGGGTGGCGCTCGCCGCACTCCTCTTGACCGTCCCTGTCATCACCGCGTGCACGATCGTCAACCCGGTGTGGTTCTCGCCCGCCGCGCTCGTGCTGCCCATCGTCGCGGGCGGGCTGCTCCTGCGGCCCTCCAGCCTCCTCGGTCTGTACGCCGCCTCCGCGGCCGCCCTCATCGTGGAGTCCGTGCAGCTCGGCCCCTACACGGAAGGGCCCGCCCGGGTCACCCCCGGCACCGTCCTCGCCGTCGCCGCCTGCGGCTTCTTCGGGCTCCTCATCGCCCAGTTCCGCAGCCGCGTCGGGGTGCCCTGGCGGGGCGGCGGAACCATGCTCTTCGACCTGCGCGAGCGGATCCGGGTGCAGAGCAAGCTCCCCAAGCTGCCGCGCGGCTGGCACCGCGAGATGGCCCTGCGGCCCGCCGGGGGCCAGTCCTTCTCCGGCGACTTCGTCGTCGCCGCCCGCACCAACGGCGGGCGCACCCTCGAAGTCGTCCTCACCGACGTCTCCGGCAAGGGCATGGACGCCGGGTCGCGGGCGCTGCTCCTCTCCGGCGCCTTCGGGGGCCTCCTCGGCTCCCTGCCGCCGCACGCCTTCCTGCCCGCCGCCAACGGGTACCTGCTGCGGCAGGACTGGGACGAGGGCTTCGCCACCTCCATCCACCTCGTCCTCGACCTGGAGACCGGCGACTACGAACTGCTCTCCGCCGGGCATCTGCCCGCCCTCCAGCTCAGCGCCGGGACCGGGCGCTGGGAGGAGAAGTCCGGCGAGGGGCCCCTCCTCGGCGTCTACGACGGCGCCCAGTTCGACCCCGTCAAGGGGTCACTGCGGCCCGGCGACGTCCTCATGCTCTTCACCGACGGCATCGTCGAGGCCGCCGACCGCGACATCGCCGAAGGCATCGACCGGCTCACCGGCGAGGCCGACCGCTACGTCCCCGGCGGCTTCCACGGTGCCGCGTGGCACCTCATCGAGGCGGTCGCCAAGGACGTCAACGACGATCGGGCGCTGCTGTTGATCTGCCGCGACGCGTGACCTGGCCGGGGGCCTTGGGAGGGTCCCCGTGCGGGTGGGCCTGGGGCGCCCCCGTTATCGGCGCTGCGCGCCTCGTCCTCAGTCGCCGGACGGGCTCTCTCCCACCCACCCGCCCAACCTTCCCCGGGGCCACCCGAAAGCCCGGCACCCCCTGGACATTTCAGCCCGTCATGGGGGTACCCCCCGCTCCTCAAGAGCTTGGGGGAGTTTGAGGACGAGGCGCGGAGCGCCGATTCGAGGGAGGACCGTCCCACCCGGAGGGGACGTCTGCCCCCGGGGTCCAGGGGCGGAGCCCCGGTTTCGTGAAGGGGCGGGGTGGGGGAAACCCCACCCATATTCGGCGGGCCGCCTCATGGTCGCGGACACCCCGCACTCCGTACGTTCAATGCATCGACCACGCAGGAACGACGGAAAGGCCACACGCCATGGGGCTGCGCAAGAAGAAGCAGCGGCAGCGACACGAGTCCACCAAGGACCAGCCCGCGGCCACGGACCGCACGGCGTCCGACTGGGCCGTGGAGCTGCGCGCGGTGCGCCGCCAGTACGGCCGAGGCTCCGCCGCCGTGCACGCCCTGCGCGGCATAGACCTGGCCCTGCCGCGGGGCAGTTTCACCGCGGTGATGGGCCCGTCGGGCTCGGGCAAGTCCACGTTCCTGCAGTGCGCGGCGGGCCTCGACCGCCCGACGGACGGCAGCGTCCGCCTCGGCGGCACGGAGATCACGGGGATGAGCGAGAACAAGCTGACGGCCCTGCGCCGCACCCGCCTGGGCTTCGTGTTCCAGGCGTTCAACCTGCTCCCGTCGCTCACGGTCGAGCAGAACGTCCTGCTCCCGATGCGCCTCGCCGGCCACCGCCCGGACCGCCGCAGGGCGGCCGAGATGCTGTCCCGGGTGGGCCTGGGCGACAAGGCCGGGCGCCGCCCGGGCCAGCTCTCCGGCGGCCAGCAGCAGCGCGTGGCCATCGCCCGCGCCCTGGTGACCGCACCGGACGTGATCTTCGCGGACGAGCCGACCGGCGCCCTGGACACGACCACGGCGGGCGAGATCCTGAACCTGCTGCGCTCGGCCGTGGACGGCATGGGTGCCACGGTGGTCATGGTCACGCACGACCCGGCCGCGGCGGCGCACGCCGACCGCACCCTGTTCCTCGCGGACGGCGCCATCGTCGACCATCTGGAGAGCGCGTCGGCGGCGCGGATCGCGGACCGGATGACGACGCTGACGAGGGCCGCGGCCCCCGCGTACGCGGGAGTGGCGGCGTGAGCTTCGTACCCAACGGGCTCGCCCGCGCGGCCGTCCGTTTCAAGCCCGCCGCGTTCGTGGGGACGTTCGTCGCCCTCGCGATGGCCGCCTTCATCGTGTCCGCGTGCGGCATCCTCCTGGAGACCGGCCTGCGCGCCTCCGTACCACCGGTGCGCTACAAGGACGCGCCCGTGGTGGCCGCCGCCGACCAGAAGTCCCACTTCGAGACCGGCAGCGGCGACAGCCGCAGCGACAACGGCGCCCCGGTCACCGACCGCGCCCGCCTCGCCGACTCCCTGGTGGCGAAGGCGGCTTCGGCGCCCGGCGCGCGTACCGCCGTCGCCGACGTCACCTTCCCCGTCAAGCAGGGGAACAAGGAACTGACCGCGCACGGCTGGGGCGCCACCGCCTTCACCGGCGAGAAGCTGACCGCGGGCCGCGCGCCCGGCGCCGGGGACGTGGTGCTCGCGGGCACCGGGGCCCGCGTCGGCGACCGCGTCACGCTCACCACGGCGGACGGCCCGCGGGACTTCCGGGTCTCCGGCGTCGGCGGCGGCGAGGCCCCGACGGCGTGGTTCACGGACTCCGAGGCGATCCAGGTCTCCGGGCACCCCGGCCGCGTCGACGCCATCGCCGTGCTGCCCAAGGACGGCGTCACGGACGCCACGCTGAAGTCCCAGGTCGCCAAGGCCCTCGGCGACAAGGCCGAGGTGCACACCGGTGACGGCCGCGGCGGCGCCGAGGACCCGGGCCTCACCGAGGCCGAGGAACTCCTCACCGGCCTCGGCGGCTCCTTCGGCGGCATCGCCGCGATGGTCGCCGTGTTCACCGCGGCCGGCACCGTCGCCCTCTCCGTGGGCCAGCGGGCCCGCGAGTTCGCGCTGCTGCGCGCCATCGGGACGACCCCGCGCCAGATCCGCCGCACCGTCGCCACGGAGACGCTCCTGGTGGCCCCGCTCGCGGGCGCCCTCGGCTGCCTGCCGGGCATCGCCCTGGCGAGCTGGTGGTTCGGGCAGCTCAAGGACAAGGACGCGGTCCCCGAGGCCGTCGACCTGTCCGTGTCGTACATCCCGATGGTCGCCGCCGTCGGCACCGCCATCATCACCGCCCTGTTCGCCGGAATGATGGCCGCGCGCCGCCCGGCCCGCATCAAGCCGGGCCAGGCCCTGAGCGAGGCCTCCGTGGAGCGGCTGCGGCCCGGCTGGATCCGTACGCCCCTCGGGGCCGCGGCGGCCGTCGGCGGCGTGGTCCTCGCGGGCGTCGCCGCCAACACCAGCGGCGACGACGCGGCGAACGCGGCGCTCGGCGTCGTCATGCTCTTCATGCTCGCGGTGGCGCTGCTCGGGCCGCTGGTGGCGCGGGCCTGCGCGGGCCTGTTCGGCCTGCCGCTGCGCGGCGCGAGCGCCTCCGCCGCGCTCGCCGCGGCCAACTCCCGCAGCAACGCCCGCAGGATGGCGTCCGCGATCACGCCCATCGTGCTCGCGATGGCGTTCGCCTCCACGCTCGTCTTCATGCACACCTCCGAGGAGAAGGTGGCGGAGAACCAGCAGCGCGACGGCATCACGGCGGACCACATCGTGGCGTCGAGGACGGGCTTCGACGCGGCGACGGTACGCGAGGCCACCGGACCCGGCGGCGGCTCCGCCGTCGGCCTCCTGAAGACCTCCGTGCTGCTGCCCATGGGCTCGGGCGGCGACCGCTATCTGCAGTCGGCCAGCACACAGGCCGTCACCGGCACGGCCGCGAACCTCGCCAAGGTGCAGGACCTCAACGTCGAGTCCGGCCGGATCGACCTCGGCAAGGGGAAGGTCGCCCTGGACGCGAACCTCGCCCACAACGCCGACCTGAACGTCGGCGACCGCGTCGAACTGCGGCTGCCCGACGGCACGAAGAGCCGGCCCGAGGTCGTCGCGACGTACGAGCGCGGGCTCGGTCTGTCCCAAGTGACCCTGGGCGGCGCCGAGATGAAGCGTCACGTCACGTCGGCGTTCGACACGGAGATCTGGACGAAGGGCTCCTCCGCCGCGGCGCTGAAGCACCTGACGTCCCAGGGCACGGTCCTCGACCGCGACGACTACACCACCGCCCAGTCCAAGGACCGCGCGGTGCAGGCCTGGGCCAACACCACCATGGCGGCCGTCCTCGGCGGCTTCGCGGCCGTCGCCGCCGCCAACACCCTGGTCATGACGGTCCTCGACCGGCGGCGCGAGCTGGGCACGCTGCGGCTCATCGGCTCCACCCGGCGCCAGGTCCTGCGGATGGTGCGCTGGGAGGCGCTGCTCGTGACCTGCGCGGGCGTCGTCATCGGCACCGCCATCGCGCTGGCCACGCTGGTCCCGATGATGAAGGGCCTCACCGGTGAGGGCCCCTACATCCCGCCGCTCCTCTACGCGGCCTTCGCCGGGTCGGCCGTGGTGCTCGGCCTGGTGGCCACGGCGGTGCCCGCGCGGGCGGCGCTAGGGTCCTCGACATGACGCTGATGACCCTGGCCGAGGTGGAGGCGGTGGCCCGGCGGGCGCACGCCGGGCAGACGGACAAGGCGGGGCGGCCCTACGCCGAACACCTGGCGGCGGTCGCCGCCGGGACGCGGGCGCGGGGCGGCTCGCGGGAGCAGATCGCGGCGGCGTGGCTGCACGACGCGATCGAGGACGACGCGCTGACGCCGGACTGGCTGGACGCGGCGGCCCTCGCCCCGGCCACGAAGGCCATCGTGCTGGCCCTCACCAAGCGGCCCGGCGAGGCCCCGGAGGCGTACGCCGCCCGGATCCGCGCGACTCCCGGCGCCGTCCTGGTCAAGGAGGCCGACCTGGCCCACAACGCGGATCCGGGCCGTCTCGCCGTACTGGACGAGACGACCCGGGACCGCCTGACGGCGAAGTACGCGCACATGCGGGCGCTGCTGTCGGGGCGCTGAGGAGCGAGGGAGCCCACGGGCCCGGCGGTGAGGACCTCACCGCCGGGCCCGTGGGCGTCAGCGTGCGGAACCCCGCTCGCGGGCCAGCGCGGCGGCGTCGCGGCGGAAGGCCCACTCCATCCTGGGCTCCATCGCGAAGCGGAACATCCGCTGGACCGGTGGCGTGCACAGGAGCGTCACCACGGCGCCCGCGATCACCGTCACGACCACCTCGCCGGCGGGCTCGTGCAGCCACGGGTTGGCGTCGAACCAGCCCCAGAAGCGGGATCCCTTGGCGAGGAAGCCGTGCAGCAGATAGCCGTACAGCGTCCCGGCGCCGAGCACCGTGAACCACATCTTGCGGCGCGGCACCCAGGCGAAGAAGCACGCCGTGAGCAGCACCGAGCAGCCGAACAGGGCCAGCGTCATGACCACGCCGACCCACCACGGGACGCCGAGCTCCTGGGCGCTGTCGCGCCGGTAGAACCACACGGACGTCATCTTCGGGGCGGCCCAGTAGGCGAGCGCCACCGCGCACGCGAACACCGGCACCGACAGGACGCGCACCTCGCGGCGGCGCACCAGTTGGAAGTGCTCGGGCTTGATGAACAGGCCGAGCACGAAGAACGGCATGAACTGCAGGACCCGCTGGAGGTCCAGGTCGTCGCCGATGTCGGGCGAGACCACGGCGAGCACGGCGATGGCCAGGGCCAGCGGCACCGGCCAGCGCACGATCTTCCACAGCGGGGTGGTCAGCCGCCACACGAACAGGGCGATCAGGAACCAGGTCAGGTACCAGGGGTCGAGCAGGCTGATCGGCTGCGTCGGATCGTCGTCGGCCCACCGCTTGAAGAAGGTGTACGCCACTTCGAAGATCACGTACGGCACGGCGACGCCGGTCACGAGCCGCTTGAGCCGGTCGGGGCGCATGTCGAAGCTGCGTGAGAAGTAGCCGGAGATCAGGATGAACGCCGGCATGTGGAAGGTGTAGACGGTCATGTACAGCGCTTCGGCGGTGCGGCTGTGATCTGTCAGCGGCTCCCACGCGTGGGCCATCGCGACCAGCACGATCGCCAGGTACTTGGCGTTGTCGAAGAACGCGTCGCGCTGCTTGGCGGGCTTCCCGGCCGTGTCGGCGGGGCGGGCGGTGGCGGGAACCGCGCGAGTGGGGGAGTGGGGGGTTCGGTACGCGGGGGGAACGGGTGGGGCGGAGTGGCGGCCGGCCTGGCGGGGGGTGGCCGTGGCCGCGGCGGACTGGGGGACGCGGGGGCCCGGCATTCCGGGGACCGGCTCCTGCCCAGCGGACTGCAGGGGAGGCAGCGGCGCCCGGTGCCGCCCGTGCGGCTGAGCGGAGTTCGTCACAGGCCCTCCCACCAGGAGCTCGGTGAGACGATCCGGGACCGCACTGCGCCTGCGGGGGTCATGGCAGCGTGGAACATCTGAGGCACCCTAGCGTCGCCCCGGTGTTCCCGTAAAACCCTCAACTCATTCATCCCGTTCATCGCTCCGTGTTCCCGTCGCGTCTTCTGTCTCGTTTCCGGCGCCACGCCCGCCGGTTGTTCATCAACACCGTTCATCACATCCATCGGAACGCCATCCGGGCTCCATCGGACTTTCCATATTGGTGGCGCGGATACCCGCGTTGCACGATGGCTAACTGTCCGATAGGTCAGCATTCACACCGCTTAAATCGTGCATAACGCCCGCGGGCGACTCTGGTGAAATGTCCGGTTGATCGGTGCGTGGCGGGTTATGAGGCCTCGCCCGATGTGCTCTCGGCAACAATTCGAATTCCTGTGACCTGCTTGTGCGTACGCGGCCGGGCGCGCGGCGCCGGAAGATGCCGCGCCGACGTCCCCGCGGTGACTGGCCATGGAAACGATCAAGTCGAAATTCGCCGTCCGGTGGACGCGTCGAATTCCCGTACGCATGGCCCGGGTTGGCGCGCGCCGCGCGCGCCCGGGGCCCTCCCGGCACTCGCGGAACACCCGCGCCACTGGTCAAGGCTTGGCCGACGATGTGTCACCGGCCGCATAGCGGGGTCCTGTTGGTGGCACGATGGTTCTGGCGGGGGAGTGCGGGTCGTACCCCCCGGGCGGGAGAGCGACCGACCTAGGGTGTGATCTGTGTGGCCATTTCGCTGTCAGTGGTGCTGCTGTTGGCGATCGTCCTTGTCATGATGGTGCGTCAGGGAAACATCAAGGTTTGGCCCGCCATCGTCGCGGCACTCTTCGGCTTCGTGCTCGCCTCGACGGGAATGGCCGACGACATCCAGGAACTCCTCGACTCGCTGGCCGAGACCATCGGGGACATACAGTTCTGACGGTGCGCGGCGGACGGGGGGTCCTGATCGGATGGCGATACGGGAAACCGATCCACCACGGATCGGCGGCTATCCGGTCGAGGACCGGCTCGGCTCGGGCGGAATGGGCGTCGTCTACCTCGCCCGCTCCGCCTCCGGGCGCCGCCTCGCGGTCAAGGTCGTCCACGGGCAGTACGCCGACGACCCGGAGTTCCGCGCCCGCTTCCGCCGCGAGGTGGCGGCCGCCCGCCAGGTCAGCGGTGCCTTCACCGCACCCGTCGTGGACGCCGGCGCCGACGCCGCGCGCCCCTGGATGGCCACGCTCTACATACCCGGTGAGGACCTCGGCACCCACGTCCGCCGCGAGGGCCCGCTGCCCCCGGACCGCCTCCTGGAACTCGCCGCCGGACTCACCGAGGCCCTGCGCGACATCCACCGCGTAGGCGTCGTCCACCGCGACCTCAAACCGGCCAACGTCATGCTGGCCGAGGACGGCCCCCGGGTCATCGACTTCGGCGTCTCCCGCGCCGCCGAGGCCCTGGCGGCCGACGCCCTCACCCAGACCGGCCGCGTCATGGGCACCCCGCCCTACATGTCCCCGGAACAACTCACGTCCCCCCGCGACGTGGGCCCCGCCTCGGACATCTTCTCCCTCGGCTCGGTCCTCACCTACGCGGCCACGGGCCGGGGGCCGTTCGACTCCGCGTCCCCGTACGAGACCGCGACCGGCGTCGTCGAGTCCGCCCCCGAACTCGACCGCGTCCCCGCCGAGTTGCGCCCCTTCGTCACCCAGTGCCTGGCCAAGCACCCGAAGGAACGCCCCACGCCGGACGAGCTGTTGGCGCTGCTGCGGGGCGAGCCGGTTCCGCCCCGACCGCCGCAGACACCGGACGCGGCCCGCCCCCGCAGGCGCCGAAGGCTCCTGCTCGCGGCGTCGGTGGGCGGTCTGTTGCTCGCGGTGCTCGGGGCCTGGACGGGCGTCCGCCTGCTCGACGGCGGTACGCCGTCCAGCGACCTTCCGGCCGGGTGGCAGTCCTGGCAGGCCAGGGTCGAGCTGGCGCCGGAGAGCATGGCCTCCGCGTCCTTCACGCGCTGTGTCGCCGCGGGCGGAGGGCTGGTGTGCGCGGGGGACGACGTTCAGGCCGCGCGCTTCTCGCTGGCCACGGGCAAGGTGGGGTGGAAGCAACCCGTCAACGGCACGGACCCGGAAGGAATGTGGAGCGGCCTCGGCAACATCATCGGCATGTCGGCCGACCGCCGACAGGTGTACGTCTACCGGAGCTACGAAACCAAGAAGCCCTCGGACACCGTCGTCGCCCGGTACGAGATCCAGGCGCGCGACGTCCGTACCGGCGAACTGCGGTGGAAGCACACCACCACGCACGGCGAGAGCGCCCTGGCCCCTGACCCTGCTCCCGACATCGGGGGCGCGGCGGCCACGAAGCACGGCATCCTCGCCCTCCACGGCGTCGAGAACAGCGCCTACGCCCTCATCGTCCCCGGCCGTGACAAGCCTGTCTGGCGGCGCGAGCTGCCCGCGGAACAGGGCTGCAGCGTGCGGGCGGCCGGAGGCCAGGGCTACTTGGTCTGCGTCCCCGCAGGACCGGATGGCGCCGCCGTCACGACCCGCGTCTCGCCCGTCGATCCGCGTGACGGCAAGCCGCTGTGGACCGCCGAGGCCCGCGGGGAGCTGTACTTCGTCGGCCGGGCGGGCAACGACCTCGTGTTCGTCCGCGAGCCTCAGGGGAAGAAGCGGCAGCACCACTCCGTCGTCGTTGTCGAGCCGTCCTCCCGCCGTGCCCACACCGTCCGCCTGTCCCGCCCCCAGGGTGCGGACACGCGCCTCCACCTCGTGAGCGGCACGCTCTACTTCGTCTCCGACAACGGCAGCGTCAGCGCCTTCGACCCGGGCACGGGTCGCAGGCTGTGGAGCCGCACCTCCTCCGTGGATTTCCCCGGCCCGCCCCTGGCCGCTGGCTCCCGTCTCTACATCGCCTCCCCGACCGGCCGGCTCGCGGCCCTGGACCGCTCCAGCGGCGAGGAGATCTGGGCCCGCTCCGGCCGCCGCCTGCCCCCGGGAGAGTTCGACCACGACCCCAAAGGGGGCGGGGCTCCCCTGACCCTCGTGGGCGATGCCCTGTACGTCCCCTACGGCGTCCGCTCCGTGTACACCGTCGACGTACGCGACCCGTGACCCGCGCCCTCGTGGCGCACGGCACGAAAAGGCCCCCGGCCCGGCGCGCAGGCGAGAACCTGCACACCGGGCCGGAGGCCACAGAGCGGGCGACGGGAATCGAACCCGCGTAGCTAGTTTGGAAGACTAGGGCTCTACCATTGAGCTACGCCCGCACAGCTCGCGCAGCGACCTCTCGCAGGTCAGCGTGCGCGGCACGGACAGCATCGTAGCGGGTCCGGGCGGTGCGCCGCACACCCCCATTCACTCCCGTTCAAGCGGGCGCCGCACTGCCTGCGGGCATGTACCCTACGTGTCGCACCGACGGGGTGTGGCGCAGCTTGGTAGCGCGTCCGCTTTGGGAGCGGAAGGCCGTGGGTTCAAATCCCGCCACCCCGACCAACTGGTTCCCCCGCATCCGGTGGCCTGTTTCCCGGCGGGGGCCGAACTCCGCACGGCCCCGGTGGTCCGTTGTCCAAGATCGCATTGTGGGTCGGCTCCCGCGTGCCGTTACTATGCAAGCTGCGTGCCCGTGTGTCTCTCAACCGGGCAGAATCCAAGAAGTCAGCCCACAAGGAGACCGAACCGTGAAGAGCGCCGTGGAGACCCTGAACCCGACCCGGGTTCGGCTCACTGTCGAGGTGCCCTTCGAGGAGCTCAAGGACAGCCTCGACGCGGCGTACAAGAAGATCAACCAGCAGGTCACGGTGAAGGGCTTCCGCAAGGGCAAGATCCCGGCCCGCGTCATCGACCAGCGGTTCGGCCGCGGTGCGGTGCTGGAGGAGGCCGTCAACGACGCCCTCCCGAAGTTCTACACCGAGGCGGTCAACGAGGCCGAGCTCAACGTCCTGGGCCAGCCCGAGGTGGACATCACCGAGCTGAAGGACAACGAGACCCTCAACTTCACCGCTGAGGTCGACGTCCGTCCGACCATCGAGATCCCGGACTACTCCGGCATCGAGGTCGAGGTCGACGCCGTCGAGATCGCCGACGAGGACGTCGACAAGGCCGTCGAGGAGCTGCGCGAGCGCTTCGCCTCCACGTCCCCGGTCGAGCGTGCCGCCGAGGACGGCGACGTCGTGACGATCGACCTGGAGGCCAAGGTCGAGGGCGAGGTCCTGGAGGACGGCGTCGCGTCCGGCGTCTCCTACACGATCGGCTCCGGCGAGCTCCTCGAGGGCATCGACGACGCCGTGAAGGGCCTGGAGGCCGGGGCTGAGGCCACCTTCACCTCCGAGCTCAAGGGCGGCTCCGCGGCCGGCAAGGAGTCCGAGGTCACCGTCAAGGTCACCCAGGTCGCCAAGCGTGAACTGCCGGAGCTGGACGACGACTTCGCGCAGCTGGCGTCGGAGTTCGACACCCTCGACGAGCTGAAGGCCGACAGCCGCAAGCGCCTGGAGACGGCCCGTCAGTTCGACCAGGCCACCCAGGCCCAGGAGCGCGTCCTGGAGAAGCTCCTCGAGCTGGTCGAGGTGCCCGTCCCCGAGAAGCTGCTCGAGGACGAGATCCGCACCCGCAAGCACAACCTGGAGCACCACCAGCTCGGTCAGATGGGCCTCGACCTCGCGAAGTACCTGGAGATCCAGGGCAAGACCGAGGAAGAGTTCGACGCCGAGACCCGTGAGCAGGCGGTCAAGGGCATCAAGACGCAGTTCGTCCTCGACGAGCTCGTCAACAAGGAGAAGCTGAACGTGAACCAGGAGGAGCTCACCGAGCACCTCATGCGTCGCGCGCAGTCCTCCGGCATGAGCCCCGACCAGTTCGCCCAGGCCGTCGTCGAGGGTGGCCAGGTGCCGATGCTCGTCGGCGAGGTCGCCCGCGGCAAGGCGCTTGCCGTCGTCGTCGAGGCCGCGACGGTCAAGGACACCAACGGCGAGGTCGTCGACCTCGACGACGAGGACGAGGAGGCCCCCGCCGCCGAGTCCGCCGAGGCCCCGGCCGAGGCCGCCGCCGAGTCCACCGAGGACGAGGCCAAGGCCTGATCCCCGGAGATCGAGCCTGACTCCTCCGCTGTACTTCCTGTACGCCGGAAGGCCCCCGCACCGCGTCACCGCGCGCTGCGGGGGCCTTCGGCGTACCCGGGCCGCGTCCCCCGCCCTCCGAAGCGTTGCCTCACTGCGGGCTGCGGGTGCTTGGGGTGGAGGCGGGGCTGGGCCGGGAGGTCACCCGAAATGGTGGGGCCCCGAGGGTGCCCCGGGGACGGCGGAAACGGGCGGGCGGGTGGGAGAACCGCCGCGGAGCGGCGGGGACGGTTGCCGCCCCCGGCCAGGGCCGCCCAGGCCCCTCCGCCCCCCGGACTAGGGGCGATCACCGCGCCCGCCCAAGGCGCCCCCGCCAGACCTTGCGCTGCCAGCGAACAGTTCAGGAACCGGGATGGCGTTGTCCCACCTGCGCGTTAGGGTCCATGAATACGGGGGCAGTGGAGTCCTTGCCCCCGGGACGAAGATGCGAGACGGCCGGAGCCGTCAGAGACGAGCAGGTGGATACGTGACGAATCTGATGCCTTACGCAGCCGGTGAGCCGTCCATCGGTGGTGGCCTCGGCGACCATGTGTACAACCGACTGCTCGGCGAGCGCATCGTCTTCCTCGGCCAGCAGGTCGACGACGACATCGCGAACAAGATCACGGCGCAGATGCTCCTCCTCGCGGCCGACCCGTCGAAGGACATCTACCTCTACATCAACAGCCCCGGCGGCTCGGTGACCGCCGGCATGGCGATCTACGACACCATGCAGTACATCCCGAACGACGTGGTGACCATCGGCATGGGCATGGCCGCCTCCATGGGCCAGTTCCTGCTCACCGGCGGCACCGCGGGCAAGCGCTTCGCCCTGCCGCACACGGACATCCTGATGCACCAGGGCTCCGCCGGCATCGGCGGCACCGCCTCGGACGTCAAGATCCAGGCCGAGTACCTGCTGCGCACCAAGCAGCGCATGGCCGAGATCACCGCCCGCCACTCCGGCCAGACGGTCGAGGCGATCATCCGCGACGGTGACCGCGACCGCTGGTTCACCACCGAGGAGGCCAAGGAGTACGGCCTCATCGACGAGATCATCAGCGCCGCTTCGGGTGTTCCGGGCGGCGGCGGCACGGGGGCCTGACCAAGGCACCCCCGGGCCCCCGGCACCGGCCCCGCGCAGCGGCGGCCACCGGGAGCGGCCCCAGCCGACCAAGCCACGCTCACACCAGGACGGAACGCCTCAGATGAACACCTTTCCCGTCAGCGGTCAGCCCTCGGGCCTGCACACCGGCCCGCAGGTGGACAACCGCTATGTGATCCCGCGCTTCGTCGAGCGCACCTCGCAGGGCGTGCGCGAGTACGACCCGTACGCGAAGCTCTTCGAGGAGCGCGTGATCTTCCTCGGCGTCCAGATCGACGACGCCTCCGCCAACGACGTCATGGCGCAGCTCCTGTGCCTGGAGTCGATGGACCCCGACCGGGACATCTCGGTCTACATCAACAGCCCGGGCGGCTCCTTCACGGCGCTCACCGCGATCTACGACACGATGCAGTTCGTGAAGCCCGACATCCAGACGGTCTGCATGGGCCAGGCGTCCTCCGCGGCCGCCGTGCTCCTCGCCGCGGGCACGCCGGGCAAGCGCATGGCCCTGCCGAACGCCCGGGTCCTCATCCACCAGCCGTCCGGCGGCACCGGCCGCGAGCAGCTCTCCGACCTGGAGATCGCGGCCAACGAGATCCTCCGGATGCGTACGCAGCTCGAGGAGATGCTGGCCAAGCACTCCACGACGCCGATCGAGAAGATCCGCGACGACATCGAGCGCGACAAGATCCTCACCGCCGAGGACGCGCTGGCGTACGGCCTGATCGACCAGATCATCTCCACCCGGAAGATGAACAACGACTCGGTTCTCTAAAGTCTCGTCCGAGCCCCGGGCGAGGCCGCCTGCCGGCCTCGCCCGGGGCGTCGCAGCACCATCCGCCCACCCCTCGACGCGGCCCATGCGGAAGCGAACCGCGCCAAGGGGGGCCCGAACGGGGGGCCAGGCAAGGTACCGTCGGATACAAGGCACCAGGAGCCGCTGCACCAACGGCGTCTCCCAGGCGAAGGGGAAGCACACCGTGGCACGCATCGGTGACGGCGGCGATCTGCTCAAGTGCTCGTTCTGCGGAAAGAGTCAGAAGCAGGTCAAAAAGCTCATCGCAGGCCCCGGCGTGTACATCTGCGATGAGTGCATCGATCTCTGTAACGAGATCATCGAGGAAGAACTCGCCGAGACGAGCGAGGTCCGCTGGGAGGAACTGCCCAAGCCCCGCGAGATCTACGAGTTCCTCGAGGGGTACGTGGTCGGTCAGGAGCCCGCCAAGAAGGCGCTCTCCGTCGCCGTCTACAACCACTACAAGCGCGTCCAGGCCGGGGAGAACGGCGGCGCGCAGGGCCGCGAGGACGCCATCGAGCTGGCGAAGTCCAACATCCTGCTGCTCGGCCCCACCGGCTCCGGCAAGACGCTGCTCGCGCAGACGCTCGCCCGCATGCTGAACGTCCCCTTCGCCATCGCGGACGCGACGGCGCTCACGGAGGCGGGCTATGTCGGCGAGGACGTCGAGAACATCCTCCTGAAGCTCATCCAGGCCGCCGACTACGACGTCAAGAAGGCCGAGACGGGCATCATCTACATCGACGAGATCGACAAGGTCGCCCGCAAGAGCGAAAACCCCTCGATCACGCGCGACGTATCGGGTGAAGGCGTCCAGCAGGCCCTGCTCAAGATCCTTGAGGGCACGACGGCCTCCGTCCCGCCGCAGGGCGGCCGCAAGCACCCGCACCAGGAGTTCATCCAGATCGACACGACGAACGTGCTGTTCATCGTGGGCGGCGCCTTCGCGGGCCTGGAGAAGATCATCGAGTCGCGGGCGGGTGCCAAGGGCATCGGCTTCGGCGCGACCATCCGCTCCAAGCGGGAGCTGGAGGAGAAGGACCAGTTCGAGGACATCATGCCGGAGGACCTGGTGAAGTTCGGGATGATCCCCGAGTTCATCGGCCGCCTCCCGGTCATCACGTCCGTGCACAACCTGGACCGTGAAGCGCTCCTCCAGATCCTGGTCGAGCCGCGCAACGCCCTCGTGAAGCAGTACCAGCGCCTCTTCGAACTCGACGGCGTGGAGCTGGACTTCGAGCGCGAGGCTCTCGAAGCCATCGCGGACCAGGCGATCCTGCGCCAGACCGGCGCGCGCGGCCTGCGCGCCATCATGGAGGAGGTCCTCCAGTCGGTGATGTACGAGGTGCCGTCCCGCAAGGACGTCGCCCGTGTCGTCATCACGGCGGACGTCGTCCACTCGAACGTGAACCCGACGCTGGTGCCGCGCGAGGTGCGGGGCCCCGGGGCGGGCGAGCAGAAGTCCGCGTAGCGGATACGGACAACGCCCGAGGGCGCCCGGCGAGTTGACCTCGCCGGGCGCCCTCGTGTCGTACCGCCCGCTGCTCCTTCTCGACTACTTCTCGACGCGTACGTCGCGCAGCAGCCGCGCGGTGACGTCCAACGGAAGGCCCTTGCCGCCGAAGCCGTCGGGTGTGAACTCCCATGGCTCGCCGACGAGTTCGACAGGCGCGTCAGCGCTCGACGCGGACTTCCCCGCGGAGCTTCTTCGTCGTGGCGGCGGCGTCGTCGAGGGACACGGCCTCGCCCGCCTTGGTGTCGCGGGCGTCCATGGGCATGACGAGGGCGGCCGTGCTGCGGTCGGCCCAGGCGCACACGGGGGCGCGGAGCACCGTGCGGCCGCCGGGGGCGGCGGTGGCGCGGCCCTCGGTCCGGGTCTCCTGGCACTTGACGACCACGCCGCCCGCGCCGAACTCCTGAGGCTCGCCGATCATCGTGCTCTTCTCGCCGCCCTTGCCCGGCTTCCTCGCCTTGGCCGCGAGGTCCGCGAACAGCGCGTCGACGGTCTTCTCCGGATCGTCGATCGTCCCGTACACGCCGGTGTACTGGATCAACCCGGCGCTCAACGCCTCGGCCCTCCTGCCGGAGCCGTACACCGCCTGAACCGTCTTCCCACCCCGCACCCCGAAGCCCGCGGGGTCTTCGAGGGGAGCCGAGGTAATGCCCTTGACCTGCGCGTACCCGTCCAGCACGGCCTTCGGCGCGATCAGCTTGTGCGGCCCGTCGCCCGTGACGGCCGCCGAACCCCCGCCCCCACCCGAGCCGCTGTCCCCGCCGAAGCCGACGCACGCACCGACGCCGAGCAGGGCGACGACGCCGATCCCGGCGACGGCGGCCACGGTCTTCCCGCTGCTCACTTCCGGTCCTCCCCCTGAGGCATGCGAAGGGCCCGGCCGGAGCGACCGGGCCCTCGCTGGTGTCCGAACGGACGGATCAGAGCTTGACGCGCGCGTCCTTGCGGAGCTTCGCGGTCTTCTCCGCGGCGTCCTCCAGGTCGGCGGACTTGCCTGCCATGGCGCTGGCCACGTCGATGTTCACGGTGAAGCCGATCGTGCTCTTGTCGCCCCAGATGCAGACGGCCGCGGACACCTCCTTGGGTGCCGAGGCCTCGGTCGACCCGCTGGTGTCGGCCTTCATCTCCTGGCACTTCATGACCGCGCCGTCGAGCGAGGACGGGTTGTACGACTTCGGGTCACCGACCACCTTCGCCTTCGGCCCGCCGCTGCCGCCCTTGCCCTGCTCCTTCTTGGCGTTGGCGAACATCTTGTCCACGACGCTCTCGGGGTCGTCGATCTCGCCGTACACGCCTCCGAAGTTGAGGGACTTGAGTGAAAGCGGGTTGTCCTCGGCCCCGGACTGGTAGTCCGCCCCGACGTCCTTGGCGTTCTTGACCCCGGCCTTCTCGGCCTTGTCGGTGTTGATGCCGCCGAGTCCGCCGCCGGAGCCGGCCTTCTTCTTGAACTCGCCGTCGATGACGGTCTCGGGCGTCGTCAGCTTGTGCGGGCCGTCGTCCTTGACCTTCGCGGAGCCGCTGTCGTCGCCGCCGAGGACGAAGTAGGCGCCGACGCCGATGGCGGCGACGACTGCGACCGCGCCGATGATCATGCCCGTCTTCTTGCCGCCGCCTCCGCCGGGCGGGGGCGGCGGCATCTGGCCGTAGGGGGCCTGGGGCTGCTGGCCGTAGGGGCCGGGCTGCTGCGGCTGGCCGTAGGGCGGCTGCTGGGGCGGGACGCCCTGCGGGGCCTGCTGGGGGTAGCCGTAGCCGGGCTGCTGGGGCTGCTGCTGCGGATAGCCGTAGCCGGGGCCCTGGGGGCCGGGCTGCTGGCCGTAGGGGCCTGGCTGCTGCGGCTGGCCGCCGCCGTAGGGATCGGGCTGTCCGCCGTACGGGCCCGGCTGGTTGTGGCTCATGCGTGGGTTCCCCCTTCGTGATGCGGTGCTGCGCGCACCATCGTGACGGAAGCGGGCCCCGGCCGCGACGGCCGGGGCCCTTGCCGGTGCGCGGTGCGCGCCTCGGCGTCAGCGCTTGACGCGGACTTCCTTGCGGAACTTGGCCGTCTTCTCCGCGGCCTCGTCCAGGTCGGCGGCCTTGCCGCCCATGGCGCTCGCCACGTCCGCGGTGACCACGACGCCGATCGTGCTGTTGTCGCCCCAGATGCAGGTCGCCATCGACATCTCCTTCGGGGCATCGCTGCTGCCCGTCGATGCGCCCGAGCCCATGGCGTACTTCATCTCCTGGCACTTCATCATCGCGCCGTCGAGGTCGGACGGGTTGTACGACTTCGGGTCGCCGATGACCGTGACCTTCCGGCCGGTGCCGCTGTCGCCGCTCTTCTCGGACTTCTCCTTGGCCGAGGAGAACATCTTGTCGACGACCGCCTCGGGGTCCTCGATGTCGCCGTAGACGCCGTTCAGCTGGAGGATCTTCTGCCCGAGGGGGTTCTCCTGGGTGCCCGCCATGTACTGGGCCTTGACCTCGGTGGGGTTCTTCACCCCGTACTCCTCGGCCTTGGCGATCTCGTCGGACGACATGTCGCTGCCGGAGTCGCTGTTCGGCTTCTTGTTGTAGTCCGAGAGGACCGTCGCGGGCGTGGTCAGCTTGTGCGGCCCGTCGTCCTTGACCGTGCCGGAGCCGCTGTCGCTGCCGCCGAGGACGAAGTAGGCGCCGACGCCGATGGCGGCGACGACTGCGACCGCGCCGATGATCATGCCCGTCTTCTTGCCGCCGCCTCCGCCGGGCGGGGGCGGCGGCATCTGGCCGTAGGGGGCCTGGGGCTGCTGGCCGTAGGGGCCGGGCTGCTGCGGCTGGCCGTAGGGCGGCTGCTGGGGCGGGACGCCCTGCGGCGCCTGCTGGGGGTAGCCGTAGCCGGGCTGCGGCGCCTGCTGGGGGTAGCCGTAGCCGGGCTGCGGGGCCTGCGGCGGCTGGCCGTAGGGGCCAGGCTGCTGCGGCTGGCCGCCGTACGGCCCGGGCTGCTGCGGCTGCTGCCCGCCGTACGGGCCCGGCTGGTTGTAGCTCATTACTGGGGTTCCCCTCGAACGCCTGAGCGCGCCCACATTTTCCCGCGCGCTTATGTGTTCCCAACATCCTCACCGACGCGAGGACCCTAGTGAGCCCCGGGGAGCCAACCGTTACTGAAGATTCTGGTTTCGGGACCACTCTGTGACACCCCTAAACTGGGCGCGTGACCGAGAACGCTCAGCAGCAGCCCCCAGCGACCGTCCCCGAGCTCCCGACGCAGTACGCGCCGTCCGAGGTAGAAGGGGCGCTGTACGAGCGCTGGGTAGAGCGCGGTTACTTCGACGCGGACGCGAGCAGCGAGAAGCCGCCGTACACCGTCGTCATCCCGCCGCCGAACGTGACCGGCAGCCTGCACCTGGGCCACGCCTTCGAGCACACCCTCATCGACGCCCTGACCCGCCGCAAGCGCATGCAGGGGTATGAGGTGCTGTGGCAGCCGGGCATGGACCACGCGGGCATCGCCACCCAGAACGTCGTCGAGCGCGAGCTCGCCAAGGAGGGCAAGTCCCGCCACGACCTCGGCCGCGAGGCCTTCGTCGAGCGCGTCTGGCAGTGGAAGGGCGAGTCCGGCGGGCAGATCAGCGGGCAGATGCGCCGCCTCGGCGACGGTGTCGCCTGGTCGCGTGAGCGCTTCACCATGGACGAGGGCCTCTCCAAGGCCGTCCAGACGATCTTCAAGCGGCTCTACGACGACGAGCTGATCTACCGCGCCGAGCGCATCATCAACTGGTGCCCCCGCTGCCTGACGGCGATCTCCGACATCGAGGTCGAGTACCAGGACGACGACGGCGAGCTCGTCTCGATGAAGTACGGCGAGGGCGACGAGACCATCGTCGTCGCCACCACCCGCGCCGAGACCATGCTCGGTGACACCGCCGTCGCCGTGCACCCCGACGACGAGCGGTACAAGCACCTCGTCGGCAAGCTCATCAAGCTCCCGCTCACCGACCGCTCCATCCCGGTCGTCGCGGACGAGCACGTCGACCCGGAGTTCGGCACCGGCGCCGTCAAGGTGACGCCCGCCCACGACCCGAACGACTTCGAGATCGGCCAGCGCCACTCGCTGCCGAACATCGCGGTGATGGACGAGCACGCCATCATCACCGTCCCCGGCCCCTTCCAGGGCCTGGACCGCCTGGAGGCCCGCTCCGCGATCGTCGGCGCGCTGCGCGCCGAGGGCCGCATCGTCGCCGAGAAGCGGCCCTACTCCCACTCGGTCGGCCACTGCTCGCGCTGCAAGACCACCGTCGAGCCGCGCCTCTCCATGCAGTGGTGGGTCAAGGTCGGCCCGCTCGCCAAGGCCGCCGGTGACGCGGTCCGCGACGGCCAGGTCAAGATCCACCCGCAGGAGATGGAGAAGCGCTACTTCGACTGGGTCGACAACCTCCACGACTGGTGCATCTCGCGGCAGTTGTGGTGGGGACACCGCATCCCCGTCTGGTACGGCCCGAACGGCGAGATCGTCTGCGTCGGCCCCGATGAGGAGCCGCCCACCGGCGAGGGCTGGACGCAGGACACCGACGTCCTCGACACCTGGTTCTCCTCCGGCCTGTGGCCGTTCTCCACCCTCGGCTGGCCCGAGAAGACCGACAGCCTCGCGAAGTTCTACCCGAACTCCGTCCTGGTCACCGGCTACGACATCCTCTTCTTCTGGGTCGCCCGGATGATGATGTTCGGCCTGTACGCGATGGACGGCACCCCGCCGTTCCACACCATCGCCCTGCACGGCATGGTCCGCGACCAGTTCGGCAAGAAGATGTCGAAGTCCTTCGGGAACGCGGTCAACCCGCTGGACTGGATGGACAAGTACGGCTCGGACGCCCTGCGCTTCACGCTCGCCCGCGGCGCCAACCCGGGCGTGGACGTGCCGATCGGCGAGGACTGGGTGCAGGGCTCCCGGAACTTCGCCAACAAGATCTGGAACGCCACCCGCTTCGCCCTCATGAACGGCGCCACGGTCGAGGGCCCGCTGCCCGACGCCGCCGAGATGTCGGCCACCGACCGCTGGATCCTCTCCCGCCTGAACACGGTGGTCGCCGAGGTCGACGGGCTCTACGAGGACTACCAGTTCGCGAAGCTCTCCGACGCCCTCTTCCACTTCGCCTGGGACGAGGTCTTCGACTGGTACGTGGAGCTGTCCAAGACCACGTTCATGGCGGGCGGCCCGGCGGCCGAGGTCAGCAAGCGCGTCCTCGGCGAGGTCCTCGACGTCACGCTGCGCCTCCTGCACCCGGTCGTGCCGTTCGTGACGGAGACGCTGTGGACGACGCTCACCGGTGGTGAGTCGGTGGTCGTCGCCGACTGGCCCAAGGACAGCGGCTTCCGGGACGCGGGCGCCGAGAAGGAGATCCTCTCCCTCCAGGACCTCGTCACCGAGGTCCGCCGGTTCCGCGCCGACCAGGGCCTCCAGCCCGGCCAGAAGGTCCCCGCCCGCCTCACCCTGGACGGCACGCCGTTCGCCCCGCACGAGGCCGCCGTCCGCCAGCTCCTGCGCCTCCAGCCGGAGGGCGAGTCCTTCGCGGCGACGGCGACGCTGCCGGTCGCGGGCGCGAGCGTCGCCCTCGACCTGTCCGGCACGATCGACGTGGCGGCGGAGCGCAAGCGGCTCGCCAAGGATCTGGCGGCCGCGCAGAAGGAGCGCCAGCAGGCCGAGGCCAAGCTCGGCAACGAGGCATTCTTGGCGAAGGCTCCGGACCAGGTGGTGGAGAAGATCCGTACGCGGCTGAGCAAGGCGATGGAGGACATCGCGCGACTGGAAGACCAGCTGGCGAAGCTGCCGGTAGCCTGACGCAGCGGCCTCTCCGCTCACGCGGAGGTGATCCGGACCTGGCGGCCGCCGAGAGGGACAAGGCTCAGTGTTCCCCGCCGACGCGGGGGTCAGAGGGCGCCCGGAACCACTTCGGTTCCGGGCGCCTTCGTCTTCGAACCGCCGCCGTCCGCGTGCCCCGCCCGGTCAGGCCTCCGTGGCCACCGGCCCCGTCCCCACGGACTCCGCGTTGCGCCGCGTCTTCGCCCAGCCGTTGCGGCCCCGCAGCAGGCGCAGGAACCCGCGCGCCGACACGATGAACACGTGGTACGCGTACACCCACAGGGCAAGACCCCACAGCAGGCCGGTGAGGCGGGAGCGGTCCGGGGCGAAGTCGCGGCGGTAGAGCGGGCCCCAGGCCACGAACGGCAGCACCGACAGGGCGCACAGGACCAGGATCAGCGGCCAGTTGCCGAGGAACGCGTCCCGCATCGAGCCGCCCGCGACGACCGCGCCGAGCAGCAGCACGCTCAGGACGAGCGTCGCCACGTGCGCGAGGGGCTGCATGAACGTGTACAGGGTCTCCAGGACGCCGCGGCCCGAGTAGTGCCGGGAGCCGACGATGCGGGGCGCGTAGCGCACGCACTGCAGGTTGCCCTGGGCCCAGCGGGTGCGCTGGGTGAGGAAGCGGCGGGCGCGCGGCAGGCCCTCCTGCGAGACGTGGGTGTCCGCGATGTGGGCGACCCGGTAGCCGCCGAGGATCATGTGCAGGCCCAGCTCGTAGTCCTCCAGGAGCGCGTCGCGCTGCCAGGGGCGGCGCTCGGCGGCGGCGATGCGGTCGAGCGCGGTCAGCCGCGTGAACTGGCCGTTGCCGCCGAGACCGACGGAGCCCGTGCGGCCGCGCAGGAGCTGCATGCCCGCGTTGGACACCGCGAACTCCATGTCCTGCATCCGCACCAGCAGCCGCGCGAAGGCGTTGGCGACGCGCCCGTGCTCCGGCAGCGGACGCCGCTCGGTGACATTGCGCATCCGTACGCTTACCTGCACACCGCCGGTCTCCGGGTCGCCGAAGCCGGTGTCGCCGCTGACCCGCGCGAGCGCGTCGGGGGCGAGGCGGCCGTCGGCGTCGACGACGCACACGACGGCCCGGGAGCGGTCGGCGGTCGCGGGCAGGAAGTCGTTCAGGGCCGCGTACGCCGAGTTGAGGGCCGCGCCCTTGCCGACGCGGGCGTCGGGGCGGCGGCGCGAGACCAGGTGGACGTGGCTGTCGCCGTCGGCGAGCGCGGTCACGACGGCCGCGGTGGTGTCGTCGCTGTCGTCGTCGACCACCCACACGTGCGCGGCAGGGAAGTCGGTGCGCAACTGGGTGACGGTCGCGCCGATCACGGTCTCCTCGTCACGGCACGGCACGAAGAAGTGCCAGTCGAAAGCCGCGGGGTCGCCGTCCGGGGCGGGCCTGCGGCGCGTGTAGGCGTGCCGGGCCCCGGCCCAGTACAGGAGGAAGCAGGCGAGGAGGAAGAAGGGCAGGGCGTAGAGCAGGTGGTGGGGGGTGAGCACGGGGTCCTCGGGGGTGTTGTGTGTGGGGGCGTGGCGGACGGCGAGGGGGCTGGGGTCTGTCTGATGGGTCGGCCCGCGTCGCGCCATCAGGCGGGCTCCGGTCTGTCCCGGCGAGCGGGGGTTCCTGTCCGGCCGGGGGAGGATTGTGAGCCCGTCCGGCGATTGAGGACGAGGCCCGGAGGGCCGAAGAGGCGGGGGGGAGAGGGGGCGCAGCCCCCAGTCGAGCGGTCGGTCAGGCGGCGGCGGAGAGGTGGCCCGCGGAGTGGTCGGGCCGCTGCCCCGCGGCCACCGCGCCCAGGAGGGCCACGATGCGCTGGGACGCGAGGCCGTCGCCGAAGGGCGAGGGAGTCTCGGCCAGACGGCCGAGGCCGGCGTGGCCCTCGGCGAGCCACCGCCGGACGCCCCGGCCGATGCCCCGCCCGGGGGCGACCAACTCGGCGAAGCCGGAGTCCATCGCCTCGGGCCGCTCCGTGGAGCGGCGTACGACCACGAGCGGGCGGCCGAGCACGGTGGTCTCCTCCTGGACGCCCCCGGAGTCGGAGACGAGCACGGCCGCGTGCCGGGCGAGCGCCAGGAACTCCCCGTACCCGAGCGGCGGCAGCACCGTGAGCGCGGCCAGGAGGTGCCCGAGCCCCGCGGCCTCCAGACGGGCCTTCGTGCGGGGGTGGACGGCGAAGAGGACCGGCAGGTCGGCGGCGAGCGCCGCCAGCTCGGTGAGGATCGCGCGCAGCGCGGCCGGGTCGTCGGTGTTCTCGGGCCGGTGCACGGTGGCGAGGAGGTAGCGGTCGGGGGTGACGCCGTGCGCGGCGAGCAGCGCGGCGCGCTCGTCCTCGGCGGGCAGGTGCTCCTGTACGGCCTCGACGACGGTGTTGCCCGTGACGGCGACGCGTCCGGCCGGGACGCCCTCGGCGCGCAGCAGCTCCCGGTTGTCCTCCGTGGCCGCGCACAGCACGTCCGCGAGCTGGTCGATCACGACGCGGTTGTGCTCCTCGGGCATGGCCCGGTCGTGGCTGCGCAGGCCCGCCTCCACGTGCACCAGCGGGATGCCGCGGGAGTTCGCCGCGAGCGCCCCGGACAGGGAGGCGTTCGTGTCGCCCTGCACCACCACGGCCAGCGGGGGCTCGGCCGCGAACAGCGCGTCGAGCTGCGTGAGGGCGGTGGAGATCTGTACGGCTCGGGGCTTGCCGCCGACGCCTTCGAGGAGGGTCGGCTCGGGCAGGCCCAGCTCGGTCAGGAAGCGGCCCGAGAGGTCGGCGTCGTAGTGCTGGCCCGTGTGGACCAGGTGGGCGGCGGGGCCGAGGAGGCGGACCAGGTGGGCGAGCTTGACCAGTTCGGGGCGGGTGCCGAGGACGATCGCCACGGAGCGGTGGGGGAGGGGAGGGGTGGGCAGGTGGGTCACCGGGGTGGCGGGCGTCACGGGGTGGGCTCCTGGCGGGTGTGGGGTGCGGCGGACTTCAGGAGCGTGGGGGGTGTGGGTTGCCGGGGTGGGGTGTCTTCGGTTGCTCTCCGGTTGCGAGCCTTCGGCCGAGGCCGGTTCGGGGCGAAGGCCCTGGCCTGTTGGTCCCGGTGGGGTGGGACTTTCGGCCCCTGGGCCCTGCCGGGGGCTCCCCAACCCCGCCCCTTCCCGAAACCGGGGGCTGCGCCCCCGGACCCCCGCTTGTCGGCGCTCCGCGCCTCGTCCTCAAACGCCGGACGGGCTCAGAAGATGTGCCAGGGCGGGCTCAAAGGATGCGCCACCGGGCTCAGGAGGCGGGCTCGGCGGGCTCAGGCGGTGGGCTTGGCGGGCCCGGAAGATGCGCCAGAGCGGGCCCAGAGGATCGGCTCGGTGGGCTCAGAGGATCGGCTCGGTGCGCTCAGGATTCCTCGCCGCGGTAGCGGTAGCCCAGGCCCCGTACCGACTCCAGGGGGTCCTCGTTGTCGCCGACGGCGAGCTTTCTGCGCAGGCGCAGCACCGCGAACTTCACGCGTTCGCGGCCCGTCGCGTCGGGGTCGTCCCAGACGAGGTCGAGGAGCTGTTCGGTGGTGACCACGCGGCCGCGGTTGCGGACGAGCACTTCCAGGAGGCGGTACTCGATGGCGCTCAGGCGGGTCTCGTGGCCCTGCCAGACGGCCGAACGGCGTTCGGGGACCAGACGGAGGCCCGCTTCGACGTAGTCGCCGCGCCACTGCTCCGGGTTGCTGCGGCGAAGCAGCGCCTCGACGCGGGCGAGGAGCTCCAGGTGGTCGAAGGGAGAGGTAGTCGTCGGCGCCGGAGCGCAGGCCGCGAACCCGTTCGGCGGGGCTGGTGCGGCCGGACAGGATGAGGACGGGCAGGTCGGTGAGGTCGCGGGTGCGGTCGAGGACCTCCCAGCCGTCGAGGCTCGGCAGGACCAGGTCGAGGACCATCAGGGCGGGCCGCCGGGCGAACAGGAGCCGCAGCGCCGACTGGCCGTCGTCGGCGGTCACGACCTCGTACCCGGCGCGGGTGAACAGGACCCGCAGCGCGAGCCCGAGGTCGGGGTCGTCCTCGACGAGCAGCAGACAGGTCACGCCGGGGTGTTCCCGGGCGGCCCGGCGGCGGGCAGCCGCACCTCGACGGCGGTGCCGTGGCCCTCGGCGCTGTGCAGGGTGACGGTGCCCGCGTGCATCCTGACCGCGTCGCGCACGACGCTGAGGCCGAGGCCGGTGCCGGGGTAGGGGCCGCGGCGGGCGTTGGGGGCGCGCACGAACTCGGTGAAGACCTCCTCGTGGAACTCCTTGGGGATGCCGATGCCGTCGTCGCGCACGGTGAACTCCCAGCCGGGGGAGTCGGGAGCGCCGTCGTCGTACGGGCGCGCGGTGACGGTGACGCCGCCGCCCGCGGGGGTGAACTTCACGGCGTTGTCGAGCAACGCGGCCAGCGCCCGCTCCAACTGGTCGGTGTCGGCGACGAGCGGGGGACGGGCCGCGGGCAGGTCGAGGCTGACGAAGACGCCGCCGCGGGTGGCCAGGGGAGTGGTGTCGGCGACGAGGCGGGCCAGGAGGGGGCCGGGGTCGAGCGGGGCGTAGGCGGGCGGGGCGGCGCCGGCGGCCTGGGCGTACCGGTGCAGAAGGCCGTCGGCCATGTCGTGCATGCGCTGGGCGCCGCGCCGGATGGTGTCGATGTACTCGCGCTGGGCGGCGGTCAGGGTGCCGCCGTCCGGGCCGGCGAGGAGCTCGCAGAAGGTGAGCACGGTGGCCAGCGGAGTGCGCAGCTCGTGGGAGGTGCGGGCGGCGAACTCGGCGCGGTCGCGGGCCAGTTCGCCGAGGGTGTCGATGTGCCGGTGCAGGTCGTCCTCGTACCGGAGCTGGTCGGTGACGTCCTCGACCAGCCACAGGACGCCGAGGCGGGTGTCGCCGGCCTCGATCGGCTGGCGGCTGCGGCGCAGGGTGCGGCCGTCGACGAGGCGCAGCTCCGCCTTGCGGACGAACTGGCTGCGCAGCGCGCCCACCTTCTCGACGTCCACGTCCGGGAGGAGCCGCGCCATCGCCTCGGCGATGGGCTCGGCCGACGCGCCCGTCGACAGGTCGACGCCCTCGATCCCGCATACCGTCGCGAACTGCGGATTGGCCGCGACCACCCGGCCGTCCTCGTCGACGAGCAGCGCGCCGAGCGGGATCGCGCGGAGCACCGCGTCGCTGTACGGGGCGTGCAGGCCCCGCGGCTCAGCCGTCATGCGGCGGGCTCGGCCACCGGCAGCCCCGCCGGTTCCGTGCCCGGTCCGGGCGCGAGGCCCAGGCGCTCCAGCTCGGCGTCCGCGAGCGCGTCGAGCACGCGCGGGTCGGCGGCGCGCCAGCCCTCGGCGAGGCTGCCGGGCGTGGCGTCCGGCAGGCCGGGGGTGTCGGCGAGGGCGGCGGCGGTCGCGGCCACCTCGTCGAGGGGGCGCAGCAGGGAACGCAGGGCGAGGAGTTCGCGGCCGTCGTCGGACTCGGCGAGGTCCCGCGCGGCGGCGGCCTGCCGGACCCAGCGCAGACGGCGCGGCAGCCAGCGGGCGAGAACCAGGCCGACCGGCACCAGGAACAGGGCGACCGCGCTCACCACGAGCCCGGCGCGCATCGTCACCGGGTCGATGTCGTCCACGACGCCCACCACGGAGCGCAGCGCGGCGCCGACGTCGTCGCCGACGAGGGGCAGGCGCGCGGCGGGCGAGCCGGAGGAGGCGACGCCCGAGTCCGGCCCCGGGCGGGTGAGCAGGACGGCGAGGCGGTACGCGACGACCGCGGCGGCGGTCCAGGCCGCGGTCCACAGCAGGACCGCGGCGTCACCGGCTAGCTGACGGGTCCGTCGACCCGGATTCTGGGCGTACCACATGGTCCGATTGGAACTCCGGTCCTCGCGGGGGCGCGTCAGCCGCGCCGTGGGTACACCCGATTCGCCGGGTGACCCCGGGCCCCGTTCGACGGCCCGACGGCCCGACGGCCCGACGGCCCGACGGCCCGACGGCCCGACGGCCCGACGGCCCGACGGCCCGACGGCCCGACGGCACGTGGCAGCGGTGCGGGCGCGGCGCCCTGGGGACATCAAGGCCAAAAGTCCGATGTGTCGCGGACGGGCGTCCATGGATGATGGGAGGGCTATGTACGACCTGCCCGCCGCCGAGGCGCTACGCAAGGCGGCGGCCGCGGCCCGTCGCCTCGCTCGGCGTTGCGCACGCGAACCCCGGGCCCTGGACGTGCTCACGGCCCTCGCCTGCCTCGCCCTGATGGCCCTCGACGTCCCGGGCCTCGCGGCCGAGGACAACTCCCTCAACGGCGTCATGGCGGCCCTCGTCCTCGCGGCGGGCGCGTCGACGCTGCTGCTGCGGCGGGTCGAGCCCTGGGTTCCGTTCCTCGTCGCGCTGGTGCTGCTCGGCTGGCTGCACGAGCTGACGCTCGCGCAGTTCGCGCTCTACTCGCTGGGGCGGTACCGGGGGCGGCTCGCCGGGGCCGTGGGCGTCGTCGGGTACGTCTCGTTCGCGTACGTGATGTTCACGCTGCCCGGTTGGCCGGTGCACCGCGGGGACACCCTCAGTGAATTCCTCAGCCTCGTCGTGCCCATCGGGGCGCTCGCGGCGGGTGTCGGGGTCGCGGCCAACCGGCAGGACCTGGTGCGGGAGCTTCAGGCCCAGCGGGCCGCGACGCAGGCCCTCGAAGCCGTCCAGCAGGAGCGGCTGCGGATCGCGCGGGACGTCCACGACTTCGTCGGGCGCGAGCTGACGCTGCTGAGCGTGCGCTCACAGGTCCTCGCCCGGCGGGCCGGGGCGACGCCGTACGCGGCCGGGTTCGACGAGTTGTCGGAGACCGCGCGGTCGGCGCACCGGATGCTCAACGAGATCATCGTCCAGCGCGGGGTCGACGGGGCACCCACTCCTGGTCTGGAGGCCCTGCCCGAGCTCGCCGCCGCGAGCGGGCGTGCGGGCAGTCCCGTGGAGCTGCTCGTCGACGGCGCCGCGTACCGGCTCTCGCCGCTGCGGCAGGCCGCGGTGCACCGGGTGGTGCAGGAGTGCCTCACGAACGCGGCGAAGCACGCGCCGGGCGAGGTGGTCGAGGTCCGGGTGCGGGTGGCCGGGGGGCGCCTTCGGGTGGGGGTGCGCAACGCGTTGTCGCCTGGGGCGGCCGGGGCGGGGAGGTCGGCCGGGGCGGCTGGGGCAACCGGGTCGGCCGGGGCGGAGTCCGGGGCGGTGGGGGCTGGCCCGGCGGGTGCCGGGCGTTCGGGTGCCGGGCTTTCCGGTGCCGGTGCCGGTGCCGGTGCCGCGGGGGTCGCGCCCGTGTCGGCCGGGATCGGGACGGCCGGGATGGCGGAGCGGGTCCGTGCGGTGGGCGGGACCTTCACGGCAGGACCTCGTGCGGGCGCGTATGTGGTCGAGGCCGACCTTCCCACCGGCGATCTCGCCTGAGCCCCGGCCGGGGCGGGCGCCGGTCGCGCTGCGCGCTCGTCCTCAGGCGCCGGACGGGCTGGTGTGTCGCCCACCGGCCCCGCGACTGGCCCACCAGCCCCGAAACGCGCCCACCGGCCCCTGGACGAGCACCTCGGCCGCGGGCCTCTGCGCGCGCAGCGCTGCGAGAAGGGCGGGTGGGTGGGGAAAAAGCCCGTCCGGCGCTTGAGGACGAGCGCGCAGCGCGATGCGGCGCACACCCCGGCCCAGGAACACCCGGCACGCACCCCCGGCCGGAGGCCTACGCCGCAGACATCACCCGCTCCAGACCGTCGAAGTCCTCCACGCACTTCCCGCAGCCGAGGGCCACGCTGTCCAGCGGGTCGTCGGCGACGAAGACGGGGATGCCGGTGGCGGAGGCGAGGCGGAGGTCGAGGCCGGGGAGGAGTGCGCCGCCGCCGGTGAGGACGATGCCGTGCTCCATGACGTCGCCGGACAGCTCCGGCGGGCACTCCTCCAGGGTGGCGCGCACGGCGGCGATGATCGCCTCGACGGGCTCGTCGAGCGCGGCCCGCACCTCCCGCACGGTCAGTTCCACCGTCTTGGGCAGCCCCCCGACCTTCTCCCGCCCCCGCACGGTGAACGTCCGCTCCTCGAAGTCCTCCGCGCCGGGCACGGGCCACGCCGACCCGATGGCGACCTTGACGTCCTCGGCGGTCCGCTCGCCGATGAGGAGCGAGTGCTCCCGGCGTACGTAGTCCGTGATGGCCGTGTCGAGCCGGTCCCCGCCGACCCGCAGGGACTGCGCCGTCACGATCCCGCCGAGGGAGATGACGGCGACCTCGGACGTGCCCCCGCCGATGTCCACGATCATCGACCCGCGCGGCTCGGCCACCGGGAGCCTCGCCCCGATCGCCGCCGCCATCGGCTCCTCGACGAGGTGGACGGCCCGCGCCCCGGCCCGCTGCGAGGCGTGCACGATGGCGCGCCGCTCGACCTGCGTGACGCCGCTGGGCACGCAGATCACCATCCGCGTACGCGGCCTGCGCCCGGGCACGGCCTTGCGCACGAAGTGCCGGATCATCTCCTCGGCGGCTTCGAAGTCGCTGATCACGCCGTCCTTGAGGGGCCGGATCGCGGTGATGGAGCCCGGGGTGCGCCCGATGGTCTCCTTGGCCTCCGTACCGACGGCCAGCGCGTTGCGCGCGCCCGCCTTGACGGCGACCACGGACGGCTCGTTGAGCACGATGCCCTGACCGCGTACGTAGAGAAGGGTGTTGGCCGTGCCGAGGTCGATGCCTATGTCCATGATCGCCAAGTTTGCCCGGCGGGAAGGGGGCGCGGAGGGACCAAGGTCCCGAATCGGACGGGTCCAAGGTCCTGAGGGGCCCGCGCGGCCCCGCGGACCCCTTGCGGGACCGGTCCCCACGGCCGCTGTCGGCACTCCTCCGTAGACTGGCGTACGTGAGCGACCTCCCTCCGAACGACAGCCAGCGCGACGACGACGAGTTCGACCGACTCGTCGGGGCCGAGACCGAGCGCGATCCCGACCTCGCCGTCATCGAGGCCGGCAGCCGCACCCTGCGCACCCAGGCGGGCCCGCCCGAGACCGACGTCCCGGCCCGCCCCGCCGACCCCGAGGTCGACAGGGCCCTGCGCGAGGTCGAGACGGAGCTCATGGCCCGCTGGCCCGAGACCAAGCTGGACCCGTCCCTGCGGCGCATCGCCATGCTGATGGACGTCCTCGGCGAGCCCCAGCGGGCGTACCCCTCGATCCACATCACGGGGACGAACGGCAAGACGTCCACGGCCCGCATGGTCGAGGCCCTCCTCGGCGCCTTCGAACTGCGCACGGGCCGGTACACGTCCCCGCACGTCCAGTCGATCACCGAGCGCATCAGCCTGGACGGCGCCCCCATCAGCGCCGAGCGCTTCATCGAGGCGTACGAGGACATCAAGCCGTACGTGGAGATGGTCGACGCCAAGGAGGAGTTCCGGCTCTCCTTCTTCGAGGTCATGACCGGCATGGCGTACGCCGCCTTCGCGGACGCCCCCGTGGACGTCGCCGTCGTCGAGGTCGGCATGGGCGGCACCTGGGACGCGACGAACGTCATCGACGCCTCCGTCGCCGTCGTCACCCCCATCGACCTGGACCACACCGACCGCCTCGGCACCACGGCCGCCGAGATCGCCGTCGAGAAGTCCGGCATCATCAAGCCGGACGCCACGGCCATCCTGGCCCAGCAGCCCGTCGAGGCCGCCCAGGTGCTCCTGAAGAAGGCCGTCGAGGTGGACGCGACGGTCGCCCGCGCGGGCCTGGAGTTCGGCGTCGTCCAGCGCCAGATCGCCGTCGGCGGCCAGCTGCTCACCCTGCGCGGCCTCGGCGGGGAGTACGAAGAGGTGTTCCTGCCCCTGCACGGCGAGCACCAGGCGCACAACGCCGCGGTGGCCCTCGCCGCCGTGGAGGCGTTCTTCGGCATCGGCGCCCAGCACGCCCGGCCGCTGGACATCGAGACCGTCCGCAAGGCCTTCGCCACGGTCTCCTCGCCCGGCCGCCTCGAAGTCGTCCGGCGCTCGCCCACCGTCGTCCTGGACGCCGCGCACAACCCCGCGGGCGCCCGCGCCGCGGCCGGGGCCATCGGCGAGGTCTTCGACTTCAGCCGTCTCATCGGCGTGGTCGGCGTCAGCGACGGCAAGAACGCCCGCGGCATCCTGGAGGCCTTCGAGCCGATCTTCGCCGAGGTCGTCGTCACGCAGAACTCCAGCCACCGCGCCCAGGACGTCGACGAGCTCGCCGGGCTCGCCGTCGAGGTCTTCGGCGAGGACCGCGTGCAGGTCGAGCCGCGCCTCCCGGACGCCCTCGAGGCCGCGATCACCCTGGCCGAGGAGGAGGGGGAGTTCGCCGGCGGCGGCGTCCTCGTCACCGGCTCCGTCGTCACCGTCGGCGAGGCCCGACTGCTCCTGGGGAGGGGCTGACAGCTGTGCGTACGCTCTGTTCGTCGACCTTGATCGGCGAGTTCTTCGTCATCGGCTTCGCCGGTCTCGTCGCCATGAAGGACCCGGACCTGGAGATGAGCACGGTCTGGACGGTCTGCGGCATCGCCATGGGGCTTTCCGTGCTGCTGTGCGGCATGGTCACCCGGCCCGGTGGTGTCCAGCTCGGCTGGGCGCTGCAGATCGCGCTGATCGCCAGCGGCGTCGTGGTCCCGATGATGTTCTTCATGGGCGCGATGTTCGCCGCCCTGTGGTGGGCGTCCGTGCACTTCGGCCGGAAGATCGACGAGGCCAAGGCCCGGTTCGCGGCGATGGCGGAGGCGGACGGCGCGGACGCGGCCCCGGCGTCCGGCGGCTGAGCGTCCCGCCGTCCCCTTTCCGGCCGCCCCTGGCTTATGCCCGGCCGGTGGCCACACTGCGTAGCCGCCCCGGTATCGTGCGGGCATTCCCACGTGACGTCATGAACACCTCTTGGAGCCGCACACCATGAGCGAGCGCACTCTCGTCCTCCTCAAGCCCGACGCCGTCCGCCGAGGCCTGATCGGCGAGATCATCGGCCGCATCGAGCGCAAGGCGGGCTGGACCATCTCCGCGCTCGAACTGCGCTCGCTCGACCAGGCGACCCTGGAGCAGCACTACGGCGAGCACCAGGGCAAGCCGTTCTACGAGCCGCTGGTGGCCTTCATGTCCTCCGGCCCCGTCGTCGCCCTCGTGGTCGAGGGCGAGCGGGTCATCGAGGGCGTGCGCGCCCTCGCCGGGCCGACCGACCCGATCGCCGCCGCCCCCGGCTCCATCCGCGGCGACTTCGGCGTGATCGTGCGCGAGAACCTGATCCACGCCTCCGACTCCGCGGAGTCCGCCGAGCGCGAGCTGAAGATCTTCTTCCCGGCCGCCGTCTGAGCGGTGGCCGAAGGCGCCGTACGAGCGGTTGCCGAGGCGTCAGGAATCCCGCCGTACTCCATCAGGATTCCTTGACGCGGCCGTGGACACGCGGCCGACAAAACAGCCCCTGACGGGCTGGGGACAAGGCCGGGACGGCCGGAGAAATCCGGCCGTCCCTTGGCATATGCGGCCCGATTGGGGGAACCCGTGCCCCTGATGGCACGTCTCCAGAAGCGGGGCGGCTCATCATCTGCTGACAATGGCGCAGACCCTCGCGCCGTGTCCGTGCGGGCGAGACTACGATGGAAGCCTCCACGCCACTCAGCACCCACCTCGCCTACCTAACAAGCCATCACACGCTCCACTAGGGAAGGCCAGACGCATCCTCATGGGGAACAACATGTCGTTCATCGGCCGTGACATGGCTGTCGACCTCGGGACCGCCAACACGCTGGTGTACGTCAGGGGTCGGGGGATCGTGCTCAACGAACCGTCCGTCGTCGCGATCAACACCAACACCGGCGGCATCCTCGCGGTCGGCGCCGAAGCGAAGAAGATGATCGGGCGCACGCCCGGCAACATCGTCGCGGTGCGCCCGCTGAAGGACGGCGTCATCGCCGACTTCGAGATCACCGAGCGGATGCTGCGCTACTTCATCCTGAAGATCCACAAGCGCCGCTATCTGGCCCGCCCGCGCGTCGTGGTCTGTGTGCCCTCCGGCATCACCGGCGTCGAGCGCCGCGCGGTCATCGAGGCCTCCTCGCAGGCCGGTGCCCGTCAGGTGCACATCATCGAGGAGCCCATGGCCGCCGCGATCGGCTCGGGCCTGCCGGTCCACGAGGCCACCGGCAACATGGTGGTGGACATCGGCGGCGGCACCACCGAGGTCGCCGTCATCTCCCTCGGCGGAATCGTCACGGCACAGTCCATCCGGGTGGCCGGCGACGAGCTGGACAACGCGATCATCCAGCACATCAAGAAGGAGTACTCCCTCCTCCTCGGCGAGCGCACCGCCGAGCAGATCAAGATCACCATCGGCTCCGCGTACGACATGGACGCCGACGAGCACACCGAGATCCGCGGCCGCGACCTGGTCTCCGGCCTGCCCAAGACCGTCGTGATCTCCGCCGCCGAGGTCCGCAAGGCCATCGAGGAGCCGGTCAACGCGATCGTCGACGCGGTCAAGACGACCCTCGACAAGTGCCCGCCCGAGCTCTCCGGCGACGTCATGGACCGCGGCATCGTCCTCACCGGCGGCGGCGCCCTGCTCCGCGGCCTGGACGAGCGCCTGCGCCGTGAGACCGGCATGCCGATCCACATCGCCGAGGACCCGCTGGACAGCGTGGCGCTCGGCTCCGGCAAGTGCGTCGAGGAGTTCGAGGCCCTGCAGCAGGTTCTGGACGCCCAGCCGCGCAGATGATGTGACACGACGATGTCCGCCGTACGAGTGCTGCCACCTCGTGCGGCGGATCGTTGATATAGACGCAACACTGAGAGAACCCACAATTCCGCGAGCACTCGCCTGCTCGCGGTTTCATAGATTTCTGTTCAGTAGATTTCCGTTCTGTTCAGTAGATCTCCGCAGATTCCTACTTGAGGAAGGCACGGCCGCCGCACGTGAGGGACACACGAGAGAGCCGGCTGCTCCTGGTGCTGCTGATCGCCATCGCGTTCGCTCTGATCACGGTGGACATCCGCGGCGGCGAGGACTCGCCGGTCGACGGTGCCCGCCAGGCCGCCGCCACGGTCTTCGGCCCGGTCGAGGACGGCATGTCCTCCGCCGTCGACCCGATCGGCAACGCCATCGGAGCGGTCCGCGACTCCGGCGACCGGCACGACCGCATCGCCGAACTGGAGCGCCAGAACGCCGCGTTGAAGGCCAAACTCGGCAGCGACGACCGCAACCGCAGCCGCGTCGCCCAGCTCGACTCGATGCTGAAGAAGGCCGGCGCCGGACAGTACGGCATCAAGGGCGCGGAGGTCATCGGCATAGGAGCGGCCCAGGGCTTCTCCTGGACCGTCACCATCGACGCCGGTGCCAACGACGGCCTGAAGCGCGACATGACGGTGCTCAACGGCGACGGCCTGGTCGGCCGCGTCACCACCGTCGGCCCCTCCACCGCCACCGTGCTGCTCGCCAACGACCCCGACTTCACCGTCGGCACCCGCATGGAGAAGACCGACGAGCTCGGCTTCGCCTCCGGCCAGGGCGACCGCCCGCTGCGGGTCCAACTGCTCAACGGCAAGGCCAAGGTCAAGAAGGGCGACCGCCTGGTGACCTTCGGCTCCCAGGCCGACAAGCCGTTCGTACCGGGCGTCCCGGTCGGCGAGGTCGTCCGCGTCGACCCCTCCGGCGGCGACCTCACCCGCAACGTCTTCGTCCGCCCCTACGTCGGCTTCACCAAGCTCGACGTCGTCGGCGTCGTCGTCGAGGCCCCCCGCGAGGACCCCCGCGACACGGTCCTGCCGCCCAAGCCCGCCAAGCCGAAACCCGCGCCCACGGTGACGGTCACGGCCACGCCGTCCGGGCAGCCCCCGGCCGACGGCGCAGACAACGGCAACGAGCAGTAGGAGCACTGACACCCCATGCGCTTCAACCGGATCCTGCTCTCCAGCACCCTCGTGGTCGTCGCCCTCGTCATCCAGGTCAGCGTCCTGGCCCGGCTCCAGTTGCCCGGCGCCGTCCCCGACCTGGTGCTGCTCACCGTCCTCGCCCTGGCCCTCGTCTACGGCCACACGGGCGGCGCCCTGATCGGCTTCGGCGCGGGCCTGCTCACCGACCTCGCCCCGCCCGCCGACCACGCCGCCGGGCGCTACGCCCTGGTCCTGTGCGTCATCGGCTATCTGGCAGGACTCGCCAAGCCCGAGACCGGCCGGCTGCGCTCGGCCAGCGGCCCGCTCGTCGTCGTGGTCAGCTCCGCCGTCGGCTCCACGCTCCTGTACGCGGGCGTCGGCGCCCTCGTCGGCGACGACGCGGCCCGCCACGTGGGCCTCGGCGGACTGCTCTTCACGGCCGCGCTCTACGACCTGCTGCTCGCGCCGTTCACCATCCCGCTGATCATCGCGCTCGCCCGGCGCGCCGAGAACGACCCGCTCGGGGAGACCGGCGCCAACGCCAAGGCCGCCGACGTCTCCTCCGGCTGGCTCTCCTCCGGCACCGGCCTGAGCATCGGCAACCAGCGCGGCAGCGGACTGCGCATGAAGGCGGCCAAGGCCCGGGTGGCCCGCGCCGGACGCATCAAGGGGGTCAAGCGCCTGTGAGCGCAAGCACATCGACGTACGGAAGGGGAGGGGCGCGGCAGTGACCAACGCCCACCCGTCACCCACCACCACCCTTACAGAGAATGGGCTTCGCCCATGACCAACATTCCTGAGACCGGGCGTACCCCGCGCGTCCAGATCCGCCTCGTCATCATCCAGATCCTCGTCGTCTCACTGCTCCTCACCCTCGGCGGCCGCCTGTGGTACCTCCAGGTCCGCAACGGCGCCGAGTACGCCGAGGAGGCCTCCGGCAACCACGTCCAGCAGGTCGTCCAGCCCGCCGTGCGCGGCGCGATCCTCGACGCCCGCGGCGTGCCCATCGCCGACAACCAGACCCGCCTCGTCGTCTCCGCGTCCCGCACGGACCTGATGAAGATGAAGGACGACGGCAAGGGCGTCCTCGACAAGCTCGCCGGTGTCCTCGACATGCCCCCCAAGGACGTCGCCGACAAGGTCCGCCTCTGCGACTCCAAGACGCCCCAGCCCTGCTGGAACGGCTCGCCGTACCAGCCCATCCCGATCACCGACGAGGCCACGCCCAAGCAGGCCCTGCAGATCCGGGAGCGCTCCGAGGACTTCCCCGGCATCACCGCCGAGCCCACCGCCGTGCGCCGCTACCCCGCGCCCGGCAAGGCCAACACCGCGCAGGTCCTCGGCTACCTCTCGCCCGTCACCGACGAAGAGATCAACAAGGCCAAGGACAGCGACTCGCCCTACCTGCGCTCCGACCAGGTCGGCCGCTCCGGTCTTGAGCGCACCTACGACAAGCAGCTGCGCGGCAAGGCCGGCGTCACCCGCTACGAGGTCGACAACCTCGGCCGGGTGATAGGGAAGGCCGACTCCGACCGCGCCGAGCCCGGCTCCAACGTCGTCACCAGCATCGACGCCCGCGTCCAGGCCGTGTCCGAGTACTGGCTGAACGACGCGATGAAGAAGGCCCGCGACGAGTTCGACGACAACACCGGCGAGAACTACAAGGCCGACGCGGGCGCCGTCGTCGTCATGGAGAACAAGACCGGCCGCATCGTCTCCATGGCCTCCAACCCCAACTACGACCCGAACGCCTGGGTCGGCGGCATCTCCGGCAAGGACTACGCCCGCCTCACCGGCAAGAAGTCCAACTACCCGCTCCTGAACCGGGCCATCCAGGGCCAGGCCGCCCCCGGCTCGATCTTCAAGGTCATCCCGACCACCGCCGCCGTCAACGCGGGCTACGAGTTCAACGGCCGCTACCCCTGCCCCAGCTCGTACTCGATCGGCGGGCAGGTCTTCAAGAACTTCGAGTCCCAGGGCCACGGCTCCATCTCCCTCGGCCAGGCCCTTGAGGTGTCCTGCGACACCGTCTACTACAAGCTGTCGCACGACGAGTGGCGCAAGGACGGCGGCAACAAGCCGAAGAAGGACCCCAAGGACTGGTTCTACAAGACCGCCCACCAGTTCGGCCTCGGCAAGGAGACCGGCGTCGACCTGCCCAACGAGGTCAGCGGCCGCGTCCCCGACCGGCAGTGGAAGAAGGACTACTGGGGCGCCAACAAGGACGCCTGGTGCAAGCAGGGCAAGAAGGACGGCGAGTACGCCGAGCGCATCGCGTACGAGAACTGCCTCGAAGGCATGAAGATGCGCGCCGGTGACTCCGTCAACTACTCCATCGGCCAGGGCGACACCCTCGTCACGCCGATCCAGATGGCCACCATCTACTCGGCCATCGCCAACGGCGGCACCCTCTACAACCCGACCGTCGGCAAGGCGATCATCAGCGGCGACGGCAAGCGCGTCGAGGAGATCAAGCCCAAGTCCCACGGCAAGCTGCCCATGGACGCGGCGCTGCGCAAGGACATAGACGGTGCCCTCGCGGACGTCGCGACCAAGGGCACCGCCGCCTGGCGCTTCGGCGGCTGGCCCCAGGACAAGATCCCGATGCACGCAAAGACGGGTACCGCCGAGGTCTACGGCAAGCAGACGACGTCGTGGTTCGCGACGTACACCAAGGACTACTCGATCGTGATGACGATCTCCCAGGGCGGTACGGGCTCCGGCGCCTCCGGGCCCGCCGTGCGCCAGATCTACAACGCGATCTACGGCCTCGACGACAGCGGCAATCAGGACCTGAAGAAGGCCCTGCTGCCCGAGCCGCAGAAGTCCCTGCCCAAGATCGAGCCCGACGGCTCCATCGACGCCCCGAAGATCAAGCCGTTCAAGCCCGGCAAGCCCAAGCCGCCATCCGAGCAGACCCAACTGGCCGGGCCCCCGGCGACGGGGAGGCGTGACTAGTCCATGACCGGCACCGGTGGCTTCTCCGTCTCGGGCTACGGCCCCGAGCGCTCCACGCTCTCCCGTCTGCTCGCCCGCGACTCGATACTGCGCAGGCTCGACTGGGTGATGCTGCTCGCCGCCCTCGCGCTCTCCGTGATCGGCTCCGCGCTCGTCTACTCGGCGACCCGCAACCGCACGGAACTCGTCGGCGACGACCCGTACTCCTTCCTGATCAAGCACGTCGTGAACATCGGCATCGGCTTCGCCCTGATGACCGCCACGGTCTGGCTCGGCCACCGCAACCTGCGCACGGCCGTGCCGATCCTCTACGGCGTCTCGGTCTTCCTGATCCTGCTGGTCCTCACCCCGCTCGGCGCGACCATCAACGGCGCCCACGCCTGGATCGTCATCGCGGGCCAGTCGCTCCAGCCCTCCGAGTTCTGCAAGATCACCATCATCCTGGGGATGGCGATGATGCTCGCCGCCCGCGTCGACGCGGGCGACAAGGAGCACCCCGACCACCGCACCGTCGTCCAGGCCCTCGGCCTCGCCGCCGTCCCGATCATGATCATCATGCTGATGCCCGACCTCGGCTCGGTCATGGTCATAGTGATGATCGTGCTCGGCGTACTGCTCGCCTCCGGCGCCTCCAACCGCTGGGTCTTCGGTCTGATCGGCGCGGGCGCGCTCGGCGGCGTCGCCATATGGCAACTGCACGTCCTGGACGACTACCAGATCGCCCGCTTCGCCGCCTTCGCCAACCCCGCGCTCGACCCGGCGGGCGTCGGCTACAACACCAACCAGGCCCGCATCGCCATCGGTTCCGGCGGCCTCACCGGCACCGGCCTCACCAACGGCACCCAGACCACCGGCCAGTTCGTGCCCGAGCAGCAGACCGACTTCGTCTTCACCGTCGCGGGCGAGGAACTGGGCTTCGTCGGCGCGGGCGCCATCCTGGTCCTGCTCGGCGTCATCCTCTGGCGCGCCTGCCGCATCGCCCGCGAGACGACCGAGCTGTACGGCACGGTCGTCGCCGCCGGGATCATCGCCTGGTTCGCCTTCCAGGCCTTCGAGAACATCGGCATGACCCTCGGCATCATGCCGGTCGCCGGTCTGCCCCTGCCGTTCGTGTCGTACGGAGGGACATCCATGTTCGCGGTCTGGCTCGCCGTGGGCCTGCTCCAGTCGATCAAGGTGGAACGGCCGCTGTCGGCATAGCGGCCGGGGTCTGCCCAAGTCGGCCGATCGCGTCTAGATTCGGTTCATGGCGGACACGAAGCGCGAACGCGAGATCGAGCGGAAGTACGACGCCGACGCCCCCGGTGGGCTCCCCGACCTCAAGGGAGTCGCCGGGGTGGCCGACGTCATCGACAAGGGCGTCGTCGACCTGGACGCGGTGTACTACGACACCGCCGACCAGCGCCTCGCCACGGCCTCCATCACGCTGCGCCGCCGCACCGGCGGCCACGACGCGGGCTGGCACCTGAAACTGCCCGTGCCCGAGATCGAGGGCGCCCGCGACGAGGTGCACGCCCCCCTGTCGGACGACGTGCCGCGCGCCCTCCTCGGCCTGGTCCGCTCCCGCGTCCGCGAGGCCGACCTCACCCCCGTCGTCCGCCTCCGCTCGGCCCGTGACCTGCGCCACCTCGTCGACGCCGACGGCACCCTCCTCGCCGAGGTCAGCGTCGACGGCGTCCACGCCGACCGCCTCGACGGCACCACGGCCACCGCGTCCTGGACGGAGATCGAGGTGGAACTGGCCCCGAACGGCGACCCCCACCTCCTGGACAAGGTGGAGAAGAAACTCCGCAAGGCGGGCGTACAGAGGTCGACGTCCAAGTCGAAACTGGCACGGGCCCTGGCCGAGACGGTGGAGAACGAGACCGCTCCCGCTGTGGGCCATCGTCCCGCAGGGCAAGCCGACCTGAACCCCGACGCGGCGGGCGCCCAAGTCCTCACGTACCTCCGCGAGCAGCGAGACGCCCTGGTCGACCTGGACCCCGCGGTCCGCCAGGACCTCCCCGACTCCGTCCACCAGATGCGCGTGGCGACCCGCCGCACCCGCAGCGCCTTCAAGACGTACGCGAAGATCCTCGACCGCACGGTCACGGACCCGGTCGGCGAGGAGCTGAAGTGGCTGGCCGCGGAGCTGGGTGTGGACCGCGACCGCGAGGTCCTCGCGGAGCGCCTCACGGAGGCCATCGCGGCGGTCCCGAGGACCCTCCTCCTGGGCCCCGTCCGCGGCCGCCTGAAGATCTGGAAGGTCGCGGGCCGCGCGGGCTCACGCCGCAAGACGGTCGCCGTCCTGGACAGCAAGCGCTACCTCGCGCTGCTCGACCGCCTGGACGCCCTCCTGGCCGACCCCCCGCTCCGCAAGGGCGCCGAGAGCCCCGCGGCGGAGGCCCTGCCCAAGGCGATGCTCAAGGACTACGGCCGCCTGGCCACCCGAGTCGACCACGCCCTCGCCCTGGCCCCCGGCACGGACCGGGACCTGGCGATGCACGAGGCCCGCAAGGCCGCGAAGCGCGCCCGGTACGCGGGCGAGGCGGCGACCTTGGCCCTCGGCAAGCCCGCGGCCCGCTTCGCCAAGCGGATGAAGGGCGTGCAGAAGGTGCTCGGCGACCACCAGGACAGCGTGGTGGCCCGCGAGGCCCTGCGGGCCCTGGCCGTCCAGGCGCACGCGGCGGGGGAGTCCGTGTTCGTGTGGGGCCTGCTGTACGGCCGCGAGGAGGCGGCCGCGGCCGCACGGGAGCGGGAGCTGCCGGGGGTGTGGGAGCGGGCGTCGCGGCCGAAGGTGCGCGCGGTGCTCGGCGGCTAGGCGCCCGCGCGGGGGTCGGCCGTTCGAGGTACGGGGCGGGGCCCGGGCCACGTTAGGCTTGAGGGTCACCCCTGTCAGCTCACGAAGGTCCAGCGATGTCTGTCGAGTCGGTTTTCCCGCAGCTCGAAGCCCTGCTCCCGCATGTGCAGAAGCCGATCCAGTACGTGGGCGGTGAGCTCAACTCCACCGTCAAGCCCTGGGACGACTGCGATGTCCGCTGGGCCCTCATGTACCCGGACGCGTACGAGGTCGGTCTGCCCAACCAGGGCGTCATGATCCTCTACGAGGTCCTGAACGAGCGCGACGGCGTCCTCGCCGAGCGCACGTACAGCGTCTGGCCGGACCTCGAAGAGCTGATGCGCGAGCACAAGGTCCCGCAGTTCACGGTGGACAGCCACCGCCCGGTGAAGGCCTTCGACGTGTTCGGCCTGTCCTTCTCCACGGAGCTGGGCTACACGAACATGCTGACCGCCCTGGACCTCGCGGGCATCCCGCTGGAGTCCAAGGACCGCGGCCTCGACGACCCGATCGTCCTCGCGGGCGGCCACGCCGCGTTCAACCCCGAGCCGATCGCCGAGTTCATCGACGCGGCGATCATCGGCGACGGCGAGCAGGCCGTGCTCGACATGACGGAGATCATCCGCGCCTGGAAGGCCGAGGGTCGCCCCGGTGGCCGCGAGGAGGTCCTGTTCCGCCTCGCGAGGACCGGCAGCGTGTACATCCCGGCGTTCTACGACGTGGAGTACCTCCCGGACGGCCGCATCGGCCGTGTCGTACCGAACAAGTCCGGTGTCCCGTGGCGCGTGTCCAAGCACACCGTCATGGACCTCGACGAGTGGCCCTACCCGAAGCAGCCGCTGGTGCCGCTCGCCGAGACCGTGCACGAGCGCATGTCCGTGGAGATCTTCCGCGGCTGCACGCGCGGCTGCCGCTTCTGCCAGGCGGGCATGATCACGCGCCCGGTGCGCGAGCGCTCCATCACGGGCATCGGCGAGATGGTCGAGAAGGGCCTGAAGGCGACCGGCTTCGAGGAGGTCGGCCTGCTGTCCCTGTCCTCCGCCGACCACACCGAGATCGCGGACGTCGCCAAGGGCCTCGCCGACCGGTACGAGGAGGACAAGATCGGCCTGTCCCTCCCCTCCACCCGCGTGGACGCCTTCAACGTCGACCTCGCCAACGAACTGACCCGCAACGGCCGCCGCTCCGGCCTCACCTTCGCCCCCGAGGGCGGCAGTGAGCGCATGCGCAAGGTCATCAACAAGATGGTCTCCGAAGAGGACCTGATCCGCACCGTCGCCACCGCCTACGGCAACGGCTGGCGCCAGGTGAAGCTCTACTTCATGTGCGGTCTGCCCACCGAGACCGACGAGGACGTCCTGCAGATCGCCGACATGGCGATGAACGTCATCCAGAAGGGCCGCGAGGTCTCCGGCTCCAACGACATCCGCTGCACGGTCTCCATCGGCGGCTTCGTGCCCAAGCCGCACACGCCGTTCCAGTGGGCCCCGCAGCTCTCCGCCGCGGAGACCGACGCCCGTCTGGAGAAGCTCCGCGACAAGATCCGCGGCGACAAGAAGTACGGCCGCTCCATCGGCTTCCGCTACCACGACGGCAAGCCCGGCATCGTCGAGGGCCTGCTCTCCCGCGGCGACCGCCGCCTCGGCGCCGTCATCCGCGCCGTCTACGAGGACGGCGGCCGCTTCGACGGCTGGCGCGAGCACTTCAGCTACGAACGCTGGATGCGGTGCGCCGACAAGACGCTGCCCGAGGTGGGCCTCGACGTCGACTGGTACACCACCCGTGAGCGCACCTACGAAGAGGTGCTGCCCTGGGACCACCTGGACTCCGGCCTCGACAAGGACTGGCTCTGGGAGGACTGGCAGGACGCGCTCGACGAGACCGAGGTCGACGACTGCCGCTGGACGCCGTGCTTCGACTGCGGGGTGTGCCCCGCCATGCAGACGGAGATCCAAGTGGGTCCGACGGGCAAGAAGTTGCTGCCGCTGTCGGTGAAGACGCCTGCCGCGAAGTGAGCCCCCCGGCGCCGTGGGCGCGGCGCCGGATGCTGGCTAAAGTCATCTCATAACCGCTGGTTGGAGGGCCGGTCGGCGGTTGTGGGAGAGGTCGGCGTCCTGGGGAGGGCCTGCACGCATGAGTCGTCGCTCGAGTGGTCTTGTCGGTGTCTGGGCCGAGGTCCAGCGGCAGCAGCAACGCCAGCTGGAGGCCGAGGCCCGCAGGCGCCGGGAACAGGAGCGGCAGGCCCGTGCCGAGCAGCGCCGGATGGAGCGGGACTACCGCGAGTACCGCCAGGCGGAGGCCCGGCGCCGGACCCAGGAACTCGACGCGCGCGTGGAGGCCCTGCAGGGGCTGTTAGCGGTCGGCTGCCGCGCCCCCGCCTTCCGGGCCGAGGCCCTGACGCGGACCGAGGACGTGCTGCCGTTCTCGGCCGGACAGCTCGCGGTGCCGGTGCCGATGCCGGACGCGAACCTCTATCAGGCGCAGGGCGGTTGGACGCCGGGCCGTCGCGCGCAGGCGCAGGCGGAGGCGCGGGCCCGCTTCGAGTACGACTGGCGGGCGGCGCAGGCCGCGGAGGCCCAGCGGCAGCGGCAACTGGCGGAGCTGCGGCGCCAGTACGACGCGTGGGTCACCGGTCACCTGGCGGAGGTGCGCCGCCACAACGCGGGCATCGCCGAGGTCACCGCGGGGGTCAGGAGCGGCGACGCGGAGGCCGTCGTCGAGTACTTCACCGCCGCCCTGTACGCCTCGACGGCCTGGCCCGAGGGCTTTCCCCGGCAGGTCGCCGCGGCCTACGACCCGGCGTCGCGCCAACTGGTGCTCGACTGGGAACTCCCCGGACACGACGTCGTTCCCGAGGCGAAGTCGGTGCGCTACCTGATCAACGCCGACGAGGACAAGGAAGCGCCGCGCCCGGTGACCCAGCGCCGGGCGCTGTACCGCGGCGTCATCGCCCAGTGCGTGCTGCTCGTGCTGCACGACCTGTTCGCGGCGGACGAGTACGGCGCCCTCGAATCGGTGGCGCTGAACGGGTTCGTCGACGACCACGATCCGGCGACGGGCGTACGGACGCACATCTTCCTCGCCTCGGTCATGGCCGTGCGCGCCCCCTTCGCCGCCCTCCGCCTGGAGCAGGTGGACCCGGTCAGCTGCCTGGTCGACGGCCTCCGGGGCCAGTTGGCGGCGCGGCCCGACCAGCTCTCGCCGGTGCGGCCCGTGCGCAGGCCGGACGACGTGGGCCAGCACGTGGCCAGCCACGGCGGCGCCGGGGCGGGCGACGAGCCGGACCTGCGGGAGATGGACCCGATCGTGTTCGAGTCCCTGGTCGCCGAGTTGTTCCGGGCCATGGGCATGCAGGCGGTGATGACGCAGCGCTCGAACGACGGCGGCGTCGACGTCGACGCCCTCGACCCCACCCCGATCCGCGGCGGCAAGATCGTCGTCCAGGTGAAGCGCTACCGCAACACCGTCCCGCCGACGGCCGTCCGCGACCTGTACGGCACCGTGCAGGACCGCGGCGCCAACAAGGGCGTCCTCGTCACCACGTCGGGCTTCGGCCCCGGCTCGTACACCTTCGCCAACGGCAAGCCGCTGGAGCTGATATCGGGCCCCGAACTGGTCGACCTGCTGCACCGGCACGGACTCTCCGGCCGCCTCGGGGAGCGCGCGGGCGCGGCCCCCGCGCCGCCCCCGGCCCCCGCGCCCCGGCAGGACGATGTCGCGGACTACAACGTCCTCGGCATGTCCTGGTCCGGCAGCGTCGCCGTGGACGTCTGCGCCCTCGTCTGCGCGGGCGACCGGGTCCTGAGCGACGACCACTTCGTGTTCTTCAACAACTCACGGACCCCGGACGGTTCGGTGCGCGCGGAGTCCGCGAGCCCGCCGGACAAGGCCGCGGTGCGGGTCGCCTTCGAGTCGCTGCCCGCGGCCGCCGACCGGCTCGCGCTCGTCGCCGCGGTCGACCCCGAGGCCAACCCGCACGCGGACCTGTCGGGCTTCACCGACGCCCGCATCCGGCTCCTCGACCCGTCCCTGACGGAACTGGGCACGCTCGACGTCTCCGAGGGCCGCGCGGGTGAGACCGCCCTGGTCCTCGGCTCGTTCCGGCGCAGAGCGAGCGGCGACTGGGACTTCGTGCTCGGCGGCAAGGGCTACACGGGCGGCCTGGAGCAACTCCTGCCGGACTACGGGATCGCCGTCGAGTAAACGGCCTTCGCCGTCCGGCCGACCCACCCGCGGGGAAATCCGGAGGCGGCCGTCGAAATCGGGAGCCGCGACGGTCCCCTGCGCGTCTAGCACCACATGGACCTGGAGAAACGGCCCGCGACACCCCCGGTGGAGCAGGCCGCGCAGCACCCGGCGGCCCCCGCGCCGCAGCCCGCACCGAGACAGCCCCCCGCACAGGCGGAGGGCTGTCTCGTGGTGGCCATCCGGCTCCCGGTGCGGATCGTGGCCCTGGTGGTCGTCCTGCCGGTGCGCCTGGTGTGGGACGCGCTGGTGGTGGCCGGGCGGTTCCTGCTCGACACCGCGCTGCGGCCCGGCGGGCGCGCGCTCGCCTGGCTGGGGCGCACCCTCGTGCTGCGGCCGCTCGGCGCGGTGTGGACGTACGTCCTCGCTCCGGTGGGCCGGGGGCTCGCGGCGGCCGGTCTGTTCCTCGGCAAGTGTCTGTTCGTCTGGCCCTGGGTGGGCCTGTGGCGGTACGTGGTCGTGCCGGTCGGCCACGGGCTGGGCCGGCTCCTGCACGTCCTGCTCGTCGTGCCCGCCGGCTGGCTGTACCGGTACGTTCTGACGCCCGTGGGGCACGCGCTCGCCTGGGCCGCGCGGGGCGTCGGGGCCGGGGCGTCGGCGGTCGGGCGCGGCGTGCGGTGGCTGCTGCGGATCCTGTTCGTGGTGCCCGCGGTGTGGACGTACGCCAGGGTGCTCACGCCGATCGGGCACGCCATCGCCTGGGCGGCGGTCGGGGTGGCCGCCGGCATCCTGTGGCTGTTGCGGGGCATCGGGCTCGTCGTGTGGACGCTGCTGCGGTGGGTCTTCGTGGTGCCCGCCGTGACGGTGTGGCGGTGGGTGCTCGCGCCGGTCGGGCGGGGCGTCGCCTTCTTGGCGCGCGAGATCGGGGACGCGCTCGGGCACGCGTGGCGGGTCGCCGGGCATCTGTCGCGGGCCGTGTGGCGGTTCCTCGGGCAGCTCCTTCGGTGGATCTTCGTGAGCCCCGCGCGCTGGGTGTACCGGACCGTCCTCACCCCGGCCGGGCACGCCGTCCGCGACCTGGTGTGGCGCCCCGCCGCCGCGGCGGTGCGGGCCGCCGGACGCGCCACGCGGCAGGCACTCGGATCGGTGCGCGACAGCGTGCGCGCGGCCCGCGCCGACGTCCGGCGGCTGCTCTTCGGCGGGCCCCGTGAGAAGGTGCCCGTCACACAGGGCCACGAGGCCGACGGAAACCTGCGGACGTGAAGCGCGTATTCTGAGGCGAAGGGTCCGGCGTGAAATGTCCCCGCAGCCGCAGGGACGATCCGGACCACGACACACGGCAGCGCCAGCCCGGACGCGCTCCCCGCTGATACGGGGACGGCGTCACGGGCCGCGTACACGAGGAGAAGTTCCCCTGGGCAAGCGACAGCCCGAAGGCCCGCCGCCCGCACCCGCGGTGCAGCGCATCCGACTGCGCTACACCAAGCGCGGCCGCCTCCGGTTCACCAGCCACCGTGACTTCCAGCGCGCCTTCGAGCGGGCGCTGCGCCGCGCCGAGGTGCCCATGGCGTACTCGGCCGGCTTCACCCCGCACCCGAAGGTGTCGTACGCCAATGCCGCACCCACCGGCACGGGCAGCGAGGCCGAGTATCTGGAGATCGCCCTCACCGAGCACCGCGACCCGCGCACCCTGTGGGCGCTGCTCGACGAGTCACTGCCCGACGGACTCGACATCACCGACGCCGTCGAGGCCCGCACCTCGGGCCTCGCCGACCGGCTCACCGCCTCCGTGTGGGAGCTGCGTCTGGACGGCGTGGAGCCCGAGGCGGCCGAGCGCGCCGCCGCCGCCTTCCGCGCCGCGGAGACCGTCGAGGTCCAGCGCCGCACGAAGAACGGCATGCGGACCTTCGACGCCCGCGCGGCCGTCGTCAGCCTCGACGGTCTCGGTCCGGAGGCGCTCGCCTCCCGCGCCGATAGGCCGACCGACAAGCCCTGTGCGATACTGCGGCTGGTTGTACGGCACGTGACACCTGCCGTCCGACCCGACGACGTCCTGTCCGGTCTCCGAGCTGTGGCCGACCTGGCGCCGCCGGTCCCCGCAGCGGTGACCAGGCTGGCGCAGGGGCTTTTCGATGAAGAGACCGGCACGGTGACCGACCCGCTCGCGCCCGACCGCGAGGCAGACATGGCCGCCCCGGCCGATCGTCCCGATCGTTCAGGGGACGCCGCACCTGCCGCCGCGACGGCGCCGGAGTAGGGACGGTCCCGCGCAGGGGCGTTCGCCGAGAACACCGCAGCGCCGCCCTCGTACTCGGGAGCCACCTGGGTCGGGCGGCGCACTGACCAGAAGACTTTCGCCAGGCCGTCCGCACAAAGGGGCGTACGGAACCGGCGAGACAAGACACAGAGAGCTCCCGTGCGGCGCCCACGCCCCCGGATGGCGGCCCCGCGCAGCAAGCGAGAGCCGCGGATACGTCCGGTAAAGGCGCGGCGCCCGGGAGCGTGACGGGAGAACCGCCCGCATGCTTGAGCCGAACGACCCCACTGAGGGTTCGAACAACAACACACCCAGCGACACCCTGCCCCCGCGCCGTCGGCGCCGGGCCGCGTCGCGTCCCGCGGGACCGCCCGCCGGCACCACCGCGGACGCCGGGCCGGCCATACCGGCCACCCCCGCCACCGCCGTGGACACCGCTCCCGCCGCCGTGACCGACGTCGACGACGAGGCCGAGGCCCTGGAGACGGACGAGAACGCCGAGGCCGGCGCGGTCGAGGCCGCTGAGGCCGCGCCCGTTGTGGAAGAGGCCGCCCCCGCTCGTACGCGTCGTCGCGCCACCCGCCGTGCCTCCGCGCCCGCCGGTGCCCCGCAGGCCGCCGCGTCGGCCGACGCCCCGGCCGAGGCCGACGCCGCGCCCGCCGCCGAGCCGGTGACCGCCGCTGAGGCCGCGCCCGCCGTGGAAGAGGCCGCCCCCGCTCGTACGCGTCGCCGTGCCACCCGTCGTGCCTCCGCGCCCGCCGGTGCCCCGCAGGCCGCCGAGGCGGAGCAGCCGTCGGCCGCCGTCGCCGAGAGCCCGGCCGCACCCGCCGCCGAGACCACCGAGGCCGCCGCGCCCGAGGCCGAGGCCGCCCCGCGCCGCGCCCGCCGCCGTGCCACGCGCACCGCGTCCGCGCCCGCCGCCGAGGCGCAGGCCGCCCCGGCCGCGGAGCCCGCCACGACCACGGAGGCCACCGCGTCCGCCGAGACCGCTGAGGCCACCGAGGCCCCGGAAGCCGCCGCGCCCGAGGCCGACGCCGCGCCGCGCCGCGCCCGCCGCCGTGCCACGCGCACCGCGTCCGCGCCCGCCGCCGAGGCGCAGGCCGCCCCGGCCACGGAGACCGCCGAGGCCGCAGCGCCGAAGGCCGTCGAGACCCCCGAGGCCGTCGAAGCCCCGGCCGCCGAGGACGCCGCCCCGCGCCGCACCCGCCGCCGCGCCACCCGCGCCGCCGCCTCCGCCGTCGACGCGCAGCCCGCCGAGGCCCCGGCCGCGAACGACACCCCGGCCGAGGCGCCGGAGCAGGCCGAGGCCGCCCCGCGTGGCCGCAACGGCCGCGAGGCCGAGGCCGCCGCCGAGCAGGCCGACGCGGACGCCCCGCGCGGCCGCGGCCGCCGCCGCGCCACCCGCAAGGCCGCCGCCGGATTCACCGCGCCCGCAGCCACGGGCACGCGCTCCGACGACGACAACGAGCGCCGCCCGGCGCGGCCCGCCGTGGCCGTGTTCCAGGCGCCCGTCTTCGCCGAGCCGATGTTCCAGACCCCGGAGCGCGCCGCCGCCGCTGCCGCCGCCGAGGCGGCCGAGCAGCCCGTCGAGGCGGCCGCGCCCGCGCCCGTCGCCGAGGAGGAGACGGCCCCGCGCCGTCGCCGCCGTCGTCGCGCCGCGGACGAGCAGCCCGCCGCCCCCGTCGCGGCGGAGCCCGAGGAGACCGTCGAGGCCGAGCCCGCCGAGGCGGAGACCGACATCGACAACGAAGGCGCCGACGAGGCCGCCGACGGCGAGGACGCCGGTGAGCGGCACGGCCGCCGTCGCCGCCGCGGTGGCCGTCGCCGCCGTCGTGGCGAGTCCGCCGACGCCGACGGCGCCGAGCAGTCGGACGACGCCGCCGAGCGCTCCGACGAGGCCGCCGAGTCCGCCGATGACACCGACGACTCCGACGAGGCCGCGGCCGACCGGTCCGACGACGACTCCGACGACGCCGAGGCCGCAGGCGGCTCCAGCAGCAGCAGCCGTCGCCGTCGGCGCCGTCGCCGCCGCGCCGGTGACTCCGCCGAGACCGAGCCGGGCGACGGCGACCCGGAGCGCACGGTCGTCAAGGTCCGCGAGCCGCGCAAGAAGGGCGACGACTCGCCCTCGGACGAGGTGCAGTCCATCAAGGGCTCGACCCGTCTGGAGGCCAAGAAGCAGCGTCGCCGCGAGGGCCGTGAGCAGGGCCGGCGCCGGGTGCCGATCATCACCGAGGCCGAGTTCCTGGCCCGCCGCGAGGCGGTCAACCGGGAGATGATCGTCCGTCAGAACGGCGACCGCACCCAGATCGGCGTCCTCGAGGACAACATCCTCGTCGAGCACTACGTCAACAAGGAGCAGTCGACGAGTTACGTCGGCAACGTCTACCTGGGCAAGGTGCAGAACGTCCTGCCGTCGATGGAGGCCGCCTTCATCGACATCGGCAAGGGCCGCAACGCCGTCCTGTACGCCGGTGAGGTCAACTTCGAGGCGCTCGGCATGGCCAACGGGCCGCGCCGCATCGAGTCCGCCCTGAAGTCCGGCCAGTCCGTCCTCGTGCAGGTCACCAAGGACCCGATCGGCCACAAGGGCGCCCGCCTGACCAGCCAGGTCTCGCTGCCCGGCCGCTACCTGGTCTACGTACCCGAAGGGTCGATGACCGGCATCAGCCGCAAGCTGCCCGACACCGAGCGCGCGCGTCTGAAGACCATCCTCAAGAAGATCGTCCCCGAGGACGCGGGCGTCATCGTGCGCACCGCCGCCGAGGGCGCGAGCGAGGACGAGCTGCGCCGTGACGTCGAGCGGCTGCAGGCGCAGTGGGAGGACATCCTCAAGAAGTCGAAGATGACCACCACCAGCTCGCCGAGCCTGCTCTACGGCGAGCCGGACATGACCGTCCGCGTGGTCCGCGACATCTTCAACGAGGACTTCTCGAAGGTCATCATCAGCGGCGACGAGGCCTGGGAGACCATCCACGGCTACGTCTCGCACGTCGCGCCCGACCTCGCCGACCGCCTCTCGCGGTGGACGTCCGAGGTGGACGTCTTCGCGACGTACCGGATCGACGAGCAGCTCGCCAAGGCCCTCGACCGCAAGGTGTGGCTGCCGAGCGGCGGTTCGCTGGTGATCGACAAGACCGAGGCCATGGTCGTCATCGACGTCAACACCGGCAAGTTCACCGGTCAGGGCGGCAACCTCGAAGAGACCGTGACGAGGAACAACCTCGAGGCGGCCGAGGAGATCGTGCGCCAGCTGCGGCTTCGTGACCTCGGCGGCATCGTCGTCATCGACTTCATCGACATGGTCCTGGAGTCCAACCGGGACCTGGTCCTGCGCCGGATGCTGGAGTGCCTGGGCCGGGACCGGACCAAGCACCAGGTGGCCGAGGTCACCTCGCTGGGTCTCGTGCAGATGACCCGCAAGCGCGTCGGCCAGGGGCTCCTGGAGTCCTTCTCCGAGACCTGCGTGCACTGCAACGGCCGCGGCCTCATCGTGCACATGGACCAGGCGACGACCGCCGGTGGCGGCGGCAAGCGCAAGAAGCGCGGCCGCGGCGGTGCCGACCAGGGCGCGCACGACCACACGCACGAGGGTGCCGAGGCCGTCGAGACGGCGGCCGAGGTCGCCGCCGAGGTCGCCGAGCCGGTGGCGCTGCCCGAGCCCGCGTTCGTCCCCGACGAGGAGCTGTACAGCAGCCCGGCCGAGGCCGAGGCCGCCGCTTCCCGCGGCCGTTCGCGGCGCCGGGCCACGCGGCGGGCGTCCGCTCCTGCGGGCGCGCCGAAGTCGGAGACGGCTGAGGTCGAGGCGTCCGAGAGCGCGGAGAGTGCCGAACAGCCCGAGAAGGCTGAGAAGGCTGAGAAGTCCGGGCGTGCGGCCAAGGCCGACAAGGCCGGGCGCGCCGAGAAGAAGGCCAAGTCCCGTGCGGGCAGGGCCAAGGCGGAGCCGGTCGAGGAGGCCGCCGAGGCGGTCGCCCCGGCTGCCGAGGTCGCGGAGGCCCCGGTCGCCGAGGTCGTCGAGGCCCCCGTGGCCGCCGTCGAGGCTCCCGCCGAGGACGACGCGGCTCCCAAGGGGCGTACGCGGCGTCGGGCGACCCGCAAGGCGACGGCTCCGGCCGGTTCGCCGAAGGCGGCGGCCGACAGCGGTGAGGTGATCATCGCGGAGACGGCCAAGCCGGAGCCGGTCGCCGAGGCCCCGGCCGCCGAGCCGGTCGCCCCGGCCGAGCCGGTCGCGGAGGCGGCCCCCGAGGCCCCGGCGCGCCCGCGCCGCCGTGCCGTGCGCAAGGCCACCGCGCCGACCGCGCCCGAGGAGACGGCCGTCGTGGTCGTCCCCGCGGCGGACAAGCCGTCCGACGCGGCCGCGGACCAGGCGCCCGAGGCGCCCGCCGCCGACGCCGAGGAAGCCGCTCCGGCCGCCAAGAAGGCGGCGCGCAAGACGGCCAAGAAGGCCACCGCCAAGAAGGCCGCGACGAAGAAGACCGCGGCCAAGAAGACGGCGGCGAAGAAGACGGCCGCCAAGAAGACGACGGCCAAGAAGGCGGCGAAGACCACCAAGAAGGCCGCGGCCGCCGAGCAGTCGGGCGCCGCGGTCACGGCCCCGGCCGACGCGGGCTGAGGCCGGCCCGGCGCGTCCGGCCGTGACTCGGCCGGGCGCACCGGCCGACCCTCACGGGCGTCACCACAGCAACGGTGCCCCCGGCACGGCGAGTTCGCCGTGCCGGGGGCACCGGCGCGTCGGCGCGCATGGTGCCAGGTCGGCGTCCTCAATGCACGGTTTTCGTCCGTCACTTGGATCGTCGAGGCTTTGCCTGTAAGACTCATGCGGTTTGTTGTCGTGAAGAGTTGACGAAGAGTCGACCGTGAGGAAGGACACCGACGCGCCGTGGGGAGACCGCGCGCGGGGTCAGGGGAGGGATGCACCATGGCGCAGCTGCGCCTCAGAGGCACGGGCCGCCACCGCGCCGCGAAACAGGTCAAGGGCGGGCGTCAGGCGGCGGCGCTCGCCACGGTGCTCTCGGCGGCGAGCCTGCAGGCCACCGGCGTCGCCGGGGCCGCGCCCGCCGAAGGGCCCACCGGGACGACACCGACCTGGACCGAGGGCCCGGTCTTCAACGACCCGCTCGGCACGGACGAGGCACAGCACGCGATCCGTACCCGTCTGATCCAGCTCACCGACGCGGCCGTGCCCGGCTCGACCATCAAGGTCGCCGTCTACCACGTGTGGGAGGCCCCGGTCGTCGACGCGCTCCTGAACGCCCGCGAGCGCGGCGTCAACGTACAGATCCTGCTGGACTCGACGAGCCGCACGGACCGCCCGGACAACCCCTCCTACGCCAAGCTCGCGACGTCGCTCGGCACGAACCGCGCCGAGTCGTCGTTCGTCGCGCTGTGCCCCACGGACAAGTCCTGCCTGGGCGACCCGCGCCACGGCAAGTCGATCATGCACAACAAGTTCTGGCTGTTCTCCGAGGTCAAGGGCGCCCGCGACGTCGTCGTGGAGACCACGTCGAACTCGACGCCGTCCGCGCACACCAAGTTCTTCAACGACGCGCTGCAGCTCCCGAACAACCCGACGATGTACGACGCGTTCGCCGAGTACTTCGACGACATGGTCCGCATGGACTGGCGGCACTGGGACTACCGCACGGTCAGCAACGGCCTCTACAAGGCGTACTTCTTCCCGCGCGAGGGCACGGTCAACGAGACCGACACCATGTACTCGGTCCTCAACAACGTCGCGTGCAGCTACAAGGACGCCAACGGAGTGAAGCGGCAGACCAAGGTCCGCGCCTCCATCTTCAAGATCACGCGCAAGCAGATCGCCGAGAAGCTGGTCTCCCTGAAGAAGGCGGGCTGCGCGGTGGACCTGGTGTACGCCGAGACGGACAGCGCCAAGAGCCAGGGCGGCACCCCCGGCACCTGGGAGGCCCTGCACAAGCCCGGTGGCCCGGCCCTGCGCTGCTACAACGACGACCGGGACCCGCTCGTGCCCGGCCAGAAGCTGACCACGCCGTACATCATCCACAGCAAGTACGTCCTCATCGACGGCGTGTACGACGGCAAGCGGAACAAGGTCTCCTTCACCGGTTCGCAGAACTACACGGCGCCCGCGCTGCGCGAGAACGACGAGGTGATCGTGAAGGTCGACGACGACTCGGTGCACGACACCTACCGCAGGCACTTCGACCGGGTGAAGAAGGTGGCCTGGCCGGGGACCAGCGACAAGACCGATCTGTGCCGTGGTGTGAAGCCGCTGCCGCCGGACGGCGAGAAGCCCACCCGCTAGGGCGGCGGGGGCCCGGTTTGACCCGTCCGGGCGAGCCCCGTAATCTTGACCGTCGGCGTGTTCGTATGCACGCCCAACCCCTGTAAACCTCATTCCTCCCGGACATCGCGCGGAGTTCCGCGTGACATCGGGGAGAGGCCGTCCGTGCCATCGGCGCGGGGCGGCTGGACTGCGGGGGTCCCGTTCCGAGCGAAAGAGAGATCCGCGTGTACGCCATCGTGCGCAGCGGTGGTCGCCAGCACAAGGTTGCTGTCGGCGACATCGTTGAGGTTGACAAGATTTCCACCGCCAAGGTTGGCGACACGGTCGAGCTCTCGACCCTGCTCGTTGTCGACGGCGAAGCCGTGACCAGCGACCCGTGGGTCCTGGCCGGCATCAAGGTCACCGCCGAGGTCGTGGACCACCACAAGGGCGCGAAGATCGACATCCTTCGCTACAAGAACAAGACCGGCTACCGCCGTCGCCAGGGTCACCGCCAGCAGTACACGGCGATCAAGGTCACCGGCATCCCCACGGCTGCGAAGTAAGGGACTGAGACAAGATGGCACACAAGAAGGGCGCATCGTCCACTCGGAACGGGCGCGATTCCAATGCTCAGCGGCTCGGTGTGAAGCGCTTCGGCGGTCAGACCGTCAACGCCGGTGAGATCCTGGTCCGCCAGCGCGGCACCCACTTCCACCCGGGCACGGGCGTCGGCCGCGGCAAGGACGACACCCTGTTCGCGCTGGACGCCGGTGCGGTGGAGTTCGGTACCCACCGTGGCCGCAAGGTCGTGAACATCGTTCCGGTCGCCTGATCCCTTTCCCAGGGCTCAAGGCTCCGTAGAGCGGTTTTCTTCGCGAGGGCGGACCTCACTTCCCGGTTTCCGGGAAGCGGGTCCGCCCTTCGCGTGTTGCAGTTGAGACATTTAGTACCTACGTATGCGGCGCTCGCGCCGTTCGTCACTGGAGGCACCCACCATGACCACCTTCGTGGACCGCGTCGAGCTGCATGTCGCCGCGGGTAGCGGGGGCCACGGCTGTGCCTCCGTCCACCGTGAGAAGTTCAAGCCGCTCGGCGGCCCGGACGGCGGCAACGGCGGCCGGGGCGGCGACGTCATCCTGGTCGTCGACCAGTCCGTGACCACGCTGCTCGACTACCACCACAGCCCGCACCGCAAGGCCACCAACGGCAAGCCCGGCGAGGGCGGCAACCGCTCCGGCAAGGACGGCCAGGACCTGGTCCTGCCCGTGCCGGACGGCACCGTCGTCCTCGACAAGCAGGGCAACGTCCTCGCCGACCTCGTCGGCCACGGCACCACGTACGTGGCCGCCCAGGGCGGCCGCGGCGGCCTCGGCAACGCGGCGCTCGCCTCCGCCCGCCGCAAGGCGCCCGGCTTCGCGCTGCTCGGCGAGCCCGGTGACGGCGGCGACGTCGTCCTGGAGCTCAAGACGGTCGCGGACGTCGCGCTCGTCGGCTACCCGAGCGCGGGCAAGTCCTCGCTGATCTCGGTGCTCAGCGCCGCCAAGCCGAAGATCGCGGACTACCCGTTCACGACGCTGGTGCCCAACCTCGGCGTCGTCACCGCGGGCTCCACCGTCTACACCATCGCCGACGTGCCCGGCCTCATCCCCGGCGCCAGCCAGGGCCGCGGCCTCGGCCTCGAGTTCCTGCGCCACGTCGAGCGGTGCAGCGTCCTCGTGCACGTCCTGGACACGGCCACCCTGGAGTCCGACCGCGACCCCGTCTCCGACCTCGACGTGATCGAGGCGGAGCTGCGGGAGTACGGCGCGGGCCTGGAGAACCGGCCGCGTCTGGTCGTCCTCAACAAGGTCGACATCCCCGACGGCCAGGACCTGGCCGACCTGGTGCGGCCCGACCTGGAGGAGCGCGGCTACCGCGTCTTCGAGGTCTCCGCGGTCGCCCACAAGGGCCTCAAGGAGCTGTCCTTCGCGCTCGCCGAGTTCGTCGCCGAGGCGCGGGCCGCCAAGCCCAAGGAAGAGGCCACGCGCATCGTCATCCGGCCCAAGGCCGTCGACGACGCCGGCTTCACCGTCACCCGCGAGGACGACGAGGGCGAGGCCGTGTTCCGCGTGCGCGGCGAGAAGCCGGAGCGCTGGGTGCGCCAGACCGACTTCAACAACGACGAGGCCGTCGGCTACCTCGCGGACCGGCTCAACCGCCTCGGCGTCGAGGACGAGCTGATGAAGGCCGGGGCCCGCGCGGGCGACGGCGTGGCCATCGGCCCCGAGGACAACGCGGTCGTCTTCGACTGGGAGCCCTCGATGTCCGCGGGCGCGGAGATGCTCGGACGACGCGGCGAGGACCACCGCTTCGAGGCGCCCCGCCCGGCCGCACAGCGCCGCAGGGACCGCGACGCGGAGCGGGACGAGGCGGAGAAGGCGTACGACGACTTCGAGCCGTTCTAGGCAGCTTCTGGCCGGGGGCCCTGGGCGGGGCGGCAGCCCTCCCCGCCGCTCCGCGGCGGGGTCTCCCACCCGCCCACCCGTGACTTGCCGGACCCGGCTTGCCGCCGAGGGCAGTGACGGGGCCGCGTAGCCCGTCGGCTCACGCCTGGAGACACAGTGAAGGCCCCGGAGCGAATCATCGCTCCGGGGCCTTCACTGTCGGCCGAGGGTCACGTTTCCACGGCGAGGCGGGTCCGACAGTCACTGGCGGGCGGGTGGGGAGAAGCCCCGCCGGGGCGACGGTTGCCGCCCCGGCCGAGGCCCACGGCCAGTTACGCCGACTCCAGCTCCTCCGCCGGGTCCGCGTCCATCGCGGCCTCCGCGGCGTCCACCGTGTCCGTGGACTCGTCGCGCTGGGCGGGGATCTCCGCCTCCTGGCGGGCCGCCGCGCGGGCGCGGCGGGCGTCGGACTTGGCGCACAGGGCCAGGGCCGCCGCGTTGAAGCGGACGATGGAGGGCGGGTCGGACGGGCCGAGGAGGTGCTCCTTCAGCTCGGCACGGGCCTCCGCGTACACGTCCTGCTCCGGGGTGCGCACGGCGTCCAGGAGGGCGGGCACGCCGTCCGCCTCGGGCGCGAGGATCGTCGCGGCCCGCACGGTCGGGAAGCCGGCCCGGAAGTCCGCCTCGGACATCCCGGAGGTGTTGGCCACCGCGTACGGCTTCTCGCTGCTCAGCCAGTCCGAGACGACCGAGGAGACATCGCTGATCAGCAGGTCGGCCTGGTTGAAGCAGGAGAAGATCGCCGGGCGGGACTCGGTGATGATCTGGTGCTCCCACTCGGGCAGCGAGGCCCAGTACGCCGACTCCCACGCCGCGGTCGCCTCCGCGATCGCGGCCCGGCTGTCGCCGTCGGGCGTGCCCTGGAGCATCATCCGCTCCTGCTCGTCCACGCTCCGGCGGAACTTCTTGGCGGTGAGCAGGTTCAACGCGTCCGTGCGGGCCGCGAGTTCGGCCGCGGCCTCGGGGCCGGGTCGGGCGCCGGAGCGCTTCGCGGCGGCCTCGCGGATCATGGCCTTGATGCGCTCGTTGGCGGCGCCCGCGGCCGGGTTCTGCGAGCCGGTCATCGGGTGCGGCTTGTAGATGAGGCGCACGGCGGGGTCGGCGAGCAGGTGCCGGACGATGTTCTCGCCCGCGAGCACGACCGAGGTGTTGCCGGGGTTGCCGTCCCAGCCCTCCCAGGTCGGGGCGTAGAGAACGGTCGTGTACGCGCCCGTGGGCGGGCCCGCGTACGGCCGGATCGGCGAGAGCTGGGGGCGGCCGACCTCGACCACGTCCTTGTCCTCGACGCCGATGTCGGCGAGCTGGTAGCGGTCGCGGGCGGCGGGACCGGCGACCCACACCTCGTCGTACGCCTTCGCGTACGGGTTGCAGGACGACAGCTTGTCGCTCTCGCCGTGGTTGATGAAGGCGTGCTTGAGCGAGGGGATGCGCAGGACCTGGGAGGTCTTCGCGGCGTTCGCCGGGTGCAGCATCATCTTCAGCGTCGACGTCTCCAGGGAGAACATCGTGGCGACCTTCGGGAAGCAGATGATCGGCACGTCCGTGGAGTCGATCTTCTGGACCATGAAGCGCTCACGCAGCACGATCAGCGGGTTCCCGTCGAGCTGGGAGAGCGTGGAGAGCCACATGTTCGCCTGGTACGCGGACGTGGTGCCGCCGGAGAAGTACATGGCGACCGTCGGCTGGTACTGGGCCAGCCACTGGTCGAGCCACTCCATGACGGCCTGGTCGTTCTTCGCCCGCTTCTTCGGCAGCAGCCAGGTCGCCAGGTACGCGGCGCCGCCACCCATCAGGACGACGGAGACGCCGAGCCCGGCGCCGCCCCAGTACGCGTCGGTGGTGGCCGCGGTGAGCAGCAGGCCGACCGTCGCGGGCACCGAGAACGTGAGCAGGCGGCGCGCCTGCTGGCGGGCCAGGATGCGCGGCGGCGCGGCGCTCAGGTGCAGCGCGGAGGCGTCGATGTTGCGGGTGACGATCGGCAGCGTACGGGCCCGGCGCACCATGACGGCGACGGCCTGGCAGAAGAAGTGCAGGGCGTAGAACGCGAGCAGCGTGACGGTCAGCGGCGACTGCTCGGCCAGCGGCTCGATGCCGTCGATGCGCAGCAGGCCGACGAGGACCAGCATGTCGCGCAGGAGCTGCCGGACGGTGACATCGAAGCGGATCTTGCCCAGGAGGGAGAGCAGACCCGGCTGCTTGTACTGCAGATAGATGTCGAGCGCGAGGTTCGCCGCCGCCGCGGCGACGAACACCGGGACGTACGGGACGAGCGCGGAAACGAGCTGTGCCGTGAAGAGCGCGACCATCGACAGCAGGGCAGTGAGCTGTACGACGCGGCGGCGGGGGGCGAGTCCGGCGGAGGGCACGGGCTTTGGCTCCTGGCGGGGGGCGTAACGGATGGGGGAGGGCGTTACGGGGCACTGCGAGGCAATGCCGGGTAAGCCGGTCATGCGGGGTCCGGACGTGTGGACGACACTCATCCGGATTAGTGGAAGACCCCTGACCGTATGACGCTCGGTGCCTCCGTAGCAATCTTCCGTGACGCTAATCACCGTATAAAGGGGCAAAGGTAATGGAACTCGGAGGCCTGAATTCGGCCTCTTGACGACTTAGGTCCCGCCGGGCAGGCCCTTGGGCCCTGGTACTCGCCCGCCGCCCGCACCCGCCCGTCCGTCCGGCGAAACGCACGGGCGCCCCGGCCGCGTCCTCACGTACATTGCTGGTCCACAGCACATGGGGACCATTGGGGAAGTACGTGACAAGGGCCGTGACAGGGGCAAAGGGACGGACGGACGTCGCGGGGGCCCACCGGGTCGTCGTCAAGGTGGGGTCGTCGTCGCTGACCACCGCGTCGGGCGGGCTCGACGCCGACCGCGTGGACGCGCTCGTCGACGTACTCGCCAAGAGCAGAAGCGGCGGGGAACGCGAGGTCGTCCTCGTCTCCTCCGGCGCCATCGCCGCCGGGCTCGCCCCCCTCGGCCTGCGCCGCCGCCCCAAGGACCTGGCCCGCCAGCAGGCCGCCGCCAGCGTCGGCCAGGGCCTCCTCGTCGCCCGCTACACCGCCTCCTTCGCGCGCTACGGCGTCCGCGTCGGCCAGGTCCTGCTCACCACCGACGACACCAGCCGCCGCGCCCACCACCGCAACGCCTCGCGGACCCTCGACAAGCTCCTCGCCATGGGCGCCCTGCCCGTCGTCAACGAGAACGACACGGTCGCCACCGACGAGATCCGCTTCGGCGACAACGACCGCCTCGCCGCCCTCGTCGCCCACCTGGTCCGCGCCGACCTCCTGGTGCTCCTGTCGGACGTCGACGGCCTGTACGACGGCGACCCGGCCGCCCCCGGCACCGCCCGCGTCGCCGAGGTCGCGAGCCCCGCCGACATCGCCCACGTCAAGATCGGCAGCGCGGGCAAGGCGGGCGTCGGCACCGGCGGCATGGTCACCAAGGTCGAGGCCGCCCGGATCGCCGCGGCCGCCGGCATCCCCGTCGTCCTCACCTCCGCGAGCCAGGCCGCGGACGCCCTCGCGGGCCGCGACACCGGCACGTACTTCCACCCCACCGGGCGCCGCTCCGCGGACCGCCTGCTGTGGCTCCAGCACGCCTCCGCGCCACGCGGCTCCCTCACGCTCGACGACGGGGCGGTACGCGCGGTCGTCGAGGGCCGCAAGTCGCTGCTTCCCGCGGGCATCGCCGCGGTCGAGGGCGAGTTCATCGCGGGCGACCCGGTCGAGCTGCGGGACACCGCGGGCCGCGCCGTCGCCCGCGGCCTGGTGAACTTCGACGCCAAGGAACTACCGCGCCTCTTCGGTCGCTCCACCCGCGAGCTGGCCCGCGAACTCGGCCCCGCCTACGAGCGCGAAGTGGTGCACCGCGACGACCTGGTGGTCCTGCATCCCTGACCCGCCCCGGGCCGTGCACCACCGGCCCACGGGGCAGTGCACCATCCACCCCGCCCGACGGTGCATCCCTAGTCCCGCCCGCCTCGGAGACACCAGCGCAAATCAGGCCGAAAACAGGCGCGAACGCCGTGTCACGGCTGGCTCGCCCGAGGTGAAACTCCGCAAAACCGCCCCGCGGGACCGCTTGTCCTGCTCAACTTTGTTGCAAGGCAGTTCCGCACGACCGTTGCACAACCGCACCACCACCGGTTGAAATCACTGGCTGAAGGAGGCCGTCGTGAGACGAGTGCGCCCAGGGGCGGCGTCCCGCGGGTCGGCTGAGCGTGCGTTGACGAGCGTCGCCGCGGGGGCGGCGTACGGCGGCGACGTGGCCGAGGGCCACGACCGGGAGGCACGCGAGAGCCAGGCACGGGAAGGCGACGGCGGCGAGCCGGCCGACGCGCCCCGCCTCTGGCACGTCACGCTGAGCGTCTCCGGCGCCAAGGCACCCCTCCAGGAGGTCCGGCGGAGCCTGGAACAGCTCGCCCACGACCACCCCTTCCTGCTCACCAGCCGCTACGCCCAGGACCACGCGGAGATCCGCTACTGGGAAGAGGCCCGTGACCTGCACGACGCCGCCGCGGTCGCGCTGCGCCTGTGGGGCGAGCACCGGCAGAGCGCGCAGTTGCCGCCGTGGGAGATCGTCGGCCTCGAAGTCATCGACCGCGACACGTATCACCACCGGATCGCGGAGGGGTACGGGCCGCTGCCCGCGACGCCGGTCGGCGTCCACCCCTTTTAGGGCCTGCCTTCCAGGGCCCGTCCGGCGCGTGGGCGAGGAAGACACGGGGCGCGACGAAGCGCGTGGTCGATTCCAGCCATCTCCGGCCCGGCGCCCACCACATTCCGCGGGCACGTCCCGCGGCACGTCCCAGGGGGCGTCTCGTACTGCGGAACAGCGTCTGGACGCCCTCCGACGCGCCGTTACGCTGCCCTCATGACCGCGCTCTCGCCCTACGACAACATGTCCCCGGTCGCCCAGGCCGCCTACCGGTCCCGCGCCGCCGCGGCCACCCTCGCGCCGCTGCCGCGCGCCGAGAAGGACGACGCGCTGCTCGCCATCGCCGACGCCCTCGAAGTGCGCACCGCGGAGATCGTCGCGGCCAACGCCAAGGACATCGCGAAGGCCCGCGAGGCCGGCACCAGCGAGGCGATCGTCGACCGCCTCACCCTCACCCCCGAACGCGTCCGCGCCATCGCCTCCGACGTGCGCCACGTCGTGGCCCTGCCCGACCCCGTCGGCGAGGTCGTCCGCGGCTCCACGCTGCCCAACGGCATCGACCTGCGCCAGGTCCGCGTCCCCCTCGGCGTCGTCGGCATCATCTACGAGGCCCGCCCGAACGTCACCGTCGACGCCGCCGCGCTCTGCCTGAAGTCCGGCAACGCGGTGCTGCTGCGCGGCTCGTCCTCAGCGTACGAGTCCAACACCGCGCTGGTGCGGGTCCTGCGCGACGCCGTGCACGGCGCCGGACTGCCCGCCGACGCCGTCCAGCTCGTCCCCGGCGAGGGCCGCGAGTCCGTCCGTGAACTGATGCGCGCCCGCGGCCTCGTCGACGTCCTCATCCCGCGCGGCGGCGCCTCCCTGATCAGGACCGTCGTCGAGGAGTCCACGGTCCCCGTCATCGAGACCGGCACCGGCAACTGCCACGTCTACGTCGACGCGCACGCCGACCTCGACATGGCCGTCGACATCCTCATCAACTCCAAGGCCCAGCGCGTCAGCGTCTGCAACGCCGCCGAGACCCTCCTCGTCCACGCCGACATCGCCGACGCCTTCCTGCCCCGCGCCCTCGACGCCCTCGCCGACGCCGGCGTCACCGTGCACGCCGACGAACGCGTCCAGACCTACGCCCCCGGCTCCAAGGCCACCGTCGTCCCGGCGACCACCGAGGACTGGGAGACCGAGTACCTCTCGTACGACATCGCCGCCGCCGTCGTCGACTCCCTCGAACAGGCCGTCGAGCACATCCGGCTGTGGACCTCCGGGCACACCGAGGCCATCGTCACCACCTCGCAACAGGCCGCGCGCCGCTTCACCCAGCTCGTGGACTCCACCACGGTCGCCGTGAACGCCTCCACGCGGTTCACCGACGGCAGCCAGTTCGGCTTCGGCGCCGAGATCGGCATCTCCACCCAGAAACTGCACGCCCGCGGCCCGATGGGGCTGCCGGAACTCACCTCCACGAAGTACATCGTGACCGGCGACGGCCACGTCCGGTGACCGTCGGGCGCGGCGCGCGTCACGTCGTGTGACCGCCGTGGGGGAGTGGGGCGTTGAGGGTCACAACCCCAGAATCGCCTTTGCGTCTGCCCAAATTGACCCGTCCAGGTCTACCCTGGACGGGTGCCGGAGGACGTGGGGGGTTCGCCGTTTCCCGACGGCTGGGAGCCCGACGACGACCGCGACCACGGGGATGCGGACGAAGAGTTCGCCTCCGTGGTCTTCGACGAGGATTTCGTGCGCGCCGCCGAGATCCATGAGCCCACCGCGGTGGAGCGGCTGCTCGCCGCCGCCCAGGCACGCGCCGAGGCGTCCGAGGCCGAGGCCCGCAGGGGCCGCGCCCGCCGCCGCGGCCCCCACGGCGCCGACGGCCCAGGACCGGACGACGACAGCGACGACCACCCCTACGGGGGCTACGGCACGGGCGAGTTCGGCCGCGACGGCGACCTCGACGACTACGACGACCTCGGCGACCCCGAGTTCCTCCAGGACGGCCGCGGGCGCTACGGCCGCCGCGGCGCCAAGGTCCGCTGGCACCGTCCGGTGGCCTGGATGCTCGCCCTCCTCCTCGGCATAGGCATGGTCGCCTTCGCCTTCGCCGCGGTGTACCGGGGAGCGGCGTCCGGCCGCCAGGACCGGATACCCCCGCCCGCCACCACCGAGGTCGAACAGAACGCGGGCCCCGGCGACTCCGCCGGCCCCTCCGCGTCGGCGGAGTTCGGCCAGTCCCCGGTCCCCGCCGAGCCCCGCACCCCCTGAGCGCCGGGCGCATCCGCCCAGGCCGGCCCCACCGCGACCGCCCGCGCACGCCGGCGCCCCCAACTGGGCAAGCGGCGTGAGGAGTTGTCGGAAGTTGTCGCGTACCAGGGCGTTTACCTGACGGCCCGGAGACCTACCCTGGAGGTATGGGCGGGCCAGGAGAACCACCTGCGGGGACACCCGAGGGCACTCCCGGTGGTGAGGACGAGTACCGATCCGTCGTCTTCGACGAGTCGTTCGTGCGCGCTGCGCGGCTGCAGGAGTTCTCCGCGCGGGAACGGATGGGCGATCACGCGCGCGCCGTGCGCCGCAGGCCCACCGCCCACCGCCGCCTCTCCCGGCAGGTCGTCGTCCTCGTCGTCCTCATCGCCGTCGCCTTCGGCACCGCGATCTACATGGGCGTACGACACCCGTACGGCACCCCGGCCGCCAAACGCCCCGACCCCCTGCGGATGACCGTCATACCGCTCGCCCCCCAGGGCCGCGTGCCCGGCTCCGCGAAGGTCGCCGACCTGTTCGCCAAGAGCCCCGCGGCGCAGTTCCGCATCGGCGCCGGCGGCATCAACCTGCCCGCGGCCCGCCGCACCGCCCATTTCTCCGAGGGCCAGGTCGTGTCGGCGCTCGCCACCGCCAAGGACTACCTCGTGCAGTCCGCACTCGACCCCGAGGTGCTCATGGGGCGTGCCGTGCGCCCCGCCCGCATCCTGCTCGACCCCGGCCAGCTCGACCAGTTCGACCGCAGCTTCGCCCGCCCCGCGGCCGACGGGCGGCACGCCTCCACCGGCTGGCTGGTCCGCTTCGACCAGGCACGGACGGCGCTCGCCGACCCCGGCGTGCGCGTCCAGGGCAGCCTGCGCGCCTCCGAGACCGACAAGGACACCCTCGAGGTCGCCTCGGACCACACCTTCGTCTACGCGCTGCGCCCGGCCCGCGCCGACGCCCACGCACCGGCATCCCTGTTCACCGTCCGGCGCGAGCTGCACTTCCGCTTCGACCGCGACGACCTGCGCATGCACCAGACCGAGCTGCTCGCCTCCTACGTCCAGGCCGGACCGCTCGCCTGCGCCGCCGACACCACCCGGCAACTGCGGCCGCTGCTCGCGGGCGAGAAGGCGAAGGCGGGCGGCCCCGCGGGCACCGACCCGTACGCGACGGGGGACGCCACGGCGCTGTGCGGGACCCTTGCGGCGTCCGCCCAGCCTTCGCTGTGAGTGGTCCTCGGACGGGCCGTGAGCGCTCGTCGCCGGACAGCGGGTTGTCGGACGGCTAGTTGTCGGACGGGCGGTCCGAGGTGCCGTTGGACGGGGAGCCGCCGTCGCCGCCGCTCTGGCCGCCCTGCCCGGTGAACTTCCCGCGCAGCTTGCCGCCCAGGTCGCCCGCGCCGCCCGCGATGTCGTTGACCAGCTTCATCAGCGGGTCCTTGCTGGTGCGGACGTTCTCCGCGTACGACGAGGCGGACTGGCGGAAGGAGTCGCTGACCGACGTGTCCTTGTCCTCCTCGCGGCGCGGATAGTGGCCGTCCATGATCCGCTGGTAGTCGCGGGTCGCGGCCCACTTCTTCAGCTCGGCGGCGCGCACGGTGGTGAAGGGGTGCGAACGCGGCAGCACGTTCAGGATCTTCAGGACGGAGTCGCGCAGGTCGCCGCCCGCCTCGTACTCCTCGGCCTGCTCCAGGAACGCGTCCACGTTCATCTCGTGCAGGTGGTTGCCGCCCGCGATCTTCATCAGGCCGCGCATCGACGCCTGCAGGTCCTGGCCGACAAGCAGGCCCGCGCGGTCCGCCGACAGCTCGGACTTGCGGAACCACTCGCGCAGCGCGGTCACGATCGCCATGATCGCGACATTGCCCAGGGGAATCCACGCGACCTTGAGGGCGAGGTTGGTGAGGAACAGCAGGATCGTGCGGTACACGGAGTGGCCGGAGAGGGCGTGGCCCACCTCGTGGCCCACCACCGCGCGCATCTCCTCCTCGTCGAGCAACTCGACCAGGCCGGTCGTCACCACGATGATCGGCTCGTCCAGGCCGATGCACATGGCGTTCGGCTTCGGGTCCTGCTGGACGTACATCGCGGGGACCTTCTCCAGGTCCAGGATGTAACAGGCGTCCCGCAGCATCGTGTGCAGGTGCGCGAACTGGGCGTCGGACACCCGCACCGAGTCCGAGAGGAACAGCAGCCGCAGGCTGCGCTCCGGCAGCAGCCCGCTGAGGGCCTTGAAGACCGTGTCGAAGCCGCTGAGCTTGCGCAGGGCCACCAGGGCCGAGCGGTCCGCCGGGTGTTCGTACGCCCGCGAGGAGATGCCGGGGAAGCGCCTGCGCTGCCGGCTCGGCACGTTCTCCTGTCCGTCCCCCGTGCCGTTGTTGGTGCCGTCGTGGTTGCCGTGGGTCATGCCGCATCCCCCATGTCGTGTCCTCGTTCCTGCCCCCGAGGTGGGGCCCAGCCTAGGCGGAGATACCGTGACAGGGCAGCGCACAGAAGGAGTCATCCGCCATGGAGCACATCTCCGCAGCTCACGCCCTCGCCCTGGCCGCAGGCAGCCAGGACGAGCCAGGCCTCGGCAACCTGCTGCGCGTCGTACTGATCGTGATGGTGGTGGGCTGCGTCCTGGTGGGCTGGCTGCTGCTGCGCGGGTACCGCAAGGACTGAGGCCGGTCGGCATCCGGTGGGCCCCCGGCAGGGCGCCGTGGCCGCACCCAGGGGCCCCGCATACGATGTGCCCAAGTCTTTACCCCGATCCCACACCGGATAGGTCCTGCTGACGATGAGCTTCCACAGCACCGCCGCCCAGTTGGTCACTCTCGCCTCCGAGGGCGGCGAGCACGCCGACGAGCACGCGAGCATCAGCCCCTACGTGACCGGCGGCGGCGCCTTCGTCGTGCTGCTCCTGCTGCTCTGGATCACCACCCGCTTCAACCGCGACCGCTGAGCCGCCCTGGCCCGGCCCCGGGCGGCTGAGACCGGGGCCCCTCGGCGGGGCCGGTAGTGTCTGCACCCATGGGAGAGCAGGACATGCCTACCGGCCCGCAGGGCGGCCCGGGCTCCGGCCCGGCCAGTGCCGCCAAGCGCCGACTCGGCGTCATGGGCGGGACGTTCGACCCGATCCACCACGGACACCTGGTGGCGGCCAGTGAGGTCGCCGCACAGTTCCACCTCGACGAGGTCGTGTTCGTGCCGACCGGGCAGCCGTGGCAGAAGAGCGACAAGAACGTCTCGCCGGCCGAGGACCGCTATCTGATGACGGTCATCGCGACCGCCGAGAACCCGCAGTTCTCGGTGAGCCGCATCGACATCGACCGCGGCGGCGCCACGTACACCACGGACACCCTGCGCGATCTGCGCCGCCTCAACCCCGAGACCGACCTCTTCTTCATCACGGGCGCCGACGCGCTCGGCCAGATCCTCACCTGGCGCGACACCGAAGAGCTGTTCTCGCTGGCGCACTTCATCGGCGTCACCCGGCCCGGCCACACCCTGGCCGACCCCGGCCTGCCCGAGGGCGGCGTCTCCTTCGTGGAGGTCCCCGCCCTGGCGATCTCGTCCACGGACTGCCGTACGCGAGTCGCCAAGGGGGATCCCGTCTGGTACCTGGTACCGGACGGTGTGGTGCGTTATATCGACAAGCGCGAGCTGTACCGCGGCGACTGAGCCGAGAGGGGCACCGGTGAACGACCGACAGTACGACCCCTACGCGGGCCAGGACCCGTACGCGGGTCAGTACGCGGGTGACGCGGCGGACCAGTACGAGGTCGTCGGGTACGACGAGTACGGGCGGCCGGTGTACCAACTGGTGCAGCAGCCCCAGGTGCCCCCGCAGACGGCGCCCGGCTACGACACGTACGCCGCGCAGCGGCAGCCGCAGGGGTACGGCTACGACCCGTACGCGGCGGAGGGCTCGACCGGGCAGCAGGCGGCGGTGCCGCCGTCGGCGTACGACACCCGGGAGCAGACCGGGTGGGTTCCGCAGCAGCAGTCGTACCAGTCACAGGCGTCCCAGCAGCCGCAGCATGCGCAGCCGCAGCAGTACGCGCAGCAGCCGTCGCATCAACAGCCGTCGCACCAACAGCCCTCGCATCAACAGCCGTCCCCCGAGCAGGAAGCCGGGCCGGAGCGGGCGCACGAAGGTGACGAAGCGCCCGAGTACCGCACCGAACAGTTCTCGTTCATAGAGGAACCGGACGAGGAATCCGAAGACGTCATCGACTGGCTGAAGTTCACCGAGAGCCGCACCGAGCGCCGCGAGGAGGCCAAGCGGCGCGGGCGCTCGCGCGTGGTCGCCCTCGTCGTCGTGCTCGCGCTGGCCGTCGTCGGCGGCGTCGGCTATCTGTGGTCCGCGGGCAAGCTGCCCGGCGGCTCGGACGAGAAGTCCGGCGGGCAGGCCGCCGCCGGGCCCCAGAAGCGCGACGTGATCGTCGTCCACCTGCACAACACCAAGGGCGGCGGCACCTCCACGGCGCTGCTCGTGAACAACACCACCACCAAGCGCGGCAGCACCGTCCTGCTCCCCGACTCCCTGGCCCTGACCGGTGAGGACGGCAGCGCGACGACGCTCGCCAAGTCCGTCGAGGACGACGGCTCGACCGGCACGCGCGAAGAGATCGACACGGCCCTCGGCACCCACGTCGAGGGCACCTGGCGCCTGGACACCCCCTACCTCAACAACCTCGTCGAACTCGTCGGCAACATCGACATCGACACCGACGCCGACGTCCCCGACCCGAAGTCGAAGAAGAAGGGCGAGGCGCCGCTCGTCAAGAAGGGCGAGCAGCAGACCCTCAGCGGGCCGATGGCCGTCGCGTACGCCACCTACCGCGCCTCCGGCGAGGCCGAGACCGCGCAGCTCACCCGGTTCGGACAGGTCATGCAGGGCGTGCTGCGCAAGCTGTCGTCCGACCCGCAGGCCGCGACCGTCACCGTGCAGTCGCTCGCGCAGATCCTCGACCCGTCGCTGAAGGAGAAGGACCTCGGCACCTTCCTCGCGAAGCTCGCCGACCGCGCCAAGGGCGGCGACTACGCCACCGCGCTGCTGCCGGTCCAGGACGACGGCACGCTGACCGAGAAGGCCAGCACGAGCGTGGTCAAGGACGTCCTCGGCGGCGCCGTGAAGAGCCCCGAGCAGGGCGCGGCCGTACGGGTCGGCGTGCGCAACGCCACCGGCGACAAGGACTCCACGGAGAAGGCCCGCATCGCGCTGGTCAACGGCGGCTACACCTTCGTCGACGGCGGCTCCGGCACTTCCGCGTCGGCGTCGTCGCAGGTCACGTACGCCGACGCGGGCAAGAAGGCGGAAGCGCAGGAGGTCGCCAAGACCCTCGGCCTGCCCGCCGGAGCGGTCCGCAAGGGCAAGACGGCCCCGAACGCGGACGTGTCCGTGGTGCTCGGCGGGGACTACTAGGCCGGGTCGGCGCGGGGGCCCTTCCCGGGTGGGGAGGGCGCCCGCGGTGCTCCCGGGGCGGGCCCGGACCGGTCCTGGCCTGCTCCCCGAGCAGTCCCGGGGTGGTCCCGGAGTGGTCGAAACAATCTTCTGGGGGCCCATGGGCGGTCCGTGAGACCCTTGACGGGTATTGCCCATCTGAAGGAAAGCTCTCTAGTGACCGCCACGGACCGCTCCACCGAGCTCATCACCGTCGCCGCCCAGGCGGCCGCCGACAAGCTCGCGCACGACATCATCGCGTACGACGTCAGCGACGTGCTGTCGATCACGGACGCCTTCCTGCTCGCCTCCGCGCCCAACGACCGCCAGGTCAAGTCGATCGTCGACGAGATCGAGGAGCGCCTCAACAAGGAGCTCGGCGCCAAGCCGGTGCGCCGCGAGGGCGACCGCGAGGCCCGCTGGGTCCTCCTCGACTACGTCGACATCGTCGTGCACGTCCAGCACAGCGAGGAGCGTGTCTTCTACGCGCTCGAGCGCCTGTGGAAGGACTGCCCCGAGATCGAGCTGCCCGCCGAGGCCAAGGCCACCCGCGGCAAGGCCGCCGAGTACGCCGACCGGCAGCAGGCCGCCGAGGAGGCCGGAGCCCTGCGCGAGCTGGGCGGTGAGCTGCGGTGAGCAACCGCGGCTGCCGGATCATCCTGTGGCGGCACGGCCAGACCGCGTGGAACCTGGAGCGCCGCTTCCAGGGCACCACGGACATCGAGCTGACCGACGTCGGCCTCGGCCAGGCCCGGCGCGCCGCCCGGCTGCTCGCCTCCCTGAAGCCGGACGCGATCATCGCGTCCGACCTCAGGCGGGCCGCGGCCACCGCCGCCGAGCTGGCCGCCGTCACGGGCCTCGACGTCACCCACGACGAGGCCCTGCGCGAGACCTACGCCGGGGTCTGGCAGGGGCTGACCCACGACGAGATCATCGCCCGGCACGGCGAGCAGTACGCCGCGTGGAAGCGCGGCGAGCCGGTGCGCCGCGGCGGCGGTGAGCTGGAGACCGAGGTGGCCGACCGCGCCGCCCCGGTCGTGCTGCGGCACGCGGAGAAGCTGCCCGACAACGGCACGCTGGTCGTCGCCAGCCACGGCGGCACCATCCGCACCACCATCGGGCGTCTCCTCGGCCTGGAGCCGCACCACTGGGAGGGCCTGGGCGGGCTCTCCAACTGCTGCTGGTCGGTCCTCGGCCAGGGCGCGCGCGGCTGGCGCCTGCTCGAGCACAACGCGGGCACGCTGCCCGAGCCGGTGCTCGGCGACGACGACTAGCCTCCGGCGTGTCCCGGCGGAAGCCCAGGTCACCGGTGCCGGGGACCGGATTTCGCATTCGGGCAGGTCGCAGGCTAAAGTTCTTCTTGTTCGCCCGCCGAGCGGGAAGAACACCAGGGGCTATAGCTCAGTTGGTAGAGCGCCTGCATGGCATGCAGGAGGTCAGGAGTTCAATTCTCCTTAGCTCCACTCACACGAGAAGCGGCGTGTGCTCACGGAAAACGTGAGCCGCGTCGCTTTCGTCATGTCCGGCACACGTTCTCTTTGGTGCACCTGCTCCTTCTCTCCGGCGCACCTGCTCCCCGGCACGCCCTCTCCCTGGCGTCCCTTCTCTCCGGTGCCCCCGTCTCATACGGACACGTCGTCGCGGCGCAGCTCGCGCAGCCGGGCCGTCCGGTCCTTCGTCTCCTCGTCGTCCGGCGTGTACGCCACGATGCGGCAGTCCGGCATGCCGTTGATCGACAGCGACACCGACGTCATCCGCAGCTCACCGACCGCCTCGTGCCAGAACGTCTTCACCCGCGGCCCCGGCGGCACCACGTAGCCGCTCGCCCACAGGCGCGCGAACTCCGGGCTGGCCAGGGACAGTTCCCGGATGAAGTTCTCCCAGGCGGGCTCGCCCACATGCCGGCCGTACTCCCCGCGCAGCGTCGCCACCATCACCGGCAGCTCCGAGTCCCGGAAGACCAGCGGGCAGTGCTTCTCCGGCACGACGAACAGCGTCCACAGCACGTTCTCCACGCCTATCGCCTCGATGGGCGGGACGAGGAAGAGGTCTCTGTAGGCGGGGTTGGTGGCGAGGATGTCGTAGCGCGCGTTGTACACCACGGCCGGGTGCGGGTCCAAGGCGTCGATGATGCCCTGCACTTCCGGGCCCACCGTCTGCGCGGCCGCCTCGTGCCGCGCGGCGTACGGCACCTCCGCCAGGTGGTACAGATGCTCGCGCTCCGCCTTGTCCAGGCGCAGCGTGCGCGCGACGGCGTCCAGGACCTGGGCGGAGGCGTTGATGGGGCGGCCCTGCTCCAGCCACGTGTACCACGTCACACCGACGCCGGAGAGCTGCGCGACCTCCTCGCGGCGCAGGCCGGGCGTGCGGCGCCGGGGGCCGGGCGGCATGCCCACGTCGGCAGGGGTGACAAGGGCCCTGCGGCCCCGCAGGAACGCGGCCAGCTCGGGGCGGCGGCGGGCGGGCGCCGGTGCGGGCAGGGTGCCGGGCGTGGGGGCGGGCAGGGTGCCGGGCGCGGCTGGGACCGGCGCGTCAGCCGGTGCGGTGCCCGCTGCGCGTGCCGTGCGTGTGGACGGCACCGTGTGTGTGGACTGTGCCGTGCGTGGTGTCCCCGTCATGTCCATCGTCGTCACGTCCCCCATCGTCCGTCCCCGCCGTCGACCTTGCCAGGTGCTGCCAGTACCAGCATCAGCGGGCTCTCACTACCTGTACCCGCCCGCGACCACGCTCGGGGCATGACGACTACGACCCCACCCGCGGCGACCTCCGCCTCAACTCCTGGATCCAGTAAAGCCCCTGGCACTGACATCCGCCCCGGACGGCTCCTCGCGGCCGTGCTCACCGCCCAGTTCATGGCGCTGCTCGACGTGTTCATCGTCAACGTCGCCGCACCCACGATCCGCGAGGAACTGCACGCGTCCGGCGCCGGACTGCAACTCGTCATCGCCGGCTACACCATCACGTACGCCGTCCTGCTGATCACCGGCGCGCGCCTCGGCGAGCGGCTCGGGCACCGCCGTGTCTACCTCGTCGGGCTCGCCGTCTTCACGGCCGCCTCCCTCGCCTGCGGGCTGAGCCAGAGCACCGGTCAGCTGATCGCGTTCCGGCTGCTGCAGGGCGCGGGCTCCGCCGTCCTCATCCCGCAGGTGCTCAGCCTCATCCAGCGGAACTTCACCGGCGAGGCGCGGATGAAGGCACTCGGCGCGTACTCGGCGGTCCTCGCCACCGGCGCCGCGGCCGGTCAGGTCGTCGGCGGCGTCCTCGTCAGCGCCGACCTGTTCGGCACCGGCTGGCGCCCGGTGTTCCTGGTGAACGTGCCGGTCGGCGTGGCCCTGCTGTTCGTCGCCGCCCGTGTGCTGCCCCGCGACGACCGGGGCGACGCGGGCCGGGCGCGCGGGCTCGACCTGCCGGGGCTCGTGCTGCTCGGCGCGGCCGTCTCGGCGTTCACGGTGCCGCTGGTCCTCGGCGAGCAGGAGGGCTGGCCGCTGTGGACCTGGGTGTCCCTCGGCGCCGCCGCCGTGCTCTTCGCCCTGTTCTGCTGGTACGAGGCGCGGCTCGCCCGGCACGGCGGGGCGCCGCTGATCTCGCCGCGGGTCCTGCGGGTGCCGGGCATGGGCCTCGCCGTGTTCCGGCTCGCCGCGGTGATGGCGGTCAACTCCGGATTCCTGTTCGTGCTGTCCCTGCACGTACAGGGCGGCCTCGGCTACAGCGCGCTGCGCGCGGGGCTGACGTTCGCCCCGTCCGCGATCGTCTTCGGAGTGGTCGGTCTGACCTGGCGCAAGTGGCCCGCGGCGCTGCAACGGGCACTGATCCCGGGCGGGTTCGCCCTCGCGGCCCTGTCGTGCCTCGCGGTGGGCCTGCTGCTGCGGAACGGCGACGACGGCGGGCTGTGGCTGTACGTGGCGTTCGTGGGCGGCGGCATCGGCCTCTCGCTCGGATTCAGCCCGACCCTCACGCGCGCGCTCGCGACCGTACGGCCCGAGGACGCGGCGGACGCCAGTGGTTTCCTCGCCACTGTCACCCAGCTCGGACAGCTCACCGGCGTCGCGGTCTTCGGCGCGATTTTCCTCGCCGGGATTGAGTCACAGGGGGCTCCTGGGGCGTATTCATCCGCGGACGCGCTCCTGGTGAGCTTCTACGCGCTCGCCGCGGCGGCCGCCCTGGGGGCCGTGTCCGGACTGGTACGTATGCGTCGCTGACCGTCTCGCCGTGGTCGTGGCAGAATCGACGGGGCCGGAAGGGGACTGCACCAAAGCGCCGACGGTGACCCGACGGGAGGGAGAGCGCGATGCCTGCGAGCATCCTCGAAGAGGCCGGGGGCCTCTTCGAAGTGGCGGACATACAGGTCGGCGATGCCGCGCTCCTCCACTGCCCTTCCTGCGGTTCGGCCCACGTGGCTCAAGTCCTCGGTGACAACGGCGGAGTCAGTTACGTGTGCACCGCCTGCGGCCACAGCTGGAGCTGATCGATGGGTGCACACAGGCGTAAATGCGACTGGTGCGGCAGCGGTACGCCGATCGTCCGCGACATGGAACCGGTCAACCCGGACTACCAGTACTGGTGCGAGGAGTGCGCGCGGGCGCTGATCATAAAGGGCGACCCCATCGAGACGTACCGCGAACTCGAAGGCGAGCCGATCTACGGCCGCCTGCTCGACGAGCACTGCACCCTCAAGCGCTTCTACTCGTTCGCCACCGCCTGAGGCGCCCGCGAGCGCCCGAGCCTCCCGCGCGGCCGCCCCGGCCTCCCGCGCGGCTGCCCTGATCCCGTGCGCGGATACCCCAGAGCGACGGCCGCGGCGACGGCGAGGAAGCCGACGGCGGCCAGCGGATAGCTCGCCGACAGCGTCATCTCGCCAAAATCCTGGGCGAGTTCACGCCGCCCATGGCCGTGCGGCACCCACCACAGCGCGTACGAGCAGAACACCAGCGCAAGGCCGCCCGTCACCGCCCACCGCCCCCGGCCGCCCCACCGCGCCGCACGCGTCCACAGCAGCAGCGCCATCGGCACGCACCACACCCAGTGGTGCGACCACGACACCGGGCTGACGAGCAGCGCGGTCGCCGCGCAGGCGACCGCGCCCCAGGCCCGCTCCCCGCGCGCCGCCGCGGCCACCGCCACGGCGAGTCCGGCCACGCAGACCACCACCGCCCCTGCCGCCCACCAGGCGCCCGGTTCCGGGGTGTGCAGCAGCCGTGCGAGCACCCCGCGCACCGACTGGTTCGCGGTGTTCTCCGCCCGCCCGGCCCTGCCCGCCTCGAAGACCACCCGGGTCCAGAAGTTCCGGGAGTCCTCCGGCAGCACCACGGCCGCGGCCAGCGTCGCCCCCAGGAACGCGGCGGCGGCCACGCACGCGTGCCGCACGGCGGGCCGCCACGCGTCCCGTCGTACCCCCGCCACGGCACCCGCCAGGAGCAGGAAGAGCGCGAACAGCCCGGGCGTCAGCTTGATGGCCGCCGCGATCCCGATGCCCACACCCGCCCACCGGTGGTCCGGGCGCCGCGTGAGCCCCCACAGCACCAGCACGGCGAGCAGCAGATTCACCTGCCCGTAGCGCAGCGTCGTCCACACCGGCTCCGCCCAGACAGCCACCGCCGACACCCACAGAGCGGTCTCCACGCGCGCGTACCGCCCCGCTCCGACCAGCTTCAGGGACAGCCGCACGAAGGCGAACAGGAGCAGCAGGTTCCCGAGCGTGGCGAGCGGGCGCAGGTCCGCCGGCTCCAGCAGCGTCAGCGGCGTGAACAGCAACGCCGCGAACGGCGGGTACGTCATGGGCAGGTCGTACGCGGTGGCGCGCATCGCGTACAGGTCGGCGCCCGAACGCGCGGCCTGGCCTTCCGCGCGGTAGACCATCAAGTCGATCATCGAGACGTCGGCCGCGCGCTGCGCGGCCCAGAAGAGGACGAAGGAGAGCAGGCACGCCCCGGCGGCCAGGGGCACACGGCGGCGGATGACGGCGACGGCGATCACGGACACGAGGCCGGACCGTAGTGACCTCGGGTGTCCGGGACGGAAACGATTTGGTGGACCACGGGGGTGACCGTGTAATGTTTGCGGAGCCGCCGGGGAAACCGGGCGGAGCAGCAACAAGGGGCTATAGCTCAGTTGGTAGAGCGCCTGCATGGCATGCAGGAGGTCAGGAGTTCAATTCTCCTTAGCTCCACAGCAGATGAGCGGGCCACCCGGATCGGGTGGCCCGCTCTTTCGTGTGCCCTGGGTCTTTGCGGGGTGGGCTCGGGCCCGTACGGGGTGGGCTCGGCCCGTACGGCGAGGATCTGAGCCCGTCCGGGGAGAGCCTGGGCCTGTACGGGGAGGACCGGGGCACGCACCCCAGGCTCTCCCCGTACAGGCCGCTCAGTCCGTCCTCACCGCCCGCTGCCCAGCGCCCTGCGCCCGCGGCCCCGCGGCAGCATCGGCAGGCCCGCCGACGGCGCCCGCGCCGGGATCGCCGCGGGGGCCTCCTCGATGCGCAGGGCCAGTGCCGGGCAGCGGCGCACCGCGCGCTGGGCCCGCGCTTCGGAGTAGCGCGGCACGGCGGCCTCCGCGACCGCGGGGAAGCCGTCCGGGCCCAGCTGGATCAGCTCGGGCACGATGTCCGCGCACAGGCCGTGGCCCTGGCACAGCGTCCAGTCGACGGCGAGCTTGCGGCCGCTCGACGCCTCGCCCTGGGGGCTGTCGTCCTGGAGCGGCAGGACGCCCGCCACGGGGCGCCCGCACCCGTCGCCCAGGACATGCGCGGCGAGATCGTCCGTGAACGCCGCGATCGTCGACTCCAGGAACGCCGCCGAGCCGTCCGGATGCTTGCACGCACCCCGCCGCTTCACTGCCCGCGTCACCTCGCGCAGTGCCTCCAGGGCGGTGGGCCCGCCACCGTCCAGGACGTCGGCGAGGCCCCGTGCGGCGGCCGGGAGCCCCAGGTAGCAGGGCCCGCACTGTCCGGCGCTCTCCGCCGCCAGCCAGTTCGCCACGTGCAGCGCCTCGCCCAGCGGACACGTGCCCGGGCCGAGCGGCAGGATCGCGCCCGCGCCGAGCGCGCCCCCGCAGGCATCCAGGGCCGCCCGGGACACGACCGCGTCGTGCGCGGTGACCGCGTCCAGCCACTTGCCGTGATAGCCGCCCGTGAGGACACCCTGCGGCAGCGGGGGAGCGCCGGCGAGCTGCAGAACGTACCGGAGGGGCACGCCCGTTGGGACCTCCAGGACCATCGGCCGGGCGACGGCCCCGGAGAGCGTCAGGAGCACGGTGCCCGGCTCGTCGCGCAGGCCGGTGCGCCGGTAGCGCTCCGCGCCGATGCGGGCGGCGACGGCCAACTGCGCGAAGGTCTCCGCGTTCGACAGGAGCGTCGGCGCGCCGCCCACCCCGGAGTCGGACGTGCGCACCTTGCGCCCCGGGGGCAGCGGCGGCCCACCGTCCGCGGAGCGCACCAGGGCCGAGGACTCGCCGGTGACCATGCGCACGGGATTGCGCTGCACGCGCGCGCGGAGGACCGACCCGCGCCGGTTGCTCAGTCCGCGCTCGGCGAGCGCCGCCTGCATCGAGGCCTCCGTGGAGTCCCGGGTCACGCCGACGACGAGCGTGCGCGCGCCCAGCGCCTCGGCGGCGAGCAGCGCGCCGTCCAGGATGAGGTGCGGGGCGCGGTTGATCAGCACGGTGTCCTTGCGGCACGCGGGCTCGTCCTCGCTGCCGTTGATGACGACCACAGGGCGCACGCCCCGGCGGATCGCGGCCTCGGCGACGGCCCGCAGCTTCTTGGCGAACGGGAAACCCGCGCCGCCGCGGCCACGCAGCGAGATCTGCTCGGCCAGCGTGGCGAGCTGCTCGCCCGCGATGGGTTCCAGCGGGCCGTGCACCTTCAGGTGCATGGCCAGGTCGAGCCGCTCGACCAGATCGAAGCCCGAGGTCAGCAGCGGAAGCCCGACGACGCGGACTTCGGGGACATCGGGCAGTGACGCGTTCACTTGCTGCCTCCGGTGGACGCGTTCCAGGGTTCGCCGCTGCTGGGCGCCTGGAAGGGGCCGGGTAGCTGTTGGGTGGCGGGGCCGTCGTCGTACACGGGGTCGTGCGCGGGGCGCACGGGATGCGCGGGGTCTTGCACGGGCGGGTGGTAGGCGGGCTGCGGGCCGGTGTCGTACGAGGCGCCGTACGGGTCGGTGTCCCCGGAGCCGAAACCCCTGTCTCCGTAGTCGTGCTGGGTGTCCTGGGAGTCGCGGCGGCCGTCACCACTGCCTGTGGGCCCGTAACCGGCGTCCAGGGAGTCGTATCCGCTCGCTACGGAGTCGTAGTCGTTGTCTACGGAGTCGTACGGCAACGGGGCCGAGGGGGCCTCGGCGGGAGGGGGCGGGGAGGGGGCCGGCCAGCGGGGGGTCATGGTGGGCAGGACCTCGGTCGGCTGGAGGTCCAGGGGCAACGACGAGTCGGGCCCCGAGGGGGCGGCCAGCGCGCGGTAGGCGGCGGCGATGCCGACGACCGGGGGCTGGTCGGCCGAGGTGGCGGCGCGGCCCGACGAGGTGCCGGGCAGCGGCGCCGACGCGGTGTCCCGGGTGGGTGCGGGGGTCTCGCGGCGGGCGCGGTCGGGCGCGGGCCGGGCGTCGGGCGCGGGCCGGGCGTCGGGTTCGAGGAGGGCGAAGATCCGGGCGGCCACCTTGCGCTTGACCGGACGCGGCGCCGCGCGCAGCGCCACCGCTCCGGCGACCGCGATCAGGCACAGGCAGTACAGGGCCACCACCCACGGCTTCGGCGGGCGGCCCGCGTACAGGCCGTGGATCAGGGCCGCGCACCAGGCCGGGTAGGCCAGCGTGTGCAGCGCCCGCCACCGGGACGCGACCTGGACCGGCGAGGCGAAGGCGCTGCGCAGGGCACCGGTGACGCTGGTGGTGATCATCAGGAGTCCGGCGAGCGAGCCCAGGCCGATGAGCCCGTCGCCTCCCGTGAAGCCGAGCCCGAAGGGCACCAGGGCGCCCACCGCGGACACATGGTCGAGGGCGAGCTTCACGGTGCCGTGCAGCAGCAGGAAGCCCACGGACGCGACCGCCGTGGCCCGGTGCACGGCCTGGGCGAGCAGCCGCTGGCGCGAGCGCAGGAAGAGCCGGTCGGAGGCGACCAGGCCCCACATCACCGACGCCGTCAGGGAGACCAGCGACAGGACGCCGGTGGTGAAGTCGAGAGCGGCGCGGAAGTCGTCGCCGCCCGCGAACACGAGCAGGGGTATCAGCAGCAGCGCGGCCGTGGTGACGATGCCGCGGGCCGCTCTGCCCGGCGCGCGGAAGGAGGGAAACGCCGGTGGTGCGGGCGGCGGGAAGGGCGCGGACGCCGGGGCGGAGCGCCGCGGCGAGGGGGAGCGCCGCGGCGGCGTCGCGGGCGACGGGGGGCTTCCGCGGCTCTTGCGGTGCGGGTTCAGAGGGTTCATGGGGGCGACTCCGAAATGGTTCGGTCGCCGCATGCTAAGTCGAGCCATACCGATGGGTACGTGGTTTGAGTTATTGCGTTGTTATCAAAGCGCGACTCGATCTTGGTGTTGCCCCGATAGTGGTCGGTACGCGGAGTAACCCTTGGCCAGGGGTGGGGTTCCCGGGCTCCCCGGGGATGCGCCACGGCTCTCCGGGGGATACGGACAAAGCGCGTGGCCCGGCTCCGAAGCGCTGCGGTACCCTGACGCCATGCGTGCCGTACGCCTTCTGCTTAGCGGGCCGCGCTGATCAGTCCCGACCGCCCAGTGAGCGCGGTCGGAATCGGCGCGGCGTCCCCTCCTGTGCGAGGGGCATTTTTATTTGGCCGTCCGGTCATTTCCGCAGGCAGAGACGATCGATGGAGCTTTGAGGACCATGAGCGAGACGAATTCCTCCGCCACTGCTGAAGGCGCGGCGGGCGCGGGAGGCGCCCCCGCCGCCGAGGCAGCCGCCCCGCACCGCTACACGGCAGCCCTGGCGGCCGAGATCGAGGCACGCTGGCAGGACTTCTGGGACGCGAACGGCACGTACGAAGCACCCAACCCGAGCGGCGACCTGGCCGGCGACCCGGCCCTCGCCGCGCGCCCCAAGAAGTTCATCATGGACATGTTCCCGTACCCCTCGGGTGCGGGCCTGCACGTCGGCCACCCCCTGGGCTACATCGCCACCGACGTCTTCGCCCGCTTCCAGCGCATGACGGGCCACAACGTCCTGCACTCCCTGGGCTTCGACGCCTTCGGCCTGCCCGCCGAGCAGTACGCCGTGCAGACCGGCACGCACCCGCGCGTGTCCACGGAAGCCAACATCGAGAACATGAAGGCACAGCTGCGCGCCCTGGGCCTTGGCCACGACAAGCGCCGCTCCTTCGCGACGATCGACCCGGACTACTACAAGTGGACCCAGTGGATCTTCGTGCAGATCTTCAACTCCTGGTACGACGACGAGGCGAAGAAGGCCCGCCCCATCGCCGACCTGATCGCCCAGTTCGACAGCGGTGAGCGCGCCGTACCGGACTCCACGCGCGCGTGGAGCGCCCTGGACGCCCAGGAGCGCGCCGACGTCCTGAGCGGCTTCCGTCTGGCGTACGCCTCCGACGCCCCCGTCAACTGGTGCCCGGGCCTGGGGACCGTCCTCGCGAACGAGGAAGTCACCGCCGACGGCCGCTCCGAGCGCGGCAACTTCCCCGTCTTCAAGGCCAAGCTGCGCCAGTGGAACATGCGCATCACCGCCTACGCCGACCGCCTGCTCGACGACCTGGACGCGCTGGACTGGCCCGAGGCCATCAAGCTGCAGCAGCGCAACTGGATCGGCCGCTCCGAAGGCGCGCGCGTCGACTTCCCCGTCGGCTCCGAAGGCGACGCCATCACCGTCTTCACCACCCGCCAGGACACCCTGTTCGGCGCCACCTACATGGTCCTGGCGCCCGAGCACGAACTGGTCGACACCATCGTCCCGGCCACCTGGCCCGAAGGCACCCACGACGTGTGGACGGGCGGCCACGCCACCCCCGCCGAGGCCGTCGCCAAGTACCGCGCCTTCGCCGCCGCCAAGTCCGACGTCGAGCGCCAGGCCGACGCCAAGGAGAAGACCGGCGTCTTCACCGGCGCGTACGCGACGAACCCCGTCAGCGGCGAGCAGGTCCCGGTCTTCATCGCCGACTACGTCCTGATGGGCTACGGCACCGGCGCCATCATGGCCGTCCCCGCGCACGACTCCCGCGACTTCGCCTTCGCGCGCGCCTTCGAGCTGCCGATGCGCTGCGTCGTGGAGCCCGCCGACGACCGCGGCACCGACCCGTCCACGTGGGACGACTCCTTCGACTCCTACGAGGCGAAGATCATCGGCTCCTCCGGAGACGACGTCACCCTGGACGGCCTGGTGGTCGTCGAGGCCAAGGCCCGCATCACCGAGTGGCTGGAGCGCAAGGGCATCGGCCGGGGCACCGTCAACTTCCGCCTGCGCGACTGGCTGTTCAGCCGCCAGCGCTACTGGGGCGAGCCCTTCCCGATCGTCTACGACGAGGACGGCGTGGCCCACTCGCTGCCCGAGTCCATGCTGCCCCTGGAACTCCCCGAGGTCGACGACTACAGCCCGCGCACCTTCGACCCGGACGACGCCGACACCCAGCCCGAAACCCCGCTGTCGCGCAACGAGGACTGGGTCAACGTCACCCTGGACCTGGGCGACGGCGCCGGCCCGCGCCGCTACCGCCGCGAGACCAACACCATGCCCAACTGGGCCGGTTCGTGCTGGTACGAACTGCGCTACCTGGACCCCCACAACGACCAGCAGCTGGTCGCCCCCGACGCCGAGCGCTACTGGATGGGCCCCCGCGAGGGCCAGCCCACCGGCGGCGTCGACCTGTACGTCGGCGGCGCCGAGCACGCCGTACTGCACCTGCTGTACGCCCGCTTCTGGTCGAAGGTCCTGTTCGACCTGGGCCACATCTCGTCCGCCGAGCCGTTCCACAAGCTGTTCAACCAGGGCATGATCCAGGCCTACGTCTACCGCGACAGCCGCGGCTTCCCGGTGCCCGCCACCGAGGTCGAGGAGCGCGACGGGAAGTTCTTCTTCGAAGGCGAGCCGGTCAAGCGCGAGCTGGGCAAGATGGGCAAGTCCCTGAAGAACGCCGTCACTCCGGACGAGATGTGCGAGGAGTACGGCGCCGACACGCTGCGCCTGTACGAGATGGCGATGGGCCCCCTGGACGTCTCGCGCCCCTGGGACACCCGCGCGGTCGTCGGCCAGTACCGGCTGCTGCAGCGCATGTGGCGCCTGATCGTCGACGAGGCCACCGGCGAGCTGACCGTCACCGACGCCGAGCCCGACGAGGACACCCTGCGGGCGCTGCACAAGGCGATCGACGGCGTGCGCCAGGACCTGGACGGCATGCGGTTCAACACCGCCATCGCCAAGATCACCGAGCTGAACAACCACCTGACCAAGGCGACGGGCCCCGTGTCGCGCTCCGTCGCCGAACGCCTGGTGCTGCTGGTCGCCCCGCTGGCCCCGCACATCGCCGAGGAACTGTGGCGCAAGCTGGGCCACACCGACTCGGTCGTCCACCAGGACTTCCCGGTCGCCGACCCCGCGTACGTCGTGGACGAGACCGTGACCTGCGTCGTGCAGATCAAGGGCAAGGTCAAGGCCCGCCTGGAGGTCCCGCCCGCCATCTCCGATGAGGAACTGGAGAAGGCGGCCCTGGGGGACGAGCGCGTGGTCGCCGCGCTGGCCGGCGCGGACATCCGAAAGGTCATCGTGCGAGCGCCGAAGCTGGTGAACATCGTTCCGGCGTGAGGGGCGATTCGGTCTGACCGGGGTGGTGTGGTCGGGCCGAGCGGATCGGCGGAGCAGGTCGGCGGAGCCGATCGGTGAGCTGACCGGCTGAGCTGATCTGTCGGGCCGACTGGTCCGGCGCGGTCGGTGAGCGGCGGGCCCCCAGGGGCCCGCCGCTTTTGGTCGTGGCGGGTCGGCGGCGGGTCGGCGGCTGCATGGCGGCGGGCCGGGGCGGGTAGCGGCTGGCCGCCGCGGACCTGGGTGACCGGTCAACTGCGGGTCGGGCGACGCGCATCGGGGTAGTCCCCTACGGGCAGCTTGGGGGTTCCGCTGGAACCCTCAGGAGGCCTGCTGCGTTTACCGTGGAGGAGACGGAGAGATCGGCGCCGTCGGCATCACCTCGCACCACCCCGCACCACCCCTCGCACCACCCCGAACCGCCGGGGACCGATTCGCCGGGCCGAAGGAGAAGCATCGTGGAAGCCGTGATCGCAGTGGTCGCGCTGCTCTTCGTGCTGTTCCTGGCGTTGGGAGCGTATGCGGTGGTCAAGGCGGTCGGCGCGGCCCGCCGCGGCATGGACCGCACGATCACGCAGGCCCGCCGCACGGTGGAGGACACCACGCTGCGCGCGCGGACCTTCGCCCAGCCAGGCGCCGTCGGTGAGCTGGCCCAGCTGCGGCTGCGGCTGCGCACCTCCATGCGGGCCACCCAGGACTCGCTGCGCGCGGGCGTCGCCGAGGACTCCTCGCTGCACGAGTCCCTGGCGCTCTTCCAGCGCCTGAGCGCCCACGGCCACGAGCTGGACGACGACCTCAAGCGCCTGGAGCGGGAGCCCGACCGCATCGAGCTCAGCCAGCGCCTGCCCGCCCTGAAGGAGCGCACCGAGCAGATCGTCAAGGCCGCCGACTCACTCCGCTGGGCGGCCCGCGACCGCGCCCACAAGTTCGCGGACGACGACCTGGACCTGCTCAGCGAGCAGATCGACATGGAAGCGGGCGCGCTGCGGCACTGGACGGCCGGACCGTCCGACGACCAGCCCCTCACCTCCTGGTCCGACCCCGCGACGGCCCCGCGGACCGACCAGGCCAAGACCGCGTCCGACTCCGCGGCGGCCGACCTGAACAAGCCGTCCCGGCCGGGGGAATCCGCCCGCGCGGCCGACGGGGACCGCGCCGCCCAGGAGCCGACCAGGCCCGCCATCACGCCGCCGGCACCGCAGCCGACGTACCCCTGGCAGAAGAAGCCCAAGCCCGAGAGCACCACCTGACCCGCGGGGCCCGCCGCCAAGGCCACGGCCGGACCGCCCCTTAGGCATCCCCGGAGCCCCGTCGGAGCACGTCGCCCCCGTCGCCCGCGTGCAGGGGTCGGACTGCCGCACCAGGGTTCCTGCGGGTAATCTCCAGCTCATGTCCCGCCATGTCGCGATCGTCACCGATTCAACGGCCTACTTGCCGCAGCGGACGATGGAGCGGCACGACATCACCGCGGTGCCGCTGACGGTCGTACTCGGCAATCAGGCACTCGAAGAGGGCACCGAGATCTCCGCCCGCTCGCTCGCGCTGGCCCTGCAGAAACGCCACCCCGTGACCACCTCGCGCCCCAGCCCCGAGGTCTTCGCCCAGACCTACCGCAAGGTCGCGGAGGCGGGCGCCACCGGCATCGTCTCGCTCCACCTGTCGGCCGAGTTCTCCGGAACGTACGACGCCGCCGTCCTCGCCGCCCGCGAGGCACCCGTGCCGGTCCGCGTCGTCGACACCGGCATGGTCGCGATGGCCCTCGGCTTCTGCGCCCTCGCCGCGGCCGAGACCGCCGACTCGGGCGGCACGATGGACGAGGCGGTGTCGGCCGCGGAGAAACGGGCCGCGGCGACGTCCGCGTACTTCTACGTCGACACCCTCGACTACCTGCGTCGCGGCGGCCGCATCGGCGCCGCCCAGGCGCTCCTGGGCTCCGCGCTCGCCGTGAAACCGCTGCTCTCGCTGGACGACGGTCGCATCGAGATGCTGGAGAAGGTCCGCACGGCGTCGAAGGCGATCGCCCGTCTGGAGGAGATCGTGATCGAGCGGGCCGGGGCGCACGAGGTGGACATCGCCGTGCACCACCTCGCGGCGCCCGAGCGCGCGGCGACCCTCGCGGAACGCCTCCGGGACCGTGTCCCGGGCCTCGTCGACCTGCACGTCAGCGAGGTGGGCGCGGTGATCGGGGCGCACACCGGGCCCGGGCTGCTCGGGGCTGTGGTCTCGCCTCGGTGAGGTGGGGTGACCTGGTCCCGGTGAGGCGGTCTCGTCTCGGTGGGGTCTGGTCTCGCCTCCGCGTGGGCGAGGTTCACTCGTGCGAGTGACGGTGTTATCCACAACTGCTGGGTAATCCCCGGGAATTGAGCAAGATCAACAAGTTTCCGTGGCGGTGCCTAGCGTTTTCGGCATGGGACTTGGATCAGCTTCGGAGACGGTAAGCGGCGGTGCGGTGGGCTCGCCGGGCGACGGCGCGGCAGGCTCGCTGGGCGACGGTTCGGCAGGCCCGACGCACAGCGGCCCGGGGCGGGCCCCGGGCTCGGGCGGGCGCGCACAGGAACACCGCGTGGCCGTGGGGCACGCGACGCGACGCCACGCTCGGCGCCGGGCCCGACGCAGGCGCGCGGCGGCGGAGGCCATGCGGCTGCGGGCCGAGGCGCTGTTCGCTGAGCCGGGCGTGAGGGGAGGAGGGCGGGGGCGGGCTCCGACGTTGCCTCTGGCGCCTGTGACGCCCGAGCGTGGGTGGCGTCGAACTCCCGATTGGGTTGGGAGTGTTGATGGTTGGAGTGGTGGGGGTGCTGGGGGTGTTGTGGACCCGGCGGGCCCGGATCGCCGGGTGGACCCTCTGGACGCGGTGGACGCGGTGGACGCGGTGGACGCGGTGGACCGGACGGGCCGGGTGGGCCCCGTTGGTCCGGTGGACCCTGCGGGAGAGACGGGTGCGGCGGCGGAGGAGGGTTCCGGGGCCGATGCCCGAACGGGGCCGTCGTGGCGGGTGCGGGCCGGGCTCGCCGTACGGGAGAGGCTGCCGCTCTGGCTCCGATTGCGGTGCGGCCTGGAGCGGCGGAGCGTCATCGCGCTCGGCCTGGTCCTGACCGTGGCCGCGGTCTTCGCGGCGCAGCACTTCTGGACCGGGCGGACCCAGCCGGTCCGGGCACCGGACGTGGTGGGCGAAGCGGCGGGGCCCGGCGGAGAGCCAGGACCATCACCGTCGCCCGGGACGCCGCCCGCGCCCGATGGAGGGCTCCCACAGGGCGCGCCGGGCGACGCCACCGGTGCGGGGAGCGGCGCGGGCGCGGCGGCAGGCGTCGTCGTGGACGTCAGGGGCAAGGTCCGCAGCCCTGGTGTGCAACGACTGCCGGGAGGCTCCCGCGTGGCCGACGCGCTGCGGGCGGCGGGCGGGGTCCGCCCCGGTACGAAGGCGGACGGGCTCAACCGGGCTCGGCTCCTCATCGACGGCGAGCAGATCGTGGTGGGCGGCCCCGTCCCACCGGAGCCGGGCTCCGCGCCAGCCGTCCCACCGGGGTCCGGCCCCGGACCGACGGCCGGGGGCACGGCGGCCGGGCTGACAGGGGGCGCCGGCGCGGCGGCAGGACCCGTCGGGCTCAACACCGCCACCGCCGAGCAACTGGACACCCTGCCGGGGGTGGGCCCGGTCCTGGCGCAGCACATCATCGACTACCGCACGGAGCACGGGGGATTCCGCTCGGTGGACGAACTCCGGGAAGTGAACGGCATCGGCGAGAAGAGGTTCGCCGATCTGCAGAACCTTGTGCGGCCATGAGGCGCACGGGGATGGCGACGAGGCGGATGGCGGGTACGGCGGCGAGGGACGCGAGGGCGGAAGCGAGGCGCGAGGGGACGAGGGGTGCGGCGACGAGGGGTGCGGCGACGTTCATGAGGCGCCGGGCGACCACCCCCGGCGGGCCTGATGCCCGCCCCAGCGCGCCCGACCGGCATCAGGACGGCCCCTCCGACCCACGCCACCACGACTCTGCCGACCCGCGCCACCACGCCCCCGCCGCCCCGCGACAAGAGGGCCCCGCCGACCTTCGCCTGGTGCCACCCGCCCTCGCGGCCTGGGCAGCGGCGGCCCTCGCGCTGGACGCCCCACCCCGCGTGGTGGTCGGCGCGGTCGTGGTCTGCGTGGCGGTGGCCGGAGCGCTTCTGGTGACGTGGACCGCATGGGGATGCGGGGCCGGGCAGGCCCGCGCCGGGGGTGTCCACGCCCCGACGGGAGGGCGCGCCCCCGCACGAGTAGGGGAAGGCCACGCCGGAGCAGGGCGCGCCGACGTCCAGGGAGGCCGCGCCGACGCCCAGGGAGGGCGTATCCGGACCCAGAGAAGGGGCCGACTCGCGTGGGGCCGGGTGAGTGTGGCCGCGATCCTGCTGTGCGCCGCGGCGTCGGCTGCCTCAGCCGGGCTGCACGGGGCGGACCTGCACCGCGGCCCGGTACCCGAACTCGCAGAGCGATACGCCGAGGTGACGGCGGAGGTGGAGGTGACATCGGACCCACGCCGTACGCGCCCCCGGGTGACCGGCGACCGCGCGGCTCCGCCGTCCATCGTGCTGAACGGGGAGGTCGTCCGAGTCAAGGAAGCCGACGGTACGACGAGCGGGACGCGGGCGCCGGTGCTGGTCATCGTGCGCGAGGAGAGGAAGGAGGAGAAGGAGACAGGCCAGCGGGAGAAGCCGGGAGAGAGGGGCGACGCGGGCTCGGGGCAGGGGACCTGGCGGGCGGATGACGGACGTGGCCCGGACACTGCTTCCGGTGATGTCGGCCCGGCCGGAGTCGGCGGCCCATCGGAAGGCGTACGTGCCGGGGCCACGGACGTGCGGCCGCGAGGATCGCCGTGGCTGGACCTGTTGCCGTCCACGCGGCTGCGGGTGCGCGGAAGCCTCGCGGTGCCGTGGTCGGACAGCGAGCGGATCGCGGCCGTCCTGCGGGTGCCGGAGGGGCGGGCGCCGCAGGTCGTCGAGGCGCCGTCGGCGACGCAGCGGTTCGCGGGGGACCTGCGGGCGGGGCTGAGGGAGGCGACGGACGGGCTGCCGGATGATGCCCGCGCGCTGTTGCCGGGGCTGGTGATCGGGGACACCTCGCGGGTGCCGCCGGACCTGGACGAGGCGTTCCGAGCGACCGACCTCACTCACCTTCTCGCGGTCAGCGGAGCGAACCTCACCATCGTCCTGGCGCTGCTCATCGGGCCGCCCGGCACGGCCCACCGGGCGGAACGGCGCGGGCTCGCGCCGAGGTTGGGCATCCCGCTACGGACGACGGCGCTGCTCGGCGGAGGGCTGACGCTCGGGTTCGTCATCGTGTGCAGACCGGAGCCGAGCGTGCTGCGGGCGGCGGCCTGCGGTCTGATCGTGCTGCTGGCCATCGGCACGGGCCGGCGCAGATCACTGCTGCCCGCGCTGGCCACGGCGGTGCTGCTCCTGGTGTTGTACGATCCTTGGCTGTCGCGGAGTTACGGCTTCCTGCTGTCCGTCCTGGCGACGGGGGCGCTGCTCACGCTGGCGCCGAGGTGGAGCGCGGCGATGCGACGGCGGGGCGTACCGGGGCGGCCGGCCGAGGCGCTGGCGGCCGCGGCGGCGGCGCAGGCGGTGTGCGCGCCGGTCGTGGCGGTGCTCGCGGCGCGGGTGAGCCTGGTCGCGGTGCCGTGCAACCTGCTCGCGGAGTTCGCCGTCGCGCCCGCCACCGTGCTGGGGTTCGCGGCGCTCGCGGTGGCGCCCGTGGCGATGCCGGCGGCCAAGGCGCTCACGTGGTGCGCGAGTTGGCCCGTGGGCTGGATCGCTGGAATCGCCCGGACAGGGGCGGCGCTGCCAGGGAACGGCATCGACTGGCCGGGCAGTTGGAGCGGCGCGTTGCTGCTCGCGATCGTCACCGTCGCCGTGGTCCTGGCCTGCCGCAGGCTCGCCCGGCATCCGTGGCTGAGTGCGGGATGCGTGCTGCTGCTCCTGCTGACGGTCGTTCAACCCCCGCCGCTCACCCGGGTCATCGCGGGCTGGCCGCCGCAGGGGTGGCGTCTGGTGATGTGTGATGTGGGGCAGGGCGACGCAACCGTGCTCGCGGCGGGCGGGGGCGCCGGGGTGGTCGTCGACGCGGGGCCCGATCCCGTTCTCGTCGACCGGTGTCTGCGCTCGCTCGGCGTCACGCGGGTGCCGTTGATCCTGCTGACGCACTTTCACGCGGATCATGTGGCGGGGCTGCCCGGGGTGCTGCGGGGGCGGTCGGTGGGGGCGATCCAGACGACGGGATTCCAGGAGCCGTCGGGGCAGGCCGAGTTCGTGCGCGGACAGGCGGCCGCGCGGGGGATTCCCCTGACGCGGGCCGTCGCAGGGGAGCGGAGACGTGCCGGGCCGCTGGAGTGGCAGGTGCTCTGGCCGCCACCTGCTCCGGGGGTGCGGCCGGAGGGGCCGAACGACGCCAGCGTCACCCTCCTCGCCCGGGTCGCGGGGCTCACCCTGCTCCTCCTCGGCGACCTGGAACCACCGGCCCAGCGGGCCCTGTTGCGCACTCCGGCGGGCGCCGCGCTGCCACGGGTGGATGTGCTGAAGGTCGCGCATCACGGGTCGGCGTACCAAGACCCGTTGCTGTTGCGACGGGTGGGACCACGGCTCGCGCTGGTCTCGTGCGGCGAGGACAACCCGTACGGACACCCCTCGCCCCGGACGGTCGCGGCGCTGCGTGCCGGGGGCGCACAGGTGCTGCGGACAGACACGAGCGGCGCCATCGCGGTGACCGGAGGGCGGGCCGGGGCGCGGGCGCAGCCACCGGGGAGAGGCCCGGCTGCGGGCGAGGACGAGGCGGCCGAGCTGGGGGTGACGACGCGCAGGTGAGGTGGGGGCGGGGCGTCGCCCTGGCCGTGTGGGTGAGGCCAGGGCGACGGGGCGGGGGGAGGGGAGGGGGAGGGGGAGCCCCCCGGAGGGGAGGGGAGGGGGAGGCGAAGTGGGGCGGAACTGTTAATTGGGGCTAGCGGGACAGTGCAGGCGCTCCCGGTCAATTCCGCAATGTTCTTGTTGAAGTGGTTGCGTTTGCATCGAATGCCGCAACGGTGATCGAATGCCTTTTTGTTGCAGGTGTTGTCAAGGTGTGCGGGGTGTGTCGCAGTGTTCGGCCGTTGGCTGGGAAACCGTTGGGGCCGGGGCGGGCGGTCCGGGCCGCTGTCGGCGATGACGGTGCCGACCGGCGCGGGGGTGCTCAGTTGCCGGGTGCTCGATCCCGTCAATGAGGCGGTGCGGCACGCGGAGCTTTCGGTCAGCGACACCATGGGCCGCAAGATCGTCAGTGGTGGGACGGATCCGTTCGGGTCGTTCGTCGCGACGGTTCCGGCGGGGGAGTACCGGCTCGCGGTGTCGGCGGAGGGGTTCACGCCGTACCGGGCGAACGTCACGGTGGGCGAGGGCGCGCACGCGTCGATGGGAGATGTGACGCTGCAGGTGGCGCCGCTCCCGGGGCTGCCGGAGTCCGGGGACTGGGACATCGACCCGATGCACTCCTCGATCGCGTTCACGGCGCGGCACATCGGGCTCGCGCGGATCCACGGCCGGTTCAACACGTTCGCGGGGGCGATACGTCTCGCCGAGCGGATGGAGGACTCCGCGATGCATGTCGTGATCGACGCGTCCTCCATCGACACGGCCGTCAAGATGCGCGACGACCATCTGCGGTCGAGTGACTTCCTGGACGTGGCACGGTTCCCGACGATGGAGTTCTACAGCGACAAGTTCGTGCACAAGGGTGGTGCGCGCTGGGCGATCACGGGCGCCCTGTCGCTGCACGGTGTGACGCGGACGGTCACCCTGGACACGGAGTACCTGGGGGTCGGGCACGGGCTCGAGGGGGAGACGCGGGCCGCGTGCCGGGCGACGACCGAGCTGCACCGCGACGACTTCACGATCACGTGGCAGACGATGCTCGCCCGGGGGATCGCGGCGGTCGGCGCCAGCATCACCATCGAGCTGGACATCCAGGTCCTGCCCAAGGCCTGACCCGAGGCTCGCCGCTCCCTGCTCCGCACCGACCCGGCGGACGCCTGCTCCGCACCGACCCGGCGCACACCTGCTCCACGCCGACCCGTCAGACAAGGCCTAGGGTGCCTCCAGCCAACCCTCGAACTCGGCCGCCAGCGCGTCCAGTTCCTTCGGGTCGAGGCGGCGCTCGGGGTCCTCGACGACCACCAGCCACTGGGCGTCCTCCGCGTCGTCCTCGCCGGCCAGTGCGTCCCGGACGAGCTGGGGTTCGTCGGGGATGCCGAAGCGGTCGGGGAGCTCTTCGGCGAGCTGTTCCGCGGCGTCGCGGTCGGGCAGCACCAGGACATGTCGTACGTCGGTCACCTGCCCATTCTCCGATACGGCGACGTCGGGCTGCGCCCCGCGTCCGGCCCGGTGGTCCCGGCCCCCCGCCCTCGGACCCGCCCGGTGGTCCCGGCCCCCCGCCCTCGGACCCGCCCGGCGGTCCTGGCCCCCTGTCCTCGGCCCCGCCCCCCGCTGCGCCCGCCGGATGCCGCCTCGACCGGAGCTGTCAGTGGTGCGTGGGATGCTTGACCGCGATGGCCAGGAAGAACGCAAACGACAATCCGCTCGCTCCTGTCACGGTCGCCGTGGGGCAGGAGGACCTGCTGCTCGACCGCGCCGTGCAGGAGGTCGTCGCCGCCGCGCGGGCCGCGGACTCCGACACCGACGTCCGTGACCTCACCCCCGACCAGCTGGGGCCCGGCACACTCGCCGAGCTGACCAGCCCGTCGCTGTTCGCCGAGCGCAAGGTCGTCGTCGTACGCAATGCGCAGGACCTGTCGGCGGACACCGTCAAGGACGTGAAGGGGTATCTGGGGGCGCCCGTCGAGGAGATCACCCTGGTGCTGCTGCACGCGGGCGGGGCCAAGGGCAAGGGGCTCCTCGATGCCGCGCGCAAGGTGGGGGCGCGGGAGGTGGCCTGCCCGAAGATGACCAAGCCCGCGGACCGGCTGTCCTTCGTGCGGGGTGAGTTCCGGGCGCTGGGGCGGTCGGCGACGCCCGAGGCGTGCCAGGCCCTGGTCGACTCCATCGGCAGTGATCTGCGGGAGCTCGCGTCCGCCGCGGCGCAGCTCGTCGCGGATGTCGAGGGCACGATCGACGAGGCGGTCGTCGGGCGGTACTACACGGGGCGGGCGGAGGCGTCCAGCTTCACGGTGGCCGACCGGGCCGTGGAGGGGAGGGCGGCGGAGGCCCTGGAGGCGCTGCGGTGGTCGCTCGCGACCGGGGTCGCGCCCGTGATGATCACTTCCGCGTTGGCGCAGGGGGTGCGGGCGATCGGGAAGCTGTCGTCCGCGCGGGGTGGGCGTCCCGCTGATCTTGCTCGTGAGCTGGGGATGCCGCCGTGGAAGATCGATCGGGTGCGGCAGCAGATGCGGGGGTGGACGCCGGACGGGGTTGCTGTGGCGCTTCGGGCCTGTGCGGAGGCTGACGCGGGCGTCAAGGGGGGTGGGGACGACCCCGCGTACGCCTTGGAGAAGGCCGTCGTCGCCGTTGCCCGGGCGGCTCGGCTTCGCCGGGGGTAGGTTTTCCCGCTCTGGGGGGCGGTGTGGGCACCGCCGGGATGGTTCGTGGGGGTGCTCGCCGTTGCGGCGGGATTTTCTTTCCCCCGAGCCCGCCCCTTCCCGAAACCGGGGCTCCGCCCCGGACCCCGACAGCCCCCGCCCCTTCCCGAAGGCCCGGCGACCCCGCCCTTTCCTGAAACCCGAAGCCCCGAAGCCGACCCGAAGCCCCGAAGCCGACCCGAAGCCCCGAAGCCGACCCGAAGCCCCGAAAACCGAAGAACCCCGCGCACCACCCTGGGGAAGGGCAGCGCACGGGGTCTTCGGTTCAAGCTCTTCAAAGATCCACACCCGCGTGGCGAACGCAGGCCGCGTGTGGATCGGGGTGCCGGTCGGGAGCGGATGAGAGAGGGCCCGCTCTGGTCCTCCCGGCGGTTACATCACTGGTCGGCCTTAGAGGGACGCGGCCTTCGAAGCAAGCGCCGACTTCTTGTTGGCGGCCTGGTTCTTGTGGATGACGCCCTTGGAGACGGCCTTGTCGAGCTGGCGCGAAGCCTCGCGGGTCAGCTCGGTCGCCTTCTGGGTGTCACCGGAGGCAACGGCCTCGCGGGCCTTGCGGATCGCGGTCTTCAGCGAGGACTTGACGGCCTTGTTGCGCTGGCGCGCCTTCTCGTTGGTCTTGTTCCGCTTGATCTGGGACTTGATGTTCGCCACGAAAGAGCCTTCTCAGGTTCAGGTACTGCTGATTTCTCTGACATGTGCCACGCGGCCGAGAGGGCTGAGAGACACAGCTGCCCACGTTACCAGTCGCCCCGCGACCGGCCCAAACCGATCCTCGCGGCCCACCCGTGGGACGATGGAGGCTACGTATCGATCCGACCCGAGGCATAAGGCGCCTCAAGAGACAGGACCCTGCGTGCCCGCGACCCCTAAGAATGTGCCCGCGCCGAGCCGTACCGACCCGGCTCTGATCCGCAATTTCTGCATCATCGCGCACATCGACCACGGCAAGTCCACGCTTGCCGACCGCATGCTGCAGCTGACCGGTGTGGTCGAGCAGCGGCAGATGCGCGCCCAGTACCTCGACCGTATGGACATCGAGCGCGAGCGCGGCATCACGATCAAGTCCCAGGCCGTGCGTCTGCCCTGGGCCCCGACCGAGGGCCCCGACGAGGGCACGACGCACATCCTGAACATGATCGACACCCCCGGCCACGTGGACTTCACCTATGAGGTCTCCCGTTCGCTCGCGGCCTGCGAGGGCACGGTCCTCCTGGTCGACGCGGCCCAGGGCATCGAGGCGCAGACCCTCGCCAACCTGTATCTGGCGATGGAGAACGACCTCAAGATCGTTCCGGTGCTCAACAAGATCGACCTGCCGGCGGCCCAGCCCGAGAAGTTCTCCGAGGAGCTGGCCAACCTCATCGGCTGCGACCCGGACGACGTGCTGAAGGTCTCCGCGAAGACCGGGCTCGGCGTGGAGGCGCTGCTCGACAAGGTCGTCGCCGAGGTCCCGCCGCCGGTCGGCGTCGCCGACGCGCCCGCCCGCGCGATGATCTTCGACTCGGTGTACGACTCGTACCGGGGCGTGGTGACGTACGTACGAGTCGTCGACGGTCAGCTCAACAAGCGTGAGCGGATCCGGATGATGTCGACGGGCGCGACGCACGAGCTCCTGGAGATCGGGACGAACTCGCCCGAGATGCTCGCCGCCGACGGGCTCGGCGTGGGCGAGGTGGGTTATCTCATCACCGGTGTGAAGGACGTCCGCCAGTCCAAGGTCGGTGACACGATCACCTCCCTGCACAAGGGCGCCACGGAGCCGCTCGGCGGCTACAAGGACCCCAAGCCCATGGTCTTCTCGGGGCTCTATCCGCTGGACGGCTCCGACTACCCGGAGCTGCGCGACGCCCTGGACAAGCTGCAGCTCAACGACGCCGCGCTGGTGTACGAGCCGGAGACCTCCGCCGCGCTCGGCTTCGGCTTCCGCGTCGGCTTCCTCGGCCTGCTGCACCTGGACGTGATCCGGGAGCGCCTGGAGCGCGAGTTCGGGCTCGACCTGATCGCCACCGCCCCCAACGTGGTCTACCGCGTGATCATGGAGGACGGCACCGAGCACGTCGTCACCAACCCGAGCGAGTTCCCCGAGGGCAAGATCGACGAGGTGTACGAGCCCGTCGTGCGGGCGACCATCCTCGCCCCGTCCGAGTTCATCGGCTCGATCATGGAGCTGTGCCAGAACCGGCGCGGCACGCTGCTCGGCATGGACTATCTGTCCGAGGACCGCGTCGAGATCCGGTACACGCTGCCGCTCGCGGAGATCGTCTTCGACTTCTTCGACCAGCTGAAGTCCAAGACGCGCGGGTACGCCTCGCTGGACTACGAGCCCACGGGCGAGCAGTCCGCGCAGCTCGTCAAGGTCGACATCCTGCTGCACGGCGACAAGGTCGACGCGTTCTCGGCGATCACGCACAAGGACGCGGCGTACGCGTACGGCGTGCGGCTCGTCGCCAAGCTGCGCGAGCTGATCCCGCGGCAGGCGTTCGAGGTGCCCGTGCAGGCCGCCATCGGCTCCCGGGTCATCGCCCGCGAGACGATCCGCGCCATCCGCAAGGACGTCCTCGCCAAGTGTTACGGCGGTGACATCTCGCGCAAGCGCAAGCTGCTCGAGAAGCAGAAGGAAGGCAAGAAGCGGATGAAGATGGTCGGCTCCGTGGAGGTCCCGCAGGAGGCCTTCATCGCGGTGCTGTCCAGCGACGAGGGCTCGGGCAAGAAGAAGTAGCCCCCGGCGCGATCCGGAAGTGTGGTGAGGAGCGCCTGCCCGGCGACCGGGCAGGCGCTCCTCGCGTCTCGCCCTCACCCGGCGGGTGGATCTGCTGTGAGGTGGAACCTGTAGGAAGTGACAGGCTGCAGCCCCTTACGCACATGGCGTCCGGCCTTTACTCTGATCACTGCTCGTAGGTTACTCGCAAGTTAAACAAGTGCCCGGAGAGGCACGGGAGCGAAGCGACCGCAGTCATGTAGCCAGTAGAACGCACCGTCAGGACGCACCGTCGCGGGCCCGGAGGATGTCGTGAGCGACACACAGACCTTGATCGAGAACCGTCCGCCTTCCGTGGCGCACCTCTTCCTGGAGCGGGTCGCGGCCACACCCGACGCCGAGGCCTACCGCTATCCCGTCCCGGCCGCGTCCGGCGAGGGGCCGGACGACTGGCGGGCGCTGAGCTGGGCGGAGGCCTCCGAGCGGGTCTTCGCCATCGCAGCCGGCCTCGTCGACCTGGGCCTGAACCCCGAGGACCGGGTGGCGCTCGCCTCCGCGACCCGCGTCGAGTGGATCCTCGCCGACCTGGGCATCCTGTGCGCCGGGGCGGCCACGACGACGGTGTATCCGCAGACCAACGCCGAGGAGTCGGCGTTCATCCTCGGCGACTCCGGCAGCCGCGTCCTGATCGCGGACAACGCCGAACAACTGGCGAAGGCGCGGGAGCAGCGGGCGAACCTGCCCGAGCTGAAGCATGTGGTGGTGTTCGACGCCGAGGGCGTCGAGCCCGCGGCGGACGACCCCGAGGGCTGGGTGCTGACGCTGGCCGAGCTGGAGGCCCGCGGCGCCGCCTATCTGGAGAAGAACCCGCAGGTGGTCAAGGAGCGGATCGACGCGATCAGGTCCGATCACCTCGCGACCATCATCTATACGTCGGGGACCACGGGCCGCCCCAAGGGTGTGCGGTTGCCGCAGGACAACTGGTCGTACATGGCGAAGGCCATCGCGGCCACGGGGCTGCTCACGGCCGACGACGTGCAGTACCTGTGGCTGCCGCTCGCGCATGTCTTCGGCAAGGTGCTGACCAGCGGGCAGATCGAGCTGGGGCACGTCACCGCCGTCGACGGCCGCGTGGACAAGATCATCGAGAATCTGCCGGTGGTGCAGCCCACGTACATGGCCGCCGTGCCGCGCATCTTCGAGAAGGTCTACAACGGCGTCGCGGCCAAGGCGCGGGCCGGTGGCGGTGCGAAGTACAAGATCTTCCAGTGGGCGGCGGAGGTCGCCCGGGAGTACGCGAAGACCAGTCAGGACAACTTCCGCAGGACCGGCGTGGCCTCGGTGCCGTTCGGGCTCGGTGCCAAGCACACGGTCGCCGACAAGCTCGTCTACAGCAAGCTGCGGGAGGCCTTCGGCGGGCGCCTTCGGGCCGCGGTGTCCGGGTCGGCGGCGCTCGCGCCCGAGATCGGGTACTTCTTCGCTGGCGCGGGCATCCACATCCTGGAGGGCTACGGCCTCACCGAGACCTCCGCCGCGTCCTTCGTGAACCCCGGCGAGGCGTACCGCACCGGCACCGTCGGCAAGCCGCTGCCCGGCACCGAGGTGCGGATCGCGGACGACGGCGAGATCCTGCTGCGCAGCCCCGGTGTGATGGAGGGCTACCACGGTCAGCCCGAGAAGACGGCCGAGGTCCTGGAGTCCGACGGCTGGTTCCACACCGGCGACATCGGGGAGCTGTCGCCCGACGGCTATCTGCGGATCACCGACCGCAAGAAGGACCTGATCAAGACCTCCGGCGGCAAGTACATCGCGCCCGCCGAGGTCGAGGGGCAGTTCAAGGCCGTGTGCCCGTACGTCTCCAACATCCTCGTGCACGGTGCCGACCGGAACTTCTGCACCGCGCTCATCGCCCTCGACGAGCCGTCGATCATGGGCTGGGCCGAGGAGAACGGCCTCGGCGGCAAGTCCTACGCCGAGGTGATCGCGGCCCCGGCGACGGTCACGCTCATCGAGGGGTACGTGAAGCAGCTGAACGACGGCCTGCAGCGCTGGCAGACCGTCAAGAAGTTCAAGCTGCTTCCCCGCGACCTCGATGTCGAGCACGGCGAGCTGACGCCCAGCCTGAAGCTGAAGCGGCCGGTCGTGGAGCGCGAGTACAAGTCGCTGATCGAGGAGATGTACGCGGGCTCGCGCGAGGCGTGAGCGCACGCGGGCGCGCGGGGTGGTGACCGCGCGCGGGGGCGGGCGGGCCCCAGCGCCCGCGTGCCCCCAGGGCTCATGTGCCCCGCACGCGCCGCATCTCCCGCAGCAGTTCCTCCATCTGCGCCACGTGGTGACGCAGTTCCAGTACGTCGGTCAGGCTGCTCGCCGCCATATGCCGCTCGATCGCGGACAGCCGTTCGGACAGTTCGTCGAACTGCACCTGCTCGCGCGCCAGCATGCGCTCCAACTGCTGGTTCTTGCGGTGCAGTTCGAGGAAGACGGTGACCTTGGCGCGCAGCACCCAGGGGTCGAAGGGCTTGGTGAGGTAGTCCGCCGCGCCGGTCGCGTAGCCGCGGAAGGCGTAGCCCGCGTCGTTGTCCGTGCCGGTCAGGAAGATGATGGGCACGTCCTTGGTCTGGTCGAGGCGCTTGATGTTGGACGCCGTTTCGAAGCCGTCCATGCCTGGCATCCGCACGTCCAGGAGGATCACGGCGAACCGCTGTCGCAGCAGCGCCTTCATCGCCTCCTCCCCGGAACGGGCCCGCACGAGCGGCTCGTTGAGGGAGCCCAGGACCGCTTCCAGGGCCATCAGGTTGTCCTCCATGTCGTCGACCAGGAGGATGCTGGCGCGGTTGTCGGTCGGCGCCTCTGTGCTCATGGTGACAAGTGCCTCACTCAGTCGTGGGCGGCGCGGCAGGCTCCCCCTGCGTACCGGGCTGCTCCGAGTCAACGAATTCACGGGGTTCAACGAGGTCGATCTGGTCGATGGGGGCGACGAGATCGACGGGGCTGAGGGGGTCGGCTTCCATCTGGTCGGAGTCGGGTGGCGTCGGGTGCTCCGGGGCGGCGGGGTCTTCGAGGGCCGTGCTGGCCTGTTTGTAGAACGAGGCGCCCTCCGGGTCCAGGAGCGCGCAGACGGCCATCAGGAGTTGGTCCACGTCCACCGGCTTCGGTACGTAGTCGGTGGCGCCCTGCGAGATGGCCTTCTCGCGGTCGCCGGGCATCGCCTTCGCGGTGAGGGCGACGATCGGCAGGCCGGTCCAGCGGGGGGTGCGGCGGATGGCGGCGATGGTTTCGTAGCCGTCCATCTCCGGCATCATGATGTCCATCAGGATCAGGTCGGTGTCGGGGTTGCGCTCAAGCGTCTCGATTCCCTCGCGGCCGTTCTCGGCGTAGAGCACGACCAGGCCCACGCGGCTGAGGACATGGGTCAGGGCGAAGACGTTGCGGATGTCGTCGTCGACGATGAGCACCCGGCGGCCCGGCAGTATCCGGCCCGCGCGCCCCTCCTTCCACACCTCCAGTTTGGTCGGCGCCGGCCAGTTGTCGTCGGTCTCCGGCAGGGTGTGCGTGGTCGACGAGGTGGTCTCGTCCTGCGGGGCGGGGGCGGGCGAGGTGCGCGCGGAGGCGTACGCCGCGGCCGCCGCGCCGTGGCCGGGGTGCACCACGGGCACGTACAGCGTGAAGGTGGAGCCCTCGCCGGGCCTGCTCTCGGCGGTGATGCGGCCGCCGAGCAGACCGGCGATCTCACGGCTGATGGACAGGCCGAGTCCGGTGCCGCCGTACTTGCGGTTGGTGGTGCCGTCGACCTGCTGGAACGCCTCGAAGATCACCGGGAGTTGTTCGGGCGGGATGCCGATGCCGGTGTCCTGGACGGAGAAGCTGATCAGGTCGCCGCGGTCGCTCAGGAGCGGGTCGGGTGAGTGCGTGACGTGCTGCACGCGCAGCTCGACGCGGCCGTTCGCGGTGAACTTGACCGCGTTCGACAGGAGGTTGCGCAGGATCTGCTGGAGCCGCTGTTCGTCGGAGAACATCTCCCGCGGCACGTTGTGGCCGACCGTCACGTCGAAGGCGAGGCCGCGGTCGATGGTGAGCGGCCGGAACGTGGCGTGCACATAGTCCAGGACCTTGATCAGCGGGAGCTTCTTGGGGCGTACGTCCATGCGGCCCGCCTCGATCTTCGACAGGTCGAGGATGTCGTTGATCAGCTGGAGCAGGTCGGAGCCCGAGCGGTGGATGGTGGTCGCGAACTGCACCTCCTGGTCGGAGAGGTGGTTGTCCGGGTTGTCGGAGAGCAGCCGGGCCAGGATGAGCAGGGAGTTCAGCGGGGTGCGCAGCTCGTGCGACATGTTCGCGAGGAACTCCGACTTGTACTGCGAGGACGTGGCGAGCAGCGCCGCCTTCTCCTCCAGTTCGGCGTTGGAGCGGCGCAGCTCGGCCTGCTGGCGCTGGAGTTCGTCGGAGCGCTCCTGGAGCTGGGTGGCGAGCCGCTGGGACTCGCTGAGCAGGGACTCGGTGCGGGAGTTGGCGATGATGGTGTTGATGGCGACGCCGATGGTGTTCACGAACTGGTCGAAGAACGCCAGGTGGACGTCGGAGAAGCGGGAGAACGTGGCCAGTTCGATGACGCCGAGCAGCTTGTCCTCGAACAGGATCGGGATGATGACGACACTGGCCGGGGACGCGTCCCCGAGCCCTGAGTGGATCTTGATGTAGTCGGGCGGCACCTCGTCGAGGAGGATGCGCTTCTTCTCCAGGGCCGCCTGCCGTACGAGTCCGTGCGCGGGCATGCCGCCGGTGTCGACGAGGAAGCCCTCCTCCTCGGTGGCGCTGCCCTGCGCGGAGCCGTACCCGGCGATGAAGGCGAGACCCTTGGCGGGCGCCGTCTGCAGCGGCACGGTGCCGTCCGCGTCCGGGTCGGCCAGGAAGAACGCGCCGTACCCGGCGTTCACCAGCGGCGTCAGCTCGCGCAGGATCAGGTCGGCGACCTCCATGAGGTCCCGGTGGCCCTGCATCAGGCCGGCGAGGCGGGCGAGGTTGGACTCCAGCCAGTCCTTGGCGCGGGTGGTCTCGCGCAGGTTGGACACCATCAGGTTGATGTTGTCCTTCAGCTCGGCGACCTCGCCCCGGGTCTCCACGGTGATGGAGCGGGACATGTCGCCCTGCGCCACCGCGGAGGCGACTTCGGCGATCGCGCGGACCTGCGTGGTCAGATTCAGCGCCAGTTCGTTCACGTTCGTGGTCAGGCGCTTCCAGGTGCCGTACACGCCCTCGACCCGGGCCTGACCGCCGAGCTGCCCCTCGGAACCGACCTCGCGGGCCACGCGGGTGACCTCCGAGGAGAACGACGACAGGGTGTCCACCATCGTGTTGATGGTGGTCTTCAGCTCCAGGATCTCGCCGCGCGCGTCCACGTCGATCTTCTTGGACAGGTCGCCCTGCGCCACCGCCGTCGCGACCTGCGCGATGTTGCGGACCTGCCCGGTGAGGTTGTCCGCCATGTAGTTGACGTTGTCGGTGAGGTCCTTCCACACGCCGGACACCCCGAGCACCTGTGCCCGGCCGCCCAGCCTGCCGTCCGTGCCGACCTCGCGCGCCACCCGCGTGACCTCGTCGGCGAAGGCGCGCAACTGCTCCACCATCGTGTTGACGGTGTCCTTCAGCTCCAGGATCTCGCCGCGCGCCGTCACCGTGATCATCTTCGACAGGTCGCCGTTGGCGACGGCCGTGGTGACCTGGGCGATGTTGCGCACTTGGGAGGTGAGGTTCGACGCCATGAAGTTGACGTTGTCCGTCAGCTCCTTCCAGACGCCGCTGACGCCCCGCACCTGCGCCTGACCGCCGAGGTTGCCCTCGGTGCCGACCTCGCGGGCGACACGCGTCACCTCGTCGGCGAAGGCGGAGAGCTGGTCGACCATCGTGTTGATCGTCGACTTCAGCTCCAGGATCTCGCCCTTGGCCTCCACGGTGATCTTCTTCGACAGATCGCCCTGGGCGACGGCCGTCGACACGAGCGCGATGTTGCGGACCTGCGAAGTGAGGTTGTCCGCCATGAAGTTGACGTTGTCGGTGAGGTCCTTCCACACCCCGGACACCCCGCGCACATGGGCGCGCCCGCCGAGGTTGCCCTCGGTGCCGACCTCGCGGGCGACACGCGTCACCTCGTCGGCGAAGGCGGAGAGCTGGTCGACCATCGTGTTGACGGTGTCCTTCAGTTCCAGGATCTCGCCGCGCGCGTCCACGGTGATCTTCTGGCTCAGGTCGCCGTTGGCGACGGCCGTGGTGACCTGGGCGATGTTGCGGACCTGGGAGGTGAGGTTCGACGCCATGAAGTTGACGTTGTCGGTGAGGTCCTTCCACACCCCCGACACACCGCGGGCCTGCGCGCGCCCGCCGAGCCGCCCCTCGGTGCCGACCTCGCGGGCGACACGCGTCACCTCCGCCGCGAACGCGGAGAGCTGTTCGACCATCGTGTTCACCGTGAGCTTCAGCTCAAGGAGTTCACCGGTGGCCTCGACGGTGACCGTGCGCGTCAGGTCGCCCTGCGCCACGGCCGTGGTGACCAGCGCGATGTCGCGGACCTGTGCGGTCAGCCGGGAGGCCATCGTGTTCACGGCCTCCGTCACGTCCCGCCAGCTCCCGGACAGACCGCGGACCTTGGCGCGCCCGCCGAGCCTGCCCTCCGTGCCGACCTCGCGGGCCACCCGCGTCACTTCGCCCGTGAAGAGTGACAACTGGTCGACCATCGTGTTGACGGCGCGCCCCAGGCGGCGCAGATCACCGCGCAGCTCCCGGGACCCGTCGTGCAGGTCGACGCGCTGGGTGAGGTCGCCGCCCGCGACCGCGTTCAGGACCCTGGTCGCGTTCGTGGCCGGTGCGACCAGGGAGTCCAGGAGAGAGTTCACCTCGATGATCCGGGTGGCCCAGCTGCCCTGCCCCGGGCTCGCCGTGAACCGGGTGTCGAGACGGCCGTGCCGGACCATCTCCCGGCGTACGCGGAGGAGTTCGCCGTCGAAGTGCGTGGAACGGTCCACCAGTTCGTTGAACACCGTGACCAACTCGGCGACCAGGCCTGAGCTGGTGTGCGGGGCCTTGGTGAATTTGCCGTCGCGCGCGGCCCGCATGGCGGCGAGCAGGGCGCGCAGATCGGCGGCGGACGCGCCCGAGGGGTCGCCGAGGATCGCCTCCGGCACGGAGACGGGGCCCGGGTCCGGCGTGCGGGTGGACTTGGGCGGGCGTTTGGGTGACCGCTCGGCCGGGGCCGGGGCCGGGGCCGGGGCCGGGGACGGCGCCGGGGCGGCGACGGTGGGTGGCGCTCCGGCCGGAGCGGGGACCTTGCGTGCCTTGCCGGGCGTGGGCGTCTTCCTGGGCGAGGGCGCCTTCCTGGACGTGGACGCGTCGCCGGACGCGGACTGCTCCCCGGCCCGGGGCGGCTCCGCGGACGGGGACGGGATCTTGGCGCGGACAGAGCGCCCGGGGCGCTGTTCGGCCGCGTGAACCGAGTGGGAGCACTCCGGCGCAGGGGGCGTGAGCAAGGGGACGAGCGCTGGTGGCGTGGATGCGCGCGGGGTGTCAGGGGCCGCCGAGCCAGACCCCTTTGGGGCGTCAAGTCCCGCTATGACAGGGGCGGTTGGTGGTGACAGAGGGTCAGGGGGGCGCGGGTGCGAGGACGCTGGGGCGCGACCGACGCTGCCCGCGTCGGCTGGCCGGATCTCGCCGGACGCCACGGCTGCCGCCGGAGGCCGGAATCGGCCACCCGGATCCGCGACGGCCGGTGGGGGCGTTGGGCCGGGAGCCGCGGCGGCACCCGGGGCCGAAATCCGCGCAGGAGTGTCCGTATCGGCGGATGACGGAATCTGACCGCGTCCGAGCGCGGGCGTAGCACTGTTCTCACTCATGGTGGCCCACTTCGGTAACTCGGTGCTTATGGGCCCAGTCAGTCTGTCACTCTGTCCGTGTCGCCTGAGGCGTATTCGTCCGAACTGCTCAGGAGCCGCACTGTGGGGGCCATTCCGATGCAACGGGAGACTGCTTTTCGTGCTTCCGCCCAGCCCGCGGCGCGCCCCGGGCCACTGGCCGTGGTGCGCACGACCCTGCCAGGAAACCCGCTGGCGCCCGCCGCGGCCCGCCGGTTCGTCCGGGCGGCGCTCGCCGACTGGGCCGACCTCGGGGCGCCCGCCGCGACCGGCGTCACCGACCGGCTCGCCGACGACTCGGTGCTGCTGGTCAGCGAGTTGGTGACGAACGCCGTCGTGCACGCGGGCACCGCCGTCGACGTCCTGTGCCGTTTCGACGAGGGCGACGCGGGCGAGAGCGCCGACGCCCTGGTCATCGAGGTGTCCGACCACCACCCGGCGCGCGCCGTGCGCGGCGAGCCCCGCGGCCCGCAGCCCGGCACCCCCGAGTACGGCCGCGGCCTGCAGCTCGTCGCCACCCTCTCCGAGTCCTGGGGCATCACCTACCGCTCCGGCGCCAAGACGGTCTGGGCCCGGCTGCCCGTCGAAGGGCTCCCCCTCATGCAGGAGATCGAGACGTACGCCGGTGAACAGGTCCGGCACCGCGGCCTGCGCTCCGCCGAGATCCTCGCGCCGCTGTCCAGAAGACCCACCCACGAAACCGAGTGGATCAACCGCGGCGCGCTCACCTTCCTCGCCGAGGCCTCCGACCTGCTCGCCGGACAGTTCGACGAGAACCTGGTCGCGGCGCTCGCCGGGCAGCTGCTCGTACCGCGCCTCGCGGACTGGTGCGCGGTCTGGCTCGACGACGAGGCCGAGGGCCCCGGGCGCACCGCCGAAGGCCGCGCCCCCGGCACCCGCCTCGCGCGGGTCTGGCACACCAGCGAACAGCGCATAGAGGAGCTGCGGAGGCTCCTGGAGAAGGAGCCGCCGCGGCTGACCGAGGCGGTGGGCTCCGGCGCGGTGGCCGTGCTGTGGCCCGGGGACGCCCTGGGCGGCGGGGAGTCGGGCGGCGCGGCGCTGGCGTACCGCCTGGTGGCGGGCGGCCGGAAGCTCGGCACCTTGGTGATCGGACGGGCCGGCCTCGTGCGCTTCCCGGACGAGGCCACCGGGCTCGTCGAGGACTTCAGCCGCCGCGTCGCGCTCGCCATCAGCGCCGCCCGCCGCTACCAGCGCCAGGCCACCATCAGCCAGGTCCTCCAGCGCGGCCTGCTTCCGAGCGCCGTCGCGGAGATCCCCGGCGTGGAGAGCAGCGTCGTGTACGAGCCCCGGGAGCAGGGCGGGCCGGGCGGTGACTTCTACGACGTGTTTCCCGCCGGGCACGGCCGCTGGTGCTTCGCCCTCGGCGACGTCCAGGGCAAAGGGCCGGAGGCGGCCGTCGTCATCGGGCTCGCCCGGCCCTGGCTGCGGCTGCTCGCCCGCGAGGGCTACCAGGTCGCGGAGGTCCTCGACCGCCTCAACCAGCTCCTCCTCGACGACGCCACGGAGGCCGCCGACGCCGCCGCGGCCGTCCTCGCCCTCGCCGGCGGCCAGGACGAGCCCACCGACGGCCCCACCTCCCGCTTCCTGTCCCTCCTCTACGGCGAGCTGGTGCCCTTCGAGGGCGGCGTGCGGTGCACCGTGGCGTGCGCCGGGCATCCGCTGCCGCTGGTGCTCGGCGCCGACGGGCAGGTGCGGCCCGTGGCCGCGCCGCAGATGCTGCTCGGGGTCGTCGACGACGAGACGTACACCAGCACCACCTTCGAGCTGCGCACCGGTGACACGCTGCTGTGCGTCACCGACGGGGTCACGGAGCGGCGCTCCGGGCTGCACCTCTTCGACGACGGCGACGGGCTCGCCAAGGCGCTGGCGGGCTGCGCGGGCCTGGACGCGGGGCTCGTCGCCGAGCGCATCCGCCGTCTGGTGCACGAGTTCTCCCAGCGGCCGCCGGACGATGATCTGGCGTTGCTGGTGCTGAAGGCGGAGTGAGGGGCGGGGGCCTTCGCGGGGCGCCCCAGGCCCACCCCTTTCCCGAAACCGGGGCTCCGCCCCGGACCCCGCTCCTCAAACGCCGGAGGGGCTGTAGGTGGCGGGGCGCCGAGGGCTCGGGGTGTCCGGGGTGGCTGGCGCCGGAGGGGCTGTGAGTGGCGGGGGTGTGCCGAGGCCCCGGGGTGTCCGGGGTGGCTGGCGCCGGAGGGGCTGTGAGCGGCGGAGGTGCGTCGAGACCTCGGGGCGTCCGGGACAATGGCAGACATGCCTTCCGTACTGCCCGATGGTGAGCCCATGCCCGAGGACGGGGCGCTGCCCGCCTCCGCCCTGCTCGGAGCGGGTGAGCGGCCGCTCGGGTTCTACCTGCACGTGCCGTACTGCGCGACCCGCTGCGGCTACTGCGACTTCAACACCTACACCGCCACCGAGCTGCGCGGCAGCGGCGGCGTCCTCGCCTCCCGCGACAACTACGCCGACACCCTCGTCGACGAGGTCCGCCTCGCCCGCAAGGTCCTCGGCGACGACCCGCGCCCCGTCCGGACCGTGTTCGTCGGCGGCGGTACGCCCACGCTGCTCGCCGCCGAAGATCTCGTACGGATGCTCGCCGCCGTACGCGACGAGTTCGGGCTCGCCGACGACGCGGAGATCACCACGGAGGCCAACCCGGAGTCCGTCGACCCGGCCTATCTGAGCGCCCTGCGCGAAGGCGGCTTCAACCGGGTCTCCTTCGGCATGCAGAGCGCCAAGCAGCACGTCCTGAAGATCCTCGACCGTACGCACACGCCCGGGCGGCCCGAGGCCTGCGTCGCCGAGGCGCGCGCCGCGGGCTTCGAGCACGTCAACCTCGATCTCATTTACGGCACCCCCGGGGAGACCGATGACGACTGGCGGGCCTCTCTGGACGCCGCCATCGGGGCCGGGCCCGACCATGTGTCGGCGTACGCGCTGATCGTCGAGGAGGGCACGCAGCTCGCCCGGCGGATCCGGCGCGGAGAGGTGCCCATGACCGACGACGACGTGCACGCGGACCGGTATCTGATCGCGGACGAGGTCCTCGGCGGCGCCGGGTTCGACTGGTACGAGGTGTCGAACTGGGCCACGTCCGAGGCGGGGCGGTGTCTGCACAACGAGTTGTACTGGCGGGGCGCCGACTGGTGGGGGGCCGGGCCGGGGGCCCACAGCCATGTGGGGGGTGTGCGGTGGTGGAACGTGAAGCATCCCGGGGCGTATGCCGCCGCGCTCGCGGGGGGTCGGTCGCCCGGGGCCGGGCGGGAGGTTCTCTCGGACGAGGACCGGCGGGTCGAGCGGGTGCTGCTTGAGCTGCGGCTGCTTGAGGGGTGCCCGTTGGGGCTCCTGAAGGAGGCCGGGCTTGCCGCGGCCCGGCGGGCGCTGGCCGACGGGTTGCTGGAGGCCGGCCCCTTCGCGGCAGGGCGGGCCGTCCTCACCCTGCGGGGGCGGTTGCTTGCCGACGCCGTCGTGCGGGATCTGGTCGACTGAGCGTTCTGTATGGGGCTGCGCCCCTGTCCCCCCGTCGGCGCTTCGCGCCTCGTCCTCAAGCGCCGGACGGGCTGATGCCTCCTCGTCCGGCGCCTGGCAGGGGCTGATGCCTCCTCGTCCGGCGTCTGGCAGGGGCTGATGTCTCCTCGTCCGGCGTCTGGCAGGGGCTGATGTCTCCTCGTCCTGCGCCTGACAGGGGTCCGGCTATGGAGCCGTCACGAAATCGATCAGCTCCTCGACCCTGCCCAGGAGCGCGGGCTCCAGGTCCTTGTAGCTGTGGACCGAGCGCAGGATGTGCTGCCAGGCCGCGCCGGTGTTGGGGGGCCAGCCGAGGGCGTGGCACACGCCTGTCTTCCAGTCCTGGCCGTGGGGGACACGGGGCCAGGCCCTGATGCCGAGGGAGGACGGCTTCACGGCCTCCCACACGTCGATGTAGGGATGGCCGACGATCAGGGCGTGGTCGCTGCTGACGGACGCGGCGATCCGGGACTCCTTGGAGCCGGGGACCAGGTGGTCGACGAGGATGCCGAGGCGGGCGTCGGCGTCGGGGGCGAACTCGGCGACGATGGCGGGCAGGTCGTCGATGCCCTCCAGGTACTCGACGACGACCCCCTCGATGCGCAGGTCGTCGCCCCAGACCTTCTCGACGAGCTCGGCGTCGTGCCGCCCCTCCACATAGATCCGCCCCGCCCTGGCCACCCGCGCCCGCGCCCCCGGCACGGCCAGCGAGCCGGAGGCGGTGCGTGCGGGCTGCCGGGGTGCGGCGGTCGCCGTCGGCCGGACCAGCGTGACCACCCTGCCCTCCAGGAGGAAGCCGCGCGGCGCCATCGGGAACACGCGGTGCTTGCCGAAGCGGTCCTCCAGGGTCACCGTCGGCCCCTCGGCCGTCTTCTCGCAGCGGATCACCGCGCCGCAGAAGCCCGTGGTGACCTCCTCCACGACCAGGTCGGCCTCGGCGGGCACCTCGGGGACGGCGGCCGGCTTCTTCCAGGGCGGGGTCAGGTCCGGGTGGTAGCTGCGCATGGGCCAGACGTTATGGCATGCCGTCAGGCGACACCGAACCGCCGGGCCAGCTCGTCGCGTTGGCGGCGTACGAAAGCGGCGTCGACGACGGCCCCGTGCCCGGGCACGTACACCGCGTCCTCGCCGCCGAGGTCGAGGAGCCGGTCGAGGGCGGCGGGCCAGTGCCGGGGGGCCGCGTCCGGGCCGGCCTGCGGTTCGCCGGACTCCTCGACCAGATCGCCGCAGAAGACGACCTCGGGCTCGCCCGGGCCGCCGGGCACGAGGACGGCGAGGTCGTGGCCGGTGTGCCCGGGGCCGACGTTGGCGAGCAGCACCTGGAGCCCGCCGAGGTCCAGGGTCCACTCCCCGCACACCAGGTGGCGGGGGTGGACGAGGAGGTCGGCGGCCTCGGCCGCGGCGGCCGGGTCGAGGCCCTGGGCGACGGCGTCGGCGCGCAGGCCGTCGCGGTCGTGCTCCAGGACGGTGTCGAGGCCGACGGCGCCGAACACCTCGACGCCCGCGAACGCGGCGGCGCCGAGCACATGGTCGAAGTGGGGGTGGGTGAGGGCGAGATGGGTCACACGCCGGTCGCCGCCGAGCAGCCGCCGGGCGTCGGCGCGCAGCCGGGAGCCCTCGCGCAGGCTGGACCCGGCCTCGATCATGAGGGCGGCGCCGGTGCCGACGACGAGCCCGGCCGTGCAGTCCCACACGGGCAGCCTGCACCGCCCCACGCGCGCGGCGAGCCGTTCCCAGCCCGCCTCCTCCCAGGCCGGGGCGGGGGCGGGGGAGGGCGTGACCGTGTCCATGGGGGTGACGCTAGCGCCGCCGGGGCGCGGGGGCAGGACGGGGGCGGGCGGCGGCACCCGTCGGCGCGGCGTGGCACGGCGGCGGCACCCGTCCGCGGGACCTGGGGCGACAGCGGCGGCGTCCGTCGGCGTGACAAGGCAGGACAAGGGCGGCACCCGTCGGCATGACAACGAGGTCGGCCCTTGCCGGGCCTGTACCCACCGGCCGTACACTGACTCGGTGAAGGCTGGCACTCGCCCGGGGTGAGTGCCAGGGCGAGGGGCCACCACCGGGGGCTCGGGACGAGGGACGGCAGCTGGAGGTGCGCGATGCTCAGTGAACGCAGGCTGGAAGTGCTGCGCGCCATCGTCCACGACTACGTGGGCACGGAGGAGCCCGTCGGCTCCAAGGCGCTCACCGAACGCCACCACCTCGGCGTCTCCCCGGCCACGGTCCGCAACGACATGGCCGCCCTGGAGGAGGAAGGGTTCATCGCCCAGCCGCACACCAGCGCCGGGCGCATCCCGACCGACAAGGGGTACCGCCTGTTCGTGGACCGGCTCGCGGGCGTCAAGCCGATGACGGCGCCGGAGCGGCGCGCGATCCAGAACTTCCTGGACGGCGCGGTCGACCTGGACGACGTCGTCGGGCGCACGGTGCGGCTGCTCGCGCAGCTGACCCGGCAGGTCGCGGTGGTGCAGTATCCGTCGCTGACCCGCTCCACGGTGCGGCACGTGGAACTGCTCTCGCTGGCCCCGGCCCGCCTGATGCTGGTCCTCATCACCGACACCGGGCGGGTCGAGCAGCGCATGATCGACTGCCCGGCGCCGTTCGGGGAGACGTCCCTCGCGGATCTGCGGGCGCGGCTCAACAGCCGGGTCGCGGGCCGCCGCTTCTCGGACGTGCCGCAGCTGGTGCAGGACCTGGCCGAATCCTTCGACAAGGACGACCGGGGGACGGTGACCACGGTCCTGTCCACCCTCCTCGAAACGCTGGTGGAGGAGACCGAGGAGCGGCTGATGATCGGCGGCACCGCCAATCTCACCCGCTTCGGACATGACTTTCCCCTCACCATCAGGCCGGTCCTCGAGGCCCTGGAGGAACAGGTCGTCCTCCTCAAGTTGCTTGGTGAGGCGACGGATTCGGGCATGACCGTCAAGATCGGGCACGAGAACGCCCATGAGGGGCTCAGCTCCACGTCGGTGGTCTCCGTCGGCTACGGTTCGGGGAGCGAGGCAGTGGCCAAGCTGGGCGTGGTCGGACCGACCCGCATGGACTATCCGGGAACGATGGGAGCAGTACGCGCAGTGGCACGTTACGTCGGACAGATCCTGGCGGAGTCGTAAGTGGCCACGGACTACTACGCCGTACTAGGCGTGCGCCGCGACGCTTCCCAGGACGACATCAAGAAGGCCTTCCGGCGGCTCGCACGCGAGCTGCACCCGGACGTCAATCCTGACCCGAAGACGCAAGAGCGCTTCAAGGAGATCAACGCCGCGTACGAGGTGTTGTCGGACCCGCAGAAGAAGCAGGTCTACGACCTCGGCGGGGACCCGCTGTCCCAGGCCGGTGGCGCCGGTGGCGCGGGCGGCTTCGGAGCGGGTGGCTTCGGCAACTTCTCCGACATCATGGACGCGTTCTTCGGTACGGCGTCGCAGCGCGGGCCGCGTTCGCGCACCCGGCGCGGCCAGGACGCCATGATCCGCCTGGAGATCGACCTCGAAGAGGCCGCCTTCGGCACCACGAAGGACATCCAGGTCGACACGGCCGTCGTCTGTACGACGTGTTCCGGCGAAGGGGCCGCGCCCGGCACCTCCGCGCAGACCTGCGACATGTGCCGCGGCCGCGGCGAGGTGTCCCAGGTCACCCGGTCCTTCCTCGGCCAGGTCATGACCTCGCGGCCCTGCCCGCAGTGCCAGGGCTTCGGGACCGTCGTGCCGACGCCGTGCCCCGAGTGCGCGGGCGACGGACGGATCCGGTCCCGCCGCACGCTCACCGTGAAGATCCCGGCCGGTGTCGACAACGGCACCCGGATCCAGCTCGCCGGTGAGGGCGAGGTCGGGCCCGGCGGCGGTCCCGCCGGTGACCTGTACGTGGAGATCCACGAGCTGCCGCACGCCGTCTTCCAGCGGCGTGGGGACGATCTGCACTGCACCGTCACGCTGCCGATGACGGCGGCCGCGCTCGGCACGAAGGTGCCGCTGGAGACGCTGGACGGCATGGAGGAGGTCGACATCCGGCCCGGCACGCAGTCCGGGCAGTCGATCCCCCTGCACGGGCGGGGCGTCACCCACCTGCGGGGCGGGGGGCGCGGTGACCTCATCGTGCACGTCGAGGTGCTCACGCCCTCCAAGCTCGACCCCGAGCAGGAGCGGCTGCTGCGGGAGCTCGCGCAACTGCGCGGCGAGGAGCGGCCCACGGGGCAGTTCCAGCCGGGGCAGCAGGGGTTGTTCTCGCGCCTGAAGGACGCGTTCAACGGACGCTAGCGCTGTGACCGGCCCGGGGCGGGCGTGGAATCCACGCCCACCCCGGGCCGACGCGCGTCCGCACCCGGACCCCGGACAAGGCGCCCCCGCCGGACGTGGCACGATGCCGGTATGTCCTCCGCGTTCACCGATCTCTGTCGCTATCCGATCGTGCAGGCCCCGATGGCGGGCGGCGGGTCCACCCCGCAGCTCGCGGCGGCTGTCGCCGAGGCCGGGGGGCTCGGCTGCCTGGCCGCCGGGTACAAGACCGCCGACGGGATGTACCAGGAGATCAAGCAGGTCAGGGGCCTGACGGCGCGGCCGTTCGGGGTGAACCTGTTCATGCCGCAGCCCGAGTACCCCGGTGCAGGCCCCGGCTCCACCGGAGCGGCTGGCGCCGCGCCCCTCGATGCCGCCGTGGAGGTCTACCGCAACCAGCTCGCGGGCGAGGCCACCTGGTACGAGACGCAGCTCGGCGACCCCGAGGGCAAGCGCGACGACGGCTACGACGCGAAGCTCGCGATCCTCCTCGACGACCCGGTGCCGCTGGTGTCGTTCACCTTCGGCTGCCCGACCCGGGAGGTCGTGCAGGCCTTCGACCGCGTCGGCACCCGTACGGTCGTCACCGTCACCACGCCCGAGGAGGCCCGCGCGGCCCAGCGGGCGGGCGCCGACGCCGTCTGCGTCCAGGGCATCGAGGCGGGCGGCCACCAGGGCACGCACCGCGACAACCCGGAGGCGGACGGCTCCGGCATCGGCCTGCTCAGCCTGATCACGCAGGTCAGGGAGACGGTGCCGCTGCCCGTGATCGCCGCGGGCGGCCTGATGCGCGGCAGTCAGATCGCCGCGGTCCTCGCCGCGGGCGCGGACTTCGCGCAGCTCGGCACGGCGTTCCTGGTCACGCCCGAGTCGGGCGCGCAGCCGCTGCACAAGCAGGCCATGACGAACCCGCTGTTCGGGCACACCGAGCTGACCCGGGCGTTCTCCGGCCGCCCCGCGCGCGGCCTGGTCAACCGCTTCATGCGCGAGCACGGCCCGTACGCCCCGGCCGCGTACCCGCAGGTCCACTATCTGACGGCCGGACTCCGCAAGGCCGCGGCGAAGGCCGGTGACCCGCAGGCCATGGCGCTGTGGGCGGGCCAGGGCCACCGCCTGGCGCGGGCGCTGCCCGCGGGCGAGCTGATGGAGGTCCTGGTCGCCGAACTCGACGAGGCGAAGGCCACGTTCGCCGCGCGGGGTGCGGTGTGACGGCGCCGGTCTTCGTCGTCGAGGACTTCCGGGGCGCGGCCCCGGCAAGCGCGTACGTCCTGGACGGCCCCGAGGGGCGGCACGCCGTGTCCGTGAAGCGGCTGCGCGCGGGCGAGGACGTCGTCCTCACCGACGGCGCCGGACGCTGGGCGCACGGCGTCGTCGCGGACACCGAGGGCAAGGACCGTCTGACGGTGTCCCTGGACGCCGACGGCGTACGCGAGGAGGGCGCGCAGACGCCCCGGATCACCGTCGTGCAGGCGCTGCCCAAGGGCGACCGGGGCGAGCTGGCTGTGGAGACGATGACGGAGACCGGTGTGGACGCCGTCGTGCCCTGGGCCGCGTCCCGCTGCATCACGCAGTGGAAGGGCGAGCGCGGCCAGAAGGCGCTCGGCAAGTGGCGGGCGACGGCACGCGAGGCGGGCAAGCAGTCGCGCCGCGTGCGCTTCCCCGACGTCGCCGACCTCGCCACGACCAAGCAGGTCGCGGCGCTCCTCGCGGACGCGGACCTCGCCGCCGTCCTGCACGAGGAGGGCAGCGAGCCGCTGGCCACCGCCGAACTGCCCGCGACCGGCCACATTGTTCTCGTCGTCGGCCCCGAGGGCGGCGTCGCCCCGGACGAGCTGGCGGCGTTCGCGCGGGCGGGTGCCAAGCCCTACCGGCTCGGGCGTAGCGTGTTGCGCACGTCGACCGCGGGCACCGCCGCGACGGCCCTCCTCCTCGGCCGGACCGGACGCTGGTCCTGAACCCCGCCCGAAAGGCATCCCCGTGGAACTCGCCCAGGTACGCCTGCTCGTCACCGACTTCCCCGCCTGCTACCGCTTCTACGCCGACGTCCTCGGCCTGAAGCCCCAGTCGGGCGCGGCGAGCGGACCGTACGAGAAGTTCAGCCCCACGACGGGCTCCGCGGGCATCGCCCTGCAGGACCGCACGATGATGGCCGAACTCCTCGGCGAACTGGCCGAGTCGGCGACCGGGCACCGCTCCCTGGTGGTGCTGCGCGTCGACGACCTGGACGCGTACTGCGAGCGCATCACCGGGCGCGGCGCCGAGCTGACGCACGGGCCCGCGCCCATGACGGACCGGATGCGGGTGGCCCACCTCAAGGACCCCGAGGGGAACCTGGTGGAGCTCCAGGAGTGGCTGCTGCTGCGCACGGATCGCGCCTGAGCGCACGGAACGGGGCTGCTGACGGGGGCGGTTACTGGCCAGATGGCCGCAAGCGGTCTACCGCCGCGCCGTCCACGGTGGCACGCTGCCGCTCATGGGGGCATTGAGGCGAATACCGCGCACACGGCGGGCGCGCAGCGTTCTCGTCGCCGTGACGGCCATGGCGGCTGCCGGTCTCGGCCTGACCGCGTGCGATCCCGTCGAGGGAGACATGAGTACGTCCGCCGTCGCGATCACCACCGACAAGATGGGCACGCGGGAGCTGGAGCGCCAGCACGCCGAGGTGGACTGGCTCACCTGCACGGCGTCGTTCGTCGGCCGGGACAAGAAGGCATCGGAGTCCGACGAGCCGCGGGAGGCGGAGGTCGACTGCCGCGGCCAGTCCGACGACGACAAGGTCATCACGATCAAGGGCCGGGTGACGGAGGTGCGCAACGGCGCCTGCGTGCGCGGGAGTCTGACCGCGAAGGTCGGCCGCGAGGAGTGGTTCCGCGTCGACGCCCTCGGCAACTGCGATCACGCGCCCGACGACGACGGCGACGACGACCAGGGCAACGACGACACCGGTAACGACGACACCGGTAACGACGGCAACGGCAATGACGGCAACGGCAATGACGGTCATGACGGCAACGGCAATGACGGGCATGACGGCAACGGCAACGACGACAACGCCGGGCACGAGAAGCCCGATCCCGGGCCCACCGCCACCGTCACCGTGACCGAACAGCCCGACGAGGAACCGGGCAAGTGATCCAAAACGCCCCCGCCCCGCGCCGCGCCTGCTTAGGCTGACCGTGTGACTCAGCCTGCCTACCTCCGGTTTCCGCACCTGCGCGGCGAGTTGATCGCCTTCACCGCGGAGGACGATGTCTGGCTCGCCCCACTCGACGGCGGTCGCGCCTGGCGGGTCAGCGCCGACAACGTACCCGTGACCCAGCCACGGATCTCCCCGGACGGCACCACCGTCGCGTGGACGTCCACGCGCGACGGCGCCCCCGAGGTGCACATCGCGCCCGTGGCCGGCGGCCCCACCCGGCGCCTGACCTACTGGGGCAGCGGGAAGACGTCCGTGCGCGGCTGGACGGCCGACGGCCGGGTCCTCGCCATCAGCACGCAGGGCGAGGCCTCGCTGCGCCGCACCCGGGCGCGCGCGGTGCCGCTCGACGGCGGGCCCGCCGAGCTGCTGCCGTACGGCCTCGTCGGGGACCTCGCGTACGGCCCCGGGGGCCAGGTCCTGCTCCTTTCCGCGCCGATGGGGCGCGAGGCCGCCTGGTGGAAGCGGTACCGGGGCGGCACGGCGGGCAAGCTGTGGATCCGGCGGGGCGCCGACGAGGCCGACCCCGAGCCCGGCTTCGCCCGGCTGCACGCCGACCTCGACGGGAACATCGAGTACCCGCTGTGGGTCGGCGACCGCGTCGCCTTCCTCAGCGACCACGAGGGCGTCGGCGCTGTGTACTCCTCGCTGCCCGACGGCACCGACCTGCGCCGCCACACGCCCGTTGGGGGAGGCTTCTACGCCCGGCACGCCGCCACCGACGGCACCCGCGTGACCTACACCGCCGCCGGTGAACTCTGGCTCCTCGACAGCCTCGCCGACGTCGCCGACGCCGAGCCGCGCCGCCTGGACATCGTCCTCGGCGGGCAGCGCACCGACCTCCAGCCGCATCCGGTGAGCGCCGCCCGCTGGTTCGGGGCCGCCGCGCCCGACCACACCGGGCGCGGCAGCGCGGTCTCCGTGCGCGGCGCCGTGCACTGGGTCACGCACCGCGAGGGGCCCGCCCGCGCGCTCGCCGCCGAGCCGGGGGTGCGGGCACGGCTGCCGCGCACGTTCCGGGTGGACGGCGAGGAGCACGTGGTGTGGGTGACGGACGCCGAGGGCGACGACGCCCTGGAGTTCGCGCCCGCCACGGGCCTCGCGCCCGGCGCGACGCCGCGGCGGCTCGCGGCCGGACAGCTCGGCCGGGTCCTCGCGCTCGCCATGGCGCCCGACGGCAGCCGGGCGGCCGTCGCCGCGCACGACGGGCGGGTGCTGTTCGTGGAGCGCGAGAGCGGCGAGGTGCGCGAGGTGGACCGCGCCGAGCACGGCGAGGCCACCGGGCTCGCGTTCTCGCCCGACTCGGCGTGGCTCGCCTGGTCGCACCCCGGGCCGCGGCCGCTGCGCCAGCTGAAGCTCGCCAACACCGCCGACCTGTCCGTGGCGGAGGCCACCCAGCTCAGGTTCCGGGACTACAGCCCGGCGTTCACCCTCGACGGCAAGCACCTCGCGTTCCTGTCCGCGCGGGCCTTCGACCCCGTCTACGACGACCACGTCTTCGACCTCGCGTTCGTCGGCGGCGCCCGGCCGCACCTGATCACCCTCGCGGCCACGACGCCCTCGCCGTTCGGGCCGCAGCGGCACGGCCGGGCCTTCGACACCCCGGACACCCCGCACGCCGAGACGCCCGACAGCGAGGGCACGCCCACGACCCGCGTCGACCTCGACGGGCTCGCCGAACGCGTCGTGCCGTTCCCCGTGGAGGCCGCCCGCTACTCCACGCTGCGCGCCGCCAAGGACGGCCTGCTGTGGCTGCGCCACCCCGTGCACGGCGTGCTCGGCGCGTCCCGGGCCACGCCGACCGACCCCGACCCCAGCTCCGAGCTGGAGCGCTACGACCTCACCCAGCACCGCGTGGAGGAACTCGCCGGTGTCGCCGAGCACTTCGTGGTCACCGGTGACGGCAAGCGGGTGCTGCTGTGGGCCGACGGCAAGCTGAAGGTCGTGCCCAGCGACCGGCGGGCGTCCGCCGACGAGGACAGCGACACGAACATCACCGTCGACCTCGGCCGCGTACGCCAGTACATCGACCCGGCCGCCGAGTGGCGCCAGATGTACGACGAGGCGGGGCGCCTCATGCGGGACAACTTCTGGCGGCCCGACATGGGCGGCGTCGACTGGGACGGCGTCCTGGAGCGCTACCGCCCCGTCCTCGCCCGCGTCGCCACCCACGACGACCTCGTGGACCTGCTGTGGGAGGTCCAGGGCGAACTCGGCACCTCGCACGCCTACGTGACGCCGCGCGGCGGCTGGGGCGGCGGCCGCCAGGGGCTGCTCGGCGCGGACCTCTCGCGGGGCGAGGACGGGGCGTGGCGCGTCGACCGCGTGCTGCCGTCCGAGACGTCCGACCCGCACGCGCGCTCGCCGCTGGCCGCGCCCGGCGTCGCGGTGCGCGCGGGCGACGCGATCCTCGCCGTCGGCGGGCGGCCCGTCGACCCGGTGACCGGGCCCGGCCCGCTGCTCGTCGGCACCGCGGGCAAGCCCGTCGAGCTGACCGTGTCGCCCGCGGGCGGCGGCGACCCCCGGCACGCCGTCGTCGTCCCCGTCGACGACGAGGAGCCGCTGCGCTACCACGCGTGGGTCGCCGACCGGCGGGCCTACGTCCACGAGCGCTCCGGCGGTCGGCTCGGCTATCTGCACGTGCCCGACATGCAGGCGCCGGGCTGGGCGCAGATCCACCGGGACCTCAGGATCGAGGTCGCCCGCGAGGGCCTGGTCGTGGACGTGCGCGAGAACCGCGGCGGGCACACCTCGCAGCTCGTCGTGGAGAAGCTGGCGCGCCGCATCGTCGGCTGGGACCTGCCGCGCGGCTCCGGGCCGCTCAGCTACCCCGGGGACGCGCCGCGCGGGCCCGTCGTCGCCGTCGCCAACGAGTTCTCCGGCTCCGACGGCGACATCGTGAACGCCGCGATCAAGGCCCTCGGCATCGGTCCCGTCGTCGGTACGCGCACGTGGGGCGGCGTCGTCGGCATAGACAGCCGGTACCACCTCGTCGACGGCACGCTGGTGACGCAGCCCAAGTACGCCTTCTGGATGGAGGGGTACGAGTGGGGCGTCGAGAACTACGGCGTCGACCCGGACGTCGAGGTCGTGGTCACGCCCGAGGATTACGCCGCCGGGCGGGACCCGCAGCTCGACGAGGCCGTACGCGTCGCGCTGGCGGCGTTGGAGGAGAGCCCGGCGAAGGCTCCGCCGGAGTTGCCCGGGACGGGGGCGCCGTCGGCCTGACGGTCACCGCCGCGGCCGGGGGGGGGGGGGGGCACCGCGGTCCTCGCGGTCACCGCCGCGGCCGGGGGTACCTGCCCTCGGCCCGGTCCCGGCCGCGCCCTCGGCCGGGCCCCCTGTCCGCTCCGCCGCTCCGCGGCGGGTCTCCCACCCGCCCACCCGGCTCGGTCGGACCCACAGCCGCCCCCGCGGCCACCGCCCCCGCCGCCCTCGGCCCGACCCCGCGCACCCCGCCGCCCCACCACCCCCGCACCCCCCCGATACCATGCGACAAAAGTGACCCCAGTGACCCGGGAGAGTGTCCCCATGGCGGGAGAACCGCAGGCCGACTGCCTGTTCTGCAAGATCGTCGCGGGTGACGTACCCGCGACCGTCGTGCGGGAGACCGAGACGACCGTCGCCTTCCGCGACATCAACCCGCAGGCCCCCACGCACGTCCTGGTCATCCCCAAGGCGCACTACCCGGACGCCGCGTCGCTGGCCGCCGCCGATCCGAAGGCCGCCGCTGACGTGCTGCGGGAGGCCGGTGAGGTCGCCGCCGAGGAGAAGGCCGAGAGCTACCGCATCGTCTTCAACACCGGTGCGGGCGCCGGGCAGACCGTCTTCCACGCGCACGCCCACGTCCTCGGAGGCCGCGGCCTCCAGTGGCCCCCCGGCTAGCCGATCCAGCACCGCCACCCCCGCCCTCACCCCGAACAGCTGGGACAACCTCCTGTGTCCGCACGTGAATTGGTGGTCCTCGGCACCGCGAGCCAGGTACCGACCCGTCAGCGCAATCACAACGGCTACGTCCTGCTCTGGGACGGCGAGGGCATCCTCTTCGACCCCGGCGAGGGCACGCAGCGCCAGATGCTGCGTGCCTCCGTCGCCGCGCACGACCTGAACCGCCTCTGCGTCACGCACTTCCACGGCGACCACAGCCTCGGCCTCGCGGGCGTGATCCAGCGCATCAACCTGGACCGCGTGCCGCACCCCGTCACCGCCCACTACCCGGCGTCCGGCCAGCACTTCTTCGACCGGCTGCGGTACTCGACGGCCTACCGCGAGACGGTCGACCTCGCCGAGGCGCCGGTCGCCGCCGACGGCGTCATCGCGCGCACCCCCTCGTACCGCCTGGAGACGGCGAAGCTCTCCCACCCCGTGGAGGCGTACGGCTACCGCCTCGTCGAGCCCGACGGGCGCCGCATCCTGCCCGCGCTGCTCGCCGAACGCGGCATCAAGGGGCCTGACATCGGGGTGCTGCAGCGCGAGGGCAGCCTGCGCGGCGTGACGCTCGACGAGGTCAGCGAGGCGCGCCGCGGACAGCGGTTCGCCTTCATCATGGACACCCGGCTGTGCGAGGGCGTGCACGCCCTCGCCGAGGGCTGCGACATGCTCGTCATCGAGTCGACGTTCCTCGACGAGGACCACCGGCTCGCCTCCGACCACGGCCATCTCACCGCGGGTCAGGCCGCGGGCGTCGCCCGGGACGCCGGGGTGCGCCACCTCGTCCTCACCCACTTCAGCCAGCGCTACGCCGACCCCGCGGTCTTCGAACAGCAGGCGCGGGCCGCCGGGTTCGAGGGCGAGCTGACGGTCGCGCGGGACCTGATGCGCGTACCGCTGCCCAAGCGCAGCCCCTGAACCCCCTGCCCGAGCCTCCGGCCCACCTGAGCCACCCGAACCACCCGAACCACCTGAGCCACCGAGAGAAACGCGCCACCATGCCCCTCCCCAAGGCCGAACTGCACCTGCACATCGAAGGCACCCTCGAACCCGAGCTCGCCTTCGCGCTCGCCGAACGCAACGGCGTCCAACTGCCGTACGCAGACACCGAAGAGCTCCGCAAGGCCTACCTCTTCGACGACCTCCAGTCCTTCCTCGACCTGTACTACGGCCTGATGGCCGTCCTGCGCACCGAGGCCGACTTCGAGGAACTCGCCGACGCCTACCTGGCGCGGGCCGCCGCGCAGGGTGTGCGGCACGCCGAGATCTTCTTCGACCCGCAGGCGCACACCGCGCGCGGCGTCCCCTTCGCCACGGTCGTCGAGGGCCTCGGCCGCGCCCTGGACCGCAGCGAGGAGCGGCACGGCGTCTCCACCCGCCTCATCCTGTGCTTCCTGCGCGACCAGTCCGCCGAGTCGGCCCTCGCGACCCTGGAGGAGGCCAAGCCCCATCTGCACCGCATCACCGGCGTCGGCCTCGACTCCGCCGAGGTCGGCCACCCGCCGAGCAAGTTCGCCGCCGTGTACGAGGCCGCGGGCGCGCTCGGGCTGCGCAAGGTCGCGCACGCGGGGGAGGAGGGCCCGGCCGCCTACGTGCGCGAGGCCCTCGACGTGCTCGGGGTGGAGCGCATCGACCACGGGCTGCGCTGCATGGAGGACCCGGAGCTGGTGGAGCGCCTGGTGCGGGACCGGGTGCCGCTGACGCTGTGCCCGCTGTCCAACGTACGGCTGCGGGCCGTCGACATCCTGGAGAAGCACCCGCTGCCGCAGATGATGGCGGCCGGACTGCTGTGCACCGTCAACTCCGACGACCCCGCCTACTTCGGCGGCTACGTCGACGACACCTTCCACGCCGTCCACGAGGCCCTGGACATCGGCCCGGAGGGGCTGCGGGAGCTGGCCCGCAACTCCTTCGAGGCCGCGTTCCTGGACGGCGGCCCCGAGGAGGAGGCGCTGCGCGCGCGGTACCTCGCGGAGGTCGCGGCCTACACGTTCGACTGACGGACACCGGGCCGTCCCCGCGGCGTGCGACGGCGCGGTGTCACAGGCCTGGGTTACGTTGCCCTCATGGCCGTACCACCCGCTGTACCACCTGGCGCATCGCCACAGACACCCGCCGCGGCTGCGGAGACCGTCGTCGATCCCCTCAAGTCGGCGCGCAGGGCGGGCGATCCGCCCTGCGACGTGTACCTCACGGGGACCGTCTTCCTCGACATCATCTTCACCGGCCTCGACTCCGCGCCCGTGCGCGGCACCGAGTCGTGGGCGCGCGGCATGGGGTCGAGCCCCGGCGGCGTCGCCAACATGGCGAGCGCCCTGGCCCGGCTAGGCCTGCGCACGTCCCTGGCCGCCGCCTTCGGCGACGACCACTACGGGGAGTACTGCTGGGACGCCCTGGAGCGCGGCGAGGGCATCGACCTGTCGTCGTCACGGACCGTGCCCGGCTGGCACTCGCCGGTGACGGTCTCGATGGCGTACGAGGGCGAGCGGACCATGGTCAGCCACGGCCACGAGCCGCCGCCCGACGCGGACTCCCCGGACGGCGGCGCCCCGAAGTGCCCGCCGCGGGCGCGCGCCGCCATCGCCTCCCTGGTGCCCGGGGCGCGGGCGCCCTGGATCGCCGCGGCGGCCCGGCGCGGCACCCGGATCTTCGCGGACGTCGGCTGGGACGACACCGGGGCCTGGGACCTGGCCGCGCTGCCCGACCTGGCGCACTGCGAGGCGTTCCTGCCGAACGCGCAGGAGGCCATGCGGTACACGGGCACCACCTGCCCCCGCGCCGCCGCGCACGCCCTCACCGAGCACGTGCCGCTCGCCGTGGTCACCCTCGGTGCCGAGGGGGCGTACGCGGTCGACGGGCGCACCGGCGAGACCGCGTCGGTGCCCGCCATCGAGGTGGAGGCCCTCGACCCCACCGGGGCGGGCGACGTGTTCGTCGCGGGCTTCGTCACCGGCACGCTGGCCGGGTGGCCGCTCGCCGACCGGCTCGCCTTCGCCGGGCTCACCGCGGCGCTGTCCGTGCAGGAGTTCGGCGGCTCCCTGTCGGCGCCCGGGTGGGCGGAGGTGGCGGCCTGGTGGCGGCGCGTCGGCGAGTTCGACGAGCAGGACCCGGTGGCCCTGCGGCGGTACGCCTTCCTGGAGGCCCTGCTGCCCGCGGGCGGCGGCCGGGCCTGGCCGCTGCGGCGCGCGGTCCCGACGATCGGCTTCGGCCGCTCTCTGTAGGCCCCTCGGTTTCCGGCCCGCCCGTGCCCGTCCCGGAAAACGGCTTAGGCCTTGTCAGTGGCGCGTCGTACGCTTGGCAGTGCAGAAGTCGCCTCGCGGCGAGTCCCGTGACGAGGAGGATGAGCAGGCCTTCAGAGCCGGCCCATGACGCACACACCGACAGCTCAGAATCCTGCGCAGCCGCAGGACGCGGAACAGGACACGGCACGGAAGCGGGCGCCCGGAAAGGGCATCGGCAAGGCTCATTTCTCCGTCCCGGCCAAGCACCCCATGGTGATGGTCCTGGGCTCCGGAGACGCGCTGCTGCGAGTGATCGAGACGGCCTTCCCGGCGGCCGACATCCACGTCCGGGGCAATGAGATCAGCGCGGTCGGTGACGCCCACGAAGTCGCCCTCATCCAGCGCCTGTTCGACGAGATGATGCTGGTGCTCCGCACCGGACAGCCGATGACGGAGGACGCGGTGGAACGCTCGATCGCCATGCTCAGGGCGGACGACAGCGGCGAGGCGGACGGCGAGGAGACCCCGGCCGAGGTCCTGACGCAGAACATCCTCTCCTCCCGCGGCCGCACCATCCGCCCCAAGACGCTCAACCAGAAGCGGTACGTCGACGCGATCGACAAGCACACGATCGTGTTCGGCATCGGCCCCGCGGGCACCGGCAAGACCTATCTGGCCATGGCCAAGGCGGTCCAGGCCCTGCAGTCCAAGCAGGTCAGCAGGATCATCCTGACCCGCCCCGCGGTGGAGGCGGGCGAGCGCCTCGGCTTCCTGCCCGGCACGCTCTACGAGAAGATCGACCCGTATCTGCGCCCGTTGTACGACGCGCTGCACGACATGCTGGACCCGGACTCGATCCCGCGCCTCATGGCCGCGGGCACCATCGAGGTCGCTCCGCTGGCGTATATGCGAGGGCGTGCCCAGCCTGTCTTCACGAACGTCCTGACGCCCGACGGCTGGCGTCCCATCGGCGACCTCCAGGTCGGTGACCTGGTCATCGGCTCGAACGGTGAACCCACCCCGGTCCTTGGTGTCTACCCGCAAGGGGAGAAGGACGTCTTCCGCGTCACCGCCCAGGACGGCGCCTGGACCCTCTGCTGCGGCGAACACCTGTGGACGGTCCGTACGGCATCGGACAGGCGCCGCGACGAGCCGTGGCGGGTCATGGAGACCCGGGAGATGGTCGGCAACCTCCGCGCCGCGCACGCCCGCCGGTACGAACTGCCGATGCTCACCGCACCTGTCTGCTTCCCTGAGCGCGAAGTTCCCATGGACCCGTATGCGCTCGGGCTCCTGCTCGGAGACGGCTGCGTGACCGGCTCCACCACCCCGTCCCTCTCCACCGAGGACGTGGAACTCGTCCGCGCCTTCGAGGCGGCTGTCCCCGGCGTCACCGTCCGGCACAAGGGCGGACCCGACTACGTGCTCAACCGGACGAAGTCTCCTGGCGATGTGATGACCCTGGAGAACCCGGTGACCCGTGTGATGAGGGAACTGGACCTGCTGGGCACCCGATCACACTCCAAGTTCGTGCCCGACGGCTATCTGTTCAACTCCGCCGAGGTCCGCCTCGCGGTTCTCCAGGGTCTGCTGGACTCGGACGGCGGGCCGGTGGCACAGGCCGACCGGACGTGCCGCGTCCAGTACTCGACCACGTCGATTCTGCTCCGCGACCACGTGATCGCGCTGGTCCAGTCCCTGGGAGGCGTCGCCTACACCAGGCGTCGCGCCGCCGCGCACCGCAATCGGAGCACTGCGCTCGCCGCGCACCGCAATCGGAGCACTGCGCTCGCCGCGCACCGCCGAGACTCTCATCAGGTCGACATCCGTCTCCCGGAGGGCATCGAGCCCTTCCGTCTCGCACGTAAGCGGGACGCGTACCACGCGGCCGGGGGCGGCGGCCGTCCGATGCGTCACATCGACACCATCGAGCCTGCGGGTCGCGAGGAGACGGTCTGCATCCAGGTGGCCGCCGAGGACTCGCTGTACGTCACGCAGGACCACCTGCTGACGCACAACACCCTCAACGACGCGTTCATCATCCTGGACGAGGCGCAGAACACGAACCCCGAGCAGATGAAGATGTTCCTCACCCGCCTCGGCTTCGAATCGAAGATCGTGATCACGGGCGACGTCACGCAGATCGACCTGCCGAACGGCACGAAGTCCGGTCTGCGCCAGGTCCAGGACATCCTCGACGGCGTGGACGACGTGCACTTCTCGCGGCTCACGTCCTCCGATGTCGTACGGCACAAGCTCGTCGGCCGTATCGTCGACGCGTACGAGAAGTACGACAGCCAGCACGGCACCGAGAACGGCTCCCAGCAGGGCCGCAGAGGAAAGTAGCGGGACAGGCGCACCATGTCGATCGACGTCAACAACGAATCCGGAACCGAGGTCGACGAGCAGGCGATCCTCGACATCGCCCGCTACGCGCTCGCGCGGATGCGCATCCACCCGCTCTCCGAGCTCTCGGTGATCGTCGTGGACGCCGACGCCATGGAGCAACTGCACATCCAGTGGATGGACCTGCCCGGGCCCACGGACGTCATGTCCTTCCCCATGGACGAGCTGCGCCCGCCCATGAAGGACGACGACGAGCCCCCGCAGGGCCTCCTCGGCGACATCGTGCTCTGCCCCGAGGTCGCCCTCAAGCAGGGCCAGGAGGCGCCGACGCAGCACTCCATGAACGAGGAGCTCCAGCTCCTCACCGTCCACGGAGTGCTGCACCTGCTCGGGTACGACCACGAGGAGCCCGACGAGAAGGCCGAGATGTTCGGCCTGCAGGCGGCCATCGTCGACGGTTGGCGCGCGGAGCAGGGCCTCACCGGCCCGTCCCCGGCGCCCACCGTCTCCTGACGCCATGTCCGTCCAGCTCATCGCCGGCGCGGTCGCCCTGATCGTGGTGGCCTGGCTCGCCGCCTGCGCCGAGGCGGGCCTGGCCCGTGTCTCCAGCTTCCGCGCCGAGGAGGCCGTGCGGTCCGGCCGGCGCGGCAGCGCGAAGCTCGCGCAGGTCGCCGCCGACCCCGTCCGCTATCTGAACGTGGCCCTGCTCGTGCGCGTGACCTGCGAGATGGCCGCCGCCGCCCTCGTCACGTACGCCTGCCTGCAGGCCGTCGACGTCACCTGGGAGGCGCTCGCCATCGCCATCGGCGTGATGGTGCTCGTCAGCTATGTCGCGGTCGGCGTCTCCCCGCGCACCATCGGCCGCCAGCACCCGCTGAACACGGCCACCGCGGCGGCGTACGTCCTGCTGCCGCTCGCCCGCGTCATGGGCCCCATCCCGCCGCTGCTCATCCTCATCGGCAACGCCCTCACCCCCGGCAAGGGCTTCCGGCGCGGCCCGTTCGCCTCCGAGGCCGAGCTGCGGGCCATGGTCGACCTCGCCGAGAAGGAGTCCCTGATCGAGGACGACGAGCGCCGCATGGTGCACTCCGTCTTCGAGCTCGGCGACACCCTCGTGCGCGAAGTCATGGTCCCGCGCACCGACTTGATCTCCATCGAGCGCTTCAAGACCGTCCGGCAGGCGCTGACGCTCGCGCTCCGCTCGGGCTTCTCGCGCATCCCCGTGACCGGCGAGAGCGAGGACGACGTCGTCGGCATCGTGTACTTGAAGGACCTCGTCCGCAAGACACACATCAACCGCGACGCCGAGAACGACCTCGTCTCCACGGCCATGCGGCCCGCGACGTTCGTCCCCGACACGAAGAACGCCGGGGACCTGCTGCGCGAGATGCAGCAGGAGCGCAACCACGTGGCCGTCGTCATCGACGAGTACGGCGGCACCGCGGGGATCGTCACCATCGAGGACATCCTCGAGGAGATCGTCGGCGAGATCACCGACGAGTACGACCGCGAGCTGCCGCCCGTCGAGGAGCTCGACGGCGAGTGCTACCGCGTCACGGCCCGTCTCGACATCGGCGACCTCGGCGAGCTGTACGGCCTTGAGTCCTACGACGACGAGGACGTCGAGACCGTCGGCGGGCTGCTCGCCAAGGCTCTCGGGCGGGTGCCGATCGCCGGGGCCTCGGCCGTCGTGGACCTCCCCGACGGGCGCGCCCTGACGCTCACCGCCGAGGCGGCGGCCGGGCGGCGCAACAAGATCATCACGGTCCTCGTGGAGCCGGTGGCCCAGGCGGGCCCCGGCTCCGGGGAAGGCGCCGCGCGATGACCCCCGCCGAACTACGGGCGTTCTGCCTGTCCTTCAACGACGCCGTCGAGGAGTTCCCCTTCCGGCCCGAGACGTCGGTGTTCAAGGTCGCGGGGAAGATGTTCGCGCTGTCCTCCCTGGACGCGGAGCCGCTGACCGTGAACCTCAAGTGCGAGCCGGAGATCGCCCTCCAGCTGCGGGCCGCCCACCCCGAGATCGTCCCGGGCTGGCACATGAACAAACGCCACTGGAACACGGTGTCCCTGGCCGGGGCGCTCCCCGACCGCCAGGTCAGGGAACTCGTAGAGGACTCGTACGACCTGGTGGTGGCGGGGCTGCCCCGGGCGGTGCGGCTGCGGCTGGACCGGCCCTAGGGCCGGTCGGGGCCGGGGTCCGAGTCCGGGATCAGGGGCGGCGCCGGCGCAGGCCGACGGCCACCAGGGCCGCCGTGACCAGGATGATCAGGGCGTCGAGGGCCAGGACGGTGCGGGTGCCCGCGAGGACGTCCGTCGACGTCGTGGCGAGGACGCCGAGGAGGGGGATGCCGATGGTGATGCCCACCTGCTGGGTGGAGGTGACGAGCCCGGTGGCGAGCCCCTGCTCCGCGTCGGGCACGCCCGACGTCACCGTCACCCCGTACGAGACGATCGCACCGAGGTGGAACATGCTGGCCACGGAGATCGCGGCGGTCGCCAGCCACACGGACCACATCTGCTCGCCCACCGCGATGAGCGCCGCCACGAACAGACCCTGACCGAGCAGCGACCCGATCAGCGTGCGGCGCGGGCCGAAGCGGCCGATGACCTTGGGCGCGAGCATGCCCGCGACGACGGACAGAACGCCCTGCACGCCGAAGACGAGGCCGGTCTGGAAGGCGGACAGGTCGAGGACGTCCTGGAAGTAGAGCGTCAGGACGAAGACGACCGTCGACATCATCGAGAAGGTGACGAGACCGCCGAGGTTGCCCCAGGCGACCGTGCGGCGCCGCAGCATCGGCAGGGACACCAGCGGCGAAGCGGCGCGCGACTCGACGTACCCGAAGAGGGCGAGCAGCCCGACGCCCGCGATCAGCGTGACGATGACGTCGGTGCCGCCGAAGCCGCGCTCGGCGGCGGTGGACAGCGCGTAGATGAGGGCGAGCAGCCCGCCGGTGACGGTGAGGGCGCCGGGGATGTCGAGGCGGGGCCGGTCCGGGGTGCGGGACTCCGGGAGCAGGCCGGGGGCCAGCGGGAGCACGATCAGGGCGAACAGGGTGAGCAGGCCCATGGTGGAGCGCCAGCCGAGGGTGTCGGTGAGGACCCCGCCGAGGACCATGCCGACGGTGAAGCCGAGGGAGAGCAGCGTGCCGGAGATGCCGAGCGCGCGGTCCCGCTGCGGGCCCTCCGGGAAGGTCGTGGTGAGCAGCGACATGCCGGTCGGCACGATCGCCGCCGCGCCCACGCCCTGCAGCGCCCGCCCGGCGAGGAACGACGCCGGGTCCCACGCGAGCGTCGCGAGCAGCGAGGCCGCGCCGAACAGCGCGAGCCCGCCGAGGAACAGCCTGCGCCGCCCGAAGAGGTCGCCGAAGCGTCCGAAGAGCAGCAGGAAGCCGCCGGACGGCAGCGCGAAGGCGGTGACGGCCCACTGGAGCGCGGCATGGCTCATGCCGAGGTCCGAGCCGAGGACGGGCAGGGCCACGTTCAGCACGGAGAAGTCGAGGGCGACCATGAACTGCGCGGCGCACAGCACGAAGAGGATGAGCCGGTCGCGGTGGGAGAGCCGGGGCGGGGGCCCGGCGGGAGCGGTGGCCCGCGCGGCGGCCTTGGGGGCGGCGGCCTTCGGGGCCGCGGTGGTGGTCGAGGTGCCTGCGGCGGTCGGGGAGGGAGCGGAAGTGTCTATCGCCATGGTCGACAGCCTCCGTCGGCCGGAATAGCCGTGGGGAGCGGGAACTTATGCTGGTGGTGCGAACACCAGGCGCAACCGCGTACGGATGACAGGGGGAGCGGTGGTCAGCCAGGCCGAGGAGCGGGCCGACGGGACGAGGACGCGTCGACGGGTCGAGCTGCGGGACTTCCTGATGAGCCGACGGGCCCGGGTGACCCCGGCGGAGGCGGGTCTTCCGGAAGGAGGCGGGCGGCGCCGCACGCCGGGGCTGCGGCGCGAGGAGGTCGCCGTGCTCGCGGGCGTCGGGGCTTCCTGGTACCAGTGGCTGGAGCAGGGCCGGGACATCTCCGTGTCCCCGCAGGTCCTGGACGCCGTGGCCCGGGTCCTGAAGCTGTCCGGCACCGAACGGCGCCACCTGTACGTGCTCGCGGGCCTCAACCCGCCCGTGCCGCAGGCCGAGGAGGGCGCCGCGGACATGTGCGAGGGCCTGCGGCGGCTCATCGACACCTGGATGCCGTACCCGGCGCACATCATGGACCGCTACTACAACTGCGTCATCTACAACGACGCGGCCGCGATGGTCCTCAGCATGCGCCCCGGGACCACCCAGAACTGCATCCTCGACTTCTTCACCGACCCCATGTACCGCTCGCGCAACGTGAGTTGGGAGCAGAACGCGGTGACTCTCGTCGCGCAGTTCCGCGCGGCCTGCTCCGAGCATCCCGAGGACGAGGGCTTCCAGGAGCTGCTCGCGCGGCTGCACGCCTCGGGCGAGGAGTTCACCTCGTTGTGGGAGCGGCAGGACATCCGGCCCGCCGGCCAGGTCCACAAGGAACTCGACCATCCGCTCGTCGGCATCCTGCACGTGGAGTCCACCGCCCTGAAGGTGCCCGCGCGGCCCGACCTCACGATCGTGCTGCACACGCCGCTGCCGCTGGCCGACACCGCGGAGAAGCTCGCCTGGCTGGCGTCCCCGGAGGCCCGGCGCGGGGCGATGTACCGGGTGGCGGGCTGAGCCGCCTGGGCGGCTCCTTATGCTCGTGCCATGACTGAGTCCACCGACCTCGGCCCCGAGGACCAGAAGATCGTCACCCTCGCCCGCTCGGCCCGCGCCCGCAACGGCGTGCCGGAGGGCGCGGCGGTGCGGGACGAGACGGGGCGTACGTACGTCGCCGGGACCGTCGCCCTCGACTCCCTGCGCCTTTCCGCGCTGCGCACGGCCGTGGCCATGGCGGTGGCGTCCGGCGCGGAGTCCCTGGAGGCGGCGGCGGTGGTGTCGGGGGAGGCGGGCCTGAGCGCGGAGGATCTGGCGGCGGTGCGGGACCTCGGCGGGGCCGGTACGCCCGTGTTCCTCGCGGGACCGGATGGGTCGGTCCGACTGACGGCTGAGGCGGGCTGACCTTCGCGGGGCGCCCCGGTCCCGCCCCTTCCCGAAACCGGGGGCGCTGCCCCCGGGCCGCCGGGGTGGGGGTCCCGTGCGGGTGGGACAGCCCCCGCCGAATCGGCGCTCCGCGCCTCGTCCTCAATCGCCGGACGGGCTGAGACGTTGCCGGGGCGGGTGGGCGGGGGACAGCCCGCCCGGCGTTTGAGGGCGAGGCGCGCAGCGCCGAAAGGGCGGGGAAAGGGGCGCAGCCCCAGCCGACGGGCACCGCCCAGGGCGCCCCCGCCCGAAAAGATCAGGGACAATGGACGCCATGAGCGTGCGTACCCCTTCACCCGAGCCGTCCGAGCAGGCCGCCCACCGCGCCGGTTTCGCCTGCTTCGTAGGCCGCCCCAACGCGGGCAAGTCCACCCTCACGAACGCTCTGGTCGGCAAGAAGGTGGCGATCACCTCGAACCGGCCGCAGACGACGCGGCACACCGTGCGCGGCATCGTGCACCGCCCCGAGGCCCAGCTGATCCTGGTCGACACCCCCGGTCTGCACAAGCCCCGCACGCTGCTCGGCGAGCGGCTCAACGACGTGGTCCGCGCCACCTGGGCCGAGGTCGACGTCATCGGGTTCTGTCTGCCCGCCAACGAGAAGCTCGGGCCCGGTGACCGGTTCATCGCCAAGGAGCTGGCGTCGATCAAGAAGACGCCGAAGATCGCGATCGTCACGAAGACCGACCTCGTCGACAGCAAGGCCCTCGCCGAGCAGCTCATCGCCATCGACCAGCTCGGCAAGGAGCTGGGCTTCGAGTGGGCCGAGATCGTGCCCGTCTCGGCGGTCGGCGAGAAGCAGGTCGACCTGCTCGCCGACCTCCTCGTCCCCCTCCTGCCGGAGGGGCCCGCCCTCTACCCCGAGGGGGATCTCACCGACGAGCCCGAGCAGGTCATGGTGGCCGAGCTGATCCGTGAGGCGGCTCTTGAGGGCGTGCGGGACGAGTTGCCGCACTCCATCGCCGTGGTCGTCGAGGAGATGCTGCCCCGCGAGGACCGGCCCGCCGACAAGCCGCTCCTCGACATCCACGCCTTCGTGTACATCGAGCGGCCCAGCCAGAAGGGGATCATCATCGGTCCCAAGGGCAAGCGGCTGAAGGACGTCGGGATCAAGTCCCGCAAGCAGATCGAGGCGCTCCTCGGTACGCCCGTCTACCTCGACCTGCACGTCAAGGTGGCCAAGGACTGGCAGCGCGACCCGCGCCAGCTGCGCAAGCTGGGCTTCTGACCTCGCGGGTGCGCCCCAGTCCCGCCCCTTCTCCGAAACCGGGGCTGCGCCCCCTGGACCCCCGCTGATCGGCGCTCCGCGCCTCGTCCTCAAGCGCCGGACGGGCTGAAATCTTGCCGGGGCGGGCTGGAACTTGACTGCACCGGCGAAGCTTCGCCGCTCCGGTGAGATTCTCAGCCCCTCCGGCGTTTGAGGAGCGGGGTCTGGGGCGGAGCCCCAGGATCGGGAAGGGGCGGGACTGGGGCGTTCTGCGCGAGCAACTCCTGCCGCAGCCACCCGTACGACGCCTTCGGCGTCCGGGCCTGCGTGGCGTGGTCCACGTGGACGAGCCCGAACCGCTGCGCGTACCCCTCGGCCCACTCGAAGTTGTCGAGGAGGGACCAGACGAAGTAGCCGCGGACGTCGACCCCGGCCTCCAGCGCGCGGTGCAGGGCGCGCAGATGACCGTCGAGGTAGCTGATGCGCTCCTGGTCGTCCAGGCCGTCGTAGGAGCAGCCGTTCTCGGTGATGAGGAGGGGCGGGAGCCGGTCGGCGTAGCGGTCGCGGAGGGCGAGGAGGAGCTCGGTCAGGGCGTCGGGGACGACGGGCCAGCCGAAGGACGTGGTGGGGTGGCCCTCGATCGGCCGCGGGGAGAAGGGGAGTTCGGGGGGCAGGGTGAGGCCGGAGAACTCGGTGGCGGCGGGCTCAGCGAGGGGCGCCCCCACCTTCGTGGGCTGGTAGAAGTTGATCCCGTACCAGTCGATCGGCTCCGCGATGACCTTCAAGTCACCGTCCAGGTCGGGGACTTCGGCGCCGAGGAGCTCGGCGATCACTTCCGGGTAGCGCCCGGCGATCAGCGGGTCGGAGAACAGCCGGTTGAGGAGCACGTCGTAGAGGTCCGCGGCCTCGCGGTCCGCGGCGGCGTCGGAGGCGGCCCAGGTCGGCCCGTGGGAGTTCGCCACACCGATGTCGCCCGCGCCCGCGGCCCGCAGCGCGCGCACCGCGAGCCCGTGGCCGAGGAGCTGGTGGTGGGCGGCGGGCAGGGCGTCGAAGAGGAGCTGCTCGCCGGGGGCGTGCTGCCCGAGGGCGTGGCCGAGGAGGGTGTGCTCGGCGGGCTCGTTGAGCGTGATCCACTTCGGTACGCGGTCCCCGATGCGGGCGGCCACCACGGCGGCGTACTCCGCGAACCGGTGCGCGGTGTCCCGGGCGAGCCAGCCGCCCGCCTCCGCCACGGCGAGCGGCGTGTCCCAGTGGAAGAGCGTCGGCACGGGACGTACGCCCGCGGCGCACAGCTCGTCCACGAGGCGGTCGTAGAAGTCCAGGCCCCGCTCGCTGACCTCACCGCTGCCCTGCGGCAGCACCCGCGGCCAGGAGACGGAGAAGCGGTACGCGCCCACGCCGAGGTCGCGGATCAGGGCGACGTCCTCGCGGTAGCGGCGGACGTGGTCGCAGGCCACGGCGGCCGTCGTGCCGTCCTTGACGGTGCCGGGCCGGGCGGTGAAGGCGTCCCACACCGAGGGGCCGCGCTCGTCGGCGGCGCCCTCGATCTGGTGGGCCGATGTGGACACCCCCCACAGGAAGTCGTGGGGGAAGCGGGGCAGCGGTGCGCGCGTCGTCGCCATGCGCGCGATCATCCGTACCGGCCGGTACGGAAGTCAACGCCCGTGCGGCAGACGGTTTCCCGGCACCCGGTACCGCTGCTTCCCGGCGCCCGATACCGCTACGAGCCCTCCTTGAGCACCCGCGTGATCAGCGTCCGCTGGTCCTCCGTGAGCCGGGGGTCCGCGCAGTACACGGTCCGGTCGTCGAGGGTGATCTGGTAGCTGAACCCGTCGGGCACCCCCACGGGGGGCGTGCCCCGGCCGTCGGCCGCCGCCCGCTCGGCCAGGGCGTGCCACTCCTGGGCGTCGGGCCGCGCGGTGGTGTCGACCTCCGCGTGCCGGTCGATGCCCGCGAAACCTCCGGTGCGCTTCACCTGGATACGCATGGGTCCTGTCTACTCCAGGCACCGGCGGCCCGCCAGACGGGCCGCCGGCCACGGCCGGATCAGGTGGCGGGCACCTTGACCTGGGACCAGGCGTCCAGGACGGCCTTGAGCTCCTCGCCGTCGCCGTACTTGGCGCGGGCCGCCGCCACCGTCAGCTTCGCGAAGTCCGTGAAGGAGGCGTCCTGGGCCAGCTCACCGCCGGTCAGGACGGCGTACCAGATCTGTCCCGCCCGCTCCCAGGCGTGCCCGCCGAGCGCGTCGGCGAGGAGGTAGAAGGCGCGGTTGGGGATGCCGGAGTTGATGTGCACGCCGCCGTTGTCGCGGCCGGTGCGGACGTAGTGGTCCATGTCGGCGGGCTGCGGGTCCTTGCCGAGCACGTCGTCGTCGTATGCCGTGCCGGGCTCCTTCATGGAGCGCAGCGCCTTGCCGGTGACGCGCTCGGCGAGCAGGCCCGCGCCGATCAGCCAGTCGGCCTGGTCGGCGGTCTGGCCGAGGGTGTACTGCTTGATCAGCGAGCCGAAGACGTCCGCCATGGACTCGTTGAGGGCTCCGGGCTGGCCGAAGTACGTGAGGTTCGCGGTGTACTGGACGACGCCGTGGGTCAGCTCGTGGCCGATGACGTCCACGGGGATGGTGAAGTCGAGGAAGATCTCGCCGTCACCGTCGCCGAACACCATCTGCTCGCCGTTCCAGAAGGCGTTCCCGTACTCCTCGCCGTAGTGGACGGTCGCGTTCAGCGGCAGGCCGCCGCCGTCGATCGAGTCGCGCTCGAAGTGCTTGAAGAACACCTCGAAGGTCGCGCCGAGGCCGGCGTACGCGCGGTTGACGGTGGCGTCCTTGCCGGGCTTGTCGCCCTCGCCGCGCACCTTGCGGCCGGGCAGATCCGTCCTGTGCTTGGCGTCGTGGATGGTGCGGTGCGGCTTGCCCGCCTCGGCGCCCTTCGGCGCGGCGATCGACGGGGCGCCGATGACCGTGGTCAGACGACGCTGGGTGCGCTCGTAGGCGTCGCGCTGGAGGGTGCGGCGGGCGGCCCGGGAGAGCGCGGGGTCCGAGGACCGGGCGAGCTGGTCCAGGACGACGGGTGGCACGATCGTGCAGAAAACGGGCTCGAAACCCGCTGGGTTGGCGGTCATGTGCGGCAATGTGGCACTGGGTCATGCCGCTGTCACTAGCTGCCACCATGATTGGTGAAATAGCCGTATACGGGTCTACGCCACCCTCCCTAGGTGATATACGGCACGTTTTGTCCGTTACGTCCCTGCGGTCCCGCATACTGATACGCGCCCGCGCATTCCGTGGACCTCGGCTAGGCTGCCCCGCATCATGCGTTTCGGGCTGCTTCTCCTTAGCTGCCGCGGCGAGGGCCTGTAGCAGAGGCCGACCCCCTCCCCGCGGAGTTCGGTGCTGTGCTAGACCGTCGGCCGTCCTTCCGGACCTCCCGAGGAGCCCCGCACACTATGCCGAACTTCCAACGCCCCAGCTCCATGCCGATCCACAAGTACGGCAAGTACGAGCAGGTGGACATCCCCGACCGGACCTGGCCCGACCAGCGCATCACGGTCGCCCCCCGCTGGCTGTCCACCGACCTGCGCGACGGCAACCAGGCGCTCATCGACCCGATGTCGCCCGCCCGCAAGCGCGCCATGTTCGACCTGCTGGTACGCATGGGCTACAAGGAGATCGAGGTCGGCTTCCCGTCCTCGGGACAGACCGACTTCGACTTCGTGCGCTCCATCGTCGAGGACGAGAACGCCATCCCCGACGACGTGACGATCTCCGTGCTCACGCAGGCGCGCGAAGAGCTGATCGAGCGCACCGTGGAGTCCCTGAAGGGCGCCAAGCGCGCCAACGTGCACCTGTACAACGCCACCGCGCCGGTCTGGCGCGAGGTCGTCTTCCGCGGCTCCCGCGACGCCGTCAAGCAGATCGCCGTCGACGGCACCCGCCTGGTCATGGAGTACGCCGACAAGATCCTCGACCAGGACACCGTGTTCGGCTACCAGTACAGCCCGGAGATCTTCACCGACACCGAGCTGGACTTCGCCCTGGAGGTCTGCGAGGGCGTCATGGACGTCTGGCAGCCCGACGCCGACCGCGAGATCATCCTCAACCTGCCCGCCACCGTGGAGCGTTCGACGCCCTCCACGCACGCGGACCGCTTCGAGTGGATGTCCCGGAATCTGTCCCGGCGCCAGTACGTCTGCCTGTCCATCCACCCCCACAACGACCGCGGCACCGCCATCGCCGCCGCCGAACTCGCCGTGATGGCGGGCGGCGACCGCGTCGAGGGCTGCCTGTTCGGCCAGGGCGAGCGCACCGGCAACGTCGACCTGGTCGCGCTGGGCATGAACCTGTTCAGCCAGGGCGTGGACCCGCAGATCGACTTCTCCGACATCGACGAGGTCCGCCGCGTGTACGAGTACTGCACGCGCATGGAGGTCCACCCGCGCCACCCCTACGCGGGCGACCTGGTCTACACCGCCTTCTCCGGCTCCCACCAGGACGCCATCAAGAAGGGCTTCGACTCGATGGAGGCCCGGGCCACCGCCGCGGGCAAGACCGTCGACGACATCGAGTGGGCCGTGCCGTACCTGCCCATCGACCCCAAGGACGTCGGCCGCTCCTACGAGGCCGTCATCCGCGTCAACTCCCAGTCCGGCAAGGGCGGCGTCGCGTACGTCCTGAAGAACGACCACAAGCTGGACCTGCCGCGGCGCATGCAGATCGAGTTCTCGAAGATCATCCAGACGAAGACCGACAGCGAGGGCGGCGAAGTCACCCCCGACGCGATCTGGAGCGTCTTCCAGGACGAGTACCTGCCCAACCCCGACAAGCCCTGGGGCCGCATCCAGGTCAAGAACGGCCAGACGATCACGGACGTCGACGGCACCGACACCCTCACCGTCGAGGCCACCGTCGACGGCGCCGACATCACCCTGACCGGCTCCGGCAACGGCCCGATCTCCGCGTTCTTCAACGCCCTGCAGTCCATCGTCGGCATCGACCTGCGCCTGCTCGACTACCAGGAGCACACGATGAGCGAGGGCGCCTCCGCGCAGGCCGCCTCCTACATCGAGTGCGCCATCGGCGACCGTGTCCTGTGGGGCGTGGGCATCGACGCGAATACGACACGTGCCTCCATGAAGGCCGTCGTCTCCGCCGTCAACCGCGCGGCCCGCTGATCCCGCCGGACTCCCGTTCGACCGGTGCTTTCTCGGCCCCGTCCGCCCTCGTGGCGGGCGGGGCCGCCGCGTGTCCGGGGGCTGGTCCAGGCCAGCAACCGGCCATCTCCCGTACGGGGTACTGACGCGGCATCACGGATGTGGCTAACATCACGCCAACGCGGCAGGGCTGCCGCGGCGTCATGGAGGTGCGTGGTGCTGCCAGATCGGGGACGAAAAGGCCGGGAATCCCGCATCTTCGGCAGGACCGCACCACTGGGCGATCCGGGCGCCCGCGACACCGGCCGCCCCCGGGTCTTCGCGCGGCTGGCGCACCGCGGCCGCGGCCCCCGCCTGATCGGCACCCGCACCGTCTGGACCACCGTCTGCGACGGCGAGTTCTTCTGCCCCGGCTGTGGCGGTGACCGCAACTACCAGCGCCGCACCGGCCGCCGCCGCTTCGTGCTCCTCGGCGTGCCGCTGTTCTCCCGCGGCGAGGCCGGGCCGGTCGTCGAATGCGCCGCCTGCCAGGACCACTTCGGCGTCGACGCCCTCGACCACCCCACGACCGTCCGCCTCTCCGCGATGCTCCGCGACGCCGTGCACACCGTCGTCCTCGCCGTCCTCACCAGCGGCGGCAGCACCTCCCGCACCGCCCTCGACGCGGCCGTCACCACCCTGCGCGGCGCCGGCTTCGACGACTGCACCGAGGAGCGCCTCGCCGCCCTCATCGAGGCACTCGCCGCCGACACCGGCCGCCTCGGCGACCCCGACTGCGTGCCCGGCCTCGCCATCGAACTCCACGAGGCGCTCGGCCCGCTGGCCCCGCACCTCGCGCCCGCCGGACGCGAGGCGCTGCTCCTGCAGGGCGCGCGGATCGCGCTCGCCGACGGGCCGTACACGCCCGCCGAACGCGATGTGCTCGCCACCGCGGGCTGCGCGCTGACCATCGACCCCGACGACGTGGCACGGCTGCTGGTGGCGGCGACGCGGACGCCCAGCTGACGTACTCCCCAGGGAGTAACGAAGGCCCGGCGCCACCCCCGGGTGTAACACCCAACTCGCCCTCGGGCGCGACGAATCGATCCCCTCGCGGCGGAAGCCTGGAAGGCGCAAGCCACCAGACACCGCCACGGAGGGAGGCCCACCGATGGGGGCCGCATCAACGACGAAGCGCCGACGGCCACGCGCCGTGCCCTGGGTGCTGCTCGGCCTGTGGGTCGCCGTGCTCGCGCTCGCCGGCCCGTTCGCCGGGAAGCTCGGGGACGTCCAGCGCGACCGGGCCGTGGACTATCTGCCCGCGAGCGCCGACTCCACGCAGGTCGCCAAGGTCCAGGAGCGGCTGCCCGGCGGCGAGACCACCGAGCTGGTGCTCGTCTACCACCGCGACGGCGGCCTCAGCGCGGCCGACCGGAAGACCGCGGCGGAGCAAGCGGACGCCGTAGGACGTGAGTTCAAGCTCGTCGCGACGCCCACGGGGGTGGCGTCGAAGGACGGGGCGACCCTCATGTACCCGGTCGCGACCAACGCGCCGGGCACGGACGAGGAGAAGCGGGACGCCTTCGTCAACGACGTACGGGACATCGTGAAGGCTCCCGGCGGCCCCGGCAGCACGGACGGCCTGAAGGTCGACGTCGGCGGGTCCGGCGCGCTCGCCACCGACGCCAGCGAGGTCTACGGCTCCCTGGACGGCCCGCTGCTCTACACCACCGTCGGCGTCGTCGCGATCCTGCTCATCCTGATCTACCGCAGCCCGCTCCTGTGGCTGGTGCCGCTCGTCGTCGCCGGAGTCGCCAACTACCTCTCCATGGGCGTCGCCTACGGACTCAACCAGGCCTTCGACACCTCGGTCAGCGGCCAGAGCTCGGGCATCATGACCATCCTCGTCTTCGGCGCGGGCACCGACTACGCCCTGCTGATCGTCTCCCGCTACCGCGAGGAACTGCGCCGCTTCGAGCGGCCGTACGACGCCATGCGCACCGCCCTGCGCGGCTGCGGGCCCGCCGTCATCGCTTCCTCCGGCACCGTCGCCGCGGGCCTGCTCTGCCTGCTGGCCGCCGACCTCAACAGCAGCCGGGGCATGGGGCCGCTGGGCGCCGTCGGCGTGCTGTGCGCGCTCGTCGCCATGCTGACGCTGCTGCCCGCGCTGCTCGTGCTCCTCGGGCGGCGGGTGTTCTGGCCGCTGGTGCCCGCGTTCGGCAGCGAGCCGAAGAAGCGGAAGTCCCTGTTCCAGTCGATGGGTTCGTCCGCCGGACGCCGGCCCGTCACCGTGCTCGTGTCCGGCGGCGTCCTGCTCGGAGCCCTGGCCCTCGGCGCCTTCGCCCTGCCCGGCAACCTCAAGCAGGAGGACACCTTCACCAGCAAGCCCGACTCCATCGCCGCGATGGAGACCCTCGCCGCCGCCTACCCCGAACGCGGCACCCAGCCCATCAGCGTCATCGCGCCCACCGACCGCGCCGACCGCGTGCTCGCCGACGCGCGGGGCGTGCCCGGCGTCGACAGCGCCGAGCGCGGCCGGAGCTCGCGGCAGTGGACCGAGATCTCCGTCGTCGCCAAGGCCCCGCCGCAGACGGCGGCGGAGACCACGACCATCGAGAAGCTCCGCGACAAGCTCGACCCAGGAGGCGCGTACGTCGGCGGGCCGAGCGCCGAACAGATCGACCTGAAGGACACCAACCGGCGGGACATGTGGGTGGTGGTCCCGATCGTCCTGGCAGCGGTCCTCCTCATCCTCGTCGTCCTGCTGCGCGCCCTGATCGCCCCGCTGCTGCTCCTGCTCGCGGTCGTCGCGGTGTGGGGCGCCTCCCTCGGCATCGCGGGGCTCGTCTTCGGCCCCGTCTTCGGCTTCGAGGGCACCGACCCGGGCCTCGGCCTGCTGTCCTTCTGCTTCCTCGTCGCCCTCGGCGTCGACTACGGCATCTTCCTCATGCACCGCATGCGGGAGGAGTGCCTGGCCGGGGCGGAGACCGGGACGGCCGCGCTCACCGCGCTGCGCACCACCGGCGGCGTGATCGCCTCCGCGGGCCTCGTCCTCGCCGCGACGTTCGCCGTCCTCACCAACATGCCGCTGGTCCAGCTCGTCGAACTCGGCTTCGTCATCGCCGTCGGCGTGCTCCTGGACACCTTCCTGGTGCGGACGTACCTGGTGACGTCCGCGAGCCTCGCCCTCGGCGACAAGGTCTGGTGGCCGGGACCGCTGTCCAAGCGGCGGACCCCGCCACCGGCCCCCGAGCCCAGCGCCTCGGAACTGGTCCGCGCCCCCTGACCCCCGACGCTCGCTGAACCCATCCGTCCGGCGCCCCTCCCTGTCGGAGGGGCGCCGCCCTACAGGAAGATGAGGGCCACACATGGGCGTACCCGCGACGCGTGTACGAGAAGGGGGAGCCGACGACGTGCCCAACCCGCCGTCCGCCTCGCGCCCCTGGTGGCCGTTCTCCGGAGCGGCGCCGGGGTCGCGGCGCGCCCTGCGCGAGGACGCGCTGCTCGCGGCGCTGCTCGCCGCCCTCGCCGCCGTGCTCGCCCAGGTCCTCCAGGACGGCCGGACCCCCGACCCGCTCGGCTGGACGCTCCTCCTGGCCGCCCACGTCCCGCTGATCTGGCGCCGTGAACGCCCCATGACGGTGCTGCTCGCCGTCATGGCGCTCATCGGCCCGTACCACGCCCTGGACTACGACCACGCGGCCGCGACCCACGTCGGCATGGTCGCCCTCTACTCCGTCGCCGTCTCCGGGCGCCCCCGCCGCACCCTCCTGACCGGCGTCCACATCATCGGCATCATCCTCGTCGTCAACTCGGGCGTCGGCGGGGACCCGGTCACCGAGGTCGTGCGGATCACCGGCTGGATCGTCGCCGTGCTGGTCTTCGGTACGTACGTCCGTGTCCACCGGCAGTACGTCGCCTCCGTCGTCGAACGCGCCGAGCGCGCCGAACGCACCCGCGAGGAGGAGGCGCGGCGGCGCGTCGCCGAGGAGCGCCTTCGGGTCGCCCGCGACCTGCACGACCTGCTCGCGCACAGCATCACCCTGGTCGGCGTGCAGACCTCGGTCGCCGCGCACGTCCTCGCCGCCGACCCCGACCGCCTCGACCGCGCCGCCATCGCCGGCGCCCTCGACGACATCGCCGAGACCTGCCGCACCGCGCGCGGCGAACTCCGGGCCACCCTGGAGGTCCTGCGCACCGCGGGCCCAGGACCCGCCGACGCCCCCGACGAGTCCCGCGGCCCCCTCCCCGGCCTCGACGGCCTCGTCGACCTCGCGGACGCGGCCCGCACGGCGGGCGCGAAGGTCGACCTCGCGGTCAGCCTCCCCGACCCCCCGGTGCCGCCCGCGGTGGGCGCGGCGGCGTACCGCATCGTCCAGGAGGCCCTGACGAACGCGGTCCGGCACGGCGGGCCGGGGCCGAGTGTGGCGGTGGGGATACGCGAGGAGGGCGGGGAGCTGAGGGTGACGGTCCGGGACGACGGGGGTTCGGCGGGCGCCGGGGGCTTCGGGGACGCGGGGACGGGAGCCGCCGGGGGGCGGTTCGTGCCGGGGGACACCGGGGCGCCTTCGGGCTCGGCCGGTCGGGCGGGGGCTTCGGCTGCTTCGGCCGCACCGGTTGCTTCGGCCGCTGGTACGTCGGCGGGCGGGAAGGCGGGCCCGGCTCCCGGCGCACTGGCGACGGCGAACGGAGGGCCGCCGCCCGCCACGTGGGGCGTTGTGCACCCGGACGGGGAGACGGCCCCGTCCCGCCCCGGGGCCGTCTCCCCGTCCCGGAGCGGGACCGGACCCACGGGAACCGGGGACGCGCCCGGGTTCGGGCTCATCGGGATGCGGGAGCGCGCCCGGAGCGTGGGCGGGACGTTGGAGGCGGGGCCGCGGACGGGCGCGGGCCGGGGATTCGAGGTGGTGGCGGTGCTGCCGTTGGGCGAGGAGAGAAGAGCCGAGTGAGCCGAATGATCCGGGTACTGCTCGCCGACGACCAGGCGCTGGTGCGGGCGGCCTTCGCCATGCTCGTGGAGTCCGCACGGGACATGGAGGTCGTGGCGCAGGCCGGGTCCGGCCGCGAGGCCGTCGACCTCGCCCGGGCCGAGCGGGCCGACCTCGTCGTCATGGACGTCCGCATGCCCGACCTCGACGGCATCGAGGCCACCCGCCTGATCGCCGCCGACGAGGACCTGGCGGGCGTGAAGGTCCTGATGCTCACCACGTACGACACCGACGAGCACGTGGTGGAGGCGCTGCGCGCGGGCGCGTCCGGCTTCCTGGTCAAGGACACCAAGCCCGCGGAGCTGCTCGACGCCATCCGTACCGTCGCCGCGGGCGAGTCGCTCCTGTCGCCGGGCCCCACCGGACGCCTCATCGCCCGGGTGCTGCGCCAGCCGCAGCCCCCGCACGCCGAAGCCCCCGCGCCCGCCGCGCTCGGCGCCCTCTCCGACCGCGAACGCCAGGTCCTGACGCTGGTCGCGCGGGGCCTGAACAACACCGAGGTGGCGGAGGCGCTCGGGCTCAGCCCCCTGACCGCGAAGACCCACGTCAGCCGGATCATGGGGAAGCTGGGAGCGCGGGACCGGGCGCAGCTGGTGATCGTGGGGTACGAGTCGGGGTTGGTGACGCCGGGGGCGGGGGGTTAGGGGGGTTAGGGGGGCTGAGGGGCGCCTCGGCTCCGGCGGGTCGTTCCGGGGCCGATGCCCCGCGCGGTGCCCTGGCCGGGGCCCTCGATCCCGGCGGCGTCACACCTTCCCTCAGGCCGGGGACACCCTCCCCGAAGCACCTCCGTCACTCTCCTGCGTCAACACAGCGTCAACTCCGTCGTTACACAGGGGTATTGTCGTACCGCCCGAGGCGCATTAGCTTCACGCGCGACGTCCTACGTCCCACGTCCCGTCGTGAGGAGCCGTATGAGCCGTACGAGCCGCGTGATCCAGAGACGACGTCCACCCGTTCGGAGCATGCTGTCGGGCCGGGACGGGGAGGTCGGCGAGGGCCGTCAGGGCCGTCAGGGCCTTGCGGGACACCAAGGCATCCTGGGCCTCCGCAGCCTCCGCAGCCTCCGCAGCCTCCGCAGCCTCCGCAGCCTCCGCAGCCTCCGCAGCCTCCGCAGCCTCCGCAGCCTCCGCAGCCTCCCGGGCCTCCGAGGTCTCCAGGGCCTCCGGAGCCTCCGAGCCCCCCGCCGCAGCCGCCCTCGCCTCACCGCCGCCACCCTCGCCCTCTCCGCCGCCCTCGCGCTCACCGCCTTCAGCCGCCCGGGCGCCGCCCCCGCCCCCCTCCTCCCCGGCTGCGCCACCTCCGTGCCGTACACCGCCGACACCAACGGCTACGACACCTTCCGCATCCCCGCCGTCGTCCGCACCGACCGCGGCACCCTGCTCGCCTTCGCCGAGGGGCGGCGCGCCAGCGCCTCCGACACCGGCAACATCGACGTCGTCCTGCGGCGCTCCACCGACGGCGGCTGCACCTGGGGCCCCCTCGCCGTCGTCGCCGCGGGGCGCGGTGACACCCGCGGCAACCCGGCGCCCGTCGTCGACCCCGTGACCGGGCGCGTCGTGCTGCTCACCTCCTACAACAGCGGTGCCGTCACCGAGGGGCAGATCATGCGCGGCGAGGTCACGGCCGCGCAGAGCCGGCGGGCCTTCGTGCAGAGCAGCGCGGACGACGGCCGTACGTTCTCCGCGCCGCGCGAGATCACCGCCGCCGTGAAGCGGCCCCAGTGGCGGTGGTACGCGACCGGGCCCGGGCACGCCGTCGCGCTCACCCGCGGGCCGTACGCCGGGCGGCTCGTCGTGCCCGCCAACCACTCCGCCGCGCCCGCGCCCGGCTCCTCCGACACCGGGCAGGAGCCCAAGTACTACGGCGGGCACGCCCTCTACAGCGACGACCACGGGCTCAGCTGGCGCATCGGGTTCGTCGACGACTCCTATGACGGTGAGCACAACTCCAACGAGTCCGCGGCCGCGCAGCTTCCCGACGGGCGGTTGTACCTCAGCTCACGGGATCAGCACGGGGTGGCCGTGGGCAATCGGCTCGACAGCTACTCCAGCGACGGCGGGCGCACACTCGACCGGCCCTACGCCGTCCAGCCCTCCCTCAACGACGTGCCCGTCGTGCAGGGCGGGCTGCTTCAGCTCCGGGGCTGGGGGGAGCCGCTGCTCTTCTCCGGCCCCTCCGTGCCCACCGCCCGGCAGGCCATGGCCCTCTGGCGCAGCCGCGACGGGGGCCGGACCTTCGGCAAGCTCCTCACCCTGTCCCAGGACCGGGCCGGCTATTCGGACCTGGTCCAGGTGGGGCCCGGGACGGTCGGCCTGTTGTACGAGACGGGGGTCGCCGGGACGTATGAGCGGGTGGTGTGGCGGCGGGTGGCGGTATAACCCTGCGGGGCTCCCCAATCCCGCCCCTTCCCGACCCGGGGGCTGCGCCCCCGGACCCCCGCTGTCGGCGCTCCGCGCCTCGTCCTCAAGCGCCGGACGGGTTGGAATGGGGTGAGTGTCCCGTGCGGGTGGGACGGGCCTCCGCCGAATCGGCGCTCCGCGCCTCGTCCTCAAGCGCCGGACGGGCTAGAGGGTGCCGGGGCGGGCTGGGAACGCGCGGGTGCGTTTCAGCCCCTGCGCGGCCGCGCTCCAGCTCGTCCGAGGCCGCACTCCAGTCCCGCCCAGAGCTGCATTTCAGCTCGTCCGAGGCTGCGCTCCAGCTCGTCCGGGGCTGTATTTCGGCTCGGTCCGGGGCCGCGCTTCAGTCCGCCCAGAGCTGCATTTCAGCTCGTCCGAGGCTGTATTTCAGCCCCTCCGGCGTTTGAGGAGCGGGGTCTGGGGCGGAGCCCCAGTTCGGGAAGGGGCGGGACTGGGGCGCACCCGCGAGGCCTACAGCAACCCCGCCGCGGCCAAATGCTTGCCCACCTGCTCCGTCTCGGCCTCGGACAGCGGGACCTGGGGCGCCGCGGTGAGGGGGCAGTCGATGATGCCGCGGAGGTGCAGCGCGGCCTTGAACGCCCCGAGGCTGGAGGAACTGGCCCCCATCCGCAGGGGGTCACCGACGCCGACCATGCGGAACAGTGCGCACAACCGTTCCTGCTCGGCCCGAGCCCGCTCCCAGTCGCCCGCGCGGGCGTAGCGGTAGAGGCGTACGTAGCCGTGCGGATCGACGTTCCCGAGGCCGGGGACGACACCGTCGGCGCCCATGGCGAGGGCGGAGTCGACGGTGAGTTCGGAGCCGGTGAGGACGGCGAAGGAGGAGAGGCTGCGGGCGCGGGCGCCGAGGACGACGCGCCGCAGCCCTCCGTCGTCGCCGCTGGAGTCCTTGAGCCCGGCCAGCGCACCGTCGGCGGCGAGTTCGAGGACGAGGTCGGCGTCGAGCTTGGTGTGGACGGAGACGGGGAGGTCGTAGGCGAAGACGGGCAGCGCCCCGCGGGCGGCGACGAGGCGGAAGTGGCGGGCGACCTCGGCGGGATGGGTGCGGGTGTAGAAGGGGGCGGTGACGACGACGCCGTCGGCGCCCGCGTCGGCGGCGGCCCGGACGTGGTCGAGCACGCGCAGGGTGGTCATGTCGATGGCCCCGGCGAGGACGGGCAACTGCCCGCCGACGTACCGGACGACGCGGTCCACGACGACCTCGCGGTGCCCGTCCGGCAGATACGCGGCCTCGGAGGACGAGCCGAGCACGAAGAGACCGTCGACGCCGCCGTCGACCAGATGGTCGACGAGGCGTTCCAGCGAGGCCACGTCCACCTCGTTGTCCGGGGTCAGGGGGGTGCAGACGGGAGGGACGACACCGGTCAACGGGGAGGGAAGGTTCGGCAGGGTCACGGAGTCTCCTTGGGCGTGGCCGTGGCGGCGGCCGTCGCTGCGGACGACTGGCTGACGAGGTCCCGCGTGGACTCGCCCGCCAGTACGGGGTGGTGGCACCGGTACCGATGCTCGGCACCGGCGTCCGCGACGTCCGGCATGGCCGTCGCGCACACCTCGTCGGCCTTCCAGCACCGGGTGCGGAAGGGGCACCCGCTGGGCGGCCGCGTGGCCGACGGTACCGGGCCGACGAGCGGAATCGGGTCGATCGGGTCGAGCAGTCCGGGTGTGGCCGAGAACAGCGCCCGGGTGTACGGGTGCCGGGCGTTGTCGAGGATCTCGGCGGCGGGTGACTCCTCGACGATCCGGCCGAGGTACATGGTGATGACGCGGTCGCTCATCCTGCGGACGGTCTGGATGTCGTGGGAGACGAAGACCAGGGAGAGGTTCAGGCGCTCCTTGAGGTCGAGGAGCAGGTTGAGGATCTGGGCGCGTACGGAGACGTCGAGGGCGCTGGTCGGCTCGTCGGCGACGACGAGCTCGGGTTCGAGGGCGAGCGCGCGGGCGATGGCGACGCGCTGGCGCTGGCCGCCGGAGAGCTGTCCGGGCAGGGCGTCGGCGAGGACGGTGGGCAGGCCGACGAGGCTCATCAGCTCGCGCACCCGGTCGGTGCGCTCGGCGGGGGTGCCGCGGCGGTGCACGTCGAGGGGGTCGCGCAGGATCTGGCGGATGGGCAGGCGGCGGTTGAGGGCCGTCGAGGGGTCCTGGAAGATCATGGCGGTGCCGGTGCCGATCGTGGTGCGGCGCTCGGCGGCGCCCATCTCCCACAGGTCCCGGCCGCGGAACGCGACGAGCCCGGACGTCGGCGGCTGGATGCCGAGGAGGACCTTCGCGAGGGTCGACTTGCCGCAGCCGGACTCGCCGACGACGCCGACGGTCTCGCCGGGGGCGATGGTCAGGTCGGCGCCGGTGAGGGCGTACACCCGGTCGCGGGAGAACAGGCCGCCGGTGCGGGCCTTGTGGACGACGTGTGCGTCGCGCAGCGTGACCAGGGCGGTGGGGTCGTCGTCGGGCAGGTCGCCGGGGGGCACGGTCTCAGCCACGGTCACGGACCGCCTCGCTTCCTGGGAGCCGCGGCTCCGCTGTCTCGACGACGGGTGCGGGATGGTGGCAGGCCGTCCGGTGCCGCATCTCGCCGAGGAGTTCGGGGGCGGTGGTGTGGCACAGGGCGTCGGCGAGCGGGCACCGGTCGGCGAAGCGGCAGCCCGCGGGGAAGTCGGCCGGTGAGGGGACGACGCCCTTGATCTGGGTGAGGCGTTCGGCGGCGGACTCCAGGGAGAGCACGGAGCCGAGCAGGCCGCGCGTGTAGTGGTGGGTGGGGGCCTCGACGAGGTCGGCGGTCACGCCCGTCTCGACGATCTGGCCGCCGTACATGACCGCGACCCGGTCGGTGACGTCGGCGATCAGCGCCAGGTCGTGCGAGACGAGGATGAGGGCGAAGCCCAGCTCGGCGCGCAGCCGCAGCAGGAGTTGGATGACCTGGGCCTGCACGGTCACGTCGAGCGCGGTGGTGGGCTCGTCGGCGACGATCAGCTTGGGGTCGCGGGACAGGGCCATGGCGATGAGGACGCGCTGGCGCTGGCCGCCGGACAGCTCGTGCGGATAGCTGCGCAGGGTGCGGTCGGGGTCGAGGCCGACGAGGGCGAGGAGTTCGGCGGGGGAGCGGTGGCCGCCGCGCCGGACGACCTGCCCCAGCTGGGCGCGTACCGTCATCGCCGGGTTCAGGGACGACAGGGCGTCCTGGTAGATCATCGCCATGTCGTGGCCGAGGAGCCGCCGCCGGGCCCGCATGGGCAGGCCGATCAGCTCCCGCCCGTCGAAGGTGACGTGCCCGCGCACCCTGGCCCCCTTGGGTTCCAGGCCCATGACGGTGAGCGCGGTCAGGGACTTGCCGCAGCCGGACTCGCCGACGAGGCCGAGGACTTCGCCGGGCCGGACCTCGAAGCTGATGCCGTCGACGATGTCGACGCCGGAGTGCCGCTCCTCGAAGCCGATGGCCAGGTCCCGCACGCTGAGCACGGGCGCCCCTTCGGGCAGCGGCCGGGCCCGTGCGCGCAGCCGCGCCGCCGCCTCGGTCAGGCCCGGCAGCTCCAGGACCTCGCCGCTGCCCGGCTCGGGCGCCTCGACCGGGTCGTCCTTGCGTCCGGGGCCGGTGACGTCACGGCCGGACGGCGCGGCCCAGGCGTCGGAGACACCTTCGGAGAGCACGTTCAGGGAGAGCACGGTCAGGAGCATCAGGAGGCCGGGGAAGACCGTCGCCCACCAGCCGCCGATGAGGACCATGTTCTTGCCGTCGGCGATGACGCTGCCCCAGGACGGGTCCGGGGGCCGCACGCCCGCGCCGATGAACGACAGGGACGCCTCGAACACGATCGCCTCGGCGACCTGGACGGTGCAGAACACCAGGACCGGGGCGGCACAGTTGATGGCGACGTGCTTGATGACGATGTGCGGGGTGCGGGCGCCGATGACGCGTTCGGCGACCACGTAGTCCTCGCCGTACTGATCGAGCACGTTGGCGCGTACGACACGGGCGATCGGCGGGGTGAACAGGAAGGCGATCGCGCAGATCAGGACGGTGATGCCGCCGCCGAAGACAGCGACGAGGACCGCCGCGAGCGCGATGCCCGGGAACGCCATGACGACGTCCAGGCAGCGCATCAGCGTCTCGTCGACGGCCTTGCGGGAGGTCGCCGCGACGGCGCCGATGACCGCGCCGACGATCAGCGCGAGCGTCGTCGCGCCCAGGCCGATGGCGAGGGACCAGCGCGCCCCGTACATCAGCCGGCTGAGGATGTCCCGGCCGAGGCTGTCCTGGCCCATCCAGTGGTCGGCGGAGGGGTGGCCGGTGCCGTCGACGAGGGTCTGCTGGTCGAGTGGGTCGTGCGGGGCGATGAGCGGGGCGAACAGGGCGACGAGGACGACGACGGAGACGACGCCGAGGGAGACGCGGGAGAGGACCGGCAGCTTCGCCAGGGCCCGCAGCCGGATGCCGGGCACGGCAAGGCGCTCGGTGAGTTTCTTGCGCGACTGGAGCATCAGGAGGTTCCCCTCAGGCGCGGGTTCACCAGCAGATAGAGGATGTCGATCACCAGGTTCACCACGACGAAGCCGACGGCCGTGGTGATGACGACGCCCTGCACGACGGCCGGGTCACCGTTCTTCACCGCGTCGATCATGAGTTTGCCCATGCCGGGCAGCGAGAAGATCGTCTCGATGACGACCGCGCCGCCGAGGAGGTAGCCGACGCGCAGGCCGAGCACGGTCAGCGGGTTGATGAGGGCGTTGCGCAGGACGTTGCGGCCGACCACCACGACCGGCGGCAGACCGCTGCCGACGGCCGTGCGGACGTAGTCCTTGTCCAACTCCTCCACGACGGCGGTGCGCACGATGCGGGTCATCTGCGCGGCCACCGGCAGGGACAGGGCGAGGGCGGGCAGCGTCATCGTCTTCAGCCAGCCGGTGAAGGAGTCGGCCGGGTTGACGTAGCCGCCGGTCGGGAACCAGCCCAGGTCGACCGCCAGGTACTGGATCATCAGCAGGGCCAGCCAGAAGCCGGGCGCCGCGACGCCGGTCAGGGAGACGACGCGGATGATCTGGTCGGGCAGCCGGTCGCGGTAGATCGCGGCGAGCACGCCGAGCGGCAGGGAGAGCAGCACCGCGACGCCGAGGCCGAGGAAGGTCAGCTGCATCGTCAGCGGCAGCGCGGTGGTGATCTGGTCGATGACGGGGGACCGGGTCAGGACGCTGATGCCCATGTCGCCGCCGATGAGGTCGCCCACGAAGTCGACGTAGCGCACCGGCAGCGGATCGAGCAGGCCGTTGTCCTCGCGGAACTGGTGCAGCTGCTCCTGGGTGGGGTTCGCGCCCTGGAAGAACGCCGACGCCGGGTCGATGTCGGAGAACCGCATCACGAGGAACACGAAGAGCACGATGCCGAGCAGCAGCGGCACGAGCAGGGCGATGCGGCGGGCCAGGATACGCAGGATCGCGGTCACTGCTTGACGCTCCTCTGGTCGCTCACGGCGTACGGCCTCCTCGGGTCGCTCACGGCGTACGGCTCCTCGGGTCGCTCTCGGCGTACGGGTTCCTCAAGTCGCTCAGGCCCACTTGGACTGCAGGAGGTTGATGCCGGGGTAGGGCTGGGCGCGGACACCGGTGAGCTGCTCGGGGTCCCACGCCGTCATCAGCTCGTTGTGCACCACGGGGTACAGCACGGCCTCCTCGGCGACGATGTCGATGTAGTCCTGCACCATCGTCTTCTTCCGGGTGGCGTCCGGCTCGCGTGTCGCCCGGTCCATGAGGCGGAACAACTCCTTGGCGCGGGCGTCCTTCGCCCAGCGGGCGTAACCCATCCACAGGTTGTCGGGCCCGTAGTTGTAATGCATGATCAGGTCGGCCTCGATGCCGAACTGGTTGGGGTTCGAGGCGGCGGCGACGACCTGGTAGTCCTTCTTCTGGTCCATCTTGGTGAAGACGGCCGTGGTCTCCTGCGGGTCGAGCGTGGTCTGTACGCCGATCGCGTCCCAGGACGCCTTGATGGTGGGCAGGCAGTCGACGATCCAGCTGACGTTGACCGCCATGATGTTGATCTTCAGGTCCTCGACCCCGGCCTCCTTCAGGAGCGCCTTGGCCTTCTTCGGGTCGTACGCGTAGACGGTCTTCGCCGGGCGGTAGCTGGGGTTGCCCTCGTTGAGGAAGGACGAGGCGGCCTTGCCGTGCCCCTTCAGGGCGACCTCGATCATCTTCTCCCGGTCGATGGCGTAGTGCAGCGCCTGGCGCACCCGCACGTCGTCGAACGGCTTGTGCGCGGTGTTGAACATCAGGAAGAGGTTGTTCATGCCGGCCCCGCCCTCGACCGTCATGCCGCCCTTCTTCAGCTGCTCGATGTTGGCGTACGGGATGTTGTCGGAGATCTCGGCGTCCGCGCTGGCGCCGGAGATCTTCGCGACGCGCGGGGCCGCGTCGACGATCGTCAGCCAGTTCATCTTCTTGAAGGCGGCCTTGCGCGGGCCGTTGTAGTCGGCGAAGGCCTCGAACGTCGTGTTCGACTTCGGGTGGTGGGCGGTCTGCCGGTACGGGCCCGAGCCGACGGCCTTGCCCTTGGTCGCGTCGTCCCAGGCGCCCGGCTTGGAGTAGACGTGCTTCGGCATGATCTTGGCGAGGGTGAGCCGGGCCGCGCCGTCCGGGAAGGGGAACTTCAGGACCAGCTCCACGTTCCGCGCGTCGACCTTCCTGACCTCCTTCAGCCAGCTCTCGAAGAAGCCCTTGGCCAGCGTCTGCGTCTTCGGGTCCAGGATCCGGTCGAACACGAACACCACGTCGTCGGCGGTGACGGGCTTGCCGTCGTGCCAGGTGGCGCCCGCGCGCAGCTCGAACTTCCAGGTCGTCGCCTTCAGGTCGGCGGGCACCGCCGTGGCGAGCTGGGCGTAGGGCTCCCGGCTGATGGGGTCGGTGCCGAGCAGCGCCTCGTAGATGTGCTCGTTGCCTGCCATCGCGAACGCCGACGCCGTCTGCGTCGGGTCCCAACTGCCGTCGTTGCCATAGCCGATGACGGCCGTCAGGGTGCCGCCGTCCTTGCCGCCGCCACCGGTGTCGTTCGTCGACTCCGGTCCCGAGCAGGCCGCGAGCGTGCCGGTGAGACCCGCTGCCGCGCCCAGGGCGCCGGTGTACTTCAGGAAGGACCGGCGGTCGGGGCCGTGCCCGCCGTCGCGCGTCACGGGGATCAGGTGGCTCACAGTGCCTCCATGAAGGAGTGGGGAGGCCTGCTCCCCAAGTGCCGGGTGAGAGGGAGGTGCAGTGCTTCCGGTGGGAGATCCCACGTCCTACGTCATGCTGGCGTGGCGACCATAAGAGGGCCGGGAGTGCCGGTCAAGAGAACGCGCACGGATCAGAACCTGCTGTTCCCGGATCGGAATTGAGCAACCCTCAGGCCCGCGCCGGCGGCCGCGCGCGCATAAGTCTCGTCCGGAGGTGGGACGTGGGATGTCATCCGTGCCTACGATGTGGCGCATGCCTCAGGAGCCCATCCGTGAACGGCCCGGGCCCGCCCCAAGGCGGTCCGGTGAACGGCGTGTGAGCGGCCAGGTCCAGCGCGAGGTCACGCAGCTGATCCTGGACCGGCGGCTGCGCCCCGGCGCCCTGCTGCCCACCGAGGCCGAGCTGATGGAGGAGCTGGGCGTCAGCCGCAACTCCGTGCGCGAGGCACTCAAGGCGCTGCAGGCCCTCGACATCGTGGAGATCCGGCACGGCTACGGCACCTACGTCGGCCAGGCCTCCCTGACCCCCCTCGCCGACGGCCTGACCTTCCGCACCCTGGTCCAGCTCGCCGACGACTCGCACGCGCTCGCCGAGATCCTCCAGGTCCGCGCGGTCCTGGAGGAGGGTCTTGTGCGTGCGGTCGCGGCGGTGCTCACCGACGCCGAGCTGAGCGGCCTGGAGGATCTGGTGCGGCGGATGGAGGAGGCCGCGGCGGCCGGGGAGGCCTTCCCCGACCTCGACCGCGAGTTCCACGAGGCGCTGTACAGGCCGCTCGGCAACGCACTGGTCACCCAGTTGCTCGGCGCGTTCTGGCACGTCTTCCACCGGGTCGCGGGCGTCCGCGGCTGGTCGCGGGACCCGGCGCCCGACGTCACCGTACGCAGGCACCGCGACATAGTGGCGGCGCTGCGCGCGGGCGACGCGGGCGCGGCGCAGCGGGCGATGGCGGACCACTTCCGCGGCATCGAGGCGCGGGCGGGACAGGAATCGAGAGGTGTGGGATGAGCCCGGACGGCAGCGGCGGCGACGGCGGCGGTAGCGATAGCGGAGGCAATCTGGACCGCTTCTACGACAAGCTGGCGTCCCCCGCGTACGGCGGCGACTACAACCCCGAGCAATGGGGCCCCGACGTGCACGCCGAGGACGTCGAGCTGATGCGCGCGGCGGGCGTGAACCTGGTGACGCTCGGCATCTTCGGCTGGGCCACCACCGAACCGACCCCCGGCGCCTACGACTTCACCTGGCTGGACGCCCACCTGGACCGCCTCGCCGCCGCGGGTGTCGCCGTGTGCCTGGCCACGATGACCGCGTCCCCGCCCCCGTGGCTGGCCCGGCTGCACCCCGAGACGCTCCCCGTCATGGAGGACGGCACCCGCCTGCACCCCGGCTCCCGCCAGCACTGGTGCCCCTCCAGCCCCGTCTTCCGCAGCCACGCGGTGCGCCTGACGGAACGCCTCGCGACCCGGTACGCGGACCATCCGGCGCTCGCCCTGTGGCACATCGGCAACGAGTACGGCTGCCACATCTCGCGGCACTGCCACTGCGAGGTGTCCACGGCGGCGTTCCGCGACTGGCTGCGCGCACGGTACGGGACGGTCGACGCGCTGAACGACGCCTGGTCGACGACGTTCTGGTCGCAGCGCTACAGCACCTGGGAGGAGATCCACACCCCGCGCGCGGCCCCCTCCTTCCGCAACCCGGCCCAGCGCGCCGACTTCCTCCGCTTCTCCTCCGACGAACTCCTCGCCTGCTACCTGGCCGAGAAGGACGTCCTCGCCCGCGTCACCCCGCACACCCCCGTCACCACGAACTTCGTGCCCGTCGCCAAGACCCTCGACCTGTTCCGCTGGGCCCCGCACCTGGACGTCGTCTCGTACGACTCCTATCCCGACCCGCACGACCCGGACGCCGCCCAGCGCACCGCCTTCAGCTACGACGTGATGCGCGGCCTGAAGGCCGGACAGCCCTGGCTGCTCCTCGAACAGGCGCCCTCGGCCGTCAACTGGCGTGCCCACAACGGCCGCAAGCCGCCCGGACGGATGCGCCTGGACAGCTGGCAGGCCGTGGCGCACGGCGCGGACGCGGTGCTGTTCTTCCAGTGGCGCCAGTCGCGCGGCGGCGCCGAGAAGTTCCACTCGGCGATGGTGCCGCACGCGGGCCGCGAGACCCGCGTGTTCCGCGAGGTGACGGAGCTCGGCGCCGAACTCGCCGCACACCCCGACCTGTTGAGGTCACGCCCCGACCGCGCGGACGCGGCCCTCCTCCTCGACTGGCCCAACTGGTGGGCCCTGGAGACGGACGCGCACCCGGCCCCCATCGACTACCTGGACGGGGCGCTCGCCCACCACAAGGCGCTGTACGACGCGTCGGTGGCGTGCGACGTGGTGCCGGTCGACGGGGACCTGGCGGCGTACCGGCTGCTGCTCGTGCCGCACCTGTACTCCCTGTCGCTCGACACGGCCGCACGCCTCACCGACTACGTGCGGGACGGCGGCACGCTCGTCGTGTCGTACTTCTCCGGCATCACCGACGAGCACGACCGCGTGCACCTCGGCGGCTACCCGGGACCGCTGCGCGAGGTCCTCGGCCTGACCGTCGAGGAGTTCGACCCGCGCCCCGACGGAGCCTGGGCGGAGGAGATCCGCCTGGAGGGCGCCGAGCAGATCCTCGCGTACGACGGGGGCGGCCCCGCCGTGACCCGGCACGACTACGGCCGGGGCACCGCCTGGTACCTGGGCCTCGGCCCCGACCCCAAGACGATGCGCGAACTGCTCGACCGGGTGCGGGCGGAGGCCGGGGTGTCGCCCGTCGTGGCGGGCCTCCCCGAGGGCGTGCAGGTGCGGACTCGGGTGACGGCGGCGGGGGAGAGGGTGCGGCTGCGCCTCGATCACCGCGACGGGGCGGTGACGGTCGAGCGCGACCAGGCCTCCCGGCAGTAGTCCGCGAAGGAGCGGGGCGCCCGGCCGGTGAGGCGGGCCACGGTGTCCGTGACGCGGTCCTCGGCGCCGCCCCGGACGGCGTCGTCGAGGGCGGCGAGGACGCGGGCGAACCCGGCGGGCAGGCCGCGTTCCGTGAGCCGGTCGGCGAGCTGCCCGGCCGACACCGCGTGGTGGGTGACCGCTCGTCCCGTGGCGTCGGTGAGCGTCGCCGCCACCTCGTCGTACGTCAGCGCCTCCGGGCCGGTGATCACCAGGTCGTGCTCGGGCGCGGGCACGGCGGTGAGGGCGTGCGCGGCCACCGCCGCGATGTCGTCGGCGTCGACGAACGGCACCCGGCCCGTGCCGGTGGCGGTCGTCAGGACCCCGTCGGTGCGGACGCTTTCGGCGTGCAGGTGGTCGGCGGTGAAGTTCTGCATGAACCAGGACGGGCGGAGCGCGGCCCACTCCTCGAAAACCCCTTCCTCGGCGAGGAGTTGGTGGACCTGGCCGAGGACGGGACCGCCCGCCTCGATGGCCGACGAACTCAGCAGGACCACCCGGGTCACGCCCGCCGCGCGGGCCCGCCGCAGGAACGGCAGCATGACGGCGGCCGGGTCGGGGTCGCCGATCGGCGCCACCAGGTAGACGCGGTCGGCCCCCTGGAGTGCGGGCGCGTGCGTCGCCTCGTCGTACCAGTCGAAGCGGACCGCGCGGGCCCCCGGGTGCGGGGTACGGGCCGAGCGGCTCGTGGCGCGCACGGTGTGGCCGAGGGCGACGAGGCGGGTGGTGAGGCGGCTGCCGGTGGTGCCGGTGGCGCCCGTCACCAGGACGGTGGGTCGCTCAGGCACGGACGGCCTCCTTGAGGGAGGCGGGGGTGCCGAGCGGGTTCCAGTAGTCGCGGTAGTGCGTGAAGCGTCCGCCCTCGGCGGTGACCACGGCGATGTACGTCATGTCGAAGGGGGCGCCCGTCGTGGTGACGCGGCCCGTGGCACGCATCTCGGCGACGATCCTCTCCGGGGCGGTCGTCTCGTGGATGTCGACGTACGGGAAGTCCTCGTACGCGATGTGGTCGCCGAGGCCGCGCAGGTACGCGCCGATGGCGTCCCGGCCCTCGACGCGGCGCGGATAGCCCTCCGGGGCGAAGGGGAACTCGATGACGCCGTCCTCGGCGAACAGGTCGACCCAGCCCGCCACGTCGTCGGCGAGGAGCAGGCGGATGCCCTCGCGGAACAGGTCGGAGGGGGTGGTCGGTGTGCTGGGCATGCTGGTGTCCCGTCCTCTAAGATGTGGACTGTCGGTCCGCTTAACGATACGGACCGCCGGTCCGCTTTGTAAAGGTGTCCCCGTACGAAAGGCCCCGCGCGAGATGACGGTGTCCCCATGACCGAGCGCAAGGCGCGCGCCGACGCGGCGCGCAACCGCGAGGCCGTACTCGCCGCCGCCGACGAGCTGTTCGCGCGCAGCGAGAGCCCGCGCGGGGTGTCCATGGAGCAGGTCGCGGCCGCGGCGGGCGTCGGCAAGGGCACCCTGTTCCGCCGCTTCGGCGACCGCACCGGCCTGATCCGCGCGGTGTTCACGGCCCGCAGCGAGGCGGTGCGCGCCGCCGTCGAGTCGGGCCCGCCGCCGCTCGGCCCCGGCGCGCCCGCCCGCGACCGGGTGCCCGCCCTCCTGGACGCCCTCCTCGACTTCAAGCTCGGCAACCGCCATCTGTCCCTCGCCCTGGAGGAGTCGGGCGGCGGCAGCCCGTACGAGGCGGAGCACTACGGCTGGTGGCACGGCGTCCTGCGGGACGCCCTCGCGGCGACGGCGGCGGTGCCCGACGCCGACTACGCCTCCCACGCGCTGCTCGCGGCCGTGCGGGCGGACCTCGTCGAGCACTTGGTGGCGGTGGAGGGGATGTCGGGGGACGAGATCAGGGGGCGGCTCGGGGAGTACGTGGGGAAGGTGCTGGGCCAGCCCGGCGACCTGCGCCGCCATGCGGCTGCCGGGCCGCCGCGACGTCCGTGAACCCGACTGTGGGGAGGGTGGCACGATCGGGGCATGACGCGTCTGCTGACCCAAGGCGATCTCCTCGCCCTCCTCGACCCGGCCGCCTGCCTCGATGCGCTCGCGGACGGCTTCCGCACGGCGGACGAGGTGTCGGTCGCCGGGCAGCGCGTGCGTTCGGACCTGCCGTTTCCCGGTACGGCGACGGCGCTGATCCCCGGCCTGCTTCCCGGTGTGGAGGCATACACCGTGAAGGTCAACGCCAAGTTCCCCGCCGCGCGGCCCGCGTTGCGCGGGGTGATCTGTCTGTACAGCGGCGCGGACGGCGAACTGCTGGCGCTCATCGACTCGGCGACGGTCACCGCGTGGCGCACGGGTCTTGCCGCCGCCCTCGGCACGCACGCGCTCGCCGCCCCCGACCCGTCGGGCACCGCCGTGCTCGGCGTGGTCGGCGCGGGCGCGCAGGCGGAGCTGATGGTGCGCGGCCTGCGTGCGCTGCGTCGCTTCAGTGGCCTTGCTGTGTACGACACGGACGCGGACCGCGCCGCCGACTTCGCCGCCCGCCACGGCGGCCAGGTGTCCGCGTCCGCCGCCGACGTGTCCGCCCTCGCCGACGTCGTCCTCCTCGCCACCTGGTCCCGCACCCCGCTCCTCGGCCTGGCCGACACCCGCCCCGGCCAGCACCTCACCACCCTCGGCGCCGACGAGCCCGGCAAGCAGGAGCTGGCCGGGGGCCTGTTGCGGGACGCCCACCTCGTCGTGGACGACCGTGAACTGGCGGCGTCCATGGGCGCGTTGGCCGCCGCCGGGCTGCCCGCGTCGGCCGCCGACGCCACCCTCGGCGAGGTGCTGCGCGGCGAGCGGCCCGCCGCCCACGCGGACGGCACCTCGGCCGTCCGCTCCGTCTACGCGCCCGTCGGCCTGCCCTGGCAGGACCTCGCCCTGTCCTGGCTCGCCTTCCGGGAGGCGGAACGGCTCGGCGTCGGCGCGCGCGTCGATCTCCTGGGCTGACCCCGGGTCCGCCGCGCGGCGGAGCTGCTTCGTCCCGGTGGGCGATCCGGGCGGCGGGGCGTGATCGCCAGGCTGGTCCCATGACGACGACCGGCACCCGTACCGAAGTCACCCGTACCGAACTCCCGCCCCCACCCGGCCGGTTGCGCACCTGCTGGGCCGCCGCCCACGCCCGCGCCGACGGCGTCCCCCAGTGGGCGTGGCTGGCCGCGCTCGCCGTACCGCTGACCGCGCTGCCCTCGGGTGTCTGGCGCATCGCGGGCTGGTTCCTCGACGAGAGCAGCCACGACAAACGGGGTGACCTCCCGGCGTGGGTGCCCGGGTGGTCCTACATGCTGTTCCTGTCCCTCGTCTCCGAGCTGCTCGCCTTCACGGCGGTGGGGCTCGTCACGCGCTGGGGCGAGGTGTTCCCGCGCTGGGTGCCGTTCCTGCGCGGGCGTGCGGTGCCGACGATGGCGGCGGTCGTCCCGGCGGCGATCGGCGCCGTGCTGGTCACGGCACTGTGGACGGGCGCGTTCGTGGCGGAGGCGGCCGGGGTGACGATCACGGGCGAGCCGCTCTCCGAGGACTACCCCACGCGGCAGGGCCCTTGGCAGGCTGCGGCCCTCTACGTGAGTTACGCGCCGTTGTTGCTGTGGGGGCCCTTGCTGGGGGCGGTCACCTGGGCGTACTGGCGCCGCCGCCGCACACAGCCGTGAGGAAGGTGGTCCAGGCGGGGGCGCCTATGAGGACGACGGGGCCGCCGTCGGGGTTGGTTTTGCTGTCGCGGACGGGGACGTTTCCGGGGAGCCCGGCGGCGACTTCGACGCAGTTCTCACCGCCGTCGCCGCTGCTGTAACTGCTCTTGCGCCACTGGGCGTTGCTCAGGTCGGCTTCACGCATCGTCTGTGGTCCTCCGCCGCCGACTTGATCAGTATCAGGGACGCCTCCGGCGGCAACGCGGCGGCCCTGAGCAGATCGTAGGATCCCTGCACGCGCTTCACCACTGCTGGTTCGTCCAGGAGATTCCCCCAATGCACGCCTTCTGTATAGACGGCGGGCGGAGCGTCCTCGAACTCCATGAGCCGCATCATCTTGCCCATCCTCGCGTGCGCTCCCGCCACGAAGGGGATCACCTGGATCAGCACCTTGTGCTCGCCCACCATCTGCAACAGGCGATCGAGTTGCGCGGCCATGGTGGCGGGGTCGCCGACCGGCACGCGGAGCGCGGCCTCGTGCAGGATCACCCAGTACTCGGGCCGCGTGACGTCCTTCAGGATGTGGGCACGGTCCATGCGGGCCTGGATCTGCTCGTCGATGTACTCCGGGGTGGCGAACGGATGGCTCGCCTCGTACAGAGCCCGGGTGTACTCCGGAGTCTGCAACAGACCAGGAACCAGCATCGGCTCGAACTCGCAGATTTTCGTTGCCAGCCGCTCCAGCTCCGCTACATGCGCGAAGTAGGCCTCAAACGGCTGGTCCTTGATGAGCTTGCGCCACATTCGCTCGAAAAGGCCATCAGTCCGTAAGGTTTCGTCAATCCGCTGGGCCACATCCAACTGCGGCTTACGAATAGCCTGTTCGAACTGGCCGATGTACCCGCCGGAGACAAAAACCCGCGCACCCAGCTCCACCTGCGTGAACGCGGCCTCCTCGCGCCTCCGCTTGAGCTCGGCGCCGAAGAACTCCCAGGCGGCCTGCCGGGATCCATGAGCACCTTTGGCCATGGATGAACTCCCCTCTTCAGCCTCGCACTTGTAGCGCACAGACTCCTGCCGAGTGTAGGCGGACCGCGTCATCGTGGAGACGTGAAGCGTGAAATCCGATGGCAAAGGGGAGCCACGTGACGGCGATTAACGCCGCAGGCCACCAGCACTCCGCGGGTTGCCTCGAAGAGGTGGAGGAAACAGTGGAAGAATTGCGCGCCGCCCTGGGTCGGACGGGAATTTCTCTGGCGAAAGCGGCCGGGCACGGCCGTGGGGCGGTGACGGCATGAGGCTGCCGATCGGTACGTACGCGGTGGACACGAGGACGGGCAGGGTGGGCCGGGTGATGGGCCACGAGGGCCCGTACGTACAGCTGCGGCCGTACGGGGGCGGCCGGGAGTGGGACTGCGCCCCGGAGGTGCTGAGGACGGCGACGAGCGCGGAGCGGCTGCGCGCGGCGACGGCGTACGCGAACGCCCGCAGCCGGGGGGAGGTGCCTTGACGGTGCGGCCGGGTCGTCAGCCGGACCAGGTGATGTGGCAGACGTAGACGCACTCGTGGCGGGGGATGGCGAGAAAGCTGATGAAGCCGCGCCCGCCCAGAGGTCGAATTCGCGCAGCCCGCCTTCGCGGTCGACCGGCCTGCCGACCCGCTCGCTGTCCGGGCCGAGGGCGGCGAGTTCGGTGGCCAGGCGCTCGACCTCGGCGACCACCCCAGGGGGCAGCCCTTCGGTGAGCTATTCCTCGCTCGGATTCCAGTCCCAGGTCCAGTCGCTCACCGCAGTCCGGCCTCGGCTTCCGCGGCTTCCCGGATCTCGCGGATCTCCGTCACGGCGTCCATGGGGTCGCCTTCACCGGTGCTGACGAAGCGCTCCAGCTCGCGCAGTCGGGCGGCGCGCTGCGGGTGCCGTTCGATCGCCACGAAGACGGCCCAGGAGTGGATGAACGAGCGCAGAGGGGCGAGGCTCTGGATCTGCTGTGCGTTCGTGGTCGCCTCGAAGAGGTGCTGGGTGAGCGCGGGAATCCGGCTGGGCGCGATCTTGGCCACGGCGGCGCGCAGCGCGTCGGGGGTCAGCTCGGGCATCGGGATCAGCGGGCCGTACGGGCCATCGGGTTGCGCGCTCACAGGGCCTCCGGTGCGGACAGGGGTGTCCTCGTACGCTACCGGCCCGCTGGAGAAAACCAGAGGAAACTGGCGGGCGACCGCGATGAACCGTGGCCCGGGGGCGAACCCGTGGCCGTCGGCCTGCCGCCGTACGCGAGAATGGGCCCATGAGCCTGTTCCGTGACGACGGTGTGGTGCTGCGCACCCAGAAGCTGGGTGAGGCGGACCGCATCATCACGCTGCTCACGCGCGGGCACGGACGCGTGCGGGCCGTGGCCCGCGGAGTGCGGCGGACGAAGTCCAAGTTCGGGGCGCGCCTGGAACCCTTCTCGCACGTGGACGTGCAGTTCTTCGCGCGCGGCAGCGAACTGGTCGGCCGCGGGCTCCCTTTGTGCACGCAGAGCGAGACGATCGCTCCGTACGGTAGCGGGATCGTGACGGACTACGCCCGGTACACCGCCGGGACGGCCATGCTGGAGACGGCGGAGCGGTTCACCGACCACGAGGGCGAGCCCGCGGTGCAGCAGTATCTGCTGCTCGTCGGCGGCCTGCGCACCCTCGCCCGCGGCGAGCACGAACCGCATCTCGTCCTCGACGCGTTCCTGCTGCGCTCCCTCGCCGTGAACGGCTACGCGCCCACGTTCAACGACTGCGCGAAGTGCGGCCTGCCCGGCCCCAACCGCTTCTTCTCCGTCGCCGCGGGCGGCTCGATTTGCGCCGACTGCCGGGTGCCGGGCAGCGTCGTGCCGTCGGCGGAGACCCTGACGCACCTCGGGGCGCTGCTCACCGGTGACTGGGCGACGGCCGACTCCTGCGAGGCCCGGCACGCCCGCGAGGGCAGCGGGCTCGTATCGGCCTATCTGCACTGGCACATGGAGCGCGGCCTGCGCTCGCTGCGGTACGTAGAGAAGAACTGACCAAGCTCAGCTAGGAGTGAGAGCCCCCGATGGCAGTGGCACGACGCGGAATCCTCGGACGGAGCCGCCGTGAGTACAAGGCGCCCGAGCCGCACCCCTCCGGCGCGCGCCCGCCGAAGATCCCCGGCGAGCTGGTCCCCAAGCACGTCGCCGTCGTCATGGACGGCAACGGCCGGTGGGCCAAGGACCGCGGCCTGCCGCGCACCGAGGGGCACAAGGTCGGCGAGGGCGTCGTCCTCGACGTCCTCAAGGGCTGCCTGGAGATGGGCGTCAAGAACCTCTCCCTGTACGCCTTCTCCACCGAGAACTGGAAGCGGTCGCCCGAAGAGGTCCGCTTCCTCATGAACTTCAACCGGGACGTCATCCGGCGCCGCCGGGACGAGATGGACGAGCTGGGCATCCGCATCCGCTGGGTGGGCCGCATGCCCAAGATGTGGAAGTCCGTCGTCCAGGAGCTCCAGGTCGCCCAGGAGCAGACCGTCAAGAACGACGCCATGACGCTGTACTTCTGCGTCAACTACGGGGGGCGTGCGGAGATCGCGGATGCCGCCCAGGCCATCGCGCGGGACGTCGCGGCGGGCAGGCTCGACCCGGGCAAGGTCAACGAGAAGACCTTCGCCAAGTACATGTACTACCCGGACATGCCGGACGTGGACCTCTTCCTGCGCCCCAGCGGCGAGCAGCGCACGTCCAACTACCTGATCTGGCAGTCCAGCTACGCCGAGATGGTCTTCCAGGACGTCCTGTGGCCCGACTTCGACCGCCGCGACCTGTGGCGCGCCTGCCTGGAGTACGCCTCCCGCGACCGCCGCTTCGGCGGGGCCATCCCGAACGAGGAGCAGATCGCCAACAGCTAGGCGGCGGGTACGCGAAGGGGCCCGCACCGCCGACCGGCGGTGCGGGCCCCTCGGCCGTACACAGCTACTTCTTGGCGCAGTCCTCACACGTACCGAAGACCTCCACCGTGTGCGCCACGTTCACGAAGCCGTGCTCCGCGGCGATCGCCTCCGCCCACTTCTCCACCGCGGGGCCCTCGACCTCCACGGCCTTGCCGCAGACGCGGCAGACCAGGTGGTGGTGGTGCTCGCCGGTCGAGCAGCGGCGGTAGACCGACTCGCCCTCGTTGGTGCGCAGCACGTCGACCTCGCCGGCGTCGGCGAGGGACTGGAGCGTGCGGTAGACCGTCGTCAGGCCCACGGAGTCACCGCGGTGCTTGAGCATGTCGTGGAGCTCCTGCGCACTGCGGAACTCGTCCACCTCGTCGAGCGCGGCCGCCACAGCGGCGCGCTGCCGGGTGGACCGGCCTCGTACGGGGGGTCCCGCAGCGGTCGTCACAGGTGCCTCCTAGCACTCGTAAGGACTCGTCCGCACTTCGTAGCGCGTCGTCTCTCGCCCGGCCATTGTGCCAGGTCGCTGCCGGACGGTGACCAGAGTGATCTCAGACAGTGACCTCGTCCGACGCGCCCCGCGCACCCGGCACATCCGCCGTGCAGGCCGCTTCGCGCGCCGCGGAGGCCCGTGCCCGTCTGCGCGCCAGCGGCGTCGCGAGCAGCGTGAGCACGATGAACACGCCGATCGTCAGGAGCACGATCGTCGCTCCGGGCGGCACGTCCTGGTAGTACGAGGTGACCGTGCCGCCGAGCGTCACGGAGATCCCGATGGCCACCGCGATCGCGAACGTCGCCGCGAAGCTCCGGGTGAGCTGCTGCGCCGCCGCCACCGGCACCACCATGAGCGCCGACACCAGGAGCAGGCCCACGACCCGCATGGCGACGGTGACCGTGACCGCCGCCGTCACGGCCGTCAGGAGGTTCAGGGCCCGCACCGGCAGACCCGTCACACGAGCGAACTCCTCGTCCTGGCTCACCGCGAACAACTGGCGGCGCAGACCGACCGTGACGAGGACCACGAACGCGGCGAGCAGACAGATCGCCGTCACGTCCTCCTCCGAGACCGTCGACAGCGAGCCGAAGAGGTAGGAGCTCAGGTTGGCGTTCGAGCCGCCCGGCGCGAGGTTGATCAGCATCACGCCGCCCGCCATGCCGCCGTAGAACAGCATCGCGAGCGCGATGTCGCCGCGCGTCTTGCCGTACCAGCGGATCAGCTCCATCGCGACAGCTCCGACCACCGCGACCGCCGTCGCCATCCACACCGGGGATGTGGAGAGCAGGAAGCCGAGGCCGACGCCCGTCATCGCGACATGGCCGATTCCGTCACCCATGAGGGCCTGGCGGCGCTGCACCAGATAGATGCCGACCGCGGGCGCCGTGACGCCGACGAGGGCGGCGGCGAGCAGCGCCCGCTGCATGAACGCGTAGTTCAGGAATTCCATCGCCGGGTCCTCAGGTGAGCAGGCCGGTGCGGACCGGGGCCGCGTCGGCGTCGTGCGGGTGGACGTGGTCGTGGCCGGGCAGCGCGTGCTGGCCGACGGCCTTGGGCGGCGGGCCGTCGTGCAGCACGCAGCCGTCGCGCAGGACGACCGCGCGGTCGATCAGCGGCTCCAGGGGACCCAGCTCGTGCAGCACGAGCAGGACCGACGCGCCCTGCTCGACCTGGTGGCGCAGGGTGGCCGCGAGGACCTCCTGGCTGGCCAGGTCGACGCCCGCCATCGGCTCGTCCATGATCAGCAGCTCGGGCTCGGAGACCAGGGCGCGGGCGATCAGGACCCGCTGGTGCTGGCCGCCGGAGAGGGCGCTCACGGAGTCCTTGGCGCGGTCCGCCATGCCGACCTGCTCCAGGGCGTGCGCCACGGCCTCGCGGTCGGCCCTGCGCAGCACGCCGAAGCGGGCCCGCGAGAGCCGCCCGGACGTGACGACCTCGGTGACCGTGGCAGGGACGCCGCCCGCGGCCGTGGTGCGCTGCGGGACGTAGCCGACCCGCGCCCAGTCCCGGAACCGCCGTCGCGGCGTACCGAAGATCTCGACCGTGCCGCCGGTGGCCGGGACCTGCCCGATGACCGTGCGCACGGCCGTGGACTTGCCGGAGCCGTTCGCGCCGAGCAGCGCGACCACCTCGCCGCGCGCCACGGTGAGGTCGATGCCGCGGAGCACCGGGCGGCCGCCCAGCTCCGCCGTCACCGCGCGCAGGGATATGACGGGCTCACTCTTGGCGTCGGCCATGGCGGGTGCCTTCCGTGACGGTGACGGGCTGGTGGCGGGGGTCACTTGGCGCCGAGGGACTTCTGGAGGGCGGCGAGGTTGGACCGCATCACCTCGATGTAGTCGTCGCCCTTCGACTTGTCCGTGATGCCCTCGATCGGGTCGAGCACGGCCGTCTTGAGCTTCGCGTCCTTCGCGAGGGTCTTCGCGGTCTTGTCGCTGACCAGCGTCTCGTAGAACACGGTCGTGACGCCGTCGGCCGCCGCCATCTCCTGGAGGTCCTTGACGCGGTTCGCGCTGGGCTCGCTCTCCGGGTCCAGGCCGGAGATGGCCTCCTCCGTGAGGCCGTAGCGCTCGGCGAGGTAGCCGAAGGCGGCGTGCGTGGTGATGAAGACCTTCGACTTGGACGCGGTGTCCTTCAGGCCGTTCTCGAACTCCGTGTCCAGGCCCTTGAGCCGCTTCACCAGGGCGGCGGTGTTCTTCTCGTACGTGGCCCTGTGGTCCGGGTCGGCCTTCGCGAAGGCCTTGCCGACGCCCTCGGCGACCTCGGCGTAGCGCACCGGGTCCAGCCAGATGTGGGGGTCCTTGCCGCCGGGGGTCTCGTGGCTGTGGCCCTCGTGGCCGTGCTCCTCCTCGGCGCCGTGCTCGTCGTGCTCGTCGTGCTTGTCGTGCTTGTCGGGGTGTCCGCCGACCTCGTTGCCGTGCTTCTCCATGCTGGTCAGCGAGGCGGCGTCGATCTTGGTCTTGATGCCGGACTGGCCGATGGCCTCGTCGACGGAGGGCTGCAGTCCCTTCAGGAAGAGCGCGGCGTCCGCGTTCTCCAACTGCGCCGTCTGCTTGGCGCTGATCTCCAGGTCGTGCGGTTCCTGGCCGGGCTCGGTCAGCGTCGTCACCTCGACGTCGTCGCCGCCGATCTCCTTGGCCAGGAACTCCATGGGGTAGAACGACGCCACCACGTCCAGCTTGCCCTCGTTGTTCTTGTCCGCCGCGTCGGAGGAGCAGCCGGACAGGGCGGTGACGCCCAGGACCGTGGCGGTCGCGAGGGCGGCGGTGGGTATGAGGCGTCGTACGTTCATGACAGTCATTTTCAACAAAATTGGAAACCGTTGTCAACAAAGTGTCGATCTGTACACAACCGCTCGCGGTGAGCGATGGCTGTACGACCCACCCAACGCCGTCACGCCCCGCCCCGCACGGCCGGAACCCGTCGCGAGCACAACCGATTTGATCCGAGGGGTACGGCCGCCGGTAACCTGAAGCATTCGCTCCTGAGGCATGCGCTTCGTCAGCCCCGAAGCGTGGCTTCGCCGTCGTCGTAATGAAGAGAGCACCGTGGCCGCCGACAAGATCGACACCATCGTCAGCCTGAGCAAGCGCCGAGGCTTCGTCTTTCCGTGCAGTGAGATCTACGGCGGCCAGCGCGCCGCCTGGGACTACGGACCCCTGGGCGTCGAGCTGAAGGAGAACCTCAAGCGCCAGTGGTGGCGCTACATGGTCACCTCGCGGGAAGACGTCGTCGGCATCGACTCGTCCGTGATCCTGGCCACCGACGTCTGGCAGGCCTCCGGCCACGTCGCGACCTTCACCGACCCGCTGACCGAGTGCACCTCCTGCCACAAGCGCTTCCGCGCGGACCACCTGGAGGAGGCCTTCGAGGAGAAGAAGGGCCGCGCCCCGGAGAGCCTCGCGGACATCAACTGCCCCAACTGCGGCACCAAGGGCCAGTTCACCGAGCCCAAGCAGTTCTCGGGCCTGCTCTCCACGCACCTCGGCCCCACCCAGGACAGCGGCTCCGTCGCCTACCTGCGGCCCGAGACCGCCCAGGGCATCTTCACCAACTTCGCCCAGGTGCAGACCACCTCCCGGCGCAAGCCCCCGTTCGGCATCGCCCAGATGGGCAAGTCCTTCCGCAACGAGATCACGCCCGGCAACTTCATCTTCCGCACCCGCGAGTTCGAGCAGATGGAGATGGAGTTCTTCGTCAAGCCGGGCGAGGACGAGAAGTGGCAGGAGTACTGGATGGAGCAGCGCTGGAACTGGTACACCGGCCTGGGCCTGCGCGAGGAGAACATGCGGTGGTACGAGCACCCGAAGGAGAAGCTCTCCCACTACTCCAAGCGCACCGCCGACATCGAGTACCGCTTCCAGTTCGGCGGCTCCGAGTGGGGTGAGCTGGAGGGCGTCGCCAACCGCACCGACTACGACCTGTCGGCGCACGCCAAGGCCTCCGGCCAGGACCTGTCCTACTTCGACCAGGAGGCCGGCGAGCGCTGGACTCCGTACGTCATCGAGCCCGCCGCCGGTGTCGGCCGCACCATGCTCGCCTTCATGCTCGACTCCTACATCGAGGACGAGGCCCCCAACGCCAAGGGCAAGCTGGAGAAGCGCACGGTCATGCGCTTCGACCACCGCATCGCCCCGGTGAAGGTCGCCGTCCTGCCGCTGTCCCGCAACCCGGAGCTGTCCCCGAAGGCCAAGGGCCTCGCGGCGGCGCTCCGGCAGAACTGGAACATCGAGTTCGACGACGCGGGCGCCATCGGCCGCCGCTACCGCCGCCAGGACGAGATCGGCACGCCGTACTGCGTGACGGTCGACTTCGACACCCTGGAGGACAACGCGGTGACCGTGCGCGAGCGCGACACCATGAAGCAGGAGCGGGTGTCCCTCGACCAGATCGAGGGCTACCTGGCGACGCGCCTCGTCGGCTGCTGACGTTCACGCTTTCTTGGCACGAAGGCCCCCGGTTCCGGCCACGGAACCGGGGGCCTTGCTGCACACTGGGCGCCATGCCTTCGACGACCACGAGCAAGGTCAGCAGATGGGACCAGCACGGGCGCGAACATGTCGTCCATGTGCAAAAGGCGGGCGTGCAGCGGCAGTTGACCTGCGACACCTGCGGCTGGAGCCGCAAGGCCCAGTTCCTGCCGTGGCTCAAGGCGGAGGAACACCTGGCGCAGGAACACCAGGCGACGGTGGATCCGTCGGGGTCCGCGGGCTCATAGGCGAGCCCCGAGCCCCGAGCCCCGAAGGGGCGCGGGGAACTGCGCGACCAGCCGCAAGGCACCCGCAGCCGGGATTGCGGCCAAGCCGCCACGGCACGGGCGGAGCGCTTATTCGGCGCTGCGGACCAAGTCGGCCGCCTTCTCCCCGACGGCCAGCGCAGCGGCATTCGTATTGACCGACACGATCGACGGCATCACCGACGCGTCCGCGACCCTGAGACCCCTGACCCCCCGCACCCGGAGGTCCGGCGTCACCACCGCGTCCGGACCCGCCCCCATCGCACAGCTCCCCGCCAGATGGAAGTACGGCCCGGTCGCCGCCGCGAGGAACGCCCGCAGTCCCACCGCGTCCGTCACCCCGGCGCCCGGCAGCACCTCCCGCGCCCCCCACTCGGCGAACGGGCCCGCGGCCGCTATCTCCCGCGCCACCTCAAGGCCGTGCAGCATCCGCCGCACGTCCGACTCGTCGCCGAGATACCCGGGGTCGATCAGCGGCGCCGAGTCCGGGTCGGCGTCGGCGAGCCGCACCGAGCCCCGGGCGCGCGGGACCGTGGCCACGCCGAGGGTGAAGCCGTTCTCCGGCGCCGTCATCGTCGGCGGGTGGTACGGCACGTGGATGAACATCAGCTGCATGTCCGGGCCCGGCAGGGACGCGTCGCTGCGCCAGGCCAGGGAAGCCTCCGAGAGGTTGGCGCGGCCCGCCGGTATCGGCTTCTCGGCCGCGTACACAAGACCGCACAGCGGATGGTCCTGGAGGTTCCGGCCCACCCCCGGCAGGTCGAGGCGCACCGCCACCCCGGCCCGGCGCAGCTCGTCGGCCGGGCCGATGCCGGACAGCATGAGGAGCCGGGGCGAGTCGACGGCGCCCGCGCTGACGATCACCTCGGCGCGCGCGTACGCCCGTACCGTGCCGCCGTCGCGGGTGAACTCCACGCCGGTGCACCGGTCGCCGTCGAAGAGCAGCCGGTGCGCGCGGGAGTCGGTCGAGACCGTCAGGTGCGGGCGGTGTGCGGCGACGGGGCGCAGATAGGCGTCGGCCGCGCTCTGCCGGATGCCGTCGAGGACCGACAGGTCGTGCAGGCCCGCGCCTTCCTGGTGGGCGCCGTTGAAGTCGTCGGTGAGGGGGTGGCCCGCGGCGGCCGCGGCGGCGACGAACGTCCGCGAGAGCGGGTTGACGTCGGCGGCGGGGACGGGGGAGGGGCGCAGGGGGCCGGAGTCACCGCGAAAGGCGGTGCCCGCACCCGAGTTCGCGCCGGACCCCGCACCCGTACCGGCGCCAGAGCCCGCATCGGCACCCGTACCGGCACCGGGCACGGACTCCATCCGCCGGAAGTACGGCAGCAGGTCGTCGAACCCCCAGCCGTCGCACCCCGCAGCCGCCCACGCGTCGTAGTCGGCGCGGTGGCCGCGCAGGAACACCATGGCGTTGATCGCGCTGGAACCGCCGAGGGTGCGGCCGCGCGGACAGGGCGGCGCGAGCCCGCCGAGCCCGCTCTGCGGCACCGACGCGTAGCCGTGGTCCACGTCCGAGCCGAACAGCGACGGCCACGCGGAGGGCGTCGCGAGGTCCGCCTTCGTCTCGCGGGGGCCCGCTTCGAGCAGCAGCACGCTGCGTGCCCCGGCCCCGTCGCCCCGGTCTTCGCTGAGTCGCGCGGCGACGACACATCCGGCCGACCCGGCGCCGACGACGATGTAGTCGGCCTCGACCTCGGCTTCGACCCGCCCGGACTCCGCCAACTCGCTTGCCTCTAAAGCCACTTCATGCCTCCTGTGTCCCACGGGTGTGCCGGGGTTCAGGGAACCAGGAGGGGCGGGGGCGAGTCAGCGGAACAGTGGAATCGGGCGCCCTTGCGAACGCGCGGTCAGGGTCGCAGGCCCCGGACGAGCAGGTCGAGCAGCGAGTCGAAGGCGTCCTTCGCGTCCGCGCGTGACCAGTCCGGCGCGTACACCGGGTCGTGGTACCGGGCCGTGGCCTCGAACAGGGCGCGGGCCGTGACGTCGGCGTCGCAGGGGGCGAACTCGCCGCCCTCGACGCCCTGTCGGACGATCGCGGCGAGCTGCGCGGTGAGGTCCGCGATGTGCTCGTCGACGACCTCGCTGGCCTCGCCGACCAGGACCGTGTACGTCCCGAACAGCTCGGGGTCGTCGCCGGCCTTGTGCTGCTTGGCCTTGAAGAGCCCGGCCAGCCAGCGCCGCAGCCGGTCCTCGGCGGGCCCGTCCGCGTCGACCACGCCGGACAGGGCGTCGGACGTCCGGTCGAGCCAGCGCTTGGTGACCGCTTCGCGCAGCGCGGCCTTGGTGCGGAAGTGGCGGTACACACTGGCGTGGCTGACGCCGAGCACACGGGCCACGTCCACCACGGTCGCCTTGGCGGCGCCGTGCCGGCGCAGCACCTCCTCGGTCGCGGCGAGGATGCGCTCGGCGGTCAGAGTCTCGGTCGTAGCCATGGTCAAGAAGGTACCTGTCGCCACTGACAACCCCGACAGTGCGGACAGCGCAGGCAGCGCAGGCAGTACGGGCGGCGCAGGTGTCCGGTCATGTCAGTGCTCGCTGTCGAGGTGCGCCATCTGCGACTCGGGGTAACGGGCGCCCGCGACGGCGTCGGTGGGGACGGCCTGCTCGATCGCGGCGAGGTCGGCGTCGTCGAGCGTGACGTCCAGGGCGCCGAGCGCCTCGGTGAGCCGGTCCCGGCGGCGGGCGCCGACCAGCGGCACGATCGCTGCGCCGGACCTCGGGCCCTGCGCGAGGACCCAGGCGATCGCGGTCTGCGCGACGCTCACGCCCTTGCTCTCGGCGATCTTGCGCAGGGCGTCGACGAGGTCGAGGTTGCGCTGCAGGTTGTCGCCCTGGAAGCGCGGGCTCATGCCGCGGAAGTCGTTCGCGGCGAGCTGCCGGTCGCGCTCGAAGTGCCCGGAGATCAGGCCGCGGGACAGCACGCCGTACGCGGTGACGCCGATGCCGAGTTCGGCGGCCGTGGGCAGGATCTCGGCCTCGATGCCGCGGGAGATCAGGGAGTACTCGATCTGCAGGTCCGAGATGGGGGCGACGGCCGCCGCGCGGCGCAGGGACTCGGCGCTGACCTCCGAGAGGCCGATGTGGCGGACATGGCCCTTCTCGACCAGCTCGGCGATCGCGCCGACGGTCTCCTCGACGGGGACGTCCGGGTCGAGGCGGGCGATGCGGTAGACGTCGATGTGGTTGACGCCGAGGCGCTGCAGCGAGTACGCGGCGAAGTTCTTCACCGCCGCCGGGCGCCCGTCGTAGCCGGACCAGCCGCCGTCCGGGTCGCGGAGGGCGCCGAACTTCACGCTGGTCAGGGCCTGTTCGCGGTGCGCGGCGGGCGCGCTGCGCAGGGCCTCGCCGATGAGGAGTTCGTTGTGGCCCATCGCGTAGAAGTCGCCGGTGTCGAGGAGCGTGACGCCCGCTTCGAGGGCGGCGTGGATCGTCGCGACGGACTCCGTGCGGTCGGCCTCGCCGTACAGCGCGGACATGCCCATGCAGCCGAGGCCGAGGGCGGAGGTGGTGGGGCCGGTGGTGCCGAGCTTCAGGGTGCGCATGGGGGCTCCTGGGCGTGTGCTGGGTAGGGGGCGGCGAGCGGTCGCCGCGACCACGGCGCGCCTGCGCCGTGTCTCCACCATGCACCCTCGAATGACAGATTTCAAGTTTTGAAATCTGTCATCTGTTAGTTGTCACTTGAAACCCGCTCGGCGGGCTCGTCCGTGGTCAGCCGCTCCGCCGTCCGCCGCGCCGTCCCGCGCGCCCACGCCCCGCTGGTCAGGGCCCCGACGGCCAGGACCGCGGCGCCGCAGCCCGCGATGATCCACCACGCGGGGCGGCTCGCCTCGGTGAAGTCGGCCGCGTACGAATCCGTGTGGGCCGCCGCGACGCCGGAGGCGAGGACCGCGCCGATGACCGCGATGCCGAGGGTCTGGCCGATCTGGCGGCTGGTGGAGGCGACGGCGGCGGCGACGCCCGCCTGGGCGCGGGGCATCCCCGCGACCGCCGTGTTGGTGATGGGCGCGTTGACGAAGCCGAAGCCGAGGCCGAACAGGACGTAGGCGAGGACGCGGCTCGGGACCGCGGTCTCCGCCTCGAAGGCCGCGAAGAGCACCCCGGACGCCGTCATCGCCACGCCCGCGATCAGCAGCGACGGGCGCGGCCCGCGGGCGCCGACCAGCCGTCCCGACAGGGGCGCGCACACCAGCGTCATGGCCGCCATCGGCAGCATCCACAGACCGGCGTGCAGCGCGTCGAGGCCGCGTACGTCCTGGAGGTAGAGGGTGGCGAGGAACAGGAAGCCGCCGAGGGACGCGAACGCCGCGATGGCGATCACGGTGGCGCCGCTGAACGGGGCCGAGCGGAAGAAGCGCAGGTCGATGAGGGGCTCGGCGCGGCGGGGCTCATACAGGAGCAGACCCGCGAAGGCGGTGGCCGCGATGGCCGCGAACGTCATGATCAGCGGCGAGGTCCAGCCCGCCGTGGGCGCCTCGATGATCGCGTACGTCAGGGCGCCGAGCACGCCGATGACCAGGAGCTGCCCGACGGGGTCGGGGCGGCGGGGCTTCGGGGCGCGGGACTCGGGGACGTGGCGGGTGGTGAGGAAGAGGGCCGCGAGGCCCACCGGCAGATTGACCCAGAAGATCGCCCGCCAGCCCACCGAGTCCACGAGCAGCCCGCCGACCAGCGGGCCCGCAGCCATGGAGATGCCGACGACGCCGCCCCACACCCCGATGGCGCGGGCCCGCTCGCGCGGTTCGGTGAACGTGTTCGTGATGATCGACATGGCGACGGGGTTGAGCATCGAGCCGCCGACGGCCTGGACCATGCGGAACGCCACCAGGCACTCCAGGTTGGGCGCGAGGGAGCACAGGACCGAGCCGAGTGTGAACACCAGCAGGCCCGCCTGGAACACCTTGCGGCGGCCGACGCGGTCGGCGGTCGACCCCGCGAGCATCAGGAGGGAGGCGAGGACGAGGGTGTAGGCGTCGATGGTCCACTGCATCCCCGACACCCCGGCGTCGAACTCGCGGCGCATGGTGGGCAGCGCCACGTTCAGGACGGTGTTGTCGAGGCTCACGATCAGCAGGCTCATGCAGCAGATCGCGAGCACGAGCATCCGGCGCCGGTGACTCAGCTCGGGCATACGGCCGACGGTATCCCCAGGCGGCGTGCGCCGCCTCGGCCGGGCTCCGGCCCCACATGAGCACAGCTCCGGCCCCACAGGGGCACACCCCCGCGTCACCCGAGGTCGCGCGGCAGGCGCAGGCTCAGGGCGGCGAGGGCGAGGAGGCCGGTGAGCTGGACGGCGAGGATCGTCGCGAACGCCGCTCGCAGGCCGACGTCGGAGTGCAGGGCCAGGAACAGGGAGCCGAGGGTCGCCACGCCCACGGCCAGGCACGACTGCTGTGCCGTCGCCGCGAGCCCGCTGCCCGCGCCCGCACGCGCGGCGGGTACGGCCGACAGGAGGACGCGGAAGTACAGCGGGAGCTGGAGGCCCTGGCCGAAGCCGCACAGGGCCAGGCCCGGGGCGAGCGCGAGCGGGGTGAGCGCGGACCGCGGCGCCCACAGGACGGTCAGGGCGAGGACGGCGACGCCCGCGCCGTGGACCAGCGCGCACAGGGTCAGGGCGCGGCTGCCGAGCCGGTTCACCAGGCGGGGCGCGAGCAGGGACGCGGTGAACTGGGCGACGCCCATGGGGATCAGGGTCAGGCCCGCCTTGAGGGCGCCGTACCCGAGGCCCTCCTGCAGGGTCACCGCGCTCACGAACATCCAGCCGCTGAACCCGATGAAGATCGGCAGGCCGATGAGCAGGCCCCGGCGGACGCCCGGCTCGCGCATCAGCGACGGCGGCAGCAGCGGGCTGCCGCCGCTCGCCTCCGCGCGGCGCTCCACGGCGGCGAACGCCCACATCAGGAAGGGCGCGGTGGCGAGGGTGAGGACCGACCAGAGCGGCCAGCCCGCCGCCCGGCCCTCGGTGAGCGGGAGCAGGAACGCGGTCAGGCCCGCGGCGAACAGGACCGTCCCGGCGAGGTCGCCGCGGGCCGGACGCTCCGCCCGGCTGTCCGGCACCGCGCGGACCGCGAACACCAGGGCAAGGGCGGCCACCGGCACGTTCACCAGGAACACCATGCGCCAGCCGGTGCCCGCGAGGTCGGCGGCGACCAGGACGCCGCCGAGTATCTGCCCGAGCACCATGGAGACCCCGCCCACGGAGCCGTACAGCGAGACGGCACGCGCGCGCCGCTCCCCGCTGGTCGTCGCGTGGATCGTGGCCAGGACCTGCGGCAGCATCAGCGCGGACGCCGCGCCCTGCGCCACCCGCGCCGCCACCAGCCACCAGGCGGTCGGCGCGAGCCCGCAGGCCAGCGACGTCAGCCCGAAGGCCGCGACGCCCCACAGGAACAGCGTCCGGCGGCCGTGCGTGTCGCCGAGCCTGCCGCCGAGCACGAGCAGCACGGCGTACGCGACGGCGTAGCCCGCGACCACCATCTCCAGGGTGGCGGCGGGGGCGTTCAGGTCGGCCTCGATGTCGGGCAGCGCGACGTTGACGACGAAGAAGTCGATCATCGGCAGGGCGGCGCCGAGGAGGACGGTGATCAGGCCCAGGGGGGTGAGGGCCGCGCCCTTCGAGGGCGCCGGCGTCTCCGGGGCGGTCGAGGACGGGGGAGCGGTACGCGTACGAGGCGGGGTGCCGTTGGTCGTGGGAGTCACGGGTACGACGATGGGCGGGCGCCCCAGGGGGGTACCAGAGTCTCTTTATCCTGGTAGTGGGCGCACCTGGCAACGGGGTGAGGGGTGCGGCAGCCTGGGGGTGTGACCGTTACCGCAGAGCCCGTCGTCGCGGCGGCCCCCGCAGGAGCCCTCGCAACGGCCCCCGACATCCGCCGCCAGGAGCTCGCCGCCTTCCTGCGCAGCCGCCGCGAGCGGATCTCGCCCGAGCAGGTCGGGCTGCCTCGCGGGGCGCGGCGCCGCACGCCGGGGCTGCGGCGCGAGGAGGTCGCACAGCTCTCCGCGGTCGGCGTCACCTGGTACACGTGGCTGGAGCAGGGCCGGGCCATCCGGGTCTCCGCGCAGGTCCTGGACGCCATCGCCCGCGCGCTCCTCATGGACCCGACCGAGCGCGGCCACCTCTTCGTCCTCGCGGGCGTCATCGACCAGCGCCCCGACTACGACTGCCCGCTCCTCTCCCCGACCGCGCTGCGCCTGATGCACACCATCGCGCCCTACCCGGCCACCCTGCAGAACGCCCGCTACGACGTCCTCGCCCACAACCGCCCCTTCGCGCAGGTCTTCGGCGACCTGAGCGAACTGCCGCCGCGCGAGCGCAACTGCCTGTGGCTGCTGACCACCAGCAAGCGCTGGCGGGAGACGTTCCTCGACCGGGACGAGATGCTGGGTGACCTGATCGCCAAGTACCGCGTGGGCATGGCCGAGCACATGGCCGAGCCCGCCTGGAAGGAGCGGCTCGACGGGCTGCTCGCACAGTCCGCGGAGTTCCGCGAGCTGTGGGGGCGGCACGAGGTCGCGACGATGTCGCCGCACGTCAAGCGGTACCGGCACCCCGAGGTGGGGCTGCTGAGCCTGGAACACCGCAACCTGTGGATGGCCCCGCAGTCGCAGGCGCACCGCCTCGTGGCGTACGTCCCCGCCGACGAGGAGACGGAGGAGCGGCTGGGACGGCTGGCGGAGCTGTCCGGCGCGTGAGGGACAATGGAGGCTTGCCCCCTTCTCGTACGTTCCCGGAGAGCCGCCCGATGTCCCAGCTCACGCCGTCGCTGTCGGCACTGTCGATTGGCCCCCACGATGTGCGGCCGCCCGTCGTGCTCGCGCCCATGGCCGGGATCACGAACGCGCCGTTCCGGACGCTGTGCCGGGAGTTCAGTGGCGGCAAGGGCCTCTTCGTCAGCGAGATGATCACCACCCGCGCGCTGGTCGAGCGCAACGAGAAGACCATGCAGCTGATCCACTTCGACGCGAGCGAGACGCCGCGCTCGATCCAGCTGTACGGGGTCGACCCCGCGACCGTCGGCAAGGCCGTCCGCATGATCGCGGAGGAGGACCTGGCCGACCACATCGACCTGAACTTCGGCTGCCCCGTCCCGAAGGTGACCCGCAAGGGCGGCGGCTCGGCGCTGCCGTACAAGCGGCCGCTGCTGCGGGCCATCCTCAAGGAGGCCGTGAGCGGCGCCGGGGACCTGCCCGTCACCATGAAGATGCGCAAGGGCATCGACGACGACCACATCACGTTCCTGGACGCGGGCCGCATCGCGGTCGAGGAGGGCGTGACGGCCATCGCCCTGCATGGCCGCACCGCCGCCCAGCACTACGGCGGCACGGCCGACTGGGACGCCATCGCCCGCCTCAAGGAGCACGTCCCGGAGATCCCGGTGCTCGGCAACGGCGACATCTGGTCGGCGGACGACGCGGTGCGGATGATGCGGGAGACCGGGTGCGACGGGGTGGTCGTGGGGCGTGGGTGCCTCGGCCGGCCGTGGCTCTTCGGCGATCTCGTGGCCGCGTTCGAGGGCACGGGGGCGCCCGCGGCTCCCTCCCTGCGGGAGGTCTCCGCCGTGATGCTGCGGCACGCCACCCTCCTCGGCGAGTGGATCGGCGACGAGGCCCGTGGCGTCATCGACTTCCGCAAGCACGTCGCCTGGTACCTGAAGGGCTTCGCGGTCGGCTCCGAGATGCGCAAGCGCCTGGCGATCACCTCCTCGCTCGCCGAACTCGAGGACGGCCTCGGCGAGCTGGACCTCGACCAGCCGTGGCCCACCGGCGCCGACGGCCCCCGCGGCCGCACCTCCGGCAACAACCGCGTGGTCCTCCCGGACGGCTGGCTGAAGGATCCGTACGACTGCGCGGGCATCTCCCCGGACGCGGAACTGGACACGTCGGGCGGCTGACCCACCCCTCCCCAGGGCCGGGCACGTCGGACTACGCGCCCCCCACCGCCGTGAGCAGCGCCAGCGGCGCCGCCGCCGAGCGCGACTCGCGCACGCAGGCGTGGGGATACGGGACGGGCACGGGGTACGCCGCGCGTTCGTAGCCCGCGAGGACTTCGGGGAGGCGGCCCGAGGCCGTGGCGGCGGCGTCGACGAGGGCGTGGGCGACGGCGCGGGCCTCGTCGTGGAGGCCGTAGCGGGCGAGGCCGAGGGTGATGAGGGCGTTGTCGTGGGGCCAGACGGAGCCCCGGTGGTAGGAGAGCGGGTGGTAGGCGCCCTGCCCGGCGGCGAGCGTACGGACGCCCCAGCCGGAGAAGAAGTCCGGTTCGAGGAGGCGACGGCCGACCGCCTCCCCGTACTCCTTGTCGAGGAGCCCCGACCACAGCAGGTGCCCCGCGTCGGAGGCGAGCGCGTCGACCTGCCCGCCGTTCCCGTCCAGCGCCAGCGCGGGGAACGACCGCGCGGGCATCCAGAAGTCCCGCTGGAACCGGTCACGGAGGTCCGCGGCGGTCTGCGCGAGCAGCGCCGCGTACACCTCGTCGTCCCACACGGTGCGCGCGAGCCACGCCGTGCGCCGCAGCGCGTCGTAGGCGTACCCCTGCGCCCCCGCGGCCATCACGGGCCCGAGCGTCCGGGTCCCGTCGGCGTCGCAGATCGCGCCGGGGGAGTCCTTCCAGTTCTGGTTGGCGAGCCCGCCCTCGTCCGCGCGGTACACCAGGTAGCCGCGGGCGGTGAGCCCGCCGTGGTCGAGCATCCAGCCGACGGCGGCCCGCGCGTGCGGCTGCAGGCGCAGGGCGAGGGCGGTGTCGCCGGTCTGCTCGGTGTACGCGCCGAGGAGCACGAGGAACAGCGGGGTCGCGTCGACGGAGCCGTAGTACCGCCGGAAGGGGACCTGGCCGAAGTGGGCCAGCTCCCCGTGCCGCACCTCGTGCACGATCTTGCCGGGCTGGGCGACACGGCCCTCGGTGTGCTCGGTGGCCTGGGTGGCGGCGAGCGCGGGCAGCGTCGCGGCGGCCAGACGCGGTACGTAGGGGAGCGCGAACAACGAGGTCAGGAGCGCGTCCCGGCCGAGCAGGGTGAGGAACCACGGCACTCCGGCGGCGGGCACGCTCAGCTCCTCGCCGTCGGGCCCGCGCGCCGGCACCTGGAGCGAGGCGAGGTCGGTGAGGCCGCGCGTACAGGCCGCTGCCAGCTCGGGCCAGCTCGCGGGGAGCGTCACGGAGGACGTCAACTCGGCCTGGGTCTCGGTGAGTTGGCGCAGCGCGGCGCCCGGAGAGCGGGGTGGTGCGGGCAGCGGCGGCCCGCCGTGCGGCCCCGCCGTGACGGTCAGCGCCATGTCGGCCGACCCGTGCGCGGCCAGCTCCAGGGTCCACACCATGCGGCGCGCGCCGGTGCCGGTCTCCTCGACGGTGTCGGGGGCGGGCTCGGAGGTGACGGTGGTGCGGGCCAGCCAGTCACCCCGGCGGTACCCGAACTCCACGCCGAGGACGGCAGGTTGGGCGGTGCCCCGGTGGGTCCCGGCCGCGCCGTCGTCCGGCGCCGTCAGGACCCGCCGCGACCGCACGGCCCCCGTCTTCGTGTACGTACGGTGGTCCGCGCGCAGCTCGAACTGGTCGGTGAAGTCGGCGTCGACGGTCAGCGCGAGCAGCAGCGTCGTCGGCACGGGCCGGTTGCTGGTGATCCGCAGCGCCTCCACCAACGAGCCGTCCACGACGGCCTGTTCGCGGAAGAGGGTGTACGCGGGCGGCTCCTGGCGCCCGCCGCGCGGCACGAGCACGCAGCGCGCCACATCGGCGGCGTCGGCGGCGGGGCCGTACGCGGTGGCGGGCGTGAGCACTTCGGGCACGGCGCCGTCCACCGTCAGCTGCCAGCGGCTCAGATGGCGGGCGTCGCGCACGAACAGCCCGTCGGGGGCGGTGCCGCCGGGCACGCCCCGGATGTCGCCGCCCGCGCCGACGGCGGCGAACGTCGCGCCCCGCACCAGCAGTCGATGCTCCCGGTCAGTCATTCCGAGCCCCTTCGTCCGAACCAGGCCCCGCTGTCGTGTCCCTGCTCAAGTCGAGGTCGAGCGCCGCGGTCGCGCCCGGGTCGAGGTCGTGGGCCGCGGCCACGCCCAGGTCGAGGGCGAGCGCCGCGCTCCAGCCGAAGCCGCGGGCGCCGCAGCCGTCTCCGGTGTACGGATCGACGTACTCGGCGAAGTCCGATGCCACCGCCGCATCGAGGAGCGCGGCGCGCAGCGCGTCCGCGTGCTCCCGCGCGCCGTGCAGCCGCAGCCCGCGCTCCAGGAGCCAGTTGGTGTTGAACCAGGCGGGTCCGCGCCAGTAGCGCCGCGGGTCGAACGCGGGGCTGAGCAGATCGTGGCTCGGCACCAGGCGGGCCCGGCCGCCGAGCTCGAAGTGCGGGCCGCGGACCGTGCGCACCAGGTCGGCGGCGACGCCCCGGGGCAGCCCGGGCACGACCAGGGGAATCAGCCCGGTGACCCCGCGCTCACCCACGAGCGCCCCACTCGCGCCCCCGGCGCCGGACGCACCCTGCGCGAGGCCCTCGGCCACGGGAGCGTGGCCCCCGGCCAGCAGATCCCGGCACCGGAAGATCCCGCCCTCCCCGTCCCACAGCCGCTCCACGAGCACCCGCGTCAGCCGCTCCGCGCGGTCGTGGCGGGCCGTCGCGGGCGCGCCCAGCTCGCGGGTGATGCGGGCGAGGGCGTGCTCGGAGGCGATGAGGAGGGCGTTGAAGGCGGGGTCCTCGACGGCGAAGCCGAACCCATCGGGCCCGCCGCCGGACACTCCGGCGCCCGCCCTCGTCCCGGCCCCGTACCCCCCGTCGCGGTACTCCGCCGCCAGGCGCACATACCGTCCGTAGTCGAGGTCCGTCGGCCGGTCCTGGGGTGAGCCGTGGTCGAGGTCGGCGCGGCGGTAGCTGCGCGGGCGCGCGGGTGGGACGCGGCTCAGGGGGCCGTCCCAGCAGGGGCTGTTGTCCATGCCCTGTTCCCAGGGGTGGACGACGGCCGCGAGGCCCGCGCCGCCGAGGTCGCGGTGGTGCAGCAGATAGCGGTGCCAGGCGGCGAGGCGCGGGTGCAGGCGGGACAGGAAGGAGCGGGCCCGGGAGAGGCCGGGGTCGGCCAGGTGCACCAGCCAGGCGGCGAGCGCGTGCACCGGGGGCTGCACGATGCCGGAGGTCTGCACGGCGCCGGGCGCGCCCGCCGCGCGCCCGGCGGTGGTGGAGAGCCAGAAGTCGGGGCTCGGGAAGTAGGCGTCGAGGGGGACGGCCGGGTTGAACACGATGTGCGGCACGCGGCCGTCGGCCCACTGCGCGGCCAGGAGCGTCTCCAGTTCCAACTGGGCGCGCAGCGGCGAGAGATGACGTAATCCGATGGCGATGAACGCCGAGTCCCAGGACCACTGGTGGGGATACAGCGCGCGGGAGGGGACGGTGGAGGTGCCGGTCCAGTTGGCGCCGAGGACCCGGGCGGCGCGCTCGCGGAGCGCGGCGGGGGCGGCCGGTGGGGCCCCTGGGGTCCGGGGGGTGTGCGGTGGGGGCGCCGGGCCCGCGCCGCGCCGCGCCGGGGGCCCGGCGGTGCTGGCGGCAGGGGACCGGATCGCGGCCCTCGTCGTGGTCGTACGGTCCACGCGGCACTCCCGGGGCTGGGGGAGCGGCGAACCGAAGTCGCGCCCGACAGCCTGTCAGTTTGGATCCATCCACCATAGAGTTACGTCTGCGCAACACGCAAAACTCAATATGTAACGTCGAGTTGACGAGCGCAAGAGGCTGTCCGCCTTGGCGCGGGGGCACCCAAGAGGTAGGCAAGGGCAGGCACGGCACGGGCGCGACGCAGGCACAGGTCAGGCGGCAGGCGGGCCCGGGGCGCGCGCGGGGCGTACAAGGGAGCGGGGCGGCGCATGAGCAGGGAGTGGGCATGAGGAACGGGACTCCGGCACGTCCGGCCGCCGCCCAGGCGAGCGCGGGCGACCTGCTGCACCTGGTCCGCAGCGGCCGCGCGACCACGCGCGGCGCGCTGCAACGGGTCACCGGCCTGTCCCGGGCCACCGTCGGCCAGCGCCTGGACCGGCTGTTCCGCGCGGGCTGGCTGCGGGAGGGCGCGGGCACCCCGGTCAGCTCGCCGCTCGGCGGCCGCCCCTCGGTGCGCCTGGAGTTCGACGACGCGCACGCCCTCGTCCTCGCCGCCGACCTGGAGACCCGGCACGCCCGCACGGCCCTGCTGACCCTCACCGGTGAGGTCGTCGCCGAGCGCGGCGGCGCGCTGCGCGTGGAGGAGGGCCCGGAGCGGGTCCTCGACCGGCTCGGCGCGGTCTTCGGCGAGCTGCTGCGCGAGAGCGGCCGGGACCCGGCCGCGGTGTGCGGCATCGGCCTGGCCGTGCCGGGCCCGGTCGACTCCGGCACCGGCCGGGTGGTGCAGCCGCCGATCATGCCCGGCTGGGACGGCTACGACATACGGGGCAGACTGCGCCGCGCCTTCACGGAGCACACGGCGCGCGGTGAGCACTTCGAGCACGCGGGCGCCCCGGTGCCGGTGCTCGTCGACAACGACGCGAACCTCATGGCGTACGCGGAGCAGCGCGCCCACTACCCGGACTGCTCGGCGTTCGCGCTGGTCAAGGTCTCCACCGGGATCGGTGCGGGCGTCGTCGTCGACGGCTCGCTCTACCGGGGCATCGACGGCGGCGCGGGCGACATCGGGCACATCCGGGTGCCCGGGGTGCCGGGGAGCGCCGCCGCGCCGTGCAAGTGCGGCTCGTACGGCTGCCTGGCCGCCGTGGCCAGCGGGCGGGCGGTGGCGGCCAGGCTCGCGGCGGCGGGGGTGCCGGCCGCGTCGGGCTCGGACGTGCGGGAGCTGCTCGCCGCGGGGCACCCGGAGGCGGTGGGGCTCGCGCGGGAGGCCGGGCGGCAGGTCGGCGAGGTCCTCGCCACCGTCGTGACGCTCCTCAACCCCGGCGTTCTCATGATCGCCGGAGATCTGGCCGGAACCCCTTTCCTCACCGGCGTGCGCGAGCTGCTCTATCAGCGGGCCCTGCCGCGCTCCACGGCCCACCTGGAGATCGTCACCTCGCGGCTCGGCTCGCGCGCGGGGCTCATCGGGGCGGGCGCGCTGGTGGTGGAGCACCTGTACGCGCCGGAGCGGGTGGAGGAGCGGCTCGCTGCGCTCGGGGTGTGAGGGGGTGCGCGGGGGCGCCGACCGGTGGGCGCGGAGGTGCCCGGATGCCGAGACCGGCCCCGGATCCAGCCGCTTCAAACGGCGTGATTCTCGCCACCCTTGATTGGCCTTGCGCTCAGATGAGCGCATTCCGGATGGCTGCACTTCTCCAAGGGGTGGCACTCAGTGCCATCGCTCGATCATTTATGACCTGAACTCACATCTGAGTTCACTCCGCTCATCTGAGCGAAATGGCGGTTTATTGAGGGCTGTGCGTTCAACTCCTGAACTCAATTGCGCCACCTGTGCTACTCCCGAGTCACTTTCGATCTAGCGGCGGACGGGTGGTTACGCCCGGGCGACCCACAAGTGGACGTACCCAGACGCCTTCGATCTGGGTATGTTCCTCGCCGTCAGGGCAGCCACCGCGTCCTCGAGGAGTCGAGACCCGTGTCGGAAAACAAAGATCCCCACGTACCTCAGGGAACTCAGGGCGTGAAGTTCGTCTACGACTTCACCGAGGGCAACAAGGAGCTCAAGGACCTCCTCGGCGGCAAGGGCGCGAACCTCGCCGAGATGACCAACCTGGGCCTCCCCGTGCCGCCGGGCTTCACCATCACCACCGAGGCCTGCAAGGTCTACCTCGACAGCGGCGACGAGCCCGCGGCACTGCGTGACGAGGTGAGTGCGCACCTCTCCGCCCTCGAGAAGGCGATGGGTAAGAAGCTCGGCCAGGCCGACGACCCGCTCCTCGTCTCCGTCCGCTCGGGCGCCAAGTTCTCCATGCCCGGCATGATGGACACCGTCCTGAACATCGGGCTCTCCGACAAGTCCGTGCAGGGCCTCGCCAAGCAGTCCGGCGACGACCGCTTCGCGTGGGACTCCTACCGCCGCCTCATCCAGATGTTCGGCAAGACCGTCCTCGGCGTCGACGGCGAACTCTTCGAGGACGCGCTGGACAAGGCCAAGCAGGCCAAGAAGGTCACGGTCGACACCGACCTGGACGCGGCCGAGCTGAAGAAGCTCGTCACCAAGTTCAAGAAGATCGTCAAGACCGAGGCGGGGCGCGACTTCCCGCAGGACCCGCGCGAGCAGATGGACCTCGCCATCCACGCGGTCTTCGACTCCTGGAACACCGACCGCGCCAAGCTCTACCGCCGCCAGGAGCGCATCCCCGGCGACCTCGGCACCGCGGTCAACGTCTGCTCGATGGTCTTCGGCAACCTCGGCCCCGACTCCGGCACCGGCGTCGCCTTCACCCGCGACCCGGCCTCCGGCCAGCAGGGCGTGTACGGCGACTACCTGCAGAACGCGCAGGGCGAGGACGTCGTCGCGGGCATCCGCAACACGGTCCCGCTCGCCGACCTGGAGCGGATCGACAAGAAGTCGTACGACCAGCTCATGCAGATCATGGAAACGCTCGAAACGCACTACAAGGACCTGTGCGACATCGAGTTCACCATCGAGCGCGGCCAGCTGTGGATGCTCCAGACCCGCGTCGGCAAGCGCACCGCCGGTGCCGCCTTCCGCATCGCGACCCAGCTCGTCGACCAGGGCCTGATCGACGAGGCCGAGGCCCTCCAGCGCGTCAACGGCGCGCAGCTCGCGCAGCTGATGTTCCCGCGGTTCGACGAGGACGCGAAGGTCGAGCAGCTCGGGCGTGGCATCGCCGCGTCGCCGGGTGCCGCCGTCGGCAAGGCCGTCTTCGACTCGTACACCGCCATCAAGTGGTCGCGCTCCGGCGAGAAGGTCATCCTGATCCGCCGCGAGACCAACCCCGACGACCTCGACGGCATGATCGCGGCGGAGGGCATCCTGACCTCCCGCGGCGGCAAGACGTCCCACGCGGCCGTCGTGGCGCGCGGCATGGGCAAGACCTGTGTCTGCGGCGCCGAGGACCTGGAGGTCGACACCAAGCGCCGCCGCCTGACGGTCAACGGCCACGTCGTCGAGGAGGGCGACGTCGTCTCCATCGACGGCTCCACCGGCAAGGTCTACCTGGGCGAGGTCCCGGTCGTCCCGTCCCCGGTCGTGGAGTACTTCGAGGGCCGCATGCACGCGGGCGCCGACGACGCCGACGAGCTGGTCAAGGCCGTGCACCGGATCATGGCGTACGCGGACCGGGTCCGCCGCCTGCGGGTGCGCGCCAACGCCGACAACGCCGAGGACGCGCTGCGCGCCCGGCGCTTCGGCGCCCAGGGCATCGGCCTGTGCCGCACCGAGCACATGTTCCTCGGCGAGCGCCGCGAGCTGGTCGAGCACCTGATCCTCGCGGACACCGACGAGGAGCGCGAGAACGCCCTCAAGGAGCTCCTGCCGCTCCAGAAGAAGGACTTCATCGAGCTGTTCGAGGCGATGGACGGCCTGCCGGTCACCGTCCGCCTCCTCGACCCGCCGCTGCACGAGTTCCTGCCCGACATCACCGAGCTGTCGGTGCGTGTCGCCCTCGCCGAGTCCCGCAAGGACCACAATGAGAACGACCTGCGCCTGCTCCAGGCCGTGCACCGCCTGCACGAGCAGAACCCGATGCTGGGCCTGCGCGGCGTACGCCTCGGCCTCGTGATCCCCGGCCTGTTCACCATGCAGGTCCGCGCGATCGCCGAAGCCGCCGCCGAGCGCAAGAACGCCAAGGGCGACCCGCGCGCGGAGATCATGATTCCGCTCGTCGGCACCGTCCAGGAGCTGGAGATCGTCCGCGAGGAGGCCGAGCAGGTCATCGCCGACGTCGAGCGGACCACCGGCGTGCACTTGAAGCTGGCGCTCGGCACGATGATCGAGCTGCCGCGGGCCGCGCTCACCGCCGGGCAGATCGCGGAGGCCGCCGAGTTCTTCTCCTTCGGCACGAACGACCTCACCCAGACCGTGTGGGGCTTCTCCCGCGACGACGTGGAGGCCTCCTTCTTCACGGCCTACCTGGAGAAGGGCATCTTCGGCGTCTCCCCGTTCGAGACGATCGACAAGGACGGCGTCGGCAAGCTCGTCCGCGACGCCGCCGCGGCCGGCCGCGCCACCCGCCCCGACCTCAAGCTCGGCGTCTGCGGCGAACACGGCGGCGACCCGGAGTCCGTCCACTTCTTCCACGAGGTGGGCCTGGACTACGTCTCCTGCTCCCCGTTCCGCATCCCGGTGGCCCGCCTGGAAGCGGGCCGCGCGGCCTCCACCTCGACGGGCAGCGACCACCGCTGACCCCGGCGGGCCACCGGCCCGCGAAGACCCCGGGCCCGCCACCGTGTCCCCGACCCTCAACCGATGCGGCGGCGGTCCCGGTCCACGATGAAGGGGCGCCACCCTGTGCGGGGGTGGCGCCCCTTCGCCTGTGCCCTGGGTGTTCCCCTCAGCGGGCCCGTGCGTACCGGCTCAGCGGGCCATCCACCGGTCCATCTCCCGCGCCCTCGCGTCCAGCGCGTCGACGGCGGCGGGCGGCGCGGTCTGCGGATCGCCGGGGACCTGTACGTCGCGCCGGGCTCCGGCACGCACCTGGCCGGTTCCTGGGTCGAGCATCTCCACCTCGATCCGCGCCCGCCGTGCCAGCGCGACCGCTGTCGCCACGAACCCCTCGGACAGCGCGAGGATCACGGAATGCCCCGTCCGGCCGTGCCAGGCGACCAGGCGGCGCACGAACTCCGCGTAGAGCGACGCGTCGACCTCCAGGGTGTCCGGGTCGCCCTGACTGCTGCCCGGCCCGATTCCCGAGGGCAGCTGAAGCTCCGCTTCGAAGACCTGTGTCTGCCGCAGGAAGAGACGGCCGGCCCCGTTCGAGGGGTTCCACAGGGTCTCTTCGCCCATGTCGAAGTACATGCTCATCGCCGATCCCCCGCTCAGTCACCCCGGCTCAGAGTAAAGGGCGATCCGGTGGAGGTGTACAGGGTTGCTTCTGCGTCCAACTGAGCGGTACCAAAACCGATCAGAAGGAGCGTCACGTGCAACATCCCGCATATCGGCGGCGCCTCGTGCCGGTGCTCGCGCTGGGAGTGGTGGCCGGGCTCGCGCCGGGGCTTGTCGCCGGGTCGGCGTCGGCGGCCCCGGCGGCCCCGGCGACCCCGTCGGACTCGGCGGCCGGGCCGGCCTCCACGGCGGCCAGAGCCGCTGCCGGAGTCGATGCCGAGCGCCTCGCCCCTTACACCCGTCAGAAGCTCACCTGGAAGCGGTGTGCCGCCGATCGGCCCGCCAAGTACCGGTGCGCCACGCTGAAGGTGCCGCTCGACTACCGGAAGCCCGAGGGGAAGCGGATCGACGTCGCGATATCCCGGGTCAAGACCAGTGTGCCGGGCAAGCGGCGCGGGGTGCTGACCTTCAACCCGGGCGGGCCCGGCGGGGCCGGGCTCGATCTGTCGCTGATGTTCGCCAACGGGCTGCCGAAGAACGTGCGCGAGCAGTACGACCTGGTCGGGTTCGACCCGCGCGGGGTCGGTGAGAGCACGCCCGTCGCGTGCGGGCTCACCGACGCCGAGCAGGTCTACCCGCGCCCCACCCGCGACGCCGCCGAGCACGCCGCGAACAACAAGTGGGCGAAGACCGTGGCCGACAAGTGCCGGGCCAAGTACGGGAAGGTGCTGCCCCACATCAGCACCCGCAACACCGCACGCGACATGGACGTCATGCGCGCCGCCCTCGGCGAGAAGAAGCTGAACTACTTCGGCGTCTCCTACGGCACCGCACTCGGCGCCGTCTACATGCAGCTGTTCCCGCAGCGCGCCGACCGCTTCGTCCTGGACAGCGCCGTCGACCCGGGGCGGATGTGGCGCGGCATGTACCAGGTCTGGGCGCCGGAGGTCGAGCGGGCCTTCAAGCGGTGGACCAAGTGGACGGCCGCGCGCGACGCCACGTACCACCTCGGTGACTCCCCGGCGAAGGTCGCGCGGACCTTCCGCAAGCTGGTGGCGCGGGCGGACGTCGACCCCATCGTCATCGACGGCCAGAAGCTCGACGGTGCCGCCGTGCGGGACATCACCCGCGCCGAGTTCTTCACCGTCCGCAGCGGCGCCAAGACGGTGGCGGACCTGAGGAAGGCGGCCGAGGGCCGTCAGGTGCGCGAACTGCCCGGAACGCAGGAGCAGTCGCTCGACAACATGACCTCCAGCCAGCTCGCCGTCGTCTGCTCCGACGCCTCCTGGCCGCGCGACCCCGAGACGTACCGCCGCGACGCGATCCGTGACGCCGCCCGCCACCCGCTGTACGGCGACTTCGCCTCCACGATCACCCCCTGCGCCTACTGGGACCGGGGCGCCGAGCCCGCCACCAAGGTGAACAACGGCGTCAAGTCGCTTGTCGTGCAGAACGAGTGGGACTCGCAGACTCCGCTGGTCACCGGCCAGGCCATGCACCGCGCGCTGAAGGGCTCCCGGATGGTCACCGTCGCCGGCGGCGAGGGTCACGGCGTCGTCTTCGGTGACAGCCGCAACTCCTGCGCGGAGAAAGCCACCATGGGCTACCTGGTCACCGGCAAGCTCCCGGCGAAGGACGTCACCTGCGAGGCGACCCCCGGAGGCCAGCGGCGCGCCGGGACCGCCAAGCCCGCACCCGCGCCCTTCGGGCCCGGGCGCTAGAACGGGGCCCGCGCGCGGGGACGCCCCGCGCGCGGGCTCAGTCCTCGATCGTGCCCCGCGTCGCGCAGGACGCGATCCGGACCGTGCGAAAGCGCATCCAACCGATCCGGATCGGGCAACTGCAGTTGCTTTCGTCCTATGTCACCTCAGGGGGCGGCGCGACTCCTAGAGTCCCCGCGTGGGCCGGAGAACCAGCCCTCATCACCCTCAGAGGAGGACTCGTGACCAGTGTGGAAGTGTCCCTCAAGACCCTGCTGACCGAGGCCGACGGAGCGCTGGGAGCTGCCGTCGTCGACTACACCAGCGGTATGGCGCTCGGCACCCTGGGCGGCGGAAAGGACCTGGACCTGTCCGTCGCAGCAGCCGGCAACACCGACCTGATCCGCGCCAAGATGCGCACCATGGAGACACTGGGCCTCCAGGACAAGATCGAGGACATGCTGGTCACCCTGGGTTCCCAGTACCACCTCATCCGCCCGGTGGCCGGCAAGGCCGGAAACGGCCTGTTCATCTATCTCGTCATCGACAAGGCCCGGTCCAACCTCGCCATGGCGCGCCATCTCCTGAAGCGCACCGAGGAGCAGATGGAGGTGTGACCGCCGGCGCTTTTTCTGCGCCCGCTACTTGAAGAATTCTTCAAGCAGACATCTCTTCATCTGTCGAACTCTCGGCTCGCAACGCCCAGGCCGGGAAGGATGGGACGTCATGCCGGGCGCGGCGGCAGCCGAGGCCGCCGCGCCCCGTCTCCAGGGCCCCATCCGCGTCAGGAAAGCGAGCGATCCCGTGCAGGCGCCCCTCTACCAGGTCAAAGCAGAGTTCTTCCGCATGCTCGGGCACCCTGTCCGCATCCGCGTCCTGGAACTCCTCCAGAGCGGACCGGTATCCGTACGGGACCTGCTCATCGCCATCGACATCGAGCCCTCGAACCTCTCCCAGCAACTCGCCGTGCTGCGCCGGTCCGGCATCGTCGTCTCCACCCGCGAGGGCACCACCGTCACCTACGCGCTGGCCGGCGGCGACGTCGCCGAACTCCTGCGCGCGGCACGCCGCATCCTCACCGAGCTCCTCGCCAGCCAGACCGCCCTCCTGGCCGAACTCCAGGACTCCAACGACCCCGAACGGCCCCCCGCACACTCACCCCAGGCGTGACGGCGCCCGCTACTCGTCGATCCCCGACCTCTCCACCCCCGCCACGATCCACCGCTGGAAGAACAGGAACACCACCAGGAGCGGAACGATCGACACGGCCGCCGCCACGAAGAGTTCGTGCAGGCGGATCACCTGGGACGTGGAGAAGGAGGCCAGGGCCACCTGGACGGTCCACGCGTCCCGGTCCTGGCCGATCACCAGGGGCCACAGGAAGGAGTTCCAGGCGCCGATGAACACGATCGTGCCGACGGCCGCGAAGACCGGGCGGGAGTTGGGGACGACGATGAGCCAGTACGTACGCCAGTAGCCGAGGCCGTCCACCCGGGCCGCGTCCTCCAACTCCTTCGGGAAGCCCAGGAAGTGCTGGCGGAAGACGAAGCAGGCGAACGCGGAGAAGAGGGTGGGGACGATCAGGCCCCGCATGGTCGAGACCCAGCCGAGGGACGAGACCAGGACGAAGCTGGGGACGAAGGTGACCGCGGCGGGGACCATCATCGTGGCCAGGATCGCGTAGAAGACGTGGTCGGCGTGGCGGTAGGGGATACGGGCCAGGCCGTAGCCCGCGAGGGAGGCGAGGAGGAGGGTGCCCGCGGTCGTGAGGACCGCGATCAGGGCCGAGTTGTAGAGGGAGCGGGCCATCGGGACGGTCGAGTCCTCGAAGAGTTCCCGGACGTTCGACCAGCGCAGGGTGGAGGGGAAGAACGTCCAGTCGGGGGAGGTGATGTCCTGCTCGGCGGCGAGGCCGTTGCGCAGCAGGAGGTAGAAGGGGATCAGGAACAGCAGGGCGAGGGCGATGAGCAGGGCGACCCGCAGGGCACGGCCCACCTTGGCCCAGGCGTCGTACACGTCAGTCCTCCTTCCTGCCGAGGCCGAACCAGCGCGCCTGACTGATCGTCACCACGGCGATGATCAGGGCGAGGAGCACGGCGCCCGCGCTGCCGAGGCCGAGGTTCTGGCCCTGTCCGAGGGCCGTGTAGTAGAGGTAGACGAGGGGCGGGCGGGCGTACGGCGGGTAGCCGCGGGCGTCCGAGAGCAGGTTGTAGAACTCGTCGAAGGCCTGGAAGGCGTTGATGACGAGGAGCAGGGTCACCGCCATGGACGTCGTGCGCAGTTGGGGGAGCGTGATGTGGCGCAGGACCTGCCAGCCGGGGCGGGCGCCGTCGACCGCCGCGGCCTCGTAGAGAGTCGGCGAGATGCGTTGCAGGCCCGCCAGGAACAGGATCATGTAGAAGCCCGCCTGGAGCCAGAGCCGTACGGTGACGATGACCAGCCAGTACCACGGCGGGTCCGTCGTGGACAGCCACGCCGTCTGATCGGCGCCGAACCAGCCGAGCACGGTGTTCGCCAGGCCGAACCGCACCCCGTTGAAGATCGACATCTTCCAGATCAGGGCCGCCACGACATAGCTGCACGCCGCCGGGAGGAAGAACACCGAGCGGAGGAACGCCTGCGCGCGCCGCATCCGGTTCACCATCAGCGCGAGGGACAGCGACAGCACGAACGTCGTCGGCACGATGAAGGCCGTGAAGACCACGAACGTCCACAGGCTGTCGGTGAACGCGTCGTTCTCCAGCATCGACGTGTAGTTGTCGAGGCCGACGAACTCCGTGGGCGAGACGGTGTTGTGCGCGTCGAAGAAGCTGAGGTAGACGCTCCAGCCCAGCGGTACGTACGTGAAGGCGATCAGGCCGAGCGCGAAGGGGCCGACGAACACCCAGAACCAGAGGTTGCGGTTCTGCGGTCCCGCGAGGCGCCGCCACAGCCGCTCGCGCCGCACGGAGCCCGCGCTCACGACGACTTCTTCTTCACCCGGTCCAGCTCCGCCGACACCTTCCGTACGACGGACCGCAGTTCGCTCTCCGGGTTCGCGCCGGACTTGATGATCCGGCTGAGCGCGTCCTGGTACGCGACCCGGCTCGCCGGGGTCCAGCGCAGCGGCTCGGCGTACCCGTTCCCGGTGGAGAAGCGCACCGCGTCGGCCGCCGGGCCCTTGGTGAGGACGTCGGCCTTCTTCGCGAGGGACAGGCGGGCGGGGATGTGGAAACCGTAGGAGAGGGCGAAGTCCCTTTGGTGGTCGGTGCGTTCGACCCACAGCCACTTCACGAAGTCCTTGGCCGCCTGCTTGTGCGCGGTGCGGGCGCTGACCGCCGAGCCGTACGCGCCCACCGGCACCGCGGGCTCCGCGCCGGGCGCGGCGGCGGGGAACGCGGCCACGCCGAAGTCGTCGCCGAGCGCCTTCTCGACCGCGGGCAGCGCCCACAGGCCCGACCACTGCATGGCCGTGAGCCCCTGGACGAACGCCGACGGGTCAGACCAGTCGGAGGGCGCGCCGAGCAGCAGCGACTTGTCCTCGTACAGCGCGCGCAGGTGGGCCAGGGCGCGGGCGGCGGCGGGGTCGTCGAAGCCGACCTTGCCGTCGTCGGTGACGAGGCTCAGGCCCGCCGCGTACAGCGGTGTGCCGCCGAGGGCGCCCGCGCCGCCGTCGTTGCCGAGGAACAGGCCCTTGACCTTCTTCGTCGTCAACTCGCGTGCGGTGTCGACGAGTTCGTCGAGGGACTTCGGCGGGGTGCGGCCCGCGTCGGCCAGCAGGCTCTTGCGGTAGTAGAGGAGCTGCATGTCGACGACCTGGGGGACGGCCCAGATCCGGCCGTCGTACGTCTTCGGCGCGAGCACAGCCGCGTTGAAGTCGCCCTTCACGCCGTCGAGCAGGTCGGTGAGGTCGAGGACCTGGCCGCCCTGGATCTGGTCCAGGGTGGGGCCGTTGACCTCGAAGACGTCGGGGCCGGACTTGGTGAGAAGCGCGGCGGCGGTCTGCTCGTCGTAGTTGCCGGGGCGCCACTGCACGGACACGTCGGCCTTGTCGTACGCGTCCGCGTACCGCTTCACGGCCTGCTCGGTACCGGCCTCCCCGTACTGGTGGTACCACTGGGACAGCTTCGGCCCCTTGCCGTCCGAGCCGCCGCCGTCGCGGCCGGTGTTGGAGCCGCACGCGGTGAGCAGCCCGAGTGCGGCGCCGGACGCGAGCACTGTCCTGCGGTCGATGGTCATGCCGTCTCCCCCTGAAGCCTGGATCGTCGGGTACATGCCGGGCCCAACGATCAACCATGCAGGGGGATTACGACAGGCGTATTGCGGCCGCGTGTTCTCGTGTGGGCGCGCTCCGTCGTTCGTGGCTTGACGTGCCCCGAAGCCGCTACTTCCGCCCGGCGAGCCGGAACCGCAACCGGCAGATCACCGCGTCCGTGTCCCGCCGCACCGCGTGCGCGAGGACCGCGCCGCGCTGGTTCTGGAGGAGGCGCTGCCAGAGGTGCGCGGGCTCCACCTCGGGGATCAGCACGGTGACCCGGGTCCCCGGGTGGTACTGGTACACCTTCCGCACGTACTCGGCGACCGGCCGCCCGACCGTCCGAGCCGTGGAGGGCAGCTCGACCAGGTCCACCCCGGGCCCCCACAGCTCCCAGTCCCGGCGAAGGGACCGCGCGGCGGCCCGGTCCTCGACGTCGTCGTACGTGACCGTCACGGCCCGCACCTCGTCGCCGAGGGACACCGCCGCGTTCAGGGCCTCGCAGGTCAGCCGGGACAGGCCGGACACGGGGACGATCACCAGGGAGTGGTCGCGGTGCGGCGGCTCGGGGACGCGGCCGAGGCCGAGGTCCGCGCCGATGCGGCCGTACGCCCGGTGGACGATCTCGAAGACGGCGACGATCGCGGGCAGCGCGAGCACGATCAGCCAGGCGCCCTCGGTGAACTTCGTGGCCGTCACGACGACGGCGGACACGCCGGTGAGGACCGCGCCGAAGCCGTTGAGCAGCGCCTTCGCGGGCTTGCCCGCCTTGCGCCAGTGGATGACCATGCCGGTCTGGCAGAGCGTGAAGCCGACGAAGACACCGATCGCGAACAGCGGTACGAGGGTGTTGGTGTCGCCGCCGGAGAACACGAGCAGCCCCGCGCCCGCGACGGCGAGCGCGATGACGCCGTGCCGGTGGACCTGCCGGTCGGCCTTGAGGGCGAAGACGTGCGGCAGGTAGTTGTCCCGGGCCAGCAGGCTCATCAGGACGGGCAGGCCGCCGAAGGACGTGTTGGCGGACAGGGCGAGGAGGATCATCGTCGCGAACTGCACGACGTAGAAGGCCCAGTTGTGGCCGAGGGACGCGTCCGTGAGCTGGGCGAGGACGGTGACGCCCTCGACCGGCTGCAGGCCGAAGCGGGAGATGAGGACGGACAGGCCGATCAGCATCACGCCGAGCAGCGCGCCGAGCGCCACCTCCGCGTGCTGGGCGCGCTTGACGCGCGGGGCGCGGAACGACGGCACGGCGTTGGCGATGGCCTCCACGCCGGTGAGCGCGGAACAGCCCGAGGCGAAAGCTTTCAGCAGAAGCAGGGCGCCGACCGTCGTGGCGTTGTCCGACAGCACCGAGGCATGGCCCTGGGCGGCCTCGGTGGAGACCGGGCCGTCCCGGAACAGGCCGACGGCGACCATCGTGAGGATCGCGCCGACGAACACCGCGGTCGGGGCGATGAACACGCGCGCCGAGTCCACGATGCCGCGCAGGTTGACGGCCGTGATGACGACGAGGACGCCGAGGCACAGGGCGACGCGGTCGCCGTACAGCTCGGGGAAGGCGGAGGTGAGGGCCGCGACGCCCGCCGTCACGGCGACGGCGACGTTCAGGACGTAGTCGAGGACGAGGGACGCGGCGGCGACCAGGCCGGAGCGGCGGCCCAGGTGCGTCTTCGCGGCGGCGTAGCTGCCGCCGCCGTCGGGGAACGCGGCGATGACCTGGCGGTAGGAGGCGACGAGCACGGCGAGCAGCGCGGCGATGGCGAGGGTCACCGGCAGCGTGAAGCCGAGCCCGTACCCGCCGGCCGTGGCCAGGACGAGCACGATCGCCTCCGGCCCGTACGCGACCGAGGCCATGGCGTCCAGGGACAGCGCGGCCAGGCCCTGGAGGGCCGTCAGGCGGTGACGGTCGCCCGGGTCCGCCGCGCCGGTATCGGGAGGTTCCGCGATGGCCGGGGCGCCGGGGCGCTCGGAAACGGTCGTCATGGTGGTGCCTTTCGTGCAGGTCAGCCGGTGTGGTCGAGTCGGCGGCCATCCCAGCGTCGGCGCGTGCCGGCCGGTCGCCGCACTCCTTGGCGCGTCCTTGACGGGGCCGGTACTCCTCTTGACGACTTGTTAAGGGGGGTCGTCAGTGATGCGTCAAGGAGTGCCATGGGCGTGTATGCACCACGTCAACGGCGCGGACGGCGCGGGGGCGCCGTCCTACGGTGCCGCACATGGGACATGACTGGACGACTCGGGGCACGCGCCACCGGGTCACGGCGCGCGGCCGTGCGCGCGACCTCGTCCGCGGCTTCGCCCGGGACCACGTGCCGTACCCGCGCACGTCGCCGGAGGACAGCGGCGGCGCACTGCCCGCGCCCCTGGGGCAGGACGCGGTGGTGGAGGACCGGCGCTGGGCGTCCGACCTGCGGGCCGCCGTCTTCTGCTCGCTCGCCCTGTTCGCCCTGATCATGCTGGTCGACTGCGCGGCCGGCACGCTGAGCGCCGTGCGTGCCGGGTTGTGGGCGGGGCTCGGTGCTCTCCTGTACGTGATCCTGCATCCGGCGCGGGTCAGCGCGGGGCCCGGCTGGCTCGCGGTGCGGGGGCCGCTGCACCGCCGGCACGTGTGCACCGGGCTGCTCACCAGCGCCCGGGTCAGCGAGACCGTTGCCGCGCGGCTGGTCCTGTGCGACTCGCTCGGCAATCGCGTGGAGTTCGACCCGAAGATCCTCGCGGAGAATCCGCTGTTGCTGCACCGCCTGGACGCGGGCGCCCGGGCCTCGCGGGAGGCGGGACTGCTGCGGACCGGGTCGGTGGAGCTTTCGCGGCTGTTGGCCCGGCTGGACGGCCGGGAGGCGAAGGCGGTGTTCGCGGCTTCGGGCCTCCGGTAGCGCGCTCGTACTCAGCCCTTCAGCGCCGTGTACGTCACCCCCGTCAGCACCTCCGACGCCGCCCAGAGTCGTTCGCCCGCCACGTCGTTGCGGGTCCAGCCGGCTCGTGGGGACGGGGCGGGGGCGCCGCGCCAGGAGAGGAAGCGGGGGCCCGTGAAGGAGTCCGGTCGCACTCCCGGCGCGGTGGCCGCGTACAGCGTGGGCAGGGCGCCGGTCTCCGCGGACTGGCCCACGAGGCGGTTGCCCACCGCCATGAACACCTCCGTGCCCCGGCGGCCCGCCATCCGGGGCCCGGCCGCCTGGAGGTTCGTCGCGGCGTAGCCGGGGTGTGCCGCCGCCGCGACCACGTCGGCGTCCGACTCGGCAAGGCGCCGTGCCAGCTCGTGGACGAACAGCAGGTTGGCCGACTTGGACCGGGCGTAGGCGGGCCAACGGCGGTAGCGCAGCTCGCTGTTGAGGTCGCCGATGTCGATGTTGGCGAACAGGTGCGCCATGCTGGAGACCGTGACGACGCGGGCGCCGGGCGTGGCGAGCAACCGCGGCAGGAGCAGCCCGGTGAGCGCGAAGTGCCCGAGGTGGTTCACACCGAACTGCGTCTCGAACCCGTCCGCGGTGCGCCGGTACGGCAACGCCATCACACCCGCGTTGTTGACGAGCAGATCAAGCCGCCCGCCGAACCCCCGCTCGACCCCCTCGGCGAACTCCCGCACCGAGCCCAGGTCCCCGAGATCGAGCCGCCGGAACTCGACGTCGGCGTCCGGCACCTCGGCGGCCAGCCGCCGCACGGCATCCCCACCGCGCTCGGCGCTGCGACAGCCGAGCACCACCCGAGCACCCCGCCGGGCCAGCTCACGCGCCGTGACGAAACCGATCCCGCTGTTGGCCCCGGTGACCACGGCGACGCGCCCCTGTTGACCGGGAATGTCACGCGCGGCCCAACTCCTCGTACGCCCACTGCCCGTCATGCGGCTGAGCGTACGCCTGTGTGTGCGGAGGGTCAGGGGGGTGACTGTGCGGGGGTGGTGAGGGAGTCAGGGGGGCCGGTCAGGCCGACGCGCCCCCGTCCACCACCAGGTCCGTGCCCACCACCGACGCCGCGTCGTCCGACGCCAAGTAGAGGACGGCCGCGGCGATCTCCGTGGTGTCCGAGACGCGGCCGAGGGGGGACTCGGCCCGCATGCGGGTGGTGCGGGCGGTGGTGGTCTCACCGGGGCGCAGGGACATCGTGGTGGCCGACGGGCCGGGGCTGACCGCGTTGACGCGGACGCCGTCCTGGATGTGGTCGAGGGCCGCGGCGCGGGTGAGGGCGGAGACGGCGGCCTTCGCGGCCACGTAGCCGGCGATGCCCGGGCGGCGCTTGTGGGCGCCCAGGTTGGAGGCGATGTTCACGATCGCGCCGCCGCCGTCCTGCGTGCGCATCTGCCGCACCTCGGCCCGCAGGGCGAGGAAGACGCCGGTGACGTTGGTGTCGAGCAGGGTGTGCCAGTCCTCCTCGGCGAGGTCGGCGACCGGGGCGCCGCCGCGGAAGACGCCCGCGTTGTTCACGGCCACGTCGAGGGAGCCGAAGCGGTCGACGGCGGCGCGCACCGCGGCCTCGACGTCGGCGGCGCGCGTCACGTCGGCGGTGTGCGCGAGGGCCGTGCCGCCCGTCTCCTCGATGAGCGTCACGGTCTCCTTCAGCGGGGCCTCGGAGCGGCCCGTGACGACGACGTTCGCGCCCTCGGCGGCCAGGGCGAGCGCGATGGCGCGGCCGAGGCCGGAGCCGCCGCCGGTGACGAGGGCGGTGCGGCCGGTGAAGCGGGTGCGGGCGGCGGCGGGCATGGGGACTCCTCGATGTACTCGATGCGGGAGCGCGCTCGGTCCACGGAGGAGAGCGTTCGGTCCGGCAGTATTGGACTGAGTAATCCAATACTAGGCGGAGACCCGCGTCTCGTACACCCCGACCCCCGCCTCGTCATCGTCCAGGCAGCGCCCCGTCCCCAGGTCGAAGCGCTGTTTCAGGAGCGGCGACGCCACGAACGGACGGCCGTCCGCCGAGCCGACCAGGCCCCGTGAGAGCACGGCCGCGCCGGTGAACGGGTCGCGGTTGTCGATGGCGTACAGGCGTCCGGCCCGGTCCAGGAACAGTGCGGCCTGCCGCCGCCCGTCGGGGAGCAGTACGGCCACGCCCCGGCCCGCGGTGAGCCGGGCCGCGGCGCACACGGTCAACCAGGCGCCGTCGACGTGCAGTTGGATGCTGGCGTCGGCAGTGGTGACGCGTGCGGCGGGGGTCGTCTCGGTCATCGCCGCCGTCATCGGCGTCATCGTCGTCATCGCGCGGAGCTTCCTTCCAGGGGCCGCAGCGTCAGCAGCGGCAGGTCGGGCTTGATCTGGTCGCGCTCGGGGACGAACGCCACCAGCGGGTCCGGAGCCTCGGGCGCGTTCACGAACGACACGAAGCGGGCCAGGCGGTCCGGGTCGGCCAGCGTCTGCGCCCACTCGTCGCGGTAGTGCGTGACGTGGTCCGCCATCAGGGCCTCCAGTTCGGCGCAGATGCCGAGCGAGTCGTCCACCACCACGTCCCGTACGTGGTCCAGGCCGCCTTCGATCCGCTCCAGCCACGCCGAGGTGCGCTCCAGGCGGTCGGCGGTGCGGATGTAGAACATCAGGAACCGGTCGACGAGCCGCACCAGTTCGGCGTCGTCCAGGTCCTGGGCGAGCAGGTCCGCGTGGCGCGGGGTGGCGCCGCCGTTGCCGCCGACGTACAGGTTCCAGCCGCTCGCCGTGGCGATCACGCCGAAGTCCTTGGAGCGGGCCTCCGCGCACTCGCGGGCGCAGCCCGACACCGCCGACTTCAGCTTGTGCGGCGCGCGCAGGCCCCGGTAGCGCAGCTCCAGGTCGATCGCCATGCGCACCGAGTCCTGCACGCCGTAGCGGCACCAGGTCTGCCCGACGCACGACTTCACCGTGCGCAGCGCCTTGCCGTACGCGTGCCCCGACTCGAAGCCCGCGTCGACCAGGCGCGCCCAGATCACCGGCAGCTGCTCGACCCGCGCGCCGAACAGGTCGATGCGCTGACCCCCGGTGATCTTCGTGTAGAGGCCGAACTCCCGCGCCACCTCACCGATCACGATGAGCTTGTCCGGGGTGATCTCGCCACCCGGGATGCGTGGCACCACCGAATAGGAGCCGTTCTTCTGGAGGTTGGCGAGGAAGTGGTCGTTGGTGTCCTGGAGGGCGGCCTGCTCGCCGTCGAGGACGTAGCCGTCGGCGCCGATCGCGGGTGCGAGCGAGGCGATGACGGAGGCGACGGCGGGCTTGCAGGTCTCGCAGCCCTCGCCGCCGCGCGCCGACTCCCGTCCGTGCCGGTCGAGCAGGTCCCGGAAGGAGGTGACGCGCAGGGTGCGGACGATCTCGTACAGCTCCTGGCGGGTCTGCCCGAAGCAGCCGCACAGGCCCTGGTCGCCGGACTGCGGAAGGAGCTGGCCGATGAGCTTGACGCAACTCCCGCAGCCCGTACCGGCCTTGGTGCACTTCTTCACCTCGGGCAGCGTGGCGCACGCCCGCACGGCGGCCTTCGTGACGTTGTGGCAGTTGCACACCACGGCGTCGTCCGGCAGCGCCTCCGGGCCGAGGGCCGGGGCGGCGCCCGCGCCCGCGGGCAGCACCAACTGCTCGGCGGGCACCGGCGGCACCGACCCGGTCAGCGCCCGCAGCGTCCCGTACGACTCGGTGTCGCCGACCAGGACGCCGCCGAGGAGCGTGCCGTCCGCGCCGACGACGAGCTTCTTGTACGTGCCCGCGCGCGAGTCGGCGTACGCGACGTCGAGGCAGCCCTCCGCCGTGCCGTGCGCGTCGCCGAACGACGCCACGTCCACGCCGAGCAGCTTCAGCTTGGTGGACATGTCGGCGCCGGTGAACGAGGCGTCCGCGGCGTCGGACGCGAGGGCGGCGGCGGCCGTCTGCGCCATCTCGTAGCCGGGCGCTACCAGGCCGTACACCCTGCCGTCCACGGCCTGCGCGCACTCGCCGATGGCGTACACGTGCGGGTCGCTCGTACGGCACCGCTCGTCGACGGTGACACCGCCGCGCTCACCGACCGCGAGGCCGCAGTCACGGGCCAACTGGTCGCGGGGGCGCACGCCCGCCGAGAACACCACCAGGTCGACGTCCAGTTCGGAGCCGTCCGACAGGCGCATCGCGCGCACCGCGCCCGCCTCGTCCGTCACGATCTCCTGCGTGCCCGTGCCGGTGTGCACGGCGAGCCCCCGCCCCGTCAGCGTGCGCAGCAGCGCCGCGCCACCACCGTCGTCGACCTGGGCGGGCATCAGGCGCGGGGCGAACTCCACGATGTGCGTGGCGAGTCCGAGCCCCTGCAGGGCGCCCGCCGCCTCCAGGCCCAGCAGCCCGCCGCCGACCACCGCGCCCGTCGTGGCGCCCGCCTTCGCGTACGCCTCGATGGCGAGGACGTCCTCGATGGTGCGGTAGACGAAGCAGCCGTCCGCGTCCCTGCCCGGCACCGGCGGCACGAACGGCACCGATCCGGTGGCGAGGACGAGGGTGTCGTAGTCGAAGACGCGCCCCGAGCGCGCGGTGACGGTCCGCGCCGCGCGGTCGACGTGCTCGGCCGGGTCGCCTAGGAGCAGCTCGATGCCGTGCCGCTCCATGAACCCGCCCTCGGTGACGGAGAGTTCGTCCGGTGTGGCGCCCGAGAAGTACGAGGTGAGCTGGACGCGGTCGTAGGCCGGGCGCGGCTCCTCGCACAGGACGACGACGTGGTGCGTCTCTGTCAGGCCGCGCTCGGCGAGGGCTTCGAGGAAGCGCTGGCCGACCATGCCGTGCCCGACCAGGACAAGGTTCTTCTTCGGTGCCGGATGCGGTGCCGGATACGGGGTCGAGGTCGCGTCCATGGGTCAGTGGCCTCCGTCGTGAGTGAGCAGATGCAGCAGCGGGCTGCCGTCATCGGGTAGGGCCTCGTCGGCCTCCCAGGCCCGGGCGAGCGCGCCCACGGCCGTCAGCTCGCCGAGGAGCACGCCCCCGACGAGTCGGTCGCCGCGCACGACGACCTTGCGGTACGTGCCCCGGGTGGCGTCCGTCAGGCGCACCACGTCGTCGTCCGGGCGGGTCTCCGGGTCGCCGAACGCCGCGATGTCCAGGGGGTGTTCGCGGTGCGGCAGGGTCAGGCGGGTCAGGGAGCGGGTGCCGGTGTACGGGCGGGCCGACTCCGGGGCGGTCAGGGCGGCGGCGAGGGCGTCGGCCTGGTCGAGGGCGGGCGCCGCCAGGCAGGGGGCTGCGCCCGCGTGCTCGGCGCAGTCGCCGATGGCGTACACGTGCGGGTCGCCGGTACGCAGCCCGTCGTCGACGACGATGCCGCGCCGCACGTCCAGGCCCGCCGCCGCGGCCAGGCCGGTGCGGGGACGGACCCCGCAGGCGAGGACCGTCAGATCGGTGCCGAGGACATAGCCGTCGGCCAGCTCCACCGACCGTACGGCGCCGTCCACCTGCCGTACGCCCCGCACCCGGCACTCGGTGTGCACCTCCACGCCGAGGCCGGTGAGATGGCGGCGCACCAGCTCCGACGCGTCCGGGTCGAGCTGCCGCTCCATCAGCCGGTCGCCCTGCTGGGCCAGGACCACCCGCACCCCCCGGTCCGCGAGGGCCCGCGCCGCGCACACCCCGAGCAGCCCGCCCCCGACGACGACCGCCCGCGCGCCCGGCCGGGCCGAGTCCGACAGCGCCAGACAGTCCGCCATCGTCCGGAACGCGTGCACCCCGCCCGGCAGTTCGCGGGCGCCCGGCGCGAACAGGCCGCGCAGCGGCGGCAGCACCGGGTTCGCGCCGGTGGCGAGCACCAGACTCTCGTACGCCACCCGGGAGCCGTCCTCGCACAGCACCACCCGCTCCGCCCGGTCGATCCGCACCGCCCGCGCCCGCAGATACCGCTCCGGGGCGGGCTCCGGCAGCGCGATCACCTCCGGTCCGTACCGGCCCGCGAGCACCTCGGTGAGCAGCACCCGGTTGTACGGCGGGTACGGCTCCTCGCCGATCAGCAGCGCGTCGCCGCCGAGCCTGGCGGCGAGCCGGGCTCCGGCGAGCCCGGCGCCCAGGACGACGATGCGTGGCTGCGGGGCGCTGGTGGTCATGGCTTGCAGCCTGCTGGGCGGGGGTTTCCCGGCGGGGGCCGGGGCGTTTCGGTGGGGGAACGGTGGGCTCAGCGAGCCGGCTGGCCGCTTGTGAGGACGGGTCTGGCCTCGGGCCCCGGGGTGGGATTGCTTCCTTGGGCCGGTGGGCCGGTGGGCCGGTGGGTGGGCTTCGCCGCGCGGCGGCGGAGACGGTTGCAGCTCCCGCTCGCACCGTCCGGAGCGGCAAGCTCTGAAGTCCCTCAAGTCCCCCAGATTTTCGTGGACGTACCACCTACCCCCTCCATAGGGTCGCGATCATGCCCGACATACCGACGACCGCCGTCGTCGTCCTGTGCCTCGCCGCGTTCGCGGCCGGGTGGATCGACGCCGTGGTGGGCGGCGGTGGACTCCTGCTGCTGCCCGCGCTGCTGCTCGGGCTGCCGGGGTCCACCCCGGCGGCGACCGCGCTCGGCACGAACAAGGCGGTGGCCATCGTGGGGACCACGGGCGCCGCCGTGACGTACGTCCGCAAGGCGCCCATCGACGTCGGCACCGCCGTGAGGATCGGCCTGGCCGCACTCGCCGGCTCCATGGGCGGAGCCTTCTTCGCCGCCGGGATGAGCACCGAGGTGCTCAAGCCCGTGATCATGGCCGTCCTCGTCGGCGTCGGCGCCTTCGTCATCTTCCGCCCCGACTTCGGCACGGCCCCCGCGACCGGCCCACTGCCGCCGCGCCGCGTCCTCGCCGCCATCGGCCTCGCGGGCGTCGGCATCGGCTTCTACGACGGCCTCATCGGCCCCGGCACCGGCACCTTCCTCGTCCTCGCCCTGACCGCCGTGCTCCGGTTCGACCTGGTCACCGCCTCCGCCAACGCGAAGATCGTCAACTGCTGCACCAACGCGGGCGCCCTCGCCATGTTCGCCTGGCAGGGCGCCGTCCTCTGGCAGCTCGCCGCCGTCCTCGCCGTCTTCAACCTCGCTGGCGGCACCCTCGGCGCCCGCACCGCCCTGAAGAAGGGCAGCGGGTTCGTGCGGATCGTGCTCCTGACGACCGTCGTGGGTCTGGTGGCCAAGATGGCGTACGAGCAGTGGGTGGCGTAGGACGCACGGCGGCGGCCGCGGGCCAGGGACCTCAGCGCGTGCCCGTCAGGTGTGCGAAGACCACCACGTTCCCCTGGTAGCCCGTCTTCTTCGAGTACGCCCCGCCACACGTGATCACCCGCAGCTCCGGCCGCGCCGTCGCCCCGTACACCTTCTCGTCCGGGAAGCCCTTCGCGTCGTACACCTCCACCGCGTACACCGTGAACAGCGCCACCCCGCCGTCCCGCCGCTCCACCTCGATGACCCGGCCCTTCGCCAGGCCGCCCAGGCGGTAGAAGACCGCCGGGCCCTCCGCGTTGTCGACGTGCCCCGCCACCACCGCCGTGCCGCGCTCGCCCGGCGTGGTGCCCGCCTCGTACCAGCCCGCGAGGTTCCTGTGCCGGGACGGCGGTACGTCGAGGCTGCCCTGGCGGGTCAGGCCGAGGCCCATGAGGGGGGCGTCCACGTCGATCGCCGGGATCCGGATCCGGTCGGGCGGTGACGGGGGGAGCGGGGCCACGGCCGGTCCCGCCCGGGTGGTGCCCGGCGCCGCCGCCTGGGCGGCGGACGGCTGCGGGGGCGGATGCCCGACGGTGCCCTCGCGCACCAGCCAGGCGCCGCCGCACAGCGCGAGCGCGATGGCCACCGCCATGACCCAGGTGCCGAACCTGCCTCGCCGCTGTGTCCGCCGCATGGCTCGCCCCCTCGGGAAGGGTGGGAAGAAGGGTGGGCAGGTGTGGGGGTGCGTTCACGTGCGTCGTCCGTTCACGTGCATGGTGCGTTCCCGCCTCCCCCTGCCGGTCACGAGGGACGTGCGCCCGGCGGGGGGAGGGGGAACGGCGGTACCCGCGGACCGCGGAGGGGGCCCGTCAGATCCTGTCGCCTCTCGCCCGGCGATGCAGGAGCCAGGTACCGCCCGCGGCGGCGAGGGCGAGTACCGCCACGCCCGCCGCGGTCTTCACGGGGTCGGGGCCGAGCGCGCCACCGACCCCCGTCTTCACGTGCCCCTTCGGATGCGCCGGCACCGGCACCGGCTGCTCCGCGCGGGCGGACGCCGTGGACGTGAGCGTCACCGACAGGTCGCCGGCCACCTCGCGGCCGCCGGAGCCGGCGCAGCGCGCCACGATCTCGTACGTGCCGGGCTGCGCCGACGGCGGCACCTTGAACCGCCCGGACGCCACCTCGGCCCGCGCCCCCGGGGCCAGCGCGAAGGTGCCCGCGCCGACCGCGCTCGCGTCGCCCGTCGCGGTGCCGTCCGCGCCGCACGCCGTGGTGTTCACCGTGACGGTGGTGCCGGGCGTGACGGTGGCCGGTGACACCTGGAGCCCGCCCGCGGGCCCGGCGGACGCGGGGGCGGCGCACAGGCCGGCCGAGGTGACGGCGAGTGCGGCGGCGGTCGTCAGCTGGCGGGCTGTGCGCATGGGGCTTGCTCCTGTCGAGGCCTTCGTGCGGGACGCACCTCCGAGGTAAGTGGCACTCGGCCGCGTACGCCTGCTGAAGCCCCATCAGAAACCCTGCGCGGACCCGGCCCCTGACGCCTCGACGGGAACGTTCCAGCAGGTCACCACGCGTGTCGCGGAAAGGATCCGAAGCCCTGGCGCGGCGCCTGTGAATGGGTGACCCGGGGTCGGGCCGACAGCTGAGCCCGGCTCAGATCACGTCCCAGGGCGCGGCCTCGTACACCTCGGCGACGGTCGCCATCAGCTTCTCGTCCACGGGCAGGTCCAGGTCGTCGACGCGGCGCACCGGGCTGATGCCCCAGGAGTTCGTGACGAGGGCCGCCCGGTACGAGGGCAGGTCCCGCAGCCGTACCGGACCCAGGCGCGTGGGCAGGCCCGCGTCCGCGAGCCGCGCGAGCAGGAGCCGCATGGTGATCCCCGCCAGGTGCGGGGCGTCCGGCCACACGAGGTCGCGCCCGTCGAAGAAGGCCACATTGGTGATGGCGCCCTCGCTGATCAGGCCGTCGGGGCCGGTGAGCAGCGCCTCGTCGTAGCCCGCGCGGCGCGCCTCCCGGCCGTGGTAGGCCTGCCCGAAGCCGCCGAGGTGCTTGATGTGCGCGACCGGCCGTACGTAAGGCACGGACATCAGGGCCTGCGCCCGCTCGGCCATCACGGCGGCCAGCTCGGCGGCCGGCCGCACGGTGACCATCAGGGAGGGGGTGCCGCCGGGGGCGTGCACGTACACGCGCACGGAGGCGTCGGCGATGACGCCGGTCGCGCTGTCGGCGCCGCCGTCCCCGGCGAGCACGTGCCGGATCAGCTCACGGACCCGCTCCCCGTCCAGCTCCTGGTCGAAGAGTTCCCGCGTCCCGGCGTCCAGGCGCTCCAGGTGCGGCCCGAGGCCGCGCACCTTGCCGTCCCTGACCTGCATGGCGGTGAAGTGCCCGAAGCTGTCGAGGGCGCGGGCCCGGAGCGTGTCGACGGTGGCGGGGACGCCGTCGATCTCCAGTCGGGTGACGTCGGAGGCGGCGGAGGTGAGGGGTGCTGGTGTGGTCATGAGCCCACCGTACGTTCGGAGTTCACCGTCCGGGGGGGGGCTCGGCCTGCTCAGTCCTCTCGGGGGCGCCCGGCCCGCTCAGTCCTCGAGCAGGCGGCGCGGGCCCGGACCGTGCGCGGCCAGTTCGTCCCACGGGTTCGACAGGGCGCAGCGGTCCAGGGAGAGGCAGCCGCAGCCGATGCAGTCGCTCAGATTGTCGCGAAGCCGCTCCAGGGTGCGGATGCGCTCGTCCAGGTCCGCGCGCCAGCATTCGGAGATACGGGCCCAGTCCTCGCGGGTGGGCGTCCGGTCCTCCGGGAGCAGTTTCAGTACGTCGCGGATGGTGGCCAGGGGGATGCCGAGCCGCTGCGAGGTGCGGATGAAGGCGACGCGGCGCAGCGTGTCCCGGCTGTAGCGGCGCTGGTTGCCGGCGGTGCGACGGCTGGAGATGAGCCCTTCGCGCTCGTAGAAACGCAAGGCGGAGGGCGCGACTCCGCTGCGTTCGGCGAGTTCGCCGACGGTGGCTTCCTTGGCGTTCGGTGCGAGATGCGTCGTCATGCCGCCAGATTAATCGCGGTCGCGGCTTGACTTGAACCAAGGTTTAACTAAGAAGCTCTCCGCATGAACACCACTACGGCCCAGTCCGCTTCGCAGCCCGTTCCCCCGTCTCCTTCTTCGTCCTCTTCCTCTTCCTCGCCCGTCGCCTCGTCTGTTTCCCCGTCCGCCGACACCGCTTTCGCGTCCTCGACCGGTACGCCGGTGAAGGTCGCCGTGATCGTCGGCAGCAACCGCGAGGGCCGCTTCGGCCCGGTCGTCGCCGAGTGGCTGCTCGCCCGGGTGCGCGGCCACGAGGGATTCGAGGCGGACCTCGTCGACCTGGCCGAGGTCGACCTGCCCACGTCCCTCTCCTACCGCCCCTCCGCCGAGGTGCTCGCCGAACTCGCCAAGGTGACACCGAAGTTGGCGGAGGCCGACGCGTTCGTCGTCCTCACGCCCGAGTACAACCACTCCTACCCCGCGTCGCTGAAGAACGTCATCGACTGGCACCGCGAGGAATGGCAGGCCAAGCCCGTCGCCCTGGTCTCCTACGGCGGCATCTCCGGCGGCCTGCGCGCCGTCGAGCACCTGCGCCAGGTCTTCGCCGAGCTGCACATGGTCACAGTCCGCGACACCGTCTCCTTCCACAACGCGGGCGCTCTGTTCGACGACGAGGGCGCGCACCGGGACCCGTCGGTCGCGGAGGCCGCGGCGAAGGGGATGCTGGACCAGCTGCACTGGTGGGCCTGGGCGCTGCGGTCGGCCAAGGAGGTTCGTTCGTACGGGAGTTGAGCGGCCCGGAGTTGAGCGGCCCGGAGTTGAGCGGCCCGGAGTTGAGGGGTGCTGAGTTGAGCGGCCCGGAGCGTCTACGCCTCCGGCAGCCGCACCACGGCCACCGCGCCCCCGTCGTCCGCGTTGCCCAGCTCCACCCGCGCGCCGATGACGGCGGCCTGGCCGAGGGCGATGGTCAGGCCGAGCCCGGTGCCCTGGCCGCGCTCGCGGGCGCCCGTCTGGAACCGCTGCGGGCCCTCGCGCAGCAGGTGCGGCGGGAAGCCGGGGCCGTGGTCGCGCACCGTCACCGCGGCTCCCTCGACGCGCAGGTCGACGGGGCCACGGCCGTGCCGGTGGGCGTTGCCGACGAGGTTGGTCAGGATCCGCTCCAGACGGCGCGCGTCGGTGCGTACGAGCCGCTCGTCGACGGTGCTCAGCCGCACCCCGCGCCCCCTGAACTGCTCGGCGCGGCCCGCCCGTTGGACCATGCCCTGAACGAGGGTGCCGAGCGGGTGCACGTCCAGCTCGGGCCGCTCCACGTCGGCGTCGAGCCGGGCGACCTCGAGCAGGTCCTCGGTGAGCGTGCGCAGCGCGCCGACGCGGTCGCGCACCAGCTCGGTGGGGCGGCTCGGCGGCAGGAGTTCGGCCGCGGTGTGCAGCCCGGTCAGCGGCGTACGCAGTTCGTGGGCGACGTCCGCGGTGAACCGCTGCTCGGCCTCCAGGCGCCGCTGCAGCGTCGCGGCCATGGTGTCGACGGCGGTGGCGAGGTCGGCGACCTCGTTCCTGCCGTGCCGGAAGCCCGGCGGCAGCGGATGCCCGATGCGGGCGTCCAGCTCGCCCTGGCTGATGCGGCGCGCGGTCGCCGCCGCGGTGCGCAGGTCACGGCTGAGCCTGCTGGCGAGCCCGGCGCCACCGAGCGCGGCCAGGGCCACCACGACGGCCCCGGACGCGATCAGCTGCTGGTCGAACTCGGCCATCTCGTCGGCCTGTTCGCGCAGTGGAAGCCGTACGGAGAGGACGTGGTCGCCGACCGGTCGCGCCGCCCACACCGACGGCTCGTCCGCGTCCATGTCCAGATACGTACTGCGCTGCCCGTCGAGCGCGGCGGCCCGCAGCGACTCCGGCAGCCCGCGCGCGTCGATCGCCGCGTCCGTGTCGTCCCGCGGGACCTGTCCGGTCAGCTCGTACACCTGACGTACGCGCACGAGCTGCGCCGTGGCCGCCGACCGCGCGCCCTCGCACACCTGGTCCAGTCGCGCGTTGTGGATGAGCAGCCCGATGGCGACGGCGACGACCGCGCACCCTCCCGCGAGCAGCGCGGCGATCTTCCACCGCAGGCCGAGGGCGTGCCAGCGGGGGCCGAGGGCGGCGAGGGCGCGCAGGGGTGCGCGCACGCGGCGGGCGCGGGGGAAGCGGAGCCTCATGGGCGGGCTCCGGGGGAGCGGGGGGTCCGGTCCCCAGGCGCGGCGGGCGAGCCCTCACCACCTCCGTGGTCCCCGCCACCCCCGTGCCCCCCACCGTCTTGGTCACCCCTGCCGTAACTCTTGACGTCACTGACGGTGGACATCCGGGTGCCGTCCCAGTGGAAGCGCACAGCCTGCTCACCGCCCTCCGCGCAGGGGCTGCGTACCAGCAGATCGCTGCCGAGCGTCTCGACGGCGAGGCTCCGCCCCGCGGTGAACAGGATCGGATAGACCTTGCCGCGCTTCTCGTAGTAGACGACGAGGACGCTCCGCCCGCTCTCCACGTCGACGGCGACCAGCATCTCGGGCCTGCCGTCCCCGGTGAGGTCGGTGAGCACCGGGGGCCGGATGCCCGGCCGCCCCGGCTTCTTCACGATCGGCCGGTCGGCGAGGGTCCGAAGGCGGGTGTCCGCGCGCAGCAACTCCCGCACGTCGGCCTTGGCGAGCCCGCCGGGCCCGAGCGGGTCGAGCCCGTCCAGCGGCTCGGGCGGCGGCTGCTGTGCCGTCGGGTCCTCGCCGGGCGCCGACGGCGACGAACCCGACCAGGCGGGCCACAGCGGCTCGGGGCGCGGCTGCACGGACACCGGCGGCGCGGGTTCGCTGTCGCCGATGCCGCTGCCGGCGCCGCACGCGGACAGCACGGCGACGGCCAGGGCGGCCAGGGGCACGCCCGGCAGGATGCGGAAGCGCGGATTCATGTGAGGGCCGGGGGAGTGGGGGGAGACGGGGTGGCGGCGGTGATCGGCCACCGCTGTCGACGGTACGAAGGACGCATCACGAAAACCGGGAGGTTGTGTAACAACAGCACCCAATATTCCTGAACGTCGGATATCGGGACCTTAGGCCTGGCCGGTAGCCTCCCCGTACTTGAGGCCCGAGGAGAGGAAGCACCCCCGTGACGGACCCGACCACCCCCGCACTTCCCGCCACTCGCACCGGCCCCGCTGCCCCCGCCCCCTCCGCTGCCTCCACCACCCCCGCCGTCCTGACCGTCCTGACGACGACCGACACCCCGGACAAGGCGGACGCGCTGGCGCGCGGTGCCGTGGAGGCGCGGGTCGCGGCCTGCGCGCAGATCAGCGGCCCGGTGACGTCGGTGTACCGCTGGGAGGGTGCGGTCGAGACGGCCCGGGAGTGGCAGGTGCTCCTGAAGACGACCGAGTCCCGCTACCCCGCCTTGGAGTCCTGGCTCCTGGCGGCCCACGACTACGACACCCCGGAGATCATCGCGACCCCCGTTGCGCGGGGCAGCGCGGCGTACCTGACGTGGGTGGCGGAGGAGACGTCTGCGGGAGACCCGGCATGACCTCCGCCTCCGACGGCGACACCGACCACCTGCCGTTCTTCGTCTACGGCACCCTCCGCCCCGGCGAACGCAACCACACCCCCCACCTGGGCGGCCGCGTCACGTCCCACACCCCCGCCCACCTCCCCGACACGGCCCTGTACGACGGCCCCGGCTACCCCTACGCCGTCGAGGCCCCCGGCGCGGGCCCCGTCCACGGCGACCTGATCACCCCGACCCCCACGGCGTACGAGACGGTCCGCGCGGCCCTGGACCGCCTGGAGGACTACGCCCCGGGCGACCCCCACAACCTCTACGAGCGCGTGGCGCGCGAGGTGCGGTGCGCGGACGGAGTGTGGAGGAGGGCGTGGGTGTATGTGGCGGGGGAGAGGCTGGCGGCGGGTCTGCGGGCGAGCGGGTCACTCCTGCCGGAGGGCAACTGGCCTCCGGACGCCGACCCGTCCGGCACTTGAGGCCGAGGGGGAGGGCTCTCGGCCCGTCCGGCGTTTGAGGACGAGGCGCGGAGCGCCGTTTCGGGGGTGGGCTGTCCCACTCGCACGGGGCGACCGGGCCATTTCAGCCGTCCGGCGTTTGAGGACGAGGCGCGGAGCGCCGATTCGGCGCCGGCCCGTCCCACCCGCACGGGACACCCACCCCCGGGGTCCAGGGGCGCGGCCCCGGTTTCGGGAAGGGGCGGGGTCGGGGAACCCCCCTCAAACCCGCTCCACCCGCACCGCGCAAACCTTGAACTCCGGCATCCCCGACACAGGGTCCAACGCGGGATGGGTGAGCGTATTGGCCCGCCCTTCCCCCGGCCAGTGAAACGGCATGAACACGGTATCGGCCCGAATCCCCGAGGTGACGCGCGCAGGCACCACCACCCGCCCCCGCCGCGACACCACAGCGACAGCGTCCCCCTCGACGACCCGCAACCGCGCGGCAAGCCGAGGATGCACCTCCACGAACGCCCCCGGCGCGGCGGCGTTCAACTCCTCCACGCGCCGCGTCTGCGCCCCCGACTGATACTGCGAGAGCACCCGCCCGGTGGTCAGCACGACGGGATACTCACCGTCGGTCTCCTCGGCGGAGTCCCGATGAACGACGGCCACGAACCGGGCCCGCCCGTCATCAGTGGCGAACCGCTCGAGAAAGAGCCGAGGCGTACCTTCATGCACGCCCTCACCCCCCCGAGGGCAGGGCCAGAAAACCCCCTCACCGCCCCCCTCCCGCAACCGCCCGTAAGAGATCCCCGAGTAATCCGCGACCCCACCCGAACTGGCCCGCCGCAACTCCTCGAACACCTCCTCGGCCACGACCGGAAACTTCTCCCCGTGCCCGAGCCGCGAGGCAAGCCCGTGCAGCACCTCGAGGTCACTGCGCACACCGTCCGGCGGATCGACGGCACGCCGCCGGAGCAGCACCCGCCCTTCCAGGTTGGTGACGGTCCCGGTCTCCTCGGCCCACTGGGTGACCGGCAAGACGACATCGGCGAGCTGCGCGGTCTCGGAAAGCACCACATCGGCAACGACCAGAAAGTCCAACGACCGTATCCGCTCCTCCACATGGGTGGCACGAGGAGCGGAGACAACAGGGTTGGACCCCATGAGCAGCAGCGACTTCACGTCACCGCCGAGCGCGTCGAGGAGTTCATAAGCGGACCGTCCGGGCCCGGGCAGGGAATCGGGATCGACGCCCCAGACCCCGGCGACATGAGCCCGCGCCACGGGATCCGTGAGCTTCCGGTACCCGGGCAACTGATCGGCCTTCTGCCCGTGTTCACGCCCGCCCTGCCCGTTCCCCTGCCCGGTCAGGCACCCGTACCCGGAAAGCGGCCGCCCGGGCCGCCCGGTGGCCAGACACAGATTGATCCAAGCCCCCACGGTGTCGGTGCCCTTGGCCTGCTGCTCGGGCCCACGGGCGGTGAGCACCATGGCGTTCTCGGCATCACAGAACAGCCGTACGACGTCACGGAGTTGAGGCACGGGAACGCCCGTGACCCGCTCCACGTGCTCGGGCCAATGCGCCATGGCGGCGGCCCGCGCCTCTTCCCACCCGGTCGTACGCTCCTCGATGTACGCCTCATCGGTGCGCCCCTCGGCCACCACGAGGTGCAACAGTCCGAGCGCGAGGGCGAGGTCGGTGCCGGGGCGCGGGGCGAGATGCAGGTCGGCCTGCTCGGCGGTCCGGGTGCGCCGCGGATCGACAACGATCAACGTACCGCCGTTCTCCTTCAATTCCGTCAGGTACCGCAGGGCGGGTGGCATGGTCTCGGCGAGGTTGGACCCGACGAGGATCACGCACCCGGTACGGGCGACGTCGGCGAGCGGAAACGGCAGCCCACGATCGAGCCCGAAGGCCCGCGTTCCCGCGGCGGCGGCGGAAGACATGCAGAACCGCCCGTTGTAGTCGATCTGCGAGGTCCCCAGCACGACCCGCGCGAACTTCCCCAACGCATAGGCTTTCTCATTGGTGAGCCCGCCGCCGCCGAACACCCCGCAGGCATCGGCCCCGTACTCCCCCCGAACCCGCGCGAACCCCTCCGCGACCCGGTCCAGCGCCTCGTCCCACCCGGCGGGTTCGAGCTCCCCGCTGACACGGGACCGCACGAGCGGCTCGGTCAACCGCACCCGCGAGGACAGCAGGGCGGGCGCCGTGCGCCCCTTCCCGCACAACGCGCCCCCATTGACGGGAAACGCGGGCCGCTCGACGACTTCCACCCCCGAACTTCCCTGGACGAGGCCCATGCCGCACTGGAGGGCGCAGTAGGGGCAGTGGGTGGGAGTGGCGGGACCTGGCGCGAGTGCCGTCGGGGTCCGTTCGGGTGCGGCCGTGGGGTGCATGCTCCCACCCTCGGACGCGCGTGTTTCACGCCACGGGCCGGCGGGTTACATGGGCGGTACGGCGACCTCCGGCCGAGGTGGGCCCGGCTGTGAGGCCCGGGACCGGCGCCGGTCCCCACCCGGCGCCGTACCCCCGTCAGCGGACCTCAGACGATGTGAACGCCCTGGCCGCCCGACACATAACCGGTGGCCCCAGGCGCGACGACCTGGAGCTCCTTCAGATCCCGGCAGTGCGGGTCGGCGTACACGTAGGCGTCGACCCCGGTGTTGTTGACGACCAGGGCGTTGGGCGCGTTGCTGGGGTAGCAGCCGGGGCGCGGGTCGTTGTACGTGGTGCCGTTGATCGTCAGGGAGCCGCCGGGCTCGGCGGCGAGGGCGGGGGTCGTGAACGGCAGCGTCAGGGCCACGGCGGTGGCGGCGGCGTACATCAGTGTGGAAGCGCGGGTCATGGAGTGGATCCTTGTCTGGTGCCTGGGTGGATCAGGCCGGGAGCCTATCGACCCCGGGGCCGCGTCCTGTCCGTGTCGACCCCGCGCGCGTCCGGCTTCTGGTTCGTCCACTCCTCGTGGCCGACACCGAATCCCCGCTCCGGCCAAGGGCCCGGCGCAGCGCCGCCGCTGCCTCGGCCACGGCTTCAAGCCGATCCTCGGACCACTCGTTCTCAGGAACGTCGCCGGTGCCGTCCACGGTCCGGCACCGGCGAGAAGCCCCCTGACAACCCCCCACCCCCACCCGTGAGCCCTCCGAAAACACTCGTCACGGCGACGCAACGGGACCGCAATCTGCCCCCGCCATCCTCGGTCCATGACGCCGTCGAACCCGCATCCGCACCCCACGGCCCTGCCGGACCCCACGGCTTCGCAGGACCCCGTCCCCCCGCCGGACCCGACCGCCCCCCGCGACCCCACCCTCCTGGACACGACCCCCCTCGACACGGCCTCTCCCGACACGACCCCCCTGGACACCACCGCCCAACTCATCACCCGCATCACCAGCGAGCTGGGCACCCGCCTCGGGCACGTCACCCTCAACGGGGCCCGCAAGACGGACCCCGACCGCACCCCCGTCCCCACCTTCCCCGTCCCCACCCCGTCTTCCCCGCTCCCCGACCTCCCCGCCCTCGTCGTCGTGGCCCACGGCAGCCGCGACCCCCGCGCCCGCCTCACCGTGACCGCGCTGCTCGACCTCGTCCGCGCCCTCCGTCCGGGCCTGGACGTGCGGCTCGGCCACATCGAGCTGAACGAGCCCGCCCTCGACGAGACGCTGCGGGCTCTGCCCGCCGACGGCCCCGGCGCCGTCCTCGTACCGCTCCTCCTCAGCCGCGGCTACCACGTCAAGCACGACATCCCCGCCGCAGCCGCAGCCGTCGGCGCGCCCGGTCGCCCAGGCACGCCCCGCCCCCTCCGCCTAGCCGCCCCCCTGGGCCCCCACCCCCTCCTCATCGAGGCCCTGCACACCCGTCTCACCGAAGCGGGCTGGCCCGCCGGGGCCGCGGCGGAAGGGCACGGTGTGGTCCTCGCCGCCGCGGGCTCCCGGGACCCGGACTCCGCCGTCGACACCCGCCGCGCCGCCGGTTTCCTGGCCCGCCGCCTCGGCGTCCCGGTGGTGCCCGCGTACGCCGCGCCGACCGAGCACACCCCGACAACGGTGCCCGCGGCCCTGCGCGCGCTGGCCGACCGAGGGGTCCGCCACGCCGCGGTCGCCTCGTACTTCACCGCGCCCGGCCGCTTCGCCACCCAGGTCGCCGACGCCGCGCCGTGGCTGGCCGCAGCCCCGCTCGGCGCCCACCCGGCCCTCGCCGCCCTGCTGCTGCACCGCTACGACCAGGCCCGGTCGGCCGCCCCGACGTCACACCGGCAACTGGCGTCGGCCTGACACCGGCACCGGGCCCCCGCGCACCCCGCCCCCCGAGCCGTCTACTGTCAGTCCATGGAAGGCACCGCACCGCACCCGCACACCGTTTTCTACGACGAGGCAGCTGTTGAGCGATGGGCGCCCGAGCCTGACAAACGGCCGGGGCGTACGGATTTTCAGCGGGATCGGGCGCGGGTGCTGCATTCGGCGGCGCTGCGGCGGCTCGCGGGGAAGACGCAGGTGGTGACGCCGGGGACCAAGAGCCAGGAGTGGGACGCGAGTGCGCGGACGCGGCTGACGCATTCGCTGGAGTGTGCTCAGGTCGGCCGGGAGCTGGGCGCGGCGCTGGGGTGTGATCCGGATCTGGTGGAGACGGCGTGTCTGTCGCACGACCTCGGCCATCCGCCGTTCGGGCACAACGGCGAGCAGGCGCTCAACGAAGTCGCGCAGGGGTGCGGCGGGTTCGAGGGCAACGCCCAGTCGTTGCGGTTGCTGACGCGGATCGAGCCGAAGCGGTTCACGCGGGGAGGGAAGGACGGCGAGCTCGTCAGCGTGGGGCTCAACCTCACGCGGGCCGCGCTCGACGCCGCCACCAAGTACCCGTGGCCGCGCGGTTCCCATCCGACCGACCCGTCCTCGGTGAAGTTCGGTGTGTACGACGACGACCGGCCGGTCTTCGACTGGGTGCGCAAGGAGGCGCCGGCCCACCCGGGCTCCGGGCACCGCACCTGCTTCGAGGCGCAGATCATGGACTGGTCGGACGACGTCGCGTACTCGGTGCACGACGTCGAGGACGGTCTGCACGCCGGGCACATCGACCCGAATCTGCTGCACGCCGAGCCCGAGCGGCAGGATGTCTTCGCTGTTGCCATCGGACGGTACGTAGCGGAAGACACCGATCCCGAGGAGCTGGCCGCGGCCCTCGACCGGCTTCAGGAGCAGGAGTGGTGGCCGCACGGGTACGACGGGTCGGCCGTCGCCCAGGCCCGGCTCAAGGACGCCACCAGCCAGCTCATCGGCCGCTTCTGTCTGGCGGCGGAGACCGCCACCCGGGAGCGGTACGGGACGGGGCCGCTCACCCGGTACGCCGCCGAACTCGTCGTGCCCCGCGCGGCGCGCCTGGAGTGCGCGGTCCTCAAGGCGGTCGCGGACCGTTACGTGATGCAGCGCCCCGCGCAGGAGCGGCTCCGCGCCGACCAGCGCGTCGTCGTCGCGGAACTCGCCGACGCCCTCACCGCCCGCGCCCCCGAGGGCCTCGACCCGCAGTTCCGGGCGCTGTACGACGCGGCGACCGACGACCGCGCCGCGCAGCGCGTCGTCATCGACCAGATCGCGTCCCTCACGGACGCCGCCGCCCGGTCCCTGCACCTCCGGCTCGTGGGCGGTCGTCCTGGGCAATGATCAGCGCAACCCATAGATTGGGGAGTCCGAACGGCGAGTAACCAGTTCCGCGAGAGCGGCGCCGGTTTAGGCGCAAAGGGGTGCCATGAGGCCGCGCAACCTCTTCCGTCCTCACGCTCCGTGCGGGACGCTCCCATGAGCTGAAGGTTTCGAGGAGGCATCAAGTGGTCGACGCGGATCAGACGTTCGTCATCGTCGGAGGGGGCCTCGCGGGCGCGAAAGCGGCCGAGACGCTCCGGGCCGAGGGCTTCACCGGCCGGGTGATCCTCATCGGCGACGAGCGCGACCACCCCTATGAACGCCCGCCCCTCTCCAAGGGCTATCTGCTGGGCAAGGAGGACCGCGACAGCGTCTTCGTCCACGAGCCCGGGTGGTACGCGCAGGCGGACGTCGAACTGCACCTGGGCCAGACCGTCGTCGCCATAGACCGCGCCGCGCACACCGTCCGCCTCGGCGACGCCACCGTCATCCGCTACGACAAGCTGCTCCTCGCCACCGGCGCCGAGCCCCGCCGCCTGGACGTCCCCGGCACCGGCCTCGCGGGCGTGCACCACCTGCGCCGCCTCGCGCACGCCGACCGACTGCGGCACGTGCTCGCCGCCCTCGGCCGCGACAACGGCCATCTGGTGATCGCGGGCGCCGGCTGGATCGGCCTCGAAGTCGCCGCGGCCGCGCGGGAGTACGGCGCGGAGGTCACCGTCGTCGAGCCCGAGCCGACCCCGCTGCACGCCGTCCTCGGCCCCGAGGTCGGCCAGATGTTCACCGACCTGCACGCCGAGCACGGCGTCCGCTTCCACTTCGGTGCCCGCCTCACCGAGATCACCGGCCAGGACGGCATGGTCCTCGCCGCCCGCACCGACGACGGCGAGGAGCACCCTGCGCACGACGTGCTCGCCGCGATCGGCGCCGCCCCGCGCACCGCGCTCGCCGAGTCCGCGGGCCTGGACCTGGTGGACCGCGCGGACGGCGGCGGCATCGCCGTCGACTCCTCCCTGCGCACCTCCGACCCGGACATCTACGCCGCCGGTGACGTGGCCGCGATCCACCACGCCCTCTTCGACACCCGGCTGCGCGTGGAGCACTGGGCCAACGCCCTCAACGGCGGCCCGGCCGCCGCCCGCGCCATGCTCGGCAAGGACGTCACCTACGACCGGGTGCCGTACTTCTTCTCCGACCAGTACGACCTGGGCCTGGAGTACTCGGGCTGGGCGCCCCCGGGCTCGTACGACCAGGTGGTGATCCGCGGCGACGCGGCCAAGCGCGAGTTCATCGCGTTCTGGCTGCGCGAGGGGCAGGTCCTCGCCGGGATGAACGTGAATGTGTGGGACGTCACGGAGGCCATCCAGAAACTCATCCGCACGGCCGCCCACCCCGACCCCGACGCCCTCGCCGACCCGAACCGCCCGCTGACGTCCCTGCTCGGCTGACGGCCCTGGCCGGACGGGCTGTCTGCAGCCCGTCCGGCGATTGAGGACGAGGCGCGAAGCGCCGACAGCGGGGGCCCGGGGGCACAGCCCCCGGTTTCGGAGAAGGGGCGGGACCGGGGCGCCCCGCGAGGACAGGAGTGTCGGTGCCGAGCCGTAGAATCCCAGGGTGGCTGGACGGATCAATGACGAGGATGTGAAGGCGGTTCGGGACGCGGTCCCGATCGACGCCGTCGTGTCCGAGTACCTCCAACTGCGCAACGCGGGCGGCGGGAACCTCAAGGGCCTCTGCCCCTTCCACGACGAGAAGTCGCCGTCGTTCCAGGTCAGCCCCAGCAAGGGCCTGTTCCACTGCTTCGGCTGCCAGGAGGGCGGCGACACCCTCACCTTCGTGATGAAGGTCGACCACCTCACCTTCTCCGAGGCGGTGGAGCGCCTCGCGGGCAAGGCGGGCATCACGCTGCGTTACGAGGAGGGTGGGTACAACCCCTCCCACCAGCGCGGCGAACGCATCCGCCTGATCGAGGCACACAAGGCGGCCACCGACTTCTACATCGCCCAGCTGGAGAGCGCCGAGGCCGAGATCGGCCGCAAGTTCCTCGCCGAGCGCGGCTTCGACCAGGCCGCCGCCGCGCACTTCGGCGTGGGCTACAGCCCGGCCGGCTGGGACCACCTCACCCGCTTCCTGCGCGGCAAGGGCTTCACGGACAAGGAGCTGATCCTCTCCGGGCTCTCCCAGGACGGCCGTCGCGGCCCCATCGACCGCTTCCGCGGCCGCCTGATGTGGCCGATCCGCGACATCGGCGGCGAGGTCGTCGGCTTCGGCGCCCGCAAGCTCCGCGACGACGACAACGGCCCGAAGTACCTGAACACGCCCGAGACCCCGGTCTACAAGAAGTCCCAGGTCCTGTACGGCATCGACCTCGCCAAGAAGGACATCGCCAAGGCCAGCCGGGCCGTCGTCGTCGAGGGCTACACCGACGTCATGGCCTGCCACCTCGCGGGCGTCACCACGGCCATCGCGACCTGCGGCACGGCCTTCGGCACCGACCACATCAAGATCCTGCGTCGCCTGCTCATGGACAACGGCTCCGCCCGGGTGATCTTCACCTTCGACGGCGACGCGGCCGGCCAGAAGGCGGCCCTGCGCGCCTTCGAGGACGACCAGAAGTTCGCCGCCGAGACGTACATCGCCATCGCGCCCGACGGCATGGACCCCTGTGACCTGCGGCTCGCCAAGGGCGACGAGGCGGTCGCCGACCTCGTCCAACCCCGCACCCCGCTGTTCGAGTTCGCCCTCCGCCAGATCGTCGCCCGGTACGACCTGGAGACCCCCGCGGGCCGCGCCGCCGCGCTCGACGAGGCCGCGCCCGTCGTCGCCCGCATCAAGAACACCGGCGCGCAGCACGAGGTCGCCGTGCAGCTCGCGGGCATGCTCGGCATCCTCGACACCCAGTTCGTCGTCAAGCGCGTGGCGCAGCTCGCCCGCTGGGCCCGTGAGCGCGGCGGCAAGGGCCCGGCCCCGCAGCGCGGCGCCGCCCCGCAGGGCCCCGCCCCCGCCGCCCGGCAGGGCCACGCGGGCCCGGCCCTGAACCTGCGCAACCCGGTGTACGCCACGGAGCGCGAGCTCCTGAAGCTCGCCCTCCAGCACCCCGGCCTGGTCTCCCCGGCCTTCGACGCGTACGGCGTCGACGAGTTCACCGCCGCGCCCTACGCGGCCGTGCGCCAGGCGATCCTCGACGCGGGCGGCGCGGAGTACGGCACCCAGGACCCGCAGGACTACCTGGTCCGGGTCCGTGACGCCGCCCCCGACGACGGGGTCCGCGCCATGGTCACGGAGCTGGCCGTCGAGGCGATCATGCGCCGGACCGTCGACGCGGCGTACGCGGGGGAGCAGTTGGTCACCGTGCGGCTGCGTGCGGTGGACCGCCGGGTCCGGGACGTCCAGGGCACCTTCGCCCGACTCGCGGGCAGCCACGGTGATCCGGAGCAACTCTCCGCCGTGCAGAACGAGTTGTGGGTCCTGCAGCAGTACGGCCGCGCCTTGCGCGAGCGGGGCGCCGCGGCGCTCTGACCTTCGAGGGGCCCCGCTCCCCACACGTCGGAGGGGCTGTCTGTAGCCCGTCCGGCGATTGAGGACGAGGCGCGAAGCGCCGATCGGCGGGGGTCCAGGGGGGCGGCAGCCCCCGGTTTCGGGAAAGGGGCGGGACTGGGACGCCCCGCGAGGGGTAACCGTCCGGTCACGCACCGGACTCAAAAAGTCCCCGCACGCCCCTCGTGGCGGCCGCGTGTCGTACTCCACACTGGGGTGCGGTGCCTGAGTCCTCGGAGCGCGGCCGGCCCGCAGCAGACAGCGGGTCCGACATTCCCGCGGTTCCACACATCGTGTTCGGGACGGACAGCGGCGAGGCCGTCGACGCCGGTCCCGCTGTACCGCTGCCGTCCCCCGCGGCAGCGATCACCCTGGAGGTCGCCCCCGTGCAGACCCAGACCCTCACCCAGACCGACACCGCCGCGCCCGTGGACGCCGCGGTGGACGCCGACGTCATCGCGGCGGTGCCGCCGCAGGGCCACGCACCGCTCCATCCGGAACTGCCGGAGGCCGCCGAGCCGGCCCCCGAGCAGCCGCCCGAGGAGGTCGTCGAGGTCGTCGAGGTGCCGAGCCCCCGCAGCCGCGCCGACACCGGCGGCCCCTCCTCCGACCTGTTCCGCCAGTACCTGCGCGAGATCGGCCGCATACCCCTGCTCACCGCCGCCGAGGAGGTCGAGCTGGCGCGTGCCGTCGAGGCGGGCCTGTTCGCCGAGGAGAAACTGGCGGGCACCCCCGACCCGGACTCCCAGCTCGCCCTCGACCTGGACAAGCTGGTCGTGATGGGCCGGATGGCCAAGCGCCGCCTCATCGAGGCCAACCTGCGCCTGGTCGTCTCCGTCGCCAAGCGGTACGTGGGCCGCGGCCTGACCATGCTCGACCTGGTCCAGGAGGGCAACCTCGGCCTGATCAGGGCGGTGGAGAAGTTCGACTACGCCCGCGGCTACAAGTTCTCGACGTACGCCACCTGGTGGATCCGCCAGGCCATGTCCCGCGCCCTCGCCGACCAGGCCCGCACCATCCGCGTGCCCGTCCACGTCGTCGAACTCATCAATCGCGTCGTCCGCGTGCAGCGCCGCATGCTCCAGGAGCGCGGCTACGAACCGACGCCCGAAGAGGTCGGCGCCCACCTGGACCTGCCGCACGAGCGCGTCAGCGAGGTCCTGCGCCTAGCCCAGGAGCCCGTGTCGCTGCACGCGCCCGTGGGCGAGGAGGACGACGTCGCGCTCGGCGACCTCATCGAGGACGGCGACGCGACGAGCCCCGTGGAGTCGGCGGCGTTCCTGCTCCTGCGCGAACACCTGGAGGCGGTGCTCTCCACGCTCGGCGAACGCGAACGCAAGGTCGTCCAGCTCCGCTACGGCCTCGCGGACGGCAGGCCCCGCACCCTGGAGGAGATCGGCAGGATCTTCGGCGTCACGCGCGAACGCATCCGCCAGATCGAGTCGAAGACCCTCAACAAGCTGCGGGACCACGCCTTCGCGGACCAGCTCAGGGGTTACCTGGACTGAGGAGCCGCCCGCGACGGCGCTAGTCGACCTCCGCCACGGCCTGCGCGAACTGAGCGGCGTACAACCGCGCGTAGGCGCCTTCCGCCGCCAACAGCGCGTCATGCGTGCCCTGTTCCACGATCGCCCCGTCCTCCATCACCAAGATGGTGTCGGCGTCGCGGATCGTCGACAGACGGTGCGCGATGACGAACGAGGTCCGCCCATGGGCCAGGCGAGCCATGGCCTTCTGGATGAGTACCTCGGTACGGGTGTCCACAGAACTCGTCGCCTCGTCGAGGACGAGGATCACCGGGTCGGACAGGAACGCCCGCGCAATGGTGATCAACTGCTTCTCACCGGTGCTGACACCGGTGCCCTCATCGTCGATGACGGTGTCGTACCCGTCGGGCAGCGTCCGGATGAACCGGTCGGCGTGCGCGGCCCGCGCGGCCTCCTCGACCTGCTCGCGCGAGACGCCCGCCCGTCTCCCGCCACCGCCCTTGCCCGAGGCGCTGCGCGCCGCCCCTCCTGATTCCGCGCCGTACGCGATGTTCTCGGCGATGGTGCCGCCGAACAGCCAGGTGTCCTGGAGCACCATGCCGATGCCGCCGCGCAGTTCGTCGCGGGACATCCGGGCCACGTCGACCCCGTCGAGGGTGATGCGCCCGCCGGTGACCTCGTAGAACCGCATGAGCAGATTCACCAGGGTCGTCTTGCCCGCGCCCGTCGGCCCGACGATGGCGACGGTGTGCCCCGGCTCCACCACCAACGACAGGTCCTCGATCAGCGGCTTGTCCTTCTCGTACCGGAACGACACGTGCTGCATCTCCACGCGCCCGCGCGGATCCACGGGACGCTCGCCCGGCACCGGGTCGGCCTCCTGCTCGTCGGCGTCGAGGAGTTCGAAGATCCGCTCGGCGGAGGCGACGCCGGACTGCACCAGGTTCGCCATGGAGGCGACCTGCGTCAGCGGCATCGAGAACTGCCGCGAGTACTGGATGAAGGCCTGCACGTCACCGATGGACAGCGATCCGGAGGCGACGCGCAGACCGCCGACGACGGCCACGAGGACGTAGTTCAGGTTCGACATGAAGAACATCAGCGGCTGCATGACGCCGCTGTTGAACTGCGCCTTGAACGACGCCTCGTACAGCGCGTCGTTGTGCTCCGCGAAGGCCTTCGCGGACTCCTCCTGGCGGCCGAAGACCTTCACCAGGGTGTGCCCGGTGTACATCTCCTCGACGTGTGCGTTCATCGCGCCCGTGGACTTCCACTGCTGGACGAACTGCGGCTGCGAGCGCTTGCCGACCTTCGTCGCCACGACGAACGACAGCGGCACGGTCACCAGCGCCACCAGGGCGAGCAGCGGCGAGATCCAGAACATCATCGCGAGCACGCCGACGATGGTCAGCAGCGAGTTGATGAGCTGGCCCATCGACTGCTGGAGCGTCTGGTTGATGTTGTCGATGTCGTTCGTGGCCCGGCTCAGGACCTCGCCGCGCTGCCGCTTGTCGAAGTACGACAGGGGCAGCCGCGACAGCTTCGCCTGGACGTCGCCGCGCAGCCGGAACACGGTCCGGTTGATGGCCCGGTTGGAGAGCCGCGTGGCCACCAGCATCATCAGGCCCGCCGCGAGGAACGCGCCCGTCGCGAGCAGCAGCACCGAGCCGACAGCGCCGAAGTCGATGCCCTCGCCGGGCGTGAAGTCGAGCCCGGAGAGCATGTCGGCCATGCCGCCGTCGCCGTGCTCGCGCAGCCGCTCGATGGCCGCGGCCTTCGACTCGCCCTCGGGCATGTCCCTGCCGACGATGCCCGCGAAGACCAGGTCGGTCGCGTGGCCGAGGATCTTCGGGCCGAGCACGGACAGCGCGACGCTGATGACGACGGCCGCGAGCATCCCGTACATCGTGACCCGCTCCGGCCGGAACTGCGCGAGCAGCCGCTTCCCGGAGCCCTTGAAGTCCATGGACCGCGAGTCGGGCCCCATCATCGGTCCACCGATGCCACCAGGGGGCATTACGCGGCCTCCGCTTCCGTCAGCTGGGAGAGGACGATCTCCCGGTACGTCTCGTTGTCGTCCATCAGTTCGTGATGGCGGCCCGTGCCGACGACCCGGCCCTCGTCGAGGACCACGATGCGGTCGGCGTCACGGATGGTGGACACGCGCTGGGCGACGATCACGACGGTCGCCTCGCGGGTCTCCTGGGTGAGCGCGGCCCGCAGCGCCGCGTCGGTGGCGTAGTCGAGCGCGGAGAAGGAGTCGTCGAAGAGGTAGATCTCCGGCCGCTGCACCAGCGTCCGCGCGATGGACAGGCGCTGGCGCTGTCCGCCGGACACATTGGAGCCGCCCTGCGCGATCGGCGCGTCCAGCCCCTCCGCGAGCCCCGCCACGAACTCCTTGGCCTGCGCCACCTCAAGGGCGTGCCACAGCTCTTCGTCCGTCGCCTCCGGATTGCCGTACCGCAGATTGCTCGCCACGGTCCCGGCGAACAGATACGGCTTCTGCGGTACGAGTCCGACGGTGCGGGCGAGCAGCGCGGGCTCGACGGTGGCCACGTCGACGCCGCCCACCAGGACCTCGCCCTCGGTGGCGTCCATCAGCCGCGGCACCAGGCCGAGCAGCGTCGACTTGCCGCTGCCCGTCGACCCGATCACGGCGGTGGTCTCGCCGGGGCGCGCGACCAGGTCGATGGCCTTGAGGACCGGCTCCTCGGCGCCCGGGTAGCGGAAACCGGCGCCGCGCAGCTCCAGATGGCCGTGGCCGCGCAGCTCCCGCACCGGCTCCACCGGGGGCACCACGCTGGTGTCGGTGTCCAGGACCTCCTGGATGCGCTCGGCGCACACCTCGGCCCGCGGGATCATCATGAACATGAAGGTGGCCATCATGACGGACATGACGATCTGCATGAGGTAGGCGAGGAACGCGGTGAGCGCGCCGATCTGCATGTCGCCGTCGTCGATGCGGTGCGCGCCGAACCAGACGACGGCGATCGACGACAGGTTCACCACCGTCATGACGATCGGGAACATCAGCGCGAGCAGCTTGCCGGTGCTCACCGAGACGTCGGTCAGCTCGGCGTTGGCGCCCCGGAAGCGCTCCTTCTCGTAGGAGTCGCGGACGAAGGCGCGGATGACGCGGTTGCCGGTGATCTGCTCGCGCAGGACCCGGTTCACCGTGTCCAGGCGCTCCTGCATGGTGCGGAACAGCGGCCGCAGGCGGCGCACGATCAGGCTGACGCTGATGCCGAGCACCGGCACCACGGCGAGCAGCACCGCCGACAGCGGCACGTCCAGGCCGAGCGCCATCACGATGCCGCCGACGCACATGATCGGCGCCGACACCATCAGCGTGAACGCCATCAGCACGAGCATCTGCACCTGCTGGACGTCATTGGTCGTCCGTGTGATCAGCGTGGGCGCGCCGAACTGGCCGAGCTCCCGCGCGGAGAAGGACTGTACCCGGTCGAACACGGCGGCCCGGACGTCCCGGCCCACGGCGGCGGCGGTGCGGGCGCCGTACAGGACGGCACCGATGTTGCACACCATCTGGCCCACGGTGACGGCCAGCATCAGGGCACCGAACGACAGGATGTAGCCGGTGTCCCCCTTGATGACACCGTTGTCGATGATGTCGGCGTTCAGAGTGGGGAGATAGAGCGAGGCACAGGTCTGCAGGAACTGCAGGAGCACCAGCAAGGCGATGGGCTTCTTGTACGGACCCAGATGGGTCCGCAGGAGTCGTATGAGCACGCTCGTCTCTCGGCTGAGTCATGGATGGGGGGAGGCGGGGGGAGGCGTCGACGAAGTCGCCCACCATCCTGCGCCACCGCACCCGCCCCCGTGCAACCGATTAACCCATGACCCGGTCAAAAATCAGCCTTGGTCAAGAACTGGGCACACTGAATGCTTTGGTTCACTCACGCAGCGCTGCGGAATACCCAATTCCGCACCAAACCGACCGACCCGGCCGCCCGGGCCGCGGTGAGGCGACTCGGGCGACCGGGTCTGTGGTGAGGGCGACTCGGGCGACCGGGTCCGTGGTGATCCACGGCGAGGCGGCTCGGACAGCCGGGCGCCCGGAGCGATCCAGGGCGAGGCGGCGGCTCAGGCGACCGGCGTCCCCGAGAACGCCCCCGGATGCGCCTGCTCCCGCACCGTCACGTACTGCTGCCGCACCGCCTGCCCGACGGCCAGCTCCTCGCCGGGCTCGAAGACCTGCGACACCGCGCCCTGCCACAGCGGCAGCTGCCCGGTCAGGGCCCAGGCGGCCTGCCGCGCGGCGCCGATCGCCGCGTAGTCCGCGGGCTGTACGACCACGACCTGGGTGCCGAACAGCATCGGCGCCATCGCCCGCACCGCCGGCAGGTCGGCGGCCGGTCCGAGCAGGAACACGCGCCGCACCTCGACGCCCCGCCCGCGCAGCACGTCGAGGGCGTCGCCGAGCCCGCACAGCATGCCCTCGAACGCGGCCCGCGCCAGGTGCTCGGGCTTCATCGACTCGCGCCGCAGCCCCGTCAGGGTGCCCGCCGCATGCGGCAGGCTCGGCGTCTTCTCGCCCTCCAGATAGGGCAGCAGGACGAGCCCATGGGCGCCCGGGGTCGACTTCAGGGCCAGGTCGGAGAGCGCTTCGAGGTCGGGCAGGCCCAGCATCTCGGCGGTGCCGCGCAGCGCCCGTACGGCGTTGAGGGTGTGCACGACCGGCAGGTGCATGCCGGTGGCGTCGGCCAGCGAGGTGATCGTCCCGCTCGCGTCGACCAGCGCCTCGTGGTGCACGGCCATCACGGAACCGGAGGCGCCCAGCGAGACGACGGCGTCGCCCTGCTGCACGCCGAGCCCGAACGCGGCGGCCATGGTCTCGCCGGTACCGGCGGAGATCAGCAGCCCCTCCGGCGTCGTACCCGCGGCATCCGCAGGACCGATGACCTCCGGCAGCATCGACTGGTGCCCGAGCGCGAGCTCCACCAGGTCGGGACGGTAGGAGCCGGTCGCCGCCGACCAGTACCCCGTGCCCGAGGCCCCGCCCCGGTCGGTGGTACGCCGCGCGGGCCGCCCGAGCAACTGCCACACCAGCCAGTCGTGGGCCTGCATGAGCAACTGGGTGCGCAGCGCCGCCTCCGGCTCGTGCCGGGCCAGCCAGCGCAGCTTCGTCACGGGCATCGGGGCCTGCGGTACGCAGCCCACCGCCTGGGCCCACGCCTGGCGGCCGCCGAGCCCGTCGACGAGGTCGGCGGCGGCGACCTGGGCGCGCGGGTGGTTGCCGACGAGGGCGGGCCGGACCGTGTTGCCCTGCGAGTCGAGCGGAACCAGCGCGTGCTGCTGCGCGCACACGCCGATCGCCTGCACGCCTTCGAGGAGCCCGCCGCCCGCCGCCTCGCCGAGGGAGAGCAGCCAGGCCTGCGGGTCGACGTCCGTCGGTTTCCCGCCGCCCTCCGGGGCCTCCACCGGATGCGGGGCATAGCCCTGCCTGAGTACGGCACCTGTGTCGGCGTCACAGACCACGATGCGTGTGAATTCGGGCGAACTGTCCAACCCCGCGACTATCCCCATGCCGAGGATTCTGCCGCACAACGGACGATGCCCCGCACGGCTGTCCGTACGGGGCCCGTCGTCGCAGGTGACCGCGCGGCGGTGGCGCGCCCGGCGCCCGCCGCGCACCGGCTACGTATTGCTGGTGCCCCAGTCGTCCTCCGCGCCCTGCCCGCGCTCGCGCAGCGACCGCACCCGGTCGGCCACGGAGTCCGGCATCCGGTCGCCGACCTTCTCCGACACCGAGTGGAAGGCCTTGCCCGCGACGCCCCGGCCCTGCTGGGCCGCGGACTCCACGGTGTTGCGGACGGCGGGGTTCTGGGAGATCTCGCGAACCGATTTCTTCAGCTGCTCGTAACGCTCGCGTCCGGCCCGGGTCCCGAGCACGTACCCGAGTGCCAGACCTGCCACGAATGTGAGCCGGTAGCGCATGACGGCCACCCTTCCCTTGCCTCGACTGTCCCGACGTCGGTCGCGGGGGATACCGATTGGCGGAGCACCCCCCTGCTTGCGCTAATGTATGTGTCGCAGCGAGCGCACGCCGCCCGGGAATCCCCAGGTAGGTGACATTGTTGCAGTGACTCCGTCACCACGAGTCATTCCCCTGTAGCTCAATTGGCAGAGCAGCCGGCTGTTAACCGGCAGGTTACTGGTTCGAGTCCAGTCGGGGGAGCGCGGTCTCCTGTAGCTCAATTGGCAGAGCAGCCGGCTGTTAACCGGCAGGTTACTGGTTCGAGTCCAGTCGGGAGAGCTGTTCGAGAGGGCCCCTGAAGCGTTCGTTCGCGGCGCTGCGGGGGCCCTCTCGCATACCCGGGCCCCTCCGGGATCCGCCCCCAACGATCCCTCGTACGTGCTTGTTTCGCCCCCGGTGGAACCGCGCGGGCCGCAGCGGGGTCCTCATGGTCGTGCATAGCCGACCAGCCGGAGCAGGAGATCGTATGAGCGGCTATGCTGCGGCAGACGGCGCGCACAAATGTGCGCGACGCGCCGTTAGGGGCGGTAGCTCAGCCGGTTAGAGCAGCGGACTCATAATCCGTCGGCCGTGGGTTCGAGTCCCACCCGCCCCACTCCGCACTATGTGCGAAGAATCGTTCTGACCAGCGACTTTGCTGGTCGGGGCGATGGCCGAGGGGGCCTGGCGGCTCTTCCTCGATCAAGATTTCATGATCCAGAGGACAAGTTGAGGACGCGCGTCAAGCGGCGGGACGCAGACTCTCGTTCGGGTCGTCTTCCTGGACGCTCCTGCCCGTCCGAGGGGCCTCGATCTGATGGTTCGCGTCCTGCTGCGGGCGCTGAGGCCGGACGAAGTTCTCGACGTCGCGTCCTGCGGGCCGGGCGACGAAGAACCTCGGCAGCGCGAAGGCGGTTCGACGGTGACGGGTGCGCCGGAAATGATGTCGCGTACTCGCTGGGCCACGGGATCTCCTTCGTCAGGCTCCGACGGTGCCGCCACCGTCGCCCGACCCGGGTACCCGAGCCGACGCGCTCCATCCGCACCGCCGGGCACCGTCCCGCACGCAGCAGCCCCGGACGCCCCTCCGCCAGGTGTGGGGCGGCCGGTCGCCTCAGGGTCCGGCCAACGCCTTGTGGACCTCGCGCACGAAGTCGTCGAGATCCTTCGGCGTCCTGGAGGTGACAAGGGTGTAGCCCTGGGCGCTGTCGCTCACAACCGCCTCGTCGACCCAGCTCTGGGCGCCCGCGTTGCGGGCGTCAGTGCGAACCGAGGGGTAGGAGGTCAGGGTCTTGTCGCGCAGCACGTCCGCTTCCACCAGGGCCCAGGGGCCGTGGCAGATCGCAGCGATCGGGCGGCCCGACGCCGCGAACTTCTTGATCACATCGAGGGCCTTGGGCTGCAGGCGCAACTGGTCGGCGTTGATGGTGCCGCCGGGGATCAGCAGCAGTTGGTACGCGCCGGGGTCCACCGTCTCGAGCACGGTGGTCGGCTCGACCGTCTCGCCCGGATCCCGGTCGCCGACCAGTGTCGCGATGGGGCCCGGACTCACGGCTGCGATGGTGACGTCCGCGCCGTCATCCCGTAGCCGACGGACGGGCACCAGCAACTCGTCCTGTTCGACTCCGTAGTTGGTGACGAGCACCAGCACACGGCGGCCGTCGAGCGGCTTGTCGGACATGCGATGCGCCTTCCTCTCGTAACGCGCGCTTCGTGATGTGTCTTGTCCGTATGGGCGTATGTGTCTTGTCCGTCCTCGCCACGCCGGAGCGGATACGCCCTGACACTTCCAGCCCCGGCAGTCGGCTGTGCCTGTCGACCCGTTTCTCAAGGGTGCGCCCGCAGGCACGCGAGCGCGCGTGGAGCGGTGCCCGTGTGGCGGCGCCCGTGTGGCGCGTCCCACCTCGGTGGCTCGTACGCGTTCGTCCCACCCCGGTACCCCCCGGCGAGCACTCGCAATCACCGGCCGACGGCCGCCTGGTCCCTCGATTCTCACCCGACCGGCCCTGCGATTTCTGCCGACGATCGGGTACTCCACCGGGATGCGTACTCACAGCCACACCGCCCTGGCCGCCTCCGGTGGCGCCTCGCTGGTCCTCATCCTCGTCGGCGTCGTCGTGGTCATCGGCCTCATCGCCATGTTCGTCGCGGGCCGCCGCCGCGCGGCCCGCCGCACCCGAAGCAGCACGCCCGCCCACGGCGCCACGCCCACCAGCGGTGAGGCGCAGCGAGGTGACACCTGGCAGACCCCCGACGACGACCCCGACCAAGGAAGCCCTCACCCCTGATCGGCGATTTCGAACGGCAGAGCGCAGCGCCTCACCTTCGAGGGTCGCGTGCATTCCGGGCTTCGAAGGACAGGTGCTCCCTGCCACCGGCTTCCTGGCCCCCGCCGCGCGGACGCACGGGGGAGGGTCTCGCTCTCAGCAGGGAAGGTAGGCACCATGGCACTCGATCACTCACGGGCTCCCGTCGTGGAGGCGGTGGAGGCTCATCGGCGCCGCGGGATGCTGTCGTTCGCGCCACCCGGGCACAAACAGGGCGCGGGCGTCGATCCCGACGTACGACGTCTCCTGGGGCGGGAGGTCTTCGAGCACGATCTCCTGGCCTCCGGGGGCCTGGACGACCGGCGTACGCGGGGCGGGTATCTGCGGGACGCCGAGAAGCTGATGGCGGACGCCGTACACGCGGACCACACGTTCTTCACCACCTGCGGCAGCTCCCTCTCGGTCAAGGCGGCGATGCTGTCCGTGGCCGGGCCCGGCCGGCGACTCCTGGTCAGTCGGGACGCCCACAAGTCCGTGGTCGCCGCCCTGATCCTGTCCGGCATCGAACCCGTGTGGATCGAACCGCGCTGGGACGACGAACGGCATCTGGCACACCCGCCGTCGGCCGAGGACTACGCGGCCGCCTTCGCACGCGAACCGCAGGCCCGGGGAGCGCTGATCACCAGCCCGACCCCCTACGGCGGCTGCGCGGACCTGCGCGGTGTCGCCGAGGTCTGCCACCGCCACGGCCGGCCGCTGATCGTGGACGAGGCATGGGGTGCCCATCTGCCCTTCCACCGGGATCTGCCCGCCTGGGCGATGGACGCGGGCGCGGACATCTGCGTGACCAGCATCCACAAGATGGGCAGCGGCCTGGAGCAAGGGTCGGTCTTCCACCTCCAGGGCGACCTGGTCGAGCCCCAAGTGCTCAAGAACCGGGCCGACCTGATGGGAACGACGAGCCCTTCGGTCCTCGTCTACGCCGCCATGGACGGCTGGCGCCGCCAGATGGCGCTGCACGGGCACGAGCTGATCGGCCACGCCCTCGCCACCGCCGACGAACTGCGGCGCGCCATCGAACGGATCGACGGCCTCCACGTGAACGACGCGCGGGACTTCTGCGGGCCCGGCCGCGCGGACGATCTCGACCCGCTGCCCGTGGTCGTCGACCTGCCCGGCCCCGCGCTCTCCGGCTACCGGGCGGCCGACTGGCTGCGGGAACACCGCTCCATCAACGTCCACATCGCCGACCATCGCCGTATCAACGTGCAGATCACCCACGCCGACAGCAGGCGGACCACCGAGCCCCTGCTGCGGGCGCTCCACGACCTCGTGGACACGGCCCGCGGCTGGGACGAGGCGCCCGTCGTGGCGGTGCCGAGCGCCGACGGTCTGCGCATGGAACAGGCGTGCCTGCCCCGGGACGCCTACTTCGCCCCGACCGAGGACGTCCCCGTCGAGCGGGCGGCGGGCCGCGTGGCGGCGGAAATGGTGACTCCCTACCCGCCGGGGATCCCGGCGGTCCTGCCGGGCGAGCGCCTCACCGAACCGGTCCTGGCCTATCTGCGGACCGGCGTGGCAGCCGGGATGAACCTCCCCGACGCCGCTGACCCCGCCTTCGACACCGTACGCGTGGTCAAGTAGCCGCCGCGCGCTCGCGGCGGCCGGGCAGGGCGGAGGCCGAGGAGGAAACCGTGGTCCAGCACCACCCCGGGAGCGGGAGCGGCGAGTCAGCCGGGCGGGAGGCAGGCCGAAGGCGGGAGCACTCCGCGCCGAGTCCGAAGCCGCCTTCGCCCCTCGATGTCAAAGATCAAGCCAGTGCTCGTCACGATCGATGCCGCGCCTCCGCTGCTCGTCATGGTCCATGCCGTGCTTCTGCTGCTCGTCGCGGTCAATGCCGTGCTTCTGCAGGTGCACGATCCGGTCGATGAGGGCGGGGTAGGGAATGTCAGCGCCTTCGGCCGCGTGCGCGAGGGCGCTGGTCGTGCGCAGTCCCGGGCAGGCGTTCACCTCCAGGCAGTGCGGTTCTCCCCGCCGGTCGCAGCGGAAGTCCGAGCGGGAGTAGTCCGCGTCCCCGAGGCCCACGGCCCGGTGGGCCCGCAAGGCCTGCTCGCGCAGATGCCGCTCCAGCCGCGGCGGGATTCGGGCGGGGCAGGTGTGGGACGCGCCGCCCTCGGCGTACTTCGCCCGGTAGTCCAGGAAGGGGCCGTCGAACACGTACTCAACGGCGGGCAGTACGCGCGGGCCCAGCACTCCCACCGAGAATTCCCGGCCGGGCAGATACGGGGTGAGCACCAGTTCCTCGCCCGCGGGCATGTCCTGCAACACCCGGGACAACTCGTCTTCCCCGCAGACCAGATGGAGCATCTCATGGGCTGTGCCCGCTGCGGCCTTCACCACGACCGGGCCGTCTTCAAGGAGCGCGATGGGCTCGGGCGGCAGGTGCCCGTCGTCCGTGCGGTGCGCCGTCCACGGCCCGACCCGTACCCCCGCGTGCGGCAGCAGTTGCAGCGTGCGTCGCTTGTCCCAGGCGAGGCTGCACTGCGCGCTGCCCGCACCGGTGAAGGGGATGCCGGCCATCTCCAGCAGGGACTGCATGTGCCCGTCGCCGCCCCAGCCCCCGTGCAGCGCGAGGAAGACCAGGTCGGCGGTGTGCAGCGCCTCCAGCACGGGCCCGTGGGTGAGAACGGCGAACATCCGTCGCCTGTCCTGCGCTTCGTCCCTGTCGGGGAGGCGGGCCGGTGAGGTGAACCGTGGCAGCGCGTCGGCGGTGCGGGTCGGCCCCGCCAGTAGCGGGTCCGGGGCGGCCGGGTCGATCACCTTGACCTCGTGTCCGAGCTCCGTCAGCGCGCGGGCCACCGACAGGCCGGATTCCAGGGAGACGTAGCGTTCGAGGCTCTCCGCACCGCAGAGCACGACAATCCTCATGGAGCAGCAGTACCCGCCGTGCGTCAGGACTACCGCCCTGGGGTGCGTATCGAGTCGTGATCAACAGGCGGTCCGGGAGAGGCCTTTGACCCACATCGCGGGCGGTCATGTCCGTCTGTTCCCTGGTGGCCGTAGCGGGTTTCGGGGGCCCTTCCGGAACAGGTCGAGGCGGCGCAGGACGGGGAAGCCGTTGAACGAGAACAGGACGGCGTCGCGCACGCGCGGGGACCACCGGCCGCGACCTGCGGCTCTACAGGGTCGGCAGTGGATTTTCCCTTACATCTTGAGATACCGGCATCCCATCCTCGTGTGCACAAACTGCTGACATACGCCGCAAACCCCTCCCCAGCCACAGCATCCCGGCGACGAATTCGCGCTGGAGCCTCGTCTGTAGTGACGCGTCGGCGTGAGCCTTGGCTGGGCGTCATCGGTAGGGCTGGGTACGGCGCAGGACGTTCCTGCTGGGTAGCCACTCTTCGTAGTCGTAGGTGGGCTGAGTTCAGCAGCTGTCGCCCCCGGCTCCTGGAACAGGCCCCGCGAGGGCTCGCCTCACAGGTGGTCGCGCACCTCGCGCCGCCTGCGTGCGATCGCCGCGAGCAACGTGCCTGCCGCGAGCAGTGCCGCGGCGATGCCCGACGCCATCCACACGCCCCCGGACCCGGTGTCCGGCAGCGGCGGGGTCGGGGACGGGGTCGACTCCGAGGGGGACGGCGACGGGGAGTCCGACGGGGTCGGCGAGTCCGAGGGCGAGGGGGACGGGGAGTCCGAAGGGGACGGGGAGTCGGACGGCGACGGTGAGTCCGAGGGTGACGGGGACGGCGAAGGTGAGTCCGAGGGTGACGGTGACGGCGAAGGTGAGTCCGAGGGCGACGGGGACGGGGACGGGGAGTCCGAGGGCGACGGGGACGGGGACGGGGAGTCCGAGGGTGACGGTGACGGGGACGGGGAGTCCGAGGGCGACGGGGACGGGGACGGGGAGTCCGAGGGTGACGGTGACGGCGAAGGTGAGTCCGAGGGTGACGGGGACGGGGACGGCGAGTCCGAGGGTGACGGCGACGGCGACGGGGCGGGTCGGACCTCGTCGACCACCCACGGTGCCTCCGTGGCGAGCAGCGGTCGCGTCGTGCCGTCGGTCTGGCGCCGGTCACCGGCGATGGCGATCTTGTTCCAGGTGCGCTCGCCGCCCTCGAACGGCTCCCCGTCGGGGCCGCGTTCGGGCACGTCCATGGTCCAGCGCAGCGTATAGCGCTCTCCGGCCGAGAACACATGGTCGCCGAAGTCGAAGCGGACCGAGCGGATCCGGCTCCAGTCGGTGACCTGGCCGGCGGGCACGAAGGACGGGTCGGGCCGGCCGTCGCACTGGAAGGGGGCGCTGTCGTCCGGGGTGTTGTCCATCTCGGGGCGGCACGGGTCGGCCTTCTCCGAGTAGGTGAGGGTCACGGGCGCCGAGCCCGCGTCGATCGGCCCGGTGAGCCGGGGCCGCCACTGGCTGGTGACGTCGTCCTCGTACCGTCCGCTGGTGACGCCCGTGGTGCCGGGGGCGGGCAGCAGGTCGTAGGCGACGACGTTGGTGAGGGTGGTGTTGCCCATGTTGCCGAGGACGGTGCGGTACTCGACGGTGCCGCCGATCGTCGACTGGCCGACCTCGTCCTCCTTGCCGGGGACTTCCGCGGAGCCCTTGAACGCGTCGTCCTTGTCGCCCTTGACCTCCTTGGTCACGAACAGCGCGGAGGACTCGGCGATCGCGAAGTCGTCGGTGGCGTCGGCGACGTTCTCGCCGGTGTCGCCGTCGCCGTCGATGTCGTGGCGGTCGGTGGTGCGGGTGTTGATGGGCCGCTCGGCGTCGTAGAGCCCGGCGCGGTTGCCCGCGTAGTCGGCGTCGCCCGGTGAGCCGCCGTAGGTGCCGCTGGCGACGCCGGGTTCGACGGTCGTGCGGAAGGTGTAGACGCAGGCGGAGTCGTCGGCGGGGATCTCGGCGCCGGGTTCGGCGGTGAGTTCGACGCGGGTGCGGCCGCCGGGGATCTCGGGGCCTTCGGTGACGGTCTCGGTGAAGCGGTCGCCCGCGGGGCAGTAGTCGGGCTGGTCGTCCGCGAGGGTCCAGGAGCCCTTCTCGTAGGCGAGCTGGCGGGGCACGAGGTCCACGAAGCGGGGGCGCAGCGGGGAGGAGCCGGTGCGGTAGCGGTCGTTGGTGAGGGTCACGGTCCAGGTGTGGCGCCCGCCGGGGCCGACCGGTGCCGGGTCGGTGGACTTGGCGAGCTCGGGCTGGGAGACCTCGGGTTCGATGTGGAAGCTGGCGCAGGACTCCTCGTCGGCGGTGCCGCTGCCGCCGGTGAGGCCGAGGCGGGCGCAGTTGTCGATGTCGCCGCTGCCGCCGGGGACCTCGGAGCCGTCGGCGCGGCCGGAGATCTGCACGACGAGGTTGGTGCCCGCGGGCAGCCGCGGCACGTCGACGCGTACGGCGACGAGGTCGCCCGCGCCGCTGAGGTCGATGGTCTGCCCGGACGGGTTGATGGTCTCGGTGCTGCCGTCGCGTCGGGTCACGACCACCGACCAGTCGCCGCCGTAGGTTCCGCCGGACGGGGTGGACAGGCTGAGCGTCTGGGGGTCGAACCCGCGGGGCAGGGTGTCGCTGAGGCGGGCGTCCGCGGCGTCGGTGCCGGTGTTGGCGAAGCGCAGGACGTACGAGACGCGCTGGCCGTCCGCGGCGAGCGGCGGGTCGACGGACTTGTCGAGGGTGCCGGACACCTCGCCGCCGCCGGTGCCGACGACGGTGTCGGCCGTGTCGGACTTGGTGATCTTCCCGGTCTCCGGCCCGAACGGGTCGCCGGTGATGGACGCGGTGTCGGTGAGGGTGGTGCCGTCGGCGACGCCGTCGCGCACCTTCACTCGGATCTCGTGCACGACGCCGTAGGGGTAGCTCTTCACCTGCGCCAGCTGGTCGCCGGGCCGGTCGGGTTCGGTGTCGACGGGCCAGCTGATGGTGCGGGTCGCCGCGTCGTAGGTGTAGCCCGCGGGGGTGGCGTCGACGAGGTCGACGCCTTCGGGGAGCACGTCGGTGAGGACGGCGTTCTCCAGGGCGAGGTTGCCGCGCGGGCGGTTGGAGTTACGGGGGTCGTTGGTGGCGGTGACCTTGTACGTGAGGGTCTCGCCGGGCCGGGCGCGGGAGGGGCCTTCCTTGCGGATCGCCGGGTTCGGCTCGGCGCTCACCTCGACGACGGCGTCGTCGGTGCTCGGGGTGCCGTCGCCGTTGGTGGCGGTCGCCGACATCTGCGCCTCCTGGCCGCCCGGCGGCGTCCAGTAGTCCTCGGTGGGCCAGCTCACGGTGAGCTGGGAGCTCTGCCCGCTGGCGATGGAGCTGTACGTGACGGTCACGGTGCCGTCGTCGTTCGCGGTCACGCCGGTGACGCCCGGCGGGTAGGGCTGCGACACCACGCCCTTGCCGGAGGCGCCGGGCGGGGGCGTGAAGGTGACGGTCACCGACTGGCAGTCGCCGGGGATCGAGCACTGGATGAACCCGTTGTACGTGACATGGTCGCCCGCGGGCACGGGCGACGTGCCCGGGTCGAGGCGGACACTCATCCGGGGGTCGACGCGGGCCGCGCTGTCGTGGGGCACGAGGGCGAGCGCGGCGAGGGCGGCGACGAGGACGGCCACCGCGGCGACGAGGGCGCGACGGTACCGGCGGGCGATGGGGACCACAGCACTTCCGACCACGAGGGGACCTGAGGACGCGTCAACTGTGGGGTGGTGGGGGGCGGCTTCGGCCGCTACGACAAGGCGTTAAGCGCACGTTTCACCTGAAAGGCCCTGTCTCCGCACCGGGGCGCGGCCCGGTCCGCCGGCGCCGACGGCCACCGCCGGCGCCCGCCTGACCCGCACGGTCGGCACCGGCCTGGGCTCGCGCAGCAGCTCGCATACCGGGGGTGTCAGGGGCGTGGGCCCATCGGGCACGTCTTAGGGGGAGACGGCAGCGACTCCAGGAGGAACACCGCCGCGTCCCGTACGGACGCCGGGGCGCGGTCCGGTCCGTGCAGCAGGCGGCGCGCGGTGCCCCGCAGACTCTCGGTGGTGCGCGCCGAGCCGAGGGCCGCGGCGCGCGGGGCGAGGTCCACGACGAGTCGCTCCGCTTCGGTCCACGCCCCGGCGCCGGTCAGGGCGGCCAGGAGGTGGGCCGAGAACAGGTGGCGGTAGGACGGGTCGCCGGGCCCCGTGGCGGCGCGGAGCAGCAGCGGGACGGCGCGGTCGAAGTCCCGCACGCGGGCGGCGACCCAGCCCCGGTGGCCGGTCAGCTCCCGCTCGTCGAGCCACCAGGCCCACGCCGGGTCGTGCCGCGAGACGCCGTCCAGGAACAGGCTGTCGGCGCGGGCCATGAGGTCGACCGGCTCGCGCCGGGCGCCCCGCAGCGCCGTCGCGTGTGCCTCGCGGATCAGTACGAGGGCCGCGACGCGCGGCGGCAGCGGGCGGGGGTCCCGGGCCCGGGCGGCGGCCGCGAGGGCGGCCCGTGGGCGCCCGGTGTGGGTCAGGAGCATGCTGTCGTTGAGCAGGGTGAGGCGGGCCGTCCAGCGGTCGCCGCACAGCTCGGCGAGGGCGAGCGCGCGGGCGTTCATCCGGTGGGCGGCCCCGTGGTGCCCCGCGTCGAAGAGGATCCACCCGATCACCTCGCACAACTCCGCGAGCACGGCGAGCCGGTCGCTGCCCGCGCCCGCGAGGACGGCGGGGTCGGCGGTCACCTCGGGCACCTCGCGCACGACCGCCCGCACGAGGGGCACGGCGGCAGCCCCGCCCCCGGTGGAGTCCAGGCCGATCAGACGCCGGGTGACGGCACGGAGGGCACCGAGATCAGGTCGGCCGCGAGGGTCGCGGACGTCCAGGTCCACGCATGTGTCCGTGCCCGCGCATGTGTCCGCGTGGGGGTCACGGAAGCCCAGGCCCGAGCAAGCGTCTGTGCCTGTGCCTGTGCAAGCGTCTGTGCCTGTGCAAGCGTCTGTGCCTGCGCACGTGTCCGTGCCTGCGCACGTGTCCGTGCCTGCGCACGTGTCCGCGCACGTGTCCGCGCGGTGGTCACGGACGCCCAGACGCACGCACGTGCCCGCGCCCGCACCGACTTCCGCGCCCGCACCGACGTCCACGCCCAGCCTCCCCCCACCGGCCCCGACCCGCCCCTCCCTCGATCATGCCAAACCCCGTGCCTGCTCCCGGAGACCCGCCCGAGCGGGCCCGTGCGCGGGCCCGGCCGCCGCCTCCGCCCGGACGGGCGCCTCCGCTCCGCGCCACTCCATCCGTGACCAGGGCAGGGCGAGTTCCGCCAGGGAGGTCACCGTGCGGGGCGCGAGGCCGTCCAGGTCGGCGGCTTCGGCGTGGCGGGCGAAGACCGTGTCGACGTACCGGTGGCCGGTGTCGGCCGCGATGAACACCGTGGTGCCGCCCGGCACTTGGGCGTGTTCCCAGCGGGCCGCCGCGTAGCTCGCTCCGGTGGACAGGCCCGCGAACACGGCGTGGCGGCGCAGCAGGTCGACGCTTCCGGCGAGGGCGGTGTCGAACGACAGCCAGTGGACGGTGTCGTACGCCGTGTGCGACACGTTGGCGAACGGGATCGAGCTGCCGATCCCCGCGATGATGATCTCCGGGTCGGCCACGTGCTCGCTGCCGAACGTGACGCTGCCGAAGGGCTGCACGCCCGTGAGCCGCACCGGGCCCGCGCCGTCCGCGCGCAGGTAGCGGGCCAGGGCGCCGGTCGACGCGCCCGAGCCCACCCCGCCGACCAGGGTGAGCGGCGATCCGTCCGCGGGCGCCGCAGCGCGGACGCGGTCGGCGATCGCGCGGTAGCCGAGATAGTGGATGTCGTCGTGGTACTGCCGCATCCAGTGGTACTCGGGGTGCGCGCGCAGGATCTCGTGCACGCGGGCGACCCGCCGCTTCTGGTCCAGCTTCAGGTCGGAGCTGGGCGGCATCTGCTCCAAGTGCGCCCCCAGGATGTCGAGTTGGGTGCGCAGGGTGTGGTCGACGGTGGTGGAGCCGATGATGTGGCAGCGCATGCCGTAGCGGTGGCAGGCCAGGGCGAGGGCGTACGCGTAGATGCCGCTGGAGCTGTCGAGGAGGGTGTCGCCCCGGCGTACCGCGCCCGTGGCGAGCAGATGGCGGACCGCCGCGAGCGCCGACACGACCTTCATGGTCTCAAAGCGCAGGCAGATGAGCCCCTCGTCGACACGTATCAGGTCGGGGCGGCCGATCGCCTCCGCGATGTGCTCGTCCGTCTCGGCCATGCGGGGACTCCTCGCTGTTGGGTGCACTCGTGCAGGGGGTGGGTGGATGAGGTGAGTGGTGCGGATGGTGCGGGGCGTGCGGGGTGGCGCCCTGCGAGGTCGTCGCGAAGGTGTACGTGGCCGGGATGCCCGCCGCCGCGAGCGCCTGGGAGCAGCGGCGCAGCCGCCCCCGCAGGTCCGGTGCCGCCGGGTCGAAGAGCAGGCCCGCCACATTGCCGCTGTGCGCGACCTGCACGCCCACGGCGCCGACCCGGCCCGCGATGGCCGTCAGCTCGCCGAACTCCTCGTGCGGAAGCACGCGTTGGCCGCGCCGGGCGCTCTCGGTCGCTACATGCCCGAGCAGCACCGGGTCCGCGGTGGCGACGGCCCGCCGCAGCAGGGCGCGCAGCCGCTCGTACGCGCGCACGTCCTCGTCGTCGTACCCGCGCGTCGGCAGCGACAGGGTGTCCACGGGCCGCCCGCCGCCGAGCGCGCAGCCGACGACGACCGCGGGCGGCAGCGCGGCGCCCAACTCCTCCAGGACCCGGCCCTCCCGCTGGGCGAAGAGCAGCGGGCGGCCGTCCAGCATCAGCGGGTCCGAGGCCCGCTCGGCGCGCACCGCGAGCCGCGCGATGGCCTCCGGTGCGAGGAGCATCCCGAACGCGTCCGCGACCGCGCGCACCGCGGCGATCACGTCACTGCTCGACGAGCCCATGCCGAGGCCCACGGGCACGGCGCCGGTCAGCCGCAACTCGCCGCCGCACAGCGGCTCCTGGCAGTGCGTCGCGCACTCCGCCATCGCGTACGTGGCGGCCCGCAGCGCCTTGGTGCGGTCGGCGGGCACCACCGTCACGTCCTGGGCCCCCGGGCGGCGTACGAACTCCGCGCGGGTGCCGAGGGCCGGCATCGGCAGGGTGACCAGGCCCGCGTGGCGCCGCCCGCGGTCGTCGAGGAAGACGCCCTGGAGGATCTCGCCGTGGTGACAGGCGGCGTGACCGGTGCCGACCGCGTCCTCCGGCGCCGCGTCCGTCACGACCCGCCCTTCGCGCGCGGCGCCGCCCGGTACCGGTACAGGGCCGTCGGCTCGGCGCTGAACTGCGAGAACGGGAACGGCTCCGCGGACAGCGCGGTCACCCCGGCGCCCAGGAACGCCCGGGCCACCGCGCTGCCCGACTGCGCGTACACGATCAGCGGCACGTCGCGTTCGCGGCAGCGGGCGAGGATCGTGTCGAAGGTGCCGTTGCTGAGGGTCATGCCGGTGGCGACGACGGTGTCGGCCGCGGCGAGCACCTCGTGCATGTCGTCGCTGACGGGGTCGCCCCACTGGGTCGTGCGCAGGTTGAGGTCGCAGGGCAGCGGGTCGCCGCCGCGCTCGCGGATCGCCGCGACCAGCGGGTTGACGACGCCGATCAGCGCGACCTTGGCGCCGGGCTCGATGTCGAGGAGGCCCGCGATGGCCGTGTCCCGCGCCACCGCGCGGACCTCCGGCGGGCCCGCGGGCAGCGTCACGGGCTCGGCGCCGGGGGCCTCGCGGTGCGGCGAGACGGTGGCCAGGTAGGCGTCGAGCGCGGCCGTCCGCAGCGCCCGCGGCGCCTCCCGGAGGAGCGTGGCGAGCGAACTGCCCGACGCGTCCCGGCAGATGGCCGGGTCGATCTCGCCCGCCTCGAAGGCGCAGCCGCCGAAGGCCCCGCCGACGCGCACGAGGACGTACTGGTTGAGGTAGGTGACATCGCCGCCCGCGAGGCGCGTGCCGTGGTGGATCCAGAACACGCTGGTGGCTGTCAACTCGGCCGGATCGGGGCCGAGTTCACCGGCGAGGACGGCGGACAGGAGTTCGTCGACGGTCTTCACGCGAGGCCTCCGCGGATCAGCTGGGAAGCGGGTTGGGAGGTGGACTGGGGCGTGGGCTGGGAAGCGGTCCGGGACGCGGGCCGGGACGTGGGCTGCGAAGTCGCCCCGGGCGGAAGCCGGAACTTGAGGAGGAGCGTCAGCACGCCGTCCTCCCAGTCGTGCAGATGGTCGACCTCCGCCGTGAAGCCCCTGGCCAGCGCGTCCCCGACGATGGCGCGCAGATCGGCGGTGTTCGACACGATCACGTACACCTCGCCGCCCGGCGCGAGCAGGTCCCGCTCGGCGAGCTGCGCGAAGAACCGCGCGAGCAGCGGCGCCCCCACGCACACGTTCCGTACGACGTCGGGGTCCTCGCTGACCGGCTGGCTGACCGCGGGCGGGTTGAACGTCACGACGTCGAGCCGGACGCCGTCGGGCAGTCCGTCGAAGAGGTCGCCGACGACCGGGACGAGGTCCGCGCCCGAGCGCTCGCCGACCAGGCGCGCGTAGTGCCGGGCCGCCGTGGCGACGCTCTCGGGGTGCACGTCGAGCGCGTAGATCTCACGCGCCCCGCGCACCCCCGCCGCCACCGCCTCCACGCCGAGCCCGGCACCCATCGCCGCGTACCGGCGAAAGCGTGTCTCGATGCGGCCGTCGAGCAGCCGCTCGTGCACGAGACGGCTGGTCCAGCCGGGTATGAACACGCCGGGCGGCACGTCGAAGGACCAGCCGTTCCAGGTGTACGAGCGAGGGGTGTGCAGGTCCGCCTTGGGCTGGTTGAGCGCGATGACGCGCTCGGCGGGCAGCGGCGGCGGCAACTGGTCGAGCAGGGCGGCTCCGGTGGCGGTGCTGTCCATCAGGTCTCCTTCGGGGTGGGGGAGTCGACGAGTTCGGGGGTGGGGTGGCCCACGGGGGCGCGTGCGGGGACGTGGGATGAGGAGGCGGGGGACGTGGGGACGGGGGAAAGGGGGGCGTCCGGGTCCGCGGCGACAGGGGGCGCGGCGGCACCCCGATACGCGACCGCGAGGTGCCCCAGCGCGTCCGGGCCGGTCACCGCGTCCACCTCGAACACCTCGGCGAGGAGCCGTGGCGTCAGGACGTCCCGCGGCGGCCCTTCGGCGACGAGGCGGCCGCCGTGCAGCAGGAGCAGCCGGTCGCAGTACCGGGCGGCGAGGGACAGGTCGTGCAGGGCGACCAGGACGGTCTGGTCGGTGGCCGCGAGCAGGCCGAGCAGCTCCAACTGGTGCTTCACGTCGAGGTGGTTGGTCGGCTCGTCGAGCAGGATCGCGTACGGCTGCTGCGCCAGGGCCCGCGCGATGTGGGCGCGCTGGCGCTCACCGCCCGACAGCGCCTTCCAGGGGCGCTCGCGCAGCTCGGTGAGGCCGAGGCGGGCGAGAGCCGCGGCGACGACGGCCCGGTCCCGCGCACCGAACCCGCGCCACCGGTCGCCGAAGGGCGTACGGCCGAGGGTCACGACGTCCTCGACCCGCAGGTCGCTGTCGGTGTCGGCGGCCTGCTCCACGAACGCCACACGGCGGGCGACGCGGCGCGCGCTCCACGACCGGATCGGCTCCTTGTCGTACGAGACCGAGCCGGACGTCGGCGTGCGCAGACCCGTGAGACAGCGCAACAGGGTGGACTTGCCGGAGCCGTTGGGGCCGATCAGGCCGACCGTCTCGCCCGGCGCGATGTCCAGGTCGACGCCGGAGATGACGCGCTTGCCCGCCACGGACCAGGCGAGGCCTTCGGCGGTGATCCTCACAGCTCCCCCCGCTTGCGCAGGACCAGCAGGAACAGCGGCACGCCGAGCAGCGCCGTGAACACCCCGACGGGCACCTCCTGCGGCGCGAACGCGACCCGCGCGAGCGCGTCCGTCCACACCAGGAACACCGCGCCCACCAGCGCCGACAGCGGAAGCAGCGTCCGGTGCCGCGGCCCGACGAGGAACCGCACGCCGTGCGGCACGATCAGGCCGACGAACCCGATGGCGCCCACGGACGCCACCGCCACCGCCGTCATCAGCGACGTCACGACGAGCAGCACCCAGCGCGTCGTACGGACGTCCACACCGAGCGACGACGCCGTGTCCGTACCGAACGAGAACCCGTCCAGGGCGGCCGAGTTGAGCCACAGGACGAGCAGCCCCGCCGCCGTCACCGCCGCGGTCACCGCCGTGGTGTCCCAGCGGGCCGGGGCCATCGAGCCGAGCAGCCACTGCGTGATCGCCCGGATCGCCTCGGAGTCGCCGGACGCCATCAGGACGAGCGAGGTCAGCGCCGTGAAGAGCTGCGACACGACCACACCGGTGAGGACCACCCGGACCGAGTCCAGGCCGCCCTTCCTGAGCAGCAGCATCAGCAGCCCGAACGACACCATCGCGCCCACGAACGCGCCGCCGGTCACCCCGAGCGAGGCGGACCCGACCCCGAGCACGACCACCGCGACCGCGCCCGTCGACGCCCCCGAGGAGATGCCGAGCAGATAGGGGTCGGCGAGCGCGTTGCGCGTGATCGCCTGGAGCGCCGCGCCGCACACCGCGAGCGAGGCCCCCACCAGCGCCGCCATCACCACCCGCGGCACCCGCAGCTCCCAGATGAGCGAGTCCACCAGGCGCGGCAACGGCTCGACGTCCAGGCCCAGATGGAACCCGGCGGTGCGCACCACGTCCGCGTACGACACGTCGGTGGTGCCGATCCGGACGGACGCGACGAGGGAGACGGCGAGGGCGAGGCCGGCGAGGAGGTGGAGGGTCGCCGCCGAGGGGGCGGACAGGCGCGCGCGGCGCGCCGTCCGCTCCGGGGCGGGGTCCACCGGGGACGCCGGCGCCGCGGTGTCCCGGGCCGAGGGGTGCAGCAGGTCCGGGGCGCCCGGGCTAGCGGGCATACCCGAGGTCCTTCATCCCGGCCGTGAGGCGCGGCAGCGCGCCGACCGTGCGGACCGACGGGTCCATCTCCGTGCCCGGGATCTCGATGAACCGCTTCTTCTCGACGGCGTCGAGCTTCGCCGTCACCGGGTTCGCGCGGATCGCCTTGAGCTTGTCGGCCGCGCTGTCGCCGGGCTTGCCGCGCTCCGACAGATCGCCGATCACGATGAAGTCCGGGTCGCGCTCGGCGATCTGCTCCCAGGTGACGGTCGGCCAGTCCTCGTCGATGTCGTCGAAGGCGTTCTTCGCGCCGACGGCCCGGCTCATCTCGCTGGGGATCGCGCTCTTGCCCGCGACGTACGGGGTGTCGCCGTACACGGAGTACAGCCACACGACGGTGGGCTTGCCCTCGACCCGGTCCGCGGTCCTCGCCGCCTCGGCGAGCGTGGCCCGCTGGTCCTTGACCAGCTTCGCGGCCCGCTTCTCGACGCCGAAGATCTCGCCGAGGTCCCGGTAGTCCTGGAAGAGCAGCTCGAAGGGGGACTTCGTGCCCTTGGCGGCGTTCTGCTTCGGGCAGTCCACGGCGCTCACGAACGACGGCAGGCCGAGGTCGGCCAGCTCCTCGCGGGTGCCGACACGGTCCTTGGTGAAGTAGTCGGTGAAGCCGCCGATGGTGAAGTCCGGTGTGGCGGCGCGCAGTTGCTCGCTGGTGAGGATCTTCGGGCTGAGCACGTCGACCTTGTCGTACGCCTTCTTGTACTCGGGCGCGATCTTCGTCTTCAGGTTGGACGTACCGGCCATGCGGTCCTGGAGGCCGAGTTCGAGCAGCACCTCGGTGGAGGACTGGTCGAGGGCGACGGTGCGCTCGGGCGGCCCGTCGAAGCTCAGCTTCCGGCCGCAGCTCGTGACGGTCGTCTCCCGGCCGCCCGCCCTGTCGTCCGACGCGGAGCCGCCGCCGTCGGAGGACGAACAGCCGACGGCCGTGAGGGCGAGTGCGAGGGCGGCTATGCCGTAGCGGGCGGGGTGGCGGTGGCGCATGGGACCTCCGGTCTCGGGTGGGACGCGATAAGGGTACTGTAATGGCAATCATTTTCATTAATGGGTTCCGGGGTGGCTGTCGTCGGTCGATGGCGTGCCGCTGGTCCGTCTCAACTGCCTTGTGTCGCAGGTCAGTTGAGCGCCGATGTCGGACCGCATAACGATTTCGAGATCCGTACGAGGGCCGCGGGAGGCCCGTGCGGACGATCAGGAGAGGAAGTACGTCACGTGGCGACTACGCCGATACGGACGGGGGCCGAGGGGGCCCGGGAGGCCGACGGGGCTAGCGGTGTCGAAGGGGCTGGCGGTGGCGAAGGGGCTGGCGGGGCCGAGGCGGCCGGGGGAGCGGGCCGGGGGCCGGGTGTGCTGCGGGACCTGGCCTTCCTGCGGCTCTGGTGCGGGACCACCGCGTCCGGGCTCGCGACCTGGGCGCTGCCCTTCGTGCTCGGGCTCGCCGTCCTCGACCGGACCATCGGCGCGGCGACGCTCGGCCTGCTGCTCGCCGCCCGTACCGCGGGCTTCCTCGTGGCCGTCGCCGTCGGCGGGGTCCTCGCCGACCGGTACTCGCGGCGCGGCGTCGTCCTCTGGGCGGGCCTCGCCGCCGCGGCCGCGACCCCGCTGCTCGCCCTGGGCCTCGGGCGGTCGCTCCCGCTGATGCTCGCCGCCGCCGTGGTCGCGGGCGCGGGGCAGGGCGCGTGCCGCCCCGCCTTCCAGGCGCTCACCGCCGAAGTCGTCGACGAGGACCGCCGCCAGGCGGCCAACGCCGCGATGACCCTGTCGGTACGGGCCACCACGCTCGCCGGACCCTCCCTGACGGCGCTGCTCGCCGTCGCCCTCGACACCTGGACGCTGCTGCTCGGGATCGGGGTGCTGTGGCTGGTGGCGGCGCTGATGCCGGGGCCAGGGGCGAGGCGGTCGGGGGGCGCCGCGGCCGAGGGCGCGGGCGCGGACGGCGTGAGTGCGGACGGCATGGACGGTGACGGCGTGAGTGCGGACCGCGTGGACGGTGACGGCGTCCGCCGACGGCCCTCGTTCCTCGCGGAGTTCGCCGAGGGGCTGCGCGAGGCGCGCCGCCACCCCTGGTTCCTCGCCGGGCTCGGCGCGCTCACCGTCGTCATCAGCACCGGCTACTCGGCGACCGGCGTCGCGCTCCCACTGGTCAGCCGCGACAAGTACGACACCGGCTTCGTCCTCGCCGCCGCCATGACCGCGTACACGCTGGGCGCGCTCGGCGGGGCCGTCGTCGTCGCGCGCTGGCGCCCCCGCGCGCAGGGCTGGGCCGCGCTCGCGGGCCTCGGCCTGTACGGCTTCGCGCCGCTGAGCCTGCTGCTTCCCGTGCACTGGGTGGTCGTCGTGGCCGCGTACGCGGTGGCGGGGATCGGCATCGAGCTGTTCAACGTGCCCTGGTTCACGGCGACGCAGCGCGAGGTCGCCCCCGACAAGCTGGCCCGGGTCTCGTCCCTCGACTTCATGCTGTCCTACGGCCTCGCGCCCGCAGGGCTCGCCCTGATCGCCCCGGCCATCGAGCAGTTCGGGCCCCGGCCCGTGCTCGCGGTGTGCGCGGTGCTGTGCTTCGCGGCGCCCGCGGCGGCGGCGCTGGTGCCGAGCGCGCGCGGGTTCGCGCGGCGGGAGTCGCGTGCGGAGGGCGTACGGGATGAGTGACCCCCTGTCGAACGGCGGTCGCCTGTCGGACGGCGGTCAGCCGCCGCACGGCGATCGCTCCTCGGCCGCCGTGCCCGGCCACGGCATCGTGCCGCCCCGCGTCCCGCCCGAGCGCCTCGACGAGGCGCCCGCGCTGCTCGCCGCGCACGGCGCCGTCGTGCTCTCCGCAGACGCGACGGGCGGCGCCGACCCCCTCACCCTCGCCGCCGCGCGAGTGCTCGGCGCCCGGCTGCGCGAGCTGTACCCGCAGCGGCTGCGGACCTCGCGGGACGGCGGCCCCGTCCACCTGCACGCGGACAGCTTCGACGTGGCGGTGGACGTGGGCGGCGTACCCAGCAGGCGTCGCCACCCCGACGAGGACCACGTCTTCGTGCACTGCGTGCGCCCGGCCCCGTCCGGCGGGCACTCCTTCGCGCTGGACGCGGGCCGGTTCGTGGACGGGCTCGCGGCGGCCGACCCGGAGCTGGCGGACTTCCTGACGGGGTGCGACGTGGATCTGTACGGGGCGTGGGCGGGCCTGCGCGGGCTGCCCGCGACGCCGCGCGTCGGACGGCACGTGGAGTGGACGCGCACCGGGCGGCGCATCGTGCGGCGCACCGACGGCGCCGTGCCCCTGCACCGCGATCCGGACGCCGAGCGCGTCACCGCCCTCCTGGAACGCTTCACGCGGACCGTGCACGGCCTCGAGGACGCGCTGCCGCGCTTCCGGCTCGACGCGGGCGACATCCTCGTACTCGACAACTACCGCTGCTGGCACGGGCGGGACGGGCACGCGGGGGAGCGGTCGGTGCGGATCCTGACGGTACGGAGCGCGGAGGCGCGGTGACGGACGGACCCCTCGGCCGCGCTCCCGGGCCGCCTTGGCGCTTCGTCCAGCCGGTGGAGCGCCCCCTCGCATCTGCGATGTAGGTTCGCCTGAACTTTTACAATTGCCAGGCAAACGGGCTTATCGTGCTGCACATGCAGTCCTACACCATCGGTCAGGCCGCCCGGCTCCTCGGCGTCAGCCCCGACACCGCCCGCCGCTGGGCGGACGCCGGGCGGGTCGCCACGCGGCGGGACGACGCCGGGCGCCGCGTCATCGACGGGCGCGACCTGGCGGCGTTCTCCGTGGAGCTGGCCCAGAACGGTCCTGGCACCACCGAGGACGAGGACACGTACACGTCCGCGCGCAATGCCTTCCCCGGCATCGTCACCGCCGTGAAGCTCGGCGACGTGGCCGCGCAGGTCGAGATCCAGGCGGGCCCGCACCGCCTGGTCTCGCTGCTCACCCGCGAGGCGGTGGAGGAACTGGGCCTTGAGGTCGGCATGGAGGCCACCGCCCGGGTGAAGTCCACCAGCGTGCACATCGACCGCGTCTGAACCCTCGAACGCCCTCCTAGGAGTCCCGCTCATGTCCCCCGTTTCCCCTGCCTCGCTCCTGTCCCGCGCCGCGCGCTCCCGGCGGGGCAGGCGCCGCGCCGCCGCCGCGGTGGCCGCCGCCGCGCTGCTCCTCCCGCTCGCCGCCTGCGGCGGTGACGACGACGGCGGCAGCAAGAAGGACAAGGGCGGCAAGGGCGGCAAGAGCGGTGCCGTGCCCGAGGCCGACCTGACCGTGCTCGCCGCCGCGTCGCTCACCGACGTGTTCAAGACCGTCGAGACCACGTACGAGAAGAAGCATCCGGGCACGAAGCTCACCTTCTCCTTCGCCGGTTCGCAGGAACTGGCCGCGCAGGTCAAGCAGGGCTCGCCCGCCGACGCGCTGGTCACCGCCGACACCAAGACCATGGACGGCCTGAAGTCCGACGTCGGCTCGCCGAGCGTCATCGCCAAGAACCGCCTCGTCATCGCCACCCGCGACGGCAACCCCAAGAAGATCAAGAGCCTCGAGGACCTCACCGACAGCGGCCTGAAGGTCGTGCTCGCCGCCCCCGAGGTGCCCGTCGGGCGCTACAGCCAGCAGGTGCTCGACGCCCAGAAGCTCAAGGTCGAGCCCGTCTCGCAGGAGACGAGCGTGCGCGGGGTGCTCAGCAAGGTCGAGCTGGGCGAGGCCGACGCGGGCATCGTCTACAAGACGGACGCCGCGACCGCCCCCGACAAGGTCGACGCCGTCACCATCCCCGACGCGCAGAACGCCGTGGCGTCCTACCCGGCCGCCACGCTCAAGGAGTCCGGCCACAAGGAGGCCGCGGACGCGTTCGTGAAGTGGCTCAGCACGCCCGAGGCGCAGAAGATCCTTCAGGACGCGGGTTTCCAGAAGCCGTGACGCGACCAGGGACCCGGGACCCCTGAGCCCGTGATCCTCTGCCCCTCTGACCCCCTGCCCCTCTGACCCCCTGCCCCTCCGCCCCGTACGTCAGGACCCACCGATGAACCGCTTCCGCAGCCGACCACGGCCGGGCGGGGGCCGCGTCCGCGCGCCGTTCGTGCTCGCGGTGCCGGCGCTGCTCGCCGTCGCGTTCCTGCTGATGCCCCTCGTCGGGGTCCTGGCGCGTACGGAGTGGGGGCAGCTCCGCGCGCACCTGACCAGCCCCGGAGTGACCGAGGCGCTCCAGCTGTCGCTCGTCGTGTCCCTCTGGGCGCTCGGGCTCTCCCTGCTGCTCGGCGTGCCGCTGGCCTGGCTGCTCGCGCGGGTCCCGTTCCCCGGGAAGGCGCTGGTCCGGTCCCTCGTCCTGCTGCCGATGGTGCTGCCGCCGACCGTCGGCGGGGTCGCGCTCCTCCTCGGCTTCGGACGGCGCGGGCTGCTCGGGCCCTGGCTGGAGGACACCTTCGGCGTCGTCCTGCCCTTCCACACCTCCGGTGCCGTCGTCGCGGCGACGTTCGTCTCCATGCCGTTCCTCGTCATCAGCCTGGAAGGCGCGATCGCCGGGCTGCGGCCCAGCTACGAGGAGACGGCCGCGTCCCTCGGCGCGTCCCCGGCGCGGGTGTTCCGCACCGTCACGCTGCCCATGGTCGCGCCCGGTCTCGCCGCCGGGGCCGCGCTCACCTGGGCGCGGGCGCTCGGCGAGTTCGGCGCGACGATCACCTTCGCGGGGAACCTGCCCGGGACGACGCAGACCCTTCCGCTCCAGGTGTACCTGCTGCTCCAGGACTCGCCGGAGGCGGCCACGTCGGTGTCGCTGCTGCTGCTCGCCATCGCGATGGCGGTGCTGGTGGCGCTGCGGGGGCGGTGGACCGGGGGAGGCGGGGTCGCGGGGGCCGGTGGTGGCGGTGCGGAGGGGGTACGTGGGGCGGGTGCCGACGCGGTACGGGAGCCGGGCGCCGATGGTGTGAGCGGGGCGGGCGGCGATGCCCTGCGCGGGCAGGGCACCGACGCCGTACGGGATTCGCCGGCCGGTGATCCCCTCGCCAAGGTGCCAGAACCCGGCGGGAGTTGGGCGCTGCGCGCGGACGTCACCGGGTTCACCCGCCTCACCCTCGACGCCGAACCCGGCACCACCATCGCCGTCGTCGGGCCCAACGGCGCGGGCAAGACCACCCTCCTGCGCGCCCTCCTCGGCCTGACGCCCCGCGCGCACGCCGCCCTGCGCCTCGGCGACGCCGACGTCACCGCGCTCGCCCCGCACCGGCGGGGGGTCGCCTGGGTGCCCCAGGACGGCGCCCTCTTCCCGCACCTGACCGCCCTCGGCAACACGGCGTACGGGCTGCGGGCCCAGGGCGTACCGCGTGCGGAGGCCCGGCGGGCGGCGCAGGCGTGGCTCGACCGGCTCGGCGTCGGGCACCTCGCGCACCGCAGGCCCGCGCAGCTGTCGGGCGGGCAGGCCGGGCGGGTGGCCCTCGCCCGGGCCCTCGCCGCGCGGCCGCGGCTGCTGCTCCTCGACGAGCCGCTCGCCGCGCTCGACCAGACGACGCGGGCGCACGTGCGGCACACCCTGCGGGGGCACCTCGACGGCTTCGGGGGTGTCTGCCTCATCGTCACGCACGACCCGGTCGAGGCCGTGTCCCTCGCCGACCGGGTCCTCGTACTCGACGAGGGGCGTGCCCTGCAGGACGCGCCGCCCGCCGAGGTCACCCGGCATCCGCGGTCGCCGTGGGTGGCCCGCATGCTCGGGCGCAACGCGTGGCCCGGCACGGTGGCCTCCGACGGTACGCTCGCCCTTGCCGGGGCGGGGCGGCTCGTCGTCGCCGATCCCCTCGACTCGGGGGCCTCGGCGCTGGCCGTCATCGCCCCCGAAGCGGTGTCCGTCCACCGGGAGAAGCCCGCGGGCAGCCCGCGCAACGTGTGGCCCGGGACCGTCCGCGAGATCACCACGGCCGGGAGCCGTCTGCGCGTCCTCATCACCTCGCCGGACGCCCCCGACCTCGTCGCCGAGATCACCCCCGCCGCGGCGGCCGAACTCGCCCTGACGGACGGGGCTCCCGTCTGGACGAGCGTGAAGGCGACAGAGGTGTCCGTCGTACCTCTGTAGCCCCCGATCGGCGCTCCGCGCCGATCCGGGGAGGACTGTCCCACCCGCACGGGACACCCACCCCCGGGGTCCAGGGGCGAGGCCCCGGTTTCGGGAAGGGGCGGGACTGGGGAATGCCCCGCAGGGCTACAGCGGCGCCTGCCACGTCACCGTAGTCCCCGCACCCACCCCGTCCGTCTCCCCGTCGTCGTACACAGTGAGCCGCACCCCACCCCGCCCGTCGGGCAACCCGACCCCCGCGTCGACGGCGACGTCGACCCGGGTGACGCCGGCCCGCCGGGACGCCGCGGCGAGGGCTCGCCGCAGGGCCCGCAGAAGCCGCCCCGCGGCCGGATCGGTGACGCGCGTGTCGACGGCGCCGCTGAAGTGGACGGACGGCTGCACACCGAGCAGCGCACCCGCCCCGGCCGTCTCCTTGAGCACCTTCCCCCGGAACGTCGTCGGCGCGTCGGCAGGCGGCTGCTGCAACGCGAAGATGGCCGTCCGCACCTCCTGGATGGTGGACTCCAGCTCGTCCACGGCCTGGTCGAGCGCCGTCTCCACCGGCGCCGAACCGGCCCTGCGCCGCGTCGACTCCAGCATCATGCCGGTGGCGAAGAGGCGTTGGACGACGAGGTCGTGCAGGTCGCGGGCGATCCGGTCGCGGTCCTCGAAGACGGCGAGCCGCTGCCGGGACTGCTGCGCGTCGGCGAGGACGAGGGCGAGCGCGGCCTGGGAGGCGAACTGGGTGGCGAGGAGCCGTTCGACGGCCGTGTAGGGGCGGTCGCCGCGGCGGCGCGGCAGGGCGAGGGTGCCGATGAGGCGGCCGCCCGCCTGGAGGGGCAGCATCATGCTGGGCCCGAAGCGGGACCGCACGTGGGTCGTCATGCGCGGATCGGTCGCGGAGTCCTCGATGAACACCGGTTCGCCGCCGAGGAGTTGTTCGAGGACGGCGCTGCCGGGCTCGATGGTGGTGCCGATGAGGTCGTTCTGGGCGGCTGCGGCGGGGTGCCTGCGGCGCTCGGGCGGGAGCCCGCCGCCCGCGGCGTCCGTGGCGGCCGCCACGATGGACATGCCGCCGGCGGGCGTGGGCTGGAGGACGACTCCGGCCGCCGCGCCCGCGAGCAGCCGCGCCTGCTGAGCCACCGTCATCAGGGCGTCGGCGGCGGCCTCGCCGGTGAGCAGGGCGGTGGTGACGGCCGCGGCACCCTCGATCCAGCGTTCGCGCTGCCGGGCGGTCTCGTACAGGCGGGCGTTGCCGACGGCGATCCCGGCCTGCCCCGCGAGGATCCGCAGCAGCCCGCGGTCGGCGTCACTGAACGGGCGGGCGGCCCCGGGGGCGAGATGGAGGGTCCCGAACTCCTCGTCGCGCACGAGGATGGGAACACTCAACGAGCCCGGGCCGACGCCGGACGCGGAGGCCTCACCGTCGTCCGGGAGTCCGTCACCGCCCGGGGCCTGCCCGGACCCGCGCGCCGTACCCGTGGTGTGCGCCCCGCGGGAGTCGTCCGTCTCGCCATGGCCCGTGGCCCGGTCGGTCTCGTGCGCCGCGCTCACGGACTGCGCCCCGCGGGTGCCGCCCGCTTCACCGTGGCCCGGGAGGCGGTCGCCGTCCGGAGCCCCGCCGGACCTGCGTGCCGCACCGGTGGCGGGCGCGTCGGGAGCTGCGCCCGTCCTGGCGGAGCTGTCCGTCCTGGCGGAGTCGCCCGCCTCGACGCAGCCCTCCACCCCGGCGGAGCCGTCCACCCCGACGCAACCGCCCACCCCACCACCCCCCAAGCCTCCGCCAGCCCCCGCCCCCGCCGTGAACACCTCGCCCGCTCCGCTCCCCGCCCCCTCGCCGACCTCGAGGACCCCCCACCGCGCGCCGGTGAGGCGCACCGCGCTGGTCACGATGTGCTGGAGCGTGGCGTGGAGTTCGAGTTCGGTGCCGACGCTGAGGACGGCGTCGAGGAGCAGGGGGAGCGGGGGTGCGGTGACGTCGTCGGTCATGGCGTCGGCGTACTCCCCGTCGGTGCGGGACCCGGTGTTCGGGACCCGGTGTTCGAGACCCGGTGTTCGAGACCCGGTGTTTGAGACCCGGTGGCCGGGGCCCGGGCCCCGGCCACCGGCCCCGGTCGTGGTCAGCCTGCCAGCGGGTCGAGGACCAGTGGTTGGATCTTGCCTTCGAGCATCGCACCCAGACCGAGCACCGCGCACACGTCGGGCCGCTCCGCGATGCGTACGGGCATGCCGGTCGCGTTCACGAGCATCTGGTCGAGGCCGGGGAGCAGCGCGCTGCCGCCGACCATCATGATCCCGCGGTCGGCGAGGTCGGCCACCAGGTCCGGCGGGCAGTCCCGCAGGACCTTGCCGATGCCGTCGAGGACCGCGGTCAGCGGCGTGTGGATGGCGTCCCGGACGGCGGCCGTCTCCACCTGCACCGAGCGGGCGAGGCCGGTCGCCACGTCCCGGCCGTGGATCTCGGTGGACTCCGGGCCGTGCGGGGTCAGACCGTTGCCGCTGAGGGCGAGCTGGAGCGGGCGTACCGACTGCGACGGCAGCATCAGCTCGTGCTGGTGGCGCAGATGCTGCACGATCGCGTGGTCGATGGCCTCGCCGCCGACGGGGATCCGCTCGGCCGTCACGATCGAGCCGAGGGAGAGGACGGCCACCTGCGTGGTCGCGGCCCCGCACACCAGGATCATCGTCGCCTCGGGGCGCTCCACGGGCAGCCCGCAGCCGACCGCGGCCGCGATCAGCGTGTCCACCAGCTCCACGCGGCGCGCGCCGAGCCCGACCATCGTCTCGACCGCGGCCCGCTGCGCCAGTGGGTCCGCGTCGTGCGGGGTGCACGCGGCGGCCCGCAGCCGCGGCTTGCGGCGCAGCGTGCGGCGCAGCTTCTCGCCGAGCAGGTGCCGCAGCATCCGCTGGCACATCTCGATGTCGACGACGGTGCCGCCGGACACGGGCCGCACCACGCGGATGTAGCCAGGTGTACGCCCCGTCATCTGCTCCGCGAACTGGCCCACCGCGATCAGCGCGCCGGTCCGGGTGTTGACGGCGGCGGCGCTCGGCTCGTCGACGACGAGGCCCGCGCCCTTCACGTACACGCGGGTCCGCGCGGCCCCCAGGTCGACGGCGATATGGCAGCGACGCAGCTGTTCCAGGCTGACGGTCATGGCAGATCCTCCCGAGAGCGCAGACCGTGCGGACCGCCGGACGGCGTTCCTGTCTCGCATCGTGCGGCGGCCCGGGGCGGAGCGCGCGCTGGGGTGCGCCGGGCGGGGCGCCGCCGGGCGGGTGATCCTCGGTTCGACAACGGCTTGAGGCGGGGGCCCGGGTGCCGGTCAGCATCCCGTGTGACACGAGCATCTGGGGAAGACGCACCTGGCGACCGGTCCGAGCGGGACGACCCGCGGCTCGGCGACTTCCTGGCCGGGACGGTCGGCGAGGCGGTGTCGCCCCGGGTGGCGATCGTCGGGGGCGGTGTCGCGTGCGTCCTCGCCGTGGCCCTGCTCGCCGCGCGGTGGCGGGCCTTCCTGCGCTACGACGCGCGCTCGCCGGAGGCCTGACGGCGGCTCAGGCGGGGGTCCGAGGACAGGATCTCAGGGGCGGCGCACAGCCCCTCAGGCCCGGCATACGGCGTCGACGATCTGGGAGAGCGCGCTCACCGCGTGCCGGGCCCCGGCGGCGAGCAGGCGCTCCCGGACGCGGCGGTCGGGGGCGTACCCGACGAACGGGACGTCCAGGGCGCGGGCGGCGGTCGCCTCCGCGACGGTGGCGCCGATCATCAGGCAGCGGTCGGCGGTCACGCCCGGCCGGGCGAGCACGCGGCGCAGGCCCTCCGGGTCGGGCAGGAGCCGGGTCAGGTCGCCGGTGCGGCAGTGGATGCGGTCCGCCCGGACGGCCAGCTCATGGGTGGCCACGTACGTCGCCACGGCGCGTGGGGCGGTGTCGGTGACCAGGCACACGGCGCGGGGCCGGGTGCGGGGGCGGGGGGCAGGACCGGGGCCGGTGCCGTCCGCCAGGAGCCGGACGAGGGCGGCGGCGTGCGGCACGGGCTTCGCGGCGAACACGGCCTGCCGCTCGATGCGGTCCAACTGGTCGGCGAGGTCGGCCGCGAGGGGGCCTTCGGCGGCGAAGGCGCGCAGGACGTCCAGCGGGTGGACGTACTCGCTGCCGCCCTCGACGCGGGACACCGGCGTGCCGCCGAGCGCCGCCTCGGGGCCGCGCCGCTCCACGACGAGGGCGAGCAGCCGGAGCGTGGCCTCGCGGGCCTTGCCGGGGGCGTAGAGCCGGGTGAGGGTGCCGTCGAAGCCGAGGACGACGGTGTCGGCCCGGTCGAGGGCGTCAGGCAGCGAGGGGAACGTGCCGGTGGGGCGGCCCGCGACGGCCGGGACCCGGCAGACCCAGGCGGTCGACCCCGGCACCGGGTTGAAGCGCGTCATGTCGGCCGGGCCTTCCCGGTACAGCTCGTCGTGGACGTCACCCGGGACCACGACGACCGCCTCGTCGGCCCCGGCGGCGGTGCCGGTGCGCGGCTGTCCTGCCGGGGCCGGGGCGTCCCCGACGGTGACGAGCAGCCCCAGGCCCGCGTACGCGCCCACGGTGAACGGCAGTTCGCGCAGGATCGCCGCCAGCAGCGGGGCGCGCGGCACCTCGGCGGAGACCACCGCGTCCCAGCCGCGCTCGCGGGGCAGCAGGTCGAACTGCTCCGCCGCGGCGCCGCCCTGCGTGAGCAGCCGGGCGACGGTCCGGCTGAGCTTCATCAGGGTGTCCGCCTGCCAGCCCGGGCTGGTGGCGAAGGCGAAGGCGAGGGTGGTGGGCGCCTGGGCCGTCGCTTCGGCGGCGCGTAGGCCGGCCAGCTCCTGGCGGAGTTCCCGCAGCACGGCGGGCGGTTCGGTGCCGAGTTCCGCCAGGCACAGGGTGCGGTACTCCTCGTACGCGGTGATCGCCTCGTCGACGCGGCCCTGGCCCTTGAGCGCCACGAGGTGGAGGCGGCGCAGGTCCTCGTCGTGGGGGAACTCGCCGAGCGCGGCCCGGAGGTCGGCCAGGGTCCGGTCGAACTCCTCCATCTCCAGGCCGAGTTCGGCGCGGGTGCGGAGCAGCGCGGTGCGCAGAAGACGCAGCCGTGCGCGGGTGTCCTTCGCCGCCGGGCCGGGGACGTCCGGCAGGGGGTCGCCGCGCCACAGCTGGAGGGCGGACTCGACGAGCGCGCGGGCGCGGGCGAGGTCGCCGGAGGCGCGGGCCTCCTCGGTGTCGGCGGCCAGCCTCCGGCAGCGCACGACGTCGACGTCGTCAGGGGAGGCCGACAGGGCGTATCCGTCACCGCTGGGCTCCACGGAGCCCGGACCGAGGGCGTTGCGCAGGCGGGACGCGTACGTCCGCACGAGGCGGTCGCCGTACCCCGGGTGAAGGGGGGGATTCCACAGCCCGGCCGCCAGCTCGTCCTCGTGCATGGCTTCGCCCTCGCGGAGCAGCAGCATGCAGAGCACGGCCTGTTCCTGGGGGGACTCGACGGCCAGGGGGTGCCCGCCGCGCGTGACGCGCAGCGGGCCGAGCAGGTCGTAGCGGCGTGGGTGCTCTTCACGCGGGGTGAGGCGTGCGAGTCGCTGGGCGCCCCGCGCCTGGAGTGCGGCGTCCTGCGACACCAGTTCCTCCACGGCCCGCCGTAGCTCGTGTTCCAGGTGCTCCGGCAACGAGTGGTCCGCGCCGTGGGGCAGCGTGAGCTGTTCCGGCCGCGTCAGCCAGTCCCCGGTGCGCATCAGGTGCACGAGGCGGCCGAGGTCGCGGAGGTCGGCCGCGCGGGTCGTGTCGTCGAGGGCGAGCAGGCCGAATCCGTAGAGGACGGGGCCGTGGTCGGCGAGGACGACGCAGCGGGATGACAGCTGGCCGTGGGCGATCCCGTGTGTGTGCAGGGCCAGCAAGCCTTTCGCCGACTGACGTGCCAGGTCCACTGGTTGATTGACGGGAAGGCCGCTCGGCTGCCGGTCGAGGGCGGTGTGCAGCGTCTCCCCGTCGTGGTGCTCCAGGATCAGATGGGGTACTCCGCGCAGGGTGCCGTCGCCCAGCAGGGCGGCCACGTTCGGGTGCCGCAGGCCCGAAAGGGCGCGCCGCAGCGTTTCGAAGCGCCAGAGCGAGTCCGGCGGCGCGTCGCGGTAGCGTGCCACGACCACGGTGCGGTCGCCTCGCTGGGTGTCCTGCGCGCACAGGTCGTGACCGTGCCGGAACCGGCGCGTCACCCGGTACCGCCCGTCGATCAGCCCGGAGACCGAGCCCTCGTCCTCTGCCGCCACCCCCGCCAACTGCCGCACGCTCTCCGCGCTCACCGTCGCGAACGGCTCTCCCTCGACCGCCGCCGGGGCGGCCCCGGCGCCCCGCCCGGCCCCCAGCGCCACGGCCCGCAGCTCCCCGGGCGCCACCCCCGCCCGCTCGTCGATCAACGCCCCTACCCGGGCCAGGAGTTGCCGGGTGCGCCCGCGCGCCGACCTCGGCACCGTCCCGAGCAGCACCTCCCGCACGCCGTCCCGGAACGCGTACGACCCCGGCGGTCCTTCGGGCGTGTCCGTGAGCATGCCGCTGAGGATGACCTCAGCCAGGTGCTGGGCGCGGGGGCGCCGCTCCACCGCCGCCTGGACGAGCCGCATGACCGGCAGGTGCGGCTCGCCCACCGCCAGATGCCCGGCCAGGCGGAACGCCTCCGGCGACGCGGTGGAACGGAAGCGCAGGACGAGGTCCTGCGGGGACAGGAGCGTGACGTCCGCGCGCTCCACGCCGTCCTGGGCGAGCGCCGCGGCCGGGCGCGGCGCCAACCACCCGACGGAGCCCGGCAGTCGGCGCCCGCCCACGTCGGCGACGAGCGACGACCAGTTCGCCAGCCACCGCGGGGACGCGTCGAGGACGGGCACGGGCAGGGCGTCCGGGGGGACGGCGGACGGCTCGGCGGCATCGGGGTCGAAGGGCTCGAACGTGTACGTGGCGGCGGGGGCGGCGGCGTGTGGCGCGGCGAGCAGGCCCGGCGTCGCGGGCAGCGCGGTCGTGGACCAGAGGCGTTCGGGCAACGGCTGGAGCACGGCGAGGGGCAGCCGCGACGCCCAGTGCCGCAGCGTGCGGTACCAGCGGCGTCCGGCCCCGCCCTCCCGCCACTGCGGGCCCATGCAGTCGCTGACCAGGAGGACGACGGTACGGCCCGCGGCGGGCGCGGCGGCCGCGCGGGCCGGAACCGTGCCGTCGGGCCCGGCCCGGTGCAGCTCGACCGTGCGGAAGAGCCCCGACTGCACCAGGGCCGCGTGCAGTTCGCGCACCAGCGGCCGCCACACGGGCATCGTCGGCCCGTCGTCGTACACCAGACACAGCCGCAGCCAGCGCTCCTGTGCCGGGCGGAGCACCGGCAGCCAGCCGCGCGGGTGCGCGCCGAGCGCGGCGATGCGGTGCGCGGTCGCCTCCTCGTCGAGGACCCGCCCGACGGGCGCGGGCACCCGGCGCCCGAGCGGACGCAGGGCGCGCTGGAGCGCCAGCGGGTGGGCGATCATCGGCGGTACGGGTACGTGGAGGACGGTGCCGTCGACCGCTGTGCGGGTGGGGTGGGCCGGGCTTGCTCCGGGGTCCGTCGGGGTGTGCCCGGAGGTGTCCGGGCGGTGGCTCGCGGCGGGGAGGTGCAGGGGGACGCGGGAGTCGGCGTGCGGGGTGGGGGCGGCGGCCGGGGGAGTGCGGCCGGGGTGCGGTGACGGGGCGGGGTCCGGGGCGGTCGGGGCCGCCGAGCCGGTGCGGGCCGCTGGGTCTTCCGGGGTGGCCGGGTCGGCGGAGGGTGGTCGGGCCGCGTCGGCGCGGGGCGTCGCGAGGGGGCCGCCCGGACCCGGGGCGCCGGGTGCCGACGGCCGTGCCGCCGTGCCGCTGTCCACTGTCCCGTCCGGGCTCTCGGGCTCCGGGGGCGGCGGCAGATGCCGGGCGAGCCAGAGGAGTTCGGCGAGCTCGGCGGCGGACGGCCCTTCGCCTCCGCCCGCCGCGCCGCTGAGGACGGCGGCGAGCCCGGCGACGGCGGAGGCACGGGTGGGAGCGGGGGCGCGCCCGGCTCCCGGGGCGCCCCCGCCCTCCGCCTGGTCAGAAGGCCGCATCGGAACCCTGGTCCGGAGCGTGCTCCGCGCCCTCGCTCAGATACGGCATGAGCAGCCGCGCCAACTCGTCCCGCGAGGAGGCGTCGAGACCGGCCGCGCCGGTGAGGTAGATGGCGTTGAGCAGCTGGTCGGTGGCCAGCTCGCCGCCGCTGCCCCGGGCCACGAACCGGTCGATCAACTCCCTCGCGTGCGCGTCGGGTTCGCCCAGGTGGGCGCGGACGATCTCCTCCAGGTGCTCGCCGTGCGGGCGGCGCAGGCGCAGGGTGACGCAGCGGCGCAGGAAGGCGGGCGGGAACTCGCGCTCGCCGTTGCTGGTGAGCACCACGAACGGGAACGCGCGGCAGCGCACCCGGCCCTTCACCACGGTGACCGGATCGTCCGAGCCGTCGGCGGGCAGCGAGGCGGACGGCGTGTGCCGGGCGACGCGCGCCAGCTCGGGGATCTCGTACTGGCCCTCCTCCAGGACGTTCAGGAGGTCGTTCGGCAGATCCAGGTCGCTCTTGTCGATCTCGTCGATGAGCAGGGCGCGGGGGTGGGCGTAGGGGAGCAGGGCGGTGCCGAGCGGGCCGAGGCGGAGGTGGTCCTCGATGCCGGTGCGGTCCTGGGGCGGGGCGGTGGGGGTGGTGCCTGCCGTGGCGTCGGTGTCTGGAGTGTCAGGTGCGCCTGGGGTGCCTGACGTGCCGGTACCGGTGCCGACACCGGAGTCGATGCCGGTGCGGGGCCCGGCGCCCGGGGCGCTTTCGGCGGCGGCGCGGCCCGCCGCGTACAGGCGGGACAGCGGGTCGTACTGGTACAGGCCGTCGTGCAGCGTGCTGCGGCTGGTGATGTTCCAGCGCAGCACCGGACCGAGGCCCAGCTCGCGCGCGACCGCGTACGCGAGGCTCGACTTGCCGCTGCCGGGCGGTCCTGTGACCAGCAGCGGCCGGCGCAAGTACAGGGCGGCGTTGACGAGTTGGACGCACTCGTCGGTGGCGCGGTAGGTGCGGGCGCGGTGCGCGCGGTCCGGGGAGGTCGCGGAGCGGTCCGTGCGCGGGGCGTCCAGGACGGGACCGCCGTCGAAGGCGCGCCACGGCGGCGGCGGGGGCAGCCGCGTGATGCCGTCGTGCGGCTCGTTCGTGCCGGTGTAGACGGGCCACAGGGACATGCGGACTCTCTCCTCGGTGCGGACGGGGTCAGGTGACGGGGGAGTGCAGCGGGGCGGCCGCCGCGTCCGGGAAGCAGCGCGGGTCGTCCCACAGGAGCTGGATGTCGCGGGCCCAGTGCAGTTCGGGTTCGTCGGCGGCGTCGGCGCTCTCGCGCAACGCCAGGACGTGGCGCGGAAGTTCGGCGGGCGGCAGCCGGGTCAGATGGGCGGCGAGCTGGTCCAGGAAGGCGGAGCCGGGGCAGGGGGTGGGGGGTGCGGGGTCTTCGGCAGAGCCACGGGCGCCCCCCGTCCCGCCAGCGCCCTCGGCACCCCCAGCACCCCCAGTCTCCCCACCCCCGTGCTCACACCCCACCCGCGCCCACAGCAGCGCCGGCGCGGGCGCGTTCAGGGACACCTCGAAGTGGCGCTTCAGGCGGGGCGCCCGGGGCGGGGCGGCGAACCCCGCGAGGTCGGCCTCGCCGCTGCGCAGGCGGAAGCGCAGCTTGTTCGGCTGTTCCCCGGTGGCGCAGTCGACGCGGTGCACGACCGTCGTGGACTTGCCGTCGAGCCGGTCCCAGGTGCGGGCGAGCTGGTGGCGCAGGCCGCCCGCGCGGCGCGCCCGGTCGGTGACGACCAGGGGGTAGGAGCAGCCGAGCGGCGTCGGGTCGTCGACGCTGCGCTCCCAGCGGGCCACGGGCTCGTTGAGCCACTCCCGGGGCAGTACGAAAGCGATCAACTCAGCGGCGTCCGGGGCGAGTTGGCCGAAGGCCTCGTCGATGCGCTCCTGGACGTACGGCCGCACCTGGCTCCTGGCGAGGGTCCGCGAACCCACCGGGTGCCGGTGCCCGTCGCGGCACGCGGACACCTCGACCAGGACCTGGTCGCCGCCGGCGCCGCTGCGGGCGAGTTCGACGAGGATGGGGGACCAGGAGGGCCAGGGGGAGCTGCCGCGCCCGGCCGTGCGCGGAGCCGCAGGGGCCCCCGGCGCGGCCACGGCCTCCGACACCGCGGGGGCGCCCCGCCCGTCTCCTACGAGAGGCGCGTCCCGTACGTCGCACGCCTGCCGTACGTCCCGTGCGCGCCCCGGCCCGGACCCGAGCCCCGCGCCGGGCCCCTCCTCTAACTCGCCCCTGCCCTCGCCCCGCCCCTCCGCCAGCTCCGCGAGCCGGTCGGCGAACCGCTCCACGGCCCCCGGCACGTCCACCTCCCAGAGCACGTACCAGGCCGCCGACCACAGCGACGCGAAGCCGCCCGGCGGCACCGGCGGTCCCAGCGGCCCGACCGCGTCGAGGTACAGCCGCTCCGGCGCCCACGCGGCCGACCGCCCCGCCGCCGGGCCCGCCTTCTCGGCGTCCTCGACCAGGGCGCGCAGCCGGTGCGGTGTCGTGCGGCCCCGGCCGGGCACCGGGATCAGCTCGGCGAGGCGGGGCCAGTAGCGGGCCATGACCGGCGCGGGCAGCATCCGCCCGTTGCGCACCCCGGCCGCCCCGGCCACCGCCGACACCATGCCGACGACGAGCCCGCTGTCGGCGAGGGCCACCGCGGCCCCGCTGAAGCCGGGCGCGAGCGGCTGGCCGTGCGCGCTCCAGGCCTCCAGCTGGACCCACTCGTCGGCGATCAGCTGGGCGGCGGTGGCGCGGTACTCGGCGATGGTGCCCTCGGCGTACCCGCGCGGGAAGCCGTACACGACCAGGCGCGGGCGGGGCTCCAGGTAGGCGTCGTCGGGGGCGGCGAATCCGGCGGGCGGGATCGGCACGGCCCGGTCGAGTTCGAGGACAGCGAGGTCGCCGGAGTGGTCGTCGTGGCCGCTCCAGCCGCCGTGCGCGCCGACGACGGCCGGTACCGCGCCGAGTTCCCCGCGGTGCGGGAAGGAGACCGCGACCCCGGCGGCGCCGCTGTCCCGCACGACGTGCGCGCAGGTCAGCACGTGCCGCTCCGACACGAGGAACCCGGCGCCGGTCTCGCGTCCGCACTGCACCCGGGCATGCCAGGTCGTACTGCTCATGAGGCGGGCGCGGGCTCTCCGTTCGAGGCCGCGGGCCCCAAGTTCCCTGGAGCGCCCGTGCTCCCCGGGGCGCCCGCGTTCTCGGAGTCACCCAGGGGCCCCGTGGCCCCCGCGGCCTGCGCCGCCCCGGCCGCACCCACGGCCCCGGCCGCTCCGCCCCGCTCGGGCCCCCGCTCCGGCGACCACGAGAGCCGCACCAGCAGATGCCCCTCCCCGGAGCCCTTCACGATGACCGCTCCGGCCTCCGCCGTCATCCGTACGCCGAACTCGATCTCCACGGAGTCCGGCGCGAGTTCGCCGTCGCGGAACACCCGCAGGGCCGACTCGGCGGCGGTGCGCACCGGGCCGAGGGAGGCCTCGAAGGTGCGGGCGGCCAGAGCGGGGCCGTCGCCGCGCGACACCAGGCGGGCGCCCGACCCGTCGTCGTCGACGTCGGCGAGCACCACATGCGCCCCGCCGTCCGTCGTGAACTGCACCAGACCGTCCATGACCGCCCCCGTAGAAGACCCGTGTCACCCGCTCGCCGACATTCTTGCCGAACCGCCGACCTGGCGGGAAGCCGCCCTGGCAGCTTCCCGCCAGCCCCTGGCAACTCTCCCGCAACATCACGCGCCTGACACTTCTTCGCAGCACCCGGGAACCACCCCCCACCCGGAGCCGACGAAGAGAGGTCGCGTTGATGCCGAGACCCCGAAGCGCCCCCAGCCGACGAAGAGGAAGAGCCCCCGCGGGCCGAAGAGCCCGTGGCGCCCGGCTCAGAATCCTGCCCGCGGGACTGGCCCTCGCCCTGCTCCCCGCCTCCCTGGCAGCGACCGCCACGGGCACCCCGGCGGCCGCCGCGGAGTCCGCCAGGGCCTCGGGCAAGGCCCAACAGCCGCACGGCGGCGGCAAGTCCGCGGCCGCACGCGCCCCCAGGACCGTCACCCTCATCACCGGCGACGAGGTCACCGTCACCCCGCTCGGCGGCGGCAAGCAGACCGTCACGGTGGAGCGGCCGCGCGGCGCGAGCGGAGCCGTCCGCACCTCCGTGGCCGACGGCCGCGTCACCGTCGTACCGGACGAGGCACGCCCCTATCTGCGCGCGGGCGTCCTGGACAAGCGGCTGTTCGACGTCACGGAGCTGCTGCGGCAGGGCGGGGACCGCGGCGGCGCCAAGGCGACGACGCCGCTGATCGTCACGTACGACACGTCCCGTACCGCGGCGGACGCGCGGGCCCCGCGCGGCGCGGACAAGGTCCGCTCGCTGCCGAGTGCGCGCGCCGCCGCGCTCAAGGCGGCCAAGGGCACCGCCTTCTGGCGGGCCGTCACCACCGCCGACGGCGAGGCGGCGCGGGGCGGCGGGCGCCGCTTCGGCGGCGGCATCGCGCAGATCCGGCTCGACGGCCGTGTCGAGGCCGACCTGGCCGAGAGCAACGCCCAGATCGGTACGCCCAAGGCCTGGGAGGCCGGGCTCACCGGCAAGGGCGTGAAGGTCGCCGTCCTCGACACCGGCGCCGATCTCACGCACCCCGACTTGAAGGACCGCATCGGCGCGACGAAGAGCTTCATCCCCGGCCAGGAGGTCGCCGACCGCGGCGGCCACGGCACCCACGTCACGTCCACGGTCGGCGGCAGCGGCGCCGCGTCCGACGGCAAGGAGAAGGGGGTCGCGCCGGGCGCGGACCTCGCCGTCGGCAAGGTGCTCAGCGACGAGGGCTTCGGCAGCGAGTCGGAGATCATCGCGGGCATGGAGTGGGCCGCGAAGGACGTCGACGCCAAGATCGTTTCCATGAGCCTCGGTTCGCGGGAGCCCAGCGACGGCACCGACCCGATGGCCGCCGCCGTCAACACGCTCTCCAAGGACACCGGCGCGCTCTTCGTCGTCGCGGCGGGCAACACCGGCGCGCCCTCGTCGATCGGCTCGCCCGGCGCGGCCGACTCCGCGCTGACCGTCGGCGCCGTCGACTCCGCCGACAAGGCCGCGTACTTCACCAGCCAGGGCCCACGCTCCGGCGACAACGCCCTCAAGCCCGACCTGTCCGCCCCCGGCGTCGACATCCTTGCCGCCCGCTCCCAACTCACGTCCGGGGAGGGCTACTACACCTCCATGAGCGGTACGTCGATGGCGACCCCGCACATCGCGGGCGTCGCCGCGCTCCTCGCCGAGCGGCACCCCGACTGGAGCGGACAGCAGCTCAAGGACGCCCTGATGTCCACGTCCGGCGCCCTCGACGCGTCCGTGTACGAGCTGGGCGCGGGCCGGGTGGACGTGCCGTCGGCGATCGACGCGAAGATCACCGCGACGGGCGGCGCCGACTTCGGCTTCTACCGCTGGCCGTACTCCGGGAACAAGCCGGTGGCGAGGACCCTGACGTACACCAACTCCTCCTCCGACCCCGTGGAGTTGACCCTCGCGGCGCGGGGCGCGGCCGACGGCGTGGTCACCCTCGCCGACACCAGGCTCACCGTCCCCGCGCACGGCACCGCCTCGACGACCGTGACCGGCGACGGCGCCAAGGCCCCCGTCGGCGCCACCAGCGGCGCGGTGGTGGCGAGCGCGGGCGGCAAGGAGGCCGCGCGGACCGCGTTCGGCCTGGTCAAGGAGGAGGAGCGGTACACGCTCACCGTCAAGGTCAAGGACCGCGACGGCGCCGCGACCCCCGCCGACCTGGTGGTCCAGCCGCTGATGAAGGGGGTGGACCCGTACCCGGCGACGGTAGGGGGGGCCGGTGAACTGAAGCTCCGCCTCAAGCCCGGGGCGTACGCCCTGTCCTCGTTCCTCGACGTACGCGGCACGCACGGCAAGGACTCCCTGGGCATCGGTTTCCTGACGGCCCCCGAGATCACCCTGAACCGCGACCGTGAAGTCACCCTGGACGCCCGCACGTTGCGCGAGATCAAGACCCAGGTGCCGCGCCGCGCGGAGACCCGCCAACTCGTCATGGAGTACGACCGCACCGCGAACGGATCCGCCTACCAGGGTGCCGTGCAGGTGCCGGTGAAGTACGACAGCGTGTTCGCGGCGCCGACGCCGAAGGTGGCCGACGGGCGCTTCGAGTACCGCACGGTGTGGCGCCTCGGCAAGCCGCTCCTCGACGTCAAGGGCATCGGCGAGGCCGTGGCGCAGCCCGGCTCCACCCTGGGCGAGGGCCGCTCCCGCCTGAAGCTGGCCGACGCGGGCGACGGCTCGCCGTCCGCGTACGAAGGAAAGGACGTACGGGGCAAGGCGGTTGTGGTGACCCGCAAGGGCGGTGCCGGCCAGCTGACGCCCTCACGGCTCGCGCAGGCCGCGCAGGACGCGGGCGCGAAGGCGCTGTTCGTGACGGACGACGTGCCCGGCCGGCTGAACGCCTGGTTCGGCACGGACGACAACGCGGACCGGCCGCTGATGATCGCGACGGTGAACGCGGCGGACGGGGCGAAGCTGCGGGACGCGGCGCGGCGCGGCCGCTCGGTGGAGTCCGAGTCGACGCCCTACACGCCGTACGTCTACGACCTGGAGGACGGCCACGCGGGCGCGATCCCGTCCCGCGACCTGACGTACCGGCCTTCGGCGCGCGAACTGGCCGTGATCCCCACCAAGTTCCACGCCCCCACCCGCCGCACGGAACCCGGCGGCGAGTTCCGCTACTCCCTCACCGACACCTTCGAGATCGGCCTCGGCTTCCCCGAGCGGATCTCCTACCCCGCCACCCGCACCGACTACGTCGCCGCCGGCAAGGGCCGCCACTGGCACGAGTCCCTCCGCTACGGCCCCGACGCCGTGGAACAGCGCAGCGGCCTCGTCGACTACCGCCCCGGCAAGCGCACCCCGCTCGACTGGTTCAAGCCGGTCTGGCACCCCTGGCTCGGCACCGGACTCGGCTGGGGGCAGCAGCGCAGCGGCGACAACCTGGACTTCAACGCTCCCGGCTGGGGTGATTCCGGCCCCGACCACACCGGCTTCGGCGACGTCTGGAACGACGACTCCCTGACCCAGACCACCGCGGTCTACGCCGACGGCGAACTGGTCGACCGCCGCACCAGCTCCGGCGTCTACGTCACCGGCGCGGCTCCCGAAGAACGCCCCTACAAACTCGTCACCGACACCACCATGTCCCCCACCCGCTGGCGCCTCGCCACCAAGGCCCACTCCGAGTGGACCTTCCGCTCCGCCCGCACCCCCGCCGACCGCAAGACGTTCCTGCCCCTCCTGAACCTGGGCTTCGACGTCCCCACGGACCTCTCCGGCGACGTCCGCGGCGGCCGGACCGTGCCGGTCGGCATCTCCGCCGAGTACGTGCGGGGCGCCGTCGGCACGGGTCGAATCGGCACCGCGACCCTGTCCGTCTCCTACGACGACGGCAAGTCCTGGCAGGACGTCCACCTCGCCCGCTCCGGCCGATCGGCCGCCTGGAAGGGCAAGTTGAAGGTCCCGGGCGACGCGGAGGCGATCTCCTTCCGGGCGAAGGTGCGGGACGACCGGGGTGGGGCGGTGTCGCAGGAGGTCGTGCGGGGGGTGGGGGTGCGGTAGGCCTCGCGGGGGCGCCCCAGTCCCGCCCCTTCTCCGAAACCGGGGGCCGCGCCCCCGGACCCCCGCTTGTCGGCGCTCCGCGCCTCGTCCTCAATCGCCGGACGGGCTGAAAATGTGCTCGTGCAGCAAGGTCTTAGCCCCTCATGAGGGTCCCCTGCTCCTTAAGGGCTTGGGGGAGTTTGAGGAGCGGGGTCTGGGGCGGAGCCCCGGTTTCGGGAAGGGGCGGGACTGGGGAAAGCCCAACAGGGCCCCCGGCCTCAGCCCTTCCCCAGCGCCCGCTTCAGGATCTTCCCCATGTCGTTGCGCGGCAGCGCGTCCACGAGGTGCAGGACCCGCGGCCGCTTGTGGGGGGCGAGCCGGGAGGCGACGTGGGCCGCCAGGTCGTCGAGGGTCGGGGGCAGGGCGGGGTCGGCGGGGGCGATCCAGGCGACGACCCGCTCGCCGAGGTCGGGGTCCGGCTCGCCGGTGACGGCGGCCTCGCGGACGCCGGGGTGTTCGAGGAGCGCGTTCTCGATCTCACCGGCCCCGATCTTGTACCCCCCGCTCTTGATGAGGTCGGTCGCCTTGCGCCCGACGATGCGGACGTACCCGTCGGCGTCCCGCACCGCCATGTCCCCGGTGCGGAACCACCCGCCGGGCGCGAAGGCCGCCTCCGTGGCGTCGGGCCGGTTGAGGTAGGAGGTGAAGAGGTTCGGGCCGCGGACCTGGATCTCGCCCACCGCCTCGGGCCCGGCGTCGCGCGGGATCTCGGCGTCGGCCTCGTCGACGAGGCGGAGTTCGACGCCGGGCAGCGGTACGCCGACGGTGCCCGCGCGCGGTTCGCCGTCCGCGCGGACGCTGGTGTTCATGAGCGTCTCCGTCATGCCGTAGCGCTCGACGACCCGCCGCCCCGTCGCGGACGCGATCCGCTCGTGGTCGTGGACGGGCAGCGCCGCCGAGCCCGAGACCAGCAGCCGCGCCCCGGACAGGGCCTTCACCAGCTCCGGCTCGTCGGGCAGCGCCTCGGCGATCCGGTGGTACATCGTCGGCACCCCGAACAGCATGGTCCCGCCGGTGGCCAGCTCCCGGGCCACGCCCTCGGTGCTGAACCTGCCCAGGTGCCGCACCGAGCCGCCGCGCCGCAGCGGGCCGAGGATCCCGAGGATCAGGCCGTGCACGTGGAAGAGGGGCAGGCCGTGCACGAGGACGTCGGCGTCGGTCCACTGCCAGGCGTCCTCCAGGGCGTCCAGGGTGGAGGAGACCGCCCGGCGGGAGAGGACGGCGCCCTTCGGCGGTCCTGTGGTGCCGGAGGTGTAGACGATGAGGGCGGCGGAGGAGGGGTCCAGGGCGGCGGGGGCGGTATACGAGGCGTCCACGCCCGCGCCGTCCACGCCCGCGCCGTCCACGCCCGCCAAGTCCGTGGCGCCCGCGCCCGCGCCACCCACCCGCACCTCCACATCCACCCGCCCCACCCCCTCAAGCACCTCGGGCAACCCGTCCCCCACCCCCGCGAGCACCAGCGACGGCTCGCTGTCCGCCACGATGTGGCCCAGCTCCGCCGCCCCCGACTTCGGGTTCAGCGGCACCGCGGGCACCCCGGCCCTGAGTGCCGCCACCACCGCCACGGCCGTTTCCAGGGTGGGGGTGGCCCAGACGGCCACGCGGGTCGCGCCCGCCGCGGTGAGGCGGGCGGCGAGGGCGGTCGTGGTGGTGGCCAGGTCGGCGTAGGTCAGGGTGCGGTCGCCGAAGGTCACGGCGGGGGCGGGGCCCGGCGTGGTGAGGGCGGGGAAGAGGGGCTCGGAATCCACGGGTCGTACTCCTCGGTGTGTGCACGGCGGCTTAATGAGAGCGTTACGCCGCCGAAGGTGCGGTGTCACAGTGATCGTTGAGGCTGAAGTGGCCGTTTGTCCCTGGTTCTGGGGGCTGTTCGGCGGTTCACAAGTCAACAGCCGGTAGCCGCTGGGCAGCAGCCCGCGGCCCGTGCTCCGGTCGACTCAACCGGTCCTCCCCCCACAATCCGAAACAGGATGGGACCACCCACTTTGCTCACTTCGTACTCTTCATCCGGAACCACTCCGACCTCAACCCCTACCGCCCCCGCACCGGCCACGCCCTCGGGCACCACCAACCTATCCAGCGCCCCGCCCCCGCATGCCCCCGGCCGCATCCTCGCCGTCGCGGCCCCGGGCCCGGGGCGCGAACAGCTCACCCGCACCCTGGAGTCGAGCGGCTACGAGGTCGACCACACCGTCCCCGGTGACATACACCCGCACATACGCCAGACCCCGCCGGACGCCATCGTCGCGCTCGACGACGGCCCTGGCGGGCGGCGCTGCGGGGGCGACGTCATCACGGAGGTGCGGTCGCAGCCTGCCGGGCAGGCGCTGCCGCTGGTCCTGGTGGGCGCGGCGGCGCGCGAGCCCGCCGCGGTCGCCGAGCTGCTGCGGCGGGGCGCCGACGACTGTCTGCCGAGCGGCTGCGCGCCCGTGGAACTGTCGGCGCGCATCGCGGCGAAGCTGCACCGCGTCCCCGTACCGGTGGAGCAGCTGCTGCGCGACCCACGGACGGGGCTGTACTCCGGGCCGCACTTCATGGACGAGCTGGACCGTGAGCTGCGCCGCCCCGCGGCCGCGCGGCGCGGCGGTGTCCTCGCCGTCGTCGGGGTCGCCGAGATGCCCGCCCTGGAGAAGCGGCTCGGGCCGCGCGTGCACCGGGAGGTCGCCGAGCGGCTCGCACAGGTCGCGGGCGGTACCGCGCCCGTCGGGGCGGGAGCCCGGGGCGGCCTGGGGAGCGTCTGCGACCGGCTCGGCTGGGACGACGACGGGCATCTGCTTGTCCTGATGCCCGGCGTCGACGAGGAGAGCGCGCGGCAGGACCTCGCGGCGTTCGCGGCGTCGGTCGCGGGCACCCGGTTCGTCGTCGCGGACGAGAACGTCCGGCTCACCCCGGCCATCGGCTTCACCCCGCTCACCGCGTACGAGGACTCCGGCGGCCACGAGGCGGCCGCCCGCAGCGCGCGCGAGGCGACCGACGAGGCCCTGCGCCACCGCGATCTGCGGCCGGTGCGCTGGCAGCCGTGGATGCGGGCGAGGGCGCAGGACGGGCCCCGGCACGCCCGCGCCCGCGTGGGCCTCGGCGCCCTGCGCGCCGCGCTCACCCCGCTCCTCTCGCCCGTCCTGATGCTGCTCCTCGGCGTCGGCGTACCGTTTCTGCTGTACCAGCAGGCGTACGACCGTCTCGGCTGGGACGTGGCCGCGTACGCCTACTGGGTCGTCGTCGCGGGGCTCGTGGCGTCGGCGCTGCTCATCGTCCTGGAGTGCCTGTTCGCGCTGGACGCGCCGGGGCGTCCGGCCGCCGCCGCGCAGCCGTACCCGCCCGCGAGCGCGGTCATCGCGGCGTACCTGCCGAACGAGGCGGCGACGATCGTCGACACCGTCGAGTCCTTCCTGCGCCTGGAGTACCCGGGCGAGTTGGAGATCGTCCTCGCCTACAACACCCCGCACCCGCTGCCCGTCGAGGACACCCTGCGCGAGGTGGCGCGCCGCGATCCGCGGCTGGTGCTGCTGCCCGTCGCGGGCTCCACGTCCAAGGCGCAGAACCTGAACGCGGCCGTGACGCGGGTGCGCGGCGAGTTCGTGGGCGTCTTCGACGCCGACCACCATCCGGCGCCGGACGCGTTCCGGCACGCCTGGGACTGGCTGTCCCACGGCTACGACGTCGTCCAGGGGCACTGCGTGGTCCGCAACGGCGACAGTTCGTGGGTGGCGCGGATGGTCGCCGTCGAGTTCGAGGCCATCTACGCCGTGAGCCACCCGGGCCGCACCCGCCTGTACGGATTCGGGGTGTTCGGCGGCTCCAACGGCTTCTGGCGCACCGACGTCCTCGCCCGCACCCGGATGCACGGCTCCATGCTCACGGAGGACATCGACTCCACCCTGCGGGCCCTCGGCGCGGGCGCCCGCATCGCCATGGACCGCACCCTCATCTCGCGCGAACTGGCCCCGACGACACTGCGGCCGCTGTGGAACCAGCGCTCCCGCTGGGCGCAGGGCTGGCTCCAGGTGTCGCTGCGGCATCTGCGCGCGGCCCTGCGCTCGGAGCAGTTCACACCCCGTCAGAAGACGGGCTTGTGTGTCCTGTTGGGGTGGCGCGAGGTGCAGCCCTGGCTGACCCTGCAGATCCTGCCGGTGCTGCTGCACGCCGCGTGGCGGGCGGGCGGCGCGGACAAGCTGGACTGGGCGGTGCCGGTGTGCCTGCTCGCCGCGGCGGTCACGCTGTCCGCCGGGGTGGTGCAGGCCGCCTTCGCGTGGCGGCTCGCGGTGCCCGAACTGCGCCGCAGGAAGGCCTGGTTCTGGCGCTACCTCCTCGTCACTACGGCCTTCTACACCCACTTCAAGAATCTCGTGGCCCGGCAGTCACATCTGAAGGAGGCGCTGGGGCAGCGGCAGTGGCGGGTCACACCGCGCACCGCGGCGGCGGACGCGGAGGCCTCATGAGGCCGCCGGACGCCGTGCTCACGAAGGCCGCCCCCCTCCCCGCCGAGCCCCTCCCCGAGCCCCGCACCCGCAGGCCCGCCCGCGCCCGCGCCGTTGAACTCCAGGGCCTGCGCGGCCTCGCCGCCCTCAGCACCGTCGTCTTCCACGTGTGGCAGCAGTACTACACGTACGACGCCACCGGGGCGCACCCACCGGTCGACAACCCCTATCTGGGCGCGCTGATCTCCCTGGAGGTCATCGACCTGTTCTTCGTGATGTCGGCGTACCTGCTGACGCTGTCGTACGCGCGCGCGGCCATCGACGGCCCGGACGCGCCCCCGTCGGAGGGGACCGGGGTGCGCTCGGGCCGGGACTTCCTGTTCCGGCGGGCGATCCGCGTCCTGCCGCTGTACTTCCTCGCGGTCCTCCTCGTCTGGTCGAGCCGCAACCCGACCCTGCCCGGCGACTGGCGCGACCTGCTCGGCCACCTCACCTTCACGCACGTCTTCGACCGCGAACGCATCTTCTACACCCTCGGCCCGACCTGGTCGCTCTCCCTCGAAGTCGCCTTCTACCTGGCCCTGGTGGCCCTCGGGCCGCTCGCGATCCGGGCCTGCCGCCGCCTGGCCACGCGGCGGGCGCGGGTGGCGCTGTGCCTGTCGGGCTGCGGGACGCTGTTCGTGGCGCCGCTGCTGTGGATCGCGGTCGCGCACCACGTCCTGGACGTGCCGTACACCGACTGGCCGGTGTACTTCGGCCCGCAGGCCCGCTTCGGCGGCTTCGCGGCGGGCATGGCGCTCGCCGTGCTCCTGGTGGCGCTCGGGGAGCGGGGGCGCCTGGACGCGCGGGTCGCGGGGCCGCTGGCGCTCGCGGCGTTCGGCGGTGTGTACGCCCTCTCGTACGCGGCCGACCCGGGGAACACCGCGTACACCTACTACCATCCGCTGGCCGCGCTGCTCTGGTCCGTGCTCCTGTACGCGACGCTGCGGCCCCGGGAGCGGGACGGCGGCCGGGCGCGGTGGCTCGGGGCGCTGCGGGCGCGCTGGGTGACCGGCGTCGGCCTGATCAGCTACAGCCTCTACATCTGGCACGAGCCGGTGATGGTGGAGCTGGCCCAGTGGGGGCTGCTGCCGCGCGGTCCGCTCGGCTTCGCGGCCGGGGCGCTGATCGTGCTCGCCGTGGCGGTGGCCGCGGGGGCGGTGAGCTACTGGCTCGTCGAGTACCCGGCGGGGCTGCTCGGCCGGGCCCGGGACGCGCGGGGCGCTCCGCGCGAGTTCTATCCGCAGCGCGCGGGCGCCGGGCCGCCGCCGCGCTGACCCAAGTCCCTTGCCCGGCACCGGACATGACGGCGCCGCCTCCCCGTGGGACGAGGGGAGGCGGCGCCGCGGCTCGTTACCGCTGACGGTTACGCGGCCGTCAGACCAGCCAGCCGACGAAGTGGACGACGCCGGCGAGGATGTCGGTGAGCAGGTTCATGGTGGTGCTTCTCCTTGGGACATGGTGATACGTGTACGAATGGGACCGCGCCAACTACGGTCTGCAGCTCGTCGCTTGCGCACCGTAAGCATCGTCAATCACGCGTGCCGCACGCAATCCCTGCGGCGACGATCACCTGTTCCAGGGAACAACTGCTCCCCTGTTCGCATGAGTTCGCCGCGCGGTGTGCGGGACGCGCGGCCGGGGGCGTCAGTACGACGGCTTGAAGGACGCGAGTGCCCGGTCGAAGTACCGCTTGCCCAGGGCGCGGTTCTTCGCGGGCGCCGACACCCACACGTCGTGCATCTTGCCGTTCTCGTTCCAGCTCAGGTCGTAGGTGACGCGGGGGCCGCCGTCGGAGCCGGCGCCGTCCCAGGCGAAGGTCCACAGGGCGGCGGGGTGGCCGTTGTGGGTGGTGCGGGTGACGGAGCCGGTGCGGTAGCCGGGGTAGTTCGAGGGGCCCTTGCGGTGGGCCCGCAGCATCACCGCGTAGGGACCGGCCGGGGCCTTGGGCTGGGGGTGGACGCCGATGCGGAATCTCTTGGCGGCGGAGTAGTAGTAGACGCGGGGCGGTTCGGGGGAGCGGGTGAAGCCGTCGGGGACGGTGAGGGTGAATCCGGAGGGGTCGGTGACCGTACGGTAGCCCGCGGGGGGCTTGGCCTCGGCTGCGCCAGGGGGCTTGGCCGAGTCCTCGGCCGGGGAGTTGTCCGGGCGGTCCTCGGTGTCCGGTGGCGCGGCGGAGTCGGGGGATGTCCCGGGGCCGGAGGGGGAGTTGTCCTCGGACGGCGGCAGTTCCTTCTTGTCCGCCGCCTCGGTCGTCCGCTTGCCCCGGTCGCCGGAGTCGTCGCCGTTCCAGGACAGCAGCCAGGCCGCTGTGGCTATGCCGCCCGTCGCCAGGACGGCGGCCGCGGTGGCCAGGGCCATGGCCGTGCGGGAGCGGGGGCCGGGGTCGCGGAGAGTGGCTTGCCCGGCGTCGCGGGGTCCGCCTGCGCCCACCTCGGCCGCAGGCGCAGGGGGTACCCCCATCGTCCTCTGGGTGGACCAGCCGCCCACGGGCGGGGTGGTGGGTGTTCCGCCCGCACCCGCGGCCGAGGTGGGCCGGGGAGTCGGGGGGAAGGGGGCCGACGGCATCGGCTCGTCCAGGGCCTCACGGAGCGCCTGTTCCGCAGCCGTCGCGGTGAGGCGTTGCTCCGGGTCGCGTTCCAGCAGGCCCCGGACCACCGGCAGGAGGGGGCCGAGGGCGTCGGGCGGAGCGATCTCGTCCAGGATCACCGCGTGCAGCACCTCGGCCACCGAGTCCCGGTGGAACGGGGATTCACCCGCCACGGCCGCGCACAGCAGCACCCCGAGCGACCACAGGTCGGACGCGGGCCCGGACCGCTGCCCCGACATCCGCTCCGGCGCGGTGTACTCGGGCGAGCCCACGAACGCCCCGGTCTGCGTCAGCCGCGTCTGCCCCGCGACCTGCGCGATGCCGAAGTCGGACAGGACGACGCGGCCGGTCTCCGCCTCCAGGAGCACGTTCGCGGGCTTCAGGTCGCGGTGCAGCACCCCGGCCGTGTGCGCGGCCCGCAGCGCGCCGAGGAGCGCGAGCGCCACCCGGCCCGCCTCCGCGGGCGGCAACGGCCCCTCGGCCGCCACCCGGTCGGCCAGCGACCGGCCGTCGATCAGCTCCATCACCAGCCAGGGCCGCTCCTCGTACCGCACGACGTCGTGCAGCACGAGGATGCCCGGGTGCTTCACCTGCGCCACCGACCGTGCCTCGTGCAGCGTCCGCTCCTGCTGGCGCTGCGCGTCCTCGGGGGTCAGCGCGTCGTCGACGTGCAGTTCCTTGACCGCGACGGCCCGCCCGAGGAGTTCGTCCCGCGCGCGCCACACGGTGCCCATGCCGCCACGGCCGAGCCGCGCCTCGATGCGGTAGCGTCCGGCGACCAGTTCGCCCGTGCTTGCCATGGGCGCATCATACGAACTCCCCTGACCCGCCCCACGATTGGGCCACACACGGCGCACGCCCCCGAGTCGGGGCCGCCTCCACGCGCCCGTCACATCCTGTGCGTGATCCGTTACGTTGAGTGCCTGTCGGGTCGCGCCGGAGCGGTCCGCTCGGCGGAGGGGGTCCACCACGCGCAGCGTCTTCATTCTCTGAGGGGCCCCTGAGGAGGGTGGTGCCGGATTGTTAGCCTGCGGGGGCTGTGACCGCCTACGAAGAGCGCGTGCGACGCGCGTACGGAGAAGGAGTCCCCGTGGCAGGCCCCCGCATCGCGCTCGTCACCCGCCGTCCGCAGCCCGGGCACGACCGTGATCTGCCGGTGCTCGCGCGGGCCCTCGACGAGGCGGGCGCCGAGGTCCGGATCGTCGGCTGGGACGACCCGGACGTCGACTGGGCCGGATTCGACCTCGCGATGATCCGCTCCACGTGGGACTACAGCTGGCGCGCCGAGGAGTACGTGGCGTGGGCCGACCGGTGCGCCCGGCTCACCCGCCTCGCCAATCCCGCGGACGTCGTGCGCTGGAACACCGACAAGCGGTACGTGGGCGAGCTGGCCGCGGCCGGGGTGCCCACCGTCCGCACGGCCTACCGTGCGCCCGGAGACGGCGACGAACTCCCGCCCGCCGGCCGGGAGTTCGTCGTCAAGCCCACATCCGGAGCCGGGGCGCGGTACGCGGCCAGGTACGGCGCGGACGAGCGGGACGCCGCCCGCGCGCACATCGCCCGCCTGCACGAGGAGGGCTTCACCGCCATGGTGCAGCCCTACATGCGGCGCATCGACGTCACCGGTGAGCGCGCCCTCGTCTTCGTCGGCGGCCAGTTCCTGCACGCCATACGGAAGGGTGCGGTCCTTGCGCCCGGCACCGCGTACGACGCCGACAAGGTGTCCCACCCCGACCCGCGGCCCTGGCGGCCCACCGACGCCGAACTCGACGTCGCCGAGCGGGCGTTGGCGGCGGTGCCGGGCTCGCCCGAGCTGCTGTACGCGCGGGTGGACCTCGTGGACGGGGACGGCGAGGGGGACGAGGTCGGTCCGCACGTCATGGAGCTCGAACTCGTCGAGCCCAACCTCTTCCTCGGCCTCCACCCGGACTCGCCGCCCCGGGTCGCGGAACTGATCCTCAAGACCGTCCGGTAGGCCAGGAGCACCAGGAGCCCGCCCGGCCCGGCAGCCCGGGGTCGCGCAGGACCGGAGCCCGCCTCACCCCTCCGGGAACGACAGCCGCTGCAGCAGCCCCCACGTGAACTCCGCGACACAGCGCCGCCGTTCGCCCGACTCCGCGTCCGGCGCGGTGAACGCGAGCCGCCATCGCGTCGGCGCCGTGCCCTCCATCGGGCGTGCGGGCGCGAAGGCGCGGGCGGCCTCGTCGACGGTGCACGACCAGGGCGTGAGGTCGGCGAGGGTGCGCAGGGCGGGGCCCGGCGTGCCGGGGGCGCGGATCAGCCACTCGTTCCACACCGCCGAGTTCGGCCCGAGCAGCACCTCGAAGCGCAGGTCGGGCCAGAGCGGCACCGGCCAGAGCAGCGCCTCGCACGTGAGGTCGCCGATCTTCCGGGGCACGGTCGCCTCGGGCGGGCCGAGGACCGAGCGGATGGGGGTACCTCCCATGCCCTTGAGGCCATGGGGGAGGGATGCCGCCGCGCGCCCCTTGCGCGCGTGCAGCATCGCCTGCCAGCGGCGGTTGGCCTCGCGCATGTCGGCGACGGACGCGCCGAGCGTGTGCCGGGCATCCTCGACGAGGCCCGGGTTGTGGTCGGCCATGCGGCGCAGCAGGACCAACTGGAAGTCGAGCGGCGTGAACGGGCCGGGCGGACGTGCGGAACCCGGACCGGACCCGGCGGCGGAGCTAGCGGACATACGCCCCATGGTCCCGCACGGCCCGCCCGGCCGGCCGCCGTCCGTCCGGCAGGAACAGCACCGAGTTCACATACCGCGGCCGCCGCGGCGTCAGCGCGCGCCGCACCAGGCCCTGCGACACGACGTACGAGGTGGCGCTCTGGTGCGCCTCCAGGTCGAAGGAGTCCAGGGGCAGCCAGGTGTCGTCCGGCAGGACCCAGCCGCGGTAGCCGTGCGTGTGCGCGAGGTGGTCGACGACCGGGGCGATGGGCTGGATGCGGGCCTCCAGTTCGACGAAGAGCGCCGGGCGGTCCCGGCCGAGGAGTTCGCGGGCGCCGCGCAGGACGGGCAGCTCATGTCCGTCCACGTCGATCTTGATGAAGTGCACGTCGTGCAGGCCGAGGCCGTCGAGCGCCACGCACGGCACGTCGAGCGCGGTGCCGTGCACCCCGTCCCTGCGCACCAGCGAGGACACCCCGCGGTCGCCCCGGTCGTCCTCGGGCAGCCAGAGCCGGGCCGTGCCGGGCTCCTCGCCCGCCGCCGCCTGGATCACCCGGACGTTGCCGGGCGTGGCCGCCGCGAGCAGCCGCGCCAGGTGCGGCACCGGTTCCACGGTCACGACGCGCCGGGCCCGCCGGGCGAGCCGGCGCGACCAGGGCCCGTACCAGCCGCCGACGTCCACGGCGGTGCCGCAGTCGGGCGGGCACAGTTCGCCGAGGCGGGCCAGTTCGGGCTCGAAGCGCGGATAGACGAGGCGGGCGAGGGCGGCCACCGCGTGGGTGGGAAGGTGGGGCGCGACGCGGGCGGCGAGGGTCTTGCGCGCGGCGGGCGTCACGACGAGATCAGCTTGAGCAGGCGCTCGTGCTCGTCCTCCGAGACCTGTTCACCGGAGGACGGCAGGAGCTGCGGGATGCCGTCCACGATCGGGTAGCGGCGGTGCAGACGCGGGTTGTACAGGGCCTGTTCGGGCAGGGGCGCCGGGTCCGGTGACGGGTCGGCGGGGAGGGTGGCCTCCGGCGCGAGCAGGATCAGCGGGCCCTTGTCCAGCGGGCAGGCGAGGATCTTCAGCAGCGGGTCGTCGGGGTTCATCAGGGCATCAGCTCCTTGGGTGGCAGATTCGGTTCGGCGGGCAGGGCGGGTGCGGGGTCGTCGTGCTTGGGCATCACCAGGAGCACCGCCACCGCGAGCACCGTCCCCGCGACCCGCAGCGTGAGCCGCACCGGGTCGTGGGGCAGTGCCTCACCGAACGCGAGCGTCCCGAGCACGGCGGTGAACAGCGACGTCACCGTCGTACACACCGGGACGATCAGTGAGGCCCGGCATCGCTGGAGCGCCGCCTGCGACATGATCAGGCCGAACGCGCCGGTGAAGAGCAGCAGATAGGGGTACGGGGAGCGCAGCAGGTCGAGCAGGGCGCCGCCCAGGCCGTCCGACGTCAGATGGCTGGACACGCCCTTGATGGCCAGCGAGCTGACGCCGTAGAGCAGGCCCACGGCGACGCCGTACTCCACGCCCGTCGTCGGCTGGCGGTGCTTGCTGCGCGTGCGGCGCTCGGCCGACGCGTACAGCCACAGACCGGCCGCGAGCGACGGCAGGCAGACCGTGAGGACGAGCGGCGCGGGCGCGTCCCGGCCCACCGTGTCCGTGCCCTCCTTCAGGGACAGCACGACCATCAGGAGCGCGGCGAGGATCGCGCCGACCGCGTACCGCTCGCGCCCCGACGTGCGCTCGCCGAGCAGCTTCGCCGACAGGAGCAGGAGCAGCACGAGCCCGGAGACGAAGATGCCCTGGGCCGCCGCGATCGGCAGCGTCCGGTAGACGACGAGCTGCGCGCCGAAGCCCGCTGCGAGGGCCAGCGAACCGCCGATCCACAGCGGGCTGGAGATCACCTGGCGGAGCAGCCGGGCCGGGTTGCGGACGCTGACCGACGGCATCGCGGTGAGCGCCCGCTTCTCCAGGACGAAGCCGGTGCTGTAGAGCAGGTTCGCGAGCAGCGCCGCGGCCACACCCCACCACATGGCTACGCCTTTCGGGCGTGCAGCAGCAGGATGGAGGCGGCACCCGGCACGGAGCAGGCGAGTCGGTCCAGGGCGCGCAGCGGCCGCGGCACGCCGTGGAAGGGCGCGCCCGCGAGCCGTACGACGTCGAAGCCGGACGCGGCCACGAACTCCCGGAGCGCGCGGGCGGTGTACAGCCGCAGATGGCCCACCACCTCACGCCCGGGGCGGCCGTGGATGCCGCGCAGGCTCACCTCGGAGAACACCGGCTGCACGCCCGCGAGCAGCAGCCCGCGGTTGTACCAGGCGGCGAGGTTGGGCGTGGACAGCATCAGATGGCCGCCGGGCCGCAGCACGCGGCGCAGCTCGTCAAGGGCGCTGTCGGGGTCCACGAGGTGCTCGATGACCTCGCTGAACAGGACCGCGTCCGCCGATCCGTCGGCGAACGGCAGGCCGCCGTCGGTGAGTTCGCCGCGTACGACGTGCGGCAGGTGGCCGCTCGCGCGGCGCAGCGCGTCCTGGGACCAGTCGACGCCGACGACGCGGTGCCCGGCGAGCAGCGGCGCGGCGACGCGGGCGGCGCTGCCGTCGCCGCAGCCGATGTCGAGGACGACACCGGCGCGCGTGCTCGCGGGGCCGAGGGCGGCGGCGAGCATCCGGGCCTGGCGCAGGCTGCGGGCGTCGCCGGACGCCACCGGCACGTCCGGGTTCTCGTAGAAGTCCCGCAGCTCGTAAGGCCGTCGGGCCTCGTCCGTCCCGTCCGTGCCCGACGTCCCTTCCGTGTGCGGGGTGGTGCGTGTGGTCGTCATGAGCCGCCGTCCTCCGGGGTCGGGTGGAGGTCCTGCGTGGCACGCAGATAGTGCTCGAAGAGATCGCGGAGATGGGCCCCGTCGCCGTGGCTGAGCAGCGTCCGCGACCAGCGCAGGGCCAGGTGCAGACGGCCCGCGGTGGAGGCGGTCGTCACGGTCAGGCCGCGCGGCATGCGGGCGGGCGCGGAGAACCACACGGCCCTCGCCGCCCCGGCGTCACCGAAGTCGAGGGCGTACGGCACCCGCCCGATGTTGCTGAGCAGGGTCGTCGACGTCCACGGACCGGCGGCCCTGCGCAGGCCGCGGGTGACGGCGGCCCGCATCGTCACCGGCAGGACCGGCGCGGTGAGCAGCGCGGCGCCGTGGCCGAGCTGCGGCCGTGACAGGGCCTTGAGGGCGCGGGTGCGGTCGGAGGTGCGGCGCAGCAGCGCGTGGATCTCCTCGGGCCCGAGGTCGTCGGGCCCGGACCGCCCGTCACCGCCTTCCGGCATCAACTCGCCCGCGCCGAAAGGCACTTCGACGAGGCGGGTGCCGTTGCCGATGGGCATCGTCATGTCGCGCGGACGGTCGTCGACGGGCATCGTGATGCGCAACGGCCTCGGTTTGGAGCCGTGTTCGTGGTTCCAGTGCGCGATCATCAGGGCGGTCGCGACCATCAGCTGGTCGTTGACGGTGTACGGCGCGCCCTTGGGACGGCGCGGCACGGGCAGCTCGGCGACGAGCATGCCGTTGCCGGACAGACCGGTGCCGGGCACGGGCGCCGCCCCGCCGGGCCGGGCGGCCGGGGCGCGCTCGGGGGCGCCGTGGGCGACCCGCGCGGGCATGGCCCACGGCGAGGGCAGCCCGGCGGGGCCCTGAGCGGGCGTCCCGGACGCGGCGGGAGACACGGGCGTACGGGTCGGGGGCGCGGCGGGCGCGTTGTCCCGGCCGCCGTACAGCTCGGCCGCGGTGGCGAGCACCCGCAGGCAGGCCGGGCCGTCGAGCGCGGTGTGGTTGATGGTCAGGAACAGCACGCTGGACGTGCCGCCCGCGTCCGCGTCGGCGACGACCTCAAGGCGGATCGGCGGGGACGCGGTGAGCGGCGGCGCGTCGCACAGGGCGCGCTCCCGGGCCCGCTTCAGGGCGTCCGGCACCGGCGCCGGGAACGTGACCACCTCCACGTCGGGGCCCTCGGTCAGCTCCCACTCGTACCGCCGGCGGTACCAAGGGCCGCGCGCCTCCCGCACCAGGATGCGCGGGTGGCGCCGCAGCGCCTCGCCGAACGCCGCCTTCAGCCGCTCGGTGTCCGGCGTGCCCGGCAGGTGCACCTCGATGTGGACGGTCTCAGGCTCCTCCTCCTGGAGGCAGTGCCGGGCGACCTCGTCGACGACGGGGAACGGCACCCGGCGCGGCGGACGGCCGGGGCCGTCCGCGCGCCGGGCCGGGTGTTCCAGGGCGGTCACGGTGCGTTGTCCTCTCCCGGGCGCGGGTCCTCTCCCGAGCGGGTACCCCGGCCGGGGGTCTCCTCATCCGTGGGAGCGTCGTCCGGACGGGAGTCCGCCACCGGTCCGGGCGCGTCCTTGCGGAGCGGGTCCGGGCCGCGGGCCGACAGGGTCGGTCCCGCGCTGTACGGGGGGACGGCCGGGGACGCGTCGGGTCCGGGCGCACCGGGCGATCCGGGTGCGGTGGCCTCGGCCGCGCCGTCGCCACCGTCAGGGCCGTCGGCTCCATCCCCGTGCCTGCGGTGCGGCAGCGGCGGTGCCGTCGGCCCGCCCAGGTCCCGGTCGGGCCCAAGCGGCATCGTCACGGCGTCGGGGGAGCCCTGCGGGTGGGGCGGAACGGGCGTGGCTCCGCCCGAACTCCCGGGTCCAGCGGGACCAGCGGGACCAGCAGGACCGGCGGGACCGGCGGGACCAGCGGAACCGGCGGGACCGGCCGGACCACCAAGGCCACCGGGACCACCCGGCCCCACGGGACTGCCCACACCCGCGGCACTCCCAGGACCACCGGCACCACCAGAGCCTCCGGCACCACCAGCACCACCAGAGCCTCCGGCCCCAGCGGCCCCCGCAGCCACCGCACCCCGCGCGTCGGCCCCGTCCCGCACGCTCACCAGCGCCGCGAACAGCGCGACGAACGCGAGGACTTGAGCCGCGTGCCCGAAGGCGCCCTGGTCCGCGGCGGCGGCCTCGCCCGCGCCGGTCGCGGCGGCGATGCCGGCCCCGGCCATGGCCAGGAACGCGACCGGTACGAGCAGCGCGTGCCGCCGCCAGGCGAGCAGCGCGAGGACGGGCACGAGCACGGCGAACCAGCCCGCGACGACCACGGCCACCAGCGTGAGGACCACCGTGCCGAGCACCGGCCCCGGCCCCGGCGGGGTCACGCCGGGCCCGTCCGGGTTCGGCTCGCGGCGCCGCACGAACACGAGGCCCACCAGGGCGAGGACGCCCACGCCACCGCCGATGAGCCCGGCCTCGTACGCCGTGGACGGCTCGTAGCTGAGCTTGATCGTGCCGCCCTCGCCGGCCGGGACGAGCCAGCCCTGCTGCCAGCCGTCGAGCCGCACCGAGCGCAGCTCCTTGCCGTTCAGGGTGGCCTTCCAGCCGTCGTTGACGTTCTCGTACGTCGTCAGGTACTGGGAGGCGCCGTCGCCGACGGTCACCTCGCGGCGGTCGCCGAGCCAGTCGTTGATCTTCAGCTCGCGGGCCTTGGTGACGAGCGTGCCCGGGGTGCCGCGGGTGAGGGACACGTCGGTGACGGCGAGCGGGCCCTCGTCACCGGCCTCCACGCGGTGCTGTCCGGCGGCGAGGTCCACCGACGTCTGCTTCTTGTTGTCGTCGCACAGCGTCAGGTCGACGGGTCGCCGGTCCACCAGGTCCCGCACGGTGCCCTCGGCGCTCGTCGCGTACAGCTTGCCGTCGACCGACACCGCCGGGCCCTCGCCGCAGGCGAGTTCGAAGGTGCGGTCGGGGTCGGGCTGCTTGGTGCGGAACTTGTCGAGCGCCGGGACGTAGGCCTCGGTGAGGCCGACGGGCAGTTGCAGCTTCTCGTCCGCCACCGGGTTGTGCAGGGTGAGCGGTGCCGTCTTCGTGATGGTGATGTCGAGGCGGTCGGTGACGATCGGCGTGAAGCGGGCGTTGCCGTTCTCGTCGACCCCGGCGGTCGCCGCGCCGTCCGGAGAGCTGATCTCGATCTTCTCGGGACGGGTGGAGAGCCCGCCCGCGGGCGGCAGCACGATCTCGCCGACGGACACCTTGCCGGGCCACCGCAGATGGATGACCGGCTTGTCGCCGGCGACCCAGGCGGTCGTCAGATCGCCGTCGGTCAGGTTGCGCGGCGAGAGCCCGCCGAGGTCGGACGTCGAGTCGGCGGTGGCGATGATCTGCTCGCGCTGGTCGGGCGCCACCTTGTAGAGGAGTTCGTCGAGCCCCTGGCCGGGGACGGCGACCGCGCTCGCCTTGACCTTGTAGCTGCCGTCGCCCGTGGTGGTGAAGCGCCGGTGCAGTCCGGCCTCGGAGGTCACCGGCGACAGGCCGGACTGGTCGGCCGAGCGGTGCATGGAGTACGTCGTGGCGTCTGCGTCCGCGCCGTCGGTGCCCGCGGTGTCGGCGGGCATCCGCAGCAGCTTGGTGACCTGCACGTCGGGGATGCTGATCTCCGAGAACCCGGCGCCGGTGAGGCCCTTGTGGGCGATCTGCGCGTCCAGGATGGTCAGCTTCAGCCACGAGGAGTCGCCCGGCTTGACCTTGACGCGCTGCGTCTGGCCGTCGGTCCGCAGGTACGAGACGGCCTCGCCCTGTTCGGTCTCCACGCGCACCTTCGTCGGCGCGGACCGCACGCCCTGCTGCGGCAGCGGCGTCACCTTGATCGACGACGGGATGGCGGTCTTCTTCGTGAACTCCGCCTTGATCCACTCGTCGTCCGGGCTGCCCGGGTTGCCCTCGGTCCAGGCCGTGTCGGGATTGCCGTCGAAGGCGTTCACCGGGTCGAACTGCGGCAGGTGGAACAGCCAGTTGCCGTAGCTGGAGGCCGTCACGGACTTGGCGCCGCGCAGCTCCGCGACGGTCTGGTGCTTGACGCCCTTGGTCGGCAGGATCTGCCGCGGCTTCTCGCCGCCGTCCTGGAGCGCGTCCGGCGCGTTCTTCTCGTCCTTGGTGTACGGGTACGAGGTGTTGGTGTTGACCAGGCCGAAGCGCGTGTCGGCGCGGCGCAGCCCGTCACCGACCGCCTGCAGGGCGGGCGGCGAGCCGAGGCCCGGGTGGTTGTCGCCGGTCAGGACGGCCGGACGGTCCTTCATGTCCGGGTCGGCGGACAGCGGGAGCAGCGCCTCGGGGCCGCCGCTGACGACGGCCGTGTTGGCCACCGGCTTCAGGCCCGCCTGGCCGGGACGCTGGGCGCCGTCGCCGGGCGCGTAGATCTCGACCGCGCGCTGGCGCGGGTACAGGCCCTCGACCTGCACCGGCGTGTCGTCGGCGATGCGCCCGCCGGTCTCGGTCGGCCCGAACCCGGTGACCCGCTTGAACCCGGACTCCTCCAGGGTGCGCTTGACGGTCGCGGTCGGGACGTAGCCGATCTGGTCGGGGTCGAGGTCGTTGCGTACGACGACGTAGTAGAGCCCCGCGCGCGTCAAGTAGTCGCGCAGACCGGGGACTTCGCCGCCGGTCATCAGGGCCTGCTCGACGGCGTCCATGGCGCGCCGGTTGCCCTTGGTGCCGAACGGCACGTAGTCGCGCTGGGCCCAGCGGGACTCGGCGAGCACGTCGAGCGGCTGGTCGATGGGGGAGCCCCAGGTGTAGATGCCGTGCGCGGTCGCGGGTACGACCAGGGCGCGCGAGTCCGGGGAGTACTTGTCCAGCCACTCGGCCGTCGTGTCCCAGTAGTTCGGCAGCTTCTGGAAGGAACCCGGCTGCAGGATCGAGCCGTTGAGGTACGGCCAGGCGAGCCCCGGAAGCACCAGGACGGCGGCCACGAGCGGCGCGTACCGCCGCCCGCGCACCGGCCGCGCCCCGCGTGCCCGCCCCGCCACACCCACCAGGTGCGCGAGGCCGAAGGCCAGGGCGAGCGCGAGTCCGGTCTGGAACTTGTAGATGTTGCGGAACGGTACGAGGCCGCCGTTCAGCCAGTCCTGCACGGTGCCGTGGAAGGGCGCGCCGAACACGCCGCCGTACCCGGCGAGGGTGACGAGCGCGACGGACAGGACCGTGAGCACCAGCCAGCGCCGCTCCGGCAGATCGCGCCGGGCGAGCCCCGCGAGGCCGAGGGCCGCGGCGAACGCCGAGCAGACGATGGTGATCACGGCGGTCGCGACGGTCCACCCGGCGGGCAGCCAGGCCTCACCGAAGTGGAGGTACGCCACCCAGTTCCCGGCGCCGCGCAGCGTCTCGGTGGCCGACATGGTGCCGGTCGTGGTCGCCGAGTTCTCCACGTACGGCAGGAAGTTCTCGCCGTAGACGCCGAGCAGGAGCAGCGGCACCACCCACCAGGCGGTGGCCAGGATGACGCCGGGCACCCACCAGGTGATGAGTTTGCGCTTGCGCGGGCCGTTCGGCCGCGACAGCAGATAGAGGGCCACGGGCAGCAGCGACGCCAGCGTCGACGCCGCGTTCACCCCGCCCATGAACGGAATGAAGAGCGCGGAGCGGAACGCCGCGATCCGCGCGGTCACGCGGTCGTTGGTCAGCGGGATGAGCACCCACGGCAGGAACGCGCCGGGCAGCGCCGCCGCCGACGTCGACCCGACCACGACGGTGAACGTCGGCCACAGCGCGTACACGACCGCGCCGAGCAGTCGCGAGCCGCTGCTGCCGATGTTCAGGCGCTCCGCGAGCCGCAGCGCGCCCCAGAAGGCGACCGCGACGATCACCGACATCCACAGCCGCTCGGCCAGCCACACCGGCAGTTGCAGGAGGTCGGCCAGGGCGTAGAACGGCAGCATCGGGAAGGCGTAGCCGATGTACTGGTCCTGGATGCCGCCGAAGCCGCCCCGGTCGTGCCAGAGCTGGCCGAGGTCGGAAAGGAACTGCCAGGGGTCGACGGCGACACCGAGCTTGGTGTCGAACGTCATCCGCCCCGGTTTGACGGCGAGGAAGCACACGAACACCACGGCCCAGAACCCGGCGAGCCAGCGCCGTGAGCGCGGCCCGCGCCCGGGTTCGGGCGCGGGCGCCGTCGGCTTCAGGGCCGCCGGGGGTGGGGACTGGACCGTGGTGGTCATGGACACCGCCTGAGGATGAGGAGGAGGTTCCAGGTGGCGACTTCGCGCACTCCTGGGACCTTCGCGACCGTTTCGGCCCAGAACGGCCAGTAGCGGGAGCGGGCCGAGACGACCGTGACGTCGTCGCGGGCCCGCACCTGTCTGAGCGTGGGTCCGACGTGGTGGGCGAAGAGGTTCTCGCCGAGCTTGTGCTTGGCGGGTTTTCCGGTGCGGCGCTCGTAGCGGGCGCGGGCCCGCTCGGCGCCGAAGTAGTGCAGGGGCGCCCACTCGTGGCCGCCCCAGGGGGAGTACCAGTTGGTGAACGCCACGTAGATGAGACCGCCGGGCCGGGTGACCCGCACCATCTCGCTGAGGAAGGTGCCGGGGTCGTCGACGTGCTCCAGGACGTTCGAGGAGAACGTGACGTCGGCGACGCCGTCCGCGAGGGGCAGCAGATAGCCGTCGGCGACCACGGAGCCCTCGGGCGGCTTCGCGCCGAGTTCGTGCGGGTCGGGCTCGAAGAGGTAGGCCTGCGCGCCGCGCCGCTGGAACTCCTCGGTGAAGTAGCCACCGCCGCCGCCCACGTCGACGACCACCCGGTCCTTGACGGGCAGGTGCCGCTCGACCTGGTCGGCGGCGTCTCGGGCGAGCAGCGCGTAACACTTCTCCGGCTCCTGCTGTTCGCGCAGGAAGGCCCGGAACAGGGTCACGGAGCGGCGCAGCGACGGGTCCCTCACGCAGACCCCTTCACCGGCGGCTCGTGCGCGGCGACGGCCTCCGCGGCCACCGCGCGGAACTGGCGCACCGTGTTCGCCCAGCGGAAGTGCGCGGCGCGCTCCGCCGCGGCCTTGCCGAAGGCCCGGCGCCGCTCGGCGCTGAGCGCGAGCGTGCACCAGTGGGCGGCGAACGCGCTCTCGCCGTGGGCGAGCAGCCCGGTCACACCGTCTTCTATGGAGTCGCGTACTCCGGGTACGTCGAAGCCGATCGCGGGCGTCGCGCGCGCCGCTGCCTCGGTGACGACCAGGCCCCAGCCCTCGACGGCCGAGGGGTGCAGCAGCAGCCACGACTCGCACAGCAGCCGGTGCTTCTCGGCCTCCGAGACATGGCCGGTGAACTGCACGCCGGGTCCTGCCATCCGCTCCAGGCGCTCCCGCTCGGGGCCGTCGCCGACGATCACCAGACGGCCGCCGGTGACGGGACGGACCCGCTCCCACAGCCGCAGCAGCAGATCGACGCGCTTGTACTCGACGAGCCGTCCCATGGCCAGGAACAGCGGTTCGTCGGAGCGCTCGTGCAGCGGACCGGGCTCCTCCACGCCGTTGTGCACGACGCGGATGCGGTCGGGCTCGACGCCGAGGTCCTGCAGGGCCGTCGCGGTCGACGGCGACACGGCGACCAGGAGATTGCCGCGCTGGGCGCCCGAGAGGGCCCAGTGCTCCAGGCGCCGCCCGAGGCGCGCGGCCGGGGCGAGCGGTCCCTGGAAGCGCATCGACCACAGCTCGGTGTGGACGTGGTTGACCAGGCACAGGGTGGGGCCGCGGTGCCACAGCGGGGCGAGGTAGGGCATGCCGTTGCACACCTCGACCAGCAGGTCGGTGTCGCCGATCTGGCGGGTGAACGCCGACCGGGCGCGCAGGTAGTGGCCGAGGTCGCCGCCCGCCGACACCACGCGGTAGTCGCGGTAGGCGGCGGGGCCGCCGCACAGCAGCGTGACCTGATGGCCCTGCGCGGTCAGCCCGTCGGCCAGCCTGTCGACAAGGAGTTCGGAGCCGCCTGCGGCCGGGTTTCCCAGGTCGCGGCGGGCGAGGAAGGCGATCCGGCGCGGCTGTGGGGGGAGCGCCGGAAGGGGCCACGCGGGCCGTGATGCGACCGGGCGCAGCGACGACGGCACGTGCTGGGGCATAGGTGCTCCAACTCGTCTCGGGGTGCGGAACTGTGGGGGAGTTCGGGTGGATCCGGGGTGGGGCCCGGTGGAACGGGTGGCGCGAATGGATCCGTGGTGCGAGGTGGTGCCGGGTGCTACGGGGTGGTGCGGGTGGTGCGAGTGGTGGTGCGGGAGGTGCTGCCGGGACCGAGGTGGGTCCCGGCGTGCGGGGCGGGACTCCGGTGCTCCGGGGACGGAGAACACCGGGTGGTGTGCGCAGTCGTTGTGCTGGGACTGTGCGGGGACTGTGTCTGGGTGGAGTGGACAGTTTTCGCCGCACCGAACGGTGCGGCTACTCACCGGGGTGACAATTTCGGCCCTTCTTGACGCTGACGTCTCATCACATCGTGGTGGGTTGCAGGGAATTTGGGGACGTATCGGAATGTGGACCCATCGAATCCGGTCCTTCACCGTCCCTCCCCGAGTCCTTCCCCGAGCCGTTCGTGTCCGTCTTCCGGCCACGCAGCACGAGCGCCCCGCCGAGGATCGCGAGCGCCCCGCCGAGGATCACGGAGACCAGCGGCAGCGTCTCGCCGACCAGCTTCAGGCGGGAGCTGTCGTCGTCCGCCAGGTCCACCTGCTTCTGCTGGGTCTTCTTGTTGAACCCGATCCGCTCGCTGTCGAGCAGCACGGTCACGTCCTTCTTGCCGCCGGGCGCGCGCAGCGTCTTGCGGGGGCCGATCGCCGCGTAGATGATCCGGCCCGTGCGCTGGTCGGCGACCAGTTCGATGCCGTGGTTGGCGTACCACTCCTCGGCCATGACCTGACTGCGCCTGGGCTGGCCGACGAGGCGACCGGGGACCTGGCGGGTGCCGGTCCTCGTGGCCTTCACGGTGCCGGTGAAGCGCAGGCCCTCGTAGCCCTGGATCTTCTTCTTGCCCTGGTAGGACAGCGGTACGGTCGCGCCGAGCGTGCTGTCCCACCACAGGTAGGTGCGCTTCTCGACGTCGAAGGGGAACTTCAGATACGCCTCCCCCTCGAAGTACGGCTTCTCGCCGCAGCAATGCACCGGTTTGTTGGTCTTCCGGTCGGTCACCCAGCGCTCCAGGGTCCACTGGAGCGAGTCGTGCGGATCGGCCGCGGGCAGCGACTTGTCGGGGTCGACGGAAGTCGACACGTCCCAGATCGCCCGCCCCGACTTCTCGCTGTCGGCGACGTCGCCGCGCACCTGCCGGGTGATGGTCAGGTCCTGGCCGGTGACGGTTTTGATCTTTCCGGTGTCGAAATAGCTGCCGGTCCCCTTGAAGACCGTTATCTGATCGACATCAATGGGCGTGCGTTTCGCACGCGGCTCGACGTACCAGGCCAGCATCGGGGCCAGGGCGAGCAGAAAAGCGCCCAGGCCGAGCAGGACCAGGGACAAGGGCGAAGCTGTACGGCGCATCCGGCGCTCCTGCCGTGAGGGCGAACAGGGGTCGGTCGGTCAACTGTGCTGGATTACCGACGAGTTAGGGGACTGCTGCGGTGCTGCGGCCGCCGGATTGCCCGAAATGCTGCGGCGCTGTTTCCACGGAGTTACTGGTCCGTATGAGCCGCGAACGTAGGCGGACCCTTGACGCAGTGTCAATGCGTTGTTGACACTGTCCTCCTGTGGAGCGGGGTGGGGACGACCTCCAGCAGAGAGGCTGACCCTGTATGCACCGACTGCTCGCCGCCACGCTGACCGTCGCGGCCGCCGCGGCTCTCGCCGTGGGCGCCGCCCTTGGCATCGTGGCGCTCCTGAACGCCACGCCCGACCAGCCGAACCGGCCGCTCGTGCACTACGAGTCGCCCGAGCGGGACCAGTGACCGACGTGGCCGCCATCTCCGAAAGCCTCTCCGGGAGCGCGCCCGAGAGCATCTCGGACGGCGCTCCCGGAAGCCCGGGCTCCGCGCACCAGCGCTCCGCCTGGCGCGATGTCCCGCCCCTCCAGGTGCGCAGATTCGCCGCGCTCGCCTTGGAGGAAGTGCCCATCCTCGCCCAGGACATCCTGCGTGAAATCCGGGCAGAGTACCCCGGACTGCCGGTCGTTCTCGACGACTCCGGCGAGCCGATGGCGCTCATCGGGATCCGCCGCGCCCTGGAGGGCTTCGTCCAGCAGCTCGCCACCCGGGAGGGCCGGCCGCGCTACCACCCCGAGGTCTTCCAGGAATTCGGCCGCGGCGAGGGCCTGCACGGCCGCAGCCTCGACTCCCTCCAGGCCATCTACCGCCTGGGCGTCCGGCTCGCCTGGCGCCGCCTGGCCGAGATCGGCCAGCAGACCGAGATCCCGCCCCCGGCGATGTACGAGCTGGCCGAATCCGGCTTCGAGTACCTCGACGGCCTGGTGGACCAGTCGGTACGCGGCTACGCGGAGGCCGCCGCCCGGCAGGCCGGCGAGCGACTGCGTCTGCAACGCAAGCTCATGGAGCTGCTGCTGTCCGAGCGGCGCCCCGACACCTCCGCGGCCTCCGCGCTCGGCGCCGAGAACGGCCTGGACGAGCGGGCCGCCCGCGTCGGCTGGCAACTGCCCGAGCGGGTCGCCGTCGGCGTGCTCCTGCGCCCCGCCCGCGAGGCCGTGGCCCCCGCCGTCGGCGAGGGCGTGCTGCTCGACATGGAGGCCGAGCAGCCCCGCATGGTCGTGCCCGACCCGGACGCAGCGGGCCGCCCCGAACTGCTCCGCCGCGCCATGACCGGCTGGTCGGGGGCCATCGGCCCGCCCGTGCCGCTCGCCGACGCCGCCAAGTCGCTGCGCTGGGCGGAGGCCGCGGTCGCCCTGATGGGGCGCGGACTGCTGCCCTCCGGTGAGGTCCTGTACTGCACCGAGCACACCGAGGCCCTGGTCCTGCTCCAGCCCGAGGAGCTCATCGAGGACCTGTCCCGGCGCTGTCTCGCCCCCCTCGACCACTGCGGCCCGGCGCACGGCCGTCGCCTCGCCCAGACCCTGCTCGCCTGGCTGGAAACACGCGGCGGCGCCCCCGAGGTGGCCGCCCGGCTCGGTGTGCATCCGCAAACCGTGCGCTACCGGCTGCGCCAGATCAGGGAGCTGTGGGGCGACGAGGTCGACGACCCCGACCGCCGCTTCGAACTGGAACTGGTGCTGCGGGCGCGCAGGCTGCGGGGGGAACTGGGACGGGCGTGAGGCGGCGTCCGGGCCCGCCCCTCGGCCTGGCCCGGATCGAACTCCGGCTCTCCCTCGGCCTGGCCCGGACCGAACCCCGGCTTACCGTCGGCCCGGCCCGGATCGAACCCCGGCTCTCCCCGTGCGGCAATTCGGGCGAAGCCCGCCCTGCCGTACAGCGCCGGGCGCGCCCTGACGTGAGGACACGCCGAAAGGTTCGACCTCGCACACAACATTCACAGCTTCGGCTTCCTCCGTACCGGCGCGGGACCTAGCCTCCATGCCTCATGGACTACTGCCACGCGTGCCACCGGCACCTCAACGGCGCCCTCGCCTGCCCGGGGTGCGGCACCCCGGCCGAAGCCTGCCGTGAGTACGCGGAGGCGCTCGCCGCCCAGGACGAGCCCGACGACCTCGCCGAGACGGGCGAGGAGCCGTCGCCGGGCGGCCGGGTCCGGGGCCGCGGCCGCCGCAGGGAGCGCGGCCGCCGGGCGGCCCAGCACCGCCGCGGGCGCCGCAAGGTCATCCTGATCGCCGCGGGCGTCGCGCTCGCCGCCGGTGGCCTGAGCCTGGCCGAGCTGGGCACCGAGTCCGCGTCGGACGACCCGAAGGCGACGTCCGCGCGGGACCGCGAGCAGTCGGCGGGGGAGTCGGAGGGTGCCGGGGGCACGGACGGCGGGCAGGGGGCGTCGGCGGAGCCGGTGGCGGAGTCGACGGGCGGTTCGCCGTCGGCGTCCGAGTCGGATTCGGCGAAGAAGACAGCCAAGGACGCCAAGGACGCCAAGGACAAGGACAAGAAGGCCGCCGAGGACGGCAAGGGCACCCAGGGCGCCGAGGACGGCGAGGGCGAAGGCGCCGACGGGGACGCTCAGGGCGCCGACGGCGGCAGCACCGGTACGGCGACCGGCGGCACCGGCACGTCCGGCGGCCCGGACCCGGACCCGACCTCGGGCAACCCCACCACGAGCCCGCAGAACCCGGACCCGAAGCCGTCCGCCACGAAGCCCCCGAGCGACCCGGACCCGGACCCGAGCCCGTCGGAGACGTGCGACCGGTTCCTGTGGTGGTGCACGTAGGGAGCGTTCCCGTGCCGGTGCGCGCGGGGCGTGTCCCCGTAGCGGTGCCCCGAGTGCTCAGCCGCCCAGCATCCGCCGCAGCAGTTCCCGCAGTGACTCCCGCTCCGTGCGGGAGAGTTCGGCCAGCGGCTCCCGCGCGAAGTTCAGGGACTCCCGCAGGCTGTGCGCGGTCGTGAGCCCGTCCTCCGTCGGCGCGGCCAGCTTCACGCGCCGGTCGGCGGGGTCGGGCCGCCGCTCGACCAGGCCGCGCGCCTCCAGGCGGTCCACGATGCCGGTCACGTTCGACGGCTCGCACTTCAGCTTCTGTGCGATGCGCCGCATCGGCATGGGCTCCAGCGAGAGCAGCCCGAGCACCCGCGCCTGTGCGCCGGTCAGCGCGTGCTTGCCCGCGGCGACGTCGTACTCCTCGTGGTAGCGCGCGACCACGGCGCCGATCAGCTCCACGACCTCAAGGGTCAGCGGATCGACGCGCGGGGCGGGGGTGTCCGGATTCTGGGTGGCCATGGCTCCAGGTTACCCATTTACTTGACAACATGAAATATCGAAGCGCATGCTTATTTCAGAACATGAAGCATTAGGGCTCGGAGCCGACCGCTCCCGGCCCCGCCGCCCCCAGCCTGAGGAGGACACCCCTCATGTCCGCAGCCCCCGAGCAGCTCCCGGCCACCGGCCGCGCCTGGCACCTCGTGCGTCGCCCGCACGGCTGGCCGGTCCCGGAGGACTTCGCGCTCCGCGAGGTCCCGGTCGAGGCCCCCGCCGAGGGCCGCGTCCTGGTCCGGAACCTGTACTTCTCGGTCGACCCGTACATGCGCGGCCGCATGAACGACGTGAAGTCCTACATCCCGCCGTTCCAGCTGGACCAGCCCATGGACGGCGGCGCGGTCGGTGTCGTCGTGGCGTCGAACGCGGACGGCTTCGCGGTGGGCGACCACGTGCTGCACTTCGGGGGCTGGCGGGAGTACGCGTCGGTGCCCGTGTCGTACGCGACGAAGGTGGACCCGCAGGCGGCGCCGCTGTCGGCGTACCTCGGCGTGCTGGGCATGACGGGCCTGACGGCGTACGCGGGCCTGCTCGAGGTGGCGTCCTTCAAGGAGGGCGACACGGTCTTCGTCTCCGGTGCGGCGGGTGCCGTCGGCAGTGAGGTCGGCCAGATCGCCCGGCTCAAGGGCGCCGCGCGCGTCATCGGCTCGGCGGGCTCGGACGAGAAGGTCAAGCTCCTCGTCGAGGAGTACGGCTTCGACGCGGCGTTCAACTACCGCGACGAGCGCCCGGTCGTCGACCAGCTGAAGGAGGCCGCCCCCGACGGCGTCGACGTCTACTTCGACAACGTCGGCGGCGAGCACCTGGAAGCCGCCATCAGCCGCATGAACGTACACGGCCGGATCACGATCTGCGGCATGATCGCGGGCTACAACGACACCGAGCCGACGCCGGGCCCCCGCAACATGGCCATGATCATCGGCAAGCGGCTCCGGGTCCAGGGCATGCTCGTCCAGGACCACCAGGACCTCCAGCAGCAGTTCGTGCGCGAGGTCGGGGCCTGGGTGCGGTCCGGCGAGCTCAAGTACAACGAGACGTTCGCGCGCGGGATCGAGAGCGGCGCGGAGGCCTTCCTCGGCATGCTGCGCGGCGAGAACACCGGAAAGATGATCGTCTCCCTGGACGCCTGACCCTCACTCTTCCGTAATCCGATAACCTAATTCCACAATCGCCGGGTCGGCGGGCGCGCGACACGGCACACCCCAGGAGGGATCGGCAGTCATGTCCATCCAGAACATCGACGTCAAGTACACCGCCGTGGCCACCGCGGAGAACGGCCGCGACGGCCGGGTCGCCAGCGACGACGGCAAGCTCGACGTCGTCGTGAACCCGCCGAAGGAGATGGGCGGCAGCGGCGCGGGCACCAACCCCGAGCAGCTCTTCGCCGCCGGCTACAGCGCCTGCTTCCAGGGCGCGCTCGGCGTGGTCGCCCGCCGCGAGAAGGCCGACATCTCCGGTTCCACCGTCACCGCGAAGGTCGGCATCGGCGCGAACGGCGAGGGCGGCTTCGGCCTCGAGGTCGAACTCATCGCCTCCATCCCGAACGTGGACGCCGCCACGGCCAAGGCCCTCCTGGAAAAGGCCCACGAGGTCTGCCCCTACTCCAACGCCACCCGCGGCAACATCAAGGTGGACCTGAAGGTCGCCTGAGCCTTTCCCCAACCCGGCCCCTTCCCGAACCGGGGGCTGCCGCCCCCTGGACCCCCGCTATCGGCGCTCCGCGCCTCGTCCTCAATCGCCGGACGGGCTAGAACCTTGCCGCAGCGGCGAGATATGTAGCCCCTCCGGCGTTTGAGGAGCGGGGGTCTGGGGGCAGCGCCCCCAGTTACGGGAAGGGGCGGGTCTGGGGCGCCCCCGCGAGGGCTACCGCACCCCGAACAACGCCCGCCCCACCTGGGCGAACACCCCCTTCGGGTGCCCCCGGAACAACGGCTCGGTGCCGAAGAGGACGACCTTGGTGGAGCCGCGGGAACCGCTGACCACGGACGCCTCCCCGGCCGCGTCGGCGGGGCCGCCCGCGCCGGAGGAGTCGGCGCGCCAGTGGCCGGAGACCAGCGGCTTGCCGCCCGCGTAGGCCTGCTCGACCCGGACGCCGTTCCCGAGGCCCGTGAACCACAGGGGCGCGTAGACGAAGCCGTACCCGGAGCCGGAACCGGCCACGGGGCCCCCGGCGTTGCGCACCCGGACCACGCCGTTGGCGTCACCGTTGCCCTGGACGGCCGTGACGGGCAGGAGCCCCGCGGCCTCGTTCAGGGCGGCACCCCCGGCGCCCCGCCCGACGAGCCCGCCGCCCCCGGCGAGGAACGCGTCGAGCCGCTTGCGCGCGGCGGGCTTGAGCTTGGCGCGGTCGAGCCCGGAGGACACGAAGAGGACGTCGGCCTTGCGCCAGTCGAAGCCGTCGTTGAGGACGGCGGTCGACACGGGCAGCACGTCGAAGTTCATCTCCCGCAGCGCGAACAGCTCCCCGGGCGTCACGGCCGCGGCGACCCGCGTGCGGCGCACCACGTCCTTGCCGCGCGCCTTGGTCGCGGAGAACGCCACGTCGTACTTCTCGGCCGCGTCCAGGGCGGCCCGCCGCGCCGAACCCGGCACGATGACGCTGCCGCCGTCGGCGGCACGGCGTACCGAAACCCCCGCGGCGGTGAGGGAGTTGAGGGCGGCCACCTCGCGGGGGTCGTCGAGGCGCAGCCGCAGGTTCCCGCGCGGCGCGACATGGCCGACGCGGGCGGCCGACTGGACCGCGCGCGACGGCACGGAGGTGGGGTCGCCCTTGCGGGCGGCGTGCACGGACGCGCCCCAGAGCCGGCCGAGGCTCCAGCCCGAGATGTCGTACATCGCCGAGACCTTGTCGCTGATGTCACGCCCGTCCGCGAGGATCACGTTCGCGATGCCCCGCTTGGGCTGGCGCATGTCGACGACGTACGAGCCCTTCTCGTACGAGGTGTTGCCGAGCCGGAAGTCCCGGGTGGCACGCCGGACGCGGACGTCGTTGGCGAGGAGATGGTCCACCAGGCGGGCGGTGGCGGCGGCGGAGCGCTGGCGCTTGCCCGCCGGGATGACGTACGCACGCGGGAACTCGGTCGTGTAGACGTCCTCCGGGCCGATGCCCGGCACGCCCGGCACGGTCTCCTCGGAGATCTCCACCGGCTGCGCGCCCGCGGCCCCGCGCCGGAACACCTCGATCTGGTCGGCGATCAGCGACGTGCGGTGGCCGCGCGCGTAGTCGAGCGTCGCCTTCATGGCCGCGCCCGCGATGTCCACGTTGATGGCGGAGCGGCGGCGCAGCTCGGCGGCGGGCTGGGAGTCGTACTCCTCGTTGTTGACCTGCATCGGGAACTCGATGGTGTGCGCCGCGACCGCGCCGTGGAACGGCATGTACTGCGGCGTGAAGATCGGCGGCCAGTCGTCCCAGCCCTCCTGCTGGTCGCGGAAGGGGATGACGGCGGGCAGCACGCCGTCCTTCTGCTCGGTGTAGCCGAGGCCGTTGACGGCCTTCTCCATGCCGAGGGCGTTGGCGTAGCTGTTCTTCAGGAACAGGTCGTACTCGTAGTTCTCGCCGTGCGGTGGGGTGGTCGGCTCGATGAGCGTGCCGTTCACGTACCCGTGCAGGTCGAGCATCATCGTGGGCTGCTTGTCGATCGCGATCCGCCGCACCGCGCGCGTCTCGGACTGGGTCGCGGTGATGAAGTCCCGGTTCAGGTCGAAGCCATTGGCGTTCTCGCGGGTGCCCGCGATCCGCCCGTCGGGGTTCATCGTGACGTTGAAGTAGAGGCGGTGGCGGGCGAGCAGGTCGCGGGTCTTCGCGTCCTTGGCCTTCGCCAGCCTCTCGATGAGCTTCAGGGCCGCGTCGGTGCCCTCCCACTCGTTGCCGTGGATGTTGTTGTTGATGAACACCGGAGCCTTGTACGCGGACTTGAGTGCCTTGTCCTTGGCGGCGGCCGAGGGCGCGTTCTCGATGCGGTCGCGCATCTTCTCCTGCCGGGCGGCCTCGCGCGCCGACTCGGGCGCGGTGACCGTCACCAGATACAGGTCGTGCCCTCCGGCCGACCGCCCGGCTATCTCCACGCTGACCCGGTCGCCGATGCCCTGGATCTTGTTCAGCCGGGGAGCGATGGCGTGGTACGGGGTCAGGCCCAGCTTGATGGACTTGTCGGCCGGGTTCTTCGGCACCGCGGCCAGCTTCCGCTCGCGCGGATAGCCGCGGCCCTGGCCGGTGCGGGCCGCGCCCGCACTGTCGTCGAGCGCGCGGTCCGCGGCGCTCTCCGGGGCCCGCGCGGCCCGGTCGGGCGAGTCCAGCGGGGCCTCGTCGCGGATCACCGGCCGGGGCGCGGGGTCCGCGCTCGCGCCGCCGGGGGTGAGCGCGGTGAACAGGAGCGTGCCCGCGGCGGCGGATGCGGTCAGGAGCACGGGTCTTGATGGGCGGGATATCCCCATACGTACCTCCGAAGCGTGGGCCGTTCGCCGACCCGAGGGAGCAGTCGAGAGATCAGTAGGGGAGGTCTACAGGGTGAAATCGCGCGCAACAAGGGGGTATTCACGAAACAGCCACCCCACCCGCACCGATCACGGGCCGCCGCCGCGGGCCGGATAAGGTGTGCCGCATGCGTGAACTGGGTCGTGGCTTCGGCTATCTGGTGAAGGGGCAGCGCTGGGTCGCCCAGCACGGCAAGCAGTTCGGATGGGGACTGCTGCCGGGACTGATCACCCTCGTGCTGTACGCGGGCGCGCTCGTCGCGCTCGCCCTGTGGGGCACGGACGTCGTCTCCTGGGCGACGCCGTTCGCCGACGACTGGTCGGACCCGTGGCCGGGCCTGTTCCGCGGCTTCCTGACGGTCCTGCTCTTCGCCCTGGCCCTGCTGCTCTCCGTGGTGACCTTCACCGCGGTGACGCTGGTGATCGGCGAGCCGTTCTACGAGTCCCTCTCCGAGCAGGTCGACATCTCCGTGGCGGGCTTCGCGCCCGAGTCGGGCCTGCCGCTCTGGCGCGAGCTGCTCATCTCCGTCCGCGACAGCCTCCGCATCGTCGTACGGGCCGCGATCTGGGGCGTGCTGCTCTTCGGCCTCGGCTTCGTGCCGGTCGTCGGCCAGACCGTGATCCCCGTCCTCGGCTTCTTCGTCACCGGTTTCTTCCTGGTGGAGGAGCTGACGGCGGTCGCGCTGCAGCGCCGCGGTGTGCGGCTGCGCGACCGCCTGGCCCTGCTCCGGGCCCGCAAGTCCCTGGCGTGGGGCTTCGGCGCCCCGCTCGCGGTCGTCTTCCTGGTGCCGTTCGTCGCCGTGTTCCTGATGCCGGGCGCGGTCGCCGGGGCGACGCTGATGGCACGGGACCTCATGGGCGAGGACGCCGGGGCCGACGACGACTCCGACGACGACTCCGACGACTCCGGCGACGCGAGCGGGACTCCCCGGCCGGACGGCCGGGGCGCGCCTACCGCCCGTTAGCCTCCACGGCCGTCACCACGATCTGCCGCACCTGCTCGATGATGTCGACCCGGTTGCGGACGAACTCCGCGTCCGTGACCGTGCCCGTCGCCGGGTCGGTGTTCCCGGCGCCGAACTGCAGCACGGGCGTGTGCACATGGCCGCCGGGCAGCCGGTCGTGCAGCCCGAGCCGGTCGCGCAGCAGCGTCGCCCGGTAGGCGATCTCGTTGGACAGGTAGTCCCCGCCGCCGCCCGCCCGCGCCGCCGACCCCGGAGTCGGCCCGTCCGGCCGCTGCACCGGCGTGCTGCCGCCCGCCGGGATCTCGGTCACGGCCGTGTTGTCGTACACGGGGAAGCGCCCGGTGTCCGCCGCCGCGATGTCCTTGTACGGGAGGGTGGTCGTCGTCCACTGCGGCTGCGAGGCCGGGTCGGTGACCGGTACGACGCCGGTGCTCGACAGGTTCTCGTTGTCCCCGAACCCGCCTCGCCAGGCCCCGTTGGTCCGCTCGATGTCGAACTTGCCGACCCGGCCCTGGCTCACCGTCGTGAACAGGTCGACGCGCGGCAGTTGCCGCCGCAGGACCCGCTCCACCTCGCCCTCGGCGAAGTCCGTCCAGCGCACCGGGAACACGGCCGTCTCGATGCGCACCGGACCCTCGGCGGTGCGGACGACTGTGCCGTCGAGGGCGAGCGCGGAGGCCCCGGAGGGGTTGCTGATGCGGGTGTCGCGGTCGAGCGTGAACGGGTCGAAGCCGGTCACGAGGACCCGCTTCATCCGGTGGCCCTTGGGATAGCTGATCGTGTCCTGACCCCGGGACGTCGTCTCCAGCTTCCCGAGCAGCCGCTCCCGCCGGTCGTCCCCCAGCTCGAACCCGCGCGGCTCCCAGCCCCGCAGCGCCCGCGTCATCCCGAGCCGCGCCCAGTACAACGGCCGGTCGTCGTCCCGGCTCAAGTCCCCGCCCAGCGGCCCGCGCCCCTGCGCCCGGTCCACGGCCCGCCGCCACAGCGCCTGCCCCTCGCGCGCGACGAGCCGCTCCGCCTGCGCGTAGGAGCGCACGCGGCCGAGGTCCCGCGCGAAGCCGGGCGCGACCCGGTCGAACCCGGCGCGCCGCAGGATCTCCTGGGGCGCCGCGCGGTCGAGGCGCTGCTCCTCGACGGTGGGCGCGCCGGCCCGGACGGTGTCGGCGGCCGACGCGGGCGGTACGAACGTCCCGGCGAGCAGCACGGCACCGAACACGCCGTACACGCCGAGCCGTCGACCTGATATCCCGGGAGTGGGGGACGTAGCCACGAGAGTCCTTCCGTTGCAGGTGAGGTGGCCGAAGTATCGCGGGACGGGAGGGGTTGGCGCCATGCCTCCACGCCGGTCATTCCGCCGAGGTCCTCACGTTCCGCGCGCGCTGCGGTTCTTGTGCTCCCCGCGCGGCGGGCCGCGCGTTCCGCGGGCAGCCCGAGCCGTACGTTCCGCACACACTCCGGGCCTTACGTCCCGCGCGCACCCCCAGCCCTCAGTCCGCCCCGCCGTGGCCCTGCGCCGAGTCCCCGCACGCCTCCCGCAGCGCCGCCAGGAACGGGGCCACCGCGGGCGGCGCCGTCCGGCCCCGCGCCGTCGCCGCGTACACCACCCGCGCGGGTACCCCTTCGTCGCGCACCGGCACCAGGGCGATGTCCGGCCGCGCCCCCTGCGCCGCGAGCGCCGGGACCAGGGTCACGCCGAGGCCCGCGGCGACGTACCCCTGCTTGGCCGTCCACTCGCCGACCACGTGCGCGATCCGGGGCCGGAAGCCGTGCCGCAGCGCCGCGTCGAGCAGGGTGCCCGCCGGTTCGGGGCTGCCGGAGATCCAGTCCTCGGCGGCGAGCCGGTCCAGGCCTACGCGGGGCTCGGCCGCCAGCGGGTGGCCCGCGGGCACGGCCACGTACAGCGTCTCGTCGAGCAGGTGGTGCAGCTCGTAGGCGTCATCGGTGAGGGGGCCGCCCGTGGTCGACACGACGGCCAAGTCCAACTCGCCCTCCGCGAGCCGCCCGAGCAGCGGCCCGGTGAAGCCCTCCTCGCGCGCGAGGGCCACACCGGGGTGGCGGGCGCGGAACAGCGCGATGGCCCGCGGCACCAGCGCCGCGTCCGCCGTGGCGAACGCCCCGAACCGCAGCAGCCCGCCCGCCACGTCGTCCAGGTCGGCCAACTCCCGCCGCAACAAACCAAGTTGGCGCAGCGCGGCCTCCGCGTGCGGCAGCGCGGCCCGCCCGTGCGCGGTCGGCCGCACCCCGCGCGGCAGCCGGTCGAACAGTGGCGCGCCTCCCAACGCGCCCTCCAGGGAGGCGATCTGACGGGACACGGCGGACTGTGTCCAGCCCAGGCGCCGTGCGGCCACGGTGAAGGACCCGTACCGGGCCACCGTCAGGAACGCGCGCAGCCAGACGGTCGACACATCGGCTGCGACGTCGCTCGACGCGTCACGCGCGGTATCGCTCAAGGCATGCGGATCATGCATGCCTTCCATGCTAGGCATTCGCTTGTGGCATCACCTGCCCGGGCCTAGCGTCGTACGCATGGAACGGAACAGGGAACAGCGCACGGAACCCGGCACCGATCAGCAGGACCAGGCCGTGCGGGCCGGCCAGCCCGCACCCACGCAGCGCCAGCGCGTCGCCTTCCTCGGCCTCGGCCACATGGGCGCCCCCATGGCCCGCCGCGTCCTGGCCGCCGGGCACCCGCTGACCGTGTGGAACCGCACCGCCGCGAAGGCGGAACCGCTCGTCGCGGCGGGCGCAAGCCCCGCCTCCTCGCCCGCGGAGGCCGTCCGCGACGCCGACGTGGTCATCACGATGCTCGCGGGGCCGGACGCGCTGCGGGACGTCGCCGAGGAGATCGTGCCGGTGCTGCGGGAGCGCGTCGGCGTCCACTGGGTGGAGATGTCGACCGTCGGGCCCGACGCCGTACGGGAGCTGGGGGAGCGGGTGCCGGACGGCGTCACGCTGGTCGACGCGCCCGTGGCGGGCAGCACGGACAAGGCCGAGGCGGGGCGGCTCGGCATCCTCGCGGGCGGCGACGCCACCGCCGTCGAGCCCCTGCTGGCCCACCTCGGCACGGTGACCCGCACCGGCCCCCTCGGCTCGGGCGCCGCGCTCAAGGTCGTCGTGAACACCGCCGTGCTCGGCGGGGTCGCCCTGGTCGCGGAGTCGATGGCGCTGGCCGACGCGCTGGGCCTGGACCCGGAGGTGGCGCGGGGCGTCCTGGCGCAGGGGCCGCTCGGGGGTGCCGTCGCCCGCGCCTTCGCCACCGACGTGCACTTCGGCAACGGCCTCGCCGCGAAGGACGTGGCGCTCGCCACGAGCACGACGTGGCTGCCCGCGATGGAGGCGGTCCTCGGCCACTACGAGGCCGCGGCGGCGGACCCGGCCGTGGCCGACGAGGACATCGCCGCGGCCGTCACCCACATCCGCGACACCCGCAAGCCCCGCCCCTGACGCACCACCGGCCACCCACCACCAGCCACCCACCCCCGGCCACCCACCACCAGCCGTCCACCACCCACGGGCCACCACCCACGGCCCGCCCCCAAGCCTGCCCACATCCCGACTTCAGGAGCCCGGCCCCATGCACGTCACCCTCGACAACCCCACCACCGCGCCCCAGCCCCTCGGCCCCTACTCCCAGGTCGCCCGCGTCCAACTCGCCGACGGCGGCGCGCTGTTGTACCTCTCCGGACAGATAGCCGAAGGCGCGGACATCGCCGAGCAGACCCACGGCGTCTTCGCGACCCTCGCCGCCCTCCTGGAGGCGCACGGCGCGACGCTCGCCGACATCATCAACATCCGTACGTTCCTGACGGACATGGACGACCTGCCCGGCTACGCGGCCGTGCGCCGCACCTACCTCACCGGGACGCCGCCGACGAGCACCACGGTGTCGGTCCCGCGGCTGTTCAAGCCGGAGGCCCTGATCGAGGTGGAGGTGGTCGCTAGCTGCCCGGCCGGGCGGCCGTGACCCCCCGGTGGGCCATCTCGGCGAGGCGCGACTGCCCGTCCTTGCTGGGGTGGAACCAGTCCCAGTGGCTCAACTGGTCCCCGTCGAAGTGGAAGCCGAAGACAGCCCCGCCGTCGTACCGGCAGCGCTGATCCTTCGCGCAGACGTCCTTGAGCACCTTGTTGTACGCCACCACGCGGTCCTGCACCGACTGGCGCCGGTCGGTGGCCGCCCGGCCCATGTCGTCCGCGTCGGCCAGCATCGACTTGCAGATGCCGAGCTTCCACACCTGCTTGCCGAGCTGGTTGGTGCGGCCCGTGGACCAGAGCCGCTTCAGGTCCGGCACGCTCGCCACGTACACCTGTGTCCTGGGCTGGGTGCGGCGCAGCGCCCGCAGGGCGTCCTGGAAGTCGGCGCGGAACTCCGCGACGGAGGTCATCTCGTCGGCCGACGACCGGCAGGCGTCGTTGGCGCCCGCCATCACCGTCACCAGCTCGGGGTCGCGCGCCGCCGCCCGCTGCATCTGCCCCGGGAGGTCGGCCATCCGCGCGCCGGTCTTGGCGTAGTTCCAACTGTGCGTCGCCGCGCGCTGCTTGCCGAGCAGCCGCCGCGCGAGGCTGCGCACCTCGTCGTCGCTGCCGGTCGCCCAGGACGCCTCGGGGCAGTCCGAGAGCACCGAGCAGGCGTCGAAGCCGCGTGTGATGGAGTCGCCGACGGCGGCGAGGGAACGAGGGCTGGTGTCCCAGGCGGGGGCCCGCTTGGGGGCCGCTCTGTCCTGTGCCGACGACCCTCCGGGCGCCGCGGAGTCGCCGCCCGACGCGTCACACGCGGTGAGCGTGGCGAAACCGGTGAGAGCCGCCGTCGCGAGGGCGACGGCGGCCCGTGCGCGGTGCCTTGAATTCCGCATCCTCGTCCCCTCTGTCGTCCAACGTGACGTCGCGCGGGCCGTTCAGGTTGCGTCCCGCCGAGTGGTGATATGTCCCGTGCGCGGTCCCGGGACACCCAACCGGGGGTTTCCGGGCCTCCCAGCGAGTGAAACCCAGGGGATTCCCGGCATGCGGACCGACGGTACGTCACACTCCTTGCCTCGCCGCACGGTAGCCTCGCGACCCAGTGGCACCCGATTTTCTCGGTTCCGCTAAATTACATCACGTCACATCTGTCCCCTTTTTTGACTTTCCCCGCTTTTGGGGAATATCGCTCGGCACGGGCGCGAGGCCGCTGGGGAAGGCGTACCTCGTCCCACACTGGAGGTCCCGGTGACGACACGTGGAGTTCTGTACGTGCACTCCGCACCGCGCGCGCTGTGCCCGCACGTCGAGTGGGCCGTCGCGGGCGTGCTCGGCGCACGCGTCAGCCTCGACTGGATTCGACAGCCCGCGGCGCCCGGCACATGGAGATCCGAGTTCTCCTGGCAGGGCTCGGCCGGCACCGCCTCCAAGCTCGCCTCCGCGCTGCGCGGCTGGGACCTGCTGCGCTTCGAGGTCACGGCCGAGCCCAGCGCGTCGGCCGAGGGCGAGCGCTACAGCGCCACCCCCCGGCTCGGCATCTTCCACGCCGTCACCGGCATCCACGGCGACATCCTGATCCCCGAGGACCGGCTGCGCGCCGCCCTCGCCCGCTCCCAGAGCGGCGAGAGCGACCTGGCGGCCGAGCTGGCCAAGCTGCTCGGCAAGCCCTGGGACGACGAACTGGAGCCGTTCCGGTACGCGGGCGAGGGCGCGCCGGTGCGCTGGCTGCACCAGGTCGTCTGAGAGCACGTACGCAGAAGGCCCACCCGGTCGCACCGGGTGGGCCTTCTGCGTACGTACACCGGACGGTGGTTACACCGTTCGGAAGGCGAGGACGACGTTGTGGCCGCCGAAGCCGAACGAGTCGTTCAGCGCCGCGATCGTGCCCTCGGGCAGCGGGCGGGGCTCGCCGCGGATGATGTCCGCGTCGACCTCGGGGTCGAGGTTGTCGACGTTGATCGTGGGCGGGGCCACCCGGTGGTACAGCGCGAGGACCGTCGCGACGGTCTCCACACCACCGGCGCCGCCCAGGAGGTGACCGGTCATCGACTTCGTCGAGGCGATCGCCATGTGGTCGACGTCGTCGCCGAACGCCTGGCGCAGCGCCTTGATCTCACCGACGTCGCCCTGCGGGGTCGAGGTGGCGTGCGCGTTGATGTGCACGATCTCGGCGGGCTTCAGGCCGGTGTTGTCGACCAGGTGCTGCAGCGCCGCGGCGATGCCGTTGCCGGACGGCTCGGGCTGCGTGATGTGGTGCGCGTCGGCCGAGATGCCCTGGCCGACGGCCTCCGCGTAGATCCGCGCGCCGCGGGCCTTGGCGTGCTCCTCGGACTCCAGGACGATCACGCCCGCGCCCTCGCCGAGCACGAAGCCGTTGCGGTCGCGGTCGTAGGGGCGGGACGCGCCCTGCGGGTCGTCGTTGTTCTTCGACATCGCCATCATGTTGCCGAACGCGACGATCGGCAGCGGGTGGATGGCCGCCTCCGTGCCACCGGCGACGACGACGTCGGCACGGCCGGTGCGGATCATCTCGATCGCGTAGCCGATGGCCTCCGCGCCGGACGCGCAGGCCGAGACCGGGGTGTGCACCCCGGCGCGGGCGTTCAGGGTGATGCCGACGTTCGCCGCGGGCGAGTTGGGCATCAGCATAGGAACCGTGTGCGGGGAGACGCGGCGTACGCCCTTCTCCTTCAGCACGTCGTACTGGTCGAGGAGGGTCGTCACGCCGCCGATGCCGGAGGCGATGACCGCGCCGAGCCGGTCGGGGTCGACAGCGGTGTCCTCGCCCGCCTTCGCGGTGAAGCCCGCGTCCTTCCAGGCCTCGTCGGCCGCGACGAGCGCGAACTGCGCCGAGCGGTCGAGCTTGCGGGCCTGCGGGCGCGGGATGGTCTCCGTCGGCTCGACGGCGATGCGGCCCGCGATGCGGACCGGCAGCTCGGCCGCCCAGTCCTCCTCGATGAGGCTGATCCCGGAACGGCCTGCGAGCAGACCCTCCCAGGTCGATGCCGCGTCGCCACCCAGCGGTGTGGTTGCGCCGATACCGGTGACGACCACGGTGCGATTGGTCGAGTTCACTGGATTTCTCTCTCCACGATTTGGTTCAGATGCGGATGCGGCGGCGCCACCGCCGGGTGGCGGCTGGCAAAAGCCCCGGCCGGCACGAGCCTGCGGTCGTCAGGCTCGGACCTGATGTCAGGCCTGGTGCTCGAGGATGTACTTCGTCGCGTCGCCGACGGTCTTCAGGTTCTTGACGTCGTCGTCCGGGATCTTGACGTCGAAGCGCTCTTCGGCGGCGACGACGACCTCGACCATGGACAGCGAGTCGACGTCGAGGTCGTCGGTGAAGGACTTGTCCAGCTGGACGTCCTCGACCGGGATGCCGGCGATCTCGTTGACGATCTCCGCGAGACCGTCGACGATCTCCTTCTCAGTGGCGGCCATGTTGGCGCTCCTTCGTATGTATCCAGAGGGTGTGGCGGCAACCGCGTGGATCCGAAGATCCGCAGCGGGTGCCTAGGGGAGGGTAACGACCGTGGCGGCGTACACGAGACCCGCCCCGAAGCCGATGACGAGCGCGGTGTCGCCGCTCTTCGCCTCACCGGTCGCCAGAAGCCGCTCCATAGCGAGCGGAATCGAGGCGGCCGAGGTGTTGCCGGTGGTGCGTACGTCACGGGCGACCGTGACGTGCTCCGGCAGTTTCAGAGTCTTCACCATCGAGTCGATGATCCGCTCGTTGGCCTGATGCGGAATGAAGACGTCCAAGTCGTCCGCGGTGATTCCGGCCGCGTCCAGCGCCTGCTGGGCGACCTTCGCCATCTCGAACACGGCCCAGCGGAACACCGCCTGGCCCTCCTGCGTAATGGCAGGGAACTTGTCGGGGGCGCCGTTGCGGTACGCCTCCCACGACTCGGTCTGCTTGATCGTGTCGGACTTGTCGCCCTCCGAACCCCAGACCGTCGGGCCGATCCTCGGCTCCTTGGAGGGGCCCACGATCACCGCGCCCGCGCCGTCGCCGAACAGGAACGCCGTGGCCCGGTCGTGCAGGTCGGTGAGGTCGCTCAGCCGCTCCACGCCGATGACGAGGACGTACTCGGCGGAGCCCTCCACGACCATGCCCTTGGCGAGGGTCAGGCCGTAGCCGAATCCCGCGCAGCCCGCGGAGATGTCGAACGCGGCGGGCTTGCCCGTGCCGAGCTTGTCCGCGATCTCGGTGGCGATGGCCGGGGTCTGCTTGAAGTGCGAGACGGTGGAGACGATCACGGCGCCGATCTGCTCGGGCGTGATGCCCGCGTCCGCGATGGCCTTGCCGGACGCCTCGACGGACATCGCGGCGACGGTCTCCTCGTCGGAGGCCCAGTGGCGGGTCTGGATGCCGGAGCGGGAGCGGATCCACTCGTCGGACGAGTCGATCGTCTCGAGGATGACCTCGTTCGGCACGACCCGCGTGGGTCGGTAGCCGCCGACGCCCATGATCCGCGCGTACGGGGCGCCCTGGCTGGGCTTGATCTTCGACATGCGCTACGGCTCCTTGTCTCGCTCAGGAATGCTCGGCGACGAGCGTGCGGGCCGCGTCGAGATGGTCGGGGGTCTTCACCGCGAGCGTCTTGACGCCCGGCAGCGCGCGCTTGGCGAGACCGGTCAGGGTGCCGCCGGGGCACACCTCGATCAGCGCCGTCACGCCGAGCTCCTTGAAGGTCTCCATGCACAGGTCCCAGCGGACCGGGTTGGCGACCTGGCCGACCAGACGGGAGACCACGTCGGCGCCCGCGCCGACCGGCTTGCCGTCGCGGTTGGAGAGGTAGGTGAGCCGCGGATCGGCGGGCGTGAGACCGGCGGCGGCCGTCTCCAGGGTCGCCACCGCGGGCGCCATGTGCTCCGTGTGGAAGGCGCCCGCGACCTTGAGGGGCACCACCTTGCGGACGCCCTCGGGCTTGTCCTCCGCCAGGGCGGCGAGCTGCTCCAGGGTGCCCGCGGCCACGATCTGGCCCGCGCCGTTCACGTTCGCCGGGGTCAGGCCCAGCTTCTCCAGGTGCGGGAGGGTGACCTCGGGGTCGCCCCCGAGCAGCGCGGCCATGCCGGTCTCGGTGACGGCGGCGGCGTCGGCCATGGCCAGGCCGCGCTTGCGCACGAAGCGCAGGGCCTCGTCGTCGGTGAGCACACCGGCGTACGCGGCGGCCGTGATCTCGCCGACGCTGTGCCCGGCGACGGCGCCGGGCGTGATGTCACCCAGTGCCGCGGCGGAGAGCAGACCGGCGGCCACGAGCAGCGGCTGCGCCACGGCGGTGTCACGGATCGCGTCCTCGTCCGCCTGCGTTCCGTAGTGGGCGAGGTCGAGCCCGATGGCGTCCGACCAGGCGGCGAGCCGGTCGGCGGCACCGGGGAGGTCGAGCCAGGGAGTCAGGAAGCCGGGCGTCTGGGCGCCTTGGCCGGGAGCGACGAGTACGAGCACTCTCACACTCTCTCTTGTGGACAGTACGAACCGCCCGTGGGGACAGGGACGAAGAACCGCTGAGGGAATTGTAGGACCCCGACAAAGACTCAGGTCTGGGAATCACCGTCTGCGAGACGTCCCAGGATCAGCGCGATGCGCAGAGTGAACGCCGAGCGCACATCCGAGGGGGACCAGCCGGTGACGTCAGTCACACGTCGAAGCCGGTAGCGCACGGTGTTGGGATGCACAAAGAGCATCCGCGCGGCGCCCTCCAGGCTACTCGCCTGTTCGAGGTAGACGCTGAGGGTCTCCAGGAGCGCCGAACCGGCCTCCTCCAGCGGTCTGTAGATCTCCTCCACCAGCTGTTCGCGCGCCGCCGGATCGCCCGCGATCGCCCGCTCCGGCAGCAGATCGTCCGCGAGGACGGGGCGCGGCGCGTCCTGCCAGGCGCCGCACGCCTTCAGGCCCGCGGCGGCCGCCTGCGCGGAGCGGGTGGCGGCCAGCAGGTCCGGCACGATGGGCCCGGCCACCACGGGACCGGCCGCGTACGGCCCGATCAGCGCCTTCGCCACGGCCAGCGGGTTGTCGTTGCCGCCCGCGATGACGACCAGACGGGTGCCGAGCACACCGGTGAGGACCTGGAGCTTGGCGTGCCGGGCGGCCCGGCGGATGGCCTCGACGGTGAGTTCGCTGTCGCCGTCGGGCGCGGTGCCGAGGACCACGCAGACGTGGTCCGGCGAGTTCCAGCCAAGCGCGGCGGCACGGGAGACGGCTCCCTCATCGGCCTCCCCGGAGAGCACGGCGTTCACGACGAGCGACTCCAGGCGCGCGTCCCAGGCACCGCGTGCCTCGGCGGCCTGTGCGTACACCTGCGCGGTGGCGAAGGCGATCTCGCGGGCGTAGACGAGCAGCGCCTCGCGGAGCACCGACTCGTCGCCGGGCGCGGCGACCTCGTCGATCGCCGACTCCATGACCTCGATGGTGGTCCGCACCATCTCCACGGTCTGGCGCAGCGTGATCGCCCGGGTCAGCTCGCGGGGTGCGGTGCCGAAGACGTCCGTCGAGATCGCCTGGGGGGCGTCGGGGTGCCGGAACCACTCGGTGAACGCGGCGATACCGGCCTGGGCGACCAGGCCGATCCAGGAGCGGTTCTCCGGTGGCATGGCCCGGTACCAGGACAGCGTCTCGTCCATGCGCGCGATCGCCTGCGCCGCGAGGCTGCCGGACGACTTCTCCAGGCGCTTCAGGGTCGCGGCGTGCGCGTGGGCGCGGCCGCCGCGCCGGGCGTCGGCTCCGGCGCCCGGGTGGGCTGAGTTCGCTTCAGGTTCGGGCACGGGGACAAGACTGCCTTATCGGGACGGCGGCGTGCGGGGCCGGGTCTACGGTGGGGGGCGTGATGGAAGTACGGCGTTCCGGTGAGCGGTATCCCGGGGGTGACCCCATGGCGGGGATCGACTCCTTCCACGCCTTCTCCTTCGGGCCCTACTACGAGCCCGACAACCTCCGCTTCGGCGCGCTTCTGGCCTGCAACGAGGAGCATCTCGCGCCCGGTGCCGGGTTCGAAGAGCATCCGCACAGCCACACCGAGATCGTCACCTGGGTCGTCGCGGGCGAGCTGACCCACCGCGACTCCGCGGGCCACGAGTCCGTCGTCCGCCGCGGTGACGTCCAGCACCTCAGCGCGGGCGCGGGGGTCCGGCACGTCGAGCGCAACGCGGGCCCCGAGCCGCTGACCTTCCTCCAGATGTGGCTGGCCCCCCGGGACCCCGGCGGGCCCCCGTCCTACGCCATCGTCCGCGGCATCGCCGACTCCACGCCCTACGCCGTTCCCGCAGCCTCCGCCCTCCTCCACGTCCGCCGCCTCGCCCCCGGCGAGCGCACGGCCCTCCCCGACGCCCCCATGGTCTACGTCCACGTGGTCCACGGTGAAGTGGCCCTGGCTGACGAGGACCTCGGCCCGGGCGACTCGGCCCGCCTGACGGGGGAGCCGGGGTCGGACGTGGTGTCGTACGGGGGCAGGGCGGAGCTGCTGGTGTGGGAGATGGGATAGGGCTCTTTCCGTACCCCGATCCCGGCGCCCCGCGCCTAAAGTCCGGCCAGCACCGCGTCGGTGAACGTCGGCCACACCTCCACGGCCCACGGCCCGAACGCCCGGTCCGTCAGGGCCACGCACGCGGCCCCCGCGTCCGGGTCGACCCAGAGGAACGTTCCCGCCTGCCCGAAGTGCCCGAAGGTCCGCGGCGACGAGGAACTCCCCGTCCAGTGCGGCGACTTCCCGTCCCTGATCTCGAACCCGAGCCCCCAGTCGTTGGGGTTCTGGTGCCCGTACCCGGGAAGCACGCCCTTGAGCCCGGGGTAGGCCACGGACATGGCCTCGGCCACGGTCCGGGGGTCGAGCAGCCGGGGCAGCTGCACCTCGGCGGCGAACCGCACGAGGTCGTCCACGCAGGACACCCCGTCCTTCGCGGGCGAGGCGTCCCCCGCGAGGAACGTGGAGGTCATCCCGAGCGGTTCGAGCACGGCCTGCCGCAGATAGTCCGCGAAGGGAATGTCCGTGGCCTTGGCGATGTGCTCGCCGAGCACCTCGAACCCGGAGTTGGAGTAGAGCCGCCGCGCCCCGGGCGCGGCCACCACTTCGTGGGCGTCGAAGGCGAGCCCGCTGGTGTGCGCGAGCAGATGCCGCACGGTGGCCCCGTCGGGCCCGGCGGGCTCGTCCAGCTCGACGGCACCCTCCTCGTACGCGACGAGCGCCGCGTACGCCGCGAGGGGCTTGGTGACGGAGGCGAGGGCGAACTGCCGCCCGGTGGGCCCGCGCGTCCCGGCGACGGTGCCGTCCGCGCGGACGACGGCGGCGGCAGCGGTCGGGACCGGCCAGTTCTCGATCAACGCCAGGCTCTGCATGCGTACGAGCCTAAGCGCCCGTGAGTTTCAGCTGCATGTAGGGGTCGGGCTTGCGGACGAACCCGAGCGAGGCGTACAGGGGCTCGGCGTCGGGCGACGCGGTGAGGTCGACCTGCCCGGCGCCCCGCTCCCGGAACCAGTCGAGCAGCGCCTCCACACAGGCGCGCGAGAAGCCCCGGCGGCGCATGCCGGGGTCGGTGGCGACGCTGAAGAGGTAGCCCGCGACGCCGTGCGGATTGCCCGCGCGCCCGATGCGGTACTCCAGGGTGCCGACGGCGAGCGCGGCGAGGGCGCCGGGCCGCTCCGGGTGGTCGACGACGAACGCGGCGAAGTCCCCGTCGGGGTCGGCGAGGCGTTCGCGCACGGTGGGGATGGACTCGGCGTGCCAGTCGGTGACGGAGGTGCCGGGCGGGGTGCCGTCCAGGGCGAACACGGAGTCGATCATGACCTGGCGCAGGCGTATGACTTCTTCGGCGTCCGCCGCCGCGGCGCGTCGTACAGGATTCATGGGCCGCACGGTAGCCATCGCACCCCGGCGCCGTCCCGTGGATTACGGCCGGGGCCGGCGATCTTTCGGATGGGCCTTGCTTGGAGTGCGCTCCAAGGTTCTAGCGTGGGGGCCATGACGGTGATGGAGACCACCCCCGCACCCACACCCGCCCCCACCCGCGACCAGGACGGGCCCGAGATCTGCCCGCCCCCGCCCGCCCATCCGCGCCCGGACGGACAGGACCGCTACACGATCAGCGAGGTCGTCGCGGTGACCGGTCTGACCGCGCACACCCTGCGCTGGTACGAGCGGATCGGTCTGATGCCGCACATCGACCGCTCCCACACGGGCCAGCGCCGCTACCGCAACCGCGACCTGGACTGGCTGACCCTCGTCGGCAAGCTGCGCCTGACCGGCATGCCGGTCGCCGACATGGTGCGCTACGCGGAGCTGGTGCGCGAGGGCGACCACACCTTCGGGCAGCGCCGGGAGCTCCTGGAGCGCACCCGCAGGGACGTCCGGGCCCGGATCGCGGAACTCCAGGGCACGCTCGCCGTCCTGGACCACAAGATCGACATCTACTCCTGAGCCCAGCCGCTCCGGAACCCCCAGCTACTCCTGAATCCCAGCGGAGGCACGACCCAGTGAAGATCAACACCACACGGCTCGGCACGGCAGGCCCCGAGGTCGGCGTCCAGGGCCTCGGCTGCATGGGCATGAGCTTCGCGTACGGCCCCACGGACGCCGACGAGGCCCGGGCCACCCTGGAGCGGGCGCTCGACCTGGGTGTCACGCTCTACGACACCGCCGACGCGTACGCGAGCGGCGAGAACGAGAAGTTCCTCGCCCCGTTCCTCGCGGCGCACCGCGACGAGGTCGTCATCGCCACGAAGTTCGCCCTGGCCATCGACCCGGCCGACCCGACGAAGCGGATCATCAACAACGCGCCGGAGTACATACGCGCCTGCGTCGACGCCAGCCTGAGCCGCCTCGGCGTGGACGCCATCGACCTCTACTACATGCACCGCCGCGACCCGAGGGTGCCGATCGAGGAGACGGTCGGAGTGATGGCCGAGCTGGTCGCCGCGGGCAAGGTCAAGCACCTCGGGCTCAGCGAGGTCACCGGCGACGAGCTGCGCGCCGCGCACGCCGTGCATCCCATCGCGGCGCTGCAGTCGGAGTGGTCGCTGTTCAGCCGCGACATCGAGCGCGCCGTCGTCCCGGCCGCCGCCGAGCTGGGCGTGACCCTCGTCCCGTACTCCCCGCTCGGCCGCGGCTTCCTGACCGGCTCCTTCGTGAGCGCCGACAAGGAGCTGACCGAGGGCGACTTCCGCCGCCAGCAGCCCCGCTTCACCGGCGCCAACGCCGAGGCGAACGCGGCCCTCCTGGAGGCGGTCCGCACGGTCGCCGCCGCCCACGACGCGACCCCGGCCCAGATCGCCCTGGCCTGGGTGCACCAGCGGGCCGAGACCCACAACCTCCCCGTGGTCCCCATCCCCGGCACCCGCAAGCGCACCCGCCTGGAGGAGAACACGGCGTCCACCCGGATCGAGCTGACCCCCGACGAACTGGCTCTCCTGGAGCCGATCGCGGGCCGGGTGTCCGGGAACCGGTACGCGGACATGGCGTTCACGTCGGCGGGCAGGGAGTAGGACGCCCGCAGGGGGGCGCGGACCTGCACACCGCGCCCCGTAAGGGGCGCGGGGAAGCGCGCGCCCAGCCACGACGCCCCCGCGGCCGCCAAACCGCAGATGGGCCCGGCCCGGTGGGCTTCTCAAGGCCCAGGGGCCAGCTAAAGCTCGGCCAGCAGCTCAGCCTTCTTCGCCGTGAACTCGTCGTCCGTGAGCAGGCCGGCCTGGTGCAGCTCCCCGAGGTGCCGGATCCGCTCGGCGATGTCGGCGGGATCACGCCGGACGGCGGGCGCGGCGGCGGGAATCACGGCGGGCGCGGGCCCCGACGCCCGCACGGCCGCGAGGACGGACGCGGCGAACGGCAGCGACTCGTGCACGGGCCCGTACCCGAGGCCGAACACGACGGCCGCCGGATCCTGGTCCGCCTGCGCGGGCTGAGCGACCGGCGACTCGCGGCGCAGCAGCCGCAGATGGCCCTCGAAGACCTCCGGCGAGCGCCACTCGACCCCGCTCAGGTCGGTGACCAGGAAACTCTGGTCACCGGCCTTCCACTTCGCCGACGAGGCCCCCGTCCAGAACCACCGGAACGCCACCGTCTTGCCGTCGAAGGACGCCTTCCCGTCGTACGCCTTGAACTGGAGCGGCGCCTCGGGCGCCGCCACCAGATGGCGCTCCGCCGGGCCCGGGTCGTCCGCGGGGAGGACGGCGCGCAGCTCGTCCGCGTAGTACTCGGCGAGCGTCTCGCGCTCCGCCGGGAGCACCAGGCGGTAGGGATCGGAGCCGTCCTTGAGCTGTCCCGCCGCCGCCTCCATGAGCGGATCGGCGCCCGGTCTCGGGATGGCATGCAGGACGGTCGTCCCGCGTTTGCCCGGTGTGAGCGTGACCCCCGCGATCGCCTCATGAGGGATACGGCGCTCACCGAGAGCCTGGAACAGCTTCGGCGTACGGATCCCCCGTTCGAAGCGGATGAGCACGGAGTCGGACTCGAACTCCCAGGCGGCGTGAAATCCGGCCAGTACATCACCCATGCGGCTCATCGTATGCGGCACGCGCTTCTCCGTCTCTCCTGCGGCGGGCCGCTGTTTCGTCGATTTCTACGCGCGTCAGGCCGCTGTCGTACCGGACATACCTTCCCGGCAGGCCACGGACTGAACGGCGCAGCGCACCTTGTCGTACGCGCCGACCCCGATCTGGGCGAAGTTGCGCAGGCTGTCCGTGCCCGGCTCGAAGTAACCCGTGTGGCCCCGGGCGCGGTCGGCGGACACCACGCGCGCGCCGAAGCCCGCGGAGACGGGGTCGGCACCGTGGCCGAGCCCGCCGACTTCCATGTGCGGCACATCCTGGATCCAGTCGTCGCTGTCCCGTGCGGCCCAGATCCGCGCGCGGCTGCCGAGGCCCGTGGCGCTGTCGGCGCGCATGCCGGGGCTGCCCGCGACCGCGATGTCGGTGACCCGCGGCGGCAGCCGGTGGGCCGCGACTCCGCACACCACGGAGCCGTAGCTGTGGCAGTACAGCGCCACCGCGGCCCGGCCGGGCAGCGCGCTCACCAGGGAGTCGAGGCGGACCGCCCCGTCGTCGGCGCGCATCGAGGTGGCCGCGTCCACGCCGAGGCCGACGGGCGCGGTGTAGTCGGCCCAGGCGATCACGGCGGTACGCGTGCGGGGGTCGGCGGCGCGCTCCGCGCGGTACAGCGACCGCGCCATGCCGACGGGCGCCGCGTACTTGCGCTGGGTGCGTTCGAAGGTGAGGACGTTCGTGTCGACTCCGGGCACCACGACCGAGACCCGTCCGGCCCGGTCGAGGTCTCCGTAGACCTCGGCCATGCGCCCCGACCCCATCGGGTCGAAGGCGAGGACCTGGCGGTCCGGGCGCATCATCACGCCGAACCGCTTCATCCTGCGCTCCGCCTCCTGCTTGCCCACGGGCGACAGACGGTCGTCGTGGACGCGTTTCTTCTCGATCGCGCGTGCCTCTCGCAGGGCGACGCGGTTCGCGCGGTAACGCAGTTGGACGGGGGCGCCGTTCATGTTGCCGACGGCGAGGGGATAGCGGGCGGCGAGGCGCGTGCGCTGCTTGGCGGTGAGCGAGGCGAAGAACCGCGCGATCCTGGCCGCGGGGGCACCGGAGTCGGGCAGGTCACGCCCGTCGATGCGCCCCCGGTCCCAGGCGGCGAGGGTGGCTTCGAGCGGCGAGCCCGCGCCGCTGTGCTGGCGCACCGCGGTCCAGCCGGTGGTCGCGAGCATGACGAACACCACGGTGAGCGCGAGCAGTGCGCGCCAGACGCCGAGTTGGGGGGAGGAGTCGAAGGAAGTCACTGCGGGACACCCTAGGAGAAGCGCGAAGCCTCCCGTGCACGGGGTGAGGCAGATCACGTTTCTGGAGGGGCATTTGTGGTGAAGCGGACACTTCCCTTGCGCGTTCGTCACGCTCTGTGCGGGGGGTGCGCACGAGGCGCGTGTGCGGCGCGCGGACACTCGGGGTGCGCCGTGGTCACTCAACGTGGTTGCGTCGGCAGGGAAACGTGAGTCCGCCGGTGAGGGAGCGCGGGTGCGCCGGCGGGGGAACGCTGGTACGTCGCGGGGGTGGCGGTCGGGTCAGCCCGCGCGCCAGTCGGCGGTGAGCGCCGGGCCCAGGTGGTCCAGGTAGGACTCCGTGATCGCCCGGATCGAGTCGACGCTGATGTCCTCGCCCGCGCCCCACCGCCGCCCGGTGACCCGCATGACGCCGCTGAACGCCGCGACGGCCACCCGTGGGCGCGGGTCGACGGCGAGGTCGACGCCCTCGCGTTCGGCGATCACCTGCGCGACCTGCTCCTCGATCTCGATGGAGCGGCGCAGATGGACGGCGAGGAGCGCGGGGGTCGACTCGATCATCCGGTAGGTGCGCATGTGGAGTTCGACCGGCACGACGGCCTCGATGGACTCGCCCACCGCGTCCCAGGAGCCGAGCACGGCGCCGCGCAGCGCCGCGAACGGAGCCTCGTTGGCGGGGCGTTCGCGCAGCGCCCGCAGGAACCGCGCCTCCACCATCTCCTGCATGGCGAAGGCGGCTTCCTGCTTGCCCGCGAAGTGCCGGAAGAACGTGCGCTGGGAGACGTCGACGGCCTCGACGATCTCGTCGACCGTCGTCTCCTCGTACCCCTTGGTGGTGAACAGTTCGAGCGCCGCACGCAGCAGAGCGTCACGCGTGCGCTGCTTCTTGCGTTCGCGCAAGCCCGGCCCGGTCACGCCCGCACCCCGTCTCTTCCGCTGCTCCAGCCCGTTTGGCCAGCTCACCATACCCGCGAGGCCGCACCTGTGAGCTAAATGACAGCGACCGACTTATGCCAGGGCCTGTCGACTGTCAGTCACTGACATTAACCTCGGCGCATGACGAGTCAGACCACCGTCGACAAGGCGGACGAGGCACCGGACCCCGTCCCGACTCCCGCTCCGGCCAGGGCGCTTGGCGGCCCCCGCGGCCTGCGCGGACATCCGTGGCTCACGCTGTTCTCCGTCGCGATCGGCGTGATGATGGTCGCCCTGGACGGCACGATCGTCGCCGTCGCCAACCCCGCGATCACCAAGGACCTCGGCGCCTCCCTCGCGGACGTCCAGTGGATCACCAACGGCTATCTCCTCGCGCTCGCCGTCGCCCTCATCACCGCGGGAAAGCTCGGCGACCGCTTCGGGCACCGCCAGACCTTCCTCATCGGCGTGGTCGGCTTCGCCCTCGCCTCCGGGGCCATCGGCCTGTCCGGCAGCGTCTCCCTGGTCATCGCCTTCCGCGTGCTCCAGGGGCTGTTCGGCGCGCTCCTGATGCCGGCCGCGCTCGGCCTGCTGCGGGCCACGTTCCCGGCCGCGCAGCTCAACATGGCCATCGGCATCTGGGGCATGGTCATCGGCGCCTCCACCGCGGGCGGCCCCATCCTCGGCGGCGTCCTCGTCGAGCACGTCAGCTGGCAGTCCGTGTTCTTCATCAACGTGCCGGTCGGCGTGCTCGCGCTGGTGCTCGGCGTGCTGATCCTCAAGGACCACCGGGCTGAGAACGCGCCGCGCTCCTTCGACATCCCCGGCATCGTGCTGCTCTCGGCCGCGATGTTCGCGCTGATCTGGGCGCTCATCAAGGCGGGCGACCCGTGGGGCTGGGGCAGCGGCAAGACGTGGGCGTTCCTCGGTGCCTCCGTCGTGTGCTTCGCGCTGTTCGCCTGGTGGGAGAACCGGGTCGCGGAGCCGCTGATCCCGCTCGGCCTGTTCCGCTCGGTGCCGCTGTCCGCGGGCACCGCCCTGATGGTCCTGATGGCCTTCGCCTTCATGGGCGGCCTGTTCTTCGTCACCTTCTATCTGCAGAACGTGCACGGCATGAGCCCCGTCGACAGCGGTCTGCACCTGCTTCCGCTGACCGCCATGATGATCGTCTCCTCGCCGCTCGCCGGAGCCCTGATCACCCGGTTCGGACCACGGGTGCCGCTGGTGGGCGGCATGGTGTGCACCGCGGTCGCGATGTTCGGCATGACCACCATGACGACGGGCACCGGCACGCTGCCGATGTCCGTCTGGTTCGCCCTCCTCGGCCTCGGTCTCGCCCCCGTCATGGTCGGCGCCACCGAAGTCATCGTGGGCAACGCCCCGTTGGAGCTCTCCGGCGTCGCGGGCGGCCTCCAGCAGGCCGGCATGCAGGTCGGCGGCAGCCTCGGCACGGCGGTCCTCGGCGCGGTGATGTCCAACACCGTCGACTCCGACCTCAAGGGCAACTGGCAGGACGCCGGGCTGCCCGGCACCCCGCCGCCCGGCCTCGACAAGGCGGCCGCGACCGGGTCCGTGCCGGAGCAGGTCGGCCGGGCCCCCGGGGTGGACGAGGGCGTCCTCGGCACCATCACGGACGTCGTGCACGACACGTTCATGTCGGGCATGGGCGTGGCCTTCACGGTCGCCGGAGTCGTCGGCGTGATCGCGGCGGTGGTGGCGACCCTGACGAAGCGCGGGGCGAATGCGGAGGCGGGCGCCGGGGCCGCGCACCTCTAGGGGGAATCCCCACCGATGGGCGAAGCCGCCTCAGGGACAGCCCTCCGGGTCCGCTCGGGGGGCTTTCGCCTATCAGGGTGAGCGGTACGAGAACCCCTTTCCGGCCCCGTGCCCCACGGTCGAGAGTGGCGACAAGTGAGCGATACGACACGGGGGTTGATGCACATGAGTACGACCACGCGATCCACCTTGCCCGCCAGGACGGCCGCAGCCACGGCTGTCCTGGCGCTGACCACGGCCGCCCTGGCCGCCGTGGTCCTGACACCCGCACACGCCGGGGCCGCCGGGCCACCGCGGCTCGGCGGCTGCGGCCCAGGGGAGCTCTGCCTCTGGGAGAAGGCGGGCTTCAAGGGCCAGCGCCATACGTACGAGCTGGCCGGTACGGACATCGAGAGCTGTGTCGCGCTGCCGGAGGGGGGCAGCGCGCAGGCCATCGCCAACCGCACCGGCCGGCCCGTCACGACGTACCAGTCGGCAGAGTGCGCCGAGACGGGCGAGTTCAACACCTATCCGGGCAACGGCACCTGGGCCCCGGAGTCGCCGTACAAGGTGCGGGCGTTCAAGATCTGGGAGAGCTGAGCGGCGGCCCCGCCTCGCCGACGGAGTCGTCGGCCGCGGCCTGGCGGGGCACGGTGGCCGTCACCGGCGCCCCGGACAGGGCGCTGACCTGCGCGCGCAGGGCGCTGATCTCCGCGGTGAGGGACTCGATCGCGGCGGTCTGGCGGCGCTCCTCGGCGTCGTCCTTCTCGAAACGGGCGATGAACCACGCCGCGATGTTCGCGGTGACGACACCGAGCAGCGCGATGCCCGACAGCATCAGGCCGACCGCGAGCACCCGGCCGAGCCCGGTCGTCGGCGCGTGGTCGCCGTAGCCCACGGTGGTCATCGTGGTGAAGGACCACCACACGGCGTCGCCCAGTGTCTTGATGTTGCCGTCCGGCGACTCCCGCTCCACCGAGAGCACGGCCAGCGAGCCGAACATCAACAGACCGACCACGGCGCCCACCACATACGTCGTCAGCTTGATCTGCGACGCCATCCGGGCCCGCCGTCCGACGAGCAGGAGGGTGGAGACCAGCCGCAGCAGCCGCAGCGGCTGGATCATCGGCAGGACCACGGCGCACAGGTCGAGCCAGTGCGTGCGCACGAACCGGGCACGGCGCTCGGCGAGCGCGAGCCGCACCAGGTAGTCGACGGCGAACGCACCCCAGACGGACCACTCCACCGCGGTGCAGGCGCTCGTCACGGACTCACCCGCCTCGGGCCGCACTATGGGCACGGCGTAGGCGACCGCGAAGGCCACGGCGAGTGCGAGCAGCGGACGCTGCGTCCGACGCTCCCAACGGACCTGTGCCGACTGTTCCTTCATGACCGCATCGTAGAAAGCCCGAAGGGCGAGGGGCCCATGGCCCGCCGCCCTTCGCACTGATGAGGTGTTTATGTACCAGTCGTACCGGTCGGGTCGGCCGTCAGGCGTCGCCCCCGGCGGCGCCCGGGTCGGCCGCCGCGACGTCCAGGAGCTGATAGCGGTCGATCGCCTGCTTCAGGACGGAGCGGTCGATCTTGCCCTCGCGGGCCAGTTCGGTGAGCACGCCGACCACGATCGACTGGGCGTCGATGTGGAAGAAGCGGCGGGCGGCACCCCGCGTGTCCGCGAAGCCGAAGCCGTCCGCGCCGAGCGACTGGTAGGTGCCCGGCACCCACCGGGAGATCTGGTCGGGCACGGACCGCATCCAGTCGGAGACGGCCACGAACGGACCCTCGGCGCCGGTGAGCTTCCGCGTCACATAGGGGACGCGCTGCTCCTCCTCGGGGTGCAGCAGATTGTGCCGCTCCACCTCGACGGCCTCACGGCGCAGCTCGTTCCAGGAGGTCGCCGACCAGACGTCCGCCTTGACGTTCCACTCGGCGGCGAGGATCCGCTGGGCCTCGACGGCCCACGGCACCGCGACGCCGGAGGCGAGGATCTGTGCCGGGATCGCGCCCTGCTCGCCCGGCTTGAAGCGGTGGATGCCCTTGAGGATGCCCTCGACGTCCACGTTCTCGGGCTCGGCCGGGTGCTGGATCGGCTCGTTGTAGACCGTCAGGTAGTAGAAGACGTCCTCGCCGTGCGGGTGGTCCGCCGACGAGCCGTACATCCGGCGCAGGCCGTCCTGGACGATGTGCGCGATCTCGAAGCCGAAGGCCGGGTCGTAGGCGACACAGCCCGGGTTGGTCGAGGCGAGCAGCTGGGAGTGCCCGTCGGCGTGCTGCAGACCCTCACCGGTCAGGGTCGTGCGGCCGGCGGTCGCGCCCAGGACGAATCCGCGCGCGAGCTGGTCGGCCATCTGCCAGAACTGGTCGCCGGTGCGCTGGAACCCGAACATCGAGTAGAAGACGTACACGGGGATCAGCGGTTCGCCGTGAGTGGCGTACGCGGAGCCCGCGGCGATCAGGGACGCCGTGCAGCCCGCCTCGGAGATGCCGTCGTGCAGCATCTGCCCGGTCGGGGACTCCTTGTAGGCGAGCAGCAGATCCCGGTCCACGGCCTCGTACTGCTGACCGAGCGGGTTGTAGATCTTCGCACTCGGGAAGAACGAGTCCATGCCGAAGGTGCGGTACTCATCGGGCGCGATCAGTACGAAACGCTTCCCGATCTCCTTGTCCCGCATGAGGTCCTTCAGGAGCCGCACAAACGCCATGGTGGTGGCGATGGACTGCTGCCCGGAGCCTTTCTTCACAGACGCGTACGTCTTGTCCTCGGGCAGGCGCAGCGGCTCGGAGCGCACCACACGGGTCGGGACGTAGCCGCCGAGGCTCTTGCGGCGGTCGTGCATGTACTGGATCTCTTCCGAGTTCCGGCCCGGGTGGTAGTACGGCGGCGCGCCGTCCTCCAGCTGCTTGTCCGTGATCGGCAGGTGCAGCCGGTCGCGGAAGCCCTTGAGGTCGTCGACCGTCAGCTTCTTCATCTGGTGGGTCGCGTTGCGGCCCTCGAAGTTCGGGCCGAGCGTCCAGCCCTTGACGGTCTGGGCCAGGATCACCGTCGGCTGGCCCTTGTGGGCCTTGGCCGCGGCGAACGCCGCGAAGATCTTCTTGTGGTCGTGACCGCCGCGGCCCAGGTGCAGGATCTGGTCGTCGGTCATGCCCTCGACCATGGCGCGCAGCCGCTGGTCGTCACCGAAGAAGTGGTCGCGGATGTAGGCACCGGTCTCGGTGGCGTACGTCTGGAACTGGCCGTCGGGCGTGGTGTTCAGCTTGTTGACCAGGATGCCGTCCCGGTCCTGCGCGAGCAGCGGGTCCCAACTGCGGTCCCACACCAGCTTGATGACGTTCCATCCGGCGCCGCGGAACTGCGACTCCAGCTCCTGGATGATCTTGCCGTTGCCGCGTACCGGGCCGTCCAGGCGCTGCAGATTGCAGTTCACGACGAAGGTGAGGTTGTCGAGCCCCTCGCGCGCGGCGATGGACAACTGCCCGAGCGACTCCGGCTCGTCCATCTCGCCGTCGCCGAGGAACGCCCAGACGTGCGACTTGGAGGTGTCGGCGATGTCACGCGCCGCCATATAGCGGTTCATCCGCGCCTGGAAGATCGCGCCGAGCGGGCCGAGGCCCATGGAGACCGTCGGGAACTCCCAGAAGTCCGGCATCAGCCGGGGGTGCGGATACGACGAAAGACCGTGGGGCGCCTTGGACTTCTCCTGCCGGAACGCGTCGAGCTGCTGCTCGGAGAGCCGGTCGAGGAGGAAGGCGCGGGCGTAGATACCGGGGGAGGCGTGCCCCTGGAAGAAGATCTGGTCGCCGCCGTCGCCCTCGTCCTTGCCGCGGAAGAAGTGGTTGAACCCCACGTCGTACAGCGACGCCGAGGAGGCGAAGGTGGCGATGTGGCCGCCGACCCCGATGCCCGGGCGCTGCGCGCGGGACACCATCACGGCCGCGTTCCAGCGGGTCGCGTTCAGGACCTTGCGCTCGATCTCCTCGTTGCCGGGGAAGAACGGCTCGTCCTTGGTGGCGATCGTGTTGACGTAGTCCGTGCTGCGCATCTCGGGCACGGCGACGCGCTTCTCGCGGGCGCGCTCGATCAGGCGGAGCATCAGATAGCGGGCCCGCTCGCGGCCGCGCTCGTCGACGGCGGCGTCGAGGGAGTCGAGCCATTCCTGGGTCTCTTCTGGATCGAAATCCGGGACCTGGCTGGGAAGGCCGCCAATGATGATCGGGTTGCGATCGGATCCGGAAGCCACGCTGTTCCTTCGCTGTGTGGTCGCGCGGTGCGCGCGATGCGGTTCGTGCTCGGGCTTGGTCTCTGCTCCGGCCCTGGCCGGGGCTCTGTTCTGGACGCTCTGTGCTCGTGCGTACGACGCTCACCATCGTCTACCCCGGCGCGGTCCACGTCATCTCTACCTCCAGGTAACCGGGACGACGGCCGCCGTCCCTGGGGTAGGCTCGGCCAAATCGCAACGATACGCCCATCCCGCCCAACGGCTCCGCGGAGCCGTCCGGCCCCTTCCGGATGCGGCCACAGTTGCGGTGACACGGTCGGGAACGTCACCGTTTCGGCGGTCTTGACGGCTGGGTACTTGCGCGATCCGTCCCGCCCGTGTGGACTACGGCCAATGCCCCTCGCACGCGCGGGGCCGAAGGCATTCCCAAGAACAAGATCAGGAGGCAATCCGTGAGCGCGACCGCGGACCACGCGGAGACGAACCTTGCCGTAAGGCTGGGGTTCCAGCCCGACATGGTGGTCCAGGAGATCGGCTACGACGACGACGCCGATCAGGAGCTCCGCGAGGCCATCGAGCAGGCCACCGGCACAGAACTCGTCGACGAGGAATACGACGACGTGGCTGATGCCGTGGTGCTCTGGTTCCGAGAGGACGACGGGGACCTGACCGATGCGCTGGTCGATGCCATCGCGTACATGGAGGATGGCGGTTCGATCCTCCTCCTCACACCGAAGACGGGGCGCGACGGGTACGTCGAGCCCAGCGAGATCGGTGAGGCCGCAACCACCGCGGGTCTGTCCCAGACCAAGAGCATCAACGCGGGCAAGGACTGGAACGGCTCTCGGCTGATCACGCCCAAGGGAGCGGCCAAGAAGCGGTAGCCGGCCGTAGGCCCTCTGCAGAGTCCCGTGAGGCCTCCGACGGTTCGCCCCGTCGGGGGCCTCACGCGTTCCGGCGTGCGCCCTTGATCGCGCTGCCGCGCTCGTCCTCGATCGCCGGACGGGCTATTGCCCCACCCACCCTGTCCGGCCCCGCCAGTCCGGGCCCCGCCCTTCCAGCCCGTCCGACCATTTGAGGACGAGGCGCGGAGCGCCGATCGGAGGGGGGCCGGGGGGCGCGGCCCCCGGGTTCGGGAAGGGGCGGGCCTGGGGCGCCCCGCGAGGGCACCGGAGCCACCCGTACGCTGGGGGGCACCCCAATGGCCCAGGCGAAGGGAAGTGGCTCCTCGTGGCGATCGAGGTCGGCGTCAAGGCTCCGGAATTCGTGCTCAAGGACAACCACGGGCGCACGGTGCGGCTCGCGGACTTCCGGGGCCAGAAGAACGTGGTGCTGCTCTTCTACCCGTTCGCGTTCACCGGGGTGTGCACCGGCGAGCTCTGCGCCCTGCGCGACGAGCTCCCGAAGTTCGTCAACGACGACACCCAGCTCCTCGCCGTCTCCAACGACTCCATCCACACCCTGCGCGTCTTCGCAGAGCAGGAGGACCTGGAGTACCCGCTCCTGTCGGACTTCTGGCCGCACGGTGAGACCTCGCGGGCGTACGGCGTCTTCGACGAGGACAAGGGCTGCGCGGTGCGCGGCACCTTCATCATCGACAAGGACGGCGTCGTGCGCTGGACCGTGGTCAACGGCCTGCCCGACGCGCGGGACCTGAACGACTACGTGAAGGCGCTCGAGAACCTCTGAGAACACCCGTGTGGAAGCCTGTGGCCACCGGGAACCGGTTACTAGGATCCACACGTTGATCCGATGGCAAGCACGACTGGGGCTCCCCGCCCCTGGACACTATTTGGGAGGACTCGTGGGAGTCAGCCTCAGCAAGGGCGGCAACGTATCTCTGAGCAAGGAGGCGCCCGGCCTGACCGCCGTCACGGTCGGCCTCGGCTGGGACGTCCGTACCACCACCGGGACGGACTTCGACCTGGACGCCAGCGCCATCCTGACGAACGCGGAGGGCAAGGTCAGCAGTGACGCCAACTTCGTGTTCTTCAACAACCTGAAGAGCCCGGACGGCTCCGTGGAGCACACCGGTGACAACATCACCGGTGAGGGCGAGGGCGACGACGAGCAGATCAAGGTCAACCTCGCGGCCGTCCCGGCGGACATCGAGAAGATCGTCTTCCCGGTCTCGATCTACGACGCCGAGAACCGCCAGCAGTCCTTCGGCCAGGTCCGCAACGCCTTCATCCGCGTGGTGAACCAGGCCGGCGAGGCGGAGCTCGCCCGCTACGACCTCTCCGAGGACGCCTCCACGGAGACGGCCATGGTCTTTGGCGAGCTGTACCGCCACGGCGCGGAGTGGAAGTTCCGCGCCGTCGGCCAGGGGTATGCCTCGGGTCTGCGCGGCATCGCGCAGGACTTCGGCGTCAACGTCTGAGCCGAGCAGTACCCAGCAGGGCCGTCCGGCGCCGCACAGATCTGTGCGGCGCCGGACGCGCTCGGCAACGCACGGCCACCGTGCCCCGGCCCTCGCGCCGGGGCACGCGGCAGCCAAACGTAAGACCTCGGGGAGGATCAGCATCATGGGCGTCACGCTCGCCAAGGGAGGCAATGTCTCCCTGTCCAAGGCCGCACCCGATCTCACGAAGGTGATGGTCGGCCTCGGCTGGGACGCTCGCTCCACCACCGGAGCCCCGTTCGACCTGGACGCCAGCGCGCTCCTCTGCCAGTCGGGCCGGGTCCTCGGCGACGAGTGGTTCGTGTTCTACAACAACCTGACGAGCCCCGACGGCTCCGTCGAGCACACCGGTGACAACCTCACCGGTGAGGGCGACGGCGACGACGAGTCGCTGATCCTCGACCTCACCAAGGTCCCGGCGCACTGCGACAAGATCGTCTTCCCGGTCTCCATCCATGACGCGGACAACCGGGGGCAGACATTCGGTCAAGTCAGCAACGCCTTCATCCGCGTGGTGAACCAAGCGGACGGCCAGGAACTCGCCCGCTATGACCTCAGCGAGGACGCGTCCTCGGAGACCGCGATGATCTTCGGCGAGGTCTATCGATACGGCGGCGAATGGAAGTTCCGCGCCGTCGGGCAGGGGTACGCGTCCGGACTGCGCGGCATCGCTCTAGACTTCGGAGTCAATGTTTCTTAAAGGACTCTCCCCGGCTTCCCCAAACGGCTGACGGTTCACCGCGCAGCCGAGTGGGAAGGCCGGGGGCGTCCCCCGGAAGGCCTGTCACCGGGGACGGCGCGGGGGAGACCCGTACACATACGATTGGGTAGCCAGTGGTACTGAAAACCTTCGGCTGGTCGTTCGCAGTCACTGCGCTCGGCTTGGTCGCAGCGGTGCTCTTCGGGGGGTGGGCGGCGCTCGGGCTCGTGGCGATCCTGTCCATCATGGAGATCTCGCTGTCCTTCGACAACGCGGTGGTCAACGCCGGAATCCTGAAGAAGATGAATGCCTTCTGGCAGAAGATCTTCCTCACCATCGGCATCGTCATCGCCGTCTTCGGCATGCGCCTCGTTTTCCCGGTCGTGATCGTCGCTGTCAGCGCCAAGATGGGCCCGATCGAAGCGGTCCGGCTCGCGCTCAACGACAAGGACAAGTACCAGCAGCTGGTCACCGACGCGCACCCGTCGATCGCCGCCTTCGGTGGCATGTTCCTGCTGATGATCTTCCTCGACTTCATCTTCGAGGACCGGGACATCAAGTGGCTCGGCTGGCTGGAGCGCCCGCTGGCCAAGCTCGGCAAGGTCGACATGCTCTCGGTGTGCATCGCGCTCATCGTGCTGCTGATCTCCTCGATGACCTTCGCCAAGCACGCGCATCAGCACGGCGGCACCCATGCCGACAAGGCGGAAACAGTCCTCATCTCAGGACTCGCGGGCCTGATCACCTATCTCGTGGTGGGCGGTCTCTCCGGCTTCTTCGAGAACAAACTCGAGGAAGAGGAGGAGCGTGAGCACGAGGAGGAGGAGAAGGCCAAGAAGGCGGGCAAGTCCGTCTCGGCCGTCGCGCTCTCGGGCAAGGCCGCGTTCTTCATGTTCCTCTACCTGGAGGTCCTGGACGCGTCCTTCTCCTTCGACGGTGTCATCGGCGCCTTCGCCATCACCAACGACATCGTCCTGATGGCGCTCGGCCTCGGCATCGGCGCGATGTACGTCCGGTCCCTCACGGTCTACCTGGTCCGCGAGGGCACCCTCGACGACTACGTCTACCTGGAGCACGGCGCGCACTACGCCATCGGCGCCCTCGCCGCGATCCTGCTCGTCACCATCCAGTTCGAGATCAACGAGTTCATCACCGGCTCGATCGGTGTGCTCCTCATCGGTGCCTCGTTCTGGTCGTCCGTGCGCCGCAACAAGCGGCTCGCGGCCGAGGAGGGCTCCGGCTCGGACGAGAAGGCAGAGGTCCCGTCCGGCGTCTAGCGGTCGCCCCGCCCCGAACACCGCGATGGCGGCGTCCCCGACCAGGGGGCGCCGCCATCGGCGTACCCGGGGTGACGTACGGTGAGCCGACTTCGGGATCCGGACGTGTGGGGCCCGCTTCGGTGAGGAACGCTCTTGTGCGGGGCGGTAGTTGAGGCGTGGCCCGGGGCCGCCCCGAGAGGTACGGAACAACAGGCGCGGGGCATTTCTTCTGGGGGTGGCATGTCCTTCTGGGACGGTCTGCGGCCGGGGCGTTCGATGGACTTCGCATCGGGCAGCGCCGCGACCAACTCCATCGAGCTGACCAAACGGCATCCGACGGTCTCGCTGACCAAACAGGGCGCCGCCACGGGCAATCTGCGCGTCACCCTGACATGGCAGATGCGCACATCCGACCTCGTCGGCAAGAAGCGCGGGAGCGGCAGCCTGCTGCGGCACCCGCTGAAGCTGTTCCAGCCCGAGCCGGTGCAGGCGCACACCCAGAGCATGGTCAACGTGGACCTCGACCTGGGCTGTCTGTACGAACTGGCCGACGGCAGCAAGGGCGTGGTGCAGCCCCTCGGTCACTTCTTCGGGAGCCTCAACTCCCCGCCGTACGTGAAGGGCAGCGGCGACGACCGGTTCGGCTCGGGCTCCGGCGAGACGCTCTACGTCAACCTCGACCACCGCGAGTCGATCAAGCGGCTGCTCGTGTTCGTCTACATCTACGACCAGACGCCCGCCTTCGACCGCACCCACGCCAAGGTGACGCTCTACCCCAGCAACGGCCCGCGCGTCGAGATCGACCTGGAGGAACGCGCCCCGCAGGCCCGCTCCTGCGCGGTGCTCACGATCGAGAACGTCAAGGACGAGCTGATCGTGCGCCGCGAGGTGCGGTACGTGTACGGCTTCCAGGCCGAGCTGGACCGGCTGTACGGCTGGGGGCTGCAGTGGGGCCGCGGCTACAAGTCCAAGGTGGGCGGCACCTGAGCCGCCCCGCGCGGCCCCGTCAGCGCGGCAGGAACTGCGGCCCCTGCGGAGGCAGCCGGAAGTTCGGGTCCGGCACCGGCGCGGGCGCGACCGGATGCGGGTAGCCGTAGGCCGGCACGGGGGGCTGGGTGGGCGCGGGCTGCGGGTAGCCGTAGGAGGGCTGGGGCGCGGGGTAGCGCGGCGGCTCCGGCGGATAGCCGTACGCGGGCTGGGGTGCCGGGGGCGCGGCGGCCGGGTACGGGACCGAGGGCTGGGCGGGCGGCAGGGTGTGCGCCGGGGGCACCGGGGCGGGGCCCGTCGTGCCCAGGCGCTGCGTCTGCGGCAGGGACGCGTCGGGCGTCGGCTCGGGCACGGCCTCCGACTCGTCCACGGAGATGCCGAAGTCGGTGGCGAGGCCCACCAGGCCGTTGGAGTAGCCCTCGCCGAGGGCGCGGAACTTCCAGCCCTCGCCGCGGCGGTACAGCTCCCCGCAGATCAGCGCGGTCTCGGCGCCGGTCTCCGGGGTGATGTCGAAGTACGCGAGGGGCTCGGCGTCGGCCGCGGCCGGGGAGGCGTCGTACAGCAGGATCCGCAGCGCGCGGACGTGCTCGAAGGGCACGTCGTCGGCGGACGCGACGAGCAGCACCCGGCCGACCGCCGGGTCCAGGCCCGCGAGGTCGGTCTGGACGGTGTCCGTCAGGCCCTCGGCGACCCGCTTCTTGCCCAGGCGCCAGACCTTGCCCGAGGGGTGGCGCGGCTGGTTGTAGAAGACGAAGTCCTCGTCGGAGCGGACCCGTCCCTCGGTGCCGAGCAGCAGCGCCGACGCGTCGACGTCGGGGGCGCCCTGGCGCGGCGTCCAGCGCAGCACGGCGCGGACGGCGGTGGCTTCGAGCGGGACGTTCGACCCCTTCGACATCGCGTGCGTCATGCGGTCATCCTGCCTTCCTGGTCCGGAGCCGGACAACGCGGGGCCCGGGGCCGGGCCCACCATCTTTCCGCTCGGCCGCCCCGCCCCGCGCCGGGGCGTACGCTTTCGGACAGCTGCCCGTCCCGGCGCCGTCCTGCCCGTGTCCTGCCCGTCTTGTGGCCTATGACACCTGCCTGTGCCGGTGTGGGGCACTCGTGTACGACATGGCCGGGTTACCTGAATTTCATGCCCGGAGGGAACCTCCGACACCCGCTCCTACGTACTATTACCGGCCACATCACTTCGGATCGCGTCGACGATACGTCGGGTCGCGTCGGCGATACGGGCGATATCAGGAGAATCCCAGGGGAACCCCATGCGTCATTTCGGGCACATAGCCCCAGAGGTGCGAGAGCGTCTCTTCCATCGGGAGCCGTGTGCCTTCACCGCGGACTCCCCGCCGCAGCTGCTCGCGGTGGCGCTCGGCGCCACGCTGTACAGCCCGGCCACCCGGCCGCGGCTCGCGGACGACATCCTGAAGCAGGCCAGCCGTGGCGTGATCTCGATGGTCATCTGCCTGGAGGACTCCATCGGCGACGCGGACGTCGTGGCCGCCGAGGAGAATCTGATCCGGCATTTCGTGGACCTCGCCGGGCGGAATGACGCCGAGCCGCCGCTGCTCTTCATCCGGGTCCGCACCCCCGGGCAGATCCCTGACCTGGCCCGCAGGCTCGGCCCCGCGATCCGCCTGCTGTCCGGATTCGTACTGCCGAAATTCACCGAGGAGCGCGGCGTCCCGTTCCTGGAGTCCCTCTCGGCCGCCGAGGCCGCCACCGGGCGGCGCCTGTTCGCGATGCCGGTCCTCGAATCGCCCCAGCTGCTGTATCTGGAGAGCCGCGCCGAGGTCCTCGCGGGCATCGCCCGCACCGTCGACAAGTACCGCGACCGGGTGCTCGCGCTGCGCCTCGGCGTCACCGACTTCTGCTCCGCGTACGCCCTGCGCAGACCCCCGCACATGACGGCGTACGACGTCCAGATCGTCGCGTCCGTCATCGCCGACGTGGTCAACCACCTCGGCCGGGCCGACGGCACGGGCTTCACCGTCACCGGGCCCGTCTGGGAGTACTTCCGCGTCCAGGAGCGGATGTTCAAACCGCAACTGCGCCAGAGCCCCTTCCTCCAGGTCCGCGCCGAGGAACTGCGCCAGGCCCTGCTCGAGCACGACCTGGACGGCCTGCTGCGCGAGATCGAGCTGGACCGGGCCAACGGCCTGCTCGGCAAGACCTGCATCCACCCCTCGCACGTCCTGCCCGTGCACGCCCTGTCGGTCGTGAGCCACGAGGAGTACAGCGACGCGCAGGACATCCTGCGCCCGGAGCGGGACGGCGGCGGCGTCATGCGGTCCGCGTACACGAACAAGATGAACGAGGTGAAGCCGCACCGGGCCTGGGCCGAGCGGACCCTGCGCCGCGCGGAGGTCTTCGGCGTCGCGCGCGAGGACGTCGGCTTCGTGGAACTGCTCAGCGCGGGGCTGCCCTCGTGAGCGGTGTGAGGAGGCGCGGGGCTGCTCCCGTGACGGACGTGAGGAGGCGCGGGGCTGCTCCCGTGACGGACGTGAGGAAGACGGAAGACGTGGTGTGGTCGGGTGCGTGGGTCGCTGAGCGGCTCGGGGTCGAGCTGGTCGAGGGCGGAGCCGAGGGCGGCGGCACCGGTGCTGAGGGCGCCGCGGGGCCGGGGCCCCTGAAGGAGCTGCTCGGGCTCGCCCTGCGCCGCAACCCCAAGCGGGCGCACCTGCTCGTGTCGAACGTCCTCGGCAAGCACGTGCCGCAGCACCCGTCGGTGATCTGGCGCTCCGGCTACGACCTCGGGGTCCGCGTCCGCGACCTGCTCGGCCCGGACGAGGCCGCCCGCGCGGTCGTCCTCGGCTACGCGGAGACGGCGACCGGCCTCGGCCACAGCGTCGCCGACGGCCTCGCCCTCGCCCCCTACCTGCACTCCACCCGCCGCCCCGTGCCCGGCGTGGAGCGCGCGGGCGGCTTCGAGGAGTCCCACTCGCACGCCACCTCCCACCTGCTGCTCCCCGAGGACCCCCGGCTGCTCGCGGGCGACGGCGCGCTGGTCCTCGTCGACGACGAGTTCTCCACCGGCAACACCGTCCTGAACACCATCCGCGGCCTGCACGAGAGCTTCCCGCGCGAGCGGTACGTCATCGTCGCCCTCGTCGACATGCGCGCCCCCGAGGACCGCGCCCGCCTCGACGCCTTCGCGCGCGACCTCGGCGCCCGCGTCGACCTGATCACACTCGCCTCCGGCACGGTGCGGCTGCCCGCCGACGTCCTGGCCCAGGGGCAGGCGCTGGTCGCCCGGTACGAGACGGCGGCGCCGGTGCCCGCGCCGGGCGAGGGGCGGGCGCCCGTCACCCGCGTCGACCCGGGCTGGCCCGCGGGGGTGCCCGACGGCGGCCGGCACGGCTTCACCGCCGCGCACCGGGCACGCCTGGACGCGGCACTGCCGGACATGGCGGAGCGGGTCGCGGCGGCGCTGCCGGACGAGGCCCGCCGGGTCCTCGTGCTCGGCTTCGAGGAGCTGATGTACGCGCCGCTGGCGCTGGGTGTGGCCCTGGAGGAGCGGCTCGGCCGCACGGGCACCGAGGTCCGCTACTCCACGACCACCCGCTCACCGGTCCTCGCCGTCGACGACCCCGGCTACGCCATCCGCACCCGCCTCGTCTTCCCGGCGCACGACGACCCGGCGGACGGGCCGGGCCCGCGCTACGCGTACAACGTGGCGGGCGGCGGCTTCGACGCGATCGTCGCGGTCGTGGACTCAGTCGCGGACACGGAGCGGCTGCACGCGGCCGACGGCCTGCTGGCCCAGCTGTCCGCGCACACCGGACACGTCCTGCTCGCCGTGGTCCCTTCGTACGTGCCGTCACCCGCGTCCGTGCCCGAGTCCCCGGACCCGTCCGTGCCCGCCTCCCCACCCGTCTCCTCGTACGCCCCCCAGGATCAGGAACCCCGCATGCTGCCCGACCCCCTCCGCGGCCCCGACTTCTCCTCCTACGCGCCCGAGGACGTCGGCTGGCTGCTCCAGGACCTGTCGGACGTCACGCTCGAAGCGCCCACCGAGGAGCGCGAGGAGGCCATCCAGAGCGGCGGCGCGCACTACGCCGAGTCGCTGCCGGTGGAGTACCAGCCGAGCCCGCGCTACCAGGAGCTGTTCCGGGCCGCGCTCGACACCTCGGCGGCCCGGATCGCGCAGGCCGTCGGCACGGTCACCGAGACGGTCCTCGCCGAGCTCCCCCACAGCCGAAAGCGTGGGGGGACCCCCACCCCCCGCCCCGACGGCACCGGCCGCCCCGTGCTGGTGTCCCTGGCCCGCGCGGGCACCCCCGTCGGCGTCCTGATGCGCCGCTGGGCACAGCACCGGCGCGGCCTGGACCTGCCGCACTACGCCGTGTCCATCGTGCGCGGCCGCGGCATCGACGCCAACGCGCTGCGCTGGCTGGCCGCGCACCACGACCCGGCGGACGTCGTCTTCGTCGACGGCTGGACCGGCAAGGGCGCCATCACCCGTGAACTCGCCGCCGCGATCGAGGAGTTCGAGGCGGCGGGCGGCGCCCGCGGCTTCGACCCCGCGGTGGCGGTGCTCGCCGACCCCGGCTCCTGCGTGCGCACCTACGGCACCCGCGAGGACTTCCTCATCCCGTCCGCGTGCCTCAACTCCACGGTGTCCGGGCTGATATCGCGTACGGTGCTCCGCGCCGACCTGGTCGGCCCCGACGACTTCCACGGCGCGAAGTTCTACCGCGACCTCGCGGACGCCGACGTCTCCGGTGACTTCGTCGCCGCGGTCGCCGCCCGCTTCGACGAGGTGGCCGACGCCGTCGACGTCCAGGTCAAGGAGCTCCTGGCCGCGGACCGTGAGCCCACCTGGGAGGGCTGGGCCGCCGTCGAGCGCATCAGCGAGGAGTACGGCATCCACGACGTGAACCTCGTCAAGCCCGGCGTCGGCGAGACCACCCGGGTGCTGCTGCGCCGCGTCCCCTGGAAGATCCTCGCCCGCCAGGGCGCGGGCGCCGACCTCGACCACGTCCGGCTGCTCGCCGAGCAGCGCGGCGTACCCGTCGAGGAGGTGGCCGAACTCCCTTACACCTGCGTGGGGTTGATCCACCCCAAGTACACGCGCGGCGCGACCGGCGCCGACGGCAAGGCGGTGGCGAGCGCATGAGCACCCTCCGTACCCCCGCCCCCGGCGCCCCCCGCCCGCTCGTCGCGAGCGACCTCGACCGCACCCTCATCTACTCCGCCGCCGCCCTCGACCTGCGCATGCCCGACGCCGACGCGCCGCGGCTGCTCTGCGTCGAGGTGTACGAGGGCAAGCCCCTGTCGTACGTCACGGAGGCCGCCGCCGCGCTCCTCGTTCAGCTCGCCGAGCGCACCGTCTTCGTGCCCACGACGACCCGCACCCGTGAGCAGTACCACCGCATCCATCTCCCCGGCCCCGTACCGGAGTTCGCGATCTGCGCCAACGGCGGGCACCTCCTGGTCGACGGCGAGTCCGACCCGGTGTGGCGGGCCGCCGTCGACCGCCGCATCGCCGCCGAGTGCGCGCCCCTCGCCGAGGTCCGCGCCCACCTCCTGCGCACCGCCGACCCGTCCTGGCTGCTGAAGGAACGCGTTGCCGAGGACCTTTTCGCCTACCTCGTCGTGGACCGCGCGCTGCTGCCGTCCGGCTGGGTCAAGGAACTGGGGGAGTGGGCCGCCGGGCGCGGCTGGACCGTCTCCCTCCAGGGCCGCAAGATCTACGCCGTGCCGCGACCGCTCACCAAGAGCGCGGCCGTGCGCGAGGTCGCCCGCCGCACGGGCGCCACCGAGGTCCTCGCCGCCGGCGACTCCCTCCTCGACGCCGACCTCCTCGAAGCCGCCACCCGCTCCTGGCGCCCGTCCCACGGCGAACTCGCCGACACGGGCTGGACGACACGGGGTCTGACGGTGCTCCCGGAACAGGGGATCGCGGCAGGCGAACAGATCCTCCGCGAGTTCCTGGGGGACCCGGGGCCCGCGTGACCGTCCCGGCCCGACCGCCCCGGTGGGCGGTTGGGCCCACCGCGGTGCCCCGCCCCCGGGCCACCGCACGCACGGGCCGCCCCCGCCCCCGTACCCTGTTCCCATGCCCCGTTACGAGTACCGCTGCCGCCCCTGCGGCACCACCTTCGAGCTGAGCCGTCCCATGGCGGACTCCGCCGCCCCGGCCACCTGCCCCTCCGGCCACGAGGACACGGTGAAGCTCCTGTCGACCGTGGCGGTGGCGGGGACGGCCTCGGCGCAAGCACCGGCCCCGGCGGCCGGTGGCGGAGGCGGCTGCTGCGGTGGCGGCTGCTGCGGCTGACGCGTCGGCGGGGAGGGCCTGACCGGGGCTGAGGCGTCGGCGAGGAAGGCCGGACCGGGGCTGACGCGTCGGCGAGAAGGGCCGGACCTGGGCCGACGCACCCGCGCTAGCGCAGCACAGCCCCGTCCCCGCCCTCCAGCATCCCCAACTCCCCCCGAGTGGGCGCCCCCTCCCAGTCCCCCAGGGAGGCCACGGCGAACGCCCCCGTGGTGACACCGCGCCCCAACCGCTCGCCCGCGCCCGCCCCGTCGAGCAGCGCGGACAGATACCCGGCGACGAAGGCGTCCCCGGCCCCCACGGCGTCCACGGCCCGCACGGCCCGCGCGGGACAGTGGAGTTCCCCGTCCCGCGTGTACGCGGTGGCCCCGCGGGAGCCGAGCTTGACGACGACCTCGCGCACCCCGAGCCCGAGCAACAGCCCGGCCTGGTCGGCGGGTTCGCCGGGAGCGCCGTCCGTGGGCAGGCACAGCGGCACCTCGTCGTCGGAGGCGACAAGGACGTCGACGTACGGGATCCAGTCCCGAAGGACCGCCCCGGCCTCCTCGTGACTCCACAGCCGGGACCGGAAGTTGACGTCGAGACAGACCCGCACGGAGTGCTCCCGGGCAAGCCGCAGCGCCCGCTCGCAGGCGGCCCGCGGCCCCGCGCCCAGCGCCGGGGTGATCCCGGTCAGATGCAGCACCCGGGGCGGCGGCCCCGCGGCGAAGGCCCGCTCCACGGCGTCGGGGCCGAGCCGGGAACCGGCGGACCCGGCACGGTAGTAGTGCACCCGCGTCACCTCCGGCAGCCGGGGCTCGAAGAGCAGCAGACCCGTCGGCGCGCCCGCGTCCCGGCCCGCGCCACGGACGTCCACTCCCTCGGCCCGCAGCGTGCGCAGCACCAGCTCCCCGGCCTCGTCGGCGCCGACGGCCCCCGTCCAGCGGACGGTGTGCCCGAGCCGGGCCAGGCCGATGGCGACGTTCGACTCGGCCCCCGCGACGGACACCGCCATCGACCCGCCGAGCTTCAACGGCCCGTCGCCGCGCAGGGCGACCATGCTCTCGCCGAAGGTGAGGACGTCCGCGCCCGCGCTCACCCGCACACCGCCACGAACCGCGCGGCCCGCGCCCGCAGCGCCCCCACGTCCCCGCCGTCCGCCGCGTCACCGACCAGCGGCGAGCCGACGCCGACGGCGACCGCGCCCAGCTCCAGATACTCCGCCGCGGCGGCCGCGTCCACGCCCCCGACCGGCACGAACGGCAGGTCGGGGAACGGCCCGCGCAACGCCTTCAGATACGCCGGACCGCCCACCGCCGACGCCGGGAAGATCTTCAGGGCGCTCGCGCCCGCCGCCCCGGCCGCGATCACGTCGGTCGGCGTGAGGACCCCGGCGAGCACGGGCAGCCCCCGCCCGACGGCGGCGTCGACACCCGGGCCGAGCCCCGGCGTCACCACGAGGTTCGCGCCCGCGTCGGCCGCGCGCGCCGCGTCGTCCGCCGTGAGGACCGTGCCCGCGCCGAGCCACGCGCCCGGCCCGAGCTCGGCCCGCGCCCGCCGCAGCACCCCCAACGCGTCACTGCCGCTCAGCGACACCTCGACCAGCGGCACACCGCATTCGACGAGCGCCATGACCGTACGGAACGACGCCTCCGCGTCCGTGCCGCGCACGATGGCGACGAGCCGCCGCGCCCGCAGCTCCTGCATGAAGTCGACCATGCTCCCCAGGCTCGCACAGCGCCCCGGGCGCGCCTGGGCGCCCCCGGGGCAACGGCCCGGTCAGGCCCGGTCGGGGTGCCGCGCCTTCCAGTACGGGTTGTCGTGCGGCAGCGTCGCGCTGACGCGCCCGTACATCCCGAAGAACATCAGGAGCACGCCCACCACAAAGCTGAACAGCACGTTCTGGATGCGGAACGCGAGGAAGTTGAGGCCGCTCTCGAGGAGGGCGAGATTGACGAAGCCGCTGAGGACGAACGCGATGCCGAGGACCATGTTCAGCGTCGACGCGAAGTTGCCGCCGATCACCATCCCGGCGAAGAGGAGCAGCCCGACGCAGATCGACAGGACGCTCAGCGCCCCGTTGGTGTTCAGGCCCGCCACGGTGTCGCCGCGGGTGTCGAAGAACCCGATCCTGTCGATCAGGCCGAGGACGCCGAACGCGAGCAGGACCAGGCCCATCAGACCGGCGCCGAAGCGGTAGATCCGGCTCAGCCGGTGGTCGACGGGGAGATGCTCGTCGAGAGTGACGTGCCGCCTGCGGTCCTTGGACCGGGGGCCGGGGTGAAGTACGTGCGTGGCCATGTCCGCCTCCCTGAATCCTCACCTGCGCGCGGAGGCCCGTCCTTCGTCCTTCCAGGATCCGTCAGGGGACCCCCGATCGCCAACAAGAGCGCCGCTGACCAGCACCTTCGTGGTTTCCCGGCGGGACCGGACCGGACTGGTCCAGCCCTAGGCCCCCTGCCCCCGCTCCTCCCTGATCTGCGCGACGACCCGCGCGACGGTCGTGCGCACCCCTTCCGTCTCGGTCAGGAAGTGCCAGTAGTCGGGGTGGCGGCCCTCCAGGGCGGCGACGGCGCGGTCCAGCCGGGCCACCGAGTCGTCGAGGGGGCGGGCGTGGCGCGGGTCGGGCTTCTGGCGGCCCGCCATGGCCAGGCGCTGGGCGTCCCGGATGGCGAAGCGGGTGCGCTCGATCTCGGCCTGCGGGTCCTTCGACACGGCGTTCAGCCGGCGCAGCCGGTCACCGGCGGCGGACACGGCCTCGTCGGTGGAGTTCAGCAGCGCCCGTACGGTGGAGAGCAGGGCCGTCGCGTCCGGCCAGCGCTGGTCCTCGCGGGCCCGCTGCGCCTCCTTCAGCTTCGTCTCGGCCTGCCGCACGTTCTCCTCCGCCTGCTGCGGCACCCGCTGGAGGTCCTGCCAGCAGGCGGCGGTGAACCGGCGCCGCAGCTCGCTGAGGATCGGCTGCACCTGCTCGCTGCGGGTGGTCAGGGCCTGCGCGCGGGTACGCAGCGACACCAGGCGCCGGTCGATCTCACGGGCCCGCTCCGGCAGCCGCTCGGCCTCGGCGCGGACCGCTTCGCCGTCCCGTACGACACGGTCGGCGCGCTGCAGGGTGTCGGCGACGCCGTGCTGCCCGGCGCCCTGGTTCAGCTTGGTCAGCTCCGGGGCGAGCGCGGCGAGGCGGCCCGCGAGGTCGTCGGCCTTCAGGCCCGCGGCCCGGACCGTGTCCAGGGCGTTGCTCGCGGCGAGCAGCGTCTGCCGGGCGCGCTCCACGGCCGGGGCCAGGCGCGCCAGTTGGGTCTCGGCCTTGTCGAGCAGCGGCGACAGGCCCTGCGTGAACCGGTCCAGGTCGTTCTTGGCGCTGCCGAGCGCGTCCTTGGCCTGCGTCAGTTCGGCTCGGGCGCGCGCGGCGGCCGACGCCTCCAGGTCGTCGCGGTCGAGGTCGTGCGCGTCGACCGCGGTGATGTACTGATGGCTCACCTCGTCGATGCGCCGCCCGAACGCCTCGAAGTCGGCGGCGGCCTTGCGGGCGGCCGGGGAGGAGTCGACGGCCGCGATGGTCTCGATGGAGATCCGCAGGTCGCGCTGCGCGCTGTCCAGCTCGTAGAACGCGGCCGCGGCGGCGTCCTTCGCGGCCTGCGCCTCGGCCCGCACGCTCTCCCCGCGTCCGCCGAACCAGCGTCGCGTACCGCCACCGGCGAAGGAGGCGGGCAGGGCCGCGGCGAGGAGGGGCAGGGGCAGCAGGACGAGGGCGAGGGTGTCGCGGGCGGCGGACCGCAGGGGCGGGCGCGACACCTGCCGCCGCCCGTCGCCGGGCGCGGCGCCGCAGCGCGAGACGACGGCAGCCGCGGCGGACACCGCCGACGACGTCCATCTGTTCCTTGTGTACGGCCGCGGAGGTGTCGCCGTCACTGTCCCTCTCCCGTGCTGTTCGCCCTGCCCGGTTCATTCTCCCACCGGTTAGGGACGAACACACGGGCCGGTCAGTTCGCGCTGCGCACTGTGACGTTGCCGTCGGCGCTCCGCACGGACACGTGGTGGGGGCTGTGGTCGTCGCGGGGAACGGTGACGTCGGTGCCGCCGTCGACGGTCTCGGTGTCGACACGGTACGAGGCGGCGCCACCCTTCCCGCCGCCCTTCGTCACCGGCAGCGCGATGTCCACGGACCCGTCCTGGCTTCGGGCCCGGAGACGGTCGGGGGCGGCGGCGAGGTCGAGCCGCACGGAGCCGTCCTTGGAGGTGGCGCTGACGCGCTTGGAGGTGACGCCGACGGCGCGCACGGACCCGTCGACGCTGCGCAGGTCGAGCGGCCCGCTGACGTCGCGCAGGCGCACGGACCCGTCCGCCGTACGCACCTTCAGCGGCTCCCGGAACCCGGTGGCCGTCACCGAGCCGTCCTTGTTCACGACGTTCACGGCGGTGCCGCGGGGGACGACGACGCGGTGCTTGGCGGAGCAGTTGCTGATGACGCCGCTGCACTTGACCCGGAAGGTGAGCCGATCCCCGTCCATCCTCCACGTGACCTTGGGGCTCTTCCCGAGCACGGTCCGCCCGTCGAACCACCGGGTCACGCGTACGTCCTTGGCGTCCGCGTCCCCGCTGACGGCCAACTCCACGGCCGAGTCGTCCGCATCCACCGTGAGGGTCCGCCCCGACAGCGCGAACGACCGCTGCTCCGGGTCGGAGTCGTCCGAGGCGTCGGCCCCGCACGCCGCGACGAGCCCGACGACGGCGGTCGTCGTCCCCACCGCGACCAGCACCCGGATCCCACGCGGACTCCGCCCCTGACGCGGACGACGGCTGCGGACGGCCATGACACTCTCCCCTTGTTCCACCGGCCCACAGCCCTTGCCGCAAGCACAAGACGACCGTACGAACCCGCGCCCACCAAGGGGATCCGGACCACTACCGGATCCGGGGTGGGGCTAGCCCCCGCATCCCAGGGGACCTCCGTCCCCACCCCCGACAGGGGTTTGCGAGGCCGACCCGCCGGCAAGGTAGGCTGTCGGAACATTCCGGGCGCGTAGCTCAGGGGTAGAGCGCTGCCCTTACAAGGCAGATGTCGGCGGTTCGAAACCGTCCGCGCCCACCTGAACGAGGACCCCCAGCCGAGATCGTGGCTGGGGGTCCTCTGCATTCAGGTCCGGCCTCAGCGGCCCCGATCGTCGCGGGCGGCGTCGGTGTCGGCGACCAACGCGGTGTAGTCGTCCTCCTTGACCCCGTCGCACGTGCCCGGTCGGCCTTTGCCGCCCTCGGCGTACTGCTTCTCCAGGGCCTGGGCGCAGCCCTCGACGCGGTCGTCGTACGTGGAGTGGTTCAGCCAGAGCACGAGGCCGGTGATGCCTGCTGCGATGGTGAGGGTGGAGGCGGGAATGAAGATGGTCGAGCGGCGCATGGGTCCCCCCGGGGAAGGGTGTTGAGGGCCCGGAGCGTAGCGGCGCGGTTGGTGTGATCGGGCGGGAACGGCGCGGGAACCCATCGAAGTGGCTGCCGTGCGCTGTCGTCGGTGAACTCGGCGCGTGGGCTGCTACTTCGGCTCGTCCGCCGGGGCGAACAGGCCCACCAGGGTGCGGAACGCCGTGCGGTACGCGGTGGGGGTGGTGCCGTTGAGGCGTTGGAAGTGGTGGCGGAGGTTCGCGGGGGTGCCGAGGCCGGTGCGGGCCGGGATCTGTTCCACGGGGGTGTCCGTGTGTTCCAGGAGCCATTGGGCGTGGCGCACGCGGGCGCGCAGGAGGTACTGGAGCGGGGTCAGGCCCGTGTGGACGCGGAAGCTCCGGTTGAGGCTGCGGACGCTGGTGTGCGCGTGGGCCGCGATGTCCGCGAGCGTCAGGGGGCGGTGGAGGTTGGCCTCCAGCCAGGTCGTGGTGGAGGTGAGGGGGGTGAGTGGGGTGGCTTCGGGGGGTGGTGGGCTGTCGGGGGGCGGTGAGTTCTCGGGCGGTGGTTCGGTGGCGGGTGCGTGGGGTGCGTGGGGTGTGGCTCTCAGGGCGTCCGACGGGTTCGGGAGCATCAGGAAGAGTTGGCGGTCCGCCTCCAGGGCGGCCTCCTTGCCGTGGTCCTCTTCGATGATCCGTACGCAGACGTCCTTGCCGCCGAGCACGCCCGCGGAGGTGAGGAACCGGCCGTCGGCGACCGGCCAGTCGGTCAGTTCGACCTCGATCCGGGGGTGACGGCGGGCCAGTTCCGGTGCGTGGGACCAGGCCGTCGTGGCGCGGCGGCCGTCGAGGAGGCCCGTCGCCGCGAGGGCGAAGGTGCCGGTGCCGATCGTCGCGACCCGGGCGCCGCGGTCGGCGGCGGTCCGCAGCGCGTCGAGCACGTCGGGCGGAGGCGGGCCCGGACAGTCGCCGTACCCCGTCACGAGCACGGTCCCCGCGTCCGCCAAGCCGTCCAGACCCCGCTCCGGCGTCACCCGGAGCGGACCCGGCGGAGCTGTGGTGATCGCCTCCCGCGCGGCGCACACCCGCAGCTCGTACGGCGGGCGCCGGTAGAACGTGCGCGAGGCCGCGCCGAACAGCAGCGCCGGAGTGCTGAGCTGGGGCGCGGGCACCCCGTCGAGCGCGAGCAGCGCGACCACGGTCATGGCCAGAATTTAGCCCAGGGTGGCAGCAGGCCGCTTTTTCCTGGCCCCTGGGCCCACGGAGCATGGAGGAACACGCGGGGGAGACCACGGCGGAGGCCACGGTGATGCCTGGTCCGACCGCAGGTTCATGCCGCGATCCACATTTCGCGTTCCGTCCAGATTTCACGTTCCGTGTACCAGGTGAAGGGCACCTTCATGTCTACTTCCGCCACTCCGGCTACTCCGGCCACCTCGGCCCAGCCGCCCCGGGCCTCTCGTCCGTCCCGTACCGCCCGGCGCGTGCTCGGCGGCCTCGGAGCCGTCGGCGCCGCCACCGCCCTGTGCGCCACCGGCCTCACCGGCAGCGCCCAGGCCATCGTCGGCGGCAAGGACGCCACCAAGGCGTACCCGTTCATGGTGTCGATCCCGATGACCGTGGAGCAGGAGGACGGCAGCAAGCTGAAGGGCGTGTGCGGCGGGACCCTGATCGACCCCGAGTGGGTCGTCACCGCGGCCCACTGCGCCCAGGACGACTTCGTGGCCCGGCCGACCGGGAAGGTCCGCGTCGGCAGCGACCGGCTGAGTTCCGGCGGCACGGTGCGCACCATCGTCGAGAAGGTGGTCCACCCCGCCTACGACATCAGCGGCGACAAGCGCTCCCACGACGACATAGCCCTGCTCCGCCTCGACCGCCCCGTCACCCGCCACGCCCCGATCCGCGTCGCCGACCACGCCCCGAAGGTCGGCGCGCACACCCGGATCCTCGGCTTCGGCACGACGGTCGACAGCACCGACCTGGAGGAGTGGAGGTTCTCCGAGCGCCTCCAGCAGCTCGACACCCGCAGGGCCGCGGCCGGCAAGTGCCTCGACATCAAGGGCAGGACCGAGCTGTGCACGCAGAGCCTGGTCCGCGACGCGATGGCCTGCAACGGTGACTCCGGCGGGCCGCAGGTCCAGCGCGTCGGCGGGCGCTGGCAGCTCGTCGGCGCCACCTCCGGCGACGGTGACGCGGCCGTCGACCGGCGCTGCGCGGGCGGCCCCGGAATCTACACCTCCGTACCCGCGTACAAGAAGTGGATCGAGAAGACGATCGCCTCCCAGCGCTGACGTCGAGCGGGCGGCGCGTCCGGTCAGTGGGAGGTGGGTGAGTTGGGCGGGGCGTGCGGGGCGTGCGGGGCGTGCAGGGCGTGCAGTGCCTGCGGGGCATTCGCGGCTTCCGGCGGATGCGGATAATGCCGGGCATGTCAGTCATCGCGCTGCTCGTCCTCGACGGCGTCCCCGCCCACCAGCTCACCACCCCCGGCCTGGTCCTGGACGCCGTCGCCCGCGGCGCCCCCGAGGGCGCGTACGAGCTGCGGGTCTGCGCGGTCCCGCACACCGTCACCACCGCCCGGCCCGCCCCGCTGACCGTCACCGCGGACCGGGGTCTCGACGGGTTGGACGGTGCCGGGACCGTGCTGGTGGCCGGGCACGACGGCTTCCGGGCGGAGCCGCCGCCCGGGGTGGCCGAGGCCCTGCGCGCGGCCGTCGGCCGGGGGAGCCGGATGCTCGCCGTGGGCACCGGCGCGTTCACGCTCGCCGCGGCCGGGGTGCTCGACGGCCACCGGGCCACGACCGAGTGGAGCCACGTCCCCGAACTGGCCGCGCGCCACCCGCGGGTGGCCGTCGACCCGGCGGGGACCCTGGTCGTGGACGGGCCGTTCCGCACGTCGGCCGGGTTCCTCGGCGGGCTCGACCTGTGCCTGCGGATCGTCGAGGAGGACCTCGGCGCCGAGGTGGCCGCCGCGACCGCCCGGCAGCTCGTCCTGCCCGTGTACGACGACGCCGGGGCCGCGCGCGCCGAGCTGGCCCGTGCCCTCGCCGGGACCGGCGGCCTGGAGCCGACCGTCCGGTGGCTCGAGGCGTCCGCGCACCGGCCCCTCACCCTCGCCGACATCGCCGCGCACGCCCGCCTCAGCCCCCGCACGCTCGACCGCAGGTTCCGCGCGCACACCGGCCTCAGCCCGCTCCAGTACCTGCTGCGTGTACGTCTCGACCGGGCGCGCCACCTCCTGGAGCACGACGACGCGACGATCGAACAGATCGCCGCACGCGTGGGGTTCGGCTCGTCGGCGGGCTTCCGCCGGCACTTCCGCGACGCGACCGGCCAGACGCCCCGGGACTACCGCGCGGCACGGCGCGACTCCGACTGAAGATGGGCCTTCGCGTTGATCAGGGCCCTGGCGCGCAGGCGGCGCCACTCGGCGAGGTCGGTGCGGTGGCGGTCGCGGATCTCGGTGAGCGGCCGGTCGCGGAAGGCGGCTTCCGGTTTGAAGTTGTTGACGACCGTGGAGACGCGGAACCAGCGTCGTCGGTCGCCGTAGAGGGTGCGTTGGGCCGAGGCGAGGCAGCCGTCGGTGTGGGCGCTCACCGAGTGGCCGGTGGGCAGGGTCAGGGACAGCTCCGCGCGGCCGGTGCCGAACAGGGCCCGCGCCACCCGCTGTTGCTCGGCCGTGGACGCCGGGCGGCTGCCGGGGCGCGGCGGGGTCAGGCCCTTGCGGGTCAGACAGGTCTCGGTGAGCTGCCGCTGCGCGCCTTGATCATGCCGCCGGGCGCCAGTGAGGACGTCCGCTCGGCGGGCGGCGCGCGGCCGACGGCCAGGACGGTGAGCATCAGCAGGGGGAGGGCCGCGAGGGTGCGGAGGCGGGGGTCCGGTACGGACAGGTGCGCGCGCCCGACGGCCTGCGTCGGCCGGACATGACCGGGGCGGGCGTCGCCGCTTCGCCCGGCTCGCGCCCCCGCCTCTCGGGGCTCTCGGGGGGTGGCTTCTCGGCGCATGCGGGCGGCTCCTGGGGCTGGTTCGGTGCGAGGTGCATGCGCACCCTGCCCACGGACCGCCCCGCCAAGCGCCTTGTCACCCGGACCGGTGAGCGGCCGCGCCGGACGCTGCCGACGGCCGAGCGGCGCGCCGACCGCTACCTGCGGCGCGTGGCCGGGCTGACCACTACCGGCGGCTGAGCCGCGGGCCGACCGCTACCCGCGGCGCTGCTGCGACGCCGGGTGCGTGCGCCGGTACCTGCGGTCCCAACGCTCCTGACGGGCCCGCCGGATGCGGTAGTCGCGGTACGAGGAGGGGGTGCCCCCACCCCCGCCCGAGCCGCCCCCCGCTCCGGCGCCCGCACCCCCGGCGCCCGCGCCGACCCCGCCGCCCGCGGGTCCCGGCCGGGCGGGGCCGCCGTCGTGACGGCGGACTAGGAAGTAGACGAGCACCGCGGCGGCCACCCACAGCAGGGGCTCCTGGAATCCCAGGGCGATCAGGACGGCTAGTACGGCGACGATCAATACGTTCATGGCTGAACCTCCGCACGCTGGACGCGGGCAGCCTGGGTCGCTTGGCGTCAGTGGTGATCGATGACAGTTGTGATCGATGACAGGGACCGCACGGGCGCGGGGCGGCTCCGGAGCGCGGGCCCGCTGTCACGGGGCGTACGAGGGCTCGTTCGGCCCTCGTACCGGGAGTCAACGCCCGCCGCCACCGCCTGTCAATGCTCCTCGGCGGAGGTGCCTGGCGCGGCTTCCTCGGCGTGTTCGTGCGCGTGCTTGAGCAGCATCCGAGTATCCACCGTGTCCGGGCCCGAAACCTGCTCCCAGAAGCGGTGGCAGCTCACGAACACCGCGAGCTCCCGCTCCCGCGCGCGCAGCTTCTCGACCTCGGCCTGCTCGTCCGGCGTCCAGCCGGGGGAGGCGGGGCGCTCGACCTTCCGCCAGCCGTTGTCGTCGCTGAAGCCGTCCAGGGGCTCGACCGACCAGGGCAGCCGCCGCAGCAGGGCGTGCAGCTCCGATCTGACCTGGTGCAGCTCCTCCTGGCCGGCGAGGAGGTCGCTCGGGAACTCATACGCGGGGGTTGGGGACACCCCGTAATGGTACTCCTGTTCGAATTCGTGGGGCGAGTGGTGCGGGGACGTGTCGGTCGGGGCAGGGGCCCGCATTTGTGTGATCGGTTCCCGTCGGGGGCGCGTACGCGCGAAGCTGGAGGCATGTGCCGCAGCATCAAGACTCTCCGCCCGCCCGCCATCCCCGAGAAGGCCACCGAAGACGAGATCCGGGCCGCCGCGCTCCAGTACGTGCGCAAGGTCTCCGGGTTCCGCGCCCCGGCCGCCCACAACCGCGAGGCCTTCGAACGCGCCGTCGACGCCGTCGCCGAGGCCACCGCGGACCTGCTCGCCCACATCGAGGTGCGCGGGGCGCGCGCGGCTTCCTAGGGGTCGGGGCGCGTGCGATGCCGTAGGGGCCGGGCACGTGCGATGCCGAAGAGACCGGAAACGCGCGACGCCGTAGGTCCCCGCTCCCGCGGGACCTACGGCGTCGCGCGCCCTCGGGCAGGCCCTAGCCCGCCGTCGACTCCCGCGGCCGCCGCACCAGGAACGCCGCCCCCGCCCCCGCCAGGAACAGCGCGAGGAGCGAGACGCCGGTGGCGAGCCACGTCGCGCCCAGCCACTGGCCGCCGAAGTAGCCGAGGCCCACGCTGTAGCCGGCCCAGGCCACGCCCGCGAGCGCCGACCAGGGCAGGAACTCGCGCACCCGGCGGTGGGCCGCGCCCGCGCCGAGCGAGACGATCGAGCGGCCCGCGGGCGCGAAGCGGGCGATGACGAAGAGGACGCCGCCGCCGCGCGCGAGCGCCGTGCCGAGTCGTTCCTGCGCGCTGGTCAGGCGCCGGGAGCGGGCGATGGCGCGGTCGAGGCGTTCGCCGCCGCGCCAGGCTATGCGGTACGCGACGAGGTCGCCGAGCACGGACGCCGTCGCGGCGCAGAGCATGAGCAGCAGGATGTCCGGCACGTCGTGCGGGACCCGCCCGGTGCCGGAACCGGCGGCGGCCGCCGCCGTGGCCGCGGTGATGACGAGCACGCCGCTCGGCAGCAGCGGCAGAAAGACGTCGAACAGGACGGAGAGGGCCACGACCGCGTAGATCCATGGGCTGCCGGTCAGCGCCCCCACACTCTCCAACACCGAAACTCCCCCGTTGTTACTCCCCAGTCGGCAACTCGTCGCCGCGATGTTCGCGGGAGCGGCGGGTGGCGGCCTGATAACAGCTGTACAGCGTACGCCGCGCCCCCGGCCGTAGATCCACTGGGGGCTCAGATGTTCGCTACATCACGTTCACCCGGCTGCCCTTCCCGATGCGGCGCGCACCCCTGAAGTCCCGTACGAACGGAGCAGAAGCGCACACAACGGGCGCTCGATCGCAGACAAGTCGACATATAGGAGAAGGGGAGAACTCGACAATGGTGGCAGGGATACTCACCGCGGCCGTGGCGGCCGCCGTGCTCGCCGCGAGCGGCGGCGTGCCCAACGAGGGCGGCGACTGCGTGCGCGCGAAGGGACGGTTCGCGCCGTCCAAAGCGCTGTCGCCCGCGCTGACTTACGACCGGCGACTCGTGCCGCCGGGCGCCCGGATCGAGGTGACGCAGCGCCACGAACGGTCCGGCACCCGGGTCGCCCTGCGCGTGCGGGGCGTCAAGCCGGGCCACGCGTACGGCGTGCACGTGCACCAGAAGCCGTGCGGCCCGGACCCGGCCGCGGCGGGTGGCCATTACCAGCACCGCCGTGACCCCGTGCAGCCCTCGAAGAACCCGGCCTACGTCAATCCGGCCAACGAAGTGTGGCTGGACTTCACCGCACGGCCGGATGGTTCGGGGAAGGCGGCGGCGGTCCACGCGTGGGGCTTCCGGCCGGGTGGGGCGTCGTCGGTGGTGCTCCACCGGGAGCAGGGCGGCGCGGGGGACCGGGTGGCCTGCTTCACGGTGCCGTTCGCGCCGCGCGCGTGAGCGGACGGCGCGGGTAGGCCGTCGCGGCGCGCAAGCGGAACCGGGCGGACATGGAGCGACATGGAGCGACATGAAGCGGACATGAAAGCGCCCCCTCCTCCGTACCGGGAACCACATACGGAGAAGGGGGCGCCGCTCAGGCGGACTGCGGGTCAGGCCGCGATGAGGTCCTGCGCGTCAGGCCGCGACGGGCGTGCGCTCCGCGTCCGCCGTCGCCTTCGCGCCCCGCTCGCCGCGGGCCGCCGCGATCACGCGGTCGAGGCTGAACGCGCCGGAGCCCGTGAAGACGAGGAGCAGGAAGACCCAGCAGAACATCGCCGAGGCCTCGCCGCCGTTCTGTATCGGCCACAGGGCCTCCGGCTGGTGGACCTTGAAGTACGCGTAGGCCATCGAGCCGGACGAGACGAGCGCGGCGCCGCGGGTGCCGAGGCCCAGCAGGACCAGGCTGCCGCCGACGAGCTGGATGACGGCCGCGTACCAGCCCGGCCAGGTGCCCGCGTCGACGGTGCCGCCGCCGCCGTCCGTGCCGCCGAGGACTCCGAAGAGCGAGGCGGCGCCGTGGCAGGCGAAGAGCAGGCCGACGACGATGCGGAACAGGCCGAGGGCATAGGGCTGGGCGCTGTTGAGACGTCCAGTCATGGTGGGGGACTCCTTCGGTCTTGACTCGGTTTGGGGACGGGAACCGATCGAAGACCCAAGATTAGGTCCGCCTAATTAGTACTTGCAACTTCAACATCTGAGTGTTTCGTGAGAATCGGCTGTATCCAGCCGTCGCAGTCGTCCCCGGAGTTCAGCGCCCCGGCCGGAACCACCACCGCCCCGGCCGCAGCCGACCCGGCCGAACCCGCAGCCGACCCAGCCCCCGTCACCGCCCGCAGCGCCGCCCGCGCCACCGCGTCCGCGTCGGACAGCGTCACCGAGTCCACCCCCGGCCTTGCCCCGGCCGCCGTCACCCAGTGCACCCCCTCCGTCGGCACCCCGAACGCGAACCGCCGCGCGTGCGCCCGGCCCCGGCGGTCGAGCAGGCGGTAGGGGCGCGGGGTGACGTCGAGGCCGCCCGTCTCGTGGCCGTCGACGGTGTGCGGGCGACACCGGCCCGACCGCAGCAGCCCCGCGAGCAGCGCGTCCCCGGTGCGCCGCAGATCGGGCTCGGGCAGCCGCGCCTCGACGAGGGTGGTCACCCGCACCCCGGACCCGGGCACGTCCGGCGAGTACGCGTAGAACGCCCCGGCGGACTCCTCGCCCCCGTCCCCGCACCGCACTTCGAGCCGCGGCCCCAGCACCTCCACCACCCCCGCGTCGATCAGCGCCGTCAGCTCCTCGATGCGCCGCCGGGGCGGGCCGATGGACAGGAACGCGTTGAACGGCGTGTACCAGCCGTCCAGATGGGCCCGGCGCGACGCGCCCGTCAGGCCGCCGTGGTCGACGACGAGCCGCAACTCGTTGCGCAGGTCGCGGAGCACGTCCAGGGCGGCCTTGAGCGGCCCCGCGACGTTGCCGAGGGCGGCCTGCGCGGCGTCCTCGCGCAAGTGCCCGAGCAGCCAGCCGCGGAAGTCCCCGGGCGAGCGGAAGACCCGCCCCGCGTACGGGCGCGCGAGGCGCTCCCAGGACCACCGGTCGTCGTCGGCGAACCCGAACGCGTCCAGCACGGCGGACTCCTCGGGGCTGCCGTGCGCGGTGTCGAGGAAACGGTCACGGAAGGCGGCGGCCCGCCCCGCCGCTCCGGCCGCCGCGAGCCGTGCCTCGTAGTGGACGGTCTCCACCTCCTTGGCGACCAGCGGCCAGACCTCGGTCAGGAAGTCCGGCGCGTCCCCGCTGTCGGCGCGCTTGCGGAAGCGGGCGATGGCCTCCGGGGTGAGCACGGCGGGCCGGTGCCGCCCGTAGGGGCCCTTGGCGTTGTCGCCGCGCGCCTGGTACGGCACGCCCCGCCGTGAACCGGCGTACAGGCGCGGCTCGTTGCCCGAGGCCACATAGCGCAGCCCGCCCCGCTCGTCGGGTACGAAGCGCCCGCCGCGCCCCGACGTCAGGAGCGCCATGTGGTCGAAGAAGTTCAGGCCGAGCCCGCGCAGGAGGACAGGATCGCCCGGGGCGACCGCGGTGAGGTCGACGTCGGCGGGGTTGGCGGGCGGGATGTGGCGCAGGCCGTGCCGGTCGGCGTAGGCGGAGAGTTCCGCCCGTTCGCGGTCGGCGGTGTCGGGCAGGTGGCCCTGCGCGAGGACGACGGCGCCGAGCCCGGATATCTCCCGCGAGTCGTCGAGGACGAGGGTCCCCGCGCCCCCGCCACTGCCGTCGGCGTCGTCGAGGCGGATCGCGCGGGCCGCGTGCGTGCGGACGCGGACGGAGCCGGGGGCGGCGCGCACCGTCTCGGCGAAGAACCACTCCAGATAGCGGCCGTAGTCGGCGCGCGTCGGGTAGTCGTCCGGGCCGAGCCCCGGTATGTGCCCGCGCGCCGCCCACTCGTACAGGCTCGGACCCGGCCTGATCGGCCCCGCGCAGTCGACGCTCGCGTCGGTGAACAGCGTCACCTGGGAGGCGACGGTGTTCATCAGGAGCTCCCGCGACTGGGCGGTGCGCCAGACCCGCCCGGGCCCCGGCGGCGCCGGATCGACCATGTGCACCGTCAGCCGCGCCCCCGGCGGAAGCAGCTCGGCGGCCGAGGCGCACAGGCGCTCCAGGACGCTGGTGCCGCGCGGCCCCGCGCCGACGACGGCTATGGAGTGGTCGACGGTCGCAGCAGCAGACAAGAGCGTGACTCCCGGTACGGACGGGGCGAGGACCGGCTCATCATGCCGCCGGAGACACCGTTGCCGAAGCCCGCTTCGGAGGATCTCCATCCGGTTGTGTCCTGAGTCACGGCCAAGGCGGACATCACCGCTACCCGTGGGAGGTTCGCCCCGTCACACCCGTACCCACAGCAACCGCGCACACAGGACGCACGACCCGGTGACCTCACAGGTCACACGGGCCACACAGATCACACCAGGCGCACACGGAACTCACGGACCTCGCCGAACTCACGGCGTGAGCGTCGTCCGCTCCACCGTCTCCAGGCGCTCCCCGCCGCCCTTCTCCGTCCGTGCCCGGTCCAGGCGCAGCTCCGCCGAGCGCCCCCGCAGCGTCAGCGTCATCAGGTGGTTGCCGAACCAGGGGCCGCCCGTCCTGCGCCAGTTCACGGCGGCGCGCGGGAGTCGCCCGTGCCGGGCGAAGCGGCGGCCGAGGGCGCGGCCGACGCGGCTCCAGCCGAAGCGGAAGCCGATCCTTATCGAGGCGGGGATGGAGTTGTGCACCGGCGAGCAGGTGAGCTGCAGGACGCGGGCGTCGGGGCCGCCGCCCGCGGGCCAGGTGGGCTCGGCGACGTACGCGTGGTGGACGTCGCCGGACAGGACGCACACCGTCGCGGGCGCGTCCGCCGCGGAGCCCGCCTCGGCGATGAGGGCGGCCAGGGCGTCGAAGGACGTGGGGAAGGCGGCCCAGTGTTCGAGGTCGGCGCGTCTGCGCAGGTCCTCGCCGAAGCGGGCCCAGCGGGCGCCGCGCTCGCCCCGGCACAGGGCGGCGTTCCAGCCCTCGGCGTCGTGGATGAGGTGGGGGAGCAGCCACGGCAGGGACGTCCCGATCAGGAGGTGGTCGCAGCCGCCCTCCAGGGCCTGCTCGCGCAGCCAGCTCGCCTCGCCGGGGTCGAGCATGGCGCGCTTGTCCTCGTCGAGGACGCGGGCGGCGCGGGTGTCGACCATCAGCAGGCGTACGCGGCCGAAGTCGCGGCGGTAGCTCCAGCGGGCGACCGTGGGGTCGGCGTCCGCCGCGGCTGCGTGGGTGCGCAGGGCGTCGGTGCCGTCGGGCGTGGCGCGCACGGCCGCGAACAGTTCGTCGCGCTCCAGTTCCTCGGGCGGCAGATTGCCCAGGTGCTGATGGACCCAGTACGACATCAGGCCGCTGAGGATGCGCTCGCGCCACCAGGGGGTGGCGCGCATCTCGGCGAGCCAGGAGGCGCTGGTGTTCCAGTCGTCGATGACGTCGTGGTCGTCGAAGATCATGCAGCTGGGGACGGTGGAGAGCAGCCAGCGCACCTCGGGGTCGAGCCAGGACTCGTAGTAGAGGTGGGTGTACTCCTCATAGTCCGCGACCTGGTCGCCCGGGGGTTCGGAGAGGTCGCGGCGGGCGGCGAGCCAGCGGCGGGTGGCGTGGGAGACCTCGTCCGCGTACACCTGGTCGCCGAGGAGCAGCAGCACGTCGGGGCGCGGGGCGGCGGGGTCGGCGGCGATGCGGGCCGCGAGGGTGTCGAGGGCGTCGGGGCCGACCGGGTCGTGCTCCTTGCCGGTGTCCCTTCCGCCCCGGTGGCCCAGGTCGTGCAGGTGGGACGTCTTGGCGGGCGGCGCGGCCCACCGGCAGGAGCCGAAGGTCACCCGCAGGGCGTCGGCGTCGGCCCCGTCCCCGCCCGGCGTGCGGATCGTGCTCGGCGGGAACGGCGAGTCGGGCAGCGGCCACACGGGAGTGTCGTCGAGCGTGACCTCGTACGCCGTGTCGGTGCCGGGGCGCAGCCCCTCGACCCGCACCAGGGCGTAGTGGTGCCCGGCGATCTGGAAGGTCCGGGCCGCGCCGCGCGTGCCGTCGGCGCAGCGCACCTCGGCCGTGCAGGGCCGGTCGGCCTCGACCCAGACGGTCGCCCGCGCGCCGTCGACGTACCTCAGCAGTGGACCCAGACGCAGCCGCGCCACAGTGATCACCCTCCTCCGTCGCCCCGTACGGTACGGAACGACGGAGGCGGGCGGGACGGTTCCGCGCAAGCGGACCGGCCTTGAGCGGGATCAGGCGGGATCAGCGGCCGCCCGCGCGGCTCAGCAGCCGTTCAGGATGGAGCTGAGCGCGCTCTTCTCGGCGGAGTCGACGGTGAGGCCGTAGTGCTGCTTCACGTCCACCCACATCCGGGCGTAGAAGCAGTGGTACGAGGTGGTGGGCGGCAGCCACTTCGCCGGGTCCTTGTCGCCCTTGGCCTGGTTGACGTTGTCGGTCACGGCGATGAGCTGGGGCTGGCCCAGGTCGTTGGCGAAGCCCTCGCGCCGGGCGGTGGTCCAGCCGCTGGCGCCGGACTTCCAGGCCTCGGAGAGCGGGACGACGTGGTCGATGTCGACGTCGGACGCGGCGGTCCAGGTGCCGCCGTCGTAGGGGGACTTCCAGGTGCCGGAGACGGCGGCGCAGCTGCCGTCCTGCTGGACGTTCTCGCCGTCGCGCTTGAGGACGACCTCGCGGGTGTTGCAGGCGCCGGACTGGGTGGACCAGTGCGGGAACTTGTCGCGGCTGTAGCCGTCGGACGAGCCCTCGGGGGCCACGGTGAGCTGGCCGAGGTAGGTGCGGGCGGTGGCGGCGCTGACCGGGGTGGGCGGGGCGGCCTGGGCGGGGGAGCCGGACAGCAGGGTCGCGGCGGAGGCGAGGGCGGCGACGGCGCCCAGGGCGGCGAGACGGTGACGCGCGTAGATTGCGGGCATGTGAACTCCCTTGACGTGGGGGGACATTGACCGGTGGGGCGGCCATGCTGGTGCGCTCGGGTTGCCCCGAGGTGTGCACCGGGTGACAGGGTCGCGTCAATCACCTGTAAACATCAAGGGTTCTGGCGCACCGTCATGGAGGCGCGCCGGAGCGGAAGTTGGTGCTTCGGGATGAATTGCCCTGTGCGGAGTGCTCCGGTTTGCGGTGATCGTCGGGGTGGGCGCCGGAGCGGATGTGGCTCCGGTCACGGTGGGCCCGGGTCGAAAGTCCCTGGCCGGGGCCGTACGGGGGTCGCGTACGATGGTCGGAGCAGAAGGGGAGTAGCTCTTCGCCGGACCGTCGACATACTGCTCACCCGTCACCCGACCACCGCCCCTGGTGGAGCGCTTCGCGCGCGGGTTGATGGCTGAGCCGGCGCCCGGAGGCAGCCCACATGGTGGGCGGCCAGCGAGACCTTCGGCCAGCAGTGCCAGACGTACGCCTCCGTGTGCGTCACCGAGCGCTGCCGTGCCGAGGTGTCGTACGCGAAGGCTGCGGAACTCTCGGTGGGGCGGCCCGACCGATTGAGGAACCTTGATCAGCATCAGCGTGACGGCGCTTGTCTTCGGCGTCGTCTTCCTTGCCGAACTGCCCGACAAGACAGCGCTGGCCGGGCTCGTCCTCGGCACCCGTTACCGCGCCTCGTACGTCTTCGTGGGCGTCGCCGCCGCGTTCGCCGTGCACGTGGTGCTCGCCGTGGCGGCGGGCAGCGTGCTCACCCTGCTGCCGCAGCAACTGGTCCACGCCCTCACCGGCGTCCTCTTCCTCGGCGGCGCGGCGATGCTGCTGCTCAAGAAGGACGATGACGACGAGCAGGTCAAGGCCCCCAGGGACCAGAGCTTCTGGCGGGTCTCGGGGGCGGGCTTCATGCTCATCCTGGTCGCGGAGTTCGGCGACCTCACCCAGATCATGACGGCCAACATGGCGGCGCGGTACGACGACCCGCTGTCCGTGGGTCTCGGCGCGGTGCTCGCGCTGTGGGCGGTCGCGGGCCTCGGGATCGTGGGCGGCAAGGCGCTGATGAAGCGGGTGCCGCTGGCCCTCATCACGAAGATCGCGGCGATGCTGATGTTGGCGCTCGGGGTGTGGAGCCTCTACGAGGCGATCGCGTAAGGGCGCTGACCTGCGGTATTGGCGCTCGGGAGGCTTGTTTTGTACCGTGGAGGAACAAAGTGGCTTCGCCCGTACTCCCTGACCGGCGGGCGGAGCCGCCTTGTCTTCCCCTTCCGTGTGCGGGCCCTTCCCTTGGAGTACGCCGATGACGGCTGCGAACGTCCTGACCGCCCGAGCCCTCCTCCTGGACATGGACGGCACCCTCGTGAACTCCGACGCCGTCGTCGAACGCTGCTGGCGGCAGTGGTCCGCCAAGCACGGCCTCGACGCCGACGAGGTGATGAAGGTCGTGCACGGGCGGCAGGGATACGCCTCCATGGCCCTGCTGCTGCCCGACCGGCCCATGGCCGAGAACTACGCCGAGAACCGCGAGATGCTGGCGCGCGAGACCGCCGACATGGACGGCGTCGTGCCCATACCGGGCGCGCCGGAGTTCATGGCCTCCCTCGCGGGGCTGCCGCACGCCCTCGTCACGTCCGCCGACGTGGGGCTCTCCACCGGGCGGATGGCCGCGGCCGGGCTCACGCTTCCCGAGGTGCGGGTGACCGCCGAGAACGTCGGGGCCAGCAAGCCCGACCCCGAGGGGTTCCTCAAGGGCGCCGCCGAGCTGGGGTTCGACCCCGCCGACTGCGTGGTCTTCGAGGACTCGGGCGCCGGGATCGCGGCGGGGCGGGCCGCCGGGATGCGGGTCGTCGGGGTCGGCCCGCGGGCCGGGGAGTACGAGCCCACGGTGTGGGTGGACGACCTCAGGCAGGTGCGGGTCTCCGCTGACGCGGGGGTCCTGACGCTTTCGTTCGGGTGAGGCGGGGTGGCCCTTCCTGGGCCGGGAGTGCCGTCGGCTAGGCCGGGAGCGCCGTCGGCTAGGGGGAGTCGGTCTCGGACTCCAGGGACCTTCTTGTCGCCGGGCCGTAGGTGCCCCGGGGGTCCGTCCTGATGCCCCGGGCCCCCTGGTAGCGGGACACGGCGTCGGTCACCGGGGGCGTGTAGCGGCCGTCCGCCGGGCCGGCGTAGAGGTACAACTGGCGTAATCGGTGCTGGAGTTCGACCACCTCGGCGCCCTGGTCGCCGCTGTGCAGGGTGGGCGCGGCGGCCTGGGTGCGGGACGGGGACGGGCCCACCGAACCCGTGGCGCGGGCCGTCGTGCGCGAGGGTGAGGGCGCCGGGGACTTGGGTCGTACCGGCACCGAGCGCGGTGCCGTGGCCGACGGGGTGCGGGTCGGTGTGGAGCGGGGGGTCGAGGGGGCCGAGGGGGCCGGTGCGGCCCTCGGGACGGTGCGCGGAGCGGGCTCCTTGGAGGCCCTGTCCGGGGTGCCGTCCGCCAGGTCCGGCAGCGCGCGGTCCGTGCCGCCGCCCCCGTCGCCGCCCGCCCCGTCACCGGCGTCCCCCGACATCACCCCGCCCGTGAACACCGCGGCCGCCGCGACCACGAGGCCCGCCCCGGCGAACAGCGCCCCCCGCCCCCGCCGCGCGGACCGCTCCGGCCCGGTCGCGGCCTCGGCGGGCGTGGCGTCCGAGGCCGCGGGCAACGGGGGCGGCAGCGGCGCCGACGACAGCGCCGGTAAGGGGGCCGACGGCTCCGGCAGCGTCACGTAGGGACGTATGCGTATCGGATCGAAGTCCTCCGCCGCGGCCGCCTCCGCGGACCGGGTCTCCAGGGCGGCGTCCGCGGCCTCGCGCGCGCAGCCGCAGGAAGGGGCGGCCCTCGGCGGGCGGGGCGTACCGCAGCCGGGACACACCGGCCCGTCCGCGCCTGCCGCGCCCGCAGCGTCTGCCGCGCCCGCCGTGCCAGCCGCCGCACCTGCCGCCCCCTCGGGCCCCCGGGCACCCCCGGACCCCTCGGGCTCCCAGCGCCGTCCGGCCCGTCCGTTCGCCTCGCTCATCGCGTGCTCCCCTCCCTCGCCGGCCCCGCAGAGCTCTGAAGGAGTATGCAGCGACTCGGCTCGACAGGCCATAACGGATGACTCGGACCACGATGGAAGGTGGAAGCACCGCAGGAGGTGTCCATGACGCAGGACGTGAGCACCCGCCCGGCCGGGCCGCGGCCCGGCAAAGGACCTCCGGAGCACGTGGGCGGCGGCGTACTGGTCTCCATCGGGGCCCTGCTCCTCGGCATGCTCCTCGCCGCCCTCGACCAGACCATCGTCTCCACCGCGCTGCCGACCATCGTCAGCGACCTAGGCGGCCTCGACCACCTGTCGTGGGTCGTCACCGCGTACATGCTGGCCGCGACCGCCGCCACCCCGCTGTGGGGCAAGCTCGGCGACCAGTACGGCCGCAAGAAGCTCTTCCAGACCGCCATCGTGATCTTCCTGATCGGCTCGGCGCTGTGCGGAGTCGCCCAGAACATGCCGCAGCTCATCGGGTTCCGGGCGCTGCAGGGCCTCGGCGGCGGCGGCCTCATGGTGCTGTCCATGGCGATCGTCGGAGACCTGGTGTCGCCCCGCGAACGCGGCAAGTACCAGGGCCTGTTCGGTGCCGTCTTCGGCGCGACCAGCGTCCTCGGGCCGCTCCTCGGCGGCCTCTTCACCGAGCACCTCAGCTGGCGCTGGGTCTTCTACGTCAACCTGCCCATCGGCGTCGTCGCGCTCGTCGTCATCGCCGCCGCGCTGCACATCCCGGCGAGCCGGGCCCGGCACGTCATCGACTACCTGGGCACCTTCCTGATCGCCTCCGTCGCCACCTGCCTCGTCCTCGTCGCATCGCTCGGCGGTACGACCTGGGGCTGGGGCTCGCCGCAGATCATCGGGCTCGCCGTGCTCGGCGCGGTGCTCGCGGTGTGCTTCGTGGCGGTGGAGCGCAAGGCCGCGGAGCCCGTCATCCCGCTGAAGCTGTTCCGGATCCGCACCTTCACCCTGTCCGCCGTCATCAGCTTCGTCGTCGGCTTCGCGATGTTCGGCGCGATGACCTACCTGCCGACGTTCCTCCAGGTCGTCCAGGGCGTCTCGCCGACCATGTCCGGCGTCCACATGCTGCCCATGGTCGTCGGGCTGCTGCTCGCGTCGACCGTGTCCGGGCAGATCGTCAGCCGCACCGGGCGCTGGAAGGTGTTCCCCGTCGCGGGCACCGCCGTCACCACCCTCGGCCTGCTCCTGCTGCACCAGCTCGATGAGAACAGCCCCACCGGCGAGATGAGCGCCTACTTCTTCGTCTTCGGCCTCGGCCTCGGGCTCGTCATGCAGGTCCTCGTCCTCATCGTGCAGAACGCCGTCGGCTACGAGGACCTCGGCGTCGCCACCTCCGGCGCCACGTTCTTCCGGTCCATCGGCGCGTCGTTCGGCGTCGCCGTCTTCGGCACCGTGTTCACCGGCAGGCTCGGGGACAAGCTCACCGACGCCCTGCGCGGGCAGGACCTGCCCGCCGGCGTCACCACCGACTCCCTCAAGGCCGACCCGCGCGGCATCGCCGAACTGCCCGCCGGGCTGCGGCCCGGAGTGCTCCACGCCTACTCGTCCGCCATCACCGACGTCTTCCTGTACGCGGCGCCGGTCGCCCTCGTCGCCTTCGTCCTCGCCTGGTTCCTGCGCGAGGACCGGCTGCGCGGGGCCGTCACCGCGCCCGACCCCACCCAGACGCTCGCCAGCAACCCCGTCGAACGGTCCTCCTACGACGAGGTGGCACGCGCGCTGTCCCTGCTCGGGACGCGGGAGGGGCGGCGCGAGGTGTACGTCCGCATCACCGGGCGGGCCGGGTACGACCTGCTGCCCGCCGCCAGTTGGATGCTCCTGCGGATCGCCCGGCACGGGCACGTCGAACCGGCCACGCTCGCCGAGCGCAGCATGATCCCCCTCACCGTCGTCACGCAGGCCTCACGGCAACTGGAGGAACGGCGTCTGGCCATCCGCCAGGGCCTCGGCCTGCGCCTCTCCGACTCCGGCAGGGAGGTGGCCGAGAACCTCGCGAAGGCGCGGGAGGAGTCGCTCGCCGAACTGCTCGGGGACTGGTGGGGGCCCGGGCGGCCCACCGATCTCATGCGGCTGGTCGAGGAGTTGGGGGCGGAGATGTGCGGGTCGGACGCGGAGCGGCCCTCCGGCAGCCGGGGGCCGGTCCGCTAGGCGGGTCCGGCGAAGTCGGCTGCGGTTCGGCCGCGCCCTGAAGGGGCGCGGGGAACTGCGCGACCAGCCACGTCGGTGCCGCAGACGATCGACGGCATGTCGCCGCACCTCCAGCGGAGCGCCTAGCGTCCGCCGTGGTGCCCTACCCCGCCGACAACTCCTTGCGGAACCAATGCTCCGCGTACGGGTCGGAGTTGTGCCGCGGCCCCTCCACATACCCGTGCCGCGCGTACAGGGCCCGCGCCTCGACCAGGTCGTTCCGGGTGTCGAGGCGGACGCGGGTCGCCCCCAGCCCGCGGGCGGCCTCCTCCGCGGCGTCGAGAAGCACCGAGCCGCCGCCCTTGCCGCGCAGCCCCGCCGCGACGAACACACGCGTCAGCTCGGCGGTGCCGTCGTCCACGAGGCGCACCCCGGCCGTGCCCGCGGGCTCGCCGTCCCAGCGGGCGAGCAGCAGCACACCACGGGGCGGTGTGAGCCCCGCCCCCGCGCCCGCCGCGATCTCGCGCTCCAGCTCGGCGGGGTCGGTGGCGCGCCCCTCGTGCAGCTCGTACCACCGGTCGCTGACCTCGGTGTAGTACGCGCGCCACAGCGCGACGGCCACCGCCGAGTCGACCGGTTCGGGGGCTATGGTCCAGGAGGAAGGGGTGCGCATGAGCGTCAGTCCTCTGCCCCGGCCACCGGCGCCGCCTGCTGGACCACCTCGAAGGTCCAGACGGCGGAGCTGGACGACGCCGGCTTGGGGCGCTCGCCCTCGGCCTGCCCGCCGCCCCCGCCCTGGTGCGCCGCCTTCATCGGGCCCTCCATCCACGCCTGGAAGGCCGCCTCGTCGCGCCAGCGCGTGTACACCAGGTACTGGTCGGTGCCCTCGACGGGGCGGAGCAGCTCGAACCACTCGAAGCCGTCCGAGCTCTCGACGGCTCCCGCGCGGGAAGCGAACCTGCGCTCCAGGACCTCGCGCTGCTCCGCGGGCACGGTCAGGACGTTGATCTTCACGATGCTCATGGGGACCATCGTCGCGCACGCCCGCGCGGGCGTGACGCCCGCCCCGCCAACGCCTCGTGGGGCTCAGCCTTCGTGCCGCTGCCGCCAGTCCCGGGCGACCTCGTCGACGTCGAAGGGGCGCAGGCCGAGCGGCGGGCCCGGGGGCGGGGTGCGCAGGGCCTCGCGGATCTTGTCGTTGAGGTCGGTGACCAGGCGGCGGGCCATGGATTCCGAGGGGGCGTCGGCGGCGGCCGCGAGGACGTCCTCGGCTTCCTTGCGCAGGGCCAGGGTCGGGGACAGGGCGCCCATGCCCTCACGGGCCAGCTTCCGTTTGACCCACCACAGTTCGTCGTACGCCGCGCCGGGATCCTCCGGCAGGGGCTTGCCGCGTCCGGGCAGGGCGGCGAAGTCGCCCCGCTCCTCCGCCTCACGGATCTGCTTGTCGACCCAGGACTCGAAGTTGACTCCCGGTGGCTTCCGTTCAGTCATACGACCATGGTGGCAGAGGGCCCCCGGCGGCGCGGAGCCACGGGCCCGCGACGCCGCGGGGCTAGGATGCGGCCGGTTGTCCGGACTTCGGGTCAGGGGGTACCCAGGTGCTTGAACTCACCATGGCGATGGTGTCGGAGGTGTCGGACGCGGACGCGGGAGCGACCGCGGGGATGCTGCTCGCGGAGGAGCCGAGCGAGCCCGGCGCGGTGCTCCGCGTGGGGCGCGACCGCACGGTGTGCCGGCTGGCGCCGCCGCAGGACTGGCTGTTCGTCTCCCGTACGCACCTGGAGTTCCGCTGTCGCGTCGACGGCGCGTGGACGGTGACCTGGGTGCGCGGCTCCCAGCCCGATCCGGCGTCCGAGGTGCGGATCCTGGCCGGAGGGACGGCGGTGCCCCTCGCGTACGGAGGGACGACGCCGTTGCCCCGGGGCGGCTCCGGTGAGGTCGTCGTGCAGGACCGGTCGGGGCCGCGCAGCGTCAACGTGGGCTTCTACCACGAGGATTGAGCGGCGGCGGCGCCGGGCTCGGAGCCTGTCCTTCAGTCCAGTACGCGGGCCAGCGCGAAGCCGTCGTAGCCCTTCGTGCCGACCGTCTGCACCGCCGTGCCGTCCAGCTTCGGGTGGCTCGCGATCAGGTCCAGGGCGGCGCGGGTGCCGCGGACGTTCGGGTCGTCGCTGGTGGCGTCGGTGACGGCGCCGCCGCGGACGACGTTGTCGATGATGATCAGGCTGCCCGGGCGGGTCAGCCTGAGGGACCACTCCAGGTAGTTCGCGTTGTTGGCCTTGTCCGCGTCGATGAAGACCAGGTCGAAGGGGGCCGGGGCCTCATCGTGCAGGGCGGCCAGGGAGGTCAGGGCCGGGCCCGTGCGGACCTCGGTGATCTTGTCGAGGTCGGCGCGGGCGAGGTTGGCTCGGGCCACCTCGGCGTGTTCGGGGCTGTACTCCAGGGTGATCAGGTGGCCGTCGGCGGGGAGGGCCCTGGCCAGCCAGATCGTGCTGTAGCCGCCCAGGGTGCCGATCTCCAGGATGCGGTGGGCGCCCTGGAGCTGGGCCAGGAGGTGGAGGAGTTTGCCCTGGTTGGGGGCGACGGCGATGGCCGGCAGGCCGGCCGCTTCGCTGTCCTGGAGTGCGGTGGTGAGGGCGGGGTCCGCGGGGGTGAGGAGGTCGGTGAAGTAGTGGTCGACGGTGTCCCAGAGGGTGGGGTCGGGGCTCATGCGAGCTTGCTCCTTGGGGTCGGACGGCGCTGCGCTGAGCATTCCCCAACCCCGCCCCTTCCCGAAACCGGGGCTGCGCCCCTGGACCCCGGGGGTGGGTGTCCCCTTGCCGTGGGCCGGGGGCGCCCCCGAATCGGCGCTCCGCGCCTCGTCCTCAAACGCCGGACGGGCTGGAAGGTGCCGGGCAGGCCGCATGTGCGGGTGGGACGGGCCGCCGCCGAATCGGCGCTCCGCGCCTCGTCCTCAAGCGCCGGACGGGCTGGAATCTTCGCCGTGGTGGGCTGAAATCCTCGGCGAGATGGGCTGAAATCCTCGGCGCGGCGGGTTGAAGGCTTCGCCGAGGTGGGCTGAATGGCGCCTGGCAGGCGGTGCGGGCCGGCCCGGCCGAAGTATTGGTGGGGGCGGGTGGGTGGGGGAAAGCCCGTCCGGCGTTTGAGGACGAGCGCGGAGCGCGATGCGGGGGCGCCCCCTTCGGGGCTGGAGGTGCCGGGCCGTCGATCAGGGCGGGACAAGTCGGGGCGGGTGGGCGGGTGGGAGCCTGTCCCGACTTCGAGGACGAGCCAGGCCGCGGCCGCGGTCAAGCCGGTTCGGCCGGGGCCTCCAGCGCCGGCGGGGAGCCCGGGAGGGGCCGGCCCGCCGACTCCTTCAGGTACCAGACGGCCACGCCGCCGATCACCGCCGCCGCCATCATGTAGTACGCGGGCATCATCACGTCGCCCGTGGCGCCGATCAGGGCCGTGACGACCAGGGGGGTCGTGCCGCCGAAGATCGAGACGGAGACGTTGAAGCCGATGGAGAGGGAGCCGTAGCGGACGGGGGTGGGGAAGAGGGCGGGGAGGGTGGCGGGCATGGACGCGGTGAAGCAGACCAGGAGCAGGCCGAGGGCCGCCATGCCGAGGCCGATGGCCCACAGGGAGCCGTCGCGGATCAGGAGCAGGGCGGGGACGGAGAGAAGCAGGAACCCGGCGCAGCCCGTGGCGATGACCGGCCGGCGGCCGACGCGGTCGGTCAGGGCGCCGACGAACGGCTGGGCGCACATCATCAGGGCCATGACGACGAGCACGACGAGCAGCCCGTGCGTCTCGTCGTACTCCAGCTCGCCGGTGAGGTAGCTCGGCATGTACGACAGGAGCATGTAGTCGGTGACGTTGAAGACCAGGACCAGGCCGACGCACAGGAGCAGGGCCCGCCACTGGCCGGCGACCAGGTCCCGGAGCCGGACCTTGGGCCGCGACTGCTCGTCCTCGTGGGCCTTGGCCAGTTGCGCGGCGAACGCCGGGGTCTCCTCCAGGCGCATGCAGAGGTAGAGGCCGATGAGGCCCATGGGCCCGGCGATCAGGAACGGGATGCGCCAGCCCCAGGACTGCAGGTCGTCGCTGGAGAGCAGGGCCGTCATCAGGGTCACGAGGCCCGCGCCGCCGATGTATCCGGCGAGGGTGCCGAATTCCAGCCAGCTGCCGAGGAAGCCGCGCTTCTTGTCGGGCGCGTACTCGGCGATGAACGTGGCGGCGCCCGCGTACTCGCCGCCGGTGGAGAAGCCCTGGACCAGGCGGGCGGCCAGGAGCAGGATCGGCGCCCAGACGCCGATGGTGGCGTACGAGGGGATCAGGCCGATCGCGAACGTGCCCGCCGCCATCATGATCATGGTGAGGGCGAGGACCTTCTGGCGGCCCACGCGGTCGCCGAGAGGGCCGAAGACCATGCCGCCGAGCGGGCGGATCAGGAAGGCCGCGGCGAAGGCGCCGAACGTCGAGAGCAACTGGGCGGTGGGGTTGCCGGAGGGGAAGAAGACCTTGCCGAGGGTGACCGCGATGTAGCTGTAGACCCCGAAGTCGAACCACTCCATGGCGTTGCCGAGCGCGGCGGCCTTCACCGCGCGCTTGACCAGTGCCGGGTCGGTGACGGTGGCTTCCGCGGCGGGTCGGGACGCCGCCGTGGGGGCGGGGCCGGGACCGGTGGGGGAGGGGGCCGCGGGGGTGCGGGGTCCGACGTGTTGCGCGGTCGGCAAGGGCTCGCTCGCCTGCCTTTCGTGGACGACAAGGACCCGGTGACCTTAGGTGCAGTAACCATCATTACGGGGGGTGCGGAAGTGATCGCGCAGTGTCCGCAATCGCGCTGTATTCAGGCCAAACGGGGTTACTTCCGGCGGAGGCGGCATGGGCCTCATGTGATCTATGTCGCGTCCGGGCGGGGGAACCGGGCAGGGGGGTGCCCGCCGTCCTTGCCTGAATGAGTCCCGTGGAATCGGGGGAACCAGCCCCCGGGCCCGCTCCGAAAACGGCCACCGAGCAGCACGGTCGCAGCGGGGCGGTTGGGCACCGGCGCACAAAAGCCGGTAGAAAGCGGGTGTGACTGCCAGGCGAACCGGGGGTTGCGCGCGTCTCACTCAGGGGCATGCGAGCCTCTTTGGGTGAGATCAGGAATCTCCTGGCACTTTGATCAAGGATGACGGATGGGGCGGGAGGGCCGACAGGGCGTGGCGAATGTTGAGCACAGGGGGCCGGGGAATGCCTTGGGCACGGGGGCATCCGGGACACCCGAGGGGCGCATCGGAGCGGTCCGTGTCGCCCTCTGGCTGATCGCCGCCGTCCTGGCCGTCCGACAGGTGGCCGTCGTCCTGCGCACCCCCAAGGGCGAGCGCCTGACCGACTGGGAGACCTGGGTCGGGCCGAACGGCGTGCTGCACGTGAACGGCTCGCTGTACGACACGGACAAGTTCACCGGCACGCCCTTCGCCGGACTAGTCCTCAAGCCCTTCGCCCGCTTCGCCGAGGACGCCCTCGGCTGGGCCTGGACCTTCGGCACCCTCGGCCTCGTCGTGGTCCTCGGCCTGGTCGCCGCCCGCGCGCTGCCGCAGCCGGTCTCGCGCCGCACCTCGCTGCTCGCGGCCCCCCTCGCGATCTCCCTGCTCATGCTGTCCCTGCCGGTGCGCAACACCCTGCACCTGGGCCAGACCAGCATCATCCCCGTCCTGCTCGTCCTGCTCGGCTGCTTCGCCGTGCGCGGGGAGCGGGCCAGCGGCGTCCTCATCGGCCTCGCCGCGGCCCTGCAGCCCACCGTGCTCCTGTTCGCGCCGCTGCTGTGGTTCACCGGACGCAAGAAGGCCGCGCTGTCCTCGGGTGCCACCTTCGCCGCCGCCACCGCCGTCGCCTGGGCGGCCATGCCGCACGACTCGTGGACGTACTGGATCCACCACCTGGCGGGCGCCGGTCTCGGCGCCAACCCGGACGCCAACGCCAACCAGTCGCTGCACGGCGCCCTGCTCCGCCTCGGCCTGGAGGGACCGCTCGAAATAGGGCTCTTCCTCGGCCTGAGCGCCGGCGTCGCCTTCCTCGGACTGCGCCGGGCCGTGCGGTACGCGCGCGACGGGCAACTGCTCCTGGCCGTCGCGCTCACCGGCTGCGTCGCCATCGCCGTGTCCCCGACCAGTTGGCAGCACCAGCTCCTGTGGCTGCTGCTCGCCGTCGTCGGCCGGGTCGGCAAGCGGGCCTCCGACCGGTACGTGTGGCCGATCGCCGTCGTCCTGGTGATGACGCTGCCGTCGAAGATGATGCTGCCGAACATGTCGGTCCTCGATCCGCTGCGCGACAACGTCATCCTGCTCGCCGCGCTCGCCTCCGCGCTGATCGTGCCGTTCCTGTCCCGGACGGCTCCCGAGTACCAGCGGCCGATCCCCACCTCGTACGCCGATCCCGTCCCCGCGCGCTGGAAGTGGGTGCCGCTGTTCCCGTTCTGGCGGCGCGTGCTCACCCGCCCGAACCTGCTCCTCGAACTGCTCCTCATCCGCGTCGGCTACTCCGCGTACCAGCAGACCCGGCTCGCTGCGACCGGCGGCACCATCTCCGGCGGCCGGGAGCGGGCCGAGACGCACGGCGAGCAGATCCACTCCATCGAGCAGTTCCTGCACATCGACATCGAGCACTGGTTCAACCACCTGACGGCGCGCACGCCGTGGATGGAGAGCTTCTTCAACTTCTACTACACGTCGTTCCACTTCGTGGTCCCGCTGAGCGTCCTCGCGATCCTGTATCTGCGCCGCCCCGCCCAGTACCGCTGGGCGCGCTCCGCGCTCGGCTTCGCCACGCTGCTCGCGCTCGTCGGCTTCTGGGGCTACCCGCTCGCGCCGCCACGCCTGATGGAGGACCTGGGCTTCATCGACACCATCCACGGCCCGCAGGACTTCTCGCAGCCGGACTACGGCACGCTCACCCAGCTCACCAACCAGTACGCGGCGATGCCCTCGCTGCACTTCGGCTGGTCGCTGTGGTGCGGTCTGACCATCGCGATCCTCGCGCCCAAGTGGTGGATGAAGGCCCTCGGCCTGCTGCACCCGTTCTTCACGGTGTGCGCGATCGTCGGCACCGGCAACCACTGGATCCTCGACGCGGTGGGCGGCGCGGCCGTCGTCGGCGCCGGGTTCGGGCTGACGTATCTGCTCCAGGGGCCGCGGGTGAAGCAGGTCCTCACGAGCGGGACGGGGCTCGGGAAGGGCCTGGGCAAGGGCCTCGGGCAGAGGTTCGGGAAGGGGCCGCGGCCCGCGGTGGCGGGAGCCGGGGTCGCGGAGCCGCAGGGCGTCGAGCCGAAGTCCGTGGAGCCCAAGGCCGTGGAGTCGAAGTCCGTGGAGCCCAAGGCCGTGGAGTCGAAGTCCGTGGAGCCCAAGGCCGCGAAGGCGAAGGTCGCCGTCGAGGAGCCGTCGGGTGCGGGGGACGGCCCCCGGGAACCGGACGGCCCGGTCAGCACACCGAAGGACGCGAAGGGCGACCGTACCCCGAGCTGATCCGGTAGGTGCCGGGCGTCTGGACCGTCAGCTCCGTGAACTCGCCGTCCGGCTTCAGGCACGCACCCTCGGCCCGAAGCCACGGCGAGTACACGATCCGCACGGTCACCGAGCCCCGCTCCGGCACCCGCACCACCACGTCGGTGCTGGTGGAGCGGACGACGGAGGCGGGCGCCGACGCCATCGGCACCGCGTTCCTCACCCGGAAGATCCGCCAGTGCTCGTCCTTCCACACCGGCTCAAGCCACTTCGGGCCGCTCCTGACCAGCGCGGCCTCGTCGAGCGCGGGCCCGTCGGGCCGCCCCGAGGGCAGCACGACGAAGCCGACCGCCCACTTGTCGAGCCAGGCGCGGTAGGTCGTGGCGGAGAACGAGCCGTCGTAGAAGAGGCGGCCGCGCTCGATGTCGAGCTGGCGGTTCCAGCCGCGCGCCATGTTCACGTACGGGGCGAGCGCGGTGGCCTCGCGGTGGTTGCGGGCCGGTACGACCTCGACCCGGCCCCGGTCGGCGCCGAGCCGCTTCAGTTCGCTGACGACGGCCTGGGTGTCCGTCGCCCAGGCCGGGACGACGGTGGACACCTCCAGGTCGTCGGCCGTCTTCTGCGCGACCCACGCCGTCGAGAGCACCAGGGCCGTCACGAGCGCCATCCGCCGCATCACGGGCAGCGCCGGGGTCAGCAGGGCCGCGAGCAGCAGGGCGGGCGCGACGAGTTCGGCGAGGCGCTCGACGTTCGTGCCGATCGGTGACGGGATGAGATACGTCAGGACGGTCCCCACCGCGTACACCCCCGCCCCCCACCGCAGCACCCGCCACTCCCGCGGCCCCGCCACCACCAGGACGAGGCTGAAGAACACCGGCGGGAAGATCCGGTCCGCCCACATCAGATGCTCGCCCTTGAAGGGGAAGAGCACGGTCGTCACTCCGACCACCACGACCGGCGGCGCGAGCAGCGCCGCGGCGCGCCCCCATTCCCGTACGAAGAAGTAGCCCGACCCCACGACGAGCAGGAACAGGCCCGCCACAGGGGAGGCCATGGTGGCGAGCGCCGAGCACACCACCGCGACGGCGAGGCGCTTCGCGCACAGCACCGCGAGGACCGCGCCGAGCCCGAAGGCGAGGCCGAGGGCGAACGTGGTGCGTCCGGAGGCGACGTTGCACCACACGGCGAGGGAGGCGAGGACCGCGGGCCACAGCGGGCGGGGCACGCCCGCGCGCTCGATGAGCACGGCGACCAGCCAGGCCCCCGCGACGCCGGACAGGACCGTGACGGTCTTCACGCCGATCGCGGCCATCAAGTACGGAGATATCAGGCTGTAGTTGGCGGTGTGCATGCCGCCGTACCAGAAGAGGCTGTACGCCGCCGAGCCGTGGTCGGAGGCGAATCTGGCCCAGGCCTGCTGGGCGGCGAGGTCGCCGCCGCCGGTGGCGAGGAACGCCGCCCACACCACGTACAGGGGAAGGGTGGGCGCGGTGGCGAGGACCGGGACGCGGTGGCGTCGGCAGAAGGAACGGACGGCGCGGACGGCACGGCGGAAGGGATTCTTCCGTTCGGTGGGTGAACTGCCGGTAGGGAGGATCGAGAGGTCGGCAGAGACCACGGTCACCGTTTCCGTTCGACGTCTTGGAGGGTCGGAGGGCTCAAGTACACCTCCCAAGACGCTTTGTTCGACGAAAACGTTGGCGGTGAATGCCGATCAAGTGAACATTTGGCGGATTTCTTCGGTCCGTTTCCGCGCGGGGGAAGGGGCGGAGCGGCGGAGAGGCAGGGGCGGGGCGTAGGGGTGTGCCCCTGCCTCCCGTCAGCGGGGTCAGCGGGTGCTGACCTGGAGTTCCTTGACTCCGTTGAGCCAGGCCGAGCGCAGTCGGCGGGGGTCGCCGACCAGGTGGAGCGTGGGCATGGCCTCGGCGATCGCCTGGAAGATCAGGTTGATTTCCAGGACGGCGAGGGATTTGCCGAGGCAGAAGTGCGGGCCCCCGCCGCCGAAGCCGAGATGGGGGTTCGGATCCCGCGTGATGTCGAACACGTCGGGGTTCTCGAAGACCTCGGGATCGTGATTGGCGGAGGAATAGAAGATTCCGACGCGGTCGCCCTTCTTGATCCGGGCGTCCCCGAGTTCGGTGTCCTGGGTGGCGGTGCGCTGGAACGACACCACGGGCGTGCCCCAGCGCACGATCTCCTCGGCGGTCGTCGCCGGGCGCTCGCGCTTGAACAGCTCCCACTGGCCGGGGTGGGTGAGGAAGGCGTGCATGCCGTGCGTGATCGCGTTGCGGGTGGTCTCGTTGCCCGCGACGGCCAGCAGGATCACGAAGAACCCGAACTCGTCGGAGGACAGGTTCCCCTCGCCCTCCGCCGCGACCAGTTGGCTGACGATGTCCTTGGCCGGGCACTCCTTGCGGGCGGCGGCCAGGTTCATCGCGTACGACACGATCTCCATGGCGGCCTCGGCGCCGACTTCCTCCGTGATCGCGTACTCCGGATCGTCGTACGCCGCCATCTTGTTGGACCAGTCGAAGATCTTCGAGCGGTCCTCCTGCGGTACGCCGATCAGTTCCGCGATGGCCTGCAGCGGAAGCTCGACCGCGACCCGGGTGACGAAGTCGAACGAGCCGTCGTCGGCGGCGCTCTCCAGGGCGGATGCGACGATCCGGTGGGCGCGGCTGCGCAGCGCGTCCTCCAGGGAGCGGATGGCGCGCGGGGTGAAGCCGCGCTGCACGATCTGGCGCACCCGGGTGTGCTCGGGCGGGTCCATGTTGAGCATGATCAGCTTCTGGACCTCGATCTGGTCGCGGCTGATCGACTCGTTGAAGCGGATGACGGCGGTGTTGAGGTTCGAGGAGAACAACTCCGGGTGCGTGGAGACGTACTTGACGTCGGCGTGCCGGGTCACGGCCCAGTATCCCGCGTCCTCGAAACCGGCGATGCCGGGCCGCTGGGCGATCCAGCGCACCGGCTCCGACTGCCGGAGCCGCGCGAACTCCGGGAAGGGCACGCGGTCTTGCAGCACATCGGGATCGGTGAAGTCGAACCCGTCGGGCAGCGCGGGACAGGGCATCGGCAACTCCAGGTGTTTCGGGACGTGCATGACTGCGGGGGCTGTGGTGCCGGGTGGTGCTCGGGTGCGGTCACGTTGTCTGGCGGTCGTCCGACGGTCCATCGTCGTCTGACGGTCCATCAGGAGATGCGTCGCAACGTAATAACGGGTTCTACAAGTCGCAAGGCCCGTGACGGGATCCCTTCCGGCTTCGGTTGTGCGGGTGGTGCGTGCACGACCCTTGCGGCGACGGGGTCCGGCTCAGCAGACTGTCGACATAACTAGAACGCGTACTAGTTACGGTGCGGGGGATGCCGGGACGTCCCGCGGGATGCGGATGGAGAGGACGGGCTAGTGGCCGCTGAACCTGTGATCGTCGAAGCCGTACGCACGCCGATCGGCAAGCGCGGGGGTGCGCTCGCCAACCTCCATCCCGCCTATCTCCTCGGCGAGACCTACCGCGAACTCCTCGGCCGCACCGGCATCCACGCCGACTGCGTCGAGCAGATCGTCGGCGGCGCCGTCACCCAGGCCGGCGAGCAGTCCGCGAACCCGGCGCGCACCGCGTGGCTCACGATGGGCCTGCCGTACGAGACGGGGGCGACGACGGTCAACTGCCAGTGCGGCTCGTCCCAGCAGGCCTCGCACATGGTCGCCAACATGGTCGCGGGCGGGGTCATCGATGTCGGCATCAGCTGCGGCGTCGAGTCCATGTCGCGGGTGCCGCTCGGGTCCGCCTCCAAGCACGGGCCCGGCAAGCCGTTCCCCGACGAGTGGAACATCGACCTGCCCAACCAGTTCGAGGCGGCCGAGCGGATCGCCCGCAAGCGGGGGCTCAGCCGGGAGAACGTCGACTCCCTCGGGCTCATCTCGCAGGAGCGGGCGCGGGTCGCCTGGGGTGAGGAGCGGTTCAAACGCGAGACGTTCGCCGTGCAGGTCCCCACCACGGAGGCCGAGCAGGCCGCCGGGCAGGGGATGTGGCGGCTCGTCGACCGCGACGAAGGGCTGCGCGACACCTCCATGGACGCGCTCGGGCGGCTCAAGCCCGTCATGCCCACCGCCGTGCACACCGCCGGGAACTCCTCCCAGATCTCCGACGGGGCGGCGGCGCTGCTCTGGACCTCCAAGCGGATGGCTCGGGCGCTGCGGTTGCGGCCGCGGGCGCGGATCGTCGCGCAGGCGCTCGTCGGGGCCGATCCGCACTTCCACCTCGACGGGCCCATCGACGCGACCCGGGCCGTGCTCGGGAAGGCCGGGATGTCCTTGGCGGACATCGATCTGGTCGAGATCAACGAGGCGTTCGCCGCTGTGGTGTTGAGCTGGGCGCAGGTCTTCGGGCAGGACCTGGAGAAGGTGAACGTCAACGGGGGCGCGATCGCCCTCGGGCATCCGGTCGGGGCGACCGGGGCGCGGCTTCTGACCACAGCGCTTCATGAACTGGAGCGGGCGGACAAGGAGTTCGCTCTGGTGTGCATGTGTGCGGGGGGTGCGGTCGCTACGGCGACGATTCTGCAGCGGCTGTAGTCGGTTCCGGGGCGCTCCCCGATCCCGCCCCTTCCCGAAACCGGGGCTGGAACTTCGCCGGGGCGGGCGGGGCGGAAGGGGTCGGGCCGAATGGCTGGGGCGGGTGGGTGGGAAAAAAAGCCCGTCCGGCGATTGAGGACGAGCGCGCAGCGCGAAAGAGGGCGGCACCCCGTGGGGGGGGTGCCGCCCTCTTTCACCGGTCGAGGCCCAGGGGCCAGGCTCAGTACCAGCCGTTGGCCTGCCAGTGGCTCCACGCGCCGCACGGGCTGCCGTAGCGGTCCTTCATGTACTCGTGGCCCCACTTGATCTGGGTCTCGGGGTTGGTCTGCCAGTCGGCGCCGGCGGAGGCCATCTTCGAGCCGGGCAGGGCCTGGACCAGGCCGTACGCGCCGGAGGAGGCGTTCTTGGCGTTGACGTCCCAGCCGCTCTCGTGGGAGACGATGCGGTCGAAGCACTGGAACTGCGCGTCGTCGGCGATCATCCGCTGAGCCACGGCCTTGGCCGAGTCGGAGGTCGCCGCCGCCGGAGCGGCCTGGGCGGGGGCCGCGGCGAAGACCATGCCGGTGGCGGCAGCCGTGACGGCGCCGGCGGCGAGGGCCTTCTTCGGGGAAGCGATGCGGCGGAGGAGCGAGACGGACACAGAGGACCTTCCGGTGGGGAACAGGGCGGTCGCGGGGCACGCCGCGGTCACGCGGACCGTGGGGGGAATGCCTCGGCGCCGAGGCCCGGGTGGGCTCGTCGGCGCCGTGCGACTCATCCAGAGAAGCAGGGCTGTTGCGCCGCCGCAATGACCCCTCTTACTAGTGGCACTCGCACCCGCGCCGGACGTCCCTCGTGTGATCTGGCTCTCAATCCGCAGGTCAGGGCAGAGATTGGCGCGTACGCGACAAGGGGGTGCGGCTGCTAACCCCGGTAGTAGAGGACCAAAGTCCTGTGGGCCGCCTCACCCGCCACCCACCTGTTTCATCACAGAACGCGCAAGACCGTTCACCGCTCCGAGGGCTCGAATGTGACCGGCGTCTCGAACGCCGCCCGCCGGGTGGCCCGGCGCAGCGCCTTCAGGACGGCCGGGCCGAGCGTGACGCTGAGGACGACCGTGACGACGGCGCGCGGCAGGTCCCAGCCGAGGGAGGTGGCCAGGCAGTACGCGACGAAACGGGCGAGGTTCTCGCCCACCGGGTCGCCGGGGACGAAGGAGACGCCGGTGGCAAGGCCGCCGATGTAGGGCCAGCCCTGGAGGTTCATCACGGTGCCGTACAGGACGGAGGACACCGCCCCGTACGCCCCCAGGACGTACAGCTCGCCCCGCCCCCGCAGCTTGTCCGGGCCCGGCAGCAGTCCCGCCCCCATGCACACCCACCCCATGGCCAGCATCTGGAACGGCATCCACGGGCCCACACCGCCCGTGAGCAGCGCCGACGCGAACATCGACACCGCGCCCAGCACGAAGCCGAACCCCGGCCCGAGCACCCGGCCGCTCAGCACCATCAGGAAGAACATCGGCTCGATCCCGGCCGTGCCCGCGCCCAGCGGCCGCAGGGCCGCCCCGGCCGCGGCGAGCACGCCGAGCATCGCGATGGCCTTCGCGTCCAGGCCGACGTCGGCGATCGTCGCCACGACCACGCCGAGCAGCAGCGGGAGCAGCGCCGCGAACAGCCACGGGGCGTCCTTCGCGTGCGCGCTGAGGCCTGAGTCCGACCCGGCGAGCAGGGGCCATCCGAAGGCGACGACTCCGACGGCGCTCACCAGGGCCAGCGCGGCGATGGACCGGCGCCCCAGCCGGACGGGGCGCACCTGCCCGCCCTGTCGCACCGGCTGTCCGCTGCGGGTCGCTTGTGGCTGGGCGCGCCCACGCGGCGGAGCCGCGTCATGTCCCGCCCCGCGCCCCTTCGGAGCGCTACTCATCGGTCGCCTCCAGCGCCTTCCGTACCTGCGTCACCGTCAGCCACGGCTGCGGAGCCAGGACCTTGGTGACCTGTGGCGCGAACGACGGGGACGACACCACGACGTCCGCCGTCGGGCCGTCGGCCACCACCTCGCCGTCGGCGAGGATCACCACCCGGTGGGCCAGCTCGGCGGCCAGTTCCACGTCGTGGGTGGCCAGGACGATCGCGTGGCCGCGGTGCGCGAGGTCGCGCAGGATCGTGACCAGGCGGGCCTTGGCGGCGTAGTCGAGGCCGCGGGTCGGCTCGTCGAGCAGGAGCAGGGGCGGGCGCGCGGTCAGGACGATCGCGAGGGCGAGGGCCAGGCGCTGGCCCTCGGACAGGTCACGGGGGTGGGTGTCGTCCGCGATGCCGGGGACCAACTCGGCCACCAGGGCCCGGCAGGTGCCCGGCGCCGCGTCCGCGTCGCGGTCGGCGGCGTCGCACTCGGCCGTGACCGTGTCCGCGTACAGCAGATCACGCGGCTCCTGCGGTACGAGGCCGACGTGCCGGATGAGTTCGCGCGGCGGCATGCGGTGCGGAGCGGCGCCGCCGACCCGCACGGTTCCGGAGGTCGGCGGCAGCAGGCCGACCAGGGTGGACAGGAGGGTGGACTTGCCCGCGCCGTTGCGGCCCATCAGGGCGACGGTCTCGCCGGGGGAGACGGTGAGGTCGACCCGGCGCAGGGCCTCGACCCGGCCCCGGAGCACGGCGAGCCCGCCGACCCGGGCGGCGAGCGCGTCGGCCGGCGCGGCTTTCCCCGACTTCGGGGCTGCGGGCTTCAGGGCTTGCGGCCTCGCGGCGCCCGGCGCAGCCGCACCGGGCACAGCGGCATCCGGCCCCGCGGCCGCCACGCCGTCCCAGGCCCCCGCACCGCCCGCCCCCGGCACCACCGACGCCAACCGCTCCCGCAACCCCCCGGTCCGCCGCCGCGCGTCCCGCACCGTCAGCGGCAGCGGCGTCACGCCCGCCAGGCGGCCCAGGCCGACGACCGGCGGATACACGGGGGAGACGGCCATCACCTCGGCCGGATCGCCGAGGAGCGGGGGCTCGCCGGGGGCGGGGAGGAGGAGGACCTGGTCGGCGTACTGGACGACGCGTTCCAGGCGGTGCTCGGCCATCAGGACGGTGGTGCCGAGGTCGTGGACGAGGCGTTGGAGGACGGCGAGGACCTCTTCCGCGGCGGCGGGGTCGAGGGCCGACGTCGGTTCGTCCAGGACGAGGACGCGGGGGTGCGGGGTGAGGACGGAGCCGATCGCGACGCGCTGCTGCTGGCCGCCGGAGAGGGTGGTGATGGGGCGGTCGCGCAGCTCGGCGAGGCCGAGGAGGTCCAGGGTCTCCTCGACGCGGCGGCGCATCACGTCGGGGGCGATGCCGAGGGACTCCATGCCGTACGCCAGCTCGTCCTCGACGGTGTCGGTGACGAAGTGGGCGAGCGGGTCCTGGCCCACCGTGCCGACCACGTCGGCCAGTTCGCGGGGCTTGTGGGTGCGGGTGTCGCGGCCCGCGACGGTCACGCGGCCGCGCAGGGTGCCGCCGGTGAAGTGCGGGACGAGGCCGCTGACCGTGCCGAGCAGGGTCGACTTGCCGACACCGGAGGGGCCGACGAGCAGCACCAGCTCGCCCTCGGGCACGTCCAGGTCGACGCCCTGGACGGTGGGCCCGGCGGCCCCCTCGTACCGTACGGAGACGTCCTCGAACCTGATCATGGTCATGAGGTCTTCTCCTCGGCGGCGGTGTCGGCGGTGGTACGGCGGGTGCGGGCCCGTGCGGGCACGGGTGCCTCGGCGGGCGGTGGCACCGGGGCCACGAACGCCGGGAGCAGGCCGATCAGGACGGCCGCCGCGGGCAGCAGCGGCAGGGTGGGGGCGACCAGCGGGATCACCCCGGGGTGCAGGGCGGCCGCGGCGGACGAGTTCGCGGCGATCATCAGGGCGGCGACCGCCGCACCGGAACCGGCGACCAGCCAGGCCCGCACCCCCCACCGGTCCGGCCGGTAGCGCGTGCGCACCGACCGCCGCCCGCCGAGCCAGAGCCCGCCGAGCGCGGCGCCGAGCCCGACGGCGAGCACCGGCAGGCCGTACGTCGTGCCGTCCGCGGTGAGCAGCCCGTACGTACCCGCGCAGACACCCATGAGCCCGCCGAGCGTCAGGACCGCCGTCGTCCTGCGCACCCGCGCGGGCACGGCGGCGGTGCGGCCGAAGCCCCGCGCGTCCATCGCCGCGGCCAGCGCGACGGAACGCTCCAGGGCGCCCTCCAGGACGGGCAGGCCGACCTGGAGCAGTCCCCGTACGCCCTTGTCCGGACGGCCGCGCAGGCGGCGCGCGGCGCGCAGGCGCTGGACGTCGCCGATCAGGTTCGGCGCGAACGTCATCGCGACGACGACGGCCACCCCGGCCTCGTACAGCGCCCCCGGCAGGGACTTGAGGAGGCGGGCCGGGCTGGCGAGGGCGTTCGCGGCGCCCACGCAGATCAGCAGGCCCGCGAGGCGCACCCCGTCGTACAGCGCGAAGAGCACGCCCTCCGCGGTGACCCGGCCGCCGATGCGCACGCCCTGCGCCCAGTCCGGAAGGGGCACCTCGGGCAGCGTCACGATGAGGTGGGTGCCGGGGATCGGCGAGCCGAGGACGATCGCGAAGACCAGCCGGATGCCGATGACGACGAGGGCGATCTTCACGAACGCGCCGTAGGAGCGGGCCCACGGCGCGGACGTGCGCCGGGCCGCGACGACGTACCCGGCGACGCCGATGAGCAGCCCGATCAGAAGCGGGTTGGTGGTGCGGGACGCAGCCGTGGCGAGGCCGAGCGCCCACAGCCACCAGGCGCCCGGGTGCAGCGCGTTGGAGCGGTGCGCCTGGGGCGCGCGGCGCCGCCGCGCGACGAGCCGGTCGGGGGCCGCGTCAGCCACGGCGGCGGCGGGCCTGCCAGACGGCGGCGGCACCGAGCGCGACGATCGCCGCGACCCCGGCGAGCAGGCCCACGGAGGGACCGCCGTCGTCCCCGCCGTCCCCGTTCTCCTGGGCCGACTCGGACGTGTCGCCCTTGCCGCCGGACTCCTTGCCGGAGACCTGTTCGCCGCACCCCCGCTCCGGGTAGCCGGAGATCGCGCACAGCAGCGCGGAGCTGTTGTAGCGCAGCGGCTTGGCGACGGCGGCGAGTGCGTCGGCGCTGGTCCCGTCGGAGCCGATGCGCGCGCACGCCGTACGCCGCTTCGGTGGCCGCTCGCCGCCCGGGGCGTCGTCCGGCGTGCCGAAGTCGACGACGAGCGCCACGCGCTTGTGGCCGTCCTGCGCGGGGGTGTCCGCGCAGATCGTGTCGAAGTCCGCGGTGCCGCGCGGCTTCTCGGCGCTGCCGGAGTTGGCGGACACGGCGAACCGGAAGCCCTCGACGTCGCCGTCGTCGGGCCGGGCGATGGAGGGCCCCTGCGTCGCGTACACCCACGCGCCGCCCTTGCCCTGCTGCCAGAACGACCAGTAGCGGTAGTCGGCGGCGTGGGCGGGGCCCCCGGTCAGGAGCGCGGCGAGCAGAGCGAGCAGCGCGGTGAGCGGGGCGGCCACCGTGAGGCGGCCGCGCCCCGGGTGGCGCCGGCTCACAGCTGGTTCTTCTTCTTGCGGCCGCTGATCAGGAAGCCGATGCCCGCGCCCGCGACCAGGCCGACGCCGACGATCCACCAGACGCTGACGCCCGACCCGTCGTCGTCCTTCTCGTCCTTCTCCTTGGCCGTGTCGGTCGTCTCCGAGACGGCCTTCGGCGTCGGGCCCTGCGCGTTGAGCTGCTTGACGAGGTCGGCGCCGCCGAAGTCGCGTACGTCCATGTCCGCGGCGAGCGCCGCGAAGACCAGCTGGGCGTAGGCGGCGGGGCCGCTGTCCTTGGCCCAGGCCGCGGAGTTCTCCGACAGCCACTCGCCGGACTTCTTCGCCTGCTCCTGCTGGCCCGCGGCGGCGAGCGCGACCACCGCGTCGGCGGTGTTGCCGACGTCCGGCTGGTCCTTGGCGCCGGGCATCGCGGAGGTGAGGTGGCCGGTCTTGGCGAGGGTCTTCAGGAGGTAGCCGGTGCCGTTGTCGGCGGCCTGCTCGGCCGTGCCGGGCTTCGCGCACTTCGGCGCCGCGTCGGCCTTCTTGCCCTTCGCGGGCACCAGGCCCTGGCCGAGGCCGCCGAGGACACCGGCCGCGGTCGCGTCGGCGTTCGGGGCGAGCTTGCCGGACTTGGCGTCGGCGAGGCCGAACGCGCCGCCGTCCTTGCCGCAGTCCATGGCGAGTTTGGTGAGCGCGTCGAGCGGCGACTTGCCCTTCTGGGACTTCACGGACGCGGGCTTCTCGCCGACGGCGGCGAGGGCGCCGATCACGATGCCGGTGGAGTTGGCGTCGCTGGGCAGGCCCGGGTTGTAGCCCCAGCCGCCGTCCTGGTTCTGCACGGACTTCAGCCAGTCGAGGCTCTTCTTCACCGTGTTCGACTCGTTGCCGACGGCGTGCAGCGCCTGGATCGCGGCGGCGGTGGAGTTCGAGTCGACCTGCGTCTTGGAGTCGCAGGGCTCGCTCGCGTCCGCGCGGTACGCCGCGAAGCCGCCGCTCGCGCACTGCTGGCCGGTGAGCCAGTCCACGGCCTTCGCGGCCGGGGTGACGCCCACCGTCTTCTGCGCGAGCAGCGCGTACGACTGCCGGAACACGCCGTCGAACTGCGGGTCCTTCTTGCCGTACAGGCCGGACGGCAGCGGTCCCCCGGTGGATTCCGCTGACGGCGAGGTGTCGTCGGCGAAGGCGGCCGGGGCGGCGGCGGTGCCGAGGGCGACGACGGCCACGGCCAGGGCAGCTGCGCTGCGGCGAACGTTCATGATGCGGCGGGTGCCTCTCCCTGCGGGGGGCCGGGCAGCACGGCACGGAGGGGCACCGGGCGGCTCCGGCTCCGTATACCTCGACGGTGCCGGCCATCGGCACGTTCCGATGACGCGAGCCGGTCACGCGGCGTGCGAGGCGTTCCGGCTTGCCGGGACGGACTGCTCCCCGGCTTCACGGATCGGGGCCTCCCCTGCTCGAGCGAAGCCGAGAGCTCGGGGAAGGGCCAGCGCCGGATTTCCACCGGCTTCCCCTCGTACGCGCATGAGACGACCCGGCCACTCTACCGGCCCGTAGCCCGCCCCCTGGGGCCCGGCACGGGGTCCCGCCGTCCTCGCTCCGGCGCGCGCCGGAGCCCGGCCCGTGCCCCCGGCGCGGTCTGGCAGGGGCCGCCGGGGCGGCGTTACGTTGGCCTGGGCCTCGCGGTACGGGAGTTGAGGGGGAGCACGCATGGCGGGCACTGCGACAGAACGAACCTCCGGTCCTCGCGGGCGCGACGGTGCCCGTGTCTGCCTGGTGACAGGCGCCGCGTCCGGCATCGGCCGGGCCGTCGCGCGCCGCCTCACCGGCCGGGGCCACCGCGTCCTCGGCGCCGACATCAAGGACACCGACGGGGTCGACATCCAGGCCGACCTGGCGACCGCCGACGGGCGGGCGCTGCTCGCCGACGCCGCCGCCGAGCTGGGCGGCGGGCGGCTCGACGCGGTGGTGGCGTGCGCGGGGGTCGCCGCGTTCGACCCCGTCACCGTGCGGGTCAACGGCTTCGGCGCCATCGCCACGCTGACGGGCCTGCGGCCGCTGCTCGCCGCCGGCCGCGACCCGCGCGCGCTCGCCGTGTCGTCCGTCGCCGCCGTGCACGAGACCGACCCGGCGATCGTCGCCGCCGTCCTCGCGGACGACGAGGAGGCCGCCGTGGCCGCAGCGCGGGCCGCCGTCGACCGTGGCGAGGGGCAGCTCGTGTACGCCTCCGCGAAGCGCGCGCTGGTCCGCTGGGTGCGCCGGGCCGCGGTCACCGACGCCTGGGCGGGCGCGGGGATCCCCCTCAACGCCATCGCCCCCGGCATCATCCGCACCCCGCTCAGCCGCGCCATGATCGAGAACCCCGAGACCCGCGCCATCGCGGACGCGGGCGTACCGATGCCCCTGCACGGCTACGCCGACCCCGAACAGGTCGCCCCGCTCGTCGACCACCTGACCGCGCCGGAGAACACCCACGTCACCGGCCAGGTGGTGTTCATCGACGGGGGCGCGGACGCGGTGCTGCGGGGGGACGAGGGCTGGTGACGGCGCCCTTCGGCCCGGCGCGCCCTCCCTGTCCGCCGAGTGGGCCTCGCGCCCGGGTGGGCGTCGCCTAGGCCCCGCACGCCACGTACGTCACCGGATCGCTCCCCGCCACGGCCTCCGCCCGCCCCAGCTTCACCAGCCGCCGCAGGTGCGCCTCCGCCTCCGACACCGCGATGTTCCGTGAGCCGTAGGGGATGTCGGCCCAGGGCCTGTTCCACTCCATGCGCTCGGCGAGCTGCCAGGGGGTGCGGGGCTCGGTGAGCAGGGTGAGGAGCTGGGCGAGGCGCTCCTCGTGGTGGGCCAGCAGCTCCCGTACGCGGGGCCGGGCTTCGGTGAAGGCGTGCTGGTGGGCGGGCAGGACCTCGGCGACGCCGAGCCGCCCGACCCGCTCCAGGGAGTCCAGGTAGTCGCCGAGGGGATCGCCGCCGCTCGGGCGAAGCCGGGAGCTTGGGGAAGGGCCGGTGACGGTGGCGTCGTCGGGGTCCTCGTACAGGCCGATGTGCGGGGTGATGCCGGGCAGCAGGTGGTCGCCGGAGAAGAGGCGGCCGTGCCCGTGGAGCCCGGCCGGGTGGGCCTCCTCCAGGTGCAGGCAGACGTGGCCGGGGGTGTGCCCCGGGGTCCAGATCGCCCGCAGCGCGCGGCCCGCGAGGGGGACGGGTTCGCCGGGGGCGATGGATCGGTCGGGCAGGGCGGGGGCGAGGCCGGGGAGCCTCGGGGTGCGGCCCGCGTCCCGGGCGGCGAGCAGCGGGGCCACGTGCTCGGCGGGCGCGCCCGCGGCGGCGAGCTTGTCGGCCATGTACCCGTACCAGCGCGCGGGCGCGTGCTCACGGGTACGCCGCACCACGTCGGCGTCGGCGTCGTGCATGGCGATCCACGCCCCCGACGCCTCCCGCACCTTCGCGGACAGCCCGTGGTGATCGGGGTGATGATGCGTGATCAGCACCCCGTGCACGTCCCCGACGTCGGCCCCGCACGCGGCGATCCCCGCGACGAGCGTGTCCCACGACTCCGGGTCGTCCCAGCCGGTGTCGATCAGGACGGGTCCGCGATCGGTGTCCATGAGGTGCACGAGGGTGTACCCGAGGGGGTTGTCGGGGATGGGCACCCGAATGCTCCACACCCCACCACCGCGCGCGACGACCCCCGCCCCACTGCCCTGAGTCATCCCTTGCCCCCGCTCGCCGTCGAGGGCCCCCACTATAACTAGAACTCGTTTCGATAGTCGCCCAAGTCGACCGAGGCGAGGGGGGATTGGGTCACCCCGCGCTGATGCGCAGGCCGGTCGCCGGGCTGTCCACCGAGAGCCTCGACGACCGACAGGAAGACGCCCGCGCCGAAGAGGGCCACGACAACAAGTCCGAGTGCCGGCGGCGAACAACAGGAAGCGAACGCCACCGTGCCCCATGCCCGCCCCACGGCCCGGTGGTACCCGGTGTCGTCGTCCCGGTCCTGACCGATCACACTGCCCCCTGCGTCGCCCTTCCTGGCGGTCACCGCACGGATCGGGTATCGCGTCACATGAACGCGGCCGACGCCAGCTCCGCCTCCGTCTCCTCCCAGGAGAGACGGATGCCGAACTCGCTCTCCACGAACCGCAGGAACGCGACATGGCCCGCCTCGTCACCGTCGTGGACGAAACCGAGTGCCACGTCGGCGGGGGTGCCGTTCGTGAGGTGCGGCAGGCCGGGCTCGAAGGAACTCACCGCCTCGCCGCGCACGCCGTAGTCGACGCGGCTGAAGCCCTTCGCGCTGCTGTGCACGCACAGCGCCCGCCCCCGGCGGGACAAGGCCGCGATGTGTTCCCCCGTGTGGCAGCTGGACTCCTCCAGCGCGTACGCCCAACCCGCCACCGAACCCGCCCTGACGATGGCGTCCGGCGGGACGGGCAGGAAGCCGCCGTCCGTCAGGCGGGCGACCGCCTCTTCGTCCTCCCAGTCCAGGAAGTCGAGGTCGCTGATGTGGTCCTCCTCGTCCCTGAGCAGCAGTTCGGACGCGGCGGAGCTGGACAGCGGGATGATGTGGCGCTCCTCGGCGCCGACGGTCCCCAGCAGCTCGTACGGCGAGAGTCCTTCGCCGAGGGTGAGCGTGAAGCCCATCTCGTAGGCGTCGGCCATCCAGGACAGTCCTGACGGGCCCTTGCCCGTGAGCGCAGGTCCTTGGTTCATCGAAGTGCTCCTTCCGCGCCGCGTCCTGCCTTGGTCGCGACCTCGCGGGCGGCACGCTAACGGTCGGTACTGACACCGCACCGGCGCGGTATCCGCTGGTGAGAGCCCGATTCGCGCCGGCCCTGGCCTCCTTTAACTAGAACTGGTATCAGTTCTGAAGCGGCGTCAGGAACGGACGGCGTCGGGAATCCGGTGCCGGAGCGGCACGCGTCCCGCAGGAGGCAGTCAGTCATGAGCGAGCTCGTGGAACACGGACAGCTGTTCATCGGCGGGGAGTTGGTCGACCCGCTCGGCAAGGACGTCATCGAGGTGGTCTCGCCGCACACGGGGAAGGTGTTCGCGCGGGTGCCGCACGCCGCGCCCGCGGATGTCGACCGGGCCGTCGCGGTGGCGCGGGCGGCCTTCGACGAGGGGCCCTGGCCGCGGATGTCGGTGGCGGAGCGGATCGCGGTCGTCGAGCGGATCAAGGACGGGGTCGGCGCGCGGCACGACGAGATCGCGCGGGTCATCAGCTCCGAGAACGGCACCCCGTACACGGCGTCGGTGATGGTGCAGGCGCTGGCGGCGATGATGGTGTGGGACGCGGCGATCACCACCGCGCGCGGCTTCACGTACGAGGAGGCGCGGGACGGGGCGCTCGGGAAGATCCTGGTGCGGCGCGAGCCCGTCGGGGTCGTCGCGGCCGTGGTCCCCTGGAACGTCCCGCAGTTCACCGCCGCCGCCAAGCTCGCGCCCGCGCTGCTCGCCGGGTGCCCGGTGATCCTGAAGACCTCCCCGGAGGCGCCGCTCGACGCGTACATCCTCGCCGAGATCGCCGCCGAGGCGGGGCTGCCGGACGGCGTGCTCTCGATCCTCTCGGCCGACCGCGAGGTCAGTGAGTACCTGGTCGGGCACCCGGGCGTCGACAAGGTGTCCTTCACCGGCTCCGTCGCCGCGGGGAAGAGGGTGATGGAGGTCTGCGCGCAGAACCTCACCCGCGTCACCCTGGAACTCGGCGGCAAGTCGGCCGCCGTGATCCTCCCCGACGCCGACCTTGCGGGCGCCGTCGCCGGCATCGTGCCCTTCGCCTGGATGATCAACGGCCAGGCGTGTGTGGCCCAGACCCGCATCCTGCTCCCGCGCTCCCGCTACGACGAGTTCGCCGACGCCTTCGCCACCGCCGCGTCCGCCCTGAAGGTCGGCGACCCGATGGACCCCGCGACCGAACTGGGCCCACTGGTCGCCAAGCGCCAGCAGCGCCGCTCCCTCGACTACATCCGGATCGGACAGGAGGAGGGCGCCAAGATCCTCGCCGGGGGCGGCCGTCCCGCGGGGCTCGACCAGGGCTGGTACGTGGAGCCGACGCTCTTCGGAGGCGTCGACAACTCCATGCGCATCGCCCGCGAGGAGATCTTCGGCCCCGTCATCTGCCTGCTCCCGTACGGCGACGAGGACGAGGCCGTACGCATCGCCGACGACTCCGACTACGGCCTGAGCGGCAGCGTGTGGACCGCCGACGTCGAGCGCGGCATCGACGTGGCGCGCCGGGTGCGCACCGGCACGTACTCCGTGAACTCCTTCAGCCTCGACATGCTCGGCCCCTTCGGCGGCTACAAGAACTCCGGCCTGGGCCGGGAGTTCGGCCCCGAGGGCTACGGCGAGTACTTCGAGCACAAGATGATCCACCTGCCCGCCGGGTACCAGGCCCCCGGTGACGGGGGCGGTGCCTGATGGGCGACCGCTGGCACGTCGAGGTCGACCGGTCGGTGTGCATCGGCTCCGGGATGTGCGTGGGCACCGCGCCGGACGGCTTCGCCCTCGACACCGCCCGCCAGTCGCACCCCACGCACCCCGAGACGGACGCCGCCGAGAAGATCCTGGAGGCGGCCGAGAGCTGCCCCGTCGAGGCCATCACCATCACCCTGCTCGGCAGCGGGGAGGTGGTGTTCCCGCCGGAGGACTAGGGAGTGTCCGGCGGGCCTCCGGGCCTTCTACGATGCGTCGCCCCCGCGGGCGAGGGCCGTCAGGCCGGGTCGGGCACCGTCAGGTCGATCAAGCGGCACACCATCTCGATGTCGATCTTGACCTGGGCGATCGAGGCGCGCCCCGAGAGCCAGGTGATCAGCGCGGAGTGCCAGGTGTGCTCGATGACCCGCACCGCGGAGAGCTGCGCGGCGGTCGGCTGTCCGTCCAGGCCCATGGCGTCGAGGACGATCGCCGTGGTGAGCCGCGAGACCGTGTCGACCTCCGGGCTCACCGACCGGTCGGCGAAGGTGAGGGCGCGCACCATGGCGTCCGCGAGGTGCGGCTCGCGCTGGAGGGCGCGGAAGGCCCGCATCAGGGTCTCCGCGACCCGCTCCGCCGGGGTCTCCCCGGCCGGGGGGTGTTTGCGCAGGGTGGTGTGCATGTGCTGCAACTGGTCCTGCATCGTCGCGACGAGCAGATGCACCTTCGAGGGAAAGTAGCGGTAGAGCGTGCCGAGGGCGACGCTCGACGACTCCGCCACCTCCCGCATCTGGACCGCGTCGAAGCCGCCCCGGCTCGCCAGTTGGGCGCTCGCGTGCAGAATGCGGCGGCGGCGCGCCTCCTGGCGCTCGGTGAGGGGCGGCGACGCCGGATGTGCCGCGCCCGCTCCAGCCGTCTTCGCGTCAGCCGTCATAGTCCCGTCGCCCCGTCAGTCCCGTCAGCGGTGTCCATCGGTCCCGCCCAGTCCCCGTCCCGTTTCCGTCCGCGCCCGTTCACCGGGACCGCACAGCATGGCAGGGCGGCCGCCGTGGCGCGAATCACCTGATCCGGACCTTCCGGCCCGGCTACCTGCCGGTAGATTCGAGCGGGTCCGGCGATCAAGGACGATCATGACAGGAACAAGTCTGAAACTTGTTCTACATTACCGTCCCGGCGTAATCTCGCGGACAACTGAAGGCAGAAGGGGGCCAGAGTGACCGCTGAGGCCATGGAGGCGGGTCCCCTGCCGGGGCCGGTGCCGGATGCGACGCCGGGCACGGTGCCGGACGTGCCACGGGGCACGGCCGCCGACGGCGACCGCCCGCTGCGCATCGCGCTCCTCACGTACAAGGGCAACCCGTTCTGCGGCGGCCAGGGCGTCTACGTACGCCACCTCTCCCGCGAGCTGGTCCGCCTCGGTCACCGCGTCGAGGTCATCGGCGCGCAGCCCTACCCCGTGCTCGACGAGGGCGAGGACCTGCGCGGCCTCAGCCTGACCGAGCTGCCGAGCCTAGACCTCTACCGCTCGCCGGACCCCTTCCGCACCCCCGGGCGCGACGAGTACCGCGACTGGATCGACGCCCTCGAAGTGGCGACGATGTGGACCGGCGGCTTCCCCGAGCCGGTCACCTTCAGCCTGCGCGCGCGGCGCCACCTGCGCGCCCGGCGCGGCGAGTTCGACGTCGTGCACGACAACCAGACGCTCGGCTACGGCCTCCTCGGCGACCTGGGCGCCCCCCTGGTGACGACCGTCCACCACCCCATCACCGTCGACCGCCGCCTGGAGCTGGACGCCGCGCCCGACTGGAAGCGCCGCGCTTCGGTCCGCCGCTGGTACGCGTTCACCCGGATGCAGAAGCGCGTGGCGCGGCGCCTGCCGTCGATCCTCACGGTGTCCGGCACCTCGCGCCAGGAGATCGTCGACCACCTCGGCGTCCGCCGCGACCGCGTCGACGTCGTCCACATCGGCGCCGACACGAACCTCTTCTCGCCCGACCCGGCGGTGCCCGAGGTGCCGGGCCGGATCGTGACGACGTCCAGCGCGGACGTACCGCTGAAGGGCCTGATCCACCTCGTCGAGGCCCTCGCCAAGGTCCGCACCGAGAACCCCGCCGCGCACCTCGTCGTCGTCGGCAAGCGCGCCGAGGACGGCCCGGTGGCGCAAGCCATCGAGAAGTACGGCCTCGAAGGCGCCGTGGAGTTCGTCAAGGGCATCACCGACGAGGAACTGGTGGACCTGGTCCGCTCGGCCCAGATCGCCTGCGTGCCCTCCCTGTACGAGGGCTTCTCGCTGCCCGCCGCCGAGGCCATGGCGACGGGGACGCCGCTGCTCGCCACGACGGGCGGGGCGATCCCGGAGGTCGCGGGCCGCGACGGCGACACCTGCCTCGCGGTGCCCCCGGGCGACGCGGGCGCCCTCGCCACGGGCCTGACCAGGCTCCTGGGCGACCCGGAACTGAGGGCGCGGCTCGGCGCCGCGGGCCGGGCCCGGGTCCTCGCCAAGTTCACCTGGGCCCGCGCCGCCCAGGGCACCGCGGAGCTGTACCGCGCGGCGATCGACCGCTCCGCGGGCCGGGGCGCCGCCCGCGCGGTGGCCCGCGGCCACGCGCTGCCGACGGCCGGGGCCGCGGCCGTCGGCGAAGTTGCAGGACCTCAACCCGAAAGCAGGGCCACGTGCTGACCGTCGACTTCACCCGCTTCCCGCTCGCCGCGGGGGACCGCGTGCTCGATCTGGGTTGCGGGGCGGGCCGTCACGCCTTCGAGTGTTACCGGCGCGGCGCCCGGGTGGTCGCCCTCGACCAGAACGCGGAGGAGATCCGCGAGGTCGCCAAGTGGTTCGCGGCGATGAAGGAGGCGGGCGAGGCCCCGGCGGGCGCGACCGCCACCGCCATGGAGGGCGACGCCCTCAACCTGCCGTTCCCGGACGAGTCGTTCGACGTCGTCATCATCTCCGAGGTGATGGAGCACATCCCGGACGACAAGGGCGTGCTCGCCGAGATGGTCCGGGTCCTCAAGCCGGGCGGCCGGATAGCCGTGACCGTGCCGCGCTACGGCCCCGAGAAGGTCTGCTGGGCGCTCAGCGACGCCTACCACGAGGTCGAGGGCGGCCACATCCGCATCTACAAGGCCGACGAACTCCTCACCAGGATGCGCGAGTCGGGCCTCAAGCCGTACGGCACGCACCACGCGCACGCGCTGCACTCGCCGTACTGGTGGCTGAAGTGCGCGTTCGGCGTCGACAACGACAAGGCGCTGCCCGTGCGGGCGTACCACAAGCTCCTGGTCTGGGACATCATGAAGAAGCCGCTGGCCACCCGCGTCGCCGAGCAGCTCCTGAACCCGGTCGTCGGCAAGAGCTTCGTGGCGTACGCGACCAAGCCGCACCTGCCCGCCGCCACCCCCGACCCGGCCGCCGACGCGAAGGCCGGGGCGTGACGATTCCCGAGCGCACCGAACACCTGGTCCTGCCGGGCGTTCTGACGGCCGATCAGGCGACGGCGACGGTCCGCGGCATCCTCGCCGTCCAGCGCGACGACGGCGCCATACCCTGGTTCCGCGGCCACCACCTCGACCCGTGGGACCACACCGAGGCAGCCATGGCCCTGGACGCGTCCGGCGAGCACGAGGCCGCCGCCCGCGCCTACGAGTGGCTGGCCCGGCACCAGAACCCGGACGGCTCCTGGTACGCGGCGTACGCCGACGGCGACCCGGACGACGTCACCGACCGCGGCCGCGAGACCAACTTCTGCGCGTACGTCGCCGTCGGCGTCTGGCACCACTACCTGAGCACCGGCGACGAGGCGTTCCTCGACCGCATGTGGCCGGTCGTCGTCGCCGCCGTCGAGTTCGTCCTCGCACTCCAGCAGCCCGGCGGCCAGATCGGCTGGAAGCGCGACCCCGACGGCAGCCCCGTCCCGGACGCCCTCCTCACCGGCTGCTCCTCCGTCTACCAGGCGCTGCGCTGCGCCCTCGCCCTCGCCGACCTGCGCGACGACCCGCAGCCGGACTGGGAACTCGCGACCGGCGCCCTCGGCCACGCCATCCGCCGCCACCCCGAGCGCTTCCTCGACAAGGACCGCTACTCCATGGACTGGTACTACCCGGTCCTCGGCGGCGCGGTCACCGGCACGGAGGCCAAGTCCCGCATAGAGGACGGCTGGGACCGCTTCGTCGTCCCCGGCCTCGGCGTGCGCTGCGTGCACCCCAACCCGTGGGTGACCGGCGGCGAGAGCGCCGAACTCGCCCTGGCGCTCTGGGTGTTGGGCGAGTCCGACCGCGCCCTGGACGTCCTCAAGTCCATCCAGCACCTGCGTGACCCCGAGTCCGGCCTGTACTGGACGGGCTACGTCTTCGAGGACGCCGCGATCTGGCCCGTCGAGCTCACCACCTGGACGGCGGGCTCCCTGCTGCTCGCCGTCGCGGCACTCGGCGGCGACGAGGCGACGTGCGGGGTGTTCTCGGGGACGGGGCTGCCGACCGGCCTCGACCCGGACTGCTGCGCCTAGCTCCGGGCCGGATTGCCGCGCCTGAGCCTCGGGCCTGCTGTGCTCGTGTCCCGGGGCCCGTCCGGCCGGGTCGGCGCGGCGCTCAGTGCCGCCGCAGCCGCCCCGCGAGGAAGTGCCCCGCGAGGAGGTAGACGACCGCCGCGAGGCCGTACCCCGCGAGCACGCGGGCCCAGCGCTCGTCGAACGTGAACAGGTCGTGCGACCAGCCCGCCAGCCAGCGGGCGGCGTCGTGCACGACCTGCACCAGGTCGTTGGCACGGTTGGCGTCCAGCAGGTCCATCAGGATCCACAGGGCGAGAATGAAGGCCATCACGTCCGCGATGACGACGACGGCCTTGGCGGCTTCGTTGGTGCGTCGGGCTTTCACGGGGGACATGAGGGGCGGGTACCGGGGGAGGGGTGGCCGAAACCTGTGGGTGGCGGCGGGCTCGGTCGGCCGTGGGGCGATGGGTGGCGGCGGGCTCGTCCAGCCGACCACGGGGCGCCCGTCCGGCCGTGCCGCGGTGCGTCCACCCCGCCGGCCGCGCCCCGGTGGCGGGCCCGGCCGCGCCGGGTGAGGCTGGCGGCGGCCGCCCCCACCCCGCCCGGAGGTCACCGTGCCCCGCTCCCTGCTCCGCGCCCTCGTCCCCCTGCTCCTCTGCGCCCTCCTCGCGGGGACGACGGCGGCGTGCGACGGCGACGACAAGGACTCCGCCGCGACCCCGACGAGCACGGTCGAACGCCAGAAGCTCGCGAAGACCCGCTTCGTCGCCAACGCGGGCCTCGCCGCCGGGGCCACGTACCAGTGGATCGTGAAGCCCTACCGCGACGGCAGGTTCAAGTCCGGCGCCGACGGCCGCCGCTTCGCCCTCATCAAGGCGGGCCTGGCCGGCGCCTTCACCTACAACCGCCTCAAGGCCGCCCTCCGCAACGCCGAGGGCGACCCGACCCTGGCCAAGGCGGTCGCCCCCCTCACCGCCGGGATCGACGCCCTCAAGGACCTCCCCTCCAAGCTCCGCAAGGGCGACTCCACGGAGTCCGTGGTGAAGTCCTTCGACGGCGCGATCAACAAGGTCAAGGACGCGGGGAAGGACGCGGGCGCGGAGGTCACGAACAAGGTGCCGTCGGGGGGGGAGCTGGCGAAGGGCTGATCGACGTCACGAACTTCCAGCCTGCAACAGTCCGGTGAGGTGAAATCTACGTGGGCTTGATCAGTTTCCTGACCTCGGGCGGAATGCCTCCTCGTTCTCCGCGGACGGAGAAGAGAACCGTCTGGTCGGGTGAGTCGCCGATGGCGACGGCAAAGGCCGTGTCCAGCTCTTTCACCTTGTAGACGTCGTAAGAAGCAGTGCTCCCTGTGGTTGTCTTCGTGTCGTCCGAGCGGCTGGCGCCCCCGAGGTCGACTCCTCCGACATCGTGACAAGGCAAGGGCCGGGCGGCGCCCGCCTTCTCACCCACTGTGAACTCGGCCTTCCCGACTTCCCAGTACGAGCGGCCGCTGAAGGCCATGACTCTCGCGCAGGAGCCGGCCACAGCACCGCCGCCTCCCTGGTCCCTTGCCGCCGGACTGCTGACATGGTCTCGTGACGGGGGACTGTCCCCCTCACCAGAGGGTGCTCCGCAGCCCGCTACGAGGATGGCACCCACAGCGGCAGCGGTGGCCCAGGTTGGTTTCGTGCCTCGTAATCGGATAGAAGCTGCCATGACGTGCCTCCTGCCGTCCGGGCGTGGAACTCTCGCTCGTGTTCGACGACGGGGCAGCGTCTGGCCGCCCTGGGTTGTGACGAGCGAAGTACCGATCAGGGTTCATCGGGGACAACCTGCAGTCGAGACATGGGAGTTTGTGCCCTCGTGCGAGCAGACGCGTCACTGGAAGGTGCTCAGTAGCGCTTCCGGAGACCGAGGACGTCCCCCTTGCCCAGCGTCCTTGCCTTCGTGCTGCACCGTCATCGGCCTGCTCATGGACACCATGCGCCGCGAGGACGCCGTCGTCCACGCCGACCTCACCACCGGCCTGCTCGTCCCCAACCGCTCCCTGGCCGACGCGCTGCGCGACAGCGACGACGACCGGGTGCCGCTGAGCGCCGTCATGTCGGAGTTCGGCTCCGTCACCGGCCGCTTCACCGCCCGCCGCGTCGGCGGCGACGAGGTCGTCCTGCGCGCCCGCTACGGCGACGGCGCACCCCCCCCGCCCACGTCCGCGTCACCTGCGCCGCCGACGGCATCCGCGAGGAGTTCCTGAACGAGGACGACTACTTCAGCGGCGAGTTCCAGGCCTGCTGCCTGGGAAAGGTGCGCACGTGGAACCGGGAGGCGGGCGAGCTGACGCTGGACGCGGTGGCGATATTCCGCTGAGGGTGCGCGGGACCGGTCAAGTGTTGAGGTCGGCCAGGGTGCGCAGGGTGTGCGGGTCGGTCGCGAGGACAAGGAGGTCCGTCACCGGGCCCTTGCGCCACAAGTCGAGCCGCTCCGCGATCCGCGCACGCGGCCCCACCAGTGAGATCTCGTCGGCGAACGCGTCCGGCACGGCGAGCACGGCCTCCTCGCGCCGCCCGGCCAGGAACAGCTCCTGCACCTGCCGCGCCTCTTCCCCGTACCCCATCCGCCCCATCAGATCGGCGTGGAAGTTGCGGGCCGCGTGTCCCATGCCGCCGATGTAGAAGCCGAGCATGGCCTTGACCGGGAGCAGCCCCTCGCGCACGTCGTCGCACACCGTGGCCCGCACCAGGGGCGCCACCAGGAACCCCGGCCGCAGCCCGTCGCCGAGCGACGCCTCGTACACGTCCGTGCGCGTCGGCGACCAGTACAGCGGCAGCCAGCCGTCCGCGATCCGGGCGGTCTGCTCGATGTTCCTGGGTCCCTCGGCGCCGAGCAGGATCGGGAGGTCGGCGCGCAGCGGGTGGGTGATGGACTTCAGCGGCTTGCCGAGCCCGGTGCCGTCGTCGCCCGGATAGGGGAGCGGGTGGAACCGACCGTCCAGCGCCACCGGGGACTCCCGCCGCAGCACTTGCCGTACGACGTCGACGTACTCCCGTGTCGCGGTGAGCGGCGACTTCGGGAACGGCCGCCCGTACCACCCCTCCACGACCTGCGGCCCCGAAAGACCGAGCCCGAGCAGCATCCGCCCGCCGGAGAGGTGGTCGAGGGTGAGGGCGTGCATGGCGGTGGTGGTGGGGGAGCGGGCCGCCATCTGCGCCACGGCCGTCCCGAGCCGGATCCGCGAGGTGTGCGCGGCGATCCACGTCAGCGGCGTGAACGCGTCCGACCCCCAGGCCTCCGCCGTCCACACCGAGTCGTACCCGAGCCGCTCGGCCTCCCGGACGAGCTCCAGGTGCCGGGCTTCGGGGCCGCGGCCCCAGTATCCGAGCGCGAGCCCGAGCCGCATGGGTCCTCCAGGGAGCAGACCGAGAGAGCCGGAAAGCGAGCTGATGGTGCATCAGATCTGGATCGACTGGAGGAGCGTACGCCAGCGGCCCCCCGCCCGGAAGGGGCGGGGGGCCGCTGAGGTGCTGCGGGTGCGCGCGAGCGCGTGGGCTCAGCCGCGCTGGATGCCCGTGGTGTCCTGCAGGACGCCACGACGGCCGTCCTGCGTCTGCGCCACCAGGCTCTGGCCGCGCTGCTCCACGGCCAAGTACCAGGTGCCGGGAGCCAGTTCCGCGATCGGGGTCGGCGAACCGTCCTCGGCGTACAGCGGACGCGGCACCGGCACGGCGAACCAGAACGGCGAGAAGTCCCCGGCCGGGGCGCCGGCCTGCTGCGCCTGGGCGGGCGGCGGCGTCTGGCCGCCACCCTGCGGCTGACCGCCGTAGGGCTGCGCCGGGGCGGCGGGCTGGGCGCCGTACGGCTGACCGGGCTGGCCCGGCTGGGCGCCCTGCGCGCCCGGGTAGCCGTAGCCACCCTGCGGCTGACCGCCGTAGGGCTGCGGGGCCTTGGGGCCGCCGCTGCCCGCGAGGGGCGCCTTGAGGGCGGGGACGATGTTCGTGGCGACCGCGGCCGCGACGAGGACCAGGGCTGCGATCAGGCCCAGGATGAGGCCGACACCGGCGTCCGGCGCGTCGGCGCCGCTGCTGCTGCCACCGGCGCCGAACCGGGCGTTGATGAGCTCGAAGACCTTGTCGTAGGACTGGCCGGTGTCGAAGATCGCGCCGAGCGAGCTCCAGGCCGCGGCGGCGGTGAGGCCGATGCCGAGCGTCCCGAGGTCGAGGCCTACGACCTTGCGCTGGCCGCCCATGGCACGGCCCACGACGATGAGCGCCGCGCCGATGATGCCGGCGAGGTACACGCTCATCAGCAGGTTGCCGTTGTCCCAGGCGGTGGGAACGTCGTCGCCACCGCCGTCAAAGGTGTCGAGGAACGAGGCGATGAAGAGCAACACCGCTGCTCCGATCACCACGCCGTCGCCTCGAGTGAGGGAGCGGAAATTCACTTCAGGTCCTTCGTCAGTCGTCTCGTCGGTAGAGGCGTCGCTGTCGCCGTAGTCGCGGTCGTGTCGCGGTGCGCGAAGCGCGGGGGTGGCCCCTCATCGTAGGGAGGACACTATCCTCCGGTCAGCCGGGGTGTCTGCTTGGGATAAAGATCGTCACTCAGTGAAGATCTGCCGGTTGCCGTCCCGTGACGAGACGGCGTCGAACACATCACGACATGGGGCGATACCCCGGAATCCGCCCCCTCGGGCACCCGGCTCGCGCCCGGCGCCCGCCTGTGTCTACCCGCGCAGGAAGCTCTCGATGCCGTCCGAGAGACCCTGGGCCGCCTTCTGCCGCCAGGCGCCGCTCGTCAGCAGGGCCTCGTCCTTCGGGTCGCGCATGTTGCCGCACTCGATGAACACCTTCGGCACCTTCGACAGGTTGAGACCGCCGAGGTCGCTGCGGACGTCGAGGCCGGTGCCGCCGCCGACGTAGTTGGAGGGGGCGCTCTTGGTGACGCTCAGGAACTTGCCCGCGATGCGCTCGCCCAGGTCGCGCGAGGGCCCGACGATCGCGGTGGTGTCCGCGGCGCCGCCGCGCACCTTCGCGGGCAGGATGACGTGGAAGCCGCGGTTGCCGACGGCCGAGCCGTCCGCGTGCAGGGAGACCACGGCGTCGGCCCGCGCCGCGTTGCCGATCCGGGCACGCTCGTCGACGCAGGGCCCGAAGGGGCGGTCGGCGTCGTGTGTGAAGCGGACCGTGGCACCCTGCCGGTGCAGCAGGTCGCGCAGGCGGTGGGCGAGGTCCAGGGTGAACCGGGCCTCCGTGTAACCGCGGTTGGTGGACGTGCCCGTGGTGTCGCACTCCTTGGAGTTCGTCCCGATGTTCACCTGCCGGTTGATCTCGGCGGTGTGCTTGAAGTTCCCCGGGTTGTGCCCGGGGTCCACCACGACGACCTTGCCCTTGAGAGGGCCGGACGCGGCGGGGCGGCCACCGGCGGGGCGGCCCGACGGATCGGGGTCGTCGGCGGGCTTCGAGGACTTCGAAGGCTTGTCGGGCTTCGGGGACTTCGCGGACCTCGTCGCGTCCGCGCTCGGCTTCGAGGGCGAGCCCTGCTCCGAGCGGCTCGCGGACGGCAGCGTTCTGACCGATTTGCCGTCGTCTGAGTCGCTCGCGGTGTCCATGAGGAGATACCCGGCGAGGGCGCCGGGCACGAGCACGGCGAGGGCGACCGCGAGCGGGCGGCCACCGCGGAAGCGGCGGGGCGGGCGCGGTGGATGACTGTCCGGACCTACGTACGACACGGGAGCGAGCCTAGTCCCGCCGTAGGGCGCCCGCGCCGGTTCGGCGCAGGACGCGGAGCGAGTCCGTGGCCGAGATCTCCGTGAATGCCCCGGATTCCAGGGCCCGCAGATAGATCCGGTACGGGGCCTGCCCGGTCCACTCGTCCACCGGGTCGGGGAACACGTCGTGGATGACGAGCAGCCCGCCCGCCGCGACGTGCGGAGCCCACCCCTCGTAGTCCGCGTTCGCGTGCTCGTCCGTGTGGCCGCCGTCGATGAAGACGAGCGCGACGGGGGAGTTCCATACCGCCGCGACCTGCGGGGATCGGCCCACGACCGCGATGACGTGGTCTTCCAGACCGGCCCGGTGCAGGGTCCTGCGGAACGTCGGCAGCGTGTCCATGCGGCCGATCTCCGGGTCGACCGTCGCCGGGTCGTGGTAGTCCCAGCCGGGCTGCTGCTCCTCGCTGCCCCGGTGGTGGTCGACCGTGATCACGCTCACACCGGCGGCGCGGGCCGCGTCCGCGAGCAGGATCGTGGAGCGGCCGCAGTACGTGCCGACTTCGAGGAGGGGCAGCCCGAGCGCCGCGGCCTCGGTGGCCGCCGCGTACAGGGCGAGGCCCTCCTTCACGGGCATGAAGCCCTTCGCGGCCTCGAAGGCGTCGAGAACGTCAGGACCGGGCTCGGCGGCCATGGGTTCCTCCTCGGGGCGGGCGCGTGGAGGCCCGCGGGGTGCGCGTTGCGAACGGGCCCGCGCGTACGGACGCGCTGGGCGCCCGCGTACGGACACGCGGGGCGCCCCATCGTGCACCACACCCCCGTCACGGGGGTGATGGGGGTGGTGACGGGGGTGTGGTGGTTCGTGTGGTGGCGGTCGGCCCCGGGCGGAGCCATCGGTCTCGGGCGGAGCCATCGGCCCGGGCCGAGCCATCGGTCTCGGGCGAGACCCCGGCGCCGGGTCAGGACCGCACCCTCAGGCCAGGACCTCGCTCTCGCCCGGCAGTGCCAGGTCGACCTCCACCGGCCGCTCCCCGCCGGGGTGGGCGGCGGACGCGGCGTGCGGCGCGTGGCCCGCGGCTGTCGCGGCGAGGACGTAGGGCCCGTCGGCCGGGACCTGTAGGGCGTAGCGCCCCTCGCCGTCCGTCAGCGCGGCGCCCGCCTGCTTGCCCCGGCGGTCGATCAGCGTGACCTTGGCCCGCGCGACCGGCGCGCCGGAGGCGGCGAGCACCCGGCCCTGGAAGCCGCCGAGGGCGCGCGCGGCCCGCTCGGCGTTCTCGATGGCCGCGTCCTCCTCGCTGCTGGCCCGCAGTTGCGGCTTGGCCTGGACAGGGGCGCGCCCCCGGCCCGGCAGGAACAGGGCGAGCAGCAGCCCGATGGCGACGGCGCCGGCGGCGATGAGGAAGGAGGCGCGGAAGCCCTCCATGGTGGGCACGTCGACCGGCCCCGCGTGGGTCGCGGTGTTGGCGAGCACCATGCCGATGACGGCACTCGACACCGACGTACCGATGGACCGCATCAGGGTGTTGAGGCCGTTGGCCGCGCCGGTCTCGGAGGGGTCGACGGCGCCGATGATCAGGGCGGGCAGCGAGGAGTAGGCGAGGCCGATGCCCGCGCCCACGATCACCGAGATGACGATGGTCTGCCAGGCGGCGCTCATCAGGCCGAGGCCCGCTCCGTAGCCGATCGCGATGATCAGCAGGCCGAGGATCAGGGTGATCTTCGGGCCGTACTTCGCCGAGAGGCGCGCGTACACCGGCGCGGTGAACATCATCGTCAGGCCGAGCGGCGCCACGCACAGGCCCGCGACGACCATGGACTGGCCGAGGCCGTACCCGGTGGACGTGGGCAGTTGGAGGAGCTGGGGCAGGACGAGCGAGATGGCGTAGAAGGCGACACCGACCATGATCGAGGCGAGGTTGGTGAGCAGCACCTCGCGCCGGGCGGTGGTGCGCAGGTCCACCAGCGGTGCCTTCAGGCGCAGTTCCATCACGCCCCACAGGAGCAGGACGGTGGCCGAGGCCCCGAAGAGCCCGAGGGTCAGGCCCGAACTCCAGCCCCAGTCGCTGCCCTTGGTGATGGGCAGCAGGAAGAGCACGAGTCCGGCGGACAGGCCGAGGGCACCGGCCACGTCGAAGGTGCCCGGGGCGCGCAGCGGGCTCTCCGGCACCAGGAAGAAGATGAGCAGCATCGCGAGGACGCCGAGGCCCGCGGACCCGAAGAACAGCGCGTGCCAGTCGGTGTGCTGGGCGACCAGCGCGGCCGCGGGCAGGGCGAGTCCGCCGCCGACGCCGATGGACGAGCTCATCAGGGCCATCGCGGAGCCGAGCTTCTCGCGCGGCAGCTCGTCGCGCATCAGGCCGATGCCGAGGGGTATCGCGCCCATCGCGAAGCCCTGCAGGGCGCGGCCGACGATCATCACGAGCAGGTCGTCGGTGAACGCGCAGACCAGGGAGCCGACGACCATCACGGCGAGGCTGGTGAGCAGCATCCGGCGCTTGCCGAAGAGGTCGCCGAGGCGGCCCATGATCGGTGTGGAGACGGCGCCCGCGAGCAGGGTCGAGGTCATGACCCAGGTGGCGTTGGAGGGTTCGGTGCCGAGCAGCGTCGGCAGGTCCTTGATGACGGGGACGAGCAGCGTCTGCATGACGGCGACGACGATGCCCGCGAAGGCGAGGACGGGGACGACACCGCCGGTGCCGCGCGCTGCGCGGTCACCGCGGGGGTGGGTCGTCGCGTGGGACATGGGCGTGCGGCCTCCGGAGCGAAGAGACGGAGCGTGGGGCTTGGTGGGACACCCGCAGGTATATGCAGGATGAACCTGTATCCCTGGGCGACTATTCCGCCGGCCGTCGAACCAAGGGAAGTCTTGACCCGCCATTGACCGGTTCTGTACGCGGCCGACGCCGCCGCCCTTCCGGTGAAGTGGAACGTGTTCTAGTCTTGCCGCCCGCTCTCGGAAGGAGCCCCAGCGGTGAAGAGCTACCTCGTCGGTGTCGGCATGACGAAGTTCGAGAAGCCCGAGACCCGCGACTGGCAGTACTGGGACATGGCGAAGGAGGCGGGCACCGCCGCGCTCGCCGACGCCCGGATCACGTACGAACAGGTGCAGCAGGTCGTCGCCGGATACTGCTTCCAGGCCTCGACGGCAGGTCAGCGCGCCGCGTACGAGCTGGGCCTGACCGGAGTGCCCGTCTACAACGTCAACAACAACTGCGCCACGGGCTCCACGGCCCTGATGATGGCCCGCCAGTTCGTGGTGGGCGGGCAGAGCGAGTGCGTGCTCGCGCTCGGCTTCGAGAAGATGAAGCGCGGCTCGCTGGGCGGCGGCAGCGACGGCGATTTCGCGACGTCCCCGGTGGCCCGGCACTACGGCGTCATGGCGGCCCGCCACGGCTTCGAGGCGACACCGCCCACGGCCCAGCTCTTCGGCAACGCGGCACGCGAGCACATGGAGCGGTACGGCACGACGCCCGCGCAGCTCGCCGCGGTCGCGGCGAAGAACCACCAGCACTCCACGAACAACCCCAACGCCCAGTTCCAGGACGCGTACACACCCGAGGAGATCCTCGCCGCGAGGACCGTGCACGCGCCCCTCACCAAGCTCCAGTGCTCCCCGACGTCGGACGGCGCGGCCGCCGTGGTCGTGGCCTCCGCGGCGTTCGTGGACCGGCACGGCCTCGGGGACCGGGCGGTCGAGATCACGGCCCAGGCGATGACGACCGACACCGAGGAGTCCTTCGCCTCCGGCAGCTGCCTCGACGTCGTCGGCACCCCCATGTCCCGCGCGGCCGCCCGCCAGGTGTACGAGGCCTCGGGTCTCGGCCCGGACGACCTCGACGTCATCGAGCTGCACGACTGCTTCTCCGTCAACGAACTCCTCACCTACGAGGCCCTCGGCCTGTGCGAGGAGGGCGAATCCGGCAAGCTCGTGGAGTCCGGCGCGACGACCTACGGCGGCCGCTGGGTGGTGAACCCCTCCGGCGGCCTCATCTCCAAGGGCCACCCCCTGGGCGCCACCGGCCTCGCCCAGGCCGCCGAGCTCAGCTGGCAGTTGCGGGGCGAGGCCGGACCGCGCCAGGTCACCGGGGCGCGGGTGGGGCTCGCGCACAACGTCGGCCTCGGCGGGGCGGCGGTGGTGACGCTCCTCACGCGGCCGGGGGCATAGCCCGGCGGTGACGCTGCTCACGCGGTGGTGGCCGCGGCCGAGGCGGCCACCCCGCGCCCGGCGTGCCGCGCCAGGACCTAGGACTCCCGGCCCAGGTCCCCTGCCCCGTATTTCCGATGTACGGGGCACACGCCCGGCTGTCAGCATGGGGGCCATGCTCCAGACCCCCGCCGACACCCCGACCTCCCGCATATCGGGTCGCCCCGCTCCGCCCACCTGGCTCGTCGTGGCCGCCGCCTGCGCCGGACAGTTCCTCGTCGTCCTCGACGTGTCCGTCGTGAACGTGGCGCTGCCGTCGATGCGGACCGATCTCGGCCTGAGCGCCACGGGGTTGCAGTGGGTGGTGAACGCGTACTCCATCGCGTTCGCCGGGTTCATGCTGCTCGGCGGGCGGGCCGGGGACCTCTTCGGACGCAAGCGGATGTTCCTGCTGGGCCTCGGGCTCTTCACCCTGGCCTCGCTCGCGGGCGGGCTCGCCCAGGAGGGCTGGCAACTGCTGCTCGCGCGGGCCGTGCAGGGACTCGGCGCCGCCGTGCTCGCCCCGTCGACGCTGACGATCCTCACGTCCGCCGTGCCGGAGGGGCCCGCCCGGGTGCGGGCCATCGCCACCTGGTCCGCGGTCGGCGCGGGCGGCGGCGCCGCGGGCGGGCTCGTCGGCGGCGTGCTCACCGACGGCCTCTCCTGGCGGTGGGTGCTGCTCGTCAACGTGCCCGTCGGCGTCCTCGTCCTCGCCGCCGCGCTGCGCTGGATCAGCGAGAGCCGGGCCAGTGGGGCGCGCCGCCTCGACCTGCCCGGGGCCGTGCTCGTGACCGGCGGTATCGCCACCCTCGCGTACGGCATCGTGCAGACCGAGGTGGACGGCTGGACCGCCGCCGCCACCCTGGTGCCGCTGGCCGTCGGGCTCGCCCTGATCGGGGCCTTCCTCGCCGTCGAGGCGCGCGCCAAGGCACCGCTGATGCCGCTCGCGCTGTTCCGCGTGCGCTCCGTGTCGGCCGCCAACGCCACGATGTTCGTCTGCGGCATGGGCATGTTCGCCATGTGGTTCTTCATGACCCTGTACGCCCAGAACGTGCTCGGCTACACCCCGCTGGAGGCCGGGCTCGCCCTCATCCCCAGCTCGGTCAGCGTCGTCGTCGGCTCCAAGGTCGCCCCCCGTCTGATGCGCGTCATGGGCGCCCGCAGCGTCACCGTCATCGGCGTCCTCGTCGCCGCCGTGGGCTTCCTCTGGCAGTGGCGCGCCCTCGACGCCGACGGGGCGTACGTCACCTCGATCATGCTGCCCGGCATCCTGATGATGCTCGGCGCCGGGCTCGCCGGCACCCCCCTCGCCTCCCTCGCCACGAGCGGCGCCGACCCCGGCGACGCGGGCCTGGTCGCCGGACTCATCAACACCTCCCGCACCATGGGCGGCTCCCTCGGCCTCGCGGTCCTCTCCACCATCGCCGCCTCCCGCACCGGCGACCGCCCCGGCACCCACGCCCTGGCCGAGGGCTACGCCCAGGCGTTCCTGTGGGGAGCGGTGTTCCTGACGGCGGCGGTGGTGCTGGTGCTGGTGGCAATGCCGCGGCCGGACAGATCCAGCCCGTCCGGCGATTGAGGACGAGGCGCGCAGCGCCGACAGCGGGGGTCCGGGGGCGCAGCCCCCCGGAGGGCGACACCGCCCCACGGCGAGGAAACGACCTACAGCCACCCCTCACGCCGAGCGACCCGCACCGCCTCCATCCGATTACGGCTCCCCGTCTTGCCGATCGCCGCAGAGAGATAGTTCCGCACCGTCGACTCCGAAAGGTGCAGCACCGCGGCGATGTCCGCGACAGTCGCCCCGTCCACGGACGCGTTCAGCACCTCGGCCTCCCGCGCCGTCAGCGGGTTGGGCCCGGCCCCGAGCGCGGCGGCAGCCAGCGCCGGATCGACCACGACCTCCCCGCGCAACACGGCGCGAATCGCCTCGGCCAGCTCCTCCACGGGCCCGTCCTTCACGAGGAACCCCGCCGCGCCCGCGTCCATGGCGCGCCGCAGATAGCCGGGCCTGCCGAAGGTGGTGAGGATCAGGACCCGGCAGTCGGGGGCTTCCGCACGCAGGTCCGCCGCCGCGTCGAGTCCGCTGCGGCCGGGCAGCTCGATGTCGAGGAGCGCCACGTCGGGTCGCGCGGTGAGCGCGGTGTGCACGATGTCGTCGCCCGCGGCGACCTGCGCCACGACCTCGATGTCCTCCTCCATCCCGAGCAGCAGGGCCAGTGCGCCGCGCATCATGCCCTGGTCCTCGGCGAGCAGGACTCTGATCATCGAACGCGCTCCTCGTGGGCGCCCGCCCGCGCGGGCGCCGCATCGGTGACGTGGGTGGCGCCGGTGGCCCCACGGTCCTCGTCGGCCGGCAGCACCGCCGTGACCCGGAAGCCACCGCGCGGCTCGGACCCCGACTCCAGTGCTCCGCCCGCCGCCGTGATCCGTTCGGCCAGGCCCTTCAGCCCGCTGCCGGGCGTGGTCGAGCCTACGCCGCGGCCGTCGTCCGTGATCGTCAGACGGGTCTGTTCGGAGGTCGCGGCGACCTCGATCTCGCACCGGCGCGCCCGCGCGTGCCGTACGACATTGGTGGCCGCCTCCCGCACCACCCAGCCGAGCAGCGCCTCCGTCCGGGGTCCGAGCGGCGGTCCCGACTGCCGTACGACCGCCTCGACACCGGCCGCGTCGAGCAGCTCGCGGGCCCGGTCCAGCTCGGCGGCCAGCGCCGCGTCCCGGTAGCCGGTGACGGCCTCGCGGATCTCGGTGAGCGCCTGGCGGCCGACGGACTCGATGTCGGTGATCTGCGCCAGGGCCGCGTCCATGCTCCGCGGGGCGAGGCGGCGCGCGGCCTCCGACTTCACGACGATCAGCGAGAGCGTGTGGCCGAGCAGGTCGTGCAGGTCGCGGGAGAAGCGGAGCCGCTCCTCGGCCACGGCTCGCCGCGCCAGTTCCTCACGGGCGGCGCGCAGGTCGCGTACTGCCTCGGACAGGGACAGGATCGCGGCCGTGACCATCGTGGACAGGAACGTGCCGTACGCGATGTTGACGGCGTCCCAGCCCTCCCGGAATCCGGCGACGGCGCCCGCGAGGGCGCTCAGGCCGAGGGCCACCGGACCGAGGCCGCGGCCCCGCACGACCGCGCCCACGGCGAGGCCGAACAGCGGGAAGTACATCAGCCAGTTGCCGCCGTACCCGGCCGCGAGGCCCACGGTGAGCGCGCCCATCACGAGCAGCGCGACCAGGGTCGCGCGCGACTCCCGCGCCCGCTTGTCGAAGGCGCGGAAGGCCACGCCGATGTAGAGGGAGTTGAAGACGAACAGGCCGACGCCGCCGATCCACGGGTTCGGCGTCCTGCCCTGGAGCAGGTGCGAGAACGCGCCGAGGCCCATCAGGAGCCAGGGAAGCAGCGCGAAGCCGTTGGGCGGGCCCGGATGCACGAGGGCGTCCGCCTCGCCCGCCCGCTTCCGCTCTCGGCAGTCGGCCTTCCGCCCCCGCCAGGAACTCCGCTGCTCCCGCAGGCCGTGCAGTCGGCAGGTCACCCCGCGCTTCCAGGACATGTCTCGCTCCCCGCTCGGCCGGGCCCGCGTCCCCCGCGGCCCCCGTGCCCTCGACAGTACGGAGCGGGGGTGCCGCGGCGGCAGTGAGGTCCGTACCGAGTCGACCGGGACAAATGTCACCGCTGGCGGCCCCGGTGTCATCGCCGGCGGCCCCGGGCGGCCGGGACCCCGGATCCGGTGGGGCGCGGCCACCGGATCTGACGTGACGTCAGCACTCTTCCCAACCGTGGGGCGCTGGGCTATACATGGGGCCATCGGCCTAGAACGCGTTCTAGAACGACCGGTGGACCGGTGGCAGGGACGCCTTGGCCGCCACAGACGACCTCGGTGCGGCCGACGGTGCGGACGGCCGCACCGAGGTCTTCCCCCGGAGCACACCGCCGACCCCGCCCTGTACTCCGCGCCCGAGGACCGTCACGCGCACCCGTAGGTCCGTCGTCCGCAGCCCGCGAGGAGCCGCCACCCCATGCCCATCGATGCCGCGCAGGCCCTGGCCGCGAAGCCCCGCAGCGCCGAGATCACCTGGGACCACAAGGACATCCAGCTCTACCACCTGGGCCTCGGCGCGGGCGCCAACCCGGACCTCGCCGACCCCGCGACCGACGCCGACGAACTCCGCTACACCCTGGAGTCCCGGCTGCACGTCCTGCCCAGCTTCGCCACCGTGGCGGGCGCGGGCATGGGCATGATGGGCGGCCTCGCCGCACCCGGCATCGACGTGGACCTCGCCGCCGTGCTGCACGGCGGCCAGAGCGTCGAACTGCACCGCCCGATCCCCGTCAAGGGCCGGGCCACCACCAGCTCCAAGGTCGCGGCCGTCTACGACAAGGGCAAGGCCGCCGTCCTCGTGCTGCGCTCCGAAGCCGCCGACGACGAGGGCCCGCTGTGGACCAGCGACGCGCAGATCTTCGTGCGCGGCGAGGGCGGGTTCGGCGGCGAGCGCGGCCCGTCCGGCAGCCCCGAGGTGCCGGACCGCCCCTTCGACCACACCGTCGAACGCCCGGTCCGCCCCGACCAGGCCCTGCTCTACCGCCTGTCCGGCGACTGGAACCCGCTGCACGCCGACCCCGAGTTCGCCAAGCTGGCCGGCTTCGACCGGCCGATCCTGCACGGCCTGTGCACGTACGGCATGACGCTCAAGGCCGTCGTCGACACCGTCCTCGGCGGCGACGTGGGCCGCGTGCGGGCCTACCGCACGCGCTTCGCCGGGATCGTCCTGCCCGGCGAGACGCTGCGCGTCGGCATGTGGGAGTCGGACGACCGGGTGCGGGTCGCCGTCACGGCCGTCGAACGGCAGGACGCGCCGGTCCTCACGGACACGGTCGTGGAGCTGAACTGACGTGTGGAGCTGGACCACTGACGTGTGGAGCTGAACTGACGTCACGTACCGCCGGTCACGTACCGCCGGGATGAGAGGAGCCGCACAGCCATGCGCGCAGCCGTACTGCACGAGACAGGCCAGGACAAGCTCGATGTGCTCGACGACGTCGAGGCGGTGGGCTTCGGCCCGGGCAAGGCCAGGATCCGGGTACGGGCCACCGGCCTGTGCCACTCCGACGTGTCCGCGATGAACGGCGTGCTGCCGCAGCCCGCGCCGTTCGTCCCCGGCCACGAGGGCGCGGGCGAGGTCCTGGAGGTCGGCGAGGGCGTCGGCAACGTCAAGCCGGGCGACCGGGTCCTGGTGTGCTGGCTCCCGGCGTGCGGGCAGTGCCCGGCCTGCCGCCGCGGCCAGACCCAGCTGTGCCTGGCCGGGTTCATGAACGCGGGAACCCCCAACTTCCAACGCTCCGGTGACCGTTCGGAGGTCTTCGGCTTCGCGGGGACGGGCACCTTCGCCGAGGAGATCGTCGTCGACGCGTCCTGTGCCGTGCCCATACCCGACGACGTGCCCTTCGACATCGCCGCGCTCATCGGCTGCGGCGTGACGACGGGGCTCGGCGCCGCCATCAACACCGCCGACGTGGCGACCGGTTCGTCCGTCGCCGTCATCGGCTGCGGCGGCGTAGGCGTCTCCGCGATCCAGGGCGCCCGGCTCAAGGGCGCCGCCGAGATCATCGCCGTCGACCCGGTCGCCTCCCGGCGCGAGGCCGCGCTCCGCTTCGGCGCGACCCAGGCCGTCGCCCCCGACGAACTGGCCGACGTCCGCCAGCGCGTGACCGAGGGCGAGGGCTTCGACTACGTCTTCGAGGTCGTCGGCAAGTCCGCGACGACCCGCACCGCGTACGAGATGACCCGGCGCGGCGGCACCCTCTGTGTCGTCGGCGCGGGCGCCATGGACGACCAGGTGCAGTTCAACATGTTCGAGCTGTTCTTCGACGAGAAGCGGATCCTGCCCTCGCTGTACGGGGGCGGGGACGTGCTCCGGTCGTACGAGCGGGCCATCGCCCTGTGGCGCGCGGGCCGCGTCGACCTGGAGGGGATGATCACCCACCGGGTGCGGCTCACCGAGATCAACGAGGCGCTGGAGCAGATGCGGTCGGGGGTGGCGCTGCGGACGTGCATCGAGATCTGAAGCGACGGCCGTGTGCGTGAAGCCAGGCGAGAGGAGTACGTACCCGTATGTCACTGCCACTTGAAGGTCTCGCCGCCGTCGTCACCGGGGCGGGCCGCGGGCTCGGCCGGGCCGAGGCGCTGGAGCTCGCCCGGCTCGGCGCGAGCGTCGTCGTCAACGACTTCGGGCAGTCGGGCCGTGACGGGTCCGGCGAGGCGTCGGCCGCGCCCGCCGAGGAGGTCGCGGCGGAGATCAGCCGGTCCGGCGGGAAGGCCGTGGCCCACACCGGGGACGTCGCCGACCTCCAACAGGCCCGCGCCCTCGTCCAGTTGGCCGTCGACACGTACGGCAAGCTCGACATCCTGGTCAACAACGCGGGCATCCTGCGGGACCGGATGATCTTCTCCATGACGGAGGACGAGTGGGACTCGGTGATCCGCGTCCACCTCAAGGGTCACTTCAACACCATCCGGTTCGCCTCCGCCCACTGGCGTGAGCGCTCCAAGGAAGCCGGTGGGCCCGTGTACGGGCGCATCGTCAACACCTCCTCCGAGGCGTTCCTCGCCGGGTCCGCCGGGCAGCCCAACTACGCCGCCGCCAAGGGCGGGATCGTGGGGCTCACCACCTCCACGGCCCTCGCCCTCGCCAAGTACGGCGTCACCGCCAACGCCATCTGTCCGCGGGCGCGGACCCGGATGACCTCCGACGTCTTCGCCGGGTTCGCCGAGCCCGGGGCGGGGGAGCTGGATCCCTTGGCCCCGGAGCATGTCGCTTCGCTGGTCGGGTACCTGGCCTCGCCTGCGGCGCGGCGCGTCAACGGGCAGGTGCTCGTCGTCCACGGCGGGATGGTCGCCGTCGTCGAGCGCCCCCGGGTCGCGGTCCAGTTCGACTCCGCCGACGGCGTGTTCAGCTTCGAGGAGCTGGACGAGGCGGTGTCCCCGTACTTCGCGGGCCGCCCGGAGGGGGAGACGTTCGGGGCGGCGGAGGTGTTGGGGTTGAGGAGGGGGTGAGGGTGGGGGGGCGGCGGCCCTGCGGGGCTCTCCCCAATCCCGCCCCTTCCCGAAACTGGGGGCTCCGCCCCCAGACCCCCGCTCCTCAAACGCCGGAGGGGCTGGAAAATGTGCCGGTGAGTTCCAGCCCGTCCGGCGATTGAGGACGAGGCGCGGAGCGCCGACAACGGGGTCCGGGGCGGAGCCCCGGGTTCGGGAAGGGGTGGGTTGGGGAGCCCCCGGCAAGGCCCCCGGCCTCAGGCCCCGCCCTCCCGACGATGCCGCCCCCGCGGCGCCGCCTCTTCGTCGTGGTCGGACACCGGCCCCCGATGCCGCCCGGCACCGGCAACCTCCGCACCTCCGGAGAGCGAAACCCCTTCACGAGGATCCACCACACCCTGCTGCCGCGGCTCGACAGCCACATTCTCGGTCTTCAACAAACTCACCCCGTAGCAAAGATCGTTCGTACAGCCGGGCGAGTCTAACCGCCCGCCCCCCGCCCCCCGAGAGGTGCCTGCTGCAACGGCACGGGCCGAGCCACCCGCACGGCCCCGACGACCCCCGTGACCTGGCCGGACGCCTCGCTCCCCGGCTCGGGGCCGGGCCGGGGCGAGGGCATCTCGACCCGGGCCATCCCGCAGGGAACGGTCCCCGTGACGTAAGGCAACTCAAGAACGCCGTCAGGGGTGCACCGCCCGGCACCGGACAACCACCCGTCGGGGGCGGTGAGTTGGTGGACGCGCCGCTCCGCGGGACGCCAACCGCACAACTGAGGGGCGGAGTTGCCGGACCCCTCATCCACCCGAAGGGCCACCATGCAGCTCTCCGGCATGAGCACCTGCCCGGGCTGAATCGCGAACGGCGTCACCGCCCGCCCGGGCATCCGCAGGCATTCGGGGAAGCGTACGGGCCGGGCGCTGCCCAGCACGCCCCAGCCGAGGCGGGTTTCGCCGGGCGCGTCGGAGCGGATGAGGAGCAGCCCGCTGTCGGCGTCGGCGAGGAGCAGCCGGTCGTCGCTGTCGGCGGCGATCTGGAGCAGGGGGGTGACCTCGCCGCCCCGCTCCAGGTCGACGGCCACGGTCTTGGTGGGGCCGTCCAGCTCGCGGTCGAGGGCCAGCATGCGGTTGGTGCGGTCGAGCCAGACGCCGCCGGTGCAGCGGCCGGGGATCTCGGCGAGATGCTCGGGTCCGAAGGAGCCGCCCGCGACCATCCACACGGCGGTGGAGCGCGCGCCGACGGCGAGGGCGTAGGCGTAGGCGCCGCGGGGGGCGGGCGGCAGCAGGGTCAGGTCGGCGCCTTCGCACTCCACGCCGCCGAGCGGTACTTCCCCGGTGCTCGGCCCGGTGGGGTACAGCAGGGAGAAGAGGTGCCGCCCGGCCGCACGCCGGTGGACGAGCACCCGCCCGTCGGCCATCGGCAGCACCCGCGTACCGGGCTCCTCGGGCTGATGGGCGGGCAACGGCACCGCGTACGGCTCGGCGGAGTCCAGCGTCCACCGCTCCGGGAACCAGCAGCCACCCCGGTGCGCGAGCCGCGCCGCGTAGGCGCCGTCGGCGGTGATGGCGGGGGGCGGGGGGCTGAGGGCGGGGGCGGGCGCACGGCGGGGCGGGGCTGGTGCGTGGGTCCCGCCGGGGGTGGCCGGGGCGCGCGCCTCGCCGGGGGAAGTCGGTGTGCTCGGCGCACGGGAGGGGGACGGCGCACTTGCCTCGCCGGAGGGGGCTGGTGCACCTGCCCCGCCGGAGGGGGCCGGCGCATCGTCCCTGCCGGAAGAGGCCGGTACGCCTCGCCCACCGGAGGCAGCCGACGCATCCGGTCCCTTGGGCGGAGCCGGTCCACCGACCTGATCGAACGCCCCAGGAGCACCCACCCGATCGAACGAGGCCGGACCACCCCTCGCCCGCCCGGCACCCTCGCCCGGCAACGGCGCCCTCGCCTCGGCGCCACAGTCAGGCTTCGACGGAACCGGAACCGGAACCGGAACCGGAACCGGGATCTGGACCGAGGCCAGGCCCGTGACCGAAGCCGGATCTGAAGCCGGGACCCAGGCGGGCGCGGAGCCCGGCACCGCCCCCGAAGCCGACACCCGGCCGAAGGCCGAGTCCGGGACGGGGCCGGGAACCGGAGCTGGGGCCGGGCCCGAAGCTGAGCCAAGGACCGGGTCTGAAGCCGGATCTGAAGCCGGGACCCAGGCGGGCGCGGAGCCCGGCACCGCCCCCGAAGCCGACACCCGGCCGAAGGCCGAGTCCGGGACGGGGCCG
>NZ_JBVIZH010000001.1:228868-663116 GCF_055591765.1 Streptomyces sp. NPDC041205 | reverse complement strand
GGGAACCGGAGCCGGGGCCGGGCCCGAAGCTGAGCCAAGGACCGGGTCTGAAGCCGAGCCTGAAGCCGGGTCCAAGGCCGAGACAGGCGCCGAGGCGGGCGCCCGGACCGAAGCCGGGTCGGGGGCGGGACCCGGTGCCGGGGCCGGTGCCGGACCAGGGCCCGGAGCCGGAGCGGACGCCGCCTCCGCCCCGGCCGCACGCTTCGGTCGGATTCCGGCCGCGCCCCCGCTTCCCGGCGGGGCGGACCGCGGGGGTGGGGGCAAGGGTGAGGGCTCGGCCACAGGGGCTGTCATCTGGGGTCACCTCCGTCCGCGACGCTAGTTTTCGCACGCGCTGGCGTGGCAGACGAGGCTCCCCGCTTCACGCGTACGTGTGGCGAAGTGACGATTCGCCTGAGAGGGAGGGGGCGACTGTGCTGGCTGGAAAACGGCGCTTATGGTTAGGCGAACCTAAGTCCGCCCCGGGACGGGATCCGAGCCCGAGCCCGGACCGGGACCCGAGCCCGGCCCCGACCCGAGCCCGGTGCCGGTCCCCCGGACCGCCCCACCCCCACCAGCACCAGCACCACCCCCGCACAGCCCCCTGGAGCCCCGATGTCCCCGCACCACCGCCCTCACCGCCGCGCCGGCGCCCTCGCTCTCGCCGTAGCCGGCGCGCTCGCCCTGTCCGCCTGCGGGTCGGGCGACGACTCCGGGAAGTCCGACCGCGGCACCGGCAGCAAGGCCGTCGCGCAGGGCGGGGACGACTTCGCCAAGGCGGCCGAGAAGACGGCGAAGATGGGCACGAGCGCGAAGCCGGGGCAGTTCCCGCGCACCATCGAGCACGCGCTGGGCAAGACGGAGCTGAAGCGGGCGCCGAAGCGGGTCGTGGTCCTGGACGTCGGTGAGCTGGACAACGTCGTGTCCCTCGGCGTGAAGCCCGTCGGCTACGCCCCGACCGAGGGCGACGACGGCATCCCCTCGTACCTGAAGAAGGACGCCGGGAGCCCGAAGAACGTCGGCACCATCAACGCGCTCAACCTCGAAGCGATCGCGAACCTCAAGCCCGACCTGATCCTCGGCAGCGAACTGCGCGCCGCCAAGCTCTACCCGCAGCTCGCCAAGATCGCCCCGACCGTCTTCTCGGTGCGCCCCGGCTTCACCTGGAAGGAGAACTACCTCCTCAACGCCGCCGCGCTCGACAGGACCGCCGCGGCCAAGGCCCAGCTGGGCGCGTACGAGAAGAAGGCGAAGGCCCTCGACAAGGACCTCGGCGCGGACAAGCCCACCGTCACGATGCTGCGCTACATGCCCGACCGCATCCGGCTCTACGCCAAGGCGTCGTTCGTCGGCACCATCCTCCAGGACGCCGGTCTGCCGCGGCCCAAGAACCAGCAGGTCAACGACCTCGCCGTGGAGATCAGCCCGGAGAAGATCGACGAGGCCGACGCCGACTGGATCTTCACCGGCGTCTACGGCGACGCCAAGAAGACCGGCCGCTCCGGCGCCGAGAAGAACCCGCTGTGGAAGAAGCTCGACGCCGTCAAGAACGGCCGGGCCAAGGACGTCCCCGACGAGACCTGGTACCTGGGCCTCGGCGTGACGGCGGCCGACAAGGTCCTGGACGACCTGAGGAATCACCTGGCGGAGTAAGGGGGATCCCGCCGGTGGTGAAGATCACCGCTGCCATCGATCGCGGAACCCCGACGCTGATCAGCCAGGTCCGCGAGAGCGACGCCGGTTCAGGCGCACAAAGGGGCCAGGTAGCCTTGCTGCGTGCCCCGTCTGTCTGAAGTCATCGCCGCCCTCGACGCCCTGTGGCCCGCGGAGCGGGCCGAGCAGTGGGACGCCGTCGGCACCGTGTGCGGCGATCCCGAGGCCGAGGTCTCGCGGGTCCTGTTCGCCGTCGACCCCGTCCAGGAGATCGTCGACGAGGCGGTGCGCCTCGGCGCGGACCTGCTGATCACGCACCACCCGCTGTATCTGCGGGGTACGACCACGGTCGCGGCCTCGACGTTCAAGGGCCGCGTCGTGCACGACCTGATCAAGCACGACGTGGCCCTGCACGTCGCGCACACGAACGCCGACTCCGCCGACCCGGGGGTGAGCGACGCCCTCGCGGGCGCCCTCGGCCTGCGCGTCGTGGGGCCGCTCGTGCCGGACCCGTCCGACACCGCGGGGCGCCGCGGCCTCGGCCGGGTCTGCGAGCTCGAACACCCGCTGCCGCTCGCCGAGTTCGCGGAGCGGGCCGCCGCGTGCCTGCCCGCCACCGCGCAGGGCGTCCGGGTCGCGGGCGACCCCGGGCAGACCATCCGCAGGGTCGCCGTCAGCGGCGGCTCCGGCGACAGCCTCTTCGACGCCGTCCGGGCCGCGGGCGTGGACGCCTTCCTCACCGCCGACCTGCGCCACCACCCGGCGTCGGAGGCCCGCGCACAGGCGCCGCTCGCGCTGCTCGACGCCGCGCACTGGGCCACCGAGTGGCCGTGGTGCGAGCTGGCCGCGGCGCAGCTCGACGAGATCTCCGACCGGCACGGCTGGGGCCTGCGCGTCCACGTGTCGAAGACCGTCACCGACCCCTGGACCGCCCACGCGGCGTCGTCCACCACCACCCTCGCAGCGAGCGCTACGCGCGCGCCTTCCGACCCCGATTCCCTTGGAGCCCCCAACTGAACGCCGCGCCCGCCGACCAGATCCGTCTCCTCGACCTCCAGGACCTGGACGTACGCCTCAAGCAGCTCGCGCACAAGCGCCAGGGGCTGCCCGAGCACGCCGAGATCGAGTCGCTGACGAAGGACCTCACGCAACACCGCGACCTGCTCGTCGCCGCGACGACGGAGGAGAGCGACTGCGCCCGCGAGCAGACCAAGGCCGAGCAGGACGTGGACCAGGTGCGCCAGCGCGCCGCCCGCGACCAGAAGCGCCTGGACTCCGGTGCGATCACCTCCCCCAAGGACCTGGAGAACCTCCAGAAGGAGATCGCCTCCCTCGCCAAGCGCCAGGGCGACCTGGAGGACGTCGTCCTCGAGGTCATGGAGCGCCGCGAGTCCGCGCAGGAGCGCGTGAGCGAGCTGACCGAGCGCGTCGGCTCCGTCCAGGCGAAGATCGACGACGCGACGGGCCGCCGGGACGCGGCCACCGCCGAGTTCGACCGCGAGGCCGCGAACGTCACCAAGGAGCGCGAGGTCGTCGCCGGTTCGATCCCCGCCGACCTGCTCGGGCTCTACGACAAGGTGCGCGCCAAGCAGGGCGGCATCGGTGCGGCCAAGCTCCACCAGCGGCGCTGTGAGGGCTGCCGCCTGGAGCTCGACATCACCGAGGTGAACGAGATCAAGGCGGCGTCGCCCGACAAGGTCGTGCGCTGCGAGAACTGCAGCCGCATCCTGGTGCGCACCTCCGAGTCCGGTCTGTAAGGGGCGGGCGCGGTGCGGGAGTTCATCGTCGAGGCCGACGGCGGCTCCCGGGGCAACCCGGGGCCCGCGGGCTACGGCGCGGTCGTCATCGACGCGGAGTCCGGGGAGACCCTGGCCGAGGCCGCGGAGTACATCGGCGTCGCGACGAACAACGTCGCCGAGTACAAGGGCCTGGTCGCCGGCCTCAAGGCGGCCCACGCGCTGGATCCGGCGGCGAGCGTGCACGTCCGCATGGACTCCAAGCTCGTCGTCGAGCAGATGTCGGGCCGCTGGAAGATCAAGCACCCCGACATGAAGCCCCTCGCCGCCGAGGCCGCCCGGGTCCTGCCCGGGACCCAGGTGACGTACGAGTGGATCCCGCGCGAGAAGAACAAGCACGCGGACCGGCTCGCCAACGAGGCCATGGACGCGGGCAAGCGCGGCGAGCAGTGGTCGCCGTCGGCGTCCACCGCCGAGCTGGACCGGCCCGCGCGCACGGCGGGCGCCGGTGTGCCCGCCGGGCCGCCCGGGGACGCGGCCGCGGGTGCGGCGAAGGCGCGGGCCGCGCTGGCCGGGGCGTCCGCGGGGCGCGACGCGGAGGCCGGGGGCGGTGGGTTCACCGCCGGTTCCCTCGGCGGGGCGACCGCGGGGGCGCGGGGCTCAACCGCCGGTTCCCTCGGCGACGCGACCGCGGGGGCGCAGGGCTCACCGGGCGTGGCCCAGGCCGCCGACGTGCGGGCCGCGCGGTCCGTGGCGGCCGGGTCCGGCGAGGGCGCTGCCGCGAGCGGGGCCGGTGCGGTCGCCGCGGCCGACGTGCCCGGTACGGCGGTGCCGCCCGTCGGATGGGGTGCCGCCGCCGACCTGGGCGCGCCCGCCACCTTCGTGCTCCTCCGGCACGGCGAGACCCCCCTCACGCCCCAGAAGCGCTTCTCCGGCAGCGGCGGGAGCAACCCCTCCCTCTCCGACGTCGGCCGGGAGCAGGCCGTCCGCGTCGCCGCCGCGCTGGCCGCGCGCGGCACCGTCCAGGCCGTCGTCTCCTCGCCGCTCCTGCGCTGCCAGGAGACCGCCCGCACCGTCGCCGCCCGGCTCGGCCTCGACGTCCACCTCGAAGAGGGGCTGCGCGAGACGGACTTCGGGGACTGGGAAGGCCTCACCTTCGCGGAGGTGCGCGAGCGGCAGCCCGACGAGCTGACCGCGTGGCTGGCCTCGCCCGACGTCGCGCCGCCCGGCGGCGAGTCGTTCGCCGAGGTCACGACCCGCGTCGAGGCCGCCCGCGAGCGGCTCCTCGCCGCCCACGCGGGCCGCACCGTGCTGCTCGTCACGCACGTCACCCCCATCAAGACCCTCGTCCGGCTCGCCCTCGGCGCGCCGCCCGAGTCCCTGTTCCGCATGGAACTGTCGGCGGCTTCGCTGTCGGCGGTGGCGTACTACGCGGACGGCAACGCGAGCCTGCGGCTGCTGAACGACACGGCGCATTTGCGCTGAGGTAGTGGGAGGGGCGGTGGTGCCGGTGGGGTCCGGCCCTCGCCCCTCTTTGCGTTGCGGGGTCGGTGGAGTCCGACCCGCGCGCCCCCCTTTGCGGCGCGGGGCCGGTGGTGTCCGATCCTCGCCCCCCACGTTGCGGGCTCAGCCGTGCCCGGCCCTCGCGTCTCCCCTTCCGTAGCGAGGTCGGTTGCGCCCCGCCCCCGGCCCCGCTCCCTCACGCAGCGGGGCCGGTCGTGCCCTGCCCCGCCCCTCACGCGGCGGTCCTCAGCGCAGGGACGCCGCCTCGCGGGCCAGGGACTCCACCCGCGACCAGTCCTTCGCCGCGATCGCGTCCGCCGGGAGCATCCAACTGCCGCCCACGCAGGACACGTTCCGCAGGGCGAGGTAGCCCGGGGCGGACGCCGCCGAGATGCCGCCCGTCGGGCAGAAGCGGGCCTGGGGGAGCGGGCCCCCGAGCGACTTCAGATACGGCGTCCCACCCGCCGCTTCCGCCGGGAAGAACTTCATCTCCTCGACGCCCCGCTCCAGCAGCGCCACGACCTCTGATGTCGTCGAGACGCCCGGCAGGAACGGCAGCCCCGACGCCGCCATCGCGTCGAGCAGCTTCGGCGTCCAGCCCGGGCTCACCAGGAAACGGGCGCCCGCGTCGGCCGCGGCTGCGACGTTCTCCGCCGAGATGACCGTCCCGGCGCCGACGACCGCGTCCGGGACGTCGGCCGCGATGGCCCGGATCGCGTCCAGGGCGACGGGCGTCCGCAGGGTCACCTCGATCGCCGGGAGGCCGCCCGCGACCAGGGCTCGCGCCAGGGGGAGCGCGTCCGCGGGGTCGTCGATGACGACTACGGGGATGACCGGGGCTAGGTCCAGCACGGAGGCCTTGGCGGCGGCAGGGGGGTTCATGGGGTCATCGTGCCCCGCGGTACGCACCGTGCGCAAAGCCCGTTGCGCACTCCGCAACGCCCCCTGGGCTCACCCCCGCTACCGGCGCTCCGCGCCTGGTCCTCGATCGCCGGACGGGCTCTCTCCCGCCCACCCGCCCCACCTGTGCCCCGGCTCACAAAAGCCCGGCACCCTCGGGCCCCGAACCACCCCACCCCACAACACCGCCCCGCCCCGCCCCACCCCACAACGTCGCCTTCCCGGCCCGGCCCGCTGCGCCTCTCCGTCCCCGATGCCCGCTGCGCCTCTCCGTCCCCGATGCCCGCTGCGCCCCTTCGGCCCGGCCTCGCAGTGCCTCTCCGGCCCGGCCTTGCTGTGCCTCTCCGGCCGAGGCCGCTGCGTCTCTCGGGCCGAGGGCTTCGCTGCGCCTCTCCAGCCCGGCCCCGCAGTGCCTCTCCGGCCCGCCCCGGCGTAGTTTTCAGCCGGTCCGGCGTTTGAGGACGAGGCGCGGAGCGCCGATTCGGGGGTGCCCCCGGCCCACCCGGAGGGGAGTCCCATCCCCGGGGTCCAGGGGCGCAGCCCCGGTTTCGGGAAAGGGGCGGGACTGGGGAGCCCCCGTCAGGGACCCCACCTGCACCCTCAGTGAATCTCCCGCACCACCACATCCAGCCCCCAGGCCCGCCCAGCCCGCGAGGGCGGCTCGGCCTCGACGACGTATCCGAGGTCGCGGAGCGCGGAGACGAGCTCGGCGGGGTCGGCGGGGGAGATGCCCGCGGTCAGGAGGGCCCGGACGATCCGGCCCTTCGTGGCCTTGTTGAAGTGGGAGACGACGGACCGCCGCTCCACCCCGTCGACGACCTGGGCGTGCAGCACCCGCACGGTGGCGGTCCGCCCGGCCACCTCCCCCTTGGGCTTCCACGCGGAGGCGTACGCGGCGGACCGCAGGTCGAGCACGAGCCCGTCCCCGGCGGCCGAGGGCAGCACGGACGCCATGGGCTCGCGCCAGTACGCCCCGAGCGCCCCGACCCCGGGCAGCTTGACGCCCATGGAGCAGCGGTAGGAGGGGATCTTGTCGGTGACACCGACGGCCCCCCACAGGCCGGAGAAGACGAGGAGGGAGCGCGCGGCGCGCCGCTTGGCGGCGGCGTCGAGGGAGGCGAGGTCGAGGGCGTCGTAGAGGACACCGGTGTAGATCTCCCCGGCGGGCCGCGCCCCGGCGGTCCGCAGCTCGGTGTTCTTGGTGACCTCCCCGCGCAGCCCCTCACTGAGCCCGAGCACCTCGCGCGCCTTGTCCTCGTCGCCCGCGCACAGCTCGACGAGCTCGTCGAGGACGGCGGCGCGCGCGTCGGCGAGCCCGGGCAGGGACAGCGACTCCGGCTTCAGGGGCGCCCCCCGCCCGGAAGAGGCCTTGCCTTCGGACGGCGGCAACAGGACGAGCACGATCGCTTCTCCGTTTTCGTTTCGGCCGGGTACGGGTTGTCGCCGGCCGGGTGCGTGCGGGGGTGCGGCCCCCGCGAAAGCGTACGGGGTGCCGACCCCCGGCCCCCGCCATACGCTCGGTGCATGCCCCGCCGCCACCTGCATGTGACCGGCGCAGCCGAGGCTCCGCTGCGGGCCGCGCTGCGCGACCTGCGCGCCGAACTCGACGTACCGGAGAGGTTCCCGGCCGACGTGCTCGCGGAGGCCGAACGCGCCGCGGCGGCGCCCCGCCTCCCGGACGAGGACGCGACGGGCGTCCCCTTCTTCACCGTCGACCCGCCGACGTCCGTGGACCTCGACCAGGCGATGCACCTGTCGCGGCGGCCGGGCGGCGGCTTCCGGGTGCGGTACGCGATCGCGGACGTGGCCGCGTACGTCACCCCCGAGGGGCCGCTGGACGCGGAGGCGCACCGCCGCGTCACCACCCTCTACTTCCCCGACGGGAAGGTCCCCCTGCACCCCACCCCGCTCAGCGAGGGCGCGGCCAGCCTGCTCCCGGACCAGACCTGCCCGGCCGTCCTGTGGACCCTCGACCTGGACGCGGACGGCCGCACCGAAGGCACCGACGTGCGCCGCGCCCTGGTCCGCAGCCGCGCCAAGCTCGACTACGAGGGCGTACAGCGCGCCATCGACACGGGTACCGCCGAGGAGCCCCTCGCACTGCTCGCCGAGGTGGGTCGGCTGCGCGAGCGGCTGGAGGTCGAGCGCGGCGGCATCTCGCTGAACGTGCCCGAGCAAGAGGTCACGGAGAAGGACGGGACGTACGAACTGGGCTTCCGCGCCCCGCTGCCCGCCGACGGCTGGAACGCCCAGATCTCCCTGCTCACCGGCATGGCCGCCGCCGACCTCATGATCTCCTCGGGCGCCGGCGTCCTGCGCACCCTGCCGCTCGCCCCCGACGGCGCGGTCGCCCGCCTGCGCCACACCGCGAAGGCCCTCGGCATCGACTGGCCGCACCACGTCCCGTACGCCCGCCTCGTCCGTTCCCTCGACCCGCGCGACCCGCGCCACGCGGCGTTCCTCCAGGAGTGCACGACGCTGCTGCGCGGCGCCGGGTACACGGCGTTCAGCGGCGGCGAGGTGCCGGAGCTGACGACGCACGCCGCGGTGGCCGCCCCGTACGCGCACTGCACGGCGCCCCTGCGCCGCCTCGTCGACCGCTACGCCGCCGAGCTGTGCCTCGCCGCGTGCGCGGGCACGCCGCCGCCGGACTGGGTGCTCGTCGCCCTGCCCGAGCTGCCCCGGGAGATGGCCGAGGGCACGCGGCGCGCCAACTCCCTGGAACGTGGCTGCGTGGACATCGTCGAGGCGGCGCTCCTGAAGGACCGGGTGGGCGAGGTGTTCGACGGGGTGGTGGTCGAGGTGAAGGAGCGTGAACCAGCGGTGGGGACCGTGCAGGTGGCGGAGCCCGCGGTCGTCGCCCGCATCGAGGCGGGGCCGGACGGTGCGGGCGCGCTGCCGCTGGGGGAGCGGCTGCGGGTGCGCCTCACGCAGGCCGATCCGGGCCGGGCGAAGGTGCTGTTCGCTCCGGCGTGAGGGGACTCGGCGCGGCGTCGTCGGCGGGCCGAGTGAGCGCGTCGACCAGGGCGCGCGGGTCGTCGGCGTGCAGCCGCACCACGCGCGCCGTCGCGGGCAGCCCCAGCGGGCGTACGAAGGCGACGGGCCGGGCGAGTTCGACGGTGACGGTGGTCTGGTTGCCGACGGCGACGTCGAGGGCGCCGTCCTCGTGGAGCTGGACGGTGCGCCCCTCGGGACAGCGCCGCTCCACCCGTACCCGCAGGATGTCGTCGGCCGCGATCCGCAGATCGAGGAACTGCCCGTACCGCACCCGCAACGACCCGTCCCCGCCCGCCACATGAGGCCGCGTCACGCAGGCCGCGTGCAGCGCGAGGATCTGCAGGACCGTGTAGAGGTCCACGAAGAGCAGTGCCGAGTGCACCAGCGGCCACGGCACGATCAGCGCGAGGGCGACGGTCTCCACGACCGCCACGAACGCGAAGCCGAACAGCATCGCGGTCTGCGGCCCGGTGTACGCGGCCGGGTGCGCCCCCGCCCCGAGCCCGTGCCGCCGCCGCGCCACCCACAGCGCGAGGCTGTGGAACCCCCGCAGCTCGTGCGCGGCGAGCCGCCGCACGACCCGGACCAGGCGCTTCACGGCGTCCACCCCGTCCGGTCGCCGAGGTGCCTCAGCATCGCGCGCACGGCGGCGGCCTGGGCGGGGGCGAAATCGTCGAGGAAGGCCTCACCGAAGGCGCCGCCGCGCCGCAGCCGCCCCGAGCCTTCCCCTTCTTCCGCGCCCTCGTGCCCCTCGGTGAGGGCGGCGAGGAAGTCCTCCGGGACGACGGCCGCGAGATCCCGGCCGAGCGGCTCGACACGGGGGTCGTCCGGCGGGGCGTCGGCGAGTTCGTCGACGCGGGCGTACAGCGCGCGCACGCGGGCGGCGAGTTCGGTGTCGTCGGCGAGCCGGTGCAGGGCGCCGTAGACGCGGTCGCGTACGCCCGGGTCGAGGGTGGCGTCGAAGAGGGCCAGGTGTTCGAGGTCCTTGGCGGCGGTGGGCGATCCGGCAGCGGCGGCGGGCCCGAACCGCCCGAACAGCTCCGCGAGCCCCGCCGAGACCGGCCCCTCCCCGGTGAGCAGCCCCTCCTCGGCCATCCGCAGCAACTCGGCGAGCCGGGCCCGCCGCGCCTTGATGTCCGCCTCCTGCCGGGCCAGATCGTCGTCCAGCTCGGCGAGCACCTCGGTGAGTTCGCGCCCCGCGTCGTCCGCGAGCACGTCCCGCACCTCGTCGAGGCCGAGCCCCAGCTCGGTGAGCCGTTTGACGCGGGCGAGGACGATGGCCTCGCGGAGCCCGTAGTCCCGGTACCCGTTGGGCCGCCGCGCGGGCTCCGGCAGCAGCCCCAGGTGGTGGTAGTGCCTGATGGCGCGCGTCGTGAGCCCGACGGCGGCGGCGATCTCTCCGATTCGCATGCCTTCAGTAGAAACGTTGACGCTGCGGCAAGGTCAAGCGGACACGGGCGGGGCGTGAGCGGGCACCGGTGGGGCCTGAGCGGACACCGGGCGGGGGCATGACCGGACGCCGGGCAGGGGCATGAAAGACGGGCGCGGCCGCGTTCACGAGGTGAGACGAGGCTGACCGCACCGCCGGAGCGCAGGCATGCTGCAGCCGAGAAGCACACGCGGAACCGGAACCGTACTGCCGTGGGCGCACACCCAGGCACGGAAGAGGGTGGGCCCCATGGAGAACCGCACCGACCCGCCGCACGGCACCTCGCCCGGCGAGCGCGCCCTGTGGACCCGGGCGCCCCTGGGCGGCGGCGCGTCCCTCGACCTCCTGACCGCCCGCTTCGACCGGCACCGCTACGCCCCGCACGCCCACGAGGAGTTCACCGTGGGCGTCTGCGTCGGCGGCACCGAGATCATCGACTACCGGGGCGGCCGCCTCGACATAGGCCCCGGCTCCATCGTCGTCCTGGCCCCCAGCGAACCGCACACCGGCCGCCCCGCCACCGGCGACGGCTACGCGTACCGCTCGATGTACCCCTCCCCGGACCTGTTCGCCGACGGCGCCCGCACCCCGCCGCACTTCCGCGACGCGGTCCTGGACGACCCCCGCCTCGCGGCGGCGCTGCGGGCCGCCCACACCGGCCTGAGCACGGCCGCCCGCGCGCCGGGCCCGCAGGACCGGCTGGCCGTGCTCACCGCGGAGAGCCGCCTGACCGGCCTGTTCACCGCCCTGGCCGACCGCTACGGCAGCGCGCGCCCGGCCTCCGACCCGGCCGCCCCCGTCCCCGGCGCGACCACCATCGCCCTGGCCGTCCGCGACCGCCTGGCCGACGACGTCCTCGCACCCCCCACCCTCGCCCAACTGGCCGCGGAACTGGGCCTGTCCCGCTACCAACTGCTCCGCGCCTTCCGTACGACGATGGGGATGCCCCCGTACGCCTGGCTGGCGCAGCACCGCGTCACCCGGGCCCGCGCGCTCCTGGAGAACGGCCTCCGCCCGGCGGCCGTGGCGGGCCGGGTGGGCTTCGCCGACCAGGCGCATCTGACGCGCTGGTTCCGGCGCGTGGTCGGGGTGACCCCGGCGGCGTACCGCAACAGCGTGCGGGCGGGGGAGCGCCCCCAGGGGACCGAGAGCGGGTGACCGGCACCGGAGGCCGCAACCACGTTCAAGACACGACCCTCCCCCCTGTCCGAAACTCCCCCCATGACCGCACGAGGCTGGCTTCTCTTCTCCGTCATGGGCGTCCTGTGGGGCATCCCGTACCTCATGATCAAAGTGGCGGTGGACAGTGATCTGACACCGTCGATGGTGGTGTTCACGCGCTGCGCGCTGGGCGCCGCGCTGCTGCTCCCCTTCGCGATACGCCAGGGCGGCATGCCCGCCGTGCTGCGCACGCACTGGCGCCCGATGCTGGTCTTCGCCTGCGTGGAGATCCTCGGCCCCTGGTGGACCCTGACGGACGCGGAACGCCACCTCTCCAGCTCCACGGCGGGCCTCCTGATCGCCGCGGTCCCGATCATCGGGGCGCTCCTGGCCCGCTTCTTCGGCGACACCGAACGCCTCGGCCCGCGCCGGGTGACGGGACTGGCGCTCGGCTTCGCCGGGGTCGCGGTGCTCACCGTCCCGCACCTGACGGGAGGCGACGCCTGGTCCCTGACGGAGGTCCTGCTCACGGCGCTGGGCTACGCCATCGCCCCCCTGATCGTGGCCCGCCACCTCAAGGACGTACCGACCCTCCAACTCATCGCGCCCTGCCTGACCCTGGCGGCCCTGGTCTACGCCCCCGCCGCCGCGGTGACCTGGCCCGACACACTCCCGGACGGCCGGACCCTGGCGGCGCTCGCGGGCCTGGGAGTGATCTGCACGGCGCTGGCCTTCATCGTCTTCCTCGAACTGATCCGCGAGGCGGGCCCGACGCGGGCGGTGGTCTTCACCTACATCAACCCCGCGGTCGCCGCCGCCGCGGGCTTCGCCTTCCTCTCCGAATCCCTCACCGCGACCTTCGCCGCCGCCTTCACCCTGATCCTCGCCGGCTCCTTCCTGGCCACGGCCGCCACCGGCACCCGGCCCGCACCCCGGCGGGTACCATGGTCGACACGGCAGACGAGCCGGGCGGACGGCCGCGTGAAGACCCCTTCGGGGGCCCTTCCCGAGGAACGTCCGGGCTCCACAGGGCAAGGTGGTGGCTAACGGCCACCCGGGGTGACCCGCGGGACAGTGCCACAGAGAACAGACCGCCCGGCGCTTCGGCGCCGGGTAAGGGTGAAACGGTGGTGTAAGAGACCACCAGCGCCTGAGGTGACTCAGGCGGCTAGGTAAACCCCACCTGGAGCAAGGTCAAAAGGAGCCGCCGTGAAAAGCGGCTCTGCGCGGACGTTCGAGGGCTGCCCGCCCGAGTCCGCGGGTAGACCGCACGAGGTCGGCAGCAATGCCGACCCTAGATGGATGGCCGTCTCCCCGGCCGCCGCGAGGCGACCGGGCGACAGAACCCGGCGTACAGCCCGACTCGTCTGCCGCTCCCCGTTTTCACAGGTCAGGGCGCATGCTTTCCAGCGAAACGCGTGCTCGCGTCCTTTTCTGCGAGTCCTGCGAAGGGGCCGCTTCACTGCCCGGCGGGCGCTACAAGCGCAGCAGCAGCTCCATTGTCTCCTTGTACTGCCGCAGCGCGAGCCGCAGTTCCTCTGTCTGTGCTGCGGTGTCCTGGCCCTGCCAGCCCGCGCGCAGGGCGCGGCGCCGTTCCGCGAGGGTCTCGGTCAGCTGGGTGACGGCTTCGTCGAAGACGCCGTCGGCCTCTTCCACCGCCTCGCGCGGGCTCTCCACGAAGGTGTTGAGGGCCTGCTGGAGCCGCACGGTGAGCTTGTCCCGTTCGCCCTGCGCCAGCAGTGCGGTCCCCGGAGGGCGGCCGGGGGCGTCAGCGCTGGTGACCGGATCACGCGAGGCGTGAGCGGACTCGGGGCGAGGCGGCTGCGAGGCGTGCTGTCCGACGAGGTCGGGCCGCCCGCCCCGGAGGCGCTGTGCGCGTTCCTGGTCGTACGTCATCATGTGCCACTTTCCTTCGCATGGCGTCCGGTTCGCCGGCCACGGCGCGTGGCGCGATCGGCGGCGGGCCGCGGGACGCGCCGGTCGGGGTCGGCCGGTTGCCCGGTGACCAGGGCATCGAAGAGGCCGCGGGCTTCGACCATGGCCTCCCGCATCTCCTCCGTGCCGCTCTGGCCGCGGGCCACTGTGTGCAGGCCGCGGTAGCCCTGGACGTGGTGGGCGTGGTGGACGGAGAGTGCGGCCGCCTGCTCCTCGAAGTGCTCCCCGCCGGGGAAGCCCCGGTCCCTGACCAGGCCCGACAGCAGCGCGTCGGCTTCGACGACGGCCTTCCGCGGCGACTCGACGAACTGCTCCTGAAGGGCCGCCCATTGAGATACGTAGTGTGCGCGGGCCTCGGGCGAAAGGGGGCGTTCCTTGAGGGAGCCGTACTGCTTCACCCGCTCACCGAGCTCCCGGTCGGCACCCTCGGTGTCGCCGTCGTGCCGGGCGACGGCGCGGTCGTACTCAGGTCCGAAGCGCCGCTTCAGGCCGCCGCGTCCGCCATCGCCCCCGGCTCGTCCTCGCCGGACGAGGAAGAGGGCGGAGGCCGCGACGACGAGCACGGCGACGACTAAGACGATGATCATGGCTGCCCTCTTTGGCTCTTGAACCGTTGGCCGAGGTGCGTGCGGAAGCCGAATCCGAAGACCATCGGGACCGGCGGAAGGAGAAGGGTCCGGGCGAGCATCGCCGGGCCTCCAGATCGCGGGGGTGTTCCTGGTTTCCGCGGGGTCCGGGCGAAGCGGGAAGGTGGAATGCCCCGCCCGAACGATCCGGAGCGGCATGGCCCTACGCCGTGCCGTCAGTCAACTCCCGGCGGCCTCCCTTGTCAACGAACCCTGGGGGCGGGCGGGTTGGGGGAACGGGTCCGGGGCTGCCGGGGCGGCCGGAGTCCCGCCGGGGACTTCGGCCCGCTCGGCCGGGGGCAGGACGTGGTCCTCCCACCAGGACAGGCCCATGACGGTGGCGAGCAGGACGAAGGGGGCCGCGGCCGGAACGATCAGCGCGTACATGCGTACCGCCTGGAGTCAGATGCGTGCGACGCGGCGGGCAGCAGATCGATACCCGCGGGGAGCGCATCGGGCCGCGCCGGGATCACATGGCGCGGGGCGGGTGCGGGAGCGGCCACGCTCGTGACGCGGCGGTTCCGGCAGCGATGCGCACGGTGCGCCCCAGGGGGCGCGAGGGCTGTTCGGCGCTCGCCTGCCGGGGGCCGGGGCGGCACGGCGTACGCTAGCCGCGGTCGCGGTCACTGACCAGACGTCAAGTCCACATCTACGTACAGCGGGTACGCGGTGGCACGGCGAGGTATCCGAAGGCTCTGGGCAGGACTACCGTGGAGGTAAGGCCCCAGTCCCTGGCAGCGATGCCTCGTTCCGCTCCTGGGAGGCCCGCCATGTTCGTGCTCCTGTTCATCCTCCTCGCGGCCCTCTTCGGGCTCGGCTTCCTCAACGCCCTGTGGTGGGTGGCCGCGGGCGTGCTGGTCTTCGCCCTCGCCCACCACGGCAGGGGCGGCGGATACTACGGCAGGGGCGGTTCCGGAGGCTGGGGCCAAGGGCGATATTCCGACTACGGGGAGTACCGGGACTACCGGGACCGGCAGGAGCGCTGGGAGCGCCGCTATCGACGCCAGCGCCGAGGGCGCATGCAGCGCCAGGACCGCTGGGACCGCGAACACCACCGGTGACGTAGGCGTCGTGCGTGCGAGGACCACACCCGGTGCCGCACCGCGGCTGACGGTGGGTGCGCCGCGGGCGCCGAAGGGGGGCCCGGCCCCGGACGGGCGCCGCGCCGGTGTCCGCTGACGGCGCGGGAATCACCGTGGGGCGGGCAGGTAGACGGTGAGGGCGCGGCTCCTCTTGTCGAGGACGAGGGTGCCGGCGGCGGGGCTCACCTCCCCGTCGCGGGAGTAGTCGCCCGCCTCTCCCACGCTGTCGATACGCAGGCGGGTGACGGTGGTTTCCCGGTAGACGCGGGAGCGGGCGAGGGTCCCGGTGAGGAAGGCCGCGACGAGGCGGGTGCGGGCGAAGGGGCGCTTCGCGTCGACGAGGCGCAGGTCGAGGAGGCCGTCGTCGAGGGTGGGGCGGTAGGTGGGGGCGAAGCCGGGCGGGTCGTAGCGGCCGTTGCCGGCGAAGAGCAGCCACAGCCGCCGGGGCCTTCCGTCGAGGATGACGTCGACGGGGGTGCCGTCGGCGAGCACGCGCAGCAGGCCGACGGCGAGGGCGGGCCACTTGCCCAGGGACGTCTCGCGGGCTTCGCGGGCCCGGACCAGTTCGGGGTAGACGCCGATGCTGAAGGTGTTGAGGAAGTAGGCGCGGGTGCCGTCGCCGGTGATCCGGCCGAGGTCGACGGTTCCGGCGCGGCCCGCCTCCAGGGCGTCGGCGGCCTCCTGGAGGGTCGCGAGGCCGAGGTCGGCGGCGAAGTGGTTGAGGGTGCCGCCGGGGAACACCGCGAGCGGCAGCTGGTGGTCGACGGCCAGCACGGCCGCCGCGTTGACCGTGCCGTCGCCCCCGACCACACCCAGTGCGCCGCCGCGCGCCTGTACCTGCGCGGCGGCCTGCCGGAGCACGGTGTCCAGGTCCTCGCCGGCGTCGCAGAGCCGCACGTCCGCCTTCGGCAGCAGGGCCCTCAGCTCGACTTCGGCCGGGGCCTCGCCGCCGGCGTCGCTGTTGACGACGACGACAAGACCCTCGCCGGCGGGAAGGGCGGGAGCCGGGAGCTGCGGCCGGGCACTGTCGGCGGGCTTGTCGTGGTGCAGCGGCCACCAGCGGCAGGTGGCGGCGGCGATCCCCACGCCGAAGGCGACGTCCACGAGAACGTGGCGGGGAGCGGGTGTTCCCGCGCGGATGCGGGAGAGGGCGATGCCCGCGGCGACGGGTATGAGGGCGGCCCCCAGCCGGGGTGTCTCCAGGGCGGCGGCCGTCGCGAAGGCGGCGGCTCCGGCCGTGCGGTGGGACGACGACGCGTCGTTCGGCGGCTGCCTCAGCGGCCGGCGGCTGTCGAGCACCTTGGTGGCCGCCTGGATGGCGGCGCAGGCCAGGGCCAGCGAGCCGGTGCCGCGCAGGGCGGCCCGGCGTGTGCTGCGGCTGCCGGTCAGACCCTTCGCGGCCAGGGAAGCGAGCTTCGTGCGGGCGCCGGTAGGCGGTTCGTGGGTTCGCATGGCGGCCGGGTACCCCCGCCGGGGGTGAACAGGCTGCCGCGAGGACGGCGCATCATGCCTCCTCGCGGGGGCACCCGGGGGGCCCGGACGCGCGGCGCCCGCCCCCTGCTGCGGGGAGGACCGAGTGACGTCGTCTCACACACGGGACAGGGGCGGCGGTGCGGGTTCCGCCGCACGCGTCGCCAAGGAGGAGACGCGGACCGCCGCGGGCCGGGCGGGTTTCGTGGCGCGTGGTGTCGTGTGCGTCCTCATCGGCGTCCTGGCGACGCGGCTTGCCCTGGGAGCGGCGGGGAGCCGGCGGACCGTCAGGGTGCGCTCGACCAGGTCGCGGAGCGGCCCTTCGGGAAGGTGACGCTGTGGGCGCTGGTCGTGGGCTTCGGCCGCATGGCGCTGTGGCGGGGCTCGCGCGCGGTGCTCGGCAGGGGGCCCGAGCGGAAGGCCGGCTCGCGGCTCCTTGACGGCGGGCGGGCGGTCCTCTACGCGTCGTTCTGCTGGGTGACCGCGCGGTTCGCCGCGGGCGGTGGCCAGGGTTCCAGCGGCAACGCGCAGTCGCGGGACTGGACGGCGTCGGTGCTGGAGCTGTCGTACGGCCAAGTCCTCGTGGGGGCCGCGGGCTGCCTCCTGATCGGCATCCCCGGGCATCCGGTCTCTCGCGTCAGCCATTGATACGGGTCTCGGGCACTTGTTCCCGGTTCGACCGTCCGGTCCGCTTCGGGGGCCGGGCGACCCCACAATGGCGTTCACCGGCGTGAACTACCGCCGTGTGGAGTCGTCGTGGAGTCAGCTCACCCCCGAGGAGCGCCGTGCGCGAGCTTGTCTATCTGTCCGACCGGAAGTTGCGGCAGTTCATGCCGGAGAGGCCTCGGCGGCTGGTCCGGGGCGGGTGGCAGGTGACCACTCCGGTGGGTGGGGTGGGTCTCGAGCAGGAAGTGCCGGACGCCGAGCGGGAGCGCGGGGAGCGGCTGCGGCGGATCGTGCGGCATGTGTCGGCCGCGGCGGGGTGGTTCGCTGAGCCGGGGCTCCGGGCCGGGAGCTGGGTGCAGTTCGAGGCGCCGCTGAACTTCCGCGCGCTGCGGGACGTGGCTCCGGGGATGGTGCTGTTCGTCGATCCGCCGGGGGGCGTGGACGGGTACGGGACCGGGGGCGAGGTGCGGCTGCTCCTGCACGGGTCCGTGGAGCATCTGGCGGGCGGCCGCGTGCCCGTCGTCGCCGAGCCGCCCGCCCTGTCGGAGGAGGTGCACCACGTGGGCGGCTCGTGGGAAAGCAGCGCCGGCGGCGACTGGGTCGAGCTCGTCACCACCCACGCCTCCGCGCTCCTCGGCTCCCTCACCGACCGGCCCGACGCCATCAGCGAGGACCAGGCCCACGAGCCCGTCAGCCCGGTGACCCTCGTCGAGGGCACCCGGCAGCTCCTGGCCGCCCTGGACCGGCAGTTGCCCGTGGAGACGGCCGCCTGGATGCGCGGCTACGCCCGCGTCACCGCCGCGCTGGGGAACGGCGCCGTGCGGTACGTCGTCGCGACTCCCTTGTACGTGGAGTACGTCGCCGAGTAGCGCGAGGCGTGGCGCACGTACCGGAAGGCGGCGCCCTCAGATCAGCGGCGGGCGCCCGAGCCGCGTCATCCGCCACACCGTCGCCCACCGCATCGGCTTGCGCTCGCCCCCCGACGTGCGGCAGCCCTCGACGAAGCCGCCCGCCCAGGCCTTCAGGCCGCCGAGGGACCTGGTCCGGGCCACCGTGAGGAGGGTCCAGACGGTCAGATAGAGGGGGATGAGGGGCAGGGGAAGACGGCGGCGGGCCAGCCAGACGCGGTTGCGGGCCGTCATGCGGTGGTAGACGGCGTGCCGGGCGGGGGACGTCTTCGGGTGCTGGAGCAGCAGCGAGGGTTCGTACAGGACCTTCCAGTCCGCGTCGAGAGCGCGCCAGGCCAGGTCCGTCTCCTCGTGCGTGAAGAAGAAGTCCGCGGGCCAGTCGCCGGTCTGCGCCAGCATCTCCATGGAGAAGGCGTGCGCGCCGCCGAGGAAGGACGTGACGAGGCCGCCGCGCATCGGGTCCTTGGCGCGCAGCCGCGGCACGTGGCGGCGCTGCGTCTCGCCGTGCTCGTCGGCGATGCGGAAGCCGACGATGCCGAGCCGCGGGTCCTCGGCGAACAGGCGGCGGACCGTGCGGAAGACGTCCGGGTCGACGAGCAGGCCGTCGTCGTCCAGCTCGACGGCCACGTCCACGTCGCCGAACTCGCGCAGCCGGCGCAGGGCGACGTTGCGGCCGCCGGGGCAGCCCAGGTTCTCGTCGAGCTCGATCGTCGTGACCTCGCCGGGGTAGGCGGGGAAGTCCGGCAGCGGGGTGCCGTTGCCGACGATGACCAGGCGGGTCGGCGCGACGTCCTGCTTGGACACGGCCGCCAGGAGGGCGTCGACGTCCTTCGGGCGGTTGCCCATGGTCACGATGGCCACACCCAGGCGCGGTTCGGACAAGGCGGGCCTCCAGGGCGGGTCGGGCCGGGGCGCGCTGGTCGGTCCCGGGGGCTGCCGCGCGGCCGGTGCGGCGGCGCGGTCATATGGTCTGACGTTCGCGATGGTAGCCGTTCACTGATGCGTTTCATCCGGGACGTGGGTCGTTCATGTCGGGGGACGTGGCCGGGTTCACCCCGGTGGCGCCGCGGGGCATGGCCGGATTTGGCTGTGACATGTCAAAAATCATGAGGGTGTGTCTTGTTCTCTCAAGGGCCCTGTGCCTCAATGACCTCAACCCACATCGCTGACTGACCGTCAGTAAAGGCGGGCGCGTCGCTCCTCGGGCAAGCGGGCAGCGGGCAGCCGGACACCGGCGGCCGTCGGCGATGCGGGGCACCCCACACTCCCCCCATTGAAGGCAGGCCCCCATGAGGCATGGCAGATTGGCCCTCGGCTCGGCCCTCGGCGCCGGCGCGCTCGCCGTGAGCGCCCTGGTCCTCGCGCCGACCGCGGGCGCGGTGGAGCCGCAGGAGGCGACCATCGGCTTCGACTGCGGTTCGTTCGGCTCGGGTTCGGCGACGCTCAAGGCGACGCAGGACGGCACCGCGGCCACCGTCGACGTGTCGACGTCGGCGATCACCGCGCCGATCGACGTCGGCGCCGGTGCGGTCAACTCCACGCTCACGCTCACCAAGAACGGCTCCGGCACCACGACGTTCACCGGCAACTCCAACCCGGCGATCCCCGCGGGCAGCCCCGTCTCCACCGGCCCGCTCGGCGGCACCGTCGCCGCGGGCGACAGCCTGGAGGCCACCTCCCTGAAGATCGTCGTCTTCGGTATCACGGTGACCTGCAACGCCACCTCGGCGCAGGCGCCGGGACCGTTCAAGTTCTGATCAAGTCCCCGGCCCGGGTTCCGGCCCGTGCGTACGGTGTCGAGGGTGTCGCGGTCCGGACGGCGGACCGCGACACGCTTCCGCGTACGAGGCCGCCCGCCGTGCCCCGCACCGGGCGAAAACGCGTTGCCGCCCCCACCCGCGCCCCTTACCGTGCCGATCATGCTGCCCCCCGTGGACACCGACGAGGAGTGGGACGCCGTCGTCCCCGACGAAGCCGTCATGCGGCCCGCCGCCGAGGACCTCAGCGCCCGGCTCGGCCTCGCGGACGCGCCCCTCACACGCTACGGCGAGGGCTCGCAGCCCGTGTACGCGGTGGGGGAGCGGCACGTCCTCAAGCTCTTCCCCGGCGCCGCGGCGGACGACGGCGCCACCGAGGCGCGGGTCCTCGGCCACGTGCAAGGACAACTGCCCGTCCCCACGCCGGAGTTGCACGACTTCGGGGCGTACGTGAACGGCTGGAGCTACGTCCTGATGTCCCGGCTGCCCGGCGAGGGCCTGCACCTCGCGTGGCCCCGGATGCCGGCGGCCGACCGGGACCGGGTCGTGGCCCGGGCGGGCGAGGCCCTCGCCGCGCTGCACACGCTCGGGCACGCGCCGCTCGCCGACGTCCTCGGGCCCGGCGACTGGCGGGAGTTCACCTCCCGGCAGCGCGCGGGCGCCGTCGCCCGGCAGCGCGAACGCGGGCTCCCGGAGAGCTGGGCCGAGCAGATCCCCGGCTTCCTGGACGCCGTCCCGCTGCCCGCCGCTCCCCGCCCCGCCCTGCTGCACACGGAGTTCATGCGCCAGCACCTGCTGGTGGACCCGGGCGACGGTCACCGCCTCACCGGCCTCTTCGACTTCGAGCCCGCGATGATCGGCGACCCGGCCTACGACTTCGTGGGCGTCGGCCTCTTCGTCACGCGCGCGGAGCCCCGGCTGCTCGCCCGCTTCATGGCCGCGTACGGCCGCACCTTCGAGCCGCGCCTGCTCCTCGCCTACACCCTGCTGCACGTGTACAGCAATCTGCCCTGGTACCTGCGCGAACTGCCCGCGCCGCCCGAACCGACCCTCGACGCGCTGGCCGAGGCGTGGTTCGGGCACTGACCCGGCGCGCGCCGCTCAGCCCGTGGTCACCGGCACCAGCGTGAGGTACGCGAATCCCAGGAGTCGGCGGTAGCCGCGCAGGAAGGTGGCGCGGTGGCGGTCGTTGCGCTCGCGCAGCTCCGCGGCCCGCGGGTGGTCCGGGTGCGAGGCCAGCCACTCCTCGGTGTCGGCCAGATACGCGGACTCGAACTCCTCCCACTCCTCCTCGCCCGCCGTCTCCACCCACAGCGGCCGGAAACCGGCGGCGACCGCAGCGTCGGCCAGGCCGCCCAGGTCGAGGTGCTCGTCGGCGCGGGCGTCCGGCCACAGCGCGGCGAGGTCGGCGGCCGTGGGCGTGCGCTGCCAGAAGCCCTCGCCGAGTACGACGCGTCCGCCCGGCGCGACCAGGCGGCGCAGCGCGCGCAGGGCGTCGGCGGAGTACGGGGGCGGGGCGTCGGCCGGGCACAGGGCGTGCGCCGAGCCGAAGCACAGGACGACGTCGGCGGGGCCGCGCGCGGTGTCCGTGGCCGACTCGGCGATGAACTCGGCCCGCGCGCCGAGCCCGCGCGCGCGTGCGGACGCGCGGCCCCGCTCCAGGTCCTCTTCGTTGAGGTCCACGCCGATGCCCGTGGACCCGGGGGCCGCCTCCAGGACACGCAGCAGCGTCTCGCCCCAGCCGCAGCCGAGGTCGAGGACGGTACCGCCGCCGGCGCGCACGAGGGGCTCGGCGGCGCGCTGGACGATGCGGTCGGCGCGCGCCCGCGACAGGGGGCCGTGGAAGGTGAGGCGGGTGAGGCGGGGCGGGGCGGCCTCGGGGTCGGTGACGTGGGGGCCGGTGGTGGCGGCGTGCGGGGCGGTGCCGGTGGCGGTGCCTGTGTTCCGGCCGGCGCTGGTGGAGTCCATGGCGGGTGACGCTAACTCGTCAGGTGCCGGGGTGCTCCTGGATTTCGGCGGCCTCGGGGCGTACGGCCTCGGCGGGAGCGGGAGCGGGAGCGGGAGCGGGAGCGGGAGCGGGACCCGGGCCCGGAGTCGGAGTGTGAACGGGCCCCGGCGGCGTGGAGCGGGCGGCGACCGCGCGCAGCCGGGCGGCGAGCGCGCGCTCCGGCTCCGGGGTGAGGGTGCGCAGGGCCACCAGCGCCGTGATGACCACGTCGCACAGCTCCGACTCCACGTCGTCCCAGGTGTGCGTGGTGCCCTTGCGCGGGTTCTGCCCGGTGGCGCCGACGACGGCCTGCGCGACCTCGCCGACCTCCTCCGACAGCTTCAGCATCCGAAGGAGCAGGGTCTCGCGGGCCGGGTGCCTGCTGTGGGACTCCAGCCAGCCGTGCAGCCGGTCGACGGTCTCCCACAGGTCCGGTGCGGTCAGGGGCGGCGCGGGCTTCGGGTCGGGCATGAGGTGCAGCCTGCCACGGCCGTGGGGGCGGGCGTGCCCGGGTGGCGGGGCGGCGGGCCCGGTGCGAGCGTGGGCGCATGAGCATTCAGACAAACCGGCTCAGCGACCCCACGGTCCGGGCCTTCGTCACCGCGGTGAACGCCAACGACCAGACCGCCTTCCAGGCCGTGCTCACACCGGACGCGACCATGTCCGACGACGGCTCCGACCGGGACATCGCCGACTGGACCGAGCGCGAGATCTTCTCCTCCAACGGCCACATGGACGTCGAGTCGGAGTCGGACGGCGGGCGCACGCTCCTGGTCAGCTACCGCAACGACACCTGGGGCGAGATGCGCACGAAGTGGCGGTTCACGGTGGACGGCGACAAGGTGTCCCGGTTCGAGACGGGCCAGGCCTGACGCCGGTCCGCCGCACGATCACCACTTCGGGGCGCGGCCCCTTACGGCCGCTTGCCCCAGGGCCGCGCCCCCCTCACTCCGGGATGCGCACCGCCGTCCCCGCCACCCGCACCCGCGCGTCCCCGTCCCGCAGCGTCACCGTGAGCAGCCCGGGGCGCCCCATGTCCGCGCCCTGGTGGAGGGTCAGTTCGGCGGTGGCGGGGACCAGGCCGAGTGCGCGGGCGTACGCGCCGAAGGCGGCCGCCGCCGCGCCCGTCGCCGGGTCCTCGACGACGCCGCCGACCGGGAACGGGTCGCGGGCGTGGAAGACCGTCGCGCTCTCCCGCCACACCAACTGCACGGTCGTCAGGTCGAGCCGGAGCATCAGGGCCTTCAGCCGGTCGAAGTCGTAGTCGAGGTCGGCGAGGCGGGCGCGGGTGGCGGCCGCGAGCACCAGGTGTCGGTTGCCCGCGAAGGCGATCCGGGGCGGCAGGCCGGGGTCGAGTTCGTCCGCGCGCCAGCCGAGCGCGGCGAGCGCCTCCTCGACGTCGGCTGCCGCGGCCTCGTCGACGTGCGGCTCCACGCTGGTCAGGGTCGCCCGCAGCGTGCCGTCGGACTCGGTGACGCGCACCGGCACGGCCCCGACGCGGGTGGCGAACACGAGGTCGCCGGGCCCGTCGCGCTCCGCGAGGGCGACGGCCGTCGCGACCGTGGCGTGCCCGCAGAAGGGGACCTCGGCCTGCGGGCTGAAGTAGCGCACGGTGAAGGAGCGGCCGCCGTCGTCGGGCGCGGCCGGGCCGGGGGTGAGGAACGCCGTCTCGCTGTAGCCGAGTTCGGCGGCGACGGCGAGCATGGCCGCGTCGTCGAGGCCACGCGCGTCCAGGACGACACCGGCAGGGTTGCCGCCTGCGGGGTCGGTGGCGAAGGCGGTGTAACGCAGCACGTCAGAGTGGTTCGGGGCGTGATCGTTATGGCTCATGCCGGACGACAACCGCCGCGCGGCCGGGTCCATTCCCGGTCGCGCGGCGGATTTCACCCCGTGTTGCTCAGTGGCAGTTCTTGGTCCCGTGGTCCCGGGTCGTCCAGGAGCAGGAGTCGAGCTGGGCGCCGCTCGGCTTGAGCAGCCGGGCCTTGTCGCTGGTGTTGTTCCACACGTACGAGCCCTGGCCCCAGTAGCGCACGCCCGAGGCGTTGGTGCCCTTGCCGGTGCGGACCTTCACGGTCTTGCCCGCGCCGATCTTGTAGCTGCCGAAGGTGTACGTGAAGCCCGTGTTGTCCTTCAGCTTGTAGCCCTTGAGCTGGATGGCGCTGCGGGAGTTGTTGTGGATGTTCACCCACTCCGCGTTGCGCGAGCTGTTGGAGCCGGTGTCACGGCCCGGGCTGTCGTACTGGATGAAGCCGAGGTGCAGGCCGCCCTGGTGGGCCGCGGCGGTCGCGGGCGCGGCGACGAGCAGCGGGGCCGCGACAGCGGTGGCGGCGAGGACGGCGGTGGCCATCGAACGTATGCGCAACTTGTGCTCCGTATGTGAAGTTCCCGTGGAGAGCAGCGAGCTTAGTACGTCGTTGTACGACATCGGGGGCCGCTCCGTGCATATGACTGGAACTCGGCCCTCCCCGCCGTACTGCAATCGGCCCGCCCCGTCCTACGCGCGGCCCGGGCGGCCAGCCGGGGACCTCGCCGTCAGCCGCGTCCGACGTACGGCATCGTCGTGGCGAGCACGGTCGCGAACTGCACGTTCGCCTCCAGCGGCAGCTCCGCCATGTGTCGCACGGTGCGGGCCACGTCCGCCGCGTCCATCACCGGCTCGACCGCGAGCTGCCCGTTCGCCTGGAGGATCCCCGAGCGCATCCGGTCGGTCATGTCGGTGGCGGCGTTGCCGATGTCGATCTGTCCGACGGCGATGCGGTACGGGCGCCCGTCCAGGGACAGGGACTTGGTCAGGCCCGTCAGCGCGTGCTTCGTGGCGGTGTACGCGACGGAGTGCGGGCGCGGGACGTGCGCGGAGACGGAGCCGTTGTTGATGATGCGGCCGCCCTGCGGCCGCTGCTCCCGCATCTGCCGGAACGCGGCCCGGGCGCACAGGAACGCGCCATTCAGGTTGGTGTCCACGACCTGGCGCCACTCGGCGTAGTCCAGCTCCTCGACGGGTGTGCCGCGGGGGCCGAACGTACCGGCGTTGTTGAAGAGCAGGTCGAGGCGGCCGAAGCGGTCGGCCGCGGCGGCGAAGAGGGCGGCCACGTCGTCGGGGGACGTGACGTCCGTGCGCAGGCAGAGGGCGCGGGCCGCCGCGGGGGCGGTGGCCAGGGCCGCGGTCTCGCGCAGCGTCTCCTCGCGGCGGCCCGCGAGCGCCACCGACCAGCCCGCGCCGAGGAGTTCGAGGGCGACGGCGCGGCCGATTCCGGAGCCCGCCCCGGTGACCACGGCGTTCTTCGGCGGTGCCGTTGGCTCAGCGTTCATGGCCCCGCAGCGTACGGGAGGGTCCGCCACCCGGACCTCATCTGCCCGCCATTTGGCTGTTGTGTACGTGACAGGCGGGTGTCGTCCCCAGACACTCCAATGCATCTTGCAACCATCGTCAGGGGAGGGGCACATGACACCCGCAGCACAGCACGCACCCGAACTCCGCGCCGCCGCACGCCACTTGGGGCGCCGCCGGTTCCTCACCGGCACCGGCGCGGCCGCCGCCCTGGCCTTCGCCACCAACCTGCCCACCGCCGGAGTCGCGGGCGCCGCCGAGATGGACGCCGCCCGCGTGTCCGACGATCCCTTCACCCTCGGCGTGGCCTCCGGCGACCCGCAGCCGAACTCCGTGCTGCTGTGGACCCGGCTCGCACCCAAGCCCTTCGAGGAGAACGGCGGCCTTCCCGCCGAGCGCGTCACCGTCCACTGGGAGCTGGCCCGCGACCCGCGCTTCAAACGCGTCGTCAGACGCGGCACGGCCACCGCGCACCCGGAGTTCACCCACTCCGTGCACGTCCAGGTGGACCACATCGACGCCGACCGGACGTACTACTTCCGCTTCCGTGCCGGGAAGTGGTTCAGCGAGACCGGCCGCACCCGCACCGCCCCGCACGCCTCCAGCCGGTCCGCGCTCACCCTGGCCGCCGTGTCCTGCCAGGCCTACCACGACGGCTACTTCACCGCGTACAAGCACCTCGCCGAAGACGACGTCGACGTCGTCTTCCACCTCGGCGACTACCTCTACGAGTACGCCGTGAACTCCGTCGGCGGCGCCCGCAAGTACACCGACCGCGTGCTGCCCGACGTCTTCAACCGCGAGACGCAGACCCTCGACGACTACCGGCGCCGGTACGCGCTCTACAAGTCCGACCCCGACCTGCGGGCCGCACACGCCGCCCACCCCTTCGTCGTCACCTGGGACGACCACGAGGTCGAGAACAACTACGCCGACGACCTCGACGAGAACGGCAACCCGCCCGAGGAGTTCCTCCTGCGCCGCGCCTCCGCCTACCGCGCGTACTGGGAGAACCAGCCGCTGCGCCGGCCGCAGCGGCCCACCGGGTCCGACATGCAGCTCTACCGCCGCCTCGGCTGGGGGCGCCTCGCCCAGTTCGACATCCTCGACACCCGGCAGTACCGGTCCGACCAGGCCTACGGCGACCGGGCGCACGTGCCCGGGCCCGAGTCCCTCGACCCCAAGCGGACCATCACCGGCGCCAGCCAGGAGCGGTGGCTCGTCGACGGGTGGCGGCGCTCGCACGCCGTCTGGAACGTCGTCCCGCAGCAGGTCACCTTCTCCCAGCGCAAGCTCGACCTCAACCCCGTCGCCAAGGTCAGCATGGACGCCTGGGACGGGTACGCCGCCTCCCGCGACCGGGTGCTCGCCGGGGCCGAGGCCGCCGGTGTCGACAACCTCATGGTGCTCACCGGGGACGTGCACGTCGGGTACGCCTTCGACATCCTGGACGACTTCGACGACCCGTCGTCCGACGTCGTCGGGACCGAGATCGTCGCCACGTCCATCGCCAGCGGCAAGGACGGGGCGGAGCGGCCCGCCAACTGGGAGACCTATATGAAGGCCAACCCGCACCTGAAGTTCTACAACGGGCGTCGGGGCTATGTGACCGTCGGCCTGGACCGGCGACAGGCCCGGGCCGACTTCAAGACGGTGTCGGCCGTCACCACGCCGGGGGCGCCGATCGTGACGGCGGCGTCGTTCGTGGTGGAGGCGGGGGAGCCTGGCCTGCGGCCCGCCTGACCCGGTGCGGGTGGGCCGGGGGCACCCCCGTATCGGCGCTCCGCGCCTCGTCCTCAATCGCCGGACGGGCTGTCTCCCACCCACCCGCCCGACCTTCCCCCGGCGCCACCCAAAAGCCCGGCACCCTCTGGCCCGAAACACCTCGCCCCGCTGGGCACCTGTGAGCCCGCCCCGGCGAGATTTCAGCCCGTCCGGCGTTTGAGGACGAGGCCGAAGGCCGATCGGCGGCGGCCCGTCCCCCCCCGCACACCCAGCCCGCCCCGGCAAGTATTCAGCCCGGCCGGCGTTTGAGGACGAGCGCGCAGCGCGATCGGCGGTGGGCTGTCCCAGCCGCAGGGGGCGTCGGCGGCTGGCTGGGGTCCAGGGGGCGCAGCGCCCCGGTTCCGGAGAAGGGGCGGGACCGGGGCGCCCCGCGAGGACCGAGCACACCCCGCGCCCTGAGACGATAGGGGGCACTACCAACTACCGGGGAGGGGCGCGATGCCGGAGCGCGGGCAGGCGGCGGAGAGACAGACCGAGGGACGGATACCCGGGGCGGCGGGGCCCACCGGAGCCAAGGACCCCGCCGCCCTGCGCGTGGCGACCGGCGCCCTGGTCACCCTCATCCTCGGCGGCCTCACCGCCATGCCCCCCTTGTCCATGGACATGTACCTCCCGGCCCTGCCGGAGGTCACCGACGCCCTGCACGCCCCCGCGGCCACGATCCAGCTGACCCTCACGGCCTGCCTCACCGGCATGGCCCTCGGTCAACTCGTCGTCGGCCCGATGAGCGACAAGTGGGGCCGCCGCCGCCCCCTCCTCGGCGGCCTCCTCGTCTACATCCTCGCCACCGCGATCTGCGCCCTCGCCCCCACGGCGGAGCTCCTCATCGCCTTCCGCCTCCTCCAGGGCCTCGCGGGCGCCGCGGCGATCGTGATCGCGCGGGCCGTGGTCCGAGACCTGTACGACGGCGTGGAGATGGCCAGGTTCTTCTCCACGCTGATGCTGATCTCCGGCGTCGCCCCGATCGTCGCGCCGCTGATCGGCGGCCAGGTCCTGCGCCTGACGGACTGGCGCGGCATCTTCGTCGTCCTGACGGTCATCGGGATCGCGCTGACCGTCCTGGTGTGGCGCTGCCTGCCGGAGACCCTGGCACCGGCGGACCGCCACGACGGCGGCACGGTCCAGGCGCTGCGTACGATGCGCGGCCTGCTCGCGGACCGCGTGTTCGCGGGCTACATGGTCGCGGGCGGCTTCGCCTTCGCCGCGCTGTTCGCGTACATCTCGGCCTCGCCGTTCGTGATCCAGGAGATCTACGGCGCGTCGCCGCAGACGTTCAGCCTGCTCTTCGGCGTGAACTCGGTCGGCCTGATCATCGTCGGCCAGATCAACGGCAAGCTACTCGTGGGCCGCGTCAGCCTCGACAAGGCCCTCGGCTTCGGGCTCGCGGTCATCACGCTCGCCGCGACCGCGCTGCTCCTGATGACCAGCGGCGTCTTCGGCGACGACATCGGGCTCGCGCCGATCGCCGTCGGCCTGTTCGTGCTGATGTCGGCGATGGGTCTGGCCATGCCCAACACCAACGCCCTCGCCCTGATGCGCACCCGCCACGCCGCCGGTTCCGCCTCCGCGCTGCTCGGTACGTCCTCCTTCCTCATCGGCGCGATCGCCTCGCCCCTGGTCGGCATCGCGGGCGAACGGACGGCCGTGCCGATGGCCGTCGTCCAGCTGTCGTGCGCGCTGGCGGCCGTCGCCTGCTTCGTGGGACTGTGCCGCCCGTGGCAGCACAACCAGAACGCGCAGGTGACGGAGCCGGGGACCGCGTCGGCACCGGAGGGCGGGACCGCGACCGCGCCCCGGCCCCGGAAGTCGGACCGCTGACCGCCTCCCCGGTGCTGCGGCCCGGCTCCCCGGAGCACGCCGGACTCGACGCGGCCGAACTGCGCCGACTCGTCCACGACGTGCGGGCGCTGCCCGAGGGGCCCCGCCCGTGGTGCGCCGGCGCCGTCGTCCTCGCCGGGCGCGGCCCGGTGATCGCGGTGGCGGAGGCGGTGGGGTGGGCCGTGCGGTACGCAGGGGCGGGCGGGAGCACCGCGCCGCGCGCCGCCGACGGCACGCCTGTCGACGCCGCGCCCCGGGCGAGCGTCGCGCCCCATGCCGCCGACGGCACCCCTGCCGACTCCGCGCCCTGGACGAGCGCCGCGCCGCGCGCCGCCGACGGCACGCCTGCCGACGCCGCGCCCCGCGCGAGCGTCGCGCCCGGCGCCGCCCACGGCACCCCCGCCGGCCCCGCACCACGAGCGAGCGCCCCGCCCTCCACCACCGGAAGCCCGGCCGACGGCACCCCCGTCGAGCTGCCTCCGGCCGACCGCGTCCCCATGACCGTCGACACCCCCTTCGACCTCGCCTCCCTCACCAAGCTCTGCACCACCATCGCCGCCGTGCAGCAGTTGGAGCGCGGTGCGCTCGCCCTCGACGAGCCGGTCGCCCGGTACGTCCCCGAGTGCACGGGCGCCGCCGCGCACGGCATCACGGTGCGGCAGTTGCTCACGCACACCTCGGGGCTGCGGCCCGAACTCCCGCTGTACGAGCTGCCCGACATGCCGTCGCGGCTGCGGGCGCTGCGGACCGAGGTGCCCTCCGGCGAGGTGGGCGCGTACGTCTACTCGGACCTGAACATGCTGCTCCTCCAGCAGGTCCTGGAGCGGGTCACGGGCCGCGGCCTCGACGTGCTGATCCGGGACGGGATCACCCGGCCGCTCGGCATGGGCGCCACCCGGTTCGGGCCGTGCCCCGGCGCCGCCGCGACCGAGGACCAGCGGCGGCCGTGGGCCAAGGCGGACCGGGGCATGCTGCGGGGCGAGGTGCACGACGAGAACGCGTGGGCGCTCGGGGGCGTGGCCGGGCACGCCGGGCTCTTCGGCACCGCCCGCGACCTGGCCGTGCTGTGCCGGACCCTGCTGAACGGCGGTACGTACGGCTCCGCCCGGATCCTCGGCCCCGACCACGTCCGCCTGATGCTGGCCGCGCCCGGCCTCGGCTTCGGCGTGGACCAGGCGTGGTTCATGGGGGACCTCGCCGGCCGGGGCGCCGCGGGGCACACCGGCTTCACCGGTACGTCCCTCGTCCTCGACCCCGCCACGGACACGTTCCTGGTGCTCCTCGCCAACACCGTCCACCCCCGGCGGCAGCCCCACGACAACGGTCCCCGGGTCCGTGCGGCCACGACGCTGGCGCGGGCCGTGGCGGTGGGGCCCGCGCCCGGGGCCGCCCGGCGGCCTCCCGCCCCCGCGGGCCACTAAACTCACGGGGTGCGCGACCAAGCTTCCCCCGCAGAGACCCTCCGTACCGCCCTCGCGGGCCTCCTGGAGGACCTGCCGCCCAAGGCGGCCGCCCAGGCCGTCGACCGGCTCATCGCGAACTACCGCGGCACCACCCCCACCGGCGCGCCCGTCCTGCGCGACCGCGCCGACGTCACCGCCTACGCCGCGTACCGCATGCCCGCCACCTTCGAAGCGGCCCGCTCCGCGCTCGACGCGCTCGCCGCCGCCGTGCCCGCCGACTGGAGCCCCGCCGGGCACACCGACATCGGCGGCGGCACCGGCGCCGCCACCTGGGCCGTCAACGCCACCTGGCCCGGCGAGCGGTCCGTCACCGTCCTCGACTGGGCCGAGCCCGCGCTCGCCCTCGGGCGGGAGATCGCCGCCGCCAACCCGGAGCTGGTCCCCGCCCGGTGGCAGCGCGCCCGCATCAGCGCCTCCCTCGACGTGCCGTCCGCCGCCCTCGTCACCGTCTCGTACGTCCTCGGTGAGCTCACCGACGACGACCGTGCCGCCGTCGTCGACGCCGCCGCCCGGGCCGCCACCGACGCCGTCGTCGTCGTCGAACCCGGTACGCCCGACGGGTACGCCCGTGTCCTCGACGCCCGCTCGCGGCTGCTCGGCGCCGGGTTCCGGGTCGCCGCGCCCTGCCCCCACAGCGACGCCTGCCCCATCGTGCCCGGTGAGGACTGGTGCCACTTCTCCGTCCGCGTCGCCAGGTCCTCCCTCCACCGGCAGGTCAAGGGGGGCTCCCTCGCCTACGAGGACGAGAAGTTCTCGTACGTCGCCGCTGTCCGGCCCGGCGCCGTCCCTCCCGTCCCCTCGCCCGCCCGAGTCGTCCGCAAGCCGCAGATCCGCAAGGGGATGGTGCTGCTCGACCTGTGCGACGCGGAGGGCGCCCTGCGCCGGGAGACGGTGACGAAGCGGCACGGCGCCCTGTACCGCGAGGCCCGCGACGCCGCCTGGGGCAACCCCTGGCCCCCGCCCGGGACCTGACCCCGCGGCTGCCCCTGGGCTCACCCCCGCTACCGGCGCTCCGCGCCTGGTCCTCGATCGCCGGACGGGCTCTCTCCCGCCCACCCGCCCCACCTATGCCCCGGCTCACAAAAGCCCGGCACCCTCGGGCCCCGAACCACCCCACCCCACAACACCGCCCCACCCCACCCCACAACGTCGCCTTCCCGGCCCGGCCCGCTGCGCCTCTCCGTCCCCGATGCCCGCTGCGCCCCTTCGGCCCGGCCTCGCAGTGCCCCTTCGGCCCGGCCTTGCTGTGCCTCTCCGGCCGAGGCCGCTGCGTCTCTCGGGCCGAGGGCTTCGCTGCGCCTCTCCAGCCCGGCCTCGCAGTGCCTCTCCGGCCCGCCCCGGCGTAGTTTTCAGCCGGTCCGGCGTTTGAGGACGAGGCGCGGAGCGCCGATTCGGGGGTGCCCCCGGCCCACCCGGAGGGGAGTCCCATCCCCGGGGCCCAGGGGCGCAGCCCCGGTTTCGGGAAAGGGGCGGGGTCGGGGAGCCCCCGGCAGGGCCCCCGGACCGCAACTTCTTAGAACCCTCTTAACCCCACCAACTATCCAATCCCCATGCCCCCCAAGCGAACCCTCGCCCTCGCCCTGGCCGTCACGACGGCCGCCACCCTCACCGCCGCGGCGGCCCCCGAGCCCACCCCCGCCCACCCCCACGGAGTGACCTTCGCCGTCGACGGCGGTACAGCGCACATCGACCCCGCGACCCTCGCGGTGAGCGCCCGCACGGACGACGGCCGCACCCAGCGTCTGAGCGCCCCCGCGGCCACGGACCTCGGCCGCCCCGGCCCCGTGCGGCGCGCCGGCAAGGGGCGGGTGGGGTGGAGTTACCCGGAGAGGGAGCTGAAGGCCACCGCCCGCGTCGACCACGGCCGCCTGGCCCTCACCCTCACCGCCGACCGGGACACCAAGGTCAGGTGGCCGGTGACGGGGGCCAGGGGGAGCCTCCAACTCCCGCGCGGGGAGGGCCTGGACATCCCCACGGCCGACCCCTTCTGGACCTCGGGCGAGCAGAAGCTCACGGGCACCACGGCCGACGTGAGTGCCGACCTGACCCTGCCCCTGTGGGGGTACTCGGCGGGACGGCACGGCGTCAGTTACCTCATACCGACGGATATCGGGACGGACCTCACGTTCGGCAAGGGCCCAGGCGGCCACCTGCGCACCACGGCCGCCCACACCTTCGACAAGGGCGACGGCACGCGCGCGTACACCGTCACCTTCGCCCTCACCGACGGCACCCCCGTCGCCCCGGCCGCGGACTACCGCGCGTACCTCTCCGAACACGGGCGCCTCGGCAGCCTGAAGGAGAAGATCCGCCGCAACCCGGCGACGAAGCGCCTCCTCGGCGCCTCGCACGCGTACGTGTGGGGAGAGGCCCGCACCCCGGCGGGCATCCGGCGCCTGCGTGCCCTCGGCGTGGACGGGATGTGGCTGGGGTACGACGCCGGGCCCGACCCGATGGGGAAGGGGGCCGTCGCCGCGGCCAAGAAGGCGGGGTACCTCGTCGGCCCGTACGACACCTTCGCCAACGGGCAGGACCCGAAGACCGCCGACAGCCCCACGTCGGTGTGGCCGGGCAGCGTCTACCCGGACTTCTGCGTCCGCGACGCCGACGGCCGCCCCCGCACCGGATTCGGCGGCCGGGGCTGCTACTTGAGCTCGGCGGCCTTCGAGCGCGCCGAACCCACCCGGCACCTCCTCGCGCACCGCACCCGCGCGATGGTGCGGAACGGCGCCGACAGCTACTTCCTGGACGTCGACGCCACCGGCGAGCTGTTCCGTGACCACGCCGCCGCGCACCCGATGACGAAGGCGGGCGACCGCGCCCACCGCCTCGCCCGGATGCGCCGCATCGCCGGCTCCGGCCTGGTCCTCGGCTCCGAGTCCGCCCAGGCCTGGGCGAATCAGGTGGTCGCCTTCGACCACGGCAGCGCCACGCCCGTCGCCGACGGACTGTGGGCGCTGCAGAAGGACCGGGAGAAGTGGGGCGGTTACTACCCGGAGGCCGCCCCGGGCATCTTCTTCAAGCCGGTCCGGCTCCCGGCCTCGCTCTCCAAGGCCATGTACGACCCGCGCTACCGCGTCCCGTTGTACGGGACAGCCCTGCACGGGGCGACCGTGAGCGCCGAGCGCTGGGAGCTGTCGTACGAGAAGCTGCCCGCCGAGAAGACCCGCCGCGCGCTGCTCGCGATGCTCTACAACCGGCCGCTGAACCATGTCCTCGACGGGCCGACGCTGGCCCGGCACGGGCGGGAGATCGCGGCGCTGCAGAAGTACTTCGCGCCGCTGCACCGGGCCGCCGGAGCCGAACGGCTCACGTCCTTCCGGTTCCTCACCGCCGACAGGCGGGTCCAGCGCACGGTTTTCGGCGACGGCGAGCTGACGGTCACCGCCAACTTCGGCGCCGCAGCCCGCGACGGGCTGCCCGGCGGCTGCGTGGACGCCCGGCTGCGCGGTGACGACCGGCCGCGTCGCCTGTGCCCGGCGGACCTGCGCTGACACGGGCCCGACACGCGAGAGGTGCGGGTGGTCCGTGACCACCCGCACCTCCCTGGCGCCGTGCGCTACTTGGCGCGCAGCTCCTGCGTGCAGCACTTCACGCTGCCACCGCCCTTGAGCAGTTCGCCGAGGTCCATGCCGATCGGTTCGTAGCCGCGCTCGCGCAGCGGCTCGAAGAGACCGACGGCGGCCTGCGGGAGCAGCACGTGCAGGCCGTCGGAGACCGCGTTCAGACCGAGGGCGAGGGCGTCCGCCTCCGTGGCGATCAGCGCGTCGGGGAACAGACGGCGCAGGACCGCCTGGCTCCCGGGCGAGAACGCGTCGGGGTAGTACATGACGTCGTCGGTGGCGTCGTCGAGGACCGCGAGCGCCGTGTCCAGGTGGTAGTAGCGCGGGTCGACGAGGTCGAGGCCGATCACCGGGCGGCCGAAGACCTCCTGGGCCTCGCCGTGCGAGAGCGGGCTGGCACGGAAGCCCCGGCCCGCGAGCACGTAGCTGGAGGTGACGGCGAAGTCGCCCTCGCCCTCGTTGATGTGGGTCGGCTCCTGGACCTCGGTGAAGCCGTTGGCCCGGAACCACTCCAGGTGCGCGGCCGCCTCGGGCTGCCGCTCGGGGTGGACGAAGCTCGCGCCCAGGACGCGGCCGTCGACGACGGTCGCGCCGTTCGCCGCGAAGACCATGTCCGGCAGGTCCGGGTGCGGCGTCAGCTCCTCGACGGTGTGGCCGAGCGAGCGGTAGCGGTCGCGCAGGTCCTCCCACTGGGCGACGGCGAGCGGGACGTCGACGGGTTTGGTGGGGTCCATCCAGGGATTGATGGAGTACGTGACCTTGAAGTGTGCGGGTGCGCACATCAGGTAGCGCCGGGGTGTGGCGCGCCGGGCAACTCGATGCAACGAAGGCTCCTCACGGACCGCAGGGGCTGGTGCTGCCCATGGTGCGGTCTGAGGAGCCTTCGCGCAGCGATCTGAGCCCTATCTGCTGCGATCTGGGCGGGTATTTACTCATGAACCGGGCGCTTTTGGGGCCCTGGGCTGTATTTCGACCGGCGCTTTCGGGGGCGCGGGCCGCTCGCCGGCCGGGTGCTCGGGGGTCATGACTCGTTCTTCGCCGCCCGGCCTTCCTGGAGCTTGCGCAGCAGCTCGCGCTTCTGCTCCTGCGGGCTGAGGCCGCCGCCGACCCGGCCGGAGCCGCGGCCGCCGCGCAGCGCCTTGCGGGAGAGGTTGGTGCGCGTACCGCCGACGCCGAGCATTCCGGATCCGCCTCGTGACATGTCGTACCTCCAGGGAAGAGAGTGCGTAAGTGGCGAGACGTATCGTCTCGTCTTGGGGTCGAGCTTAGGCGAGACGCTGCGTCTTGTCGAGTGGTTTTGCGTGAGCCGGGGTGCTGGTGAGACGCGGCGTCTCGCGGCGCTGCTACATTCGTTGCCATGGCTCAGAAAACCGCCCCTGACTCCACCCGCCGCAGCGAGCGCTCGCGCCGCGCCATCTACGACGCCGCCCTCGCCCTGGTCGGCGAGGTCGGCTACGGCAAGATGACGATCGAGGCCATCGCCGCCCGCGCCGGTGTCGGCAAGCAGACGATCTACCGCTGGTGGCCCTCCAAGAGCGCCGTCCTCCTCGACGCCTTCCTCGACCTGTCCGAGCAGGCCTCCGCCGAACTGAGCGCGAAGGCGGGGCTCGAAGAGGTCGCGACCGCCATCCCCGACACCGGGGACCTGGAGGCCGACCTCAAGTACGTGCTGCGCGCCACCGTCGACGAGATGACCAACCCCAAGTTCGACGCCCCGGCCCGCGCCCTGGCCGCCGAGGGCGTCGTCAACGAGGCGCTCGGCGCCGAATTCGTCGAGAAGCTGCTCGAGCCGCAGCTCCAGCTCTACGTCGACCGGCTGCGCGCCGCCCAGGAGTGCGGCCAGGTAGCCCCGCACGTCGACCCGCGCGTCGCCCTCGAACTCTGGACCGGGCCGCTCGCCCAGCGCTGGCTCCAGCGCACCGCCCCGCTCGGCTACGAGTACACCGACACCCTCGTCGAGTACGCCCTGTACGGCATCGCGCCCCGCTGACCCGAGGCCGGCCGGACCGCCGCCCGCGCCGCCTTCGCCCGGCCCTTGAGAGGCGTGCGCGAGAGCAGGCCGGGCGCGTCCGTGATCACGCCGTCGCAGCCGAGCCGCAGCACCCGGTCGCGCTGGCGGGGCGTGGTCACGGTGTGCGCCCACACCCGGGGGATGCCGGAGTTGACGGCCCGCAGCAGATCCGCGTCCCGCGCCTTGTAGTCCACGTCGAGGACGTCGACGAACGACGCCCAGTCCCGCGGGCGGTCGGAGCGCAGCTGGGTCCGGGAGCGCCACAGCTGGGCGAGCAGGCCCAGGTGGTGGGCGCGGCGGGCCACCCAGGGCTTGTTGGTGTTGACGAACACCGAGCGGGCCAGACCGCGCGCGTGGATCATCGTGCCGAGCCGGGCCAGGCTCTGCGGGTCCTTGGCCTCCAGCATCAGCACCACGCGGCCGCCGAAGCGGTCGAGGACCTCCGCCACCGTCGGCGGCCGTTCGGCGCGCCAGCGGCCCGGTACGCCCGTCGGCGGGCGCAGCCGCACCCGCTGCCACTCCGGCAGGCTCAGCCCGCGCACCGGACCCCGCGAGAACGTGGTGCGGTCCAGGGTCGCGTCGTGCATCACCACCAGCGTGCCGTCGCGCAGCATCCTGGTGTCGACGTCGATGACCTGCGCCGTGCGCCGCTCGAAGGCGGCCATCAGGCCGGACATGCTGTTCTCCGGCACTTCGAGGGCGCCGCCCCGGTGCGCGGTGTAGACGACCGGGGGGAGCGCGTCGACGGTGAGCGGGCCGCCGCCCCACTCCAAGGGGGTCAGGAAACCGGCCGGGCCCGCGAGGGCGAGGGCGGTGAGTCCCGTCAGCACAGTCCTAGTGGCCATGCCGAACACCGTAGGTGCGCGATTCGCCGCACAGCGTGAAATGACGCGCTATGTCACCCAGCGGCTGGCATCACCCCAGGTACCCCGGATGTGGACTACGGCCACCCGGGGCGCAGGATGGTGGGACCATAGGTCATGCTGTTCCGCACAATGGCGAGGTGAGGGGATAGATGGGCGCAGAGTTCGGCCGGACGTCCGGCGCGCAGGGCAGGATCTCCCAGTGGCTTCGCCGACGCGCGCGTTCCGGCGCCGAGGCGAGCGCGGGCGCCGAGAGTGCCCGCCGCGAGGACCTGCTGCTCGCCGTCGCCGCCGCGGGGCTGCCACTGGCCCCCGCCGCCCACCCCGCCGGGTACCGATGTTCCTGCGACCGCATCGGCTGTCCCACCCCCGCCCGGCACCCCGTGTCCTTCGCCTGGCAGACGCAGTCCACCACCGACCGCGCGCAGGTCGAGCGCTGGGCCCGGCACCAGCCCCAGGCCAACTTCATCACCGCGACCGGCATGGTGCACGACGTCCTCGACGTCCCCCTCGACGCGGGCCGGGCCGCCCTGGTGCGGCTGCTCGCCGCCGAGGTGGAGGTCGGCCCCGTCGCGGAGTCCGAAGGCGCGGGCGACCAGGGGCGGATGCTGTTCTTCACGGCGACCCGCGGCACCCCCGAGGACGAGGACGAGTGGTGGCCGTGCGAGCTGGACTGCCACCCGGAGACGATGGACGAGCACCCCGGCCTGCGCTGGCACTGCCGCGGGTCGTACGTCCTGGTGCCGCCCGCGCGGCTGCCCGGTGACCTCGCCGTCGGCTGGGTCCGCGGACCGGAGTTCGCGCTGCCCGACCCGCTGACGCTCCTGGAGATCCTCACCGACGAGTGCGCGCGGTACGCGGAGGAGCCGGAAGAGGGCGCCGAGGACGCGGAGGGCGCGGGGGCCTGGCCGCTGCGGGGCTAGCGCGGCTGTCGCGGGGCTGGTCCCGCGCGGCCGGGGAAGCGCGTGCCGCAGGGCCGCCCGCACTACTCGCCCTTGGCCCCCACCAGCCCTTGCATCCGGCTGAGGACCTTCACCTTGCCCGTGCCCTCGGGGTCGAGGGCCACCTGGTTCGAGACGCGCTCCAGCATGACGGACTGCTTCGCCTCGCCCTTCATCAGCGCCTTCACGTCCGCGTCCACGGTGACGTTGAGGCCCTTGGACGCGGTCTGCTTCTCGTAGTGGTGCGTGGAGAAGAACACCAGCGCGCCGCCGTCCTTCGTGCGCAGGCCCAGCGGGGCGAACGCGCCCCCGTCGCGCGGCTGGTCGATGTACTGGACGGCGAGGCCGAGCCGCCGCTTGTTGCGGTCGCGGGCCGCCTTCCACTGCGTGGTGTGCGGGCCCGGCTCGAAGGTGTCGCCGCCCGACTTCAGGAACGCGGTGTACTCGCCGCCGAGCCGCCGTGGCGCCACCGCGAGCCCGGAACCGCCGACGGCGACCGGCTCGACGTGGCCGTCCTCGTCCTTCTCCAGCTCGGGCAGCCGGTCGGGCAGCACCAGGTTGAGGTACGTCGCCTCCCACAAGGAGTCCGCGTCGGCGCGGGTGAAGGCGATCAGCCAGCGGTAGCCGTGCGGCTTGCGGTTGGCCCGCGCGTCGACGACGAACCACCGCGGCCAGCCGGCCTTCTTGGGGATGGCGTACTTCACATCCGTCAGCTTCAGCGGCACGTACCGGGAGTTGCCGTCCGGGTGCTGCGCGTGCCGTGCCTTCAGGCCCGCCTGGTTGATGGCGCCGAGGGGGCCGGTGACGCGGGCGGCGTTCAGCGTCGGGTCGTACACCTTGTCCGCCTTGTTGTAGGCGGTGAGGAAGTCCTTCAGCGCGCGGGCGGCCTCGGGTCTGGTGGCCGTGCGCACGACCTCCCGCTCGCCGTGCACCGTCACGCATCCGCTCGCCGTCAGCGAGAGGACCGCCACCGCCGCCGCGTACGACACCGGCCGGCCGAGCCTGTGAATCCTGCTCATCGGATACCTTCACCTACCCCTGTCCCGGGCCCGAACCCTATCGGGGCCGGGAAGGCGCCGGACGCCGGGCTCCGGCAGTGCGGCAGACGTCCTCAAGAGCCCACAGTGTCCGCACTGGCCGGATTCGCCGGTTCCGGGGCGGGAGTGCGCGGCCGGTTCCGGGACGGGGCCAGGAACAGCGCGAGCACCGGCACCAGATACAGCGACCACACCACGACCTGGACGACCGTCGGGTTCGGCTGGAAGTTGAACACGCCCTTCAGGAGCGTGCCGTACCAGCTGTCCGGCGGGATCGTCGCGCTGATGTCGAACGCCTTGTTCCGCAGGCCGCCGACGAACTCCGCCTCCTGCAGGTCGTGCACGCCGTACGCGAGCACGCCCGCCGCGACCACGACCAGCATCGCGCCGGTCCAGGTGAAGAACTTCGCCAGGTCGATGCGCACCGCGCCGCGGTAGAAAAGCCAGCCGAGGACGACCGCGGTGAGCAGGCCGAGGAGCACACCGGCCAGCGGCGCGTGCGTGCCGTCGTTGGACGCCCGCACCGACGCCCACACGAACAGCGCCGTCTCCAGGCCCTCGCGGCCCACCGCCAGGAACGCCGTGGCGACCAGCGCCGCCGTGCCCATCCGGAGCGCCGCGTCGAGCTTGCCGTGCAGTTCGGCCTTGAGGTGGCGGGCGGTGCGCCGCATCCAGAAGACCATCCACGTCACCAGGATCACCGCGACGATCGACAGCGAACCGCCCAGCGCCTCCTGCGCCTTGAACGTCAGCTCCTGTGAGCCGAAGGTCAGCGCGCAGCCGAAGCCGAGCGACAGCGCCGCCGCGACTCCGACACCGGTCCACACCGGCACCAGCGCGTCCCGCCGCTCGGTCTTCACCAGGTAGGCGATGAGGATGCACACGACCAGGCTGGCCTCAAGGCCCTCGCGCAGGCCGATCAGGTAGTTGCCGAACATCGCCTCATGCCTCCCCGGTGAACAGCGCGCGGCCCCACCAGTCGTTCTTGTCCCGCACCCCGGGCGGGATCGCGAAGACCGCCGAACCCACGTGCTGGATGTACTCGTTGAGCGCGTCCGACGCCGCGAGGGAGCGCTGCACCGGGATGAAGCCCTTGCGGACGTCGCGCTGATAGGCCAGGAAGAACAGGCCCGCGTCCAGGCGGCCCAGGCCGTCGGTGCCGTCGGTGAAGGAGTAGCCGCGGCGCAGGATCGTCGCGCCGCCGTTGCTCCTCGGGTGCGCGAGCCGCACGTGCGCGTCCGGCTTCATCGCCCGCAGGAACGGTTCGTCGCGCTCCTTGGCCTTGCCGACGGCGGCGCCCTCGCCCTTGTCGCGGCCGAAGATGTCCTCCTGCTCCTGGAGCGAGGTGCGGTCCCAGGTCTCGATGTTCATGCGGATGCGGCGGGCGACCAGGTAGGAGCCGCCGACCATCCAGTCGGGGCCGTCCTTCGCGCCGACCCACACATGCTCGGCGAGGGCCTTGTCGTCCGTGCCGGAGATGTTGCGGGTGCCGTCCTTGAAGCCCATCAGATTGCGGGGCGTCTGGGCCTCGGGGGTCGTCGAGGACGTCTTGCCGAAGCCGAGCTGCGACCAGCGGACGGCGACCTTGCCGAAGCCGATGCGGGCCAGGTTGCGGATCGCGTGCACCGCGACCTGCGGGTCGTCGGAGCACGCCTGGACGCACAGGTCGCCGCCGCTGCGGGTCCGGTCCAGGTTGTCGCCGGGGAACTTCGGCAGGTCGACCAGGGCCTCGGGCCGCCTGTCCGCCAGGCCGAACGCCTCGCCGTGCTTCGCGAACAGGGACGGGCCGAAGCCGATCGTGAGGGTAAGCCGTGCGGGTTTGAGGCCCAGGGCCTCGCCGGTGTCGTCCGGCGGCGCCTCGGCGAGCCCGCCGAACGCGCCCTCGCCGACGGCGTGCCCGGCGGTCATCCGCGCGGCTGCCTTCGTCCACTCCTTCAGGAGCGCGACGAACTCCTCGCGGTCGTCCGTCTTCACGTCGAACGCCGCGAAGTGCAGCCGGTCCTGCACGCCCGTCGCGATGCCCGCCTGGTGCGTGCCGTGGAAGCCGACGGCGGCGCCGGTCGTGCCCGCGGGCACCACGTCGTCGCCGGAGTCCGGGCGCGTCATCGCCACCGCGCCGCCCGCCGCGGCGGCGCCGAGCGCGAGCCCGGCCCCGCCCCAGCCGAGCAGCGCGCGCCGCGACGGGGCGCCGGAATCGGCAGGGTCGGTGGGGGGTGTACGGGTGGTGTCGGTGGGGTTGGTGTCCTCAGCCATGGCTGTGCCTTCCCGGAGCGCGGCCGCGCCTCACTTGGACTTCTTGACCACGGCCGCCGCCAGCTTCGACAGCGGCTCCGCGAGCGCGTTCACGCTGTCGTGCAGTTCCTTGCGGTCCGCCTTGCCGACCTTGTCGTAGGAGACGAAGGCGTACGACGCCGCGTCGCCCTTGTCCAGACGGTGCTTGTCGAGCAGCTTGTCCAGGGCGGCGAACTGCTTGTCCAGCTCCTTGGTGAGCGCCGGGTCGTTCTCGGAGGCCACGGGCTTCAGGAGCGCGTACGCCTTCTCGGCGCCCTCGACGTTGGCCTTGAAGTCGACCAGGTCGGTGTGCGAGTAGCGCTCCTCCTCGCCGGTGACCTTGCCGGTGGCGACCTCGTCGAGGAGTTCCTTGGCGCCGTTGGCCATGGAGGACGGCGTGATCTCGGCCTTGCCGACGCGCTTCTGCCAGTCCGTGAGGTCCTCATCGAGCCGCGTCGCGAGGTCCTTCTCGCGCTGCCCGATCTTCTTGTCCTTCCAGAGCGCGCGCTCCAGGCGGTGCCAGCCCGTCCAGTCCTTCTCCGGGTCCTGGCCCTCCGCCAGGCCGTCCGCGCGCACGTCGACCTTCGGGTCGATGTCGCCGAAGGACTCCGCGACCGGCTCCGTGCGCTCCCAGCCGACGCGGGAGGGCGCGTACGCCTTCTTCGCGGCCTCCAGGTCGCCCTTGCGCACGGCGTCGGTGAACACCTTCACCTTGGGCAGCGTCCCGTCGGCCTGCGCCTGGGTGTACGCGCGGTACTCGGCGACGGCCTTGTCCAGTCGCGGGTCCCGCTTGGCGACCTTTCCGCCGCCGGTGGCCTTCACGTCCTGGCGGATGCCCTTGCCCTTCATGCCGGGCACACAGGCGATCCGGTACGCGCCCGCCTTCACCTCGGCGGTCAGGTTCTGCTTGGTGCCGGGGCCGATGTTCTCGCGCTCGGTGACGATGCGGTCGTCCGGGAACAGGATGTACACCTCGGTGACCTTGGAGCCCTTGTTCTCCACGGCCAGCTCGACGTGGCCGGCCGGGAACTCCTTCTTGGACACCTCGCACTTGTCGTCGCTCGCCGTCACCTTGACGGCGTCGTCGCCCGCTTCGCTCTTCTCGGTGCAGCCCGTGACGGCGGCCAGCGCCGCGGCCGTCGTGACAGCGGTGAGGGCGGTGAGACGGGCGCGGCGCATGGGAACTCCAGGGGGATGAACTGGCACGAAGGCACACAGAAGAACTGGCGTGTCGGGCCAGTGAGGTGGGCCTAACTTAACCGACCCTTACTTCGGACCTACCCATGAGGAGGTAAAGCGCAGGTCAAGCGATGGTGCGTAGCGGCGTGACGAGCGGCACCCCGGTCCGCGGGTGCGGGAACACCTCGATGGGCTGTCGGTACACGTCCGAGAGCAGCCCGTCCTCGAAGACGTCGGCGGGCGCCCCGTCGGCCGCGACGACCCCGCCGTCCAGGATCACCACGCGGTCCGCGTAGGCCGCCGCGAGCCCCAGGTCGTGCAGGACGACCACCACTGCGTCGCCCGCGGCGGCCCGTTCCCGGCAGACCCGCAGGACCAACTCCTGGTGGCGCAGGTCGAGCGCGGCCGTCGGCTCGTCGAGCAGCAGCAGGGGGGCGCGCTGGGCGAGCACCCGGGCGAGCGCCACCCGCGCCCGCTCGCCGCCGCTGAGCGCGGAGAACGGCCGGGCCGCGAACGCGCCCACCTCGGTGGCCGCCATCGCCGCGCGCACGATCCGGTCGTCCTCGTCCGCGAGGCGCGTCCCGGCCCAGGGCGCCCGGCCCATCCGGACGACGTCCTCGACCGGGAAGGGGAAGGAGAGGGCGGCCGACTGCGGCAGGACGGCCCGGCGCAGGGCGAGTTCGCGCGCGGGCCAGTCCGGGGCGGGGCGGCCGCAGACGGACACCGTGCCCGCGTCGGCGGGCAGGTCGGCGGCGAGCGCGGCAAGGAGGGTGGACTTGCCCGCCCCGTTGGGGCCGACCAGGGCGAGCACCTCGCCCGCGCGGGCCGTCACCGTCACGCCCCGCAGCACCTCGCGGCCGCCGAGCCGCACCCGGAGGTCCGCCGTCTCGGCGAGCACGTCGCCGGGCTCGACGGGTCCTGGCAGGACCCGGTCGCGTACCCCGAAGATCCGCTTGCTCAGGGTCCCGATCATGCCCAGCCCCCTTGCTTGCGGCGGGTCCTGCGCAGCAGCCAGAAGAAGAAGGGGCTGCCGAAGAGCGCGGTGAGCACGCCGAGCGGCAACTCGGCGGGCGCGGCGACGGTGCGCGCCGCGAGGTCGGCGCCGACGAGGACGACGGCCCCGCCGAGCGCGCTGCCCGGCACCAGGAACCGGTGCCCAGGACCCGCCGCCATCCGCAGCAGATGCGGCACGAGCAGCCCCACGAACGTGATGATCCCCGCCACCGCGACGGCCGCGGCCGTGAGCAGCGCCACCACGAGCACGAGCACCATCCGCAGCCGCTCCACGTCCACGCCCAGATGGCGCGCGGGCCGCTCCCCGAGGGCGAGCAGGTCCAGCTTGCGCGCGTACAGCGGCGCGACGAGGAGTCCGGCCGCCGCGCACGGCAGGACGGCGAGCACCTTCGGCCAGGTGGCCTGCGCCAGCGAGCCGAGCTGCCAGAACGTGATCTGGGTGACCTGCGCGTTGTCCGCGAAGAAGAGGAACAGGCCGATGAGCGCGCCCGCGAAGGCGTTCACGGCGATGCCGGTGAGGATCAGCGTGACGACTTCCGTACGGCCGCCGTCGCGCGACAGGACGTACACGAGCAGCACCGTCGCGAGCCCGGCGACGAACGCGCAGACGGTGACGGTCCAGTTGCCGAGGAAGCTGAGCCCGAGGGCGATGGAGGCGACCGCGCCGACCGCCGCGCCCGAGGAGATCCCGATGACGCCCGGCTCCGCGAGGGGATTGCCGAACACGCCCTGCATCAGCGCGCCCGCGCATCCCAGGGACGCGCCCACGAGCAGCGCGAGGACCACGCGCGGCAGCCGCACGTTCCACAGCACGCTCTCGCCGACCCGGTCGAGCGCGTGCCCGCCGAGGCCCGTGCGGTGCTGGACGGAGGCGAGCACGTCGCCGAGGGGGATGTCGTACGCGCCGATCCCGGCGGAGAGCAGGGCGAGGAGCAGGAGCGCGGCGGTGAGGGCGGTGGTGAGGAGGAAGGGGGCGCCGCGGCGGGCGGGGCGCGGGGCGGGCGCGGCCGCTTCGGCCGCTGGGTCCGGGGCGGTGTCCGTGGGCCCGGTCGCGGTGCGGTCCGGGGTGGTTTTCGGGCCGGTGTCCGAGCCCGCGCCCGGTCGTGCGGCGAGCGTCACTTGGCGTCCTTGTAGAGCTGGTCCACCAGGGACTTGAGGACCTGGTCGGTGCGGGGGCCGTAGTTGAGCAGGACGCCGTCCTCGATGGACACCACCCGGCGGTCCATGCCCGCGGGCGTCTCCGCCACGCCGGGGATCTTCACCAGGCCGTCGAGTCCGCCCACGGAGTCGAGCCCCTTCGACATCACCAGGATCGCGTCCGGCGCGGCCTTGGCCAGGGCCTCGCTGGTGATGGCGGTGAAGTCCTTCTTCAGCCCCGACGCCTTGCCCGCGTCCACCGCGCCCGCCGCCTCCAGGAGCGAGCCCGCGCCGGACTCGCGCCCGCCGAGCAGATAGACGGAGGCCGATCCGCGCAGGTAGAGGAAGGCGACCCGGGGCTTCTCGGACTGCTTGGGCACGGTCGCGCGCACCTTCGCGATCCGGTCCTCGGTACGGGACTTGAGCGCGGCGCCCGCCTTGTCGACGCCGAGGGCCCGGGCCACCGCCTCGATGCGCGGGCCCACGTCGGCGAGGCTCTTGGCCGGTTCGAGGACGACGAGGGGGATGCCCGCCGAGCGGATCTGGTCGACGGCCTCGGCCGGGCCGGTCGTGGTGTCGGCGAGGACGACCGTCGGCTTCAGGGACAGCACGCTCTCCGCCGAGACGTCGTGGGCGCGCGTCACCACCGGCAGCTTCTTGGCCTGGTCGAAGGTGGCGGTGATGTCGCGCGCCACCACGTTCTCGCCGAGCCCGAGCGTGAACACGATCTCGTTCAGGCTGCCGGTCAGCGGCACGATCCGGCTGGTGTCCTCGACGGTGACCTGCTTGCCGTCGGCGGACTTCACGGTCGCGGGCAGCTTCGGCGCCGCCTCGGCCGCGAGCGGCTCGACGCGGTCGGCCGGCGCGGCCTTCGCCCGCGGTCCGCCGCCGTCCCCCGTGCCGTCGCCGTCGCCGGACGAGCCGCACCCGGCGAGGGTGAGCGCGAGCGCGGCGGTCACCGCGCTGACGAGGCCGCCGATACGGAGTGAGCGCGGCTTGCGCACCGAAGTCCACCGTCCTGTCGTGCTGTTGGGGTCTCAGGCCGTCGCGGTGTCCCGAACGGCCGGGGTGGCTGTGGCGTGGGGTTCCGCGCCACGATGATCGTAGTTTAGGTTAGCCTTACCTTAATAGCCAGACCTGGAGGGGTCCGATGCCGTCGCCCAGACAGCCGCGCACGCGCCGCGGCGCACGCGTAGGAGCCGTGGCCGTCCTGGCCGCGCTCCTGGGAGCGCTGCTCCCGATGACCGCCGCGCACGCGAAACCGCGCACCGTGCAGGGCGGCAGGCTCGACTGGGGCATCAAGTCCTCCTTCCAGAGCTATGTCACCGGGCCCATCGCCAAGGGCAGTTGGAACCTCCGGGGCGGCGCGGCCACGGTCGGCGGCAGCCAGTTCCGCTTCCACTCGGCCAAGGGCTCCTACGACCCCGACACCGGCGCGTTCACCGCCGCGTTCTCCGGGGGAGTGCACTTCACCGGGCACAAGAAGGGCGGCTCGAACGCCCTCGACCTGACGATCAGCCGCCCCACGGTCAAGGTCTCCGGCGGCTCCGGCACGCTCCACGCCGACATGGTCAGCAAGGAGAAGGGCACCGGCAAGGTCACCTCGACCGCCCAGGTGCCGCTGGCCCGACTGAACGTCTCGGGCATCAACATGTTGGGCGGCACGGGCCCCATCGCCCTCACCGACCTGCCCGCCACGCTCACCTCGCAGGGCGCGAAGGCCTTCGCCGGGTACTACACGGCGGGCACCCGGCTCGACCCGGTGAGCCTGTCGACGGACCTGGTCGCGGGCTCCGGCGGTGCCGACAAGCCCGGCGGGTCCGACGGCGGGCGGTCGAAGAAGCCCGACGAGAAGAAGTCCGGGGCCGACGCGAAGAAGGACCGGGCCGCCGGGCGCATCGAGGACGCCGCCGTCGACTGGGGCGTGCGCCGCACCTTCCGCGAGTACGTCTCCGGGAGCATCGCCAAGGGCGAGTGGACGCTGTCGTCCGGTGCCGAGGACGGCGGCGCGCTGTTCCGCTTCCCCCAGGGCAAGGGCTCGTACGACGAGAAGAAGCGCACCCTGGCCGCGGACTTCGCCGGTGCCGTCCGCTTCACCGGCAAGCACGGGCTCGACATCCGGCTGAGCGAGGTCGCCGTCGGCGTGAAGGGCGGCGAGGGCACGCTGTACGCCGATGTCGACGGCGGGAAGTTCCGCAAGAAGAAGGCTCCGCTCGTCACCTTCGCGGCCGCCGGACTGAAGGACCTCAAGCCGCAAGACGGCCTCATCGCCGTCACCGAGGCCCCCGCGAAACTCACCGCCGACGGCGCCAAGGCGTTCGGCTCGATGTACAGGCCGGGCACCGCCATGGACCCCGTCTCGCTGGCCGTCGCCGTCGACGACCAGGCGCGACTGCCCGCGCTGCCGGACCTCGGCTCCGAACCCGGCCCGAAGAAGGCCGCGTCCGACGGGAAGCCGAAGACGTCCGCGAAGTCGGAGTCCGCCGCCGACGACTCAGCCGACTCCGACGACTCCGGCGGCTCGTCGAAGGCGCTCCCCCTCACGCTCGCCGCGGTCGCGGCGCTGCTAGTCGCGGCGGCGTTCGCGTTCCGCTTCGAACGCCGCCGCAGGGCGGCACGGGCGGCGTCCGCCGGGGGTGACGGGGGCGACGCCTCCGCGGACCCCGGGGGACCGACCGCCTGAACGGCATCCCGCCGCCCCGCCCGCGTATCCGCTTCCCCGTCCCCACCCATCCCCCCAACTCCCCACCCCCCCCACGCCCCGTTCACCCCATCCCCATCCCCATCCCTCTCCCTCCCCTCCCTTTCCCGAGGAGTACACAGACCATGGCAGTCACCCGTCGCCCCATAGCCCGCGCGGCCGCCGTCGCGACGGCCGTCGCCTTGGGCACCGCCGCGCTGGCCCTGCCCGCCGTCGCCGCCGACGCGCCTTCGGACGCCGCGTCCGGCGCACCCCGCGCGGCCGCCGAGCCGAAGGCGCCGACGGCCTTCACGATCACGGACGGCACCCTGGACTGGGGCTTGAAGGAGTCCTTCCGGAAGTACGTCACGGGCATGGCGCACGGCAAGATCACGGCCAGTGGCGGCGCCAAGCAGGCGCCGGACAACGGGGTGTTCACCTTCACCGGCGGCAAGGGCACGTACGAACTGGCGGACCACGCCCTGAAGGCCGCCTTCAAGGGCGCTGTGCGCTTCACCTCGACGCAGCACAAGTTCGACATCGCCATCGCGGACGTCAAGGTGCACACCCAGGGCAAGACGGGGGCGATCCAGGCCGACGTCACGCTCAACGGCGCCAAGCAGAACGACATCGACCTCGCGACCCTCGACCTCAGCGGGGTCCGCCCCGGGCAGGGCCAGGGCGGCGCGATGACGTTCAAGGACATCCCGACGGCGCTCACCGCCAAGGGCGCCAAGGCGTTCAACGGCATGTACCAGGCGGGTCAGGCGCTCGACCCGGCCACGCTGACGGTGAAGACCGGCGGCCCCGCCCCGCAGCCGAGCCCCACGCCGACGAAGCCGACGTCCAAGCCGACGAAGCCGACCTCGAAGCCCAAGCCCACGCCCACGAAGCCGACTTCGAAGCCGTCGCCCGGCACCGGCGGTCCGGCGGGCGGCAAGGTCGTCGGCGGCAAGCTGTCCTGGGGCCTGAAGGAGTCCTTCCGCCGCTACATCTCCACGGGCGGCAGCGTGCAGACGTCCGGCGGCGCGAAGAAGACCTCGTCCGGGTACGCCTTCCCGCACAGCAAGGCCTCCTGGAACGCCGGGGCCAAGAAGATCGACGCGTCCTTCGGCGGCAGCGTGCGGTTCCTGTACAAGGGCCACGGCATCGACATGAAGTTCAGCGACTTCAAGGTCAAGGCGCGCGGCAAGACCGGCACGCTGACCGTGGACGTGAAGGCCCAGGGCCGCACCAGCAACGACGTGAAGTTCGCGACCCTCGACCTCGCCCGCGCCTCCTACAAGGCGAAGGGTGACGTCGTCCTGCTCGGCAAGGTGCCCACGCGGCTCACGGCGGCGGGCGCCAAGCAGTTCGAGAGCGAGGCGGCCGGATCGCCGTACAAGAAGGGCGAGAAGCTCGACCCGATGACGGTCGCGCTCACCCTGTCCGCCGACGCCGACATCCCCGCTCCCGCGGGCGGCGCCGGTGACTCCGGATCGGGCGCCGACAGCGCGGCCGCCGGGGGCGGTTCGGTCGGCGGTGGCGGCAGCGTGGGCGGCGGCTCGGTCGGTGGTGGCTCGGTCGGCGGCGGCGGGTCGCTCGCCGCGACGGGGTCCAGCGCGCCCTCGGGTGCGCTGCTCGGCGCCGCGGGCGCGGTGGTCGTGGCCGGGGCCGGGGTCGTGTACGCGGCGCGGCGGAGGCACGACTTCCACCCGGGCCGCCACGCGTGAGCGACGTGGCGGGCGAGGTCGCGGTCGGCGGCGCGGGCCCGAGGGGCTGAACCGGCCGCACGGACCGTACCGACCGCACCGGCCGAACTGACGGCGGGTGCCCGGCGCTTGGCGCGCCGGGTGCCCGCCGTCGGGCGTGTGTACGGGTGTGGGGCACGTGATGCTTCAATGCCTGGGTGAACGCAGCGAACGAACATGGCACGCGCGACCCGCACGGCGCGCCGGACGGGCCGGGCACACGGGACGCGGTGAGCGCGTGGGGCGGGCCGGACACGCGGGACACGGCGGGCGTGCCCGACGTGCACCACGGCATCGACGTCCTGCGGGTCTTCTGCGCCCCGGACGGCCGGTACGGCAACGAGTTGGGCGTCGTACGGGACGGTTCACGGGTGCCCGAGCGGGCGGACCGGCAGGCGCTCGCCGCCAAACTCGGCTTCAGCGAGACGGTGTTCGTCGACGACCCCGAGCGCGGGGCCGTCGACATCTACACGCCCTCGACGCGGCTGCCGTTCGCCGGCTACCCGTGCGTCGGCGCGGCCTGGCTGCTCGACGTGCCCGAGCTGGTCACCGCCGCCGGGGTCGTCGAGGCCCACCAGGACGGGGAGTTCAGCTGGATCGTGGCGCGGGCCGACTGGGCGCAGGAGCGGACGCTGCGGCGGTACGCGTCGGCGGCGGAGGTGGAGGCGCTTCCGGTGCCGCCGGAGGGGGAGTGGATCTACGCCTGGGCGTGGGAGGACGAGGCCGCCGGGCGGGTGCGGGCGCGGGGGTTTCCCGGCCGTGGGGACGGGATCGTCGAGGACGAGGCGACGGGGGCGGCGGCCCTCGCGCTCACCCGGGAGCTGGGCCGCGCCCTGAACATCACCCAGGGCCGCGGCTCCCAACTCCTCACGGCCCCGGGCCTCGACGACTTCATCGAACTGGGCGGCCGGGTGACGTTCCCCCGGCCGCCGAGTCTCACTCTCTCCTGAGGGAGGCGCGGCTCAGGCCGAGAGCGGGAACTCGGCCCCGAGCTCCCGGAAGACCGCCGTGTTCAGGGCGAACGCCCGCTTGCACTCGTCCACGATGCGCTGCTTCTCCAGCTCGTCCGGCACGACCACGTCGAGGCCGTCGAGCAGTTCGCGGTAACTCCGCTTGAAGGCGGCGGGGTTGGCGATGCCCTCGAAGACGTAGAACCGGACGCCGTCGCCCTTGCGGTCGAAGCCCCAGGTCTTCTCGGCCTTGCCGCGGATGATCTGTCCGCCGGACAGGTCTCCCAGATAGCGCGTGTAGTGGTGGGCGACATAGCCGCCCGGCCAGGTGCGCGCGCACTCCTCGACCCGGGCCGCGTACGCCGCCGTGGCGGGCAGGGCCGTGAGGCCCGCGCGCCAGTCGGCGCCCCGCAGATGCGCGAGGTCCCGCTCCAGCTCGGCCACCCGGGCCAGCTCGGGCCGTATGAACGGTCCTGCCACCGGGTCGTCGCCTAGGGCCGCCGCGCCGTCCTCCAGCGCGCGGTACACGAACCACAGCTGTTCCGTGTACCGCGCGTACGCGCTCACGTCGAGGCGGCCGCCGAGCAGGTCGCTCATGAACGTCGACGACTCCGCCTCGGTGTGCTGTTCGTGGGACGCGGTGCGGATGAGCGTCGAGAACGTGGGGGGCTGAGTGATCGCCGTGTCCATGGGACCTCCGGAGCCGAAGAAGGGCGGGAAAGCGGTGTGGCCAGGACCGATCATCCAAGGTTAGGCTTACCTAAGTCAACTGGTTCCCGACATTCTGTCGGTAAAAACGCTACCCCGTTCCCCGTCGGGGATGCGTAAACGATCAAAAAGGGCCGCCCCGGGCGGCCCAGGGCGAACCTGGTCCGGCCGGGGCGGCCCCGGTTTCGGGCCTCGGCCCACGGTCACGGCAGCGTGAGGATCTCCGCGCCGGTCTCCGTCACCACCAGCGTGTGCTCGAACTGCGCCGTCCGCCTGCGGTCCTTGGTCACCACGGTCCAGCCGTCGTCCCACATGTCGTACTCGTGCGTGCCGAGCGTCAGCATCGGCTCGATCGTGAACGTCATGCCGGGCTGGATGACCGTCGTCGCGTGCGGGCTGTCGTAGTGCGGGACGATCAGGCCGGAGTGGAACGACGAGTTGATGCCGTGGCCGGTGAAGTCGCGCACGACGCCGTAGCCGAAGCGCTTGGCGTACGACTCGATGACCCGGCCGATGATGTTGATCTGGCGGCCGGGCTTGACGGCCTTGATGGCGCGGTTCAGGGACTCCCGGGTGCGCTCGACGAGGAGCCGCGACTCCTCGTCCACGTCGCCGACGAGGTACGTCGCGTTGTTGTCGCCGTGCACGCCGCCGATGTACGCCGTCACGTCCAGGTTGATGATGTCGCCGTCCTTCAGGACGGTGGAGTCGGGGATGCCGTGGCAGATGACCTCGTTGACCGAGCTGCACAGCGATTTCGGGAAGCCGCGGTAGCCGAGCGTCGAGGGGTACGCGCCGTGGTCGCACATGTACGCGTGCGCGATGCGGTCCAGCTCGTCGGTGGTCACCCCCGGCGCGATGGCCTTCGCGGCCTCCGCCATCGCGCGCGCGGCGATGCGGCCCGCGGTCCGCATCAGCTCGACGGTCTCCGGGGTCTGCACCTCCGGTCCGGTGTACGGGGTCGGCGCGGGCTTGCCGACGTACTCCGGGCGCCTGATGTTTCCGGGCACGGGGCGGGCGGGAGAGAGCTCCCCTGGTACGAGCAGTGACTGGCCAGACATGTCAGCGAGTCTAACGAGCGCCCGTGGGGCAGCATGGCGGGAGAGAGAGGAGCCGGACATGGCCCTGTTCAAGAAGCGGACCGTCGGCAAGCCGGGCGAGTGGTTCTACTGTCTGGAGCACCAGAAGGTCGAGGAGGGGCCGGAGTGTCCCGGTAAGGACCGCTTCGGTCCTTACGACTCCCGGGAGGAGGCCACCCGGGCGATGGAGACCGCCGCGGAGCGGAACCTTGAGTGGGACACCGATCCGCGGTGGCACGATTCCGCCGCGCGGGGCGAGGAGGACTGAGGGGCGGTTCTTCGTCTGCGGCCCGGTGGGGGGTGTTCCTGTCCCGCCGCTCCGCGGCGGATCTCTCCCACCCGCCCGCCCGTTTCCAGTCGACCGGACGGTGAGCGTCTCCCGCGGGGGTTTCCCGCCGTCGGCGGCTGCGGGTGAAGTCCCTGCCGCTGCCGCCGCTGTGGCTCATGCTCCCCCGGCCGGGGCGCCCCGACCTGCCTAGGCCGCGGCGGCAGCCGCTTCGCGGCGGAGTCGGGCGTCGGGGTCCGTCGACGCGTCGTACCGCAGGAGGGACGGCATCGCGGCGGCCAGCGCACCCACCGCGCCGACGCAGACGAGGCCACCGGACCAGATCGCCGGGCGCGTGCCGGACCAGCCCGCCGCCGCGCCCGCGCGGACCTGGCCGAGCTGCGGCCCGACGCTGTAGGAGAGGACCTCGATCCCGGCGAGCCGCCCCCGCAGCTCGTCGGGAATCGTCTGGTTCCAGATGGTGGACCGGGCAAGACCGCTCAGCATGTCGCCCGCCCCGGCCAGGGCCAGACAGCACAGCACCAGCCACACATTGCCGAGCACCCCGGCCAGCGTGATGGCGAGCCCCCACCCCGCCGCCCCGCACACCACGAGCACCCCGTGCCGCCGCACCCGCGACGTCCACCCACTGGTGAGGCTGAGGACGAGCGACCCCACGGCCCCGGCGGCGTACATCAGCCCGAGCGACCACTCGGCGTCCAGGTCGTCCGCCAGGAACGGGAAGATCGTGTTCGGGAAGGCGAACAGCATCGCCACCCCGTCGATGGCGTACGTACCGAGAAGCACGGGCCGCGACCACGCGTACCGCGCCCCCTCCGCGAGCCCCCGCAGCGACGGCTTCCGCGCCCCGTGCGTGGCGGGCGCGGGCGAGAGCCGGGCGCACAGGACCACGGACGCGGCGAACCCGACGACGGTGACGGCGTACGCGCTGGCGTGCCCGGCGTAGGCGACGACGACACCCGCGAGCGCGGGACCGGCGATCGCGCCGACGTTCCAGCGCAGCGAGTTCAGCGCGGCGGCGGCCGTGAGCTGGTCGTGCGGCACGATCTTGGCCATCAGCGAGTCGAGGGCGGGCCGCTGGAGCCCGGCGAGACCGGAGACACCGGCCGCGACGACGTACAGCGGCCACAGCATCGGCTCGGGCAGCAGCGCGTTCACGAACAGCACGAGCGCCAGCAGGCCGAGCGCCGCCTCGGTCAGCAGGATCACCTTGCGCCGGTCCACCGCGTCGGCGAGCGCCCCGCCGTACAGGCCGCAGACGATGAGCGGAATCAGCTCGACGGCGCCCATCGCGCCGACGGCGAGCGGCGAGTCGGTGAGGTGCTTGATCTGGAGCGGCAGGGCGATCATCGCCATGAAGCTGCCGAAGTAGGTGACCAGACCCTGCACCCAGAGAAGCCGGAAGTCGCGGGTGGAGTGCCAGGGGGAGAGGTCGGGCAGGATCGCGGCGGAACGTTTCACAAGAGGTCATGTTCAGCGGCGGGAGACGTACGGCGCAATCGATTTGTTCCCGGCCGGGCCCGCCCAGGGCTGAGCCGGGGCTCCGACCGAGCCCCGGCCGAGCCCCGGCCGGGTCCGGCCGCAGGCCCGCCCGCCCGGCCCGGCGCAGCCGCCCTCACCACCGCGCGGGCGGCGGCGCCGTCAGCTGGTCCGCCAGGCGCGAGAGCCGGTCGCGGACCCGGCGCCGCCCCCGCGGCGCGGGCAGGCTGTTCTCGCCCGCCGCCGCGCTCACCAGATGCTGGACCGTGTCCAGGTCGAGGCCCGCCGCGTCGGGCAGCGTCAGCGACTCGTGGGCGAGCGCTCCCAGATCGCCGTCGCGCTCCCCGAGCGCGAACACCGCGGCGCCCGCCCGCCGCGCGTCGTGCACCCGCGAGAGCAGCCCCGCCGGGGGCGCCGTGGGCGCCACCACGAGCAGCGTCTCCCCGCGCCGCGCCGCCTCGATCCGGCCGAGGCCCACCGAGAGCTGCGCGGGCGCGTCCGGGCGCGGCCGGTGCCGCACGAGCGTGGGCGTCAGCTCCGGCGTGCCGGACCAGGCGGCCTCGTCCACGAGGTGTGCGGCCAGGTGCCACGGCTCGTACTCCCGCGTTCCCACGAGCAGCAGGCCGCCGCCGTGCGGCACGACGCTGGCGCGCAGCGCGCCCGCGAAGCGGCGGGTGGCCCCCGGCCATTCGGTCCCGGCGAGAACTTCGCGCAGCAGCGCGACGCGTACGGCGTCCATGGGGGCGCATACTGCCTCAACGGGAGATTCGTCAGCGGGAGTTCACCGCGAATTCCCCCACGTTGGGGAAGGGGCACGGATGCCAGTGGAGACAGCTGAGACAACCGAGACCGTCGAGACGTCCGTTCCCTTCCGTGCGGGACGCGAGGGGTACGCGAGCTTCCGGATCCCCGCCGTGGTCGTGACGCACAGCGGCACGGTGCTCGCCTTCTGCGAGGGCCGCGTCGGCTCGCAGGAGGACTTCGGGAACATCGACGTGGTCCTGAAGCGGTCCGTGGACGGCGGCCGCACCTGGGGTCCGCTCCAGGTCGTCGGCGCCAACGGCACCGACCTCGCCGGGAACCCGGCCCCCGTCGTCCTCGACACCGGCCGGATCCTGCTCGTGCACGTCAGGAACGCCGCCGCGGCCACCGAGAACGCCATCCGGCGCGGCGAGGTGAGCGCCGCCGACGGCCGCCGCGTCTGGGTGCGGCACAGCGACGACGACGGCCTCACCTGGTCCGCGCCGCGCGAGATCACCAAGCAGACGAAGAAGACCTCCTGGCGCTGGTACGCGACCACGCCCGGCCACGCCATCCAGCTGACCGGCGGCCGCGTCGTCGTCCCCGCCAACCACTCCCTGCCGCCCACCGGCACGGACAACGGCACCGAGGGCAGGTACAACGGCGGGCACTGCCTGCTCAGCGACGACCGCGGCCAGAACTGGCGCATCGGGTACGTCGACGACAACACCAACGGCTACATCAACGTCAACGAGACCACCGCCGCCGAACTCCCCGACGGCCGCGTCTACTTCAACACCCGCAACGACTCCCCGGCCCCCGGCACCCGCGCCGACGCCCACTCCCACGACGGCGGCCAGAGCCTCGCCAAGCCGTTCCGGCCCCAGTCCTGCCTCACCGGCCCCGTCGTCGAGGCCAGCGTGCTGCAGCTCGTCGACCCGGACCTGCTGCTGTACTCCGGGCCCGCCGACCCCGGCTTCCGCGCGCAGATGAGCATCCGCAAGAGCCACGACGGCGGCACCACCTGGCACCCCGCCCACACCGTCGACGGGCTGCCCGCCGGATACTCCGACCTCGTCCGCCTCGACGAGGACGCGGTCGGCCTCCTGTACGAGACGGGGGACTTCAGCGCGTACGAGACCATCACCTTCCGGCGCGTGCCGCTGCACCGGCTGGACTGAGCGCGGTCGGCCGGGGCGGGCGCCCGGCACGGACGTAAGGTCTGACCATGACTTCCACGGAAAGTGTGCAGAAGGCGCCCGCGAAGGACCCCTGGGACCTGCCCGACGTGTCCGGGCTCGTCGTGGGCGTGCTCGGCGGCACCGGCGACCAGGGCCGCGGGCTCGCCTACCGCCTCGCCCGCGCCGGCCAGAAGGTGATCATCGGCTCCCGCGCCGCCGAGCGCGCCGCCGCCGCGGCCGGTGAACTCGGCCTCGGCGTCGAGGGCCTGGACAACGCGGAGTGCGCCCGGCGCAGCGACATCGTGATCATCGCGGTGCCGTGGGACGGGCACGCCAAGACCCTTCAAGCGCTGCGCACGGAGCTCGCGGGCAAGCTCGTCGTCGACTGCGTCAACCCGCTCGGCTTCGACAAGAAGGGCGCGTACGCCCTGAAGCCCGAGGAGGGCAGCGCCGCCGAGCAGGCCGCCGCGCTCCTTCCCGAGTCCCGGGTCACCGCCGCCTTCCACCACCTCTCCGCCGTGCTCCTCCAGGACGAGTCCATCGAGGAGATCGACACCGACGTGATGGTGCTCGGCGAGAGCCGCGCCGACACGGACCTCGTGCAGGCCCTCGCGGCCCGCATCCCCGGCATGCGCGGCGTCTTCGCGGGCCGTCTGCGCAACGCCCACCAGGTGGAGTCCCTGGTCGCCAACCTGATCTCGGTCAACCGGCGCTACAAGGCGCACGCGGGCCTTCGCGTCACCGACGTGTAGCCACCGCGTTCCCGCGGGCGCGGGGCATGGGGGACACTGGTGCGGTACGTCCGCCGGATCGCCGCACCAGGAGCCGCACCCCATGCCCCGCCTCGCTCTGTACGCCCTCGTCGTCTGCGTCCTGTCCGTCGCCGCCGCCGTGGTCGCCTTCGCGCAGGGCAGCCTGCTCGGCATCGTGTGGGTGCTGCTCGCCGGGCTCTCGTCCAACATGACCTGGTACTACGCCCGCCGGGCCAAGGCGCTGCGGCAGCGCGGCGGGGCGGCCTCCGCCAACCGTTGATCGCCTTCGCCAGCCGTTGACAGCCCTCGCTAGCCGTTGATCACGGGGATGTCCGGGGTGCCCTGCCAGAAGCGGTAGAGGCGCTGGCCCCAGTAGGTGTCCCAGTCGGTGACGCCGAGGCCGCGCAGGATCGCGTCCACCGCGTCGAAGAACATGTCGTTGACCTCCGGGATCCACAGGATGCCGAAGACCGCGAGCAGCCCGAACGGGGCGAACGGCTCCACCTGGCGGCGGATGTTGTACGAAAGCCACGGCTCGATCACCCCGTAGCCGTCCAGGCCCGGGATCGGCAGGAAGTTCAGGATCGCCGCCGTCACCTGGAGCAGGGCCAGGAACCCGAGCGCGTACCGGAACGTGTCCGGGACGCCGTCCAGGGCGTCCAGCCAGAACGGCGCGGTGCACACGACCGCGAACAGGACGTTCGTCAGCGGACCCGCCGCCGAGATCAGGCTGTGCCGCCACCTTCCCTGGATGCGGCCGCGCTCGATGAACACGGCGCCGCCGGGCAGGCCGATACCGCCCATGATCACGAACAGCACGGGCAGGACGATGCTCAGCAGCGCGTGCGTGTACTTCAGCGGGTTCAGGGTGAGATAGCCCTTCGCGCCGATGGAGATGTCGCCGCTGTGCAGGGCGGTGCGGGCGTGCGCGTACTCGTGCAGGCACAGCGAGACGATCCAGGCCGCCGTCACGAACAGGAAGACGGCGAAGCCCGGGTTGTCCGCGAACCCGGTCCAGGCCGCCCAGCCCGAGGCCGCGGCGACCGCGGCGATCCCTAGGAAGACCGGGCTGACCCGGCGGTCGCTCCGGGTGGGGGCGGTGGTCATGGTGCTCCTTCGTCCGCGGAACGGGGTGCCGTTGCTGCTGGAGGCTACCTGTCGGGGGCGGCATCAGGGGGTTGCTGTCCTTTCGCCCTCTGTCCGGTTCGTGGGGCGGGGCCGTGCCGGTATGTCCGTGCTCGCGTGTGTGTCGTCGTCGACAGTTTCTGTGCGCTCGTCGTGGTGGGCCGAGCTGCGCGCGGACATACCGGCACGTCCCCTCCGGTTCGTTGGCGGGGATCGGTCCGGTGGGGGTTCCTCATTCGGCCAACGGTTCGGTGGGGGTTTCCCGTTCGGCCATCGGTTCGGTGGGGCCGGGCGTTCGGTCTTCGGTCCGGTGGGGGTTCCCCGTTCGGCCATCGGTTCGGTGGGGGCGGCGGCCACTGTCCGCCCCACCCTGTGGGCAGCTGGGCCGCCAGGGGCGATGGGGGTCCCCTGCTCGAGCGGAGCCGAGAGCTTGGGGGAGGGTGGGCACAGCCCACGGCCGACGGCGCCCGCGACGTGGGGGTACTTTGTCCGGCCCCCGGCCGGTGGGGCTTCCTCGTGACGGGGGACGGGGCGGTGTGTGGGCGGGGGACAATGGGCGCGTGCGCTATCGCGTCCTCGGAGTGACCCGGGCCCTGCGCCCCGACGGCACCACGGTGCCCGTCGGCGGCGCGCGCCTGCGTGCCCTCCTCGCGGCGCTCGCCCTGCGCCCGGGCCGCGCCGTCCCCGCGGCCGTCCTCGTCGACCAGGTGTGGGGCACCGCACCCCCGGCCGACGCCCCCGCCGCCCTGCAGGCCCTGGTCGGCCGGCTGCGGCGTGCGCTCGGCGCCGACGCCGTGGCCTCCGCCGAGGGTGGCTACCACCTGTGCGCCACCCCCGACGACGTCGACGCCCACCGTTTCGAGCGCCTGGTCGGCGAAGGCACCCGCGCCCTCGCCGACGGCGACCCGGCCAGGGCCGCCGCCCTCCTCGACGACGCCCTCGGCCTCTGGCACGGCGACCCCTTCACCGACCTGCCGGACCACACGGCGGAAGCCGCCCGCTGGTCCGCGCGCCGACTCGACGCCCTGCGCGCCCGGTTCACCGCCGCCCTCCTCCTCGGGCAGGCCGAGTCCGCGCTCCCCGAACTCACCGCCCTGTGCGACGCCCACCCGCTGGACGAGCCCCTCCAGGCCCTGCGCCTGCGCGCCCTGCGCGACGTCGGCCGCGCGGCGGAGGCCTTGGCCGCCTACGAAGGCGTACGCCGCACCCTCGCCGACCGCCTCGGCGCCGACCCCGGGCCCGAACTGCGTTCCCTGTATGGGGAGTTGCTTCGGCCCTCGGGGGGTGAGGTCGCGTCGAGCGGTGGGTTGGGCGGGGTCGGTCCGGCCGACGCGAGTCCGGTGTCGGCCGTCGTGCCTGCCGCAGGAGGCAGCCCCATCGGCGTCGGCTCCGACATGGGCATGGGCAGTTCCAGCCGTGCCACGGGCGCCTTCACCGGTGCCGACTCCGGCATGGACGCCCGGGGTACGGACACCCGCCCCGGCGTCAGCCCCGCCCCGGGCAACCTCCGCGCCCGCCTCACCTCCTTCGTCGGGCGTACGGGGGACATCGACACCATCCGGGACGATCTGGGTCGCGCGCGGCTCGTGACGCTCACCGGGCCCGGCGGCGCCGGTAAGACGCGGCTGTCGCAGGAGGCCGCGGAGACGGTGGGCGACGCCGCGCCGGACGGCGTGTGGCTCGCCGAACTCGCGCCCGTGGACGACCCCGACGACGTACCGGAAGCCGTCCTCACCGCCCTCGGCGCCCGCGAGACCGTGCTGCGCGGCGCGGGCGCCGAAGAGTTGCGGGCCGCCGCCGAGCGGCACGCCGACGACCCGATGGTGCGCCTCGCCGAGCACTGCGGCCCGCTCCGCATGCTGCTCGTCCTCGACAACTGCGAGCACGTCATCGACGCCGCCGCCCGCCTCGCCGAGCGGCTCCTCGCCGAGTGCCCCGGGCTCACCGTCCTCGCCACCAGCCGCGAACCCCTCGGCGTACCGGGCGAGTTGGTCCGCCCCGTCGAACCGCTCCCGGAACCCTTCGCCCTGCGCCTGCTCGCCGACCGCGGCGCCGCCGCGCGGCCCGGCTTCCGCATCGACGACGACGCCCGCGCCGCCGCCGAGATCTGCCACCGCCTCGACGGCCTTCCGCTCGCCATCGAACTGGCCGCGGCCCGGCTGCGCATGCTCACCCCGCGCCAGATCGCCGACCGCCTCGACGACCGCTTCCGGCTCCTGACCAGCGGCTCCCGTACCGTCCTGCCGCGCCAGCAGACACTGCGCGCCGTCGTGGACTGGTCCTGGGACCTCCTCGACCACGCCGAGCGCGCCGTCCTGCGCCGCCTCTCGGTCTTCGCGGGCGGCTGCGACCTCGCGGCAGCCGAGGCCGTCTGCGCGGGAGGAGAGTCAGGGGGAGGGGTAGGGGGGTCGTTCCTGGGGGAGTCGGGTTGTGAGGGGGCTCGCGGTTGTGTGGACCGGCGCGACATCGCCGGCATTCTCGGTTCCCTCGTCGACAAGTCCCTCGTCGTCGCCGCTCCCGCCGCCCACGGCGACGTGATGCGCTACCGGCTCCTGGAGACCGTCTCCGAGTACGCCGGGGAGCGGCTCGACGAGGCGGGGGAGCGGGCCGGGGTGACCCGGGCGCACCTCGTCCACTTCCGGGAGTTCGCCCGCGTCACCGACCCGGCGCTGCGCCGCCGCGGGCAGCGCGAGGCGATCGCGGCGTTCGAGGCGGAGTACGAGAACCTGCGCACCGCGCTGCGCCACGCCGTCGCCGCACGCGACGAGCAGGAGGCGCTGTGCCTGGTCCTGTCCCTGTCGTGGTTCTGGCTGATCCGTGATCTGCGACAGGAGGTGCGGAACTGGTCCCGGGAGGTCCTTGCCCTCGGCCCCGACCCGTTCGCGGGCCCCGTCACGCCCGCCGCGCCGCTGTACGGGCGCTGCACCGACATCCCGCCCCCGCTGACGGGCGAACTCCTCCAGGAGGCGCGCCGCGGTGTGCACCTCATCCAGCTGTCCTGCATGGACATGGACCCGGTGGGCTGGCACACCCCGGAGGCCGACCGGAAGCTGCGCGCGATCCGGGACACCTACCGGCCGGGCCTGCCGCAGACCTGCCGGAGCCCGGGCAACCTGTGGTTCTTCGCCGTCCTGATGACGGGGGACGCCGACCGGCTGCGCCAGGTCACCGACGCGACCGTCGCCGCCTGCCGCGAGTTGGGCCTCGACTGGGAGCTGGCCGCCGCCCTCCAGCAGCGCGCCAACATCCTCGCCAACCGCTCCGACTGGGCGGGCGACGCCGTCGCCGACGCGGACGAGGCCCTGGCGATCTGCACCCGCATCGGTGACTCCTTCGGCGCGGCCGAGGCGCTGTCGTCGCGCGGCGAGGCCCATGAACGGCGCGGTGCGTACCTGCTCGCGGCCGACGACTTCCAGGCCGCCACGGAGCACGCCCAGGCGGTCGGCGCGCGGGCCCAGGTGTCGCTGCTGACCGCCCGGCTCGGCACGGTGCTCATCGAGGCGGGGCAGGAGGAGCGCGGCGAGGCTCTGCTGCGGCAGGTGATCGACGACAGCGGCAGCCGGCTGAACGGGGCGCTGCCCGCCGCCCGGCTCTTCCTCGTCAGCCTGCTCGGGCGGACCGGCCGGGCCCGGGAGGCGCGCGAGCAACTGGTGACCCTGCGCGAGGAGTTCGCGGTCTTCGGCTTCGCCCTCTTCGAGGGCTTCCTGCTCGGCGCGCACGCCTGGCTCGACACCCTCGACGGCCAGTACGAGCGTGGGCTCGGCCGCGCCCTCGGAGCCGTGGAGAAGGCCGCCGAGCCGTTGGCGCAGATCGTCGCCCCGCAGTTGCTCTCCGTCCATCTGGCGACCGTGGCCCGCGCGCTCGCCTGCCACGACACCGGCCGCGCGGCGGACGCCGCCCGGCTGCTCGCCGTGGCCGACTCCCGGCTGCCGTCCGGTCATGTCCCGGTCGCCATGGAGCGGGAGATCCGCGGCGCCGCCGAGCGGACGGTCCGCGCGCTGCTCGGCGACGCGGACTACGCCGCCGCGTACGCCGAAGGCGACGGCCGCTCCTGGGAGGAAGCCGTCGCCTCGGCGGGACTGTGACCGCGGGCCGCGCCCCGGCGGCCCCGGACCGCGCTCGGGCGCGGCGTGCGCGTCACGTCTTGGTGCGGAACTTGTGGATCGCGATCGGCGCCATCACGCCGGTCAGGACCACCGACCAGATGAGCGTCACCCACACGTCGTGGGCGACCGGCAGGCCGCCGTTCATCAGGCCGCGGGCGGCGTCGGCGAGCGACGACAGCGGGTTGTAGTCCGTGAACGCCTGGAGCCAGCCGGGCATGGACTCCGTCGGCGCGAAGATGGACGAGCCGAACTGCAGCGGCATCAGGACCAGGAAGCCCATGCCCTGGATGGCCTGGGCGCTCTTCATGACGACACCCATGGTGAGGAAGATCCACATCAGGCCCACGCCGAAGGCCATGGCGAGGCCGATGGACGCGATCAGACCCGGGATGCTCTCCACGGAGAAGCCGATGATCAGGGCCACGACCAGCAGGATCGCCGTGGCGACCAGCATGCGGAGCAGCTCGACCACGATCTTGGCGATCATCACCGAGGAGCGGCCGATGGGCAGCGACCGGAAGCGGTCCATGACACCGGTCTGGAAGTCCTGGTTGAAGCCGGTGCCCACACCCATGGCCATGTTCATCCCCATCATGGCCATCAGGCCGGGGATCACGTACTGCACGTACTCGTCGCGGCCGCCGCCGAGGGCCTGGCCCACGGAGCCGCCGAAGACGTACACGAACAGCAGGGTGAAGACGATCGGCATCAGGACGGCGTCGAACATCGACTCCATGTCCTGCTTGATCCACAGCAGGTTGCGGCGGACCAGCGCGCTGGTGTGGCGCGCATGGGCGCGCAGGCCGATCCGGGTGTCGGGCTCGGCCTTGGGCGCGGGCCGCTCCTGCGCGGGCGGCGTGGAGGGCGCCTTGACGGTGGTGGTGCTCATGCGGCGACCCCCTCGAGATCGTCGGCCTTCGTGGCCGTGGAGTCCAGCGACTCACTGGTCTTGTGACCGGTGAGGGACAGGAACACCTCGTCCAGGCTGGGCAGTTCGGTGGCGATGTCGGAGAGCGTGATGCCGCGCGCGGTGAGCGCGCCCACGACCGCCGTGAGCTGTTCGTCGCTGAGGATCGGCACCAGGACCGTGCCGGTCTCGGCGTCCACCGTGGTCGTGGCGAGGCCCGTGAGGCCCGCCTCGTCGAGCGCGGTGGCCGTGGGGCGCAGCTGCGCCGGGTCGGCCGGGCGGATGCGCAGGGTGCGGCCGCCGACCTTCGCCTTGAGCTCCTCGATGCCGCCGTTGGCGATGACCTTGCCGCGGTCGATGACCGTCAGCTCGCTGGCGAGCTGCTCGGCCTCTTCCATGTACTGCGTGGTCAGCAGGACGGTCACGCCGTCGCCGACCATGCGCTTGACCTCTTCCCAGACCTCGTTGCGCGTGCGCGGGTCGAGGCCGGTCGTCGGCTCGTCCAGGAACAGCACGGCCGGGCTGCCGATCATCGACGCCGCCAGGTCGAGCCGGCGGCGCATGCCTCCGGAGTACGTCTTGGCGGGCCTGCGGGCGGCCTCGGTGAGCGAGAAGCGCTCCAGCAGGCCGTCGGCGCGCGAGCGGGCCTCCTTGCGGGGCAGGTCGAGCAGCCGCCCGATCATGTAGAGGTTGTCCCAGCCGGTCAGCTTCTCGTCCACCGACGCGTACTGACCGGTGAGGCCTATCACGCGGCGCAGCTGGCGCGGCTGGCGCAGCACGTCGTACCCCGCGACGAAGGCGCTGCCGGAGTCGGGTGTGATGAGCGTGGAGAGGCAGCGTACGAGTGTGGTCTTGCCGGCGCCGTTGGGTCCGAGGACGCCGAGGACCGTTCCCTCGCGGACGTCCACATCGACGCCGTCCAGCGCCTTGGTCTCGCCGTAGTGCTTGACCAGCCCCCGTACCGAAACGGCGCTCGCGGCGCCGTCCGCTCCCCGTTGGGGCTTGTTGTCGATTTCTGTCATGCCGTACATGAGAGCAGGTGCCACCGACAATCCACCGACAGCCGACCGACAGGAGCGGGAGCGGGGGGTGGCCGGTGAGCGGCCGCCCTCATGGACGGGTGCGGAGGAACCGCCGCGAAGCGGTGCGAGCTGCCCGCCAGGCGCGGTGGCGCGATATCGACGGTAGCTACCCGGACAGGCCGGGAGGAGGCGGGCAGCCCGCCGACGGGGGACGGTCGGCGGGCTGCCGTTGGTGCCGCGATGGTTCCGTCGGCCGCGGCTCCCGGGGCACGTCGTGCCGGGAGCCGGGGCCAGGGCGTCAGTGGACCGCGTGCTCCGCGGCCGGGAACGCGCCGCCCACCACGTCCTCGGCGAACGCCTTCGCGGCGTCGCCCATCACGCCGCGCAGGTCCGCGTACTGCTTCACGAAGCGCGGCATCTTGCCTCCGGTCAGGCCCAGCATGTCGGTCCACACCAGGACCTGGGCGTCGCAGTCGGAGCCCGCGCCGATGCCCACGGTCGGGATGTGCAGCGACCGGGTGACCTCGGCGGCGAGCTCGGCCGGTACGAGTTCGAGCACCACCGCGAAGGCGCCCGCGGCCTCGGCCGACTTGGCGTCCCGCAGCAGTTGCTGGGCCGCCTCCTCGCCGCGGCCCTGGACGCGGTAGCCCATGGTGTTCACGGACTGCGGGGTCAGGCCCAGGTGGGACATGACGGGGATGCCGGAGCTGACGAGCAGCTCGGTCTGGGCCAGCGAGCGCTCACCGCCCTCCAGCTTCACCGCGCCCACACCGGCCTCCTTGACCAGGCGCGTGGCGGACCTGAGCGCCTGGACGGGGCCCTCCTGGTACGAACCGAAGGGCAGGTCGGCGACGATCAGGGCGCGGCTCGTGCCGCGGACCACGGCCGCGGACAGGACGGCCATCTCGTCGAGGGTCACGGGCACGGTCGTCTCGTACCCCAGGTGGCAGTTGCCCGCCGAGTCGCCGACGAGCATGACCGGGATCCCGGCCTCGTCGAAGACGGACGCGGTCATCGCGTCGTACGCGGTGAGCATGGGCCACTTCTCGCCGCGCTCCTTGGCGGCGGTGATGTCGCGGACGGTGATGCGGCGCGTGCCCTTGCCGCCGTACAGCGCCTTGCTGCTGTCGGACGTCCGCTCCTTGGGGGCGGGGCTCTGGGCAGCCGAAAGCTGCGTCATCGCAACGGCTCCTTCTGTCGTCTCGAGGCGCCCTGACGGCGTCCCCGGATCACGTCCATGGTGGCATCGCGTGCCGCCCGGAGGCTAGGGGGTGTTGTTTCGGCCAATTCCGGCCCGGCTGTGGACGCGGCGGTTTCCTGGGGCGCGGAGGCCTTGGTTCCGGGGGGTGGACGGAAAGATTCCACATGATGGACCGGAAAAGAGCGCGTAAAGCCTTTCCAATACGAGACGGTCTCGTATCGAAATTGGCCTAGGGTGGAGCGCATGACCACACCTGCCGTCCCCGACGCGCCCCGGATACCGGAGGCGGTGCACCGCCGTCGCTGGGCGATCCTCGGCGTCCTCATGCTCAGCCTGCTCATCGTCGTCCTGGACAACTCGATCCTGAACGTCGCCATCAAGACGATCTCGACCCCCGAGCCCACCGGCCTCGGCGCCACCCAGGGCGAGCTCGAGTGGGCCATCAACTCCTACACGCTCGTCTTCGCCGGACTGCTCTTCACCGCGGGCCTGCTCGGCGACCGCCTCGGCCGCAAGAAGGTGCTGCTCGCCGGGCTCGCCGTCTTCGGCATCGGCTCCGCGCTCGCCGCCCAGTCCGGCTCGCCCGCCGAACTCATCGGCTTCCGCGGCCTGATGGGGCTCGGCGCCGCCTTCGTGATGCCCGCGACCCTCGCCGTCCTCATGCATGTCTTCGAGCGCGAGGAGCAGCCCAAGGCCATCGGCATCTGGGCCGCGGGCGTCGGCCTCGCCGTCGCGATCGGGCCCATCACCGGCGGCGTCCTCCTCGACCACTTCTGGTGGGGCTCGGTCTTCCTCATCAACGTGCCGATCGTGATCGTCGCCATCGGCCTGATGATCGTGCTCGTCCCCGACTCCAAGGACCCGAAGCCGGGCCGCATCGACCTCGTCGGCGTCGTGCTCTCCGTCATCGGCCTGGTGCTGCTCGTCTACGGCATCATCAAGGGCGGCCAGCTCGCCGACTTCACCGACCCCGAGGCCCTCGCCACGATCCTCGCGGGCCTGGCCGTGCTCGTCGGCTTCGTCTGGTACGAGAAGCGCAGCGACCACCCGTCCATCGACATCTCGTACTTCAAGAACCGCGTCTTCTCCGCGGCCATCACCGCCATCGCGCTCGTCTTCTTCGCGCTGATGGGCGTCACGTTCTTCGCCGTCTTCTACACCCAGAGCGTGCGCGGGTACTCGCCGCTGGAGACCGGCCTGCTCATGCTGCCGCTCGCCGTCGCCCAGCTGATCTTCGCGCCGCGCGCCCGGCTCGTCGTCGACCGCTTCGGGGTGCGGGCCGTCTGCGCCGGTGGTCTCGCGGTGATCACTCTCACGCTGGTCGCCTTCACCCTCCTCGACGCGGACACGCCCATCTGGGTCATGGAGGTCATCTTCTTCTTCATGGGCGCGGGCATGGCGCACATCATGACGCCCACCAGCGTCGTCATCATGCAGGCGCTGCCCCGCGAGAAGGCGGGCTCCGCGTCCGCCCTCAGCAACACCTTCCGGCAGGTCGGCGGGGCGCTCGGCATCGCCGTCCTCGGGTCCGTCCTCTCCGCGGCCTACCGCGGCGGCGTCGAGGACGAGCTGAAGGTGCTGCCGCCCGGGGCGCGGCACACCGCGGGCGAGTCCATCGAGGCGACGCTCGGGGTGGCCGGGCGGCTCGGCGGGCGGGGTGAGGCCCTGGTCTCCGCGGCCAACGACTCGTTCCTGCACGCCATGCACATCACCGCGCTGTGCGGCGCGGGGGTCGCCCTGGTGGGCGTGCTCGTCGTCTCCCTGTACCTGCCGGGCAAGCCGCCCGAGGAAGCGGTGCCCTCGTCGGACGCTCCCGCCCCCGACCGGGTGGGCGCCGACCACTGAGGGCGCGGCCCCGGGCCGACGGCATCGTGAGGACGACGGTGCCCCTGGTCCCGCGACGGGGACCAGGGACAATGCGGGGGACGCAGACCGCAGAGGAGTCGAACATCGTGGAGCAGGGCCGCACCGGCAAGGCCGAGGGCGACACCGCCAAGGGCGCAGGCGCCAGAGGCCGTCCCCGGAGCGAGGCCGTGGAACGCGCGATCATCGAGGGCGTCATCAAGCTCATCGAGGACGGCGTCCCCCTCGCGGAGCTGTCCATCGAGCGCGTCGCCCGCACCGCGGGGGTGGGCAAGGCCACCATCTACCGCCGCTGGAGCGGCAAGGAGGAGATGTTCGTCGACGTCCTGCGCACCCTGGAGGAGCCCCCCGCCGAACTCCCCGGCACCTCCATGCGCGACGACCTCGTCGCCCTCGTCGAACACATCCGCCGCCGCGGCCTCACCATGCGCTCGTCCGCGATCCTGCACAACGTCTTCGCGCAGATGAAGAGCCTGCCGAAACTGTGGGAGGCCTACCACAAGACGGTCATCGACCCGCAGCGCCGCGTCTCCTTCGAGGTGCTGCGCCGCGGCGTGGAGACCGGCGAACTCCGCGCGGACGTCGACATCGTGCTCGCCAACGAACTGTTCGTCGGCCCCATGCTCGTACGCAGCGTGCTGCGCCCCGACGCCCCGCTGGACGAGGACCTGCCGGTGCGCATCGTCGACCTGGTCCTCGAAGGACTGCGGCCCGCGAAGTGAACGCTCGGCCGCGCGCGTGGCGTTCGCCACCCTCGCCGCGGCCGTCCGCCCCTTGCCCCCGTCGGCCGCCTGCGCCACGCCCCATGGACGATGTGCGCGTTTCGTCACAGAGGCCGTGCCTCGCGCACACATCCGGAACCTTGCGAGCCCGTCCGGTCGTCCTCGTGCCCGTACGGCCGTCCCCGGACGGCGGAGGAGACACGCGATCATCGCCTAGGGTGCAGGGGCGGGGAGACGGTGTGCACGGCAGTCAGTGAGGCGACGAGAGTATGGCGCAGGCGTACAAGGCGGAGACGGACAGCGGCGGCTCGGAGCCCGAGCGCCGGACCTCCGGACTGCGGCGCCTGGCCGACGGATGGCGGGGCGACCCCGGCATCTGGCGGCGCGGGCTGATCACGGCGGGGATCGCGGTCCTCATCGGTCTCGTGATGCTGCTGCACGCCCAGATCCCCAACGGCGTCGGCAACCTCGGCAGCCTCACCGAGACCTTCCTGCCCTGGCTCGGTGTGTTCGTCCCGGTCCTGCTCGTCATCGCCGTCGTCCGCAAGTCCGCGACGGCCCTGATCGCGCTCGTGCTGCCGGTGGCCGTCTGGTTCAGCGCCTTCGGCGGGCTCATCACCGACAAGTCCGGCGGCGGCGGCGACCTGACCGTCGCCACGCACAACGTGAACGCCGACAACCCCGACCCGTCCGGCACCGCCCGCGACGTCGCCGCGTCCGGCGCGGACGTCGTCGCCCTGGAGGAACTCACCGCCGCCGCCGTGCCCACGTACGAGAAGGCGCTCGCCGGCACGTACAAGTACCACTCGGTGCAGGGCACCGTCGGCGTCTGGAGCAAGTACCCGCTGACCGGGACCAAGCCCGTCGACATCAAGCTCGGCTGGACGCGCGCGATGCGCACCACCGTCGACACGCCCAAGGGGCAGGTCGCGGTGTACGTGGCGCACCTGCCGTCGGTGCGGGTCAAGCTCGACGCGGGCTTCACGGCCGGGCAGCGCGACGACAGCGCCGACGCGCTCGGCGAGGCCATCTCCGACGAGCGGCTCGGCAAGGTCGTGCTGCTCGGCGACCTGAACGGCACCATGAACGACCGCGCCCTGAACGCCGTCACCTCTCAGCTGCGCTCCACGCAGGGCGCCGCGGGCGACGGGTTCGGCTTCAGCTGGCCCGCCTCGTTCCCGATGGCCCGCATCGACCAGATCCTGGTCAAGGGTGTCGAGCCGGTGTCCTCCTGGACCCTGCCGGAGACGGGCAGCGACCACCTGCCGGTGGCCGCGAGCGTCGACCTCTGACCGTCATCCGCCCTTAACCTCGCGGAATACTCGGGCCGGGAGCCTTTGTTTCGACGGTAAACTTACGGATTCGGCTTCGTGTCGAGCGGTGGTACGGATCCGTCGGTGGTACGGATCCGGATTCCGTACGTCCGCCGTCTCGCGCCCCCGTCCCCCGGAAGGTACGTCCCTCATGCCCCTGGCCCTGCTCGCCCTCGCCGTGGGCGCCTTCGGCATCGGCACCACCGAGTTCGTGATGATGGGCCTGCTGCCCAACGTCGCGGACGACCTGCACATATCCATCCCCACCGCCGGGCACCTCGTCTCCGCGTACGCCCTCGGCGTCGTCATCGGCGCCCCGCTGCTCGCCGCCGTCACCGCGAAGCTGCCCCGGCGGCGCGTCCTCATCGGCCTGATGGCCCTCTTCGTCGTCGGCAACGCGGTGTCCGCCGCCGCGCCCGACTACCACTGGCTGATGGTGGCCCGCTTCGTGAGCGGCCTTCCGCACGGCGCGTTCTTCGGCGTCGGCGCGGTCGTCGCCACCGGGCTCGTCGGGCCCGAGCGCAAGGCCCGCTCCGTCTCCCTGATGTTCCTCGGGCTCACCGTCGCCAACGTCGTCGGCGTGCCCGTCGCCACCCTCATGGGGCAGCAGCTCGGGTGGCGCGCCACCTTCCTCGCCGTCAGCGCCATCGGGCTCGCCGCCATCGCCGCGCTCGCGCTCCTCGTACCCGCCGACCACGGCCACGGCGAGAACGCCGGGCTCCGCGGGGAGCTGCGCGCCCTCGGCTCGCTGCCCGTCTGGCTCGCCCTCGGTACGACCGTCGCGGGCTTCGGCGCCCTCTTCGCCGCCTACAGCTACGTCACCCCGATGCTCACCGACTCCGCCGGGTTCGCCGAGGCCAGCGTCACGCTGCTGCTCGCCCTCTTCGGCGTCGGCGCGACCGCGGGCAACCTGCTCGGCGGGCGGCTCGCCGACCACTCCCTGCGCGGCACCCTCTTCGGCGGGCTCGGCGCGCTCGTCCTCGTCCTGCTCCTCTTCCCCGTCCTCATGCGGGCCGAGTGGAGTGCGGCTGTGGGCGTGACGCTGCTCGGGATGGCCGCGTTCACGACGGGGTCGCCCCTGCAGTTGATGGTCATGGAGAAGGCCGCCGCCGCGCCGTCCCTCGCCTCCTCCGCCAACCAGGCCGCCTTCAACCTCGCCAACGCCGGTGGTGCCTGGATCGGTGGGCTCGCCCTCGCCGCGGGCTTCGGCGTCACGTCCCCCGCCGTGGCCGGGGCGGCGCTTGCCGTCTTCGGCATCGGGGTGGCGTCCGTGGCGTACGCGGTCGACCGCGGCCGCGAGGTCGGGCCGGGGGCCTCGGGGCGTCTGGTGGCCGAGCACGTCCCCTCGGCCCCGGCCGACGCGCCCCACCCGTAACCAGGCCCGGGGCACCCCCGATCGGCGGTGCCCCCGTCCCGCCCGAAGGGAACATCCACCCCCGGGGTCCAGGGGCGCAGCCCCCCGCGCGGCGGAGCCGCACATCGACACAGCCGGGAAGGGGCGGGATCGGGGAGCCCCCGGCAGGGACCCCGGTCAAGCCGTCTCGCGCCAGTGGTTGGTGATCGGCAGCCGCCGGTCCTTGCCGAAGCCCTTGGGGGAGATCTTGGTGCCGGGCGGGTACTGCCGCCGCTTGTACTCGGCTGTGTCCACCATGCGAAGCGTCTTCGCGACGAGCTCCGCGTCGAACCCGGCGGCGACGATCTCATCGGCCCCCTGATCCCGGTCGACGTACAGTTCGAGGATCCCGTCGAGCACGGGATAGTCGGGCAGCGAGTCGGTGTCCACCTGGTCGGGCCGAAGCTCCGCGCTGGGCGGCTTGCTGATGGAGTTCTCGGGGATCGGCGGCGTCTGCCCGCGCGAGCGGGCCGCCTCGTTGCGCCACCGCGCCAAGCGGAAGACAGCGGTCTTGTAGACGTCCTTGATGGGCCCGTACGCCCCGACCGAGTCGCCGTACAGCGTCGAATACCCCACGGCCAGCTCGGACTTGTTGCCGGGCGCGAGCACGATGTGCCCCTCCTGGTTGGAGAGCGCCATGAGCATGGTCCCGCGCAGCCGCGACTGCAGGTTCTCCTCGGCGAGCCCGGTGAGGCCGAGGGACTCCATGTAGGCGTCGAACATCGGCGCGATGGGGACGTTGCGCAGATTCAGCCCCGTACGCCGCGCCAACTCCTCGGCGTCACCGACGGAGTGCTCGGACGAGTACCGCGACGGCATCGCGACCCCATGCACGTGCTCCGCCCCGAGCGCGTCGCACGCGATCGCCGCCGTCAGCGCGGAGTCGATGCCTCCGGAGAGCCCGATGAGCACGGAGCGGAATCCGTTCTTGGTGACGTACGCCCGCAGCCCCACGACGAGCGCCGAGTACGTCTCCTCGTCGTCGTCGAGCCGGTCCGCGTACCCGCCGTCGAACTCCGCCTCGTACGCGGGCAGCGGCTCCGCGGACAGCGTGACGTGCTCGACGCGCAGGCCGTCGTCGACGACGCCCTCCGGCACCGGCCCGGCGGCGGGCAGCTCCAGGTCGAGGACCACGCACCCCTGCGCGAACTGCGGCGCCCGCGCGACGACTTCGCCGTCCTTGTCCACGACGATGGAGTCCCCGTCGAAGACCAGCTCGTCCTGGCCGCCCATCATCGCGAGGTACGCGGTCGTGCAGCCCGCCTCCTGCGCGCGCTTGCGCACCAGCTCCAGGCGCTCGTCGTCCTTGTTCTGCTCGTACGGCGAGGCGTTGATGGACAGCAGCAGTCCCGCCCCCGCCGTGCGCGTCGCCGGGACGCGGCCGCCGTCCTGCCAGAGGTCCTCACAGATCGCGAGCGCCACGTCGACGCCGTGCACGCGGACGACGGGCAGGGTCTCGCCCGGCACGAAGTACCGGAACTCGTCGAAGACGCCGTAGTTGGGGAGGTGGTGCTTGGAGAAGGTCAGCGCCACCTCGCCGCGGTGCAGCACCGCGCCCGCGTTGCGGGGGGCTCCGGCGGGCTGGCCGTAGCGCGGCTTGGCCTCCTCCGTGCGGTCCAGGTAGCCGACCACCACGGGGAGTTCGCCGAGGCCCTCGTCGTGGAGGCGGGCCGCGAGGGCGCGCAGCTCCCGGCGGGAGGCGTCGACGAAGGACGCGCGCAGGGCGAGGTCCTCCACGGGGTAGCCGGTCAGCGCCATCTCGGGGAACGCGGCCAGGTGCGCTCCCTGCTCGGCGGAGTGCCGGGTCCAGTGGACGATCGCCTCGGCGTTCTGGGAGAGATCGCCGACGGTCGAGTCGATCTGATTCAGGGCGAGGCGTAGTTGAGGCACGTCGCCCAGTCTAATCGTCAAAGCGACGCGATGCCCCCGGTGGACGGGTGTGGGGCGGCCCACGTGGGGCGTGGGACACGGCGGCCGGATGCGCCCCGGCGCCGGGTGGGCGCGGGGGCGCACCCAGGCGGCTGCCGGGGGCGCGCCCGGGGTGCGGGGGCCGTGACCCGCACCCCGGGGAGCGGTCGGCTCCCGTGCCGACCGCCGTCGGTGCCGGTGCCCCGGCACCCTCAGGAGCGGTAGCCGAGCACCGTCATCATCCCCGCCTCCGCGTGGTAGACGTTGTGGCAGTGGATCATCCACAGGCCGGGGTTGTCCGCGTCGAAGTCCACCGTCAGCGTGCCGTTCGGCAGCACGACCGCCGTGTCCTTGCGGGGGCGTCCGGGGGCGCCCGCCAGGGCGAACGTGTGGCCGTGCAGATGGAGCGGGTGCCACATCGTGGTGCCGTTGGTGAACGCGATCCGGACGCGCTCCCCGGCGCGGACCGGGTGCCGACCGGCGGGGGAGTAGGGCTTCCCGTCGAAGGCCCAGTCGTACTTCGCCATGCCGCCCGTCAGCCGGATCCTGACCGTGCGGTCCGGCTCGCGGTCGTCCAGGGCCACGGAGTCGTCGGCCGTGAGCCGGTCGGCCAGGAGCACCCGGCCCGTCAGCTCCTTGGGGCGCGCCGACGCGGGCGGCGGCGCGCCCCCGCCCGTGCGGAGCAGCGCCCGGGCCGCCGCCTTCTTGCCCTCGGCCACTGCCGTCAGCGGGAACACGCCGTCCTTGACGGTGACCAGGACGTCGTACCGCTCGCCCATGCCGATGAGCAGCGCGTCGGCCTTCTTGGGCCGCACCGGGAAGCCGTCCGTGTGCGTCACCGTCAGCTCATGGCCGCCGAGCGCCACCCGGAAGGCCGTGTCGCCGCCCGCGTTGATCAGACGGATGCGGACGCGGTCGCCGGGGCGGGCGCGGAAGGTCGTGGGGGACTCGGGGGTGCGGCCGTTGAGCACGTAGTGGGGGTAGGCCACGTCGCCCGCGTCCGGCCCGAGGATGTCGCTCTTGGCGCCCATCATCATCCGGGAGGGCCCGGCCGGGCCGCTCGGCTCTGCGGTGTCCTTGGACCGGGGCCGCGTCATCGACATGTGGGACATGTCGTGCCCGCCCCCGCCCCCGCCGCCGCTCCCGCCGTGGTCCATCCCGGCCCGCAGCTCCTTCAGGACGGCGTCCGGCGTGGAGCCGTCCACCCCGTCGACCCAGTCGTCCAGGACGACGACCCACTCCTTGTCGTACTCCAGGGGCTCCTTGGGGTCGTCGACGATCAGGGGTGCGTAGAGCCCCCGGTCCTGCTGGGTGCCCGCGTGGGGGTGGAACCAGTACGTCCCCGGGTGCGGGACCTTGAAGCGGTACGTGAAGTCGGCGCCGGGGCGGATCTCTCGCTGGGTGAGGGCGGGGACGCCGTCCATGTCGTTGCGCAGGGCGAGGCCGTGCCAGTGCAGGGTGGTGGGCTCGGGGAGGTGGTTGGCGAGGGTGAGGGCGAGGGTGTCGCCCGCGGTGACGCGGACCTCCTTGCCGGGCAGGTCCTCGCCGTACGCCCACGTGCGCACCGTGGGGCCGCCCAGGTCGAGCGTGGCCGGAGCGGCCGTGAGTCGCAGCTTCCGGACCCTGCCGCCGCCGGGGCGCCTGCGCTCCGCGGCGGCGACCTCCCGGCCGGTGGGCGTCACATAGCCCTTCGGGGGCGCGGAAGGGCCGCCCTGGCCGCCGCCCCCGTGCCCGGAGTGGGAGCCGTCGCCTGAACAGGCCGTCACAAGTCCCGTGCCGACGGCGGCGATCGCGGCGCCGAGCAGCGTCCGGCGCGAGGCGTCAGGGATGCGGGGCGTGCCCGAAGAACGGGGCGTGCCCGAAGAACGGGGCGTGCCCGAAGGCTGGGGCGTGCCCGATGACTGGGGGGTGCGTGAGATGGGTGTGCGCATGGTTGGTGAACACCTCGTCTGTGTGGTGCGTGCAGAAGGGCGCGTCTGCTGCTTCTGGTACACCGCTCACCGCCCGGAGGTTCCCTTTCCGTCTCCGGGGCGTGCGGGCGGCGCGAAACAGCCGGTGCGGCGGCCTATACGCGCAGCACGGCGAGACGGGTGAGGAGGGCGCGGGGTGGCGGGGGATTCGGCCGCAGGGCGTCGAGGAGCCGGGCGAGGCCGGGTACGTGCACGGGGGCGCCCCACGGCCGGTGGCGGACCGCCGCGTGCAGCAGGGCGAGGGTGAGGGCGGCGCCGAGGACGGCCAGGCAGACGGAGAGGGGGTCCATGCCGGAGTCGTGCCCGCCGGCCGGGCCGCCTGCCGCCGGGTCGATGGCCTTCGATCCCTTGCCCTTCGATCCCTTGACCTCCGGGCCGATGCCTTCCGGGCCGATGGCGCTCGGGCCCGTGGCCGCGTGACTCACCGCCGTCGGGTTCTCGGCCGTCGGGCTCACCGTCGTCGAGCTCGCGGTCATCGGGCTCACGGCCGTTGGATGCACGGCCGTCGAGCCCATCGCCCCGCGGGCGTGCCCGCCCCCGCTCGCCCCGCGCGCGTGCTCACCACCGCTCTCCACGCGCGCGTGCCCACCGCCCGCCATCACCCCCGCGTGCCCGCCCGCGGTAGCCCGTTCGGCGCTCGCCCCGTGCTCCCGGGGATGACCCAGCGAATGCATCGCCACGATGCCGAAGAGCAGCGCGAGGAGCAGGGCGAGCCGGCTCGCGCGCGTCGTCGGACTCTTCGGGGTCACGGCCCGGAGCCTACCCCTCCTGGGTATCGGGTGACATGCGGCCCCGGCATCCTCCGACGATCATGGGCCCATGACGACCACGGACAGACCCGGTCAGAACGGGGCGACACCCGGGGCCGCGGCGGCGGAGGAGGTGGCCGCGCTCGCCTCGGACCCGGGCGCCGACACCGGGACCAAGCGGCAGTTCATCTCCTGGCTGACGCTCGCCCTCATGACCACCGCGTCGGTGGCCAGCCTGCGCCCGTCCCCGTCGATGGCCCTGTACGGCCTCGCCGCGGTCTTCCTCTATCTGCTGCCCGCCCTGGTCTTCCTGCTGCCCACCGCCCTCGTCGGCGCCGAGCTGGCCTCCGGCTGGACCGGCGGCATCTACCGCTGGGTCAGCGAGGCCCTGGGCAAGCCGCTGGGGTTCGTCGCGGTGTGGTGCCAGTTCGCGATGACCATCGCGTACTACCCGAGCCTGCTCGCGTACGTCGCCTCCACGTTCGCGTACGTCGTGCACCCGAGCCTCGCCGAGGACGGCCTCTACGTGGCCATCGTCATCGTCGTCATCTACTGGACCGGGGTGTGGGTGACCTCGCGCGGCACGAAGACCGTCGCGGGCCTCTCCTCGCTCGGCCTGGTGATCGGCACGCTGGTGCCCGGTGTCGTCCTCGTCGCGCTCGGCATCGTCTTCCTGGGGCAGGGCAACGCCTCCGAGGCGCCGATGAGCGCCGACCACTGGCTGCCGCCGTGGACGGGCCTGGCCAGCCTCGTCCTCATCGTCAACAACTTCCTGTCGTACGCGGGCATGGAGATGAACGGCGTGCACGTCTCCTCGCTGCGGCACCCGCGCGCCGAGTACCCGCGCTCGGTCTTCCTGGCCACCGGGCTCGTCCTGCTGATCTTCATCCTTCCGGCCCTGGCCATCAGCTGGGTCATGCCGGCCTCCGAACTCAGCCTCACGGCCGGTCTGATGCAGGCCTTCCAGGCGTTCTTCGACCACTTCCACGTCGGCTGGATGACCAAGGTCGTCGGCGTCATGCTGGTGCTCGCGGCACTCGGCGGGATGCTCACGTGGCTGGCCGGACCCGCCAAGGGGCTGGTGACGCTGGCCCGGCAGGAGGGGTATCTGCCGCCGTTCCTGCAGAAGTTCAACCGGCACGGCGTCCCGCTCAACATCATGGTCGCGCAAGGGGTCGTGACCACCCTCATCGGCGTCCTCTACGCGTTCAGTGACGACGTGTCCAGCGCGTACTGGATGTTCTCCGTCATCACCGTGCAGATCTACCTCATCGCCTATCTGCTGATGTTCGTGGCCGTGGTGCGGCTGCGCGCCACCCAGCCGCACGTGCGGCGCGGCTTCGTGGTGCCCGCCGTGACGCTGGTCGCAGGGGTCGGCTTCGTCGCCTCGGCCTGCGCGCTCGGCATCGGCTTCGTACCGCCCGACCAGTTCGGGAACGCGCCCCTGTGGCGCTATCTGCTCATCGTCGGCGGCGGGCTCCTCGCGCTCGGCGTCGTCGCGCCCGCCGCCTTCCTCAAGTACCGCAGACCGGAGTGGATTCACCCTGACCACCAGCGCACGAACGCCACGGACTAGCCTTTGTCCCCCTGTGTCTCCCGAGCGCCCCGCCGCCGGAGCCCGCCGCGGCGCCCGCACGGCCGTCGCGGTCCTCCTCGCGGTCGGCGCCCTCGCCTACACCACCTGGGCCCTCGAAGCGTTCCTGCCGACCGGGCTCTCGCCGCTGCGGTCGTACGTCAGTGAACTCGCCGCAGAGGACCAGCCGTACGGGACGTTCTTCCGCTCCCTGGACTTCGGGGCGGGCGTGCTGGTGTGCGCCGGTGCGGTCCTCGCGCCGCTGCGGCGCGTCCGGCCCGCCGGGCTCTCGCGCGGCCTCGCCCGCCTGACCGCCCTCGGGTGGGCCGGCGTCGCGGTCTTCGGCGCGGCCACCGCGGCCGACTCGCGGCTCCCGCTGAGCTGCGCGCCCACCGCGGACGCGGCCTGCGCGGCCCGGGAGCGGGCCGGGCTCGTGCCGACGGCGCACTCCGCGCACGCCGTCAGCAGCAGTGTCGCGGTGGCGGGGGCGCTGGTGGGGATGGTGCTGCTCACGGTGGTGGTACGCAGGGTCGGGGCGCGCGCCGGGGTCCGCGCGGGCGGGCTCCTCACCCTCCTGCTCGGCGTCGAACTGGCCGCCACCGTGTGGACGCTGGCGGCCGTCGCCGCGTTCGACGCCGGTCAGGGAACCTGGGGGCTCGGGGTCGCGCAGCGCCTCCAGTTGCTCACGATCGCGGTGTGGCTGGTGGTGGTGGCGTGGCTGGTACGGCGATCCGGGCCACGGGGGTGAGGGCGGCGAAGCCGTCCAGGGGCTTCTTCGTACGGATCGGAGGAGTGCCGCACCACGTGGACGTGACCGGGGACGGGCCCGTGTGCGTGCTCAGCGCGGGGCTCGGCCTCGCCTGGCGGGAGTGGGACCCCGTGGTGGCGCTCCTCGCCCCGTCCCGCACCGTCGTCCGCTTCGACCGGCCCGGGCTCGGGCTCAGCGGGCCCGCGCGGGGGGCGCCCACGCTGGCGGGGGAGGCCGAGCGGATCGGGCTCGTCCTTGACGCGGTGGGGCTCGGCGGGGCGGCGGTGACCGTCGTGGGGCACTCGCTCGCCGGGTTCCACGTGGAGGCGTTCGCACGGCTCCGTCCTCGGCGGACGGCCGGGGTGGTGCTGGTCGACTCCAGCGTGGAGGAGCCTGCGCGGGCCGTTCCCTGCCGGGCCGCGCGGGTGGCTGCCGCCCGGGCCTGCGGGGCGGTGCTCGGCGCGGCCGGGGTGCCGCTCGTGCTGGGCCCGCCCGCGCGGTGGCTTGCGGGGCGCCCCGCCCCACGGGAGCTGCGCTCGCTCTACGGCACGAGTCGGGTGTGGCGTGCGGGGCTCCTTGAGTACGCGACGTACGCCGACGTGGCGCACGAACTCGCGGTGCTGCGGCGCGGGACACGACTGCCCGCCGGGGCCCCGGTGACGGTCCTCGCGGCGTCGACCTCCCGGACGCCCTGGTCCGACCCCTGGCTGACCCGCCAACGCGCCTTGGCCGCGACGCTGGGGGCGACCTACCGCGCCCTGGCCCCGGCGGGCCACCTCTTGATGCGGGCCCGCCCGGACGAGGTGACCGAGGCAATCCTCGCGACGAGCCAGGCCTGACGGCGCTGCCGGAGTGGGTGGTGCCCACGCTTCCCTCATCGCTCTCTGGGCAGACCAACTGCCCACAGCTGGGGGCGGCAGATCGCAGCGAGGCACCCCTGGCACCCAGGGGCGAGCCGTCCCGGACCCCAGCCCCGAGCCCTCCCTCCTCCCCCCCCGAACCCCAGCGACGCCACTCAACCGTTGCCGCACCGGCACCCCGGTCGGCGTCTCCGTGGCGTCGGCGGAGGGATGGACTGCTGCCAGAAGCCCGTCGTGTGGGGTGAACGGGTGAACGGGTGGGCGGGTGGGGCATATCCGCCGCGGAGCGGCGGGACTGGAGCGGCGCCGACGCGCCCGACGCGTCAGGCGCGCCCCCGAACCACGGCAAGACGCCGAACGCTCGCGCGGACCACGATGTGTGTGCCCAGGACGTGCCGCTCGGGCCCGGACCGCGGCGGCGCCCCCGCGAGGGCGAGGCGGACGGCGGTGCGCCCCATCTCCTCGGCGGGGATGTGGACGGTGGTGAGCCCGGGCGTGACGTCGGAGGCGACGGGATCGTCGTTGTAGCCGACGACGGAGACGTCCTCGGGGACGGAGAGCCCGTACTCCCGCAGCGCGACCACCGTGGCCGCCGCCACCCGGTCGTCCCCGGCGAACACGGCGGTGAACTCCGGCTTCCCGTCGGCGGCCCGCAGCAGATCCCGGATCGCCTCGTACCCGTGGTGCGGCCCGAACCCCACCCCGTGCACGATCGCGTCGGACCGCGGCACCCCGTGGTCGTCGAGGGCCCGCAGATACCCGTGGACCCGGTCCTCCCCGGTGGTGTTGCCGGGCTGGTAGCCGATGAGGGCGATGCGCCGGTGCCCGGCACCCAGGAGATGGCTGGTGATGGCGTAGGCGCCCGCCTCGTTGTCGTACTCGACGACGAGGGCGGGCACGTCGGGCGCGGGCGCGGGCCGGCCGCACAGCACGAGCCGGGAGCCCGCGGCGGCGAGGGCCTCGGCGTACCGGGCCATCCGCTCCCGGTACTCGTCGTCCTCGATGACCCCGCCGACGAGGACGACCGCCTCGGCGGCCTGCTCCCGCATCATCTGCACCAGCGCCAGCTCCCGCGCGGGATCGCTGCCGGTGGAGGCGACGAGCGTGAGCCGTCCGTGCCGGGCGGCCTCCATCTCGACGCCCTGTGCGACGTGCGCGTAGAACGGGCTCAGCACGTCGTAGGTGAGCACGGCGATGGTCTTGCGCCCGGCGCCCGCCAACGCGCGCGCGTGCGCGTTGACGACGTAGTCCAGTTCCTTCACGGCCCGCTGCACCTTCGCCCGCGAGGTCGCGGACGTCGGATAGTTGCCCGCGAGGACCCGCGAGACGGTCGCCACGGAGACCCCCGCGCGTGCGGCGACTTCGCGGATGGTGACCCGTTCCCCCACTGTTGCCTCTCCTCAACTCGCTTGGCCCCGGCCGCCCTTGGACGGCGGACGACGCCCACGCGACACACGGACAGCGCGTCCGGGACGGACCGGCGCCCGCCCGTGACCATCATCGCGCCCCCGCCACCGCCTCAGTGCGCCGCCTCGTACTCCTCCCCGAACTCCTCGGCGCACTTGTCGCCGCCCTGCGACCGCCACTTGCGGTGGACGTCGTCCCAGGAGGACAGGCTCTTGCGGCCGGAGACGACGGCCGTCACCCCGTCCTCGACGATCTGCTGCAGCGACGCGCCGACCCGGTTGAAGGTCGCCGACTGCAGCCCCCAGCGGTCGTTGGGCACGAGCAGCGGCACGACCTTCTTCTCCCAGGCGTGCAGCCGCTTCGTGAGGTCGGCCTGCCCGGGGAAGTACAGCGGCTGCGGGGCGTCCATCAGATACGGGAACGGCAGGTTCGTGCGGGACTCGACGAGGCCGCGCTCCGTGGGGATCGGATCGCCCGCCTTGTCGAACCGGAAGTGGGTGCCCTCCACTCCGTAGTGACTCAGCTGGTACTCCTTGGAGCCGAACGGCGAGGCCAGCCAGTCGAGGACGCGCAGCATGAGCCGGACGCGCTCCTTGGACGCCTTCTTGACGACGGTGTAGCCGAAGCAGCCGCGGTTCTGCTGGTAGACGGGCGTCGCGCCGGGCACTTCGTAGGGCACGGCGGCGTCCAGGGTGTACGCGTCCTTGATGCCTTGCGCGTTGGAGAGCACCGCGCCCCAGCCGTCCGTCATGGAGCGGACGGTGCCGTTGTAGAACTGCGTCTTCAGGTCGACCTGGGAGATCGAGGTGGCGTCGGAGTTGTAGGCGCCGTCGGCCCGCAGCCGCGCCATGAACTCCAGGGCGGCCTTGAACTCCTCGGTGCCGTACATGGGCGTGATCCGGCCGTCCTTGATCCGCCACTCGTTGGGCGCCCCGTGCCACATGGCGTGGTAGAGGTAGCTGTAGTAGCTGACGGTCGAGGTGCCGAGCATGTGCTTGCCGCCGCCGGAGCCCTCCTTGGCCATCGCCCGGAAGTCCGGCGCCGACATGCCGGGCCGGTAGCCCGCCTTGTCGAAGGCCTCGCGGTTGATGAACATCGCGCCCTGCACCTTGGCCCGCTCGACCGGCAGCCCGTAGAGCCGGCCCCCGATCCGGCCCATGCCCTCCCAGGCGTACGTGGGGATGCCCGCGAGGTTCGGGTAGTCCTTGACCGCGTCGCCCGACAGATGCTCCGACAGGTCGGCGCAGCGGGCCTTCACGAACTGCGCCTCGCGCGGCAGGACGTATCCGCCGCCGATGTTGATGAGGTCCGGCAGGTCGTCGCTGTCGCCCGCCATGAGCGTCGCCATCTTCGAGCGGAAGTCCGCGTCCGGCACGACCGTGAACTCGACCTCGACGCCGAGGGCCTCGTTCATCGCCTGCCAGTACTTGTTGGACCCGGCGGGCTTCGGCGGGGTGCCGTACGTGATGGACAGGACGCGGATCTTCTCCTTGCCGGTGCCCGGCTTGCCGTCCGTCGCCGTCACCAGGCGCCGCGGATACGAGGTGAAGCCCGCCTGCACGCCCGCGGCGCTGGGCGGGAGGTCGGGCGCCGGGCCCCTGGTCGGGGTGAAGGTGGGCCAAGGGGCCATCTTCTTCCCGGCGTTGGACACGTCACCGCCGCCGCCCGAGCCGGTGGAGCAGCCGGTGAGGACGGCGGGGGCGGCGAGGGCGGCGCCGCCGACGGCGATCGAGCGCAGCAGCGCCCGGCGCCCCATGGGGAGGCGCGAGGAACCCTGGGAACCAGACACGAGGTCAACCTTTCGGCGGGTACGGGGAGGTGGCTCAGCTCTTGATGGCGCCGGTGAGCACGCCCTTGGTGAAGTACTTCTGCAGGAAGGGGTAGACGAGCAGGATCGGCACGGTCGCGATCACGAGGACGGCCATCTGTGTCGTCTGCGGGGCGGAGACCTGGCCCGCCTCGCTCAGGCCGGTGTCGGCGATCTGGGAGCCGCCGATGACGTACGTACGCAGGACCTGCGACAGCGGCCAGTGGTCGGACTCCAGGTAGATCGAGGCATGGAACCAGGCGTTCCAGTAGCTCACCGCGTAGAACAGCGAGACCACCGCGAGCGCCGCCTTCGACAGCGGGAGCACGACCCGCCACAGGATCTGCCAGTCGTTCGCGCCGTCCAGGCGCGCCGCCTCGTACAGCTCCTCGGGGATGCCCTGGAAGAAGCCGCGCAGGACGATCAGGTTGAAGACGTTGATGAGCACGGGCGCGATCAGGGCCGCGTACGTGTCCATCATGCCCATGCCCTTGACCAGGAGGAACGCCGGGATCATGCCGGGCGGGAAGAGGAACGTGAACAGGATGAGGAGCAGCACCGGCTTGCCGCCGAAGACGCCGGGGCGGGCGAGGGCGTAGGCGAGGAAGGTGGTGCAGGCGAGTGAGAAGAGGGTGCCCGCGGCCGTCAGGGCGACGCTCACGCCGAGTGCCTTGGTGACGATGCCGCCGCTGAGGACGGTGCGGTAGGCGCGCAGGGTCGGCTCGCTCGGCCACAGCACCCAGCCGCCGTTGTCGACGACCTCCCGGTTGGACGCGAGCGACGTCGAGACGATCACCAGGAAGGGGATCAGGACGAGGGCGAGGACGACGGCGACCGCCAGGCCCTTGGCGGCCTTGGTGAGCGGCCGCGGCCGCTCCATCCAGGCGGGGCGGACGACTTGGGGCGTGCGCGGCTTCCGCGGGGCCGTCCTGTGGCTGATGGCGCTGCTCACTTGTAGACCCCCTGCTCGCCGAGCCGGTGCGCGATCCGGTTGGCCGTGAAGACGAGCGCCGCGCCGACGACGCCCTTGAAGAGTCCGGCGGCGGCCGCGTAGCCGGTGTCGCCGCCGACGATGCCCTGCCAGAAGACGAAGGTGTCCAGGACCTCACCTGCCTCCGGGCCCACCGACTGCCGTTGCAGCAGCATCTGTTCGAAGCCGACGGACAGGATGTCGCCGAGCCGCATGATCAGCAGCAGGATCACGATGGGCCGGATGCTGGGCAGCGTGACGTGCCAGAAGCGCCGCCAGGGCCCGGCCCCGTCGATCGCGGCGGCCTCGTAGAGCTGCTCGTTCACCTGCATCAGCGCGGCGAGGAAGATGATCGTGCCCCAGCCCGCGTCCTTCCAGATCACTTCGAGGACGACGAGCGGCTTGTACGCGTCCGGGTTGCCGATGACGTCGACGGTGTGCAGGCCCGCGTCGCTCAGCGTCGCGTTCAACAGGCCCGTGTCGCCGAGGACTTGCTGGAACAGCGCGACCACCACGACCCACGACAGGAAGTGCGGCAGATAGATCACGGACTGTGTGAAGCGGCGCAGCAGGTCCGAGGTCAGGCTGTGCAGCAGGAGCGCGAGGGCGAGCGGCGCGGGGAAGAAGAACACGAGCTGGAGCACCGCGATGAACAGCGTGTTCCAGGTCGCGTGCCAGAAGTCCGGGTCGCCGAACATCCGGCTGAAGTTCTCGGTGCCGACCCAGGGGCTCGCCCACAGGCCGTCGAAGGGGACGTACTCCTTGAACGCCACGGCGTTCGCGATGAACGCGCCGTAGTGGAAGACCAGGAAGTACGCGAGGCCCGGCACCATGAGCAGCACCAGGAGCCGAGTGCGCTGAAACCGTTTCCACTTCTCGCCCCGCCCGCTTTTGCGGGCAATTGCCCCCTTGGTGGGCTCCGTCGGCGGTGTCACCGCCTCGATTTCGGCCCGGTCCTTCGTCACCGCTGACACGGAACCCCCAGTCTTGAACACAGCTGTCGGGACAAGGTGCCGGGAATCTAAAGCGGTTACTGTCCTCGGTCAACCCCCTTTGCAGGGCTGCGCCTTGGCGCTGCCTGCCTTCTCTTGACCGCTGTCCCGACAGAGGCTTAGCCTCCTGACTCCTCCTAGTAACCGTTTTCTATGAGAGGTGGCGACGCGTGCCCGATCAGCTGGAGCAGCCGCGGGAAGCCGCAGGGCCGGAGCGGCGCAGGCCGGTGGCCGCCCTCGCCATGGGTGCCGACGTCGTGGACCGCGTCCTCGCCCCCGGGCTGCGCCAACGCCTCGCCCGCAGCGTCGAGTTGCCGCCCGGCGCGCTCACCGGCGGGCTCACCGGCGCCGACGCCCGCGCGGCGCTCGCCCGGGTCGAGGTCCTCGTCACCGGCTGGGACTGTCCCCGCCTGACCGCCGACGTGCTCGCCCACGCGCCCCGCCTGCGGGCCGTCGTGCACGCCGCGGGATCCGTCAAACCCGTGGTCACCAACGCCCTGTGGGACCGAGGCGTCCTCGTCTCCTCCGCCGCCGACGCCAACGCGGGCCCCGTCGTCGCCTACACCCTCGCCGCGATCACCTTCGCCACGAAGGGCGCCCTGCCCGCCGCCGCCCGCTACGCCGAGCGCTGGCCGCCGTTCACCGAACGCACCGGCGCCGACGCCCGCACCATCGGCGTCGTCGGGGCCTCCCGCATCGGCCGCCGCGTCATCGCCGCCCTCAACGCCTCCGACGCCGGACACCGCGTCCTGCTCACCGACCCCTACGTCACCCCCGCCCAGGCCGCCGCCCTCGGCGTCGACCTCGTGGATCTGCCCGACCTCTGCCGGGCCAGCAGCGTCGTCACCCTGCACGCGCCCCAACTCCCCGAGACCCGAGGTCTGCTGAGCGAGCGGATGCTCGCCCTCATCCCCGACGGCGGCGTCGTCGTCAACACCGCGCGCGGCTCCCTCGTCGACACCGAGGCCCTGACCCGCGCCTGCGCCGCCGGCCGCCTCGACGCCTTCCTCGACGTCACCGAGCCCGAACCCCTGCCGCCCGGGCACCCCCTCCTCGCCCTCCCGAACGTCCTGGTCACCCCACACATCGCGGGTGCGCAGGGCAGTGAGGTGCGCAGGCTCGGGGAGTACGCGGTGGCGGAGGTCGAACGGTACGTGCGGGGGGAGGCGCTGCTCGGGCGGCTGCGGCGGGAGGATCTCGGGCGGCTCGCGTGAGGCCCCGCCCGCCCGGGGCCGGGCGACTGTCAGACCCCCGTGGTGGACTGAATCCCATGACTCAGAAGCTGACGGTGCGCCTCATCGGCCGTGATCTGCCCGGGCCGGAGTGCGGGGACCATCGGGACGTGCACGTGGGGGTGCAGCGCGGCACGGAGCCCGACCAGCTGGTCCGGGCGGACGCGGCCGAGGCGGTGTTCGAGTTCGAGGTGGCCGTGGTCGCCGCGCCGGACGGCACCCCCGACTTCAAGGGGCCCTACGTCCAGGGCAAGCGGGGCGAGCGCTTCTTCTACCTCACCTGGGGCGAGCTGCCCCCCGGCGGGCAGTTCGCGATGTTCCGCCGGGCCAAGCTGTGGTTCGGCGACCTGCCGGAGGCGGCGGTGGAGGCCGGGGCGGTCGTGGGGGAGCTCGGGCTCACGGACGGGGCGGGGATGCCGTTGTGCGCGGGGGTGCGGCCGCCGGGGGTGAGGTGGGGTGTAGGCCTCGCGGGGGCGCCCCAGATGTGCCGGTGAGTTCCAGCCCGTCCGGCGTTTGAGGACGAGGCGCGAAGCGCCGACAAGCGGGGGTCCAGGGGGCGGCGGCAGCCCCCGGTTTCGGAGAAGGGGCGGGTCTGGGGCGCCCCCGCGAGGGCACCCCTACGGCTTCGCGCCCCGCGCCTTCAGCAGGTCGGACATCAGCTTGACCTCGGACTCCTGGGACTCGACCATCCCCTGCGCGAGCCGCCGCTCAACCGGCACGTCGCACCGCTCGACACACCCCTGAGCCATGTGGATGCCCCCCTGGTGATGGGCGGTCATCAGCTTCAGGTAGAAGACCTCGGCCTGCTTCCCGTTCAGCTCCCCGAGCCGCTTCATCTGCGCGTTCGTGGCCATGCCCGGCATGAGGGAGCCGTCGCCCGCCGAGGGGACGCCGGTCATGTCCATCCACTCCATGGGCTCGCCGGGCGGCACCTTCGGCAGCTCCCACAGGTCGAGCCAGCCCAGCATCATGCCGCGCTGGTTGGCCTGGGTCTGCGCGATGTCGTAGGCGAGGCGCCGGATCTCCTTGTTCCCGGTGCGGTCCCGGATGACGTAGGACATCTCGACGGCCTGCTGGTGGTGGACGGCCATGTCCCGGGCGAACCCCGCGTCGGCGGACGTGCTCGACGGCGCGTCGGCGGAACCGGCGGCATCAGAGGAGCCAGAGGAGCCGTCGGTGGAGGCGACGGCGGCGGTGATGCCGCCCGCCGCGAGCACCGCCCCGGCGACGGCGCCGATCAGCCAGTCCCTGCGCTTCATCACGTCATCACTGCCCCAGGCCGTTGGTGCAGGCCGCACCGGGCTCGGGGGTCTGCTTGCCCTGGACGTAGGTGGAGAAGAAGGGGTCGATCTGCTTGTCGGCCGCGTCCTTCACCGCACGCTGGTGCCCCCAGGCGGACAGCAGGATCGGGTCCTTCTGCTTCTTCACGGGGCTCATCAGGGAGTACGGGGTCTTCTTGACCTTGGCTTCCAGCTTCTTCAAGTCGGCGGGCTTCGCCTGGTCGTTGTACGTCACCCAGACCGCGCCGTGCTCCAGGGAGTGCACGGCGTTCTCGTTCGGGACTTCCTTGGTGTAGACGTCGCCGTTGCAGTTCATCCACACCTGGTTGTGGTTGCCGCCGACCGGCGGGGTCACCGGGTAGTTCACCTTGCCGCCGACGTGGGTGCGGCCGAGCTTCTTGGCATCCCAGACCCGCTCGCCGTCGGCGGTCGTCGTGAACTTGGCCACCGCCTTGGCGTCACCCGCCTTGCCGGACTCCTTGTTGTCGTCGTCGGCCTGCGAGATGAGGAAGTAGCCGCCGACGCCGAGCGCGGCGACGATGACCGTGCTCAAGGCGATGGTGAGCACGCTGTTGCGGCGCTCGCGGGCGCGTTCCGCGCGCCGCATCTCCTCTATCCGGGCCTTGCGCTCGGCGCTGCTCGTCTTCTTGGCGGAACCCATGGTGTGTCCTTCTGCGGAAAGCGGCGGAGTCGGATGGGTCGAACAAGGGGCGGTGCGTGGAACAAAGGCGGTGCGTGGAACCGGTGGAACCAAGGGGCGGTGCGGCACAGCGGGGGGCGTTGCGAGTGCGTTGATCGTAGCCTCCGCGTCGGCGGGTGGAGGAGGCGCTCTGTCAAATACTGCACGGGCGGCACGGGCGAGTGCCGCCGCCATCCGGCCGATCCCGGCCACGTGGACCCCCGGCCCGCCGCTCCGGCCCCCCCCGCTCCGGCCACCCCGCCGGGGCCCCGGACCCGTCCCGGATACCCCGTGCCGGGGTGAGCGTGCACTATGGGCAAGGAGCAGCCGCAACGCGCACGAAACCGTGTGGTGGGATGCTCGTGTGCCGGGGCGACGTCCCATGGCTTGGGAGCAGCCGGTTCCGACCAGCAAGGATGGGTGGAAGTCGAGATGGACAAGCAGCAGGAGTTCGTGCTCCGCACTCTGGAGGAGCGCGACATCCGGTTCGTACGCCTGTGGTTCACGGACGTACTCGGCTTCCTGAAGTCGGTCGCGGTCGCCCCCGCCGAGCTTGAACAGGCCTTCGACGAGGGCATCGGCTTCGACGGCTCGGCCATCGAGGGCTTCGCCCGGGTCTACGAGTCCGACATGATCGCCAAGCCGGACCCCGGCACCTTCCAGGTCCTGCCCTGGCGCGCCGAGGCCCCCGGCACGGCCCGGATGTTCTGCGACATCCTGATGCCGGACGGCTCCCCGTCCTTCGCGGACCCCCGCTACGTACTGAAGCGGGCGCTCGCCAAGACCTCCGACCTCGGGTTCACCTTCTACACCCACCCCGAGATCGAGTTCTTCCTGCTCAAGGACAAGCCCCTGGACGGCTCCCGGCCGAGCCCCGCCGACAACTCCGGCTACTTCGACCACACCCCGCAGAACGTGGGCATGGACTTCCGCCGCCAGGCCATCACGATGCTCGAATCCATGGGCATCTCGGTGGAGTTCAGCCACCACGAGGGCGCCCCCGGCCAGCAGGAGATCGACCTGCGCTACGCCGACGCGCTCTCCACGGCCGACAACATCATGACGTTCCGCCTGGTCATGAAGCAGGTGGCGTTGGAGCAGGGGGTCCAGGCGACCTTCATGCCGAAGCCGTTCTCCGAGCACCCCGGCTCCGGCATGCACACGCACCTGTCCCTCTTCGAGGGCGACCGCAACGCCTTCTACGAGTCCGGCGCCGAGTACCAGCTCTCCAAGGTCGGCCGCTCCTTCATCGCGGGCCTGCTGAAGCACGCCGCCGAGATCTCCGCGGTCACCAACCAGTGGGTGAACTCCTACAAGCGCATCTGGGGCGGCTCCGAGCGCACCGCGGGCGCCGGCGGCGAGGCCCCCTCGTACATCTGCTGGGGCCACAACAACCGCTCCGCGCTCATCCGCGTGCCCATGTACAAGCCCGGCAAGACCGGCTCGGCCCGCGTCGAGGTCCGCTCCATCGACTCCGGCGCCAACCCGTACCTGACGTACGCCGTCCTCCTCGCCGCGGGCCTCAAGGGCATCGAGGAGGGCTACGAGCTGCCGCCGGGCGCCGACGACGACGTCTGGGCCCTCTCCGACGCGGAGCGCCGCGCGATGGGGATCGAGCCCCTGCCGCAGAACCTCGGCGAGGCGATCGCCCTCATGGAGCGCTCGGAGCTGGTCGCCGAGACGCTCGGCGAGCACGTGTACGACTTCTTCCTCCGGAACAAGAAGCAGGAGTGGGAGGAGTACCGCTCCGAGGTGACGGCCTTCGAGCTCCGCAAGAACCTGCCGGTGCTGTAGGGCCCGAAGGGGCGCGGGGAACTGCGCGCTCAGCCCAGAAAGAGCCGCGGACGCGTCTGCCGAGGCAGTGAGCAGACGCGTCTGCGGCTTCGTCCTGGTTGCGCGCGCAGTTCCCCGCGCCCCTGACCGGGGCGCTCCCTTCGCCCCGGTCAGGGGCGAATCGCCTCCCGCAGCGGCGTCTCCGCCCGGACCCTGTACTCCTGGACCGCCCAGCCGTTGCCGTCCGGGTCGGTGAAGTACATGAACGTGGCGCCGTCCTGCTCCGCGTACTGGACCGGCTCGGAGACGTCCAGGCCGCGGGCGGTCAGTTCGGCGTGGGCCTGCTTGATGTCGGGGACGCAGAGCTGGAGGCCCTGGTAGGAGCCGGGCTGGGGCGTGGGGCCCGGGGTGGTCTCCCAGAGGACGGTGCTGAGCATGATCGAACAGCCCGATCCCGGCGGCGTGAGCTGGATCAGGCGTGCGCCCGGCATGACCTCCCCGTCGAGGTCGACGTGGAAGCCGCACTTGGACTCGTAGAACTCCTTGGACCGGTCGAGGTCGCTGACGGGGATGCCGATCACTTCGAGTGTGTATTCCATGCGTCGAGTACAGCAGCGATCCGGTGCCCTGTCCCGGGGAACGGGCGGGTGCCCCGGCGCGGGCGCCTCAGGCGAAGCGGTAACGCGTCTGGCTGAACGGCTCGCCCTTGGCGAAGCCGAACGCCGTACGGGGCGTCACCGCGAAGACGTACGCGCGTCCCGACTCGTGGAGGAAGCAGCCGTCCCGCACCTCGTAGTGGAAGAAGCCGCCGTACTTCTCCTCCCAGGCCGCCGCGAGCTCCCGCAGCCGCGCCCCGTCCGTGATCCGCACCGCCGTGCCCTCGACGACCACGTCGAGACCCTCGTCCCAGAGGTTGGCGCCGGTGGTCAGGACGACCTCGGGGTTGGCCTCCAGGTTGCGGGCCTTGCGCTCGTCCGGGCCGGTGGAGAAGCACAGGGCACCCCCTTGCCACAGGGCGCTCAGCGGGGTGACGTGCGGGCGCCCGTCGGGACGTACCGTCGAGATCCAGCACAGCTCGGCCGCCGCGAGCGCGTCCCGGGCCTGTGGCCAGGGGGTCGGGGCCGCCCCTTCGCTGCTGTAGCGGGCGTCGATCTCCGTACGGGGTTCCTGGCTCGGCATGACGTCGCCTCCTGCTCTCCACGCTCCTGTCCCCGTAGGGACCCCGCATGCGGGCGGAACTCATCGGCCGGGCCCTGGGTAGGCTCGTCGCCAGGAACAGGCGAGCGAAGGGCGCGGGGATGACGGTGCCGCAGGGGCGCAGGAGCAGTACGTTCACGCGACTGCTGCGGTACGGGTTCACCGACCCGTCCGCCGCCGAACGCCTCCTCGCCGCGTCCGAGCTCGACGCCGTCCGCACCGACCCGGTGCTCCTCGACGCCCTCGGCGCCACCGCCGACCCGGACCTGGCGCTGCTCGGGCTGGGCCGGCTCGCCGAGGCGCAGGCGGACGACACCGCGCGCCGCGAACTGCTCGACACCCTGATCAGCGCCAAGCCCCTGCGGGACCGCCTGCTCGGCGTCCTCGGCGCCTCCGAGGCCCTCGCCGACCACCTGGCCCGGCACCCGGGGGACTGGCGGGCCCTGGTCACGTACGAGGCCACCGACCTGCACCCCGGTGTGGCGGAGTTCGAGCGCGGCCTCGCCGAGGCGCACGACCCGGTGTCGCTGCGCGTCGCCTACCGCCGCTGCCTGCTGTCCATCGCCGCCCGCGACGTCTGCGGCACCACCGACGTCTCCGAGACCGCCGCCGAGCTCGCCGACCTCGCCACGGCCACCCTGCGCGCCGCGCTTGCCATGGCCCGCAGGGACGCGCCCGCCGACGCCGCGCAGTGCCGCCTCGCGGTGATCGCGATGGGCAAGTGCGGCGGCCACGAGCTGAACTACGTCTCCGACGTCGACGTGATCTTCGTGGGCGAGGCGGTCGACAGCGCCGACGAGGACAAGGCGCTGCGGGCCGCGACCCGCCTCGCCTCGCACCTGATGCGGATCTGCTCCGAGACCACGGTCGAGGGCACCATCTGGCCGGTCGACGCCAATCTGCGTCCCGAGGGCAGGAACGGCCCGCTGGTGCGGACCCTGTCCAGCCATCTCGCGTACTACCAGCGCTGGGCGAAGACCTGGGAGTTCCAGGCGCTGCTCAAGGCGCGGCCCGTCGCCGGTGACGCCGAGCTGGGCGCGGACTACGTGGCCGCCGTCGCGCCGCTGGTCTGGCAGGCCGCCGAGCGCGAGAACTTCATCGACGACGTGCAGAAGATGCGCCGCCGCGTCATCGAGAACATCCCCGCGGGCGAGGTCGACCGCGAGCTGAAGCTCGGCCCCGGCGGTCTGCGCGACGTCGAATTCGCCGTCCAGCTGCTCCAGTTGGTGCACGGCCGCGCCGACGCCTCGCTGCGCAGCGCCACCACCCTCGACGCCCTCGCCGCGCTCGCCGCGGGCGGCTACGTGGGCCGCGTGGACGCCACCCAGCTCGACGACGCCTACCGCTTCCTGCGCTCCCTGGAACACCGCATCCAGCTCTACCGGCTGCGCCGCACCCATCTGCTGCCCGACGACGACGCCGACCTGCGCCGCATCGGCCGTTCCCTGGGCATGCGCACCGAGCCCCTCACCGACCTCGCCCGCGCCTGGAAGCGGCACACCTCCGTGGTCCGCCGCCTGCACGAGAAGCTGTTCTACCGCCCGCTGCTCGACGCCGTCGCCCAGCTCGCCCCCGGCGAGTCCCGGCTCAGCACGGAGGCGGCCAGGGAACGCCTGGTGGCGCTCGGGTACGCCGACCCCGGCGCGGCCCTGCGCCATCTGGAGGCCCTCGCGTCCGGCGTGACCCGCAAGGCCGCCATCCAGCGCACCCTGCTGCCCGTCCTGCTCGGCTGGTTCGCGGACTCCGCCGACCCCGACGCGGGCCTGCTCGGCTTCCGCAAGGTCTCCGACGCGCTCGGCAAGACCCCCTGGTACCTGCGGCTCCTGCGCGACGAGGGCGCCGCGGCGGAGAACCTGGCCCGGGTGCTCTCGGCCGGCCGGTTCGCCCCCGACCTGCTGCTGCGCGCGCCCGAGGCGGTGGCGCTGCTCGGCGACGCCCGTGGCCTTGAGCCGCGCGCACGTGACCACCTGGAACAGGAGGTCCTCGCCGCCGTGGGCCGCGCCGACGGCGGCGAGCAGGCGGTCGCGGCGGCCCGCGGGGTGCGGCGGCGCGAGCTGTTCCGCACGTCGGCCGCCGACATCATCGCCTCCTACGGCACCGAGGAGAGCCCCGTCGAGGCTGACGCGGGCGCGCTCGTGGACCGTGTCGGCACCGCCGTCTCGGACCTGACGGCCGCCACCATCGCGGGCACGCTGCGCGCGGTGGTCCGGGAGGGCTGGGGCGAGACGCTGCCGACCCGGTTCGCGGTCATCGGCATGGGCCGCTTCGGGGGCCGCGAGCTGAGCTACGGCTCGGACGCGGACGTGCTGTTCGTGCACGAGCCGCGCGAGGGCGTGGACGACCAGGAGGCCGCGAAGGCCGCGAACTCCGTCGTCGCCGAGATGCGGCGGCTGCTGCAGTTGCCGAGCGCCGACCCGCCGCTGGCCATCGACGCGGACCTGCGCCCGGAGGGCAAGTCGGGGCCGCTGGTGCGCACCCTGAAGTCGTACGAGGCCTACTACCGCCGCTGGTCCCTGGTCTGGGAGTCGCAGGCGCTGCTTCGGGCCGACCCGGTCGCGGGCGACGCCGACCTCGGCCGCGCCTTCGTCGACCTCGTGGACCCGCTGCGCTACCCCGCCGAGGGCCTCGGCGAGGACGCCGTCCGCGAGATCCGCCGCCTGAAGGCCCGCATGGAGTCCGAGCGGATGCCCCGCGGAGCCGACCCCACCCTGCACACCAAGCTCGGCCGCGGCGGCCTCTCCGACGTGGAGTGGACCGTCCAACTGCTCCAGCTCCAGCACGGCTGGGCCGAGCCGGGGCTGCGCACCACCCGCACCCGTGAGGCCCTGCACGCCGCGTGCGCGGCCGAGCTGATCGCCACGGAGGAGGCGGCGATCCTCGACGAGGCCTGGGTGCTCGCCACCCGCGTGCGCAACGCGGTGATGCTGGTCCGGGGCAGGGCGGGCGACACGTTCCCGTCGGACGGCAGGGAACTGGCCGCCGTCGGGCGCTACCTGGGCTATGACGCGGGGCAGGTCGGCGTGATGCTGGACGACTACCGGCGGATCACCCGGCGGGCGCGGGCGGTGATGGAGGAGCGGTTCTACGGGGCGTGAGCCGTCGTGGAGGGCTCAGGGGGCTTCCAGGGGCGGCCCTACCGGGCGGGCGCCTTCTCCCGTGGCCGTTGCTCCGGCACCAGCTTCGGCAGGGCGTACGGCAGCTTTCCGTACCAGAGGCGCGCCACCGTGTAGCCGAACGCCAGGCAGATCATGCCGCCGACCGCGTCCAGCCAGAAGTGGTTGGCCGTGGCCACGATCACGACCAGGGTGAGCGTCGGGTAGAGCAGGCCGAGGACCTTCACCCAGGGCACCGACGCGAGGGCGAAGATCGTCAGGCCGCACCACAGGGACCAGCCGATGTGCATCGACGGCATGGCCGCGTACTGGTTCGACATGTTCTTCAGGTCGCCGGAGGCCATCGAGCCCCAGGTGTTGTGGACGACGACCGTGTCGATGAAGTCGCCGCCGGGCATCAGGCGGGGCGGTGCCAGCGGATACAGGTAGTAGCCGACGAGGGCCACCGCCGTCGTCGCGAAGAGCACCAGGCGGGTGGCCGCGTACCGGCCGGGGTGGCAGCGGTAGAGCCACACCAGGACGCCGAGCGTCACGATGAAGTGCAGCGTCGCGTAGTAGTAGTTCATGCCGACGATGAGCCATGTCACCGAGTCGACCGCGTGGTTGACCGAGCGCTCGAAGGCGAGACCGAGGCTGTGCTCGACGTCCCAGATCCAGTCGGCGTTGCGCAGCGCGGCCGACTTCTGCTCCGGGACGGCGTTGCGGATCAGTGAGTACGTCCAGTAACTCACCGCGATCAGCAGGATCTCGAACCACAGCTTCGGGCGTCGGGGCGTGCGCAGCCGACGTAGGAGATTCCGCCCATTGCGGTCATCTTCCTCGCCCGCGATGGGTGATGAGGTGGTGGGCCCCTGTTGGCCTTCCAGCGTCGTCACAGTCGTCTCACCCATAGGTACGAGTCTGCCAGATGGCCACCACTGCTCAGATCATCCCCCGGTCGGGTTCCGACCGCATTCCCTACGCCCCAAGTACGACCGCATTCCCTACGCCCCGAGTACGAGGAGATCCCCTCCGCCCCAGGGGCGGCGGATCCCTACGCCCCGGGGGCCGTGCGCGCGGCCGTCGAGCCCCTGACCACCAGCTCCGGCATGAACACGAATTCGCTGTGCGGGGCGGGGGTGCCCCCGATCTCCTCCAGGAGGGTGCGCACCGCGGCCTGGCCCATCGCGGGCACCGGCTTGCGGACCGTCGTCAGGGGCGGGTCGGTGAAGGCGACGAGCACCGAGTCGTCGAAGCCGACCACCGAGACGTCGTCCGGCACCTCCAGGCCCCGCTCCCGCGCGGCCCGTATCGCGCCGAGCGCCATCATGTCGCTGGCGCACACCACGGCCGTGCAGCCCCGGTCGAGGAGTGCCGCGGCCGCTGCCTGTCCGCCTTCGAGCGTGTACAGGGAGTGCTGGATCAGCTCCGCCTCGACGTCCTCGGGCGGCAGCCGGAACGTCTCCCGCATCGACCGCGTGAACCCCTCGATCTTCCGCTGTACGGGGACGAAGCGCCGCGGCCCGAGGGCGAGCCCGACCCGGGTGTGCCCGAGGGAGGCCAGGTGGGTGACGGCCAGGCGCATCGCCGCCCGGTCGTCGGGCGAGATGAAGGGCGCCCGCACCTTCGGAGAGAAGCCGTCCACGAGGACGAACGGCACCCCCTGCGCGCGCAACTGCTCATAGCGCCCGGTGTCCGCCGTGGTGTCCGCGTGCAGACCCGAGACGAAGATGATGCCCGCGACGCCGCGGTCCACCAGCATCTCGGTCAGCTCGTCCTCGGTGGAGCCGCCCGGGGTCTGGGTGGCGAGCACCGGGGTGTACCCCTGGCGGGTCAGGGCCTGGCCGATCACCTGGGCGAGGGCGGGGAATATCGGGTTCTCCAGCTCAGGGGTGATCAGGCCGACCAGGCCCGCGCTCCGCTGCCGCAGCCGCACGGGCCGTTCGTAGCCGAGGACGTCGAGGGCGGCGAGCACGGACTGGCGGGTGGCCGCAGCGACGCCCGGCTTGCCGTTCAGGACCCGGCTCACGGTCGCCTCGCTGACCCCCGCCTGTGCTGCGATGTCGGCCAGTCGCGCGGTCACAGGGTTGGACTGTACCGGTCGTGTCTCACGCTGCCCACCAGTCGGGTCTCACCGCTCCCACCAGACCGTCGCGTCCGGCGGGAGCACGGCGTCGGTGCCGGGCCCGCCCAAGTCGGCCGCGGGGGTGCGCGAGTTGAGGCTGCACAGCAGCGGGGTGCCGGGGGCGGGCAGGGTCACGGGACGGTCGGTGAGGTTCGTGGTCACGACGAGGGTGCGGCCCGCGGCGGTCCTGCGGAACGCGAGGACGCCCGCGGGTGCCTCGCGCCACTCCACGTCCCGGCCCGCGCCAAGAGCCGGGTGCGCGCGGCGCAGCGCGAGCGCCGCCCGGTACAGCTCCAGGGTCGAGGCCGGATCGCCCTGCTGCGCCGCGGCCGTGAGGTCCGCCCACCCCGCGGGCTGCGGCAGCCAGCTCGGGCCGCCCTCGACGGGCCCGAACCCGAACGGCGGCCGCGCCCCGGACCACGGCAGCGGCACCCGGCACCCGTCCCGCGTGCCCTCCTGCCCCGAACCCTGCCCGGCGCCCCGGAGGAACGCCGGGTCCTGGCGCACCTCGTCGGGCAGGTCCGTCACCTCGGGCAGGCCGAGCTCCTCGCCCTGGTACAGGTACGCGGAGCCGGGCAGCGCCAGCATCAACAGCGTGGCGGCGCGCGCCCGGCGCAGCCCCCTGGCCGGGTCGCCGTCGGCGAAGCGCGTGCTGTGCCGCACCACGTCGTGGTTGGAGAGCACCCATGTCGCGGGCGCGGCCACGGAGTTCATCGCGTCCAGGGAGCGGTCGATGACGGCGCGCAGCGCGGCCGCGTCCCAGCCCGTCGTCAGATACGCGAAGTTGAAGGCCTGGTGCAGCTCGTCGGGGCGCAGATACAGCGCGCTGCGCTCCACCGTCGGCGTCCACGCCTCGGCGACGGCGACGCGCTCGCCGTCGTAGCCGTCGAGCAGTGCCCGCCAGTCCCGGTAGATCTCGTGCACGCCGTCCTGGTCGAAGTACGGCACGGGCGCGGCGCCCAGGAGCTTGACCTGCTCTCCGTGGCCGACGTCCGGCAGGCCCGGCGCCTTGATCAGGCCGTGCGCCACGTCCACGCGGAAGCCGTCGACGCCGAGGTCGAGCCAGAAGCGCAGGATGGAGCGGAACTCCTCGCGCACCGCCGGGTGTTCCCAGTTGAAGTCGGGCTGCTCGGGCGCGAACAGGTGGAGGTACCAGTCGCCGGGGGTGCCGTCGGGGTCGGTGGTGCGGGTCCAGGCCGGGCCGCCGAAGACGGACTCCCAGTCGTTCGGCGGCAGTTCGCCGCCCGGGCCCCGGCCGGGACGGAAGTGGAAGCGCTCCCGCAGCGGCGACGCGGGGCCGTCCGCCAGGGCCGCGCGGAACCACTCGTGCTGGTCCGAGCAGTGGTTGGGCACGATGTCGACGATCACCCGCAGGCCAAGTCCATGGGCCCGGCGCACCAGTTCGTCGGCGTCGGCGAGGGTGCCGAAGACGGGGTCGACCACGCGGTAGTCGGCGACGTCGTACCCGGCGTCGGCCTGCGGCGAGGCGTAGAACGGGGAGAGCCAGACCGCGTCCACGCCGAGGTCCCTCAGGTGCGGAAGGCGGGCCGTCACGCCGGGCAGGTCGCCCATGCCGTCGCCGTCGGCGTCGGCGAAGCTGCGTGGGTAGACCTGGTAGATGACGGCGTCGTGCCACCAGCCGCCGCGGGCGGCGTCAGCAGCGGTGGTGGAGTCGGTGGTGGCGTCGGGCGTGCTGCCCGAGGCGGCGTCGGTCGTTACGGTGCTGGTGGCGTCGGTGATGTGCTGGGTCATGAAGTCCCTTGCCGGTACGGGGATTCCCTGCCGTTCCCCACAGTGTCGCCCCGACGGATCCGGGCACTGGGATGAACGTGCCGCGCGAGGCGAAGGTCACGAACACCGGGCGGACCTCGCCCGGGAGGGGGCGGATCATAGCGCCGGGCCCGGTGCGGCCGCGGCGGGTCGGATGATCTCCACCGTTCCAGGTCGTACCCCGGCCACGTACTCCCCGGTGGTGTGTTAGAGCGCTAGCGTGGACGGCGAGCCCGAAAGGGCCCGTTACCGTCCGCCGCTCCTGGGGGATGTCTACGTGGGCGTCAAGGACAAAGCAGTCAAGGGTGACAAAGGAGAGGCCGGGCCGGGGGTCACCACGGTCCTGGTCGTCGACGACGTGGCCGCGAGCCGGTACGCGCTGGGCGCGGTGCTGCGCCGCGCGGGCCACCGGGTCGTCCTGGCCGCGAGCGCCGGAGAGGCGCTGACCGAACTCGACGTGCGGCTGCGCGCGGACGACCTGCCCGACGTGGCCCTCGTCGACGTGGGCCTGCCCGACATGAGCGGCTACGACCTGTGCCGCCGTCTGAAGGCCTCCCCGACCACCGCCTGCCTGCCCGTCGTGCACTTCTCCGCCGCCGCGCACGGCTCCGCGGACCGCTGCCGCGGCCTCGACGCGGGCGGCGAGGCCTATCTGACCGTGCCCGCCGAACCGGAGGAGATCGCCGCCGTCGTCCGCGCCGCCGCCCGCGGCGCCCGGCACCGCAGCGCCGCCCAGACCCGGGCGGGCCGCCTCAGCCGCCTCGCCGAGGCCGTCCTCGACGTGCAGTCCGCGAGCTCGGTGCGCGAACTGGTGGACGCGGCGGCGGCCGGCGCGGCGGGCCTCGCCGCCGCCCCCGCCGCGGCCTTCGTCCTCGGCGAGGAGGGCGAGATCCACTGCGGCCGCTCCCAGCGCCGCGCCGCCGTGCCGCCGCCCGGCGCCGAAGCGCACGAGAGCGTCGCCCACCTGATGTGGCGCCTGATGTCCGGCAGGACCGGCGTCCACACCACGACCGTGCCCGCGCCGATGTGGCCCGCGGGGTTCGTGGGGGCGTCGCGGGGGGCCGCGCGGCTCACGGCGGGCCGCGGCGATGAGGCCCCGGACCAGGCGTCCAAGGGGTACCCGGCCCCGTGGCCGGACGGCGCCGCGGCGGAGGCGGCCGGGCTCCCCGTGCCGGGGGAGGGGGCGCTGCTCGCCCTCGCCCGCACCCGCGAGGACCGCGCCCCGGTGTGCCTGGCCACCGCCGCGTACGCCCAGGACTCCGCCCCCGACCTCGGCCGCCTGGCGCACGCCACGGCCCGCGTCGCGGAACGGCTCCTGATGTACGAGAAGGAGCGCCACATCGCGCTGACGCTCCAGCACAGCTTCCTGCCGAGCGCGCTGCCCGCCCTGCCCGGCACCGAGATCGTCGTCCGCTACGAACCCGCGTCCTGGCAGGCGGAGATCGGCGGCGACTTCTACGCCGCGCTGTCCACGCCCGCCGGGGTGCTCACCGGCATCGGGGACGTCGCCGGCCACTCCCTGGACGCGGCCACGGTGATGGTGGAGCTGCGCCACGCCCTGCGCGCGTACTGCGTCGAGGACCCCGACCCCGGCCGCCTCACCGCCCGCCTCGACCGCATGCTCCAGCGCTACCACCCCGACGTCACCGCCACCATGTGCCTGACCCTGGTCGACCCGCCCACGGGCCGCATCCGCGTCGCGAACGCGGGGCACATCCCGCCGCTCGTCGTGAGCGACACGGGCCCGGCCGCGTACATCAAGGCGAGCGGCCCGCTGCTCGGCCTCGGCCTCGACCGGCCGCCGCCCGTGGCGACCCGGCTCGCCCCCGCGGACCGCATGCTCATGGTCACCGACGGACTCATCGAGACCCGCGGCACGGACCTCGCCGTGTCCATGGAGCACCTGCGCCTCGCGGCCGCCGCCCCGCCCGGCGTGACCGCCCTGTGCGACACGCTCCTGGAACGCTTCGGCCGCGAACGGGACGACGACATCGCACTGTTGGCCCTGCGTCTGACGGCCTCGTCCGTCGGCGCCTAGCCCGCCCCGAGGACGGCCGCGCGCGGGCCGTCCGGTCGGCCTTGCGCGCGGAGCCCGTACGGAGACAGGGTGATCACACCTGTCCGTATCCGTACGCGCGCCGGAGAGAGCACCCCATGCCGCAGATCACCGTCGACTACTCCGAGCCGCTCGCGGACTCCTTCGACCGGCGGGGCCTCGCGCTCGCGCTGCACCCGCTGCTCGTCGAGGAGGCTGCCGCCACCCTGGAGGCCTGCAAGACCCGCTTCGTGCGCACCGAGGCGACCGTCGTGGGCGGCGACGAGGACGGGCACGCGGTGGTGCATGTGCTGATCGGGCTGCTCCCCGGCCGCACGGCCGAGGTCAAGGCGCGGGTGGCGGACGCGGCGGTCGCGCTCGTACGCCGCCATCTCACGCCCGTGGCGGGGCGCGTGGCGCACATCTCGGCGGAGGTGCGCGACCTCGACGCGTCCTACCGCAAGGCGACGGACGCCTGAGGTGCCGACGGCCCGAGGCGCCGACCGACCCGGGGCGTGACCGGCTCCCGCCGGGCTACGGAAGGACCGCGCGCGGCGCCAGCGCGGCGAGGCGGCCGAGGAGGTCCGCGAACGGCCCGTCGGCGGGCTCGTCCGCGAGGATGCCGCCGAGCAGCAGCGCCATCTCGTCGTCGTAGGCGGCGCTCACCGCCGCCAACGCCGCGAAGTCATGGACGAGTTGGAGCTCCAGCTCGGCGCGCGGAATGCGGCGGCCGTCCAGCCAGATCAGCGCCGTCGACTCGGCGAGCGAGATCCAGGAGCGCACCACCAGTTCGAGCCGGGCGGGCGGCGCCGTGACGCCCAGGTGCGCGAGGATCTGGTCGTACGCGGCCTGCCGCACCGAGTCGATGAGCGCGTTCGTCGTCGAGGAGCCGACCGCCGGGCCGCCGCGCATCAGCGCGGAGAAGCCAGGGCCGTGCTCGTCGACGAAGCCGAGGAAACGTCCCGTCACGCGCAGCAGCCGCGCCCCCAGCGGCCCCTCGTGCGGCTCCAGGAACCGCTCGGCCAGCTCGTCGGCGGCCCGCTTGAGCGCCGCCTCGTACAGGCTGAGCTTGCCGGGGAAGTAGTGGTACACGAGCGGGCGCGAGATGCCCGCGGCCGACGCTATCTCGTCGATGGAGACGTCGTCGGGCGAGCGGTGGCTGAACAGCTCGAGCGCGACCCCGATCAGTTGCTGCCGCCGCTCCTCGACACCCATCCTGCGGCGCATCCCGGTAGTCATGCGAACACTCTACCGATGTGATCCGGCCGTGAACGGACGCCCCCGCTCCGCCTGTTCGCCCGAGCTGTGTCCCCGCCGTGCCCGCCGCGCCGCTACGCGTCGAGCACGAGCCGCGTGCCGCGCGCCCGCGACACACAGATCAGCATCGAGTCCCCGCGCTCGCCGTCGGTCAGCAGCTCGTCGCGGTGGTCGATCTCGCCCTCCAGGACCCGGTGTTGGCAGGTCCCGCAGAACCCCTGCTCGCAGGAGTACGGGGTGTCGGGCAGCTCGGCGCGGACGGCCGCGAGCACCGTGGTGTCCGGGCCCACGGCCACCGTGCGGCCGCTGCGCCGCAGTTCGACCTCGAAGGCGCTCTCGCCGCCCGCGGCCGCGGCGGGCGCGAACCGCTCCAGGTGCAGCGCGCACCCCTCGGGCAGCGCCCCGGCGACGGCGTCCATGAGCCCCTCGGGCCCGCACACGTACACGGCACCGGCCGCGCCCGCCCCGAGAAAGCCCCCCACGTCGGGCCGCCCGGCCTCGTCCTCGGCGACGACGGTCACCCGCCCGCCCGGCCCGCCCAGCTTCTCCAGCTCCTCCAGGAACGGCATCGAGGCGCGGCTCCGCCCGCAGTACAACAGCCGCCAGTCGGCGCCCGCCGCGTCCACGGCCCGCACCATGGCGAGAATCGGCGTGACCCCGATCCCGCCGGCGACGAAGGCGTACGGCGCGGTGCCCTCGATCAGCGGGAACCGGTTGCGCGGCCCGCGCACCTCCACCTCCGCCCTCTCGCCCAGCGCCTCGTGCACCTCGCGGGACCCGCCGCGGCCGCCCTCGCCCGCCCCGATGAGCCGGGTGGCGACGGTGTACGAGGACGTGTCCTCGGGGTCCCCGCACAGCGAGTACTGCCGGACGAGACCCGACGGCAGCACGAGGTCCAGATGCGCGCCCGGCTCCCAGGCGGGCAGCTCGGCCAGATGCCCGCCCTCCAGGCGCAGTTGTAGGACGCCCTCGGCGACCCGCTCGCGGCGGGCGACGCGCAGCCGCAGCGCCCGCGAGCGCGGCTGCCCGGAGACGGGCTCGTCGAGGGCGGGCAGCGGCCACAGCGGGGAGGCGCCGATGCGGCGGCGCAGGGCACGGCGGGCGAGGAGGGCCGCGCCGGTCGCGACGAGGGCGGTGCGGACGGCGCGGGGCAGGTGCGGCGGCATGTCAGGCGGCCCCGTTCGCGCGGGCCTCGGCGGCGGTGGCCGCGGGGGACGAGGCGAGGTAGGCGACGGCCTGCTCGGTGCTGCCCTCCTGGGAGGGGTGGTAGGCGCGGCTCAGATAGCGCGGGATGGAGCGGATCATGTCGCCCGTGGTGGGCAGGGTGCCGGCGCGGCCGCTGCGGTGGAAGTCCCGGAAGGAGGCCTTGCCGTCGACGAGCGTCGGGTCGTTCTCCATGAAGAACCGGGCGCCGCGCTGCCACAGGAACACCAGCGCGGTGAAGGCGGTGGCCCAGGTGCGGGCGCGGCGGCGGTAGCCCCCGTCGACGTGCATGAACAGGTCGAAGGCGACCGCCCGGTGCTCGACCTCCTCCGCGCCGTGCCAGCGCAGCAGGTCCAGCATCGTCGGATCGGCCCCGCGCCGGTCCAGCTCCCGCGCGTTCAGGACCCAGTCGCCCAGGAACGCGGTGTAGTGCTCGATCGCCGAGATCATCGCGACGCGCTCCATCAGCCACCAGTGCCGGGGCCTGCCCGGCGGCAGCGTGCGGTCGCCGAGGAGCTTCTCGAAGAGCCAGTCGACCTGGGCGGTGTACGGGGTGGGGTCCAGGCCCTGCTCCCGCAGGTGCGGCAGGACCTCGTCGTGGGCCTGCGAGTGCATGGCCTCCTGGCCGATGAACCCGATGACGTCCTCGCGCAGCCGCTCGTCGCGGATGAGGGGCAGCACCTGCTTGTACACGTGCACGAACCAGCGCTCGCCCGCCGGGAGCAGGAGGTGCAGCACGTTGATCGTGTGCGTCGTGAAGGGGTCCCCCGGGAGCCAGTGGAGCGGGGTGCTCTCCCAGGAGAAGGAGACGTTGCGTGCCTTGAGCGCCGTGTGCTCGGAGGCGACGGGCTGCGGGAGCCGGGCCTTCGTATTAGACATGGCGTCAATGTACTGGCGGGTAGCTGGGGCGGTACAGGTGTGTGCGGCGGCTTTTTGTTCCCCCTCCGGACGGGGCGGGGACGCCGTCGTGCCAGAGTGTGGCCATGGACGCAGACTGGGAGAAGCGCATAGCTGCCGCGTGGGCCGAGATCGACGCGTACGGCGAGGAGCGGGCCGGGGAGTTCCGGGAGCGGATCGACGAGCTGGCCGGGGAGTTGCCGGAGGGCAGCCCCGTGGCGCCGTTCGAGCGGGCCTGCGCCTACGACTCGACCGGTCACTCGGACAAGGCCGTCCCCCTGTACCAGGAGGCCCTGGCCCTCGGCATCGACGGCTACCGCAGACGCCGCACCGTGATCCAACTGGCCAGCTCCCTGCGGAACATCGGCCGCCTGGAGGAGGGCATCGCCCTGCTCACCCCGGAACTCGACGCGGAGCACGACGAGTTGGACGACGCCGTGCGCGCCACCCTGGCCCTGTGCCTGATCGACGCGGACCGGGGCCGGGAGGCCGTCTCCCTCGCGGTGGGCGCCCTCGCCCCCCATCTCCCGCGCTACCAGCGTTCGATGGCGAACTACGCGCGCCTCCTGGTCGAGCCCGAGTAGCCCCGCGCACCCCCGCCGGGGCCCCCGCGCCCACCAGCGTGAAGTGACCGCCGGACGATTCGCTCGTTCTGCTGAACGTGTCGTCATCGCAGTCCACGAAAGCCGCCTCCCCGAGCGGCTCCGCATCACCCGTCGTCGACGTGGAGCAGGCCGAGGCCGCCCTCGTCGAGCACTACCCGCGCCTGGTCCGCCTCGCCTACCTGGTGCTGCCCCCGGCCCTAGGCCGCAACCGCCGCGTCCTGACCGCGCACGCCCTGGTCCAGCGCGCACTCCCGCGCGGCCGCGCCAGCGCCCCTGCGGTCCCCGACCAGCGCAGGCAGGCGGGCCGGGGCACCGACCCCGGCTACGCCTACGTCCGCTGCCAGGTGCTGCGCGCCGCGCTCGACGCCGGGCTCCCGCTGAAGCGGCGGGCCTGGCCCAAGCGCGCCCAACTGCCGCCGCTGCTGCCGCAGGTGTGGGGCCTCAGGCTGTTCCCGCGCTCCGGCGGCGCCGACGAACTCGCCCTGGACCAGCGGCTCGCCGCCCTGTCCGGGCCCGCCCGCGCCGCGTACGTCCTGCGCGGTCTCGAACGGCTCACGGACGACGAGACGCGGCGGATCCTCGACGCGGTCGGCGTCGACACCGACGAGGACTCCGAGGAGGCCGACGGCATCGCCGCCGCGCTCGCCGAGGCCGGCGCCGAGGGGCCGCCCGGCGGCCGGGGCCCCGCCGCGCTCCTGGAGTCGCCCGAGTTCGACCCGTGCTCCCTGCAGGCCCGGCCCACCGACCTGATGCGCCGTCGCCAGCACCTGAAGGCCGCCGCCGTCGCGACCGTCGCCGCCCTCGTGTGCGGGGCGCTGCTCGGCATGCCCGGCGAAGGCTGGGGCCCGGACGGCGCCGCCGCGCCGCCGTACGCGAAGAACCCCGCCGCCGAGGCGGCCCTCGACCCCGGGCGGCTCACCCGGGCCGCGCCCGCCGCCTGGAAGCAGTCCGCGCGCACCGACTTCTCCGTGTGGCCCGCGCGCGGCGCACTCACCGACGACAAGGCGCTGCTCAGGCGCGCACTCGCCGTGTGGGCGCGGCCCGGCGAGAGCGTGCAGGTGTCCGCGACGCCCGGCACCGCGTCGGGGGCGCCGCCCGGGCCCCCGCAACTGCTGTTCGCGGGGCCCGTCGACGGGGCCCGTGTGGTGCTCCTGTACGACGGTCTGCGCGTCGTGCGGTACGCCGAGCCGCAGGACGGGACCGGCGGCGCCGCGCTCGACTTCGCCCGCGTCGACGGCGCGGACGCCGGGGACTCCGGGGCCGTAGTCGTGGGCCGCGCCGACGGCAACGTCCGCTATCTGACGGCGCCCTGGGTGCGGACCGCCGTCGTACGCGACCTCCTCAAGCCCGACGCCGCCGCCACCCCGCTGCGGCGCTCCGCCGACGGGGTCACCGACCCCTTCGGCAGCCCCGCCCTCGCCCGCGAGTGCCGGTCCTGGAACGCCCTCCAGCTCCGCGACCACACCGGGGCCTCGCGGCTCGCCACCGACCTCGGCGAGCTGGCCCCCGCGCACCTCACCGCGGGGCGGCCCGACGCGCCCCGCGAAGCCGCGCCCCGGGACTGGGCGCGGACCGCCTGCTCCCTCGCCGCGGCCCGGTCGCACGGGGTGCGGGCCGTGAACTCCTGGCAGTACGCCCGGCAGGCGATGCCCGACGGGAGCGGGGGTGCGGCGTGGGTGTGCACCCGGGCCGAGACCTGGCGCGGCGGGGGCGGGCGGGTGCTCGCCCAGTTCCTCGCGCCCGGTGCCGCGGCCGGGGCCGTCGCCGCCAAGGCCGAAGGGGGGCCCGCCTGTGGGGTGCGGGAGCCGCGGGTGCTGGCCGGGGTGCTGTGGAAGTCCCCCGCCGGGGGCTGGTACCTGCTCGCCGCGGGCAGCAAGGACGTGTCCTCCGTGGCCGTGTCCGGCGGCGAGCGCGCCTCCGGCAACACCCTCGCCGCCCGCACCCGCCAGGGCACCCGCCCCACGGTGACCGGCACCCTCCCGGACGGCACCGAACTCCCCACGCTGCGCTGAGCCGTCCCCGGGCCGCCCCCCGAATCGGCGCTCCGCGCCTCGTCCTCAAACGCCGGACGGGCTTTTCCCCACCCAGCCGCCCCTACGGCCCGTCTCCTGACCAACAGCCCGGCACATTCCAGTCCGTCCGGCGTTTGAGGACGAGGCCGCAGGCCGATCGGGGGAGGACCGTTCCACCCGCACGGGGCACCCACCCCGTCCCGGCCCGTCCGGCGATTGAGGACGAGCGCGCAGCGCGATCGGCGGCGCCCCGGCCCACCCGCACGGGACACCCACCCCCGGGGTCCAGGGGCGCAGCCCATGGTTTCGGGAAGGGGCGGGGTCGGGGAGCCCCCGGCAGGGTCAGGTCAGTTGCCAGGCGCTGAACTCCGCCGTCCCCCGGCCCCCCGCACCCCCATGCGTCGCCGTCATGAACATCCCCACGTCCTGGGCGGAGCCCACCCCGGGGACCGGGACGGAGGCGACGGTGCGCCACGTGGTGCCGTCGTCGGTGGAGAGGGCCCCGGTGAAGGTGCCCCCGGCGCGGGTGAGCCGGAGGAGGACGGGCGCGCGGACGCCGGTGACGCGCTGGTAGGTGTCGAGGGTGCCGTCGCCCGTGGTGTCGTAGGAGAGGACGACGCCGTTGGCGGGGGTGACGGCGAGGTTGAGGAAGCCGGGGGAGCCGGGCGTGGCGAGGGAGTTGCGGGCGATGACGCCGGCGCGGGCCCAGGGCCCGGTGACGGCCTGGGAGTCGACGCGGACAGTGACGGACCCCCCGTCGCGCAGGCCCCCGGGCCGGTAGAGGGTGCCGAACTCGGCGGTGCCCCGCCACAGATCGGCCCCGCCCCCGTCGATGGCGTACCGCCCGTCCAACTCCCCGAAGACGGCACCGTTGTTGGCGTAGGTCTCCCAGCCCGGGCCGAGGGGCCCGGCGACGAAGAGGGTCCCTTCGTGGACGGCGGGCACCCGCTTCTCGCCCTGGGGCCCGTAGCGGGCGGTGAGGGTGTAGGGCAGCGGCCGCAGCGGCCGGTCGAGCGGAGCGTCGGGCGCGCTCACGCGCCAGGCGACGGTACCGGTCCCTCCGGCGGGCACCCGGGGCAGCGACGTCGGCCCGTCAGGATCGGCGTCGAGGCCGGTGAGGGTGAAGTCGACGCGGCCGGTGGCGCGCAGCCCGTTGACGTTGCGGAAGAGGGCGGAGACACGCGCGTGCCCGCCGGGCGGGAAGGACGGCGGCTCCGCGGTGACGGTCAGGGAGCCCTGGTAGGGGGCGCGGGCGAGGACGTCGTGGACGCGGGCGGCGGTGCGGTGGGCGTCGGCGACGGGCCGCAGCGGATAGTCCTTGCGCTCCCGCGTCCACGGCTCCTCCACGGCCCCGTACCAGTCGACGGGCGTGGGCGCGCGCCCCGCGGCGAGCGCGTCGGCGAGTTCGTCGAGCCACTTCTGCCAGCGCGGCAGATAGAAGTCGCCGGTCAGGCCGTGCCATTCGCGGTTGCCGTAGTCGTGGAGGTTGCCGGGGTCGGAGGTGGGCCGGTCGCCCCAGACGGTGATGAGGACCTTCGCGGTGCGTTCGAACTCGGCACGCTCGGTGTCGTTGGTGGCCAGGCGCCGGGCGTCCTCGATCCAGGGGCCGAGCAGGAACGCCGGATGCGTGCCGGTGACGTCGTCGGAGAGCCGCATGAGGCGCAGCCACAGGTTGGACAGGGCGCGGAAGGTGTCCTGGTCCTTGCGCGCGTACGCGGTCCTGAGCTGGGGCAGGAGCTGGCGGCTGCGGTGGGCGAGGGCCTGGCGGGCGACGTCGACGAGGTCGTGCCGGTAGGCGGCGCTGCGCCGCAGTCCGCCCGCGACGCCGAGCAGGCCGGTCAGGGCGGCGTCGAAGCGGCCGGGGTCGTAGGTGAGGGCGCGCGGTGCGTACTCGGCGGCGCGGTTCGCGGCGAGGTCGGGGCGGGCGGCGAAGAGCGAGTCGTGCGGGTCGCTGCGCTCGACGGCCTTGTGCTGGTACGCGGTGTCGTGCAGGGCGCGCCAGGCGGCGCGGGCGTGCCGGTCGCGGCCGCCGTAGCGGAAGTCGGCGTACGCCGAGAACCAGTCGGCCCGGTCCACCTCGTCGTCCATCCAGGCCAGTTCGGAGAACAACTCGAAGGCGGCGGGGTCGCGGTCGGTGGCCTCCGGCATGTAGGCGGTGCCCACGAGCGCGCTGTCCGGCTTGTCGCGCCAGGCGAAGAACCTCTCCTGCCACAGGTGCGTACGGGCGCCGATGGTGGAGCGGCCGCCGAAGTTCGGGATCGTGCCGAAGGCGTAGGGCGTGCCGCCCCAGTCCTTCTCCCGGTCGCTGACGTTCTGGTAGCGGTCGGAGACACCGTCGACGATCAGCATCTTCTCGCGGTCGACGGCGTCCAGGAGCGCGGGCAGCGGGTTCTCCTGCCAGCCGAGGATCACCCAGGTCGCGCCGGGGTGCGCGGTCCTGAGAGCCCTCTCCACGCCCTTCGCGGCGGCCGGCACGGGCACGTCGCCCGCGGTGCCGCCCTCGTGCAGCAGGTCCATCTTGAAGTGGTCCGCGGTGCCGAAGAGTTCGCGCTGGTGGCGGTAGAAGGACGCGGCGACCCGCGCGAAGGCGTCGGTGCGCGGGTCGAGCCAGTCGGGGCGCTTGAAGCCGTGCCAGGTGCCCTGCGGCACGACGCGCGCGTCACCGCCGTTGCGGGCCACGAAGCCGTCCGGGACGTGCCCGTAGTAGCCGGGGAGCACCGGCGCCATGCCGAGGTCGCGCAGCCGGTCGACGATCTTCCGGCCCAGGTCCACGCGCCGCTCGATGATCTCGGGGGAGAGGGGGCCGCCGTACCCGGACAGGTTCTGCAGCAGCCACCACGGCTGGTGCGAGGGCGCGGGCAGCCAGGCGCGGGACTCGGCGTCGGTGTACTGGAAGTCCTTCAGGACGCGGTGGTAGACGGCCTCGGTGCCCGCGATGGTGAGCACCTCGTTGCAGCCGTGCAGCGCGAGGACGTCGATCATGCGCTCCCAGTACGGCCAGTCGGCGTACGGGGCGGTGTAGCCGTCGTTGGTGTCGTTGAGGGCGAAGCGGTGGCGCAGCGCGGTGGCGCGGGTCAGCGGGCGGGCCGGTGCGGGCAGGCGGCGTGGCAGGTCGAGCTGGCCGCCGTTCCAGGCGATGTGCGCGCCGCACACGTACTTCAGGTACCAGTGGACGCCGGTGAGCAGCACGGCGGGCGTGGTGCCCGACACCTCGATGCGGCCCGTGGCGCCGGTCACGCGGAAGCGGTCCCGGCCTTCCTGAGCCGGGACCAGTCTCAGTCTGAACTGATCCGCGTGGTGTGGGAGTTGCCGATTGAGCACGGAGCGCGCGGAATCCGTATCGAGGACGGGGCCCGCGGCGGGCCCCTCGGCCGCGCGGGCCGGAGCCGGGGTGCCGACGGTGGTCCCCAGGCCTCCGAGCCCCGTCAGGCCGATGGCGCCGGCGGTGCCGAGCATGGTGCGTCGCGACGGTTCGTACATGTGTACCCCCTGCGTCGATGACTGCGGCGCACGGTATCCGCGCGGCCTCCGGCGCTCAACGGTGCTTACGGAGAAGGCGAGTTCGCATCGCCGGACGGGACAGGAGGAAGTGATGAGGAAGATGGTGTGGGCCGCGGGAGCGCTTTCGGCCACGACGCTCGGCCTGGTGATCGCGGCGGGTCTCGTCGCGGGCTCCGAAGAAGGCTCCGGTGGTGGGGGCGCGGCGGACGCGGCGCCGAGGACGGCCACCGGGACCCTGGAGCAGTTGGCGGCGAAGGCCGAGTGCGCGCCCGACATCCAGACGAACGCCGATGAGCTGCGCCAGGCCAAGTGCCAGAACGAGGACGGCCGTTTCGTCCTCGCGACCTTCGCCACCGACCGCGGCGAGCGCGACTGGCTGAACGCGGCCAAGGACTACGGCGGTACGTACCTCGTCGGCAGGAAGTGGGTCGCCGTCGGGGAACCGGCCGTGGTCGGAGCGCTGCGCGGCCGGCTCGGCGGGACGGTGGAACGGGCCTCGCACCACTCGCCGTGAGGGAGGGTGGTGGGGGGAGCGAGGACCGGGCCCTGGGCACGTAGGGCACGGTTCCACCGGCACCGCGCGAGCCGACCGCGCAGCAGTCATGGGTGGGGCGCGGGCGCCCCGCGGTTTCCTTCCGGCGGCGCTATGCGCAGCGGCGGTTGCCGTTGATGCACTTGGCGACGCGCTGCATCAGCCGCTCGTCGAACACGTTGATGAAGTCGCCGTGGTCGGTGATGGGCTTGTGCAGCTGCTCGGGGAAGGAGTCGACGGCGAAGCCGGGGCCCGGCGGCACGTCGTACACGACGCGCTGCACGAGCTGCGGGATGGCACGGAATCCCTGCGGGCAGCGGCCGCTGCGCTGGTCGGCGAACGCGACGTGGGTGCGGTGGTTGGCGCTGTCGGTGTTCTGACCGTCCCAGCAGCTCTGGAAGTTGAAGGTGCGCACGACCTTGCTGCCCTCGGGGCAGATCGGGTACTTGTCCTTCAGCTGCCGGTTCTCGAATCCGGTGCAGCTCCAGGACGCGTTGGCGTTGGCGTCACCATTGGTGAAGGCCTTGGCGTCACCGGTGATGATGCGCAGGAAACGCGGCATCGCGGTCACCTTTCCGACCGGACTTCCGACGAACTTCAGCGTGACCTGGTCCGGCGTCTGGATCTCGCCGACGTTCTTGTCCCGGCCGCCGCCGTCCGCGTCGGCGTCGTTCTCGTTGTTTCCGTTCTGCAGTCGAAGGACCGGCCAGTAATACGTCGACTTGTCGCCCCGATTGCGGCAACTGGTGTCACCGTTCGCGAGATCGTCGTCACCGGAGAAGGCGTCCGTCTCCTGATTTCCGACGTAATCGTGCATATGGTGGGCGCCATTGCTCACACCGGGCGCGACGATGACATTGTCCGGATTGAACTTTCCGTTCTCGTTCGTTCCGCAATTCGTGGTGAAGGTGCCGCGTGACGCGCCGCGTTGTTTGCGCGGCTTCTGGACGTTGGGGCGGACCGACTTGATGTCGACGAAGTCACCGGCCTCGGGACCGTTGCCCGCCTGGCCCTTTCCCTGCCCCTGGTCCCCGCCCTGCCCGTCGCCCTGGTCGCCGCCTTGGCCATCGCCCTGACCTTGGTTCTGGCCCTGGTCCTGGCCGCCACCCTGGTCCTGGCCGCCCTGGCCCTGGTCACCGCCCTGTTGGCCGCGGCCGTCGTCGTCGGCGCGCAGGGTGCACGGCGCCATGCTGTCCAGGTTCTCGGGTGCCTGGCCGTCCTTGTCGATGGCCGAGCGGATGTTGTCGATGGTCGGGCGCCGCTGCTCCGCGAGCGGGCCGAGGACGGAATTCTTGTCCTCGGCCTCCGCGAACCGTGCGTAGGCGTCGGTGATCTGGCTGTCGAGCGTGGCGAGTTCGCGGTCGACCTCGGCGCGCGCGCCCTCGGGAACCTCCGGGAGCTGATTGCCGACGTCGGGGCAGCTGATGGTGGTCGCCTGCTGAGCCCCGCCCTGAGCCTGGTTCTGCACCTGGCTCTCCGGCGGCGGATTCCCGCCGTCCTCGGCGTTCGCGTAGACATTCACCGCGACAAGTCCGCCGCCGCCCAGGATGAGCGCCGCCGACGCGGCGATCGCCCGCCCGGCCAGTTTTGATCGTTTTCGTGACGTGCGTCGTGAGGTGCGTCCCATGGGGCTACGTACGCATCGGCGGTCCGCCGTGTTCAAAGCCCGCCGGGAAATTCTCGGCGCGAACTCCCGTACGTATCAACGCCCTTGATCGAGATAGGCGAGAACCGCGAGGACACGGCGGTTGTCGTCGTCCGACACCGGCAGGTCCAGCTTCGCGAAAATATTTGAGGTGTGTTTGGCGATGGCCCGCTCCGTCACCACGAGCTGTCCCGCGATCGCGGTGTTGGACCGGCCCTGCGCCATCAATTCGAGGACCTCGCGCTCGCGCGGGGTGAGCGCGCCGAGCGGCTGGTCGCTGGCGCGCCGCGAGAGGAGCTGCTGGATGACCGTCGGATCCATCGCGGTGCCGCCCGCCGCGACCCGGCGCACCGCGTCCACGAACTGCTCCGCGTCGAAGACCCGGTCCTTGAGGAGATAGCCGACCCCGCCGTTGCCGTCGGCGAGGAGCTCGCGCGCGTACAACTGCTCCACGTGCTGCGAGAGGACGAGCACCGGAAGGCCGGGGCGCGCCCGCCGCGCGGCGAGCGCGCACTGCAGGCCCTCGTCCGTGTGCGACGGCGGCAGCCGGACGTCGACGACCGCGACGTCCGGCTCGAGCTCGGCCAGGGCCTTCGTCAGCTCCGGCCCGGTCTCTACGGCCGCCGCGATCTCGAAGTCGAATGCCTCCAGCATCCGCACGAGACCGTCGCGCAGCAGGAAGAGATCTTCGGCTAGGACAACTCGCAAGGGATCTCCATGGTCACCATGGTCGGACCGCCAACGGGGCTGCTGACGGCCAGTACGCCGTCGAATGTACCGAGTCGCCGTTCGATCCCGCTCAGCCCCGACCCGGCGCCGATCCGCGCCCCGCCCTTGCCGTTGTCCGTGATCGCGATCCGCAGCATGCCGTTGGCGTGGTGCACGTCCACCCAGACGCGCTCGGCCTGCGCGTACTTCACCGCGTTCGTCAGGGTCTCGCTCACCGCGAAGTACGCCGCCGCCTCCACCGGTTCGTCCAGGCGGCCCGGCAGCTCCACGTCGACCTCCGTGTCCAGCGGGAGCCGCAGCGCGAGCGCCCTCACCGCGTCGCCGAGGCCGCGCTCGGCGAGCACCGGCGGGTGGATGCCGCGGACCAGGTCGCGCAGCTCGGTCAGCGCCTCGCCGGAGTTCTGCCGGGCCTTGGCGAGCATCTCCTTGGCCTTCGCCGGGTCCTTCTCCACCAGCGCCTCGATGGTGCCGAGGTCCATGCCCATGGCGACCAGGCGGGCCTGCGCCCCGTCGTGCAGATCGCGCTCGATGCGGCGCAGCTCGGCGGCGGAGGTGTCCACCGCGTCGTGCCGGGTCTCCTCCAGTCGGTCCACGCGCAGCGCCAGCTCGCGCTCGCGCATCGAGGCGGTGGGCGCGAGCAGGCTGCGGGCGAGCAGGAAGTGGCCGCGGACGATGGCCGGGTTGGCGAAGAGGGCAAGGACCGCGAGCGCCGTGCCGAGCACGGCGGCGCCGTTCGCCGCCATCTGCGAGTTCACGTGGATGAAGCCGTACCACTCGCCGCCGTCCGCGTTGTAGATGGGCTTCCAGACGCCGAGGGCGAGCACCCAGCCGTACACCGGGTAGAGCAGCAGGGCGGGCGCGAAGATCACGACGGTGAAGCCCGCCGTCATGTCGACCAGGAGCCACTGCAGGTCGCGCCAGGTCGCCGGGTCCTTCAGCATCCGCAGGCAGCGCGCGACCTGGCCGACGGCGCCGGGCGGCTCGGTCGCGGGCGGCTGCCGGTAGGGGATCGGGATGCGGACGTCCGCCCACTCGGCGGCGTGCACCCGGCGCAGATTGGCGAACCTGGCCACGGCCGCGAGGACCACCGGGGTCGTGAAGAGGCCGATCCCGAGCGCGATGAACGCGATCGACACGACCGCGAGGACGAAGAGCGTGATCGACCCGGCCAGCGAGATGATCGCCAGATACAGGCCGCGCGCCCCCGACACCAGTGCTTCGCGCACCCTCGACGTCTTCATGATGTCCCTCTCCTCAAACGGCCCGTACGCGGTCGCTGCGTCCGGCACTCGAACAGTCTCCCTGGTCACGGCGGCCCGGGTCATTGGTCCGGGCACCCGCTTGGGGGTGTTGCCAACACCACCCCCGTGCCGGGTCCTGTGCTTCACCGACAGGGGGGCTCGGCGGCTGGGGCGGGACGCCCCTGATTTCTAGCGTGGATCACGTCAGTTCGGCTTATCTCACGCTTACTCAACTGGGGGCGAAGGACATGAGCGCCAAGGGGCAGAACCTCGCGGCACGACTCGGGGTGTGGAGCGCACACCATCGCAGGACGGCGATCCTCGGCTGGCTGCTGTTCGTGGTCCTCGCCACCGTGATCGGCGGCGCGACCGGCACGGTCACGGCCGCCGACGACGAGATGGGCGTCGGCGACTCGGCCCGGGCCACGAAGATCCTCGACGACGCCGGGATCGACGAGCCCGCGGGCGAGCTCGTCATGGTCGGCGCCAAGTCCGCCGACGGCTGGCGGGACGCCGCGGCCGACCTCTCCCGGGCGCTCCGCGACACCGGCAAGGTCGAGAAGCTCCAGCCGCCGCTGCCCTCCGAGGACGGCAAGGAAGCCTTGCTGCGCTTTCAGATGAAGGGCAAGTCCGACGACGCCGCCGACCAGGTGCAGCCGGTCCTCGACGCCGTCGCCAAGGCCGAGGACGCCGGGCGGGAGCGCGGGATCAGCGTCCACCAGTTCGGCGACGCCAGCTCCGAGAAGCACCTCAACGACCTGCTCGCCGACGACCTGAAGAAGGCCGAGTTCACCGCCGTACCGCTGGCACTCGGCATTCTCCTCGTCGCCTTCGGCGCCGTCGTGGCCGCGCTCCTGCCCGTCGGGCTCGCGCTCACCGCCTGCGTCGCCGCCTTCGGCCTGCTCTCCCTGGCCAGCCACTCGCTGCACCTGTTCGAGACCACGTACTCCGTGATGTTCCTGATGGGCCTCGCCGTCGGCGTCGACTACTGCCTGTTCTACCTGCGGCGCGAGCGGGACGAGCGGGCCGCCGGGCACGACGCCGAGACCGCGCTGCGCATCGCCGCGGCCACCAGCGGGCGGGCCGTCCTGGTGTCCGGCCTGACGGTCATGGTGGCCATGGCGGGCATGTTCCTGTCCGGGCTGCTCCTCTTCAAGGGCTTCGCCGTCGCCACCATCCTGGTCGTCTGCGTGGCCATGCTCGGCTCCGTCACGGTGCTGCCCGCGCTGCTCGCCTGGCTCGGCGACCGCATCGACGCCGGCCGCATCCCCTTCCTCAACCGCCGCTCCAAGAAGGGCGTCCACGCCAGCGGCTCCGTCGCCGGATCGCTCCTCAAGCCGGTCCTCGCCAAGCCGAAGTTCTTCGCGGTCGCCGCGACCGCGCTCCTGCTCGCCCTCGCCGCGCCCGCCCTCGGCATGAAGACCGAACAGCTCGGCCTGGAGAAGCAGTTCGGCTCCGACGCGCCGCTCTCCGTCTCCTTCAAGGCCATCACCGAGGAGTTCCCGGGCGGTCCCGCGCCCGCCCGGATCGTGGTCAAGGCCGACGACATCACCTCAGGACCGGCGCGCGACACCCTCCGTACGCTCAAGCAGCAGGCGGGCAAGGCCGCCGAAGTCACCGTCCACGCACGCCAGAACGTCGCGGAGATCGCCGTCCCGCTGCCCGGCAGCGGTACCGGCGCGGACGCGAAGAAGGCCCTCGCGGACCTGCGTGACGAGGTACGTGAGGTACGAGACGGGCGCAGCGGGGGAGTCGAGGCGTACGTCGGCGGGGACCTGGCCGAGTCCGAGGACTTCAGCGACCAGCTCTCCCGGGGCATCGTGCCGGTGTTCCTGTTCATCGCGGCCGTCACGTTCCTGCTGATGCTGTTCAGCTTCCGGTCCATGGTGATCGCCGTGACCTCCATCGCCCTCAACCTGCTGTCCGTGGGCGCCGCGTACGGCGTCATGACCGCCGTCTTCCAGCACGGCTGGGGTGCCTCGCTCATCGGCTCGGAGAAGGTCGGCGCCATCGAGAACTGGATGCCGCTGTTCGTCCTCGTCGTCCTGTTCGGCCTCTCGATGGACTACCACGTGTTCGTGGTCTCCCGGATCCGGGAGGCACGGGACCGGGGGCTCGGCAACCGGGACGCGATCCGTGAGGGCATCACGCGGACCGCCGGTGCGGTGACCGGTGCCGCCGTGATCATGGTGGCCGTGTTCGCCGTCTTCGGCACGCTGTCCATGCAGGACATGCAGCAGATGGGGGTCGGGCTCGGTGTCGCCGTCCTCCTCGACGCCACGGTGGTCCGTATGGTCCTCCTGCCCTCCCTCATGACCCTTCTCGGCGAGCGCAACTGGCACACCCCGCGCTACCTCCGGTGGCTGCCCCACGTCTCCCACGAGGCCCCGGCCCCGGCCCCGGCGCCCGCGCCCGCCCCGCAGCGCGTCTGAGCCCCGACGAGCCGGGCCCGCCCCACTCGCCCCTCCGGGGTGGGTGGGGCGGGCCCTCGGCCTGGGGGCACCCGGGGGCGGGCCCTCGGCCTGGGGGGCACCCGGGGGCGGGCCCTTGGCCTGGGGTCACCCGGGGCGGGCGGGCCTGCGGCCTGCCGTCGGCCCCGGCGTGCCCCCTTCTCCGCCGCTCCGCGGCGGCTTCCCACCCGCCCACCGGTTTCCAGCCGACCAGACGGTGAGCGTCTCCCGCTGGGGTTGCCCGCCGTCGGCGAGTGCGGGATGCAGGGCCCGTTGGCGTTGCCGTTGGCGTTGCCGTTGGCGCCTGCTGCTGCCGCCGCTGGCGCCTGCTGCTGCCGCAGGTGCGTGCGTCCTGCTCTCACCGCTGGGGGCTGGGGCGGCGGTGCCCTCTGCCTTACCGCTGTGGGCAGTCGTCCCGCAGGGCGATAGGGGCTCCCCTGCTCGAACGGAGCCGAGAGCTCGGGGAAGGGTGGGCACAGCCCCGGCCGACGGCGCCGTCAACGTCCACGGCCGCCGGGCCCGGGCAGCAGCCCGGCAAGGGCCACGGCACCCCGGCCCACGGAGGGGCACCGAGCCAGGCCGCCCGGCCAGACCACCGCACCCCCGGCCGGCCAAGGCCACCTCACCGGCCCAGCGCAGCTGCCTCCTTCGCCGGGGCCAGCCCCACCACCGGCCGGTCGGCCCGCTGCGGCGCCACCCCGCCAAGGCTCCGGAGCCAGCCCCACGTGTCGGAGACCGTGTCGAGGGCGCTCCGGCACCGCAGCCCGGCCTGCAGGGCCTTCGCGGCGCTGGTGTCGTGCATCGTGTCGTACAGCTCACCGGGCGGCAGCCACACGGGAAGCTCCTGCCAGGGCTCGATGCCCGCGGCGAGCACCGCCTCGGGGGCGGTCCAGACGAGCTCCACCCCGGGCGCCCCCGCCACGCCCACGCACGCGTCGAGCAAGTCCCCCATGGTGACGTGCCCTTGGGGGCAGACGACGTTGTAGGGCCCGGACAGCCCCGCGGCCACAGCGTCCAGCGTCCACGCGGCGAGATCGCGTACGTCCACGTACTGGACGGAGGCGTCCCGCGGCCCGGGCGCGAGCACGGCCCCGCCCCGGGCGACCCGGTTCAGCCACCACGGCAGCCGCCCGATGTTCTCGTAGGGCCCGAGGATCAGCCCGGCCCGCACGTGCAGCGTCCGTTCCGCCCCGAAGACCCCCTCCGCGGCCAGCTCACCCCCGCGCTTGTCCTCCGCGTAGGCGACGGCGTCGGCGTCGGGGTCACCTTCCACGAGGGGGTAGGACTCGTCGGACCCGGCCTCGCCGGGGTAGCGGTAGACGGAGGCGCTGGAGACGTACGCGTAGCGCCCGGCCCGCCCGGCGAGCAGCCGCGCCGCGTCCCGGACGACCCGCGGCGCCCCGGACCAGGTGTCGACGACGGCGTCCCACGGGCCGCCGTCGGCGGCGAGCGCCGCGAGCCCCGCGGCCGTGGTCCGGTCCCCGTGGACGGCCCGCGCCCCGTCCGGCGCCGCGTGCCGCCCCCGGTGGAACACCGTCACGTCCCAGCCGCGCGCGAGCGCGTCCTCGGTGACAGCCCGTCCCACGAACTCCGTACCACCCAGCATCAGAAGTCTCATGAGCGCGACTCTGACGGCAGGGGCGGCCCCGGGGGAACCGGATTCCGCCAGCGGAAGAATCGTTCAGCCGCAGGAGGAATCCGGCCAGGTCCGGACGGCTGCCGCGAGGTGGGGCCCGACGGCCGTCACCCGTCGGTCGGCGGCGCGTACTTGTACCCGACCCGCCGCACCGTCTGGATCGTCGCCCGGTGCTCGACGCCGAGCTTGCGCCGCAGCCGGGCGATGTGGACGTCGACGGTCCGCCCGTCGCCCACGTGCCCGTACCCCCACACCGTCGTCACCAACTGGTCGCGGGTGTGCACCCGGTGCGGATGGGCGACGAGATGCGCGAGCAGCTCGAACTCCAGGTACGTGAGGTCGAGCGGCTGTCCCTCGACGTGCGCGGAGCGGCGCGCGGTGTCGATGCGCACGGGCCCGCGGCCGCCCGCGTCGAGCGACGGCTCGGGCTCGGCGGCGACGGGACCGGCGGGGACGTGCTCCTGACCGGCGGGCAGGAGGACCAGATAGCCGATCATCGGCGGCTGCCCGGGCCTGGCGGGCAGCGTGTGCTGGGGCGCGGGCAGCAGCGTCGCGCCCGGCGGCAGGAAGCCCGAGATGTCGGCGAGGCCGGACACCTGGGCGACTTCGTCGGGGGCGACGGCACGCAGACGCCCGCGTGCGGAGGGGGTGGTGGGGCGGGGAGCCGCCGGAGCCGTGGAGGCGGCGGGGGCGGCGGAGAAGGAACGGGAGTTCGCCATGAGGTCAGCTCTTTCGCGCGGAGGAGTCGTCGAGGACGTACGTCGTGCGCGTCAGGCCGGAGGCCGGGAGAACGGCTTCAGAGGGCCCGCGCGGTCAGCGCGCGGCAACACACCCGGTCGAAGTCGTGATGCTGCCGGGAAGGCCAGAAAGGCTCGAGGTCACAGTGACCCGTCGCGGTGTTCTGGAAGCTGCCCATGGCCCCATTGAAGCAGATGAGGACGGGTTCGGCGGATCCCTCTCGCACGTTGATACGACCCCTTGGCGTGCGCGTGGCCCGAAACGGCCCGCTCCGAGGCGGAAGTTGGGGGACGCGCTCGGGGCGCCCACCACGCGGGTGGGCGCCCCGAACGAAATCCGGCAGACCGTAGGGAACGGGTCGGATCGGTCAGACCTGGCCGGCCTTCTCCAGCGCCGAGCAGCAGGTGTCGACGAGCAGCCGCGTCACGACGTACGGGTCGACGTTGGCGTTCGGGCGGCGGTCCTCGATGTAGCCCTTGCCGTCCTTCTCGACCTGCCACGGGATGCGGACGGACGCGCCGCGGTCGGAGACGCCGTAGCTGTACTCGTTCCACGGGGCCGTCTCGTGCAGGCCGGTGAGGCGGTCGTCGATGCCCGCGCCGTAGTTCTTGACGTGGTCCATCGGCTTGGAGCCCTCGCCGAGCGACTCGCACGCGGTGATGATCGCCTCGTAACCCTCGCGCATCGCCTTCGTGGAGAAGTTCGTGTGCGCGCCCGCGCCGTTCCAGTCGCCCTTGACCGGCTTGGGGTCGAGGGTCGCGGAGACGCCGAAGTCCTCGGCGGTGCGGTACAGCAGCCAGCGGGCCACCCACAGCTGGTCGGAGACCTCCAGCGGGGACAGCGGGCCGACCTGGAACTCCCACTGGCCGGGCATCACTTCGGCGTTGATGCCGGAGATGCCGAGGCCCGCCTTCAGGCAGTTGTCCAGGTGCGCCTCGACGACGTCACGGCCGAAGATCTCGTCGGCGCCGACGCCGCAGTAGTAGCCGCCCTGGGCCGCCGGGAAGCCGCCCTCCGGGAAGCCGAGCGGGCGGGCGCCCTTGAAGAACGTGTACTCCTGCTCGATGCCGAAGATCGACTCCTGTGCGGCGTACCGGTCGGCGACCTCGGCCAGCGCGGCGCGCGTGTTCGACGCGTGCGGCGTCATGTCGATGTCCAGGACCTCGCACAGGACGAGGATGTCGTCGCCGCCGCGGATCGGGTCCGGGTAGCTGGCGACGGGCTTGAGCACGCGGTCCGAGGCGTGGCCTTCGGCCTGGTTGGTGGACGAGCCGTCGAAGCCCCAGATCGGCAGGTCCGCGACCGTGGCGGCGCGCTGGGAGTCGGCCAGGATCTTCGTCTTCGAGCGAAGCTTGGCCGTCGGCTCGGTGCCGTCTATCCAGATGTACTCAGCCTTGAAGGTCACGGGCTTCATCCTTTGACGCTTGGTGCGGCGCAGACGTGCGGGTGCTGCGGGCCGCGGTGATGTCGCGCAGACTGCCAACCCGCGATTTCCCGTCCGTTGCCCGTTTGTGAACCCCGTGTTACCTGGGGCGGGAGTGACGGGGGTCACCTTGCCGGGGGCTCCCCGACCCCGCCCCTTCCCGAACCCGGGGGCTGCCGCCCCCTGGACCCCCGCTGATCGGCGCTCCGCGCCTCGTCCTCAATCGCCGGACGGGCTAAAACCTTGCCGCACCGGCGAGATATACAGCCCCTCCGGCGTTTGAGGAGCGGGGGTCTGGGGGGGCAGAGCCCCCAGTTCGGGAAGGGGCGGGGTTGGGGAAAGCCCCGCAGGGCCCCCTACTTGATCACCGCATTGGCCACAGCGATCACCACTCCGATCGCCGCGTCCGCACCCCCGATCAGCACAGCGGCCCCCCGCCGGTACCCCACCCGCAACGCGGCGAACGTCCCCCACCCGAAGAGCAGCGCCGCGTTCAACATCAGCCCCGCACGCGTGACGTCCGCCTCGGGCCACCCCATCACCCCGGCGGTCACGAGCAGCGCCACGGTCGGCCAGCAGGCGATCACGACGGGCCACTCGTCGGCAAGGGCCCAGCCGAGCTGCCGCCACCGGTGCAGCCCCCTGCCGGGCCGATGCGTGGCCATGTGATGGGCGTAGCCGTGCGCGAGCGCGGCCGTGCCCGCGGTGACCATGACCCAGGCGGCGTCGTAGTACGGCGTGTAGGGGGTGCCCTCGGACTGCAGGGCGGCGAGCAGCGCGCTCGCGAGGACGGTGCCGTACACGCCCCCGGACAGCCAGCTCCGCACGGTGCGCTCCTTCCTCCGGTGGCCTGCCTTCCGCAGATGGAGCGCTCAACCCTATGGGCCCGTATGTAACGTTTTGCCTGCCGCGGCCGATCGGTTGCCGGTCGATCGGCTACCGCGAGAGGGCGTCCCGCACGGCCTCCTCCGACCGCCCCACCACCGCCGTACCGTCGTCCGCCGTGATGATGGGCCGCTGGATCAGCTTCGGATGGGCGGCGAGCGCCTCGATCCAGGCGTCGCGCCCGGACGCGTCGCGCGGCCAGCGCGCGCGGTCCTTCAGGTCGAGCTCCTTCGCGGCGGCCTCCTGGGTGCGGGTGATGTCCCAGGGCTCCAGGCCGAGGCGGTCGAGGACGGCGCGGATCTCGTCGGGGCTCGGCACGTCCTCCAGGTAGCGGCGGACGGTGTACGTGGCGCCCTCCTCGTCGAGCAGGGACAGCGCGCTGCGGCACTTCGAACAGGCGGGGTTGATCCAGATCTCCATGGCGCACACGCTAGCGCCGCGGGCCCGGAAGCCCAGCCGGTGTTCGAATTCTGGGAGTCCCACGCGTACCTCGCGGAACTGGTGTGACGGAGTGGCAAGTTCCCTGTCCACCTGCGGTTTTGACGGTCTGCGCGGACTGCTGATTGTCAGTGGTGGGCAGTAAACTGGTAGCAATGTTCGAAGGGGCCGCGAGGGCTCCTGAACGCGACAGGAGGATGCCTGTGCCCGCTGCCGCACTGCCGTCGAAGCCCGGTGTCACCCGCACCCGCACTACTGCCGCCCCGCGTCCCGCGCGCAGGTCGCGCGCCCCGCGCCCGGACCACCCCACGCTCTGCGACGTGCCGTACGTCCCGATGGAGAAGCGCCCCCTGCCCCCCGGCCGCCCCCGCGACTGGTACATCACGCACAACCGCCGCCTCAAGGCCATGCGCCTGGCCATCGCCCTGCTCGACGCGGGCGTCCTGGTGCCGAACCAGGCGAGCAACGTACGGATACGCACCATGGCCGAGACGGTCGGCATCCACCCGCCGTCGGACACCACCTGCCACATGGTGCGGGCCCTGATGCGCTACAGCCGCTGACGCGGACCGGGGCCGCGCCGCACCGGCGCGGTCCGCTCGTTTCGGGACGGGGCGGAAGCGGGGAGAGGCCCCAGGGGGCCCACCCGCCCCACCCCGTCCCACCTATCGCCCACCTCCTGCCCCAGGAAGCGAGCCCCCGTGCCCAAGACCGTCAGCGTGTTCACCCTCGGCGGCACCATCTCCGCGCAGGGCGGGGACCACGCCCGTCTCACCGGTGCCCAGACCCTGGCCGCCGCCCCGGTCCCGGCCGGAGTGGACATCGAGCTGCACGACGTCCGCCGACTCCCCGGATCCTCACTGGCGTTGGCGGACCTGGCCGAGCTGGCAGGGAGGGTGGACGAGGCCACCGCGGCGGGGCACGGCGCGGTCGTCGTGCAGGGCACCGACACCCTGGAGGAGACGGCCTTCCTGCTCGACGTGGTCTGCGCGCCCCGCGAGCCCGTCGTCGTCACGGGCGCGATGCGCCGCCCCGACCTGCCCGGCGCGGACGGCCCCGCGAACCTCGCCGCGGCGCTCGCGACCGCCGCCGACCCGGGCTGCCGCGGCCTCGGCGTGCTCACGGTCCTCGCCGACGAGATCCACGCCGCCCGCCATGTGCGCAAGACGCACACCACGTCCGTGGCCACCTTCGCCTCACCGGGCGCGGGCCCGCTCGGCCGCGTCGTGGAGGGCGTCCCGCACATCCTGCTGCGCCCGGTGCAGCCCACGGTGGAGCGGCCGTTGCGGCTGCGCGACCCCGCCCGCGTCGCCCTGCTCACGCTCTCCCTGGGCGACGGGGGCGAGTTGCTCGACGCCGTGGACGACCGCTTCGACGGCCTGGTCGTCGCCGCGTTCGGCGCGGGCCACGTGCCGAAGTGGCTGGTCGAGCCGCTGGCCGCCGCGGCGGCCCGCATGCCCGTCGTCCTCGCCTCGCGCACCGGCGCGGGCCCGCTGCTCAGCGAGACCTACCGCGGGCCGGGTTCGGAGTCCGACCTCCTTTCCCGCGGCCTGATCTCCGCGGGCCAGCTCGACGCGCCCAAGGCCCGACTGCTCCTGCACGCGCTGCTCGCCGACGGCGCCGACCGGACGGCGGTGGGCGCGGCCTTCGACCGGCTGCGGGCCGGGTAGCACGGGGAAGCCCCGGGGCCGGCCGACCCCGGGGCTCCTCGCGGGGCCGCCCTCGGGTGGGCCGTCCCTTCGCACGGGCCGACCTCGGCCCGACCGCTCCGCCCCGCTAGCCGATCTGCTCCGGCGTCACCGTCAGCCACCGCTTGTCCGCCGTCACCGGCTGCCCCAACTCCCGCTGCCGCGCCGCGTTCTTCCGCTTCATCCCGTCCAGCTGCTTCATGTAGCTGTCCTTGCGGTTGACCCACACTCGCACGCCCCCGTGCCGCACGTCCGCCGAGTGGAACAGCATCGGGCCGTCGCTCACGGGGGTGTCCCCGGCGACGAGGACCGGCTTCTTCCACTCGTCGATGTACGTGGAGATGGCGGCGGGCTTGCCCTGGTACCAGGTCAGCGGCGCCCACAGGTTCGGCGTCAGCTCGTACGTCGCGAGCTTCGCCCGGTCCTTCGGGCCGAACCGGCCCTCGGCGATCTCCTTGCGGGCGCTGGTCACCCGGCCCGTCCTCGGATCCTTGAGCTGCAGGCCGACGCCGATGACGTTCTGCGGCTTCACGCCGTACCCGTACTTCGGGTCGGCGAGCACCATCCGCACCAGGTCCTCGCTGGCCGCGCTCACCACGTACACCTCGATGCCGTGCGCGCGCAGCGACTTGTACAGCTCCTGCATGCCGGGGGAGAACTCGGGCCGCTCGACCGTGGTTTTGGTGACCTTGCCGTTCTCGTAGTACGTCGCCGGGATCGGCTTGTCGTACGCCAGGAGGTCGTCCACGTACCCCTTCAGCTTCTTCAGCGTGAAGCCGGAGAAGATCTGCGCCGCCCACGGGTAGCAGACCTGGTCGTCGACCTCGCAGAGCCGGTTGTAGTAGCTGTACAGGCTCTCCTTGTGCGTGGCCGTGTCCTTGAACGGGATGACCTTCAGGGACGGTGCCATCGACGCGCGGCTCAGGACGCCCTTCATCTCCAGGAACGGAAGGAGCGACTCCTCCAGGTCGTGGCGGTACGTCGTGTTGTCCGCGTCGAAGACCGCGTACGCGCCCTTCCCCTCGTTCTTCGCGATGACCTTGCCGAGCTTCGCCGCCACCGGCTTCGGCCAGTGCTTGAGGTCGGCCGCCGCGGCACGGGCCGACGCGCTCGGTCCCTTGCCGTCCGCCGCCTTCGCGTCGGCCGCGGACGGCCACAGTGCGCCGCCCGCGAACACCGCCGCCGCCAGCGCCCCCGACGCCCCGACGACCGCCAGCCTGCCCTTTGCCCGAATAGCCATGGTTCCCGTTCCCTGAGAGCGCTGCGCCGACCCGTCCGGAGCGGCGCGCCATGCTACGAGGACCAGGGGCCCGATTCCCATGATCGAGGTCACCGTGCGTGCCGGGCATGGGACGGACGGAGGCGGGTAGCCGCACCGGACGACAGGCCCGTCCGCGCCCGCGCACAATGGGGTCATGGGCCTCACGGCTACGGACATCACCGCCCGGGACGGCGCCGCCGCCTCCCGCGAGTTCGTCCGCGCCGCGCCCCCGCCCGGCGGCCTGGTCGTGTCCGCCGTGGGCTACCGCAGCAGCGGCCGGCGCCCCGCCCTGCACCGCGGCCTGCCGTCCCCGTACCTCACGCTGATCTTCTCCCTCGACGGCCCCGTCACCACCGGCCGCACCCCCGGCGAGGCGACCGGCCCCGACGCCGTCCGCACGGACATCGTCGTCGGCGGCTTGCACCAGAGGCCCGCGTACGTCGTCCAGCCCGAGCACGAGGCCGGGATCCAGCTCGCCGTGCACCCGCTCGCGGCCCGCGCGCTCCTCGGCCTGCCCGCCGCCGAGCTGGCCGGGCAGCTCGTCACCGACGGCACCGACGTGCTCGGCCGCCTGGCCGCCGACGTACGCGAACGCCTCTGCGAGCAGGAAGCCTGGGGCGACCGGTTCGCCTTCCTCAACGCCTACTTGGCGCGCCGCGCGGCCGACGCCGAGCGCGCCGGGGCGGTGCGGCCCGAGGTCGGCGAGGCCTGGGCCTGGCTCGCCCGGCACCGCGGCGCGGGCACCCTGCGCGGCCTGTCCGCGCACGTCGCCCTCAGCGAACGCCGGCTGTCCGCGCTGTTCCGCGCCGAGACCGGCGTCACCCCCAAACAGGCCGCCCGCCTCATCCGCTTCCAGCACGCGAAGGCGGCCGTCGTCCGCGCGGTCGCCGCGGACGCGCGCCCCGACCTCGCCCGGATCGCCGCCGACTGCGGGTACTACGACCACTCCCACCTCGTACGGGACTTCCGGCAGTACACGGGCGTGAGCCCCAGCGCCTGGATGGCCGAGGAGTGCCGGAATATCCAAGCCGGAGGGCACGCGGGCGGCGAAGACTGGGACGCATGAACAGCAACGAAACCCCGCAGAGCACGCAAAGCGCGCAGACCGGTCAGGCCGATCAGGCCCCTGCGAACCGGCGCGCGCCCGACGTCTGGGCCACCTTCCAGGCCGACGACGCCCCCGCCCTCATCGACTTCCTCGTCGGCACCGTCGGCTTCCTGCGCACCGCCGTCCACGAGGACGGCGACCGCGTCGCCCACGCCCAGCTCGACTGGCCCGAGGGCGGCGGCGTCATGCTCGGCAGCTACGACCCGAAGGCCGCCGAATGGTGCCTGCGGCCGGGCACGTTCGGCGCGTACGTCGTCACCGACCACGTCGACGACCTCTACCTCCGCCTCACCACCGCCGGTGTGAAGGTGATCCGCGAGATCGAGGACCAGCCGTACGGCAGCCGCGAGTTCGCGGTCGCCGACCCCGAGGGCAACAAGTGGTCCTTCGGCACCTACCGCGGTGAGCCCGCCCCGACCAGGAGTGATGCCGCGCCGGAGTGATAGCTTGCGGACGCCAGTCGTACCCGCACCTGGGTCGGGGAATCCGGTGGAAGTCCGGAACTGACGCGCAGCGGTGAGGGGGACGGGCGGGGCCAGCGGCCACTGGGAGTCCACGGACCCCGGGAAGGCGGCCCCGCCCGGACGAACCCGAGTCCGAAGACCTGCTGGCACCGCCGTCCGCACGGGCGGCGGAGTTCGCAGACCAGGCTCCGCGCATGAGCCCTGAGACTCGGGAAGACGTGTGCCTTCGACCACGCGACGCGTTCGCCGTACACCCCTCGCCGCCTTGCTGAGCGCGGGCCTCGTCCTGCTGACCGCGTGCGGCGGCTCGCCCGCGAAGACGTCGGAGAAGGCGCGGGCGGGCTACCCCGTCACCCTCACCGCGTGCGGCGAGCGGACGAAGGTGCAGGCCCCGCCGAAGCGGGCCGTCTCCCTCGACCAGGGCTCCACCGAGATCCTCCTCTCCCTCGGCCTGGCCGACCGCATGGTGGGCACCGGCACCTGGACGGACCCCGTCCTGAAGGGCCTGGAGAAGGAGAACGCCAAGGTCCCGCGGCTCGCCGACCGCTACCCGGCGCTGGAGAAGGTGCTCGACAAGGAGCCGGACTTCGTCAGCGCGTCGTTCCTCTACACCGTCGGCAAGGGCGGCGTCGCCGACCGCGCCAAGTTCACCGAACTCGGCGTACCCGTCTATGTCTCGCCGACCGACTGCGCGGGCAAGGACAACGCCGGTGACGACGACGGCACCCGCACCAAGACCCTCACCATGAACACCGTGTACGGCGAGATCCGCGACCTCGCGCGGGTCTTCGACGTGGAGAAGCGCGGCGAGAAGCTGATCGCGGACCTCAAGTCCCGGGCCGCGCGCGCAAAGAAGTCCATCGACGCCTCCGACACCACCCTCATGTACTGGTTCGCCAACTCCGAGTCCCCCTACATCGCGGGCTGCTGCGGCGCCCCCGGCGTCATCACCCGCGAACTCGGCGTGAAGAACGCCTTCGCCGACACCCGCGAGGAGTGGCCCCAGATCAACTGGGAGACCATCGCCGACCGCGACCCCGACGTCCTCGTCATCGGCGACCTCACCCGCAGGTCCCAGTCCGCCGAGAGCGCCCGCCAGAAGATCAAGTTCCTGGAGTCCAACCCGGCCACGAAGAACCTCACGGCGGTGAAGAAGAAGCGCTACGTCCTGCTCAGCGGTCAGGCCCTGAACCCGAGCATCCGCACCGTCGACGGCATCGAACAAGTCGCGGCGGCGCTGCGCGAGTTCGGCCTCACGAAGTGAGGGGCGCCGCGGACAGCGGTTCGCGTGGCGCCGTGGCCGGTGACGCGTCCTCCGAGGCCGCGCCCGGTGACGCGTCGTCGTACGAGACCGCGCCCGGTGACGTACGACAGGCATCCCCGGCCGGGCGCCTGCGTGCCGCGCTGCGCGGCGCACTCCTCTCCCTGGCCGGACTCGCGGTCCTGTTCCTCTCCATCGCCGTGGCCATCACCATCGGCCCCGCCGACATCTCCGTGCCCGACGTGTGGTCGGCCGTGGCGGCCCACCTCGGCTGGGGCGAGGCGGAGCTGACGCCGATCCGCGACGGCATCGTGTGGAACCTGCGGATGCCGCGCACGGTCCTCGCGGCGGTGTGCGGCGCGGGCCTCGCCGTGTGCGGGGCGGTGCTCCAGTCGCTGCTGCGCAACCCGCTCGCCGACCCGTTCGTGCTCGGCGTCTCCTCCGGCGCGTCCACGGGCGCCGTCGCCGTCGTGGTCCTCGGCGTCGGCGGGGGAGCGCTCACGGTGTCGGCGGGCGCGTTCATCGGCGCCGTCCTGTCGTTCGCCCTGGTCCTGCTGCTCAGCCACACCCTCGGCGACACCACGGACCGGGTGGTCCTGTCCGGCGTGGCCGCGATGCAGCTCTTCTCCGCGCTCACCTCCTTCGTCGTCCTCACCGCGGCCGACGCCGAGACCACCCGCGGTGTGCTGTTCTGGCTGCTCGGCTCGCTGAGCGGCGCGGCCTGGACGGACGTCTGGACGTGCGGCGCGGTGCTCGTCGTCGCGCTCACCGTGTGCCTGCTGCACGCCCGGGCGCTGGACGCGTTCGCCTTCGGCCAGGACGCGGCGGCCACTCTCGGCGTGCACGTGGGCCGGGTGCGCGTGCTGCTGCTCTGCACCACGGCGCTCCTGACGGCGGCCCTGGTCAGCAGCGCCGGGGCGATCGGGTTCGTGGGCCTGGCGCTGCCGCACGCGGCGCGGGCGGTGGTGGGGGCGGGCCATCCGCGGCTGCTCCCGGTCACGGCGCTCGCGGGCGCGGTGTTCCTGATCTGGGTGGACACCCTCGCCCGCACGGTCCTCGACCCGCAGGAGGTCCCGGTGGGGGTGGTCACGTCGCTGATCGGCGTACCGGCGTTCGTGGCGGTGCTGTACCGGACGCGGAAGAGCCGATGACGGTGGAGGAGCGGACGGCGGCGGAGGGACCGACGACGGCGGAGGAGCCGACGGCGGCGGAGGAGCCGACGGCGGCGGAGGAGCCGATGACGTACGAGAAGCCGACGACGTACGAGAAGCCCGCATCCCCCGGGCTCGCGGCGGCCCGCGTCGCCCACGAGGCCGGGGGCCGCCTCATCGTCGACGGCATCACCCTCGCCCCCCGGCCGGGCACCACGCTCGGCCTCATCGGCCCGAACGGCTCCGGCAAGTCCACGCTCCTGCGCCTCCTCGCGGGCGTCCTCGCGCCCGCGGCGGGCGTGGTCACGCTGGACGGCACGCCGCTGCCCCGGCTCGGCCGCAGGGCGACGGCGCGCAGGCTCGCGGTGGTCGACCAGCACGCCGCCACGCAGGTGGAGCTGACCGTGCGGGAGGTGGTGGCCCTCGGCCGCATCCCGCACCGCAGGCCCTGGTCGGGCAGCACGCCCGCCGACGAGCGGGCCGTCCGGGACGCCCTGGACCGCACTTCCCTCAGCGACCGGGCCGACCAGTCCTGGCACACCCTCTCCGGCGGCGAACGCCAACGCGCCCACATCGCGCGCGCCCTGGCCCAGGCCCCCCGCGAGCTCCTCCTCGACGAACCCACCAACCACCTGGACATCCAGCACCAGTTGGACCTCCTGAACCTGATCGCCTCGCTCCCCGTGACGACGGTGATCGCCCTGCACGACCTCAATCTGGCCGCCATGTTCTGCGACGAGATCCTGGTCCTGAAGGAGGGCAGGGCGTACGCGCACGGCACGCCCGCGGAGGTCGTCACCGAGGGGCTGATCGCGGAGGTGTACGGGGTGCGGGCGCGGGTGACGCCACCGGCGGACCCGCTGGACCATGTGTCGGTCCGCTTCCTGAGAACGCCACCGCGGCGACCGGGTCCATAAACTCACCGGAAAACCCGCGGCCAGGGGGAGGCACCCATGACACGCCAGAGGATCCCGGACGACGACGAGGTCCCCCTCGACGTCCTCACCCACCTGCGCGCCGTGTGCCTGAACCTCCCCGACGCGCACGAGGAACCGGCCTGGATCGGCACCCGCTGGCGCATCCGCGCCGCGACCTTCGCGCACGTCTACCTGACCGACCTGACCCGCTCGGACTCCCCGTCGGCGCGCGCCATCGCGACCGAGGGCCTCACCACGATTCTCACGTTCCGCTCGCACGGCGAGGAGTTCGAGGCGCTGACCAACGCGGGCGCCCCGTTCTTCCGTCCCTCCTGGGGCAGGAACGTCGTGGGCATGCGCCTGGACGGGACCACCGACTGGGCCGAGGTGGCGGAACTCCTCACCGAGAGCTACCGCGTTCAGGCACCGAAGAGGCTCGCGGCGCGGGTCGGCGGCCCACCCCAGGCGACCGGATCCCCGCTTGAAAACGGAGGAGATCCATCCGATCGGCGGAGGGGTGAACGTTCTTCCAGGTGAACGGGGCGCCATTCGATCAACTGGGGTGACACGGGGCTGCGATCCTCGGGCCGAAAGCCGCCCCGGACCGCTCACCGTTCCGGGCCGTACCGTCCCTGCCTGACCAAGGAGTTCCCCGTGCCCGTCCGCCGCCTGGTGACCAGTGCCTTCGCCGCCACCGCTCTCGCCCTCACGTCCCTGGGCGCGGTGACCGTCACCGCGACCCCCGCGGCCGCCGACCCCTGCGGCTTCTACGAGACGTCCGCCGACGCCTTCTACAACCACTGCACGTCGGACGGCTCCCGCGTCGTCATCCAGGTCCGGGTCGCCCTGGCGCCCGACTACGAGCGCTGTGTCGGCCCCGGCAAGACGTGGCTGGGTTCGGCGGACAAGATCCAGGGGGCGCATTACGTCGGCCGCACCTGCTGACGACCGCACTTCGGTGAGAAGGTGACGCTGCCGGCGGGCAGCGCCACCAGCGGCCCGGGCGAGCGCGTCAGCGCACGCCCGGGCCGCCGCCGTTTCCCCGGCACCGGCCCGCCCCACCCTGGGCGACCTCTGATGGTCTGCACCAATAAAGTAGAGTCTGTGCCTGCGCGACGTATCCGAGTCGCATCAGGCCCTGCCGGAGAGCCAGTTGATGATCCCTCGCATACGTACGACAGCGCGCGCCGCCGCCCTCGGCGCGGCAGCCGTCCTCCTGACCGTGGCCTGCGGCGGCCAGGCCGACCGGTCCGATGGCCCGTCCGAACGGTCCGCCGAGCCGCCCGCGTCCAGCTCGCCGCCCGCCGATGAGGGACAGCTCGTCGAGTGGGGAAAGGGCGACGCGGAGGACGCGTTGCGGCGGGCCGACAGGGCTCTCGGCTACGACGACACGCCTGCCGAACTGGTCGACAGCGACGTCACGTCCTTCTCTGACGGGCTCAGGAAGACGTTCCCCACGCCGGGCGAGCGGCCCTACCGCCTCGACATCACCTGCGTGGCCCCGAACACCGACGAGATCACGCTCACGCTCGGCCGCGGTGGCGACGAGCAGGAGTGGGTCGTGCCCTGTGGCGAACGACAGGCGGACCAGTTCAACATCCCGGCAGGCGTCGCCCCGTTCACGGCCCGCGTCGCCCCCGACGCACGGCGGTCGGAGGACCTCGCCGAGATCGTCTGGCGCCTGAACACCATCGCCGAGGACGACGTGTTCGAGTGCGAGGACGACATCGTCGGCTGCGACGAGGACGGGTCATAGTCGACTCATGGCCGCCTCATGGCTGACTCGTAGCCGACGGCTAGAGGCTGTCCAGGAAATTGCCGACGGCCTCCACGACGCGGTTCTTGCGGCGGTGCGCCTTGCTGCAGTAGAGCCGCCTGCGCCATCTGCGGCGCGGCTGCGGCACCGGTGTGTTGCACCATGTGCACGGCAATGTCCGTGCTCTTGCTCCCCCGTACATGCCCGCACTTTAACCGGTGGGCTTGCTGGCCGGCGGACTGGCTAACCGGCGGACTGGCTAACCGGCGGGCTTGGTGGCGCGGACGATCGCGGAACGCATGCTGTCGGCGACGGTGTGGGTCACGGTGATCTCGACGTCGGTGAAACCCGCCGCCTCCAGCCCCCGCCGGTACTCGGCGAAGGACAGCGCCCCCGCGATGCAGCCGACGTGGTCGCCGCGTTCGGCCCGCTGGGCGGGGGTGAGGGTGTCGTCGGCGACGACGTCCGAGACGCCGATACGACCGCCGGGGGCCAGCACGCGGAACATCTCCGCGAAGACGGCGGGCTTGTCGGTGGACAGGTTGATCACGCAGTTGGAGATCACGACGTCGACGGTGTTCGCGGGCAGCGGGACGGCCTCGATGGTGCCCTTCAGGAACTCCACGTTGGTGGCGCCGGCCTTCTTCTGGTTGGCCAGCGCGAGGGCGAGCATCTCCTCGGTCATGTCCAGGCCGTACGCCTTGCCGGTCGGCCCGACCCTGCGGGCGGACAGCAGCACGTCGATCCCGCCGCCGGAGCCGAGGTCGAGGACGCGCTCGCCTTCGTGGAGGTCGGCCACGGCCGTCGGGTTGCCGCAGCCGAGGGAGGCGGCGACGGCCTCGGCGGGCAGGGCGGCGCGCTCGTCGGCCGCGTACAGGTCTCCGCCGAAGCCTTCGTCGACCTCGACGGCCTCGGGACCGCAACACCCGGTGCCGCCCTCGGCGACCTGGAGAGCGGCGGCCGCGTACCGCCGACGGACGGTCTCGCGCAGGTCAGCTGACTGATCACTCATGACGGGCCTCCTCAAGGGAACGAAACGGACTTCGTGACCGGAGCTCTCGATCGAGCCTCCCGATCGGGAGCCATTGATTCGAAGTCTGTCGATGCAAGGTTGCGCCTTGGATCGAAGCTTGTCAACATAGAGAAATGTCGAAACAAGAGCTCGTGGTGCTGGGGCAGACGGCCGCGGACGGCTGCTGCCCGGAGCTGCTGACCGCACCCCTGGCCGAGGATCAGGCCGTCGAACTGGCCAAGGTGTTCAAGGCGCTGGGCGACCCGGTCCGGCTACGCCTCCTTTCGATGATCGCCTCGGGCGCGGACGGCGAGATCTGCGTCTGCGACCTGACCCCGGCCTTCGACCTCTCCCAGCCGACGATCTCCCACCACCTCAAGCTCCTGCGGCAGTCCGGACTCATCGACTGCGAACGGCGCGGCACCTGGGTCTACTACTGGCTGCGCCCCGAGACGACCGACAAGCTCGCCGGGATCCTCACCCGCCCCGGACAGCCCGCCCCCGCCCAGCTCCGCAAGTGACCGAGGAAGCCCATGCCTGACACCTCAGACGCCTCAGACACCCCAGACACCTCTGACAGCCGCAAGCCGTCCGTACTCTTCGTCTGCGTCCACAACGCGGGCCGCTCCCAGATGGCCGCCGCCTGGCTGGCCCACCTCGCCGGGGACCGCGTCGAGGTCCGGTCGGCCGGGTCCGCCCCCGGCGCCGCCGTGAACCCCGCCGCCGTCGCGGCCATGGCGGAGGTCGGCATCGACATCTCCGACCGGGCGCCGAGGCTCCTCACGGTCGACGCGGTACGGGAGTCGGACGTCTGCGTCACCATGGGCTGCGGCGATGCCTGCCCCGTCTTCCCCGGCAAGCGCTACCTGGACTGGAAGCTGGACGATCCGGCCGGACGGGGCGTCGCCGCCGTACGCCCGATCCGCGACGAGATCGAGGCCCTGGTCCGGGGCCTGCTCGCGGAGATCGCGCCTGAGTAGCCGCCTTCGGGGACGGGACGCGGGCGCCGGTCACCTCGTCGTCGGGGTCCGCTCGGCCCGCGCCCCCTCGGGCAGCAGCCGGGGGACAGCCCTGACGTAGACGACCATGCCGATGACCTCGACGAGGGTCTGCGTGACCACGATGACGGCGGCGATGGCGTAGGGGTCGGGCAGGGCCAGGGCCAGGGGCAGTACGACCAGGGAGTTGCGGGTGGCGCCGGTGAAGACGAGCGCGCGCGAGCCGGGGGTGTCGAGGTGGAAGAGGCGGGCGACGGCCTTGCCCGCGAAGGCCATCGCGAGCAGGAACAGGGCGTAGAAGGGGACCACGGCGGCCACGTCGGTGAGGTTCCCGCCGAGCTTGGGGACCTGGGAGGCGACGACGGTCAGGAGGGTCGCGGCCATGAGCGGGACCATCGTGGTGGTCGCGGCGTCGGACACCTTCTGCCCGGTCGGCCCGCGCCCGGCCCACGCCTGCAGGGCCCAGGCCAGGGCGAGCGGTACGACGATCAGGACGAGGAACGCTTCCAGGAACGGGCCCGCCTCGACGATGTCACCCAGCTCCGGGCCCATGAACACGTACAGGAAGAGCGGCAGCAGGAGCATCTGGCCGATCAGCAGGAGCGGCGTCGCGGCCAGCAGACGGCGGCTCGCGCCGCCCGCGAGCCCGGAGAAGACGATCACGTAGTCGACGCACGGGCACAGCAGGACGAGCAGCACGCCGACGCGTACGGCCTGGTCGGCGGGCAGGAAGGCGAACATCGCTGCGACCACGAGCGGTACGACGGCGAAGTTCACCACCAGGGCGGCGGACAGGAACCGGGCGTCCTTGAGGGAGCGCAGCAGTTCACGGGCCGGTACCTGGAGGAAGGTCACGAACAGCAGGGCCGCGAGGACCGGGTTGATGGCGTGCTCCAGGCCGGGCCCGGCGTCCGGCGCGGCCAGCCCGAGTGCGGCGCCCGCGGCCATCGCGCCCAGGTAGATGGCCACTTGGTGGTCGTCCATCCGGTCCACCAGGCCCCGCGCGTCCTGCGACATCCGTGCGTACGTCCTTCTTGGTCGCCCTCATCCGTTTCGGTCGGCCGGAGGGTCCATCCTCACAGGTGAGGGGCGGCCCCGAGCCGGTGACCACTCCGCACGGGTCGGCGAGCGACGGACCGGTCACCCGGCCTCAGCGGACCGGCCGCCCTGGCTTCAGCGGACCGGCCGCCCTGGCTTCAGCGGACCGTCGCCCGCCCCCCCGGCCTCAACCGACCGACCACCCGCCCAGAGCCACCACCGCGCCCAGAGCCCCGGCCGCGAGCAGCGCGCCGACCACGCCGCGGCGGGCCACCAGCAGCCAGACGGCGGCGCCGACCAGCACCCCGTACTGCCACAGGTGCTGGAGGGCCAGCGCGAGGGGGATCGCCGAGCCCATGATTGCGCCGATGACCGCGGGCCCCGCGCCGGTGAAGAACGCCTGCACACCGGCGTGGGCCCGGATCCGGTCGAACCGGGGACCGCCGAGGACGACGAAGAGGAAGGAGGGGGCGAAGGCCACGGCGGCGGCCAGCAGCCCGCCCGGGATCCCGGCCGCCGCGTAGCCGACGACGGCGACGGTCTGCACGACGGGGCCGGGGGTGACCTGCCCGAGCGCGACGGCGTTGAGGAACTGGCCGTCCGTCATCCACTGGTAGGTGTGGACGGCGTCGGCCTGCATCAGCGGAATGATGACGAAGCCGCCGCCGTAGGACAGCGCCCCGACCTTGAACGCCACCCACGCCAGCGCGGCCGTCCCGCCCACGGCGGGGGCGGCGACCGCGAGCGGCAGCGGCCACGCGGCCCGCCGCCCCGAAGCGCCGCGGGTGCGCACGCCGACCTCCAGCAGACCGGCCGCGACAAGGACCAGCACCATCCACGGGCCCACGACCGCGGCCGCCGCGCCGCCCGCGAGGAAGTAGCAGAACCAGCGGGCCCGGGCCGCCCGCCGCTCACCGGCCCGCCGCCAACTCGCCGGAATCAGCGCGGTCGAGGCCTGGACGGCGACAGCGGCAACGGCCGCGCCCGCCCCGGCGGCAGCACCGCGCACCCACAGCGGCGGACTACCGGCGAGGAACAGGGCGGCCAGGGCGAGGATCAGGACAAGCCCCGGCACGATGAAGGCCAGTCCACCGACCAGCGCTCCGGCCAGGCCACGCAGCCGCCAGGCGCACAGGATGGCCAACTGGGTGGAGGCAGGCCCCGGCAACAGATTGGTAGCCGCGACCCCGTCCTCGAACTCGGCCGCCGAGATCCACCCCCGCCGCTTCACGCACAGTTCCCTGAGCAGGGCGACATGGGTGGGCGGCCCTCCGAACCCGACACAGCCGATGCGCCCCCACTCCCGGACGATCGCCCCGAGCCCCACCCGCGTCCGTCCGCCCTCGGACACCCCGCTCGCGCCGTCCACGACACCTCTTCCCCGCACCGGTTACCTCCAGGCGGCGCGACCCTACCGGCCGAGCGTGAACGGGCGGACACGACCGGAGGCCGCCACCATGCCGGTGACGGCCTCCGAAAGCTCACAGCACGCGAAGCGCCTGCGCGGCTCAGATGTCGAAGTACAGCTCGAACTCGTGCGGGTGCGGCCGCAGCTGGATCGGGGCGATCTCGTTCGTGCGCTTGTAGTCGATCCACGTCTCGATGAGGTCGGACGTGAAGACGCCGCCCGCCTGGAGGTACTCGTTGTCCGCCTCGAGGGCGTCGAGGACCGCCGGGAGGGAGGTCGGGACCTGGGGGACGCCCGCGTGCTCCTCGGGGGCGAGCTCGTAGAGGTCCTTGTCGATCGGCTCGGCCGGCTCGATCTTGTTCTTGACGCCGTCGAGGCCCGCGAGGAGGAGGGCCGAGAAGGCGAGGTAGGGGTTCGAGGACGGGTCCGGGGCGCGGAACTCGACGCGCTTGGCCTTCGGGTTGGAGCCCGTGATCGGGATGCGCATCGCGGCGGAGCGGTTGCGCTGCGAGTAGACCAGGTTGACCGGGGCCTCGAAGCCGGGGACCAGGCGGTGGTAGGAGTTCACCGTCGGGTTCGTGAAGGCGAGCAGCGACGGGGCGTGCTTGAGGATGCCGCCGATGTAGTAGCGGGCGGTGTCCGAGAGGCCCGCGTAGCCCTGCTCGTCGTAGAAGAGGGGCTCGCCACCGGTCCACAGGGACTGGTGGACGTGCATGCCCGAGCCGTTGTCGCCGAAGATCGGCTTCGGCATGAAGGTCGCGGTCTTGCCGTTGCGCCAGGCGACGTTCTTCACGATGTACTTGAAGAGCATCAGGTCGTCGGCCGCGGCGAGCAGCGTGTTGAACTTGTAGTTGATCTCGGCCTGGCCCGCCGTGCCCACCTCGTGGTGCTGGCGCTCGACCTTCAGGCCGGAGTTGGCGAGCTCCAGGGAGATCTCGGCGCGCAGGTCGGCGAAGTGGTCGACCGGCGGGGCCGGGAAGTAGCCGCCCTTGTAGCGGACCTTGTAGCCGCGGTTGTTCTCGAGGGCACCCGTGTTCCAGGCGCCGGCCTCGGAGTCGATCTCGTACATGGAGCGGTTCGCCGTCGTCTCGAAGCGCACCGAGTCGAAGACGTAGAACTCGGCCTCGGGGCCGAAGTACGCGGTGTCGGCGATGCCGGTCGAGGCCAGGTACGCCTCGGCCTTCTTCGCCACGTTGCGCGGGTCGCGGCTGTACTGCTCGCCGGTCACCGGGTCGTGGATGAAGAAGTTGACGTTGAGGGTCTTGTCGCGGCGGAAGGGGTCCACACGGGCCGTCGTCAGGTCGGCCACGAGCGCCATGTCGGACTCGTGGATGGCCTGGAAGCCGCGGATGGAGGAGCCGTCGAACATCAGCTGCTCGTCCGGGTCGAACGCCTCGGCCGGGACCGTGAAGTGCTGCATGACACCCGGCAGGTCGCAGAACCGGACGTCTACGAACTTCACGTCCTCGTCCGCGAGGAACTTCTTGGCTTCGTCGGCGTTCTGGAACATCCAGCTCCTCCTGTTCCCGCCCGGGAAGGAGCGGGGTTGCAGCTCGGTGGTGCGGCCAGTGCGGTGGCACACGCTGGGACCCGACCATAGGGACGGGGGATTTCTCAAGCGTGACCCATTTGTTTCGCCGAAGTTAACCGGCCCGGGTGCGGGACCCCGGCGTACGCCTTTCTCGGGGCACGACGAGACCCACCTCTCCGCGTACGAAAACGGGCACAGTACCGTGGACGGGTGGACAACAGGCAAGCAATCGGATCGTGGCTCTCCGGCCCCCGCGCGGCGGCCGAGGACGCGGGCGTCGACTTCGGATACCGCGGCGAGCAGCTCGGCCTGCCCGAGGAGGGCCCCGGCTCCATCGCCCGGCCCGGCCGCCGCATCGGCGCCATCGCCATCGACTGGGCGCTGTGCATGGTCATCGCGTACGGCCTGCTCGCGCGCGGCAACCCGCAGGCGATGGGCAACTGGGCGCTCGGGCTCCTCTTCGTGATGAGCCTGCTGACCGTCGGCACGGTCGGCAGCACGCCCGGCAAGCGCCTGCTCGGCCTGCGCGTCGTCAGCGAGGAGGGCGGCCGCCTCGGCCCCGTCCGCGTCCTCGTCCGCAGCGCCCTGCTGTGCATCGGCATCCCGGCCCTCATCTGGGACCGCGACGGCCGTGGCCTCCACGACCGGCTCGCCCGCGCGGTGCAGGTGAGGATCTAGCCGCCCGCGGCACCGGCGGTCGCCGCCGCGGTATACGTCCGTACACGTCGTGATACGACGATGGGGCGTCCGGAACCGAATCGGTTCCGGACGCCCCATCGTCGTAAGACTCTGGTCGGGCGCTGTTCTCCGCGCTCAAGGAACGGCTGCGAACAGCGAAGGGAACGGCGGCGGTGTCACCGCATCTTGGGGCCGCCCCGTGGGACCCTCGCGCCCTTGGGCATGGGCCCCTTCGGCAATGGCATGTTGCTCATCAGATCCCCCATCGCCTTCAGCCGGTCGTTGGTCGCCGTGACCTGCGGGCCCTGGAGGACGCGGGGGAGCTTCAGGAGCGTGGTGCGGAGCTTCTTGAGCTCGACCTGGCCCTCGCCGTTGCCGACGATCACGTCGTGGACGGGGACGTCCGCGACGATGCGGGCCATCTTCTTCTTCTCGGCGGCCAGCAGCGGCTTCAGCCGGTTCGGGTTGCCCTCGGCGACCAGGACGATGCCGGCCTTGCCGACGGTGCGGTGCACCACGTCCTGGCTGCGGTTCATCGCGATCGCGGGGGTCGTCGTCCAGCCGCGGCCGATCTTGTCGAGCACCGCGGCCGCCGCACCGGGCTGGCCCTCCATCTGCCCGAAGGCGGCGCGCTCGGCCCGGCGTCCGAAGACGATCGCCATCGCCAGGAAGGCGAGGATGAAGCCGAGAATGCCCAGGTAGATGGGGTGGTCGATCCAGAGGCCGATCGCGAGGAAGACACCGAAGGTGACGATTCCCACAGCCGCGATGATGAGACCGATCTTGGAGTCGGCCCGCCGGGTCATCTTGTAGGTCAGGGCGATCTGCTTGAGTCGCCCGGGTTCCGCGGCCGAAGCCGCCGCGGTGGTTTCCTTCCTCGCCATGCCTCGAAGTCTACGTGGCCCTGGAGGCGACTACGACGTGCGGGTTGCTCCTGCCTCTTCCAGTACGCGCTGTGCCTCGACCCGGTCCTTCGCGCGGCGCCGGTCCTCGAGGACGGACGTCCAGGCGTTGCGGCGCGCGGTGCGCTGGCCGCCGCTCATGAGCAGCGATTCGACGGCGCGCAGCGCGTCGGTGACGGACGGGATGGCGGTGGCGCGAACGGGCGCGGCCTGCATGGTGATGCCCTCCGGGGGAGCGACAGTTGACGGGGGAGCGCTGTGAGGGGGTGCCTGGCTCTGGGGGAAGCCCTCCGGGATCCGGGGAGAGCCCTGCGTACGGAAACGATCCATGTGCTCTGGGTAAGGCTGTACGTGTGGTAATTCCAGGGTCACTGATTGGTGTTACCAGGGCGTGACCGACCGGTCAAACACCGATGAAACCTTGACGCGGGGCCCCAAAACGCTGACGCGGCCCATGCGATCCCGTTCACCTGCGGGGATCGTAGGGGCCGCGTCATTACGGTCACTACTGGCTGGTAGTCACTTGTGCGCCGATTCACACAGTGGGTGCGCGCCTGGCATGTGCCCGCGTCACACCGCTTGCGAGGCCACGTACGCGCCGCGCCGCTCGATCGCCATCTGGTACAGCCGCCCGGCGCGGTACGAGGAGCGGACCAGCGGGCCGGACATGACGCCGGAGAAGCCGATCTGCTCGGCCTCGTCCTTGAGCTCCACGAACTCGTGCGGCTTGACCCAGCGCTCCACGGGGTGGTGGCGCACCGACGGGCGCAGGTACTGCGTGATCGTGATCAGCTCGCAGCCCGCGTCGTGGAGCTGGCGCAGCGCCTCGCTGACCTCCGCGCGCTCCTCGCCCATGCCGAGGATCAGGTTCGACTTCGTCACCAGACCGGCCTCGCGGGCCTCGGTGATGACCTTCAAGGAGCGCTCGAAGCGGAAGCCCGGGCGGATGCGCTTGAAGATGCGCGGCACCGTCTCCACGTTGTGCGCGAGCACCTCGGGGCGGGAGGAGAAGACCTCGGCCAGCTGGTCCGGCTCCGCGTTGAAGTCGGGGATGAGCAGCTCGACCTTGGTGTGGCCGCCCTCGCGCTCGGCGGTCATCGCGTGGATCTGGCGCACGGTCTCCGCGTACAGCCAGGCGCCGCCGTCCTCCAGGTCGTCGCGGGCGACGCCGGTGATGGTGGCGTAGTTCAGGTCCATCGTGACGACGGACTCGCCGACGCGGCGGGGCTCGTCGCGGTCGAGGGCCTGCGGCTTGCCGGTGTCGATCTGGCAGAAGTCACAGCGCCGCGTGCACTGGTCGCCGCCGATGAGGAACGTGGCCTCGCGGTCTTCCCAGCACTCGTAGATGTTCGGACAGCCCGCCTCCTGGCACACCGTGTGCAGGCCCTCGCTCTTCACGAGCTGCTGCATCTTCGTGTACTCGGGGCCCATTTTCGCCCGGGTCTTGATCCACTCGGGCTTGCGCTCGATGGGGGTCTGGGCGTTCCGGACCTCCAGGCGCAGCATCTTGCGTCCGTCGGGTGCGACTGCGGACACATCGGCTCCCTGATAGCTGGCGTAACTTCGATTCGTCGGCGCACCCCAGGGTACGCCCGCGATGTCATTGGACTTACTTCTGGCCAACCTCCGGCCCGAGGGGTGCATTCCCGCTCGGGCGCTCAGGGGTCGGCTCCGGGCCCGGACGGCTAGGCGAGCGCGGTCTCGGGGGCCCCGGTCGCCTCGTGGGCGGGCCCCGGCACCTCGGCGGCGGGCTCGGTCGCCTCCGTGGCGGGCTTCTCCACCACCCGCGGCCTGAGATCCGCGTTCTCCAGTACGTCCCGCAGATGCCTCTCGGCCACCGGCAGCACGTCCGCGATCGTGAGGTCGCGGCCCACCTCGTGCGCGATGGACGTCACACCCGCGTCGCGGATGCCGCACGGCACGATCCGGTCGAACCAGGTGTTGTCCGGGTTCACGTTCAGCGCGAAGCCGTGCATGGTCACGCCCTTGGCGACGCGGATGCCGATCGCGGCGACCTTGCGGTCCTCGCGGCGCTGGCCGGCGTTGGAGGGCGCGTACTCCGGGCCGTTCAGCCGGGGGTCGAACTCCTCGTCCGTGAGGCGCGGATCGAAGTCGAGGCTGAGCCCGCCGAGGGCCGGGCGCGACTCCACCGGATCGCCGAGGACCCATACGCCGCTGCGTCCCTCGACGCGCGTGGTTTCGAGACCGAACTCGGCACACGTTCGGATAAGTGCGTCTTCCAGGCGGCGTACGTGTGCTACGACGTCCACCGGACGCGGCAGCTTCTGGATCGGGTAGCCCACGAGCTGGCCCGGACCGTGCCAGGTGATCTTGCCGCCGCGGTCCACGTCCACGACCGGGGTGCCGTCCAGCGGCCGCTCGCTGTCCTCGGTCCTGCGGCCCGCCGTGTACACCGGCGGGTGCTCCAGGAGCAGGCAGGTGTCCGGGACCTCGTCCGCGAAGCGGGCGGCGTGCACCCGTCGCTGCTCGTCCCAGGCCTCCTGGTACTCGACGGACTCCGGACCGAAACCCAGCCGGATGAATCGAATCTCGCCCACGACACGTGCCTCCCTAAGAACCATCCCCGTGCACCGGACCCGCGCCTGCACGGAAACCTTCACTGTGCACGGATCGCGCCCCTGCCACTGTACGTCCGGCGGAATCCCGTCAGCTCTCCGGTCAATCCTCACACGATCGGATGAATGCAGCTTGAAGGCCGAGATGGGGCCCGTAGGGGCCGCTACATTCGCGCCGTTCACGAGGCCATAAGGGCTGCTCAAGGCAGGCCCGGAAGGCAGGAGACCGCACAGCTGATGACGGAACGACCCCCGCAGCGCACCCCCAACCGCCAGCTAGCCGCGCTCATCGCGGAAGCCGGGTTCTCCAATGCGGGCCTGGCGCGCCGCGTCGATCAGCTAGGGCTCGAGCACGGTCTCGATCTCAGGTACGACAAGACATCGGTGACACGCTGGCTCAGAGGCCAGCAGCCCCGCGGCACGACCCCCGCACTGATCGCGGAGGTCTTCACCCGGCGCCTCGGCCGGCGCCTGTCCGCACAGGACCTCGGGCTCGACGCGTGCGCGCCCGTCTACGCGGGCCTGGAGTTCGCGTCCTCGCCCGAGGAAGCCGTCGACATCGTCGGCGGCCTGTGGCGCAAGGACTCCGGCAGCCACGCCGAGCTGCGCAAGATCGCTTTCACCCCGGCCGGGCTCGTGGTGCCGAGCCGGGACTGGCTGATCGGCCGCGCCGACGAACGCGTCGCCCGCGGCGAACCGCCGCAGACACCCCGCGTGCCCCCGCAGGGCCGCCCGATCGTGCCCCGGCAGCGCCGCGACACCGACCGGGGGCCCGGCCACCGGGTCACCGGCGGCGACATCGCGGCCCTGCGCTCCGTCGGCGAGCTGTTCCGCGCGCTGGACCACGCCTACGGCGGCGGGCACGCCCGCCAGGCCCTGGTGCGCTACCTGGAGCACGAGGCCGAGCCGATGCTCCGCGGCACCTACGGCGAGCAGGCGGGGCGGCGCCTGTTCGCGGCCGCCGCCGACCTGACCCGGCTCGCGGGCTGGACGTCGTACGACATCGCCGCGCACGGGCTCGCCCAGCGGTACTTCGTGCAGGCGCTGCGCCTGTCGCAGGCCGCGGGCGACCGCGCGTACGGCAGCTACGTCCTGGTCACCATGAGCCGCCAGGCCGTCTACCTCGGCCACGGCCGCGAAGCCGTGCAGCTCGCCCGCGTCGCCCAGCAGGGCGTCGGCTCCTCGGCGCCGCCCGTCGTGCAGGCCCTGCTGCACGCCGTCGAGGCGCGCGGGCACGGGGTGCTCGGCGAGGTGCGGGCCTGCTCGGCGTCCATGGTGCGCGCCGAGCGCGCCCTGGAGACCGCCCGGCCCGGCGACGAGGTGCCGTACTGGGCGCGGTTCTTCGACGAGGCACAGCTCGCCGACGAGTTCGCGCACTGCAACCGCGACCTCCAGCAGTACCGCGCGGCCGCCCAGCACGCCGAGCGCTCCCTGCAACTGCGCGCCCCCGGCTACGCCCGCAGTAGGCTCTTCTGCCGCGTCGTCCTGGCCTCCGCGCGCCTCGGCCTCGGCGAGCTGGAACAGGCCTGCCAACTGGGCGCGGAGGCGGCCCAGGCGGCGGGCGAGATGCGGTCGGTGCGGGCGGTGGAGTACGTACGCGACTTCGAGCGCCGCCTGGAGCCGTACCGGGACGCGGCGCCGGTGCGGGGGTATCGCGACCGGGTCGCGGCGCTGGGCTAGTGGGGTCGGGGGCGGCCGGTCGTGGCCGCCCCCGACCGGGCGACGTCCTCGGGCCCCAACGCCACGTCCCACGTGGCGAGGTCGTCCAGGTCCCCGCGCAGCGAGGCCCGCTCCGTACCGATGGACCGCATCGGCAACGGCATCGACGCGGGGACGGCCCCGACCCGCACCCCGTCCGCGTACAGGACCGTGCGACCGGGCGAGGCGACCCACGTCAGCCGCACCCACCGGTCCAGCGGCAGGGCGTACGGAAAGCTGAAGTCGGCCTCTCCGTAGCGGGTGAAGCCCACCCGTCCCGTGCCGTGCTGCATGAGCTTCAAGGCCCCCGCCTTGGAGCTCAGCAGCACCTGGTCGTCCGTCCGTGCCGTCGCACGGACCCGCACCGACACGGTCCAGGGCTCCGCCACGTCCACACCACCGAAGCCGACCCCGTCCCGGTCCGAGTCGAAGCGCCAGGCCTGCCCGCGCACACCGGGTACGGGCGTGGGGTTGTCGATGATGTAGGAGGTGCCGGGCAGGTCGCCCGCCACGTCCTCGGCGAAGATCGTGTTGCCGGGGCTGCCCGCGTACGTCCAGCCCTTCGGGTACGCGGCGTCGTCGAAGGTCCAGTGGTGGCTCGGCCGGTCCCGCACCCGGGGGCGGGACCACGCGGGCGTGGTGCCCGGGGGGTCGCCGACGCGGGCGGCGCGGGTCCGGAAGCCGGCGAGCGTGTCCGGCGTCGGGGAGCCGTTCCAGGTGCGGTCGGCGAGGATCGCGCGGGGGCCCGCCAGATGCTGTTCGACGTACTCGTCGTCGGCCCAGAAGTTGTAGTCCGCCCAGTTCACGACGCCGGAGCCGAGCATGTCGGGGGCGGTGCTCGGTGCCCAGGTGTCGTACATCCAGGGCTCGTCGGGGTACTTGTGGTGGTAGGTGTTCGGGGTGTTGTAGAAGGGTCCGATGGCGATCTCGTCATGGCCCGGAATGGCGGGCTCCGCGCCGGTGCCCTCCCAGGTGAGGAAGACGACCGGGGCGTGCACGCGCTGCCGCGGCGCGGCCAGGTGCTCGGAGCCGTTGTAGACGGCGGTGCGCTTGCCGTGCGAAGTGACCACGTCGTCCAGGGTGTTGATGTACCGGTTGAGCAGGTCACCGAGGGTCGAGACGTCGGGCGCGGCGGCCAGGTGCTCCTTCACACGCGGGCACGCGGCGAGCTGACCCGGCACCTCCTCCGCGCCGATCGAGAACAGCGGCGCGTCGAACCAGCCCGCGAACTCGTCGACGATCTCCTTGCTCTTGGCGATCGCCTTCTCGCTGGTCATGTCGATGATCCAGTCCGGCGTGAGGTGGGAGTGCGTATGGGCCCCCGTGCACGCGCCCGGCCCCGAGCCGAAGCCGACGCCGAACGCCTCGCTGATCACCGTGGCGTGGCCGGGCAGTTCGAGACCCGGCATCACCTGCACGTGATGCCGCGCGGCGAAGGCCTTCAGCTCCTCGATGTCGGCGCGGCTGTAGCTGTGGTCGGGGTCGGCGAGCCCGGGGAACCGCGGGCTGTACAGCCGGAAGCCCTCGGACTCCGACAGATGCAGGAACAGGGTGTTGAGCTTCTGATCGCCCATCCTGCGGATCAGGTTCCTCAGGTACGGGATCCGCCAGTACTTGCGCCCCGCGTCCAGGTGGACCATGCGGACCGCCTGCGCGGGCCGGTCGGCCGAGCGGGCGCGCGGGACGGCGCGGTGGTCGGCGGCGGTGGTGCGCAGAAGCTGGAGGAGGGTGCGAGTGCCGTAGTACAGGCCGTGCGTGGAGGCGGCGGATACGCGCACGGGGCCCGTGCTGTCGAAGTGGTAGCCCTCGGCTCGCGCCTCGGCGGGTGCGTCTTGGGCGGCGGCGAGCGTGAGGACGATGTCGTCCCGGTCCGGTCGGCCGCCCGCGACGACGCGCGGGGCGATCCCGGTGACCTGCTCGATCTCCGTACGCAGCCGGGTCGCCAGCGCGCGCACGGGCTGGCGTGCGGGGCCCGGGAATTCGGCACGGCCGGACGGCAGCGCGGTGGCCGACGCTTGCCGAGGGTCGATCAGGACGCGGGTGCGGTGGGTGAGTTCGGTGCGCCCCGGGAGCGCGGTCCAGTCGGTGGGGCGGGGGACGACGGACGGCACGCTGTCGTCCGGCCGGGGTGTGCCTGTGCTGTCCTCCGGCCGGGGTGCGCCCTGGCCGTCGGCATGGGCGGTCGGCGCCGTCAGAGATCCCATGAATAGGCCCAGGATGAGTGTGATCACCGGCAAGGTGCGACGCACGTCAGTCCTCCCGCGGCTCGGCGGTCCGATGCCCGGATCCGCTGGGACGGTAGTGCTGTGCGGGGTCGGTGACAAGACCGTGGGACGGCTGAAGCCCCCGCGTGGGGGGCGCGGGGGCTTAGGGGGAGCCGGCCCGACGAGTCGGACAGGTCCGATGAGTGGGCCCCGGGGGAAGGGCCTCAGGCGGCAGCGGGTAGCGACTCCTCCGCGCAGGCGGGGCGGATGCCGAGGTCGGCGAGCGCGGCGTGCGCCGCCCTGCGCCCGGAGTGCAGCGCGCCCTGCACCGTGCTGGTGTCGCGGTGGTCGCCGCACACGTAGAGCCCCGCCAACAGCCGTACGGGACGGCGCAGATCGTGCGGCGGCGGCATCGCGGGCACCGCCTCGCGCGTGCGGTGCACGGCCAGCAGCTCCCAGCGGTCGGTCGGCGTGCCGTACAGCTTCGCGAGATGGCCGAGCACGGACCGCTCCAGGTCCTCCGGGGGCGTGCCGAGGACGGTCGAGGACACCAGGGTCCGGCCCGCGGGCGCGCGTGTGGGGTCGACGTGGCTGACGACGGCCGTGTGGGAGACCGGCCCCTCGCGGTCGGCGTCCAGGAGGAGCGCGGGTCCGGCGAGCGGCGGCTCAGGGACCGCGTGGTGCACCACGGTGACCGGGTGGAACGGCGGTACGCGCAGGCCGGGGAGGAGTTCGGCGGCGGCGCGGGCGTCCGTGGCCAGCAGGACACCGGCGCAGGTCAGTTCGCCGTGCTCGGCGGTGGTCACGCGGTTCGCCGACACCGAGGTGACGCGGACGCCGGTCCGTACGGTCCCGGGCGGCAGCGCGGCCGCGAGCAGCTCCGGCAGGGCGTCGGCACCGCCTTCGGGCAGGCACAGGCGGCCGCGCGCGAAGGCGTGCAGGGCGAGGTCGGCGCACCGGCTCGACGTCGTCAGGTCCGGGTCGCACAGAAGAGCCGACAGGAGCGGGCGCAGGAACCCCTCGATGGTGCGCGCGGGCAGCCCGCGCGCGGACAGGGCCTGGGCCGCGGGCAGTTCGGGGCGCGCGAGGAGCCGTCGCACGGGGGTCGCCGCGATCCGGGCGAGCGCCGCGCCGAGGCGGGCCTGGTCGAGTGCGCCGCCCAGCGGTGCCGTGCGGGACGGCGGCCTGGAGGGCCACGGAGTGGTCCTGGACGGGGGCCGGGGCGGGGCGCCCGGGGCCGTGCGGGCGGGCCGCGGCACCCGGGGGGCGCTCGCGAGGGCGCGCGCCGCCGTGAGTGCGCCCCTCGCGCTCCGTCCGCCGCTCGGCTCCACCATGCGGTGGTGCCTGCCGGCGCTGTGCACCAGCAGACCGGGGGCGAAGGGGCGCAGAACGAGTGCGTCGAGACCGGGCGTGTGACGCAGTTCCGGATACGACGTGGTCAGCAGTTGCCCGATCCTGTCGAGCCGGAAGCCGTCCACCTTCTCGGTGGACATCCGGCCGCCGACGTAAGGGGCGGCCTCCAGGACAACGGTCGTTACACCGGCGCTGGTCAGCTGGTGGGCGGCCGACAGTCCCGCGACCCCGGCTCCCACGATGACGACATCCACATGGTGCGCAGGCTCTGGCACGTGCTCCTCCCGGAGGTTGCGCGGCTCGCTCGACTGCTGGGGAGCCTTATGCCCTCACGAGGGCGGTGGAATCCCCGAGTTCCGGTCGAGGGTAGGAGCGTGGACGGCCGCTGGGAGTCGCGCATGGACCGGGCACGGACGCACGGCGGTCGCACGGCCGGGCGGGGGCGGTCCGGGCGTCAGGCCAGCGCGGCCCTGACGGCGTCCTCGATGCCGGGGTGGGTGAACGCGAACCCGGACTCCATGAGCCGTGTGGGGAGGACGCGCTGGCTGCCGAGGACGTCCCCCGCCATCTCGCCGAGGACCACCCGCAGCGCGGGCGCGGGCGCGGTGAACACCGTCGGACGGTGCAGCACCCGGCCCATGGTGGCCGTCACCTCGCGGTTGGTGACCGGCACCGGGGCCGTCAGGTTGAACGGCCCCGACAGGTCGTCCCGCGCGAGCAGATGCCGCAGCGCCGCCACCTCGTCGTAGAGCGCGATGAAGCTCCAGTACTGCCGGCCGTTGCCGAGCCGCCCGCCGAGGCCCGCCTTGAAGAGCGGGAACATCCGCCCCCAGGCACCGCCCCCGCGCGCGACGACCAGGCCGGTGCGCGTGAACACCGTGCGCACGCCCGCGTCCTGGGCCGCTGCGGCCGCCTGCTCCCACGCCACGCACATCGACGGCAGGAACCCCTCTCCAGGAGGGGCCGTCTCGTCGACCGCGCGCTGACCGGTGTCTCCGTAGTAGCCGATCGCGCTGCCGTTCAGGAACACCCGAGGCGGCTCGTCGAGGGCCGCCACGGCGGCCGCGAGCGTCCTGGTGCCGAGCACCCTGCTGTCGCGCAGCTCGCGCTTGTACGCGTCGTTCCAGCGCCGGTCGCCGATGCCTGCGCCCGCCAGGTTCACCACGGCGTCGCAGCCCGCGAGCCCGGCGGCGTCGACGTACCCCTCCTTGGGGTCCCAGCGCACCTCGTCCTTCGCGCGCGGGGCCCGGCGCACGAGCCGCACCACCTCGTGGCCGTCGTCCGACAGCGAGCGCGTGAGCGCGGAGCCGATGAGGCCGGAGGCGCCGGACACGGCGACGCGGCGCGGCTTGTGCGGGGGCTCCGCCGGGTTCACCTGGTCCTCCTGGTCTTCCTGGTTCACGAGGTTCGCCTGGGCCGCCGGATCCGTCGACTCCGGGGGCGACGCGTGCTGCTCCATGGGGCCATCCTGCCGTGAAAGGGACGGTTGTGCCGTCGTACGCCCGCCGTACAGTGGCGCTCATGCAGCAGACGTACATACGCACCGCGCGGGCCGACGACGATGCCGCCCTGGCCCGCATGGACCGTGCGAACTGGTCCACCGTGCACTCCGTGCAGCCGCGTCCGCAGCCACCCTACGAGCCGTTCTTCTCCGACCGCTTCGGCCCCCGCGACCACTTGGTCGCCGAACTCGGCGGTCACGTCGTCGGCTACATAAGACTCGGGTTCCCCACCCCGCTGGCCGTGAACGCGCACGTGCGCCAGATCCTGGGCTTCGTCGTCGCCGACGAGGTGCGCGGCAAGGGCGTGGGGCGCGAGCTGCTCCAGGCCGTGGTGGCGGAGGCGCGCCGCCAGGGCGCGCGCCGCATCACGCTGCGGGTGCTCGGGCACAACACCGCGGCGCGCACGCTCTACGAGTCCGAGGGGTTCGTGACCGAGGGCGTGCTGCCCGGCGAGTTCCTCCTGGACGGCCAGTACGTGGACGACGTCCTGATGGGCCGCCCCCTCTGACACCGGGCCGCCGGGGCCCGGGCGGCCGCCCGGTGGAGCGCCCGGCCCGGCACACCTGACGGACCGGCCCGGCGTGCGCCCGCCACGCGCGCGTAGGAGCGTGGACACGTCCTCCACTGAGCGTGGACACGTGTAGCGCGCGCGAGGACGCGTCCTGTGCGGGCGTGGGCCCGTCCTCCGGCCCGCCGGAAGGAGCACCGATGATCAGGGCCGCGGCCAGGCGCCGCAGCGCGCGGGAGGCGGGCTGGCACCGCGGCGCGCCGACGCCTCCCTGGGCGCGCTGGCCCGCTCCGGTGCTCCTGGTCCTGACCTGCGTCATCCAGCTCGCGACCCCCAAGACGCTGGACCTCAGCTTCCTGCTCGCCGCCGTACCGCCGCTCGCCGCTCTCGCCTACGGGCCCGCGGCCACCGCGCTCCTCGGCGGCACCGTCCTGCTGCTGCTCTCCCTGCCGCAATACGACCTGGGGCACCCCGGGGAGAGCGACACCGCGACCGTCGCCTTCGTGGCGGTGCTCAGCGTGCTCTTCTCCTGGGTGCGCAGCCGCCGGGACGCCCAGCTCGTCACCGTCCGCACGGTCGCCGAGGCGGCCCAGTTCGCGGTCCTGCCACCGTTGCCGGAACGCGTGGGCCCGGTGCGCTGCGCGGGCCTGTACCGGGCGGCGCAGCGCGGCACCCTGGTCGGCGGTGACCTCTTCGACGTGCGCAGGGGGCCCTGCGGGGTGCGGGCCCTGGTCGGGGACGTGCAGGGGCACGGGCTCGCGGCCGTCGGGACCGTCGCGGCGCTGCTCGGCGCCTTCCGGGAGGCGGTCCTCGACCAGGGCGACCTGGAGGGTGTCGCCGCGCGCCTCGACCGGCGCCTGGTCATCGACTCCGAAGACGCCGAACACGGCGAGCCCGGCGAACTCTTCGCCACCGCCGTCCTCCTGGAGTTCGGCGCCACGGCCGGTGAACTGCGCCTCGTCTCCTGCGGCCACCCGCCGCCCCTGCTGCTGCGCGACGGCGCGGTCACCGAACTCGACGTCACGCCCGGCCCGCCGCTCGGTCTCGGCATCGCGGGAGTGGTGCCGCCCGAGCCGGTCGTCGTCGGCCTCAAGCCCGGCGACTGGCTGCTGACCGTCACGGACGGCGTGACCGAGGCGAGGGACGCGTCCGGGGCCTTCTATCCGCTGGTGGAGCGGCTGCCCGCGATCTTCGCGGCGGAGCGGCGCGATCCGGCGGCCTTCACCGACGCCATCTGGAGCGATCTGGTCCGGTTCTCCGGTGGGGTACGGGACGACGTGGCGCTGCTGGTGTTCGTGGTGGAGGGGGCGGGGGCGGGTGCCGCGGCGGGGGCGTAGCGGGGTGGTGCGGGCTGCCGGGGCAGGGCGGGGTCCCGGGGCGGGGCTTTTGGCGGCCGGCCGCCTCATCTCTCCAGGAGCCTGAGGCCGCCCGTCAGCTCGCGCAGGCAGCGGACCGCCAGTTCCGCGGGGGAGCGGGGGCCGCGCGGCGGTTCGTCCGTGGCGGCCCAGGTCTCCAGGGCGATCCGGATGGCGTCGGTGGCGGCCGCGGCGGCGAGCCGCACCTCGAGTTCGTCGGCGCCCTCGCCCACGAGCCGGGCGAGCACCGGGACCAGCTGCTCCTCGGACTCCTGGTTCACCCGGTACCAGACCGCGCGCAGGGCCGGGTCGTCCTGGGCGGCGCGGAGCAGGCCGCGGGTCCACTCCAGGGCCTCGTCGGCCCGCGTGTCCACGGGCGTGAGGGCCTCGGCGATGGAGCGTTCGAGCGCCGTCGGCACCCCGGCGTCCAGGTCCGCGAGGCGGGCTCGCCACTCGGCGGCGCCCCCGGCGAGCAGCGGTGCGACCGCGTCCTGCTTGTTGCGGAAGTAGCGGTAGAAGGTGCGCAGCGCCACGCCCGCACGGTGCGCGATCTCCTCGGCGGTGGTGCCGTCCGGGCCCCGCTCGGCGAAGAGTTCGGCGGCGGCGCGGGCGATGTCGAGCTGCGTGGCCGCCTTGCGGCGCTCGGTCAGCGAGGGGCGGGTCGGCTGCGGCGCCCGCGTGGGCTGCGGCGGTTGGGTGCTCACGTTCGAAGCCTACGCGGGGCCGGGTCGGAATTCACGAATTGACGCTATGGCAAAACGTGCCACGAAGGCGTACATTGAAATCGGATGGACCGTGCCGGACCCGTGGCGGGCCCGGCTGTCCGAGGCTGATCGGAGAGACTCATGAACCTGACGCGTTACGCGGACCGTCGCGCCCTCGTCACCGGCGGCGGCTCGGGCATCGGCCAGGCCACCGTGCTTCGCCTGCTCGCGGAGGGCGGCAGAGTGGTGGCCGCCGACGTCAGCGAGGCGGGCCTGAAGGACACGGAGCGGAAGGCGGGCACCGACGCCGGCCGGCTGACGACGCTGCTGGTCGACGTCGCGGACGAGGCGTCGGTGCGCGCGGGCGTGGCCGCCGCGGCCGCCGCGCTCGGCGGTCTGGACGTGCTGGTCAACGCGGCGGGTGTGCTGCGCTCCTCGCACACGCACGAGACCAGCCTCGACTCCTTCGAGCAGGTGCTCCGGATCAACCTGACCGGCACGTTCCTGATGATCCGCGAGTCGATCCCGTTCCTGCTGGAGGGCGAGGACGCGGCCGTGGTCAACTTCAGCTCCACCTCGGCGGCGTTCGCCCATCCGTACATGGCGGCGTACGCGGCCAGCAAGGGCGGCATCCAGTCCATGACCCACGCCCTGGCGAGCGAGTACGCGAAGCGGGGCATCCGCTTCACCGCGGTCCAGCCCGGCTCCATCTCCAGCGGCATGACCGACGGCAGCGGCGCCAGCGGGCGGAGCCACGGCCCCGGCCTGCCCGAGGACGCGGACCTGAGCCTGTACGCGAAGCTGACCCCGGCGATCGGTCAGGGCTTCGCGGCCCCCGAGACGGTGGCGTCCGTCGTGGCGATGCTCGGGTCCGACGACGGCCGGTTCATCACGGGCACGGAGATACGGGTGGACGGGGGCACGCACTTCTGAGGGAGCGGGCCGGACGGCCTTCGGGGGCGCCGGGGCGGCGTCAGCAGGCCGCGAACCGCTCCCACAGCTTGGGGTAGCGCTCCGCGAGCACGCGGTCGTCCTCGAAGTCGATCGGGGTGCCCTCCGGCTCCGGCGGGGCGGGCGCGATGCCGAGGTCGGGGGCGACGACGCCGGTCATCCGCTCGTAGGCCTCGTCGGCGGCGTAGCCCAGCTCCTCGCCGTCGCCGTCGATCTCGTCGTCGAAGTCGTCGAGGAGCTCCGCAAGCGAGTCCGGGTCGTGCACGGCGCCCTCGAAGACCTCCCGGCCCTGCCCGATCAGCCAGCACCGGAAGTAGTCGAAGGCGTCGTCGCTCGCCCCGTCGAGCACGATCCAGGCGGCACCCCACAGATCCCAGCGGTAGGCCCGGTTGTAGCGGGCCTCGAAGTGCCGCGCGAAGTCCAGGACGGCGTCCGGGTCGTATTCGAGGAGCTTGTCGATGACCAGCTCGGCCTGGTCCTCGGGGTCGCCCTCGGCGGCCTCGCGGGTGCTGTCCACGATCTCCCAGAACTCCGTCTCGTCCATCACGGGTCAAGCATCGGTCCTGGGGGGTGGGGGCGCACGCGGAGTGCGCCGGAATGCGGCTGTGTCGTTATGCGTGCACATGCCCGTGGAAAGACCGACAGGAGGTGTCGGCATTCGCTGCGAGACTCCCTCCATGGAGAAGACACAGCAGTCGGCAGGCCTGGCGAGCGGAGCGGAGAACGAAGTGACGACGAAACCGGAATCCGAGGAGACCGGGGCGGCGGGGCAGGGCGACGGCCTGGTCGGGAAGATCGCGTTGGTGGCGGGGGCCACGCGTGGGGCCGGGCGGGCCATGGCGGTGGAGCTGGGCCGCGCGGGGGCGACCGTGTACGTGACGGGGCGGACGACCCGGCAGCACACGAGCGAGGTCGGCCGGGCCAAGGAGACCATCGAGGGCACGGCGGAACTCGTCAGCGAGGCGGGCGCCGAGGCGGGCACGGGCGGTACGGGGATCGCGGTGCCGACGGACCACCTCGACCCCGAGCAGGTGCGCGCGCTGGTCGAGCGGATCGATCGGGAGCAGGGGCGCCTCGACATCCTGGTCAACGACATCTGGGGAGGTGACGTCCATGTCGAGTGGGACAAGAAGATGTGGGAGCACGACCTGGAGAAGGGCCTCAGGATCCTCCGCCTCGGCATGGAGACGCACATCGTCACCAGCCGCTTCGCGCTGCCGCTGCTGGTCCGCAACCCCGGCGGCCTCGTCGTCGAGGTGACCGACGGCACCGAGGAGTACAACCAGCGGTACCGCAAGCCGTTCTACTACGACCTGGCGAAGGCGGCCCCGCTGCGCATGGCCCGCGCGCTCGCGGAGGAGGTCAAGGAGTTCGACTGCACGGCACTGTGCCTGACGCCGGGCTGGCTGCGCTCGGAGGCGATGCTCGACACGCACTTCAAGGTCACCGAGGACGACTGGATGGCGGGCACCAAGCAGAACCCGCACTTCGCGATCTCCGAGACACCGACGTTCGTGGGCCGGGCCCTGGTCGCCCTCGCCGCCGACCCCGACGTGGCGCGGTGGAACGGCGCGTCCCTGTCCAGCGGCGGCCTCGCCAAGGAGTACGGCTTCACGGACGTGGACGGCTCGGCCCCGGACGCGTGGCGGTACATCACGGAGGTGGACCAGGAGAGCAAGGAGGCGGACGTGACGGGCTATCGGTAGAGGGCGGCCATGCGGGCCGCCGTCGCCGCCAGGCGGTCCCGCAGCTCCGGCGGCCCGAGAACCTCGGCCTCCGGGCCCAGCATGAGGAGCTGGGAGTAGGCGACCACGGTGGACTCGACGGGCAGGGTGACGGTGACCCAGCCCCGACCGTCGGGTTCGGCGTCCGCCAGGGCCTCGTGGGCGGCGGCGCGGTTGGTGACGTAGGGGAGTTGCCGGGCGCCGTCGGGGGACAGACGCAGGACGGCGTTGTCGCGCAGGATGGCGCGGGCGAACTGGGCGGCGCGCTCCTCCCAGAAGCCGGGGAGGTCGAAGTCCTCGTCGCGCACGAAGCGGTTCTCGCCGTGGGGATCGACGGAGGTGAACCGGTCGATGCGGTAAACACGGTAGGAGCTGGAGCTGGAGCTGGAGCTGGAGCTGGAGCTGGAGCCGGAGCCGGAGCCCGGGCTGGGGTCCGGGACGCGGGCGCACAGGTACCAGACGCCGGCCTTCAGGACGAGGCCGTAGGGCTCCAGTTCGCGGCTGACCTCGGAGTCCTGGCGGCGGTACCGGGCGATCAGGCGGCGGTCGTCCCACACGGCGTCCGCGACGGCGGGCAGCAGGGCGGGGGCCGGGGTCTCCTTGAACCAGCCGGGGGCGTCCAGGTGGAAGCGCTGGGCGGCGTTCTGGGAGGCGTCGCGCAAGGAGGGGAGGAGGGCGGCGGAGACCTTCAGACGTGCGGCGGACGCGGCGTCCTCCAGGCCCATCTCGCGCAGCGCGCCCGGGACTCCGGACAGGAACAGGGCCTCGGCCTCGCTGCGGGCGAGCCCCGTCAGGCGGGTCCGGTATCCCCCGATGAGACGGTAGCCGCCCGTCCGGCCCCGGTCCGCGTACACCGGCACGCCTGCCTCCGACAGCGCCTGCGCGTCCCGCGTGATCGTGCGTTCCGAGACCTCCAGCTCCTCCGCGAGCTCGGCCGCGGTCATGGAGGCCCGCGTCTGAAGCAGAAGCACCATCTTGATGAGCCGGGCAGCGCGCATGCTCCCATGATGCCGCGCGCCCGCACTCGACGGTGCCCGGGGCCGGGGCTGGGCGGGCCAGCAGCCAGCGGCGGCGGAAGCGGAGGTCGGGCGGCTGGGCGGCCCAGCCGCTGGCAGAGGCCGGGGCCGGGCCGGGCGGGCCAATCGCCCACAGCCGTGGCGGGGCAAGGGCGCAGCCCAGCAGGGCGCCCCGGGGCGACAGCGACGGGCGGGTGGGTGGGGGAACCCCGCCGCGGAGCTGCGGGGAACGGTTGCCGCGGCGGCAACGCAAAAGGTGGGGCCCCGTCACCGCGACGGAACCCCACCCCGCGTACCGAGCCGGAGGCTTACAGCCCGTACTTGGCCCGAGCCTCCTTCACCGCGGCAGCGGGCACGACCCCCTGCGCGGCGAGCCGAGCCAACGCCGCGACGACGATCGACTCGGCGTCGACACCGAAGTGGCGGCGGGCCGCGTCACGCGTGTCGGACAGGCCGAACCCGTCGGCGCCGAGCGAGGAGTAGTCCTGCTCGACCCACTGGGCGATCTGGTCCGGGACCTGACGCATGTAGTCGGAGACCGCGAGGACGGGCCCCTCGGCACCCGCGAGCGCCTGCCGTACGTACGGCACCCGCTCCTCGCCGCGCAGCAGCGCCGCGTCCGCCTCCAGGGCGTCGCGCCGCAGCTCGGTCCAGGAGGTCGCGGACCACACGTCGGCGGCCACGCCCCACTCCTCGGCGAGCATCCGCTGGGCCTTGAGCACCCAGTGGATGGCCGTACCGGAGCCGAGGAGCTGGATCCGCGCGGCGTTGGCGGCAGGCGAAAGACCCGCCGTCTCGGCCGTGTTGAAGCGGTACAGACCCTTCACGATGCCCTCGTCCACACCCGCGGGCTTCGCGGGCTGCGGCATGGGCTCGTTGTAGACGGTCAGGTAGTAGAACACGTCCTTGTCTTCGGAGGCCCCGCCCGGCGCGCCCTCGCCGTACATCCGGCGCAGGCCTTCCTTGACGATGGCGCCGATCTCGTAGGCGAACGCGGGGTCGTACGAGAGCGCGGCGGGGTTCGTCGCGGCGATCACCGGCGAGTGCCCGTCGGCGTGCTGAAGGCCCTCACCGGTCAGCGTCGTGCGCCCGGCGGTGGCGCCGATGAGGAAGCCGCGGCCGAGCTGGTCGCCGAGCTGCCACATCTGGTCGGCCGTGCGCTGCCAGCCGAACATCGAGTAGAAGATGTAGAAGGGGATCATCGCCTCGCCGTGCGTCGCGTACGACGACGAAGCGGCGATGAAGTCCGCCATCGAACCGGCCTCGGTGATGCCCTCGTTGAGGATCTGGCCGTTCTTGGCTTCCTTGTAGTACATGAGCTGGTCGCGGTCGACCGGCTCGTACGTCTGGCCCTTCGGCGAGTAGATGCCGAGCGAGGGGAACAGCGACTCCATGCCGAAGGTGCGGGCCTCGTCCGGGACGATCGGCACCCAGCGCTTGCCGGTCTCCTTGTCGCGTACGAGGTCCTTGACGAGCCGTACGAGCGCCATGGTCGTCGCCACCGACTGGGAGCCGGAGCCCTTGTCGAAGGCCGCGAAGGCCTTGTCTGCGGGCGCGGGCAGCGGTGCGAGCGCGTGCGTGCGGCGGGCCGGGGCCGGGCCGCCGAGGGCCGCGCGGCGCTCCTGGAGGTAGCGGACCTCGGGGGAGTCGGCGCCGGGGTGGCCGTAGGGCACGACCCCGTCCACGAACTGGCTGTCGGAGATGGGCAGCTCAAGAAGGTCACGCATGTTCTTGAACTCGTCCGTCGACAGCTTCTTCATCTGGTGGTTCGCGTTCTTGGACGCGAAGCCCTCACCGAGGGTGAAGCCCTTGACGGTCTGCGCCAGGATGACGGTCGGCGCGCCCTTGTGGGACAGCGCGGCCTTGTACGCGGCGTACACCTTGCGCGGCTCGTGGCCACCGCGCGACAGGTGGAAGCACTCGAGGATCTTGTCGTCGGAGAGCAGCTTCGCCATCTCGACGAGCGCCGGGTCCGAGCCGAAGAAGTCCTGACGGATGTAGGCGGCGTCGCGGGTCTGGTACGTCTGGACCTGCGCGTCCGGGACCTCACGGAGGCGGCGGACCAGGGCACCCGTGGTGTCGAGCGCGAACAGCTCGTCCCAGGCGTTGCCCCACAGCGACTTCACGACGTTCCAGCCGGCGCCGCGGAACTGCGCCTCCAGCTCCTGCACGATCTTGAAGTTGGCGCGCACCGGGCCGTCGAGGCGCTGCAGGTTGCAGTTGATGACGAAGGTGAGGTTGTCCAGCTCCTCGCGCGCCGCCAGCGCGAGGGCCGCCGTCGACTCCGGCTCGTCCATCTCGCCGTCGCCGAGGAACGCCCACACGTGCGAGGACGAGACGTCCTTGATGCCGCGGTTGGTGAGGTACCGGTTGAAGCGGGCCTGGTAGATCGCGGAGAGCGGGCCGAGGCCCATCGACACGGTCGGGAACTCCCACAGCCAGGGCAGGCGCCGCGGGTGCGGGTAGGACGGCAGGCCGTCGCCGCCCGCCTCCTGGCGGAAGTTGTCGAGCTGCTGCTCGCCGAGGCGCCCGTCGAGGAAGGCGCGGGCGTAGATGCCGGGGGAGGCGTGGCCCTGGATGTACAGCTGGTCGCCGGAGCCGTCGCCCTCCTTCCCGTGGAAGAAGTGGTTGAAGCCCGTCTCGTACAGCCAGGCGGCCGAGGCGAAGGTGGCGATGTGGCCGCCGACGCCGTGCTTCGAGCCGCGGGTGACCATCGCGGCCGCGTTCCAGCGGTTCCACGCGGTGATGCGGGACTCCATCGCCTCGTCGCCGTCGATGACGGGCTCGGCGGAGGTCGGGATGCTGTTGACGTAGTCCGTCTCAAGAAGCTTGGGCAGGGCCAGGCCCGCGCCCTCGGCGCGCTCCAGCGTGCGGCGCATCAGGTACGCGGCACGGTGCGGCCCGGCCGCCTTGGTCACGGCGTCCAGGGAGGCCTGCCATTCGGCGGTCTCCTCCGGGTCGCGGTCCGGGAGCTGGTCGAGCTCGCTCGGCTGGATGCGGGGGTCGGTCATGACGCCGCCTTCCTGAGTCGGACGGGGTGCCCGTGCCCGAGTGCGGGCGGGGTCCCTAAACGGAAAGGGTCGGGGGTGCCCTTGGTCTTTGGCAGGACAGGGCGAGGGCCCTGGTGAGGGCCCGTCGTCGACTGTAAGCCCGCGATCGATGATCGATCAAAGTCTTGAAGGGAAAACTTCCTCGGATCGGCAAAAGTGGGCACAGGGTGCCGCGCCAGAGGGCACGGAGTGCCTTCAAATCGAAGGATTTACGCAGGTGGGGCGACGTATGAGCACAGTGGTCGGAGAATGAGCGCAACCGCCGTCGCGTCTGCCGCGACCGTCACACCACGCCTCACGCCTCACGCCCGCGGCGCGCACCCCAGCACATGGGCCTTCACCAGCTCCGCGATCGCGGGGTCACGCCGACGGAAGGCCGAGACGAGGGCCTCGTGCTCCTCCGCGTACGACTGCTGGACCGTGCCGAGCCACCGGATGGACAGCGCGGTGAACACCTCGATGCCGAGCCCCTCCCAGGTGTGCAGGAGCACGGAGTTGTGCGCGGCCCGCACCAGCTCCCGGTGGAAGCCGACCGTGTGCCGCACCTGCCCGGTCCCGTCGGAGTCCCGGTCGGCCTCGTACAGGGCCGCCACATGCGGCTCCAGGGCCGAGCAGTCCTCGGCGAGGCGCTCGGCGGCCAGCTCGGCGGCGATGGCCTCGAGACCGGCCCGGACGGGGTAGCTCTCCTCCAGGTCGGCGGCGGTCAAGTTCCGTACCCGCACGCCCTTGTTGGGCGCGGACTCGATCAGCCGCAGCGACTCCAGCTCCCGCAGGGCCTCCCGCACGGGCGTCTGGCTGACTTCCAGCTCGACGGCGATCCGCCGCTCCACGATCCGCTCGCCCGGCTTCCAGCGCCCGCTCACGATGCCTTCCACGATGTGCTCGCGAATCTGTTCGCGCAGCGAGTGAACGACGGGCGCGGTCATGGCGGGCTCCTATAAAGACAGGACAACGACCACTAGACAATACGGCCGCGCCCCCGCCCGGAAACCTCCGGACGGGGGCGTACTCGCTGATGAGACGAGTGTTACAGCCGTATGCGGGCGACTACAGGCCGAGCTCGACCTCGAACTCGCCGGCCTCCAGGATGGCCTTGACCGTCGTCAGGTAGCGGGCGGCGTCGGCGCCGTCCACCAGACGGTGGTCGTAGGAGAGCGTCACGTACGTCATGTCCCGCACCGCGATGGTCTCGCCGAGGTCGGGGTGGTTGATGACGACCGGGCGCTTGACGGTGGCGCCGATGCCCAGGATGCCGACCTGGTTCGGCGGCACGATGATCGTGTCGAACAGGGCGCCGCGCGAGCCGGTGTTGGAGATGGTGAAGGTCGCACCGGACAGCTCGTCCGGCGTGATCTTGCTGGCCCGGACCTTGTTGGCCAGGTCGGCGGTCGCCTTGGCGATGCCGGCCAGGTTCAGGTCACCGGCGCCCTTGATGACCGGCGTCATCAGACCCTTCTCGGAGTCCACGGCGATGCCGATGTTCTCCGAGTCGAAGTACGTGATGGTGCCCTCGTCCTCGTTGATGCGGGCGTTGACGACCGGGTGGGCCTTCAGCGCCTGCGCCGCCGCCTTGACGAAGAACGGCATCGGGGACAGCTTGACGCCCTCGCGGGCGGCGAAGGAGTCCTTGGCCTTGGCACGGAGCTTCATCAGCTTCGTGATGTCGACCTCGACCACGCTGGAGAGCTGCGCCTGGCCGTGCAGAGCCTTCATCATGTTGTCGCCGATGACCTTGCGCATGCGGGTCATCTTGACCGTCTGGCCGCGCAGCGGGGACGCCTCGATGACCGGAGCCTTCGACGCGGCCGCGGGAGCGGCGGCGGCCGGGGCGGCGGCAGCGGCCGGAGCCGCGGCCTTCGCGGCCTCGGCGGCGGCGAGCACGTCCTGCTTGCGGATGCGGCCACCGACGCCGGTGCCCTTGACCGAGCCCAGGTCGACGCCGTTCTCCGAGGCGAGCTTGCGCACCAGCGGGGTGACGTACGCGCCGTCGTCGGCCGGGGTGACCGGAGCCGGGGCGGCGGGGGCGGCCGGGGCGGCAGCCGGAGCGGCCGGGGCCGCGGGCTGCACCGGAGCCGGGGCGGCAGCGGCGGGCTGCGCCGGGGCGGCCGGGGCGGCGGGGGCAGCCGGAGCCGGGGGAGCCGCAGGGGCGGCCGGAGCCGGAGCCGCGGCGGGGGCGGCCGGGGCGGCAGCCGGAGCGGCGGCGGGCGCGGCACCCGGCGCACCGATGACGGCGAGCTTGGCGCCGACCTCGGCGGTCTCGTCCTCACCGACGACGATCTCGAGCAGCACGCCCGCGACCGGCGACGGAATCTCGGTGTCGACCTTGTCCGTGGAGACCTCGAGGAGGGGCTCGTCGGCCGAGACCTCCTCGCCGACCTCCTTCAGCCAGCGGGTGACGGTGCCCTCGGTGACGGACTCGCCGAGCGCGGGCAGGGTGACCTCGGTGCCCTCGGCGGCGCCACCGGCCGGGGCGGCGGGCGCCTCGGCGGGGGCGGCCGGAGCGGCGGCCGGGGCCTCGGCGGCGGGGGCCGGGGCGGGCTCGGCGGCCGGGGCAGGCTCGGCGGCCGGGGCGGGGGCCGCGGCAGGCGCGCCGGAGCCGTCGTCGATGACGGCCAGCTCGGCGCCGACCTCGACGGTCTCGTCCTCAGCGACCTTGATGGAGGCCAGGACGCCGGCGGCGGGGGAGGGGATCTCGGTGTCGACCTTGTCGGTCGACACCTCGAGCAGCGGCTCGTCGGCCTCGACGCGCTCGCCCTCGGCCTTCAGCCAGCGGGTGACAGTGCCTTCGGTGACGCTCTCGCCGAGCGCCGGAAGGGTTACGGAAACCGACATGGTTTCTGTTGCTCCTTACGCAATGGGGCCTCCCCTGCTCGAGGTTAGTCGAGAGCCCGGGGAAGGAAGTCTGTGGTCGTCGCGCCCGTGTGACTGAAAGGGTCAGTCGTGGGAGTGCAGGGGCTTGCCGGCGAGGGCGAGATGGGCCTCGCCGAGCGCCTCGTTCTGCGTCGGGTGGGCGTGGATGAGCTGGGCCACCTCGGCGGGCAGCGCTTCCCAGTTGTAGACCAGCTGGGCCTCGCCGACCTGCTCACCCATGCGGTCGCCGACCATGTGGACGCCGACCACGGCACCGTCCTTGACCTGGACGAGCTTGATCTCGCCCGCGGTCTTCAGGATCTTGCTCTTGCCGTTGCCCGCGAGGTTGTACTTGAGGGCGACGACCTTGTCCGCGCCGTAGACCTCCTTGGCCTTGGCCTCGGTGATGCCCACGGAGGCGACCTCGGGGTGGCAGTACGTCACCCGGGGCACGCCGTCGTAGTCGATCGGGACGGTCTTGAGACCGGCCAGGCGCTCCGCCACCAGGATGCCCTCGGCGAAGCCGACGTGCGCGAGCTGGAGCGTCGGGACCAGGTCACCGACGGCCGAGATCGTGGGCACGTTCGTCTGCATGTACTCGTCGACCAGGACATAGCCGCGGTCCATCGCGACGCCCTGCTCCTCGTACCCGAGGCCCTGCGAGACCGGGCCGCGGCCGATGGCGACGAGCAGCACCTCGGCCTCGAAGGTCTTGCCGTCGGCGAGGGTGACGCGGACGCCGTTCTCGGTGTACTCCGCCTTGTCGAAGAACGTGCCGAGGTTGAACTTGATGCCGCGCTTGCGGAAGGCGCGCTCAAGGAGCTTGGAGCTGTTCTCGTCCTCGACGGGCACGAGGTGCTTCAGGCCCTCGACGACGGTCACGTCGGTGCCGAAGGACTTCCAGGCGGAGGCGAACTCGACGCCGATGACGCCGCCGCCGAGGATGATCGCCGACTCCGGCACGCGGTCCAGGACCAGCGCGTGGTCGGAGGAGATGACGCGGTTGCCGTCGATCTCCAGGCCCGGGAGCGACTTCGGCACGGAGCCGGTCGCCAGGAGGATGTGGCGGCCCTGGACGCGCTGGCCGTTCACGTCCACGGAGGTCGGCGAGGACAGGCGCCCCTCGCCCTCGATGTAGGTGACCTTGCGGGAGGCGACCAGGCCCTGCAGGCCCTTGTACAGGCCGGCGATCACGTCGTCCTTGTACTTGTGGACGCCCTTGATGTCGATGCCCTCGAAGGTGGCCTTGACGCCGAACTGGTCGGCCTCGCGCGCCTGGTCGGCGATCTCGCCGGCGTGCAGCAGCGCCTTCGTGGGGATGCAGCCGTTGTGCAGGCAGGTGCCGCCGAGCTTGTTCTTCTCGATCAGTGCGACGTCGAGACCCAGCTGCGAGGCGCGCAGGGCCGCGGCGTAACCGCCACTTCCACCGCCGAGGATCACTAGGTCGAAAACGGTGCTGGCGTCGTTCGCCACGTCACGTCCTCCATGCATGTGCGCCGTGCGCCGGACCCCTCTTACCGGGGACGACCGGTCGGTCGGCTGGTATACGGCCGCTCTTCTTCGGCCCTGTGGTGGGGGCCCTGTCCTGCCGAGAACCCATCTTCGCACTTGTCGGCGACAGGCGGGACGCCGGGCCGGGCGATGGGACGGCCGATCGCCCGTCGACAGGGTCAGGACCACTAGAAATTAAGGCGCGGAGCGCGGCCTTGAAAGGGTGGTGGTGGGAGACGGGCGGGCAGATTTCATTCACAGCGAAATCCGTACGCCCGTGCGTACGCGCACCGCGCTGCCGCCCGCGTACACCCATGGGTACGGCCCCGGAGCCGAGGCTTCCGGGGCCGTACCCAGCGTACGAAATCAGCCGAGGTCGCCCGCGGCGGTGCGCTCCGCGAGGCGCACCAGGGTGCGGACCGCGGAGCCGGTGCCGCCCTTCGGGGTGTAGCCGAAGGGGGCGGCCTCGTTGTAGGCGGGGCCCGCGATGTCCAGGTGGGCCCAGGCGATGCCCTCGCCGACGAACTCGCGCAGGAAGAGTCCGGCGACCAGGCCGCCGCCCATGCGTTCGCCCATGTTGGCGATGTCGGCGGTGGGGGAGTCCATGCCCTTGAGCAGGTGCTCCGGCAGCGGCATCGGCCAGGACGGCTCGCCGACCTCCTCCGCGATCTCGTGCACCGAGGTGCGGAAGGCGTCGTCGTTGGCCATGACGCCGAAGGTGCGGCCGCCCAGGGCCATCATCATGGCGCCGGTCAGGGTCGCCACGTCGACGATCGCGTCGGGCTTGTCCTCGGAGGCCTTGGCGATGGCGTCGGCCAGGACCAGGCGGCCCTCGGCGTCGGTGTTCAGGACCTCGACGGTCTTGCCGCTGTACATCCGCAGGACGTCGCCGGGGCGGGTGGCGGAGCCGGAGGGCATGTTCTCGGCGAGCGCGAGCCAGCCGGTGACGTTGACCTCAAGGCCCAGGCGGGCGGCGGAGATCACGGCGGCGAACACGGCGGCGGCGCCGCTCATGTCGCACTTCATGGTCTCGTTGTGCCCGGCGGGCTTCAGCGAGATGCCGCCCGAGTCGTACGTGATGCCCTTGCCGACGAAGGCGAGGTGCTTCTTGGCCTTCGACGAGGTGTAGGAGAGCTTCACGAGCCGCGGCGGGGCGTCCGAGCCCACGCCGACGCCGAGGATGCCGCCGAAGCCGCCCTTGGCGAGCGCCTTCTCGTCCAGGACCTGGATCTTGACGCCGTGCTCCTTGGCGGCGGCGGTGGCGACCGCGGCGAAGGCCTCCGGGTTGAGGTCGTTCGGCGGGGTGTTGATCAGGTCGCGGGCGCGGTTGAGCTCTTCGGTGACGGCGGTCGCGCGCTCGACGGCGGCCTTGTGGGCCTTGTCGCGCGGCTTGGCGCCGAGCAGGGCGACCTCGGCGAGCGGCGCCTTGCCGCCCTTGTCGCTCTTGCCGGCGGTCTCGGCCTTGCCCTTGCCCTTGGCGGCCTTGGTGTCCTTGCCGTTGCCCTTGTAGGCGTCGAAGGAGTACGCGCCGAGCAGCGCGCCCTCCGCGACGGCGCCCGCGTCGGCCGCGTCGGTGACCGGCAGGGCGAAGCCCGCCTTCTTGGTGCCCGCGAGGGCCCGGGCGGCGACACCGGCCGCGCGCCGCAGGGTGTCCGCGTCGTACGCCGAGTCCTTCTCGGGGACCGCGCCGAGGCCGACTGCCAGGACGACCGGCGCCTTGAAGCCGGACGGCGCGGGCAGCTTCGTCACCTCGCCCTCGCCGCCCGAGGCGCCGAGGGTCTCCAGGACGGACGCGAGCTTGCCGTCGTACGCCTTGTCCACGGACTCGGCGCCAAGAGCCACGACCGGCCCCTTGGCGCCCTTCGCGACACCGACGACGATCGCGTCGGCACGCAGGCCGGACGCGGCGGCGGTGCTGAGAGTCAGAGCAGTCACGGTGCTGAAGTCCCTCTTTCATAGGAGGTTTCAATGAAGTCTTGCGGGCTTTTGGGTGGTAAGCCCGTCGCGAGCCTACGCCCGTAATTGTTGCGGTGCGCCTCACTGTGCGTGCTGGCCGAGGGCGAGCACAAGGAGGACGGCGGTGGTGGTCGTCTCGGCGAGTCCGCCGAAGACGTCGCCGGTGACGCCGCCGAAGCGCCGCACACAGTGCCGCAGGAGCAGTCCGGCGGCGGCGCAGCCGAGCACGACGGCGGCCGCGTTGTGCGCCATCGAGGACGCTCCGCCGGGCACTCCCGCCGCGGCCGCCGCGGCCGTGGTGACGGCGAGGACCGCCACCGCGGCGGGCGTGGGCACGGTCTCGGCGACAGCGGCGCCCAGGCCCTCGGGGCGGGCCGCGGGGACGCCGGTGCGGGCGGCCAGAGTGAGGGCGAGGCGGGCCGTGGTGGCGGCGACGACGGTGGCGGTGGCGCCGTGCGTCCAGCTCTCGTCGTACAGCTCGGCGAGGGCCGCGACCTGGGCGAGCAGCGTCAGGACGAGGGTGATGACGCCGAACGGGCCGATGTCGGACTGCTTCATGACGCGCAGCGCGCCGTCGGCCGCCTTGCCGCTGCCGAGCCCGTCGGCCGTGTCGGCGAGGCCGTCCAGGTGCAGCCCCCGGGTGGCCGCCGCCGGGACGGCGACGGCGGCGACGGACGCGAGCAGCGGGCTCGCGCCGAGGGCGAGCAGGGCCGACCCCGCCGCGGCCGCACCGAGCCCCACGGCCAGGCCCGCGAGCGGGGCGCACAGCATGCCCGCGCGGGCGGCCTCCCGGTCCCACCTGCGGACGTGGACGGGGATCACGGTGAGCGTCCCGAAGGCGAACCGGAGGCCGTCGGCGGGGGTGGGTCTGGGCATTCGGCGAGGTTACCCGGGGAGGCCGGGCCCGGCGGGGGCGGGCCGGGGCGCCCTTCGGCACCGCCGGGTGCCGTCCCCGCCTGCGAAAGCGGGAGGCGAACCGGAAGATGGGCCCATGGACGACTGGTGGTACCGGAACATCGTGGAGCCGGGGAAGCTGCCGCTGCTGCTCGCGCTGGTCGCCTTCGTCGGCTCGTTCCTGGTCACCAGGACCATCACGCGCCTCATCCGCGCCGGGAAGGGGCCGTTCCGCAACATCACGACGGGTGACGTGCACGTCCACCACGTCGTACCGGGCATCTTCCTGATGCTGGTGGGCGGCTTCTGGGCGGTGGCCGCCGGGCGGCACAGCTTCGGGTCGATGTGCGCCGCCGTCATCTTCGGCGTGGGCGCGGGCCTGGTCCTCGACGAGTTCGCGCTGATCCTGCACCTGGACGACGTGTACTGGAGCGAGCAGGGCCGCAAGAGCGTGGAGGTCGTGGTCCTCACGACGGCCCTGGTCGTGCTGATCCTCACCGGGTTCAGCCCGCTCGGCGTGAACGAGCTCTCCGCGGACGAGCGCCACGACCGCGTCGCGTTCGCCCTCAACATCACCTTGAACTGCGGCTTCGCCGTGATCGCGTTGGCCAAGGGCAAGCTACGCACGGCCCTGATCGGGATGGTGGTGCCGTTCGTCGCGCTGGTCGGCGCGATCCGGCTCGCCCGCCCCGGCTCGGCGTGGGCGCGGAGGTTCTACCGCAACCGGCCGCGCGCCCGGGCCCGCGCGGGTCTGCGCGCGTTCCGCCACGACCGCCGCTGGACGGGCCCGCGGCGCCGCTTTCAGGACCTCATCGGCGGCAAACCGGACCCCGAGCCGCGCCCCCGCTGACGCACCCGCGCCACCACCTCGACGGCCACGGTCGCCACCAGGACCCCGGCGATGGCCGCCAGATGCTCCTTGCCCGCGAGGTTGTTCTTGACGAGCACCTCGACGACCATCAGGACGATCACGAGGATCCCCGTGGCGTACGCCCGGTAGCGCCAGCACACGTACACCGCGAGCCCCACGACCGCGGCCGAGGGGCCGGTGTCGACCACCTGCGCGTCGGACGCGGGCAGCCCGATCGGGTGGTCCGGCCCCAGCTCGATGCCGAGGCGGGCGTACAAGGTGCCGCCGAGCGTCGCCGCGTACCCGATGAGGAGCGTGCGCCACCAGCCGATGCAGCACTCCGCGATGCCGAAGACCAGCAGGATCTGCGCGAGCGCGCCCCACACCGGCAGGTCGAGGGCGGGCACGAAGAGCGAGAGCGGGGTGCGCAGCAGGGACAGCCACAGCGGGTCCTCGGCCCGGACGCAGCCGATGTTCTGGACGAACTGGTAGCCCCAGGACTGGTTCTGCACGTACTGGAACGCCGCCGTCAGACAGACGGCGGCCAGTGTCAGGGGGATCGCGCGCCAGCGCCGGGCGTGAAGTCTGTCCCGGACCGTGCTGTACAGCGGGCCCCACTCGGCGCGGGCCAGCCGGGACAGGGTGCTCATCGTCGGGACTCCAGATGTGTGCGATGCAGCCATTTCGGCAGTCCCGGCGCTTCCAGGAAACCCTCGGCGCGGGCGGCGGCGACGCCGATGCGCAGCAGGTCGCCGCTCTTCTCGAAGAGAAGGAAGCGGGGTTCCCAGATGGGTCGGTACTTGGCGTTGGCGCGGTACAGCGACTCGATCTGCCACCACCGGGAGAAGAAGCTGAGCAGCGAGCGCCACAGCCTGAGCACCGGACCCGCGCCTAGCCGTGAGCCACGCTCGAAGACCGACCTGAACATCGCGAAGTTCAGTGACACCTGCGTGATCTGGATCTCCGCCGCGCGCTGGAGCAGCTCGATGACCATGAACTCCATCAGGCCGTTCTCGGAGTCCCGGTCGCGCCGCATCAGGTCGAGCGAGAGCCCCCGCGGCCCCCACGGCACGAAGGAGAGCACCGCCCGCAGCTCGCCGTCGCCATCCCGGCACTCCAACATCACGCACTCGCCGTCCGCCGGGTCGCCGAGCCGCCCGAGCGCCATGGAGAAGCCCCGCTCGGTGGCGCCGTCGCGCCAGTCGTCGGCGCGCTTCAGGAGGTACGCCATCTCGTCGGCGGGGATGTCGTGGTGGCGCCGGATGCGGACCTCGTACCCGGCGCGCTTGACGCGGTTGTAGGCCTGCCGGACGGTACGCATGGCCCGTCCTTCCAGCGTGAACTCGGCGATCTCGACGATCGCCTCGTCACCCAGCTCCAGGGCGTCCAGGCCGTGTCGGGCGTAGATGGTGCCCGCTTCCTCGCTCGCGCCCATCACCGCCGGGGTCCAGCCGTGCTCGCGGGCCTCGGCGAGCCAGGGCTCGATGGCGCCGGGCCAGGCCTCGGGGTCGCCGATGGGATCGCCCGAGGCCAGCGAGACCCCGCTGACGACCCGGTACGCGACCGCCGCCTTGCCCGTCGGGGACCACACCACGCTCTTCTCGCGGCGCAGCGCGAAGTAGCCGAGCGAGTCGCGCTCGCCGTGCCGGTCGAGCAGGGCCCGCAGCCGCTCCTCGTCGCCCTCCGACAGCGGGTCGACGGCCCGGCGGGAGCGGAACGCGGCGTACAGGACGGCGCACAGGAGCACCGTGCTCAGGACGTTGATGGTGACGTTGACCCAGCCCGGCGTGGTGATCCCGGCGAACCGGGAGTCGTCGGCGGCCAGCGACACCAGGCGCATCGTGCCGTAGCGCCAGCGGTCGGCGAACGTCGAGCGGTACTCGTCGTGGGCGTGGTTGGTGACGGTCACCAGGAACGCGGCGAGCAGGGACGTCACCAGGAGCCCGCCGACGGCCACGGCCGCCGCGAGCTTGGGGTTCGAGCGGTCGCCGACGGCGTAGAACTCGCGGCGGCCGACGAGGAGCGCGCCGACGAACAGCGCGGTGAGGCCGAGCGAGATCCAGTTCTGCGCGTACTGCCTGATCTCCGGGAAGCACATCGCGAAGGCGAACAGGAGCAGGAAGAGGCCGCTCAGGACGAGGTTGAGGATCCAGGCGGCCCGCTTCCTGCGCCGCATGGTGATCGCCAGGAACATCGTGAAGACGCCGGAGGCGAAGCCCGCGGTGAGCAGGTACGGGGTGAAGTAGTTCTCGGTGTTGTGGCGCCGCAGGTCCTGGCCGAGGGAGACCCATACGGCGCTGAGGAAGTTCACGAACGTCACGGCCCGCAGATACCAGACGGCCACTGTGGCCCCCCGCCGCGAGGCCACCGTGGACGTCCGGAGCCGCTCTTCGCCCGCTCGGTCTTCCCCTGCCCGTGCTTCTCCCATGAAACGGGATCTTATGGGGCGTTGTGGTGTGATATGTGGTCAGCGCGACTGGCTGCGGGGGCCGTAGAGGGCTGTCGGGGCTACTCGGTGGGCGCGTCCGCGGACTTGGCGGCCTTGCCGGACGCGTCGGACTCACCGGACGCGCCGGACGCGTCGGACTCCCCGGTTCCGTCCGTCCCGTCCGTCCGGTCCGCCTCATCGGAGTCATCGGAGTCATCGGGCTTCCCGGACTCCTCGGCCGCCACGGGCAGTTCCGCCGACAGGGCCGCCGCGGCCCGCACCACCGGCACCGCCAGCAGGGCGCCCACGCCCTCGCCGACCTTCACGCCGTGGGCGAGCAGCGGTTCGAGCGCCATCCGGTCCAGGGCCTTGGCCTGTGCGGGCTCCCCGCTGTCGTGCGCCGCGAGCCACCAGTCCGGCGCCCGGAACGCCACCCGCTGGGCCACCAGCGCCGCCGCGGCAGACACGACCCCGTCGAGGATCACCGGCGTGCGCCGCACCGCGCACTGCAACAAGAACCCCGTCATCGCCGCGACATCGGCCCCGCCCACCGTCGCGAGCAGCTCCAGTTGGTCGCCGAGGACCGGCCGGGCCCGCCGCAGCGCGTCCCGCACGGCGGCGCACTTGCGCATCCACGCGAGGTCGTCGATCGGGGCCCCGCCCCGCCCGGTGACGACGGAGGCGTCCGTGCCGCAGAGCGCGGCGATCAGCGTGGCCGCGGGCGTCGTACCGCCGACGCTGATGTCGCCGAGCACGATCAGGTCGGTGCCGGAGTCGGCCTCCTCGTCGGCCAGCGCGATGCCCGCCGCGACGGCGCGTTCGGCCTCCTCCAGCGTGAGCGCGTCCTCGATGTCGACGCGCCCGGAGCCGCGGCGCACCCGGTGCCCGGCGACCTCGGCGGGCAGCGTGTCCGGGTCGCAGTCCAGGGCCATGTCGACGACCCGCACGGGTACGTCGAGCTGTCGCGCGAGCACGGCCGCGGGGCTCGCGCCGCTGAGGACGGTCCGTACGAGGTCGGCCGCGCCGCCCGCCGCCCGCGCGGAGACGCCGAGTTCGGCCACCCCGTGATCGCCCGCGAACAGCACCGCGCGGGGCCGCTCGATCGGCTTGACCGGCACCGCGCCCTGCGCCGCCGACAGCCATTCGGCGAGGTCGTCCAGGCGGCCGAGGGCACCGGGCGGCAGGGCCTGGCGCTCCCTGCGCTCTTCGGCGTCACGGCGCACCCCGCCGTCGGGCCGCTCGATCAGGTCGGTGAAGTCGTCGAGAATCAGCGAGCTCATTCGGCGAACAGTACCGGCGGGGCGTGCCGTGCGCGCGAACGGCCCCGACCGCCCGGGCCACGGCCGAGGCCCGCGTGACACTCCGTCAGCCGGTCCCCGGCGCACCCACCCGCGGCCCGGTTACGCCATGCGACGCAAGCGCGCCCCAGCGTCGTTGAATCCCCGCGGCGCGTCCCTTACGTTCCCAATGTCCCGCATGTATCGCATGGTCGTACCGCCGGCCGTCCCCTCCGGCGCGCTGCCGCCCCGCGCGAGCGTCCCGCGGGCCGGAAGCATCCGGGAGTACGTCATGGACCTCGCCCAGCAGACCGCCGAAGGCCGCTCCGCCTGCCTCGCCCGCCTCGCCGAGGGCACCGCCCGGTTCCACGAACCGCGCCGCGACGACTGCCCCTGGTGCGGCTCGACCCGCCTGCGCGTACGGCTGCGCACCACCGACCTGATCCAGCGCAAGCCGGGCGGCTTCACCCTGGAGCGGTGCGACGACTGCGCCCACACCTTCCAGAACCCCCGCCTCACCGCCGAGGGCCTGGACTTCTACCGCCTCGGCGCGGCCCGCCACGACCTCGGCCACCGGGACTTCTGGCGCCAGGACCTGTGCCACGGGCTCGGCGGCGGCGCTCCCGCGCTCCTGGCCCGGGCCGGGTCGGGCCGCGCCCGGCGGCTCGCCGGGGTCCGCGCGCTGAGCCGCATCGACGAGCCCGAGAGCTGGCTCGACGTGGGCACAGGGCGCGCCCGCTTCCCGGGCGCCGCCAAGGACGTACTGCCGTACACGGCCTTCGACGGGCTCGACACCGACCCGGGCCTCGCGGCGGGGGTGCGGCGCGGCCGCATCGAGGAGGCCCACCGCGGCCGCCTCACCGACCTGGCCGAACGCCTCGCCGGGCGCTACGACGCGCTCAGCATGGTCCACTACCTGCAACGCCGCCCCGACCCCCGCGCGGAACTCGCCGCCGCCCGCACCGTGTTGCGCCCCGGCGGGCACCTGCTGGTCGAGGCCCCGGACCCCGAGTGCCGCTCGGCCCGGCTGCTCGGCAAGTGGTGGGCCTCCTACCGCCAGCCGCGCCACCCGCACTTCGTGCCGCTCGCCAACCTCTGCCGGGAGCTGGACGAACTCGGCTTCACCGTCGTCGACGTCGACCGCCGCACCCCGCACGTGCCGTCCGACCTGACCACGGCCTGCGCGCTCGTCCTCAACCGCCTGCTGCCCGCGGCGGACGTGCCCTGGCGGGCGCACGCCCCGAGCCCCCTGCGGCAACGCCTGCGCCGAACGGCCTGGCAGGCGGCCACCCCGCTCCTCGCCCTCGCGTACGCGACCGACCTGCTCCTCGCACCCCTGCTGACGCGCACCGGGGGTGGGAACGCGTACAGGGTGATCGCGCGGCGGGAGCCGGACGCCTGAGGGGGCGGGGCGGCCGGCATGGGGGCGCCTGAAGCGGGTGGTCGCGGGGGACCTGACGTGGGAGGTCGAGGGGCGCCCGATGCGGGGTGGCCGAAGCGGGAGGTTGCGCAGCGCCCGACGCGGGAGGCCGGGGGCGCCCGTAGCCTGACCAGCGGCGCCTGCCCCCGCGTACCCGTCCCGATCAGCCCCGCAGGGTCAGTGCCTGGCCCGCCACCACGAGCAGCACATGCTCGCACTCGGTGGCGAACGCGGCGTTGAGGCGGCCGAGTTCGTCGCGGTAGCGGCGACCCGAGGCGGTCGCGGGGACGATGCCCGAGCCGACCTCGTTGGACACCGCGACGACGACCCGGCGCGTGGCGCGCACCGCGTCCGTGAGCTCCGTGACCCGCTTGCGCAGCGACCGCTCGCCGCCGCTCGCCCACTCGGCGTCGTCCCAGGCGTTCACCTCGTCCATCGCGTGCGTCAGCCACAGCGACAGACAGTCGACGAGCAGCGGCGGCCCCGGCTCCGTGAGCAGCGGTACGAGATCGCAGGTCTCCGTGGTCCGCCAGGAACCGGGACGCCGCTCGCGGTGCGCCCGCACCCGCTCCGCCCACTCGCCGTCCCCGCCCCGGGTGCCGCCCGTGGCGACGTACAGCACATCGGGGAAGGCCTCCAGGCGCCGCTCCGCCTCGACGGACTTCCCCGAGCGGGCCCCGCCCAGGATCAGGGTGCGGCGCGGCAGGTCGGGTACGTCCTCGTAGGCGCCGACGGTCAGCGTCGTGCCGTCCGGGACGGCCCGCGCCCCGGCCGCCGCGAGCCGCCGCGTCAGCTCCGCCCCGGCGGGCGCCCCGTGCCCGATGTGGACGGCCACGACGTCCGTCGTCGGGGTCACGCCCCCGGCCGCCCGCAGCCGGGCCAGGCCGTCCGGGCGGCCGACGACGTCCGCCACGACCATCTCGTACGCGACCTGCTCCGCGGGGAAACCGGCGGGCGCGGCACCCGGCGGCAGGTACAGCAGCCGGTCGCCGTCGGGCCCGGTCACCTCGTAGCCGGTGCCGGGCGCGTCCGTCGCCACCGCGCGCACCCGGTGCCCGGTGAGGAGCGCGAGCTCCCGCCCGTCCGGCACCCGCCCCGGCTGCGGCAGCCCGGCGGGCACTTCCACGGCGGGCCCGTCGTGCGGGTGCGAGAGCAGCACCTGGCGCACCCCGCCGAGGGAGTGGCCGGCGCGGGCGGCGGCGAAGGCGGCGCCGGGCGTGAGGTCGAGCAGCAGCACACCGTCGACGAGCAGCGCCGTGGCGGCCCGCGCCGCGTCGCCGAGGGCGGTCGCGCACACGGCGCAGGGGCAGCCGGGGTACGGCAGCCCTTCGGGGGCTCCGGTGCCGAGCAGAGTCAGTTCCACAGGAAGATCCTCCCGCGTAGCCCCCGGCGGCGCGCGCCCGGCTAGGCTTCAAGCGGCTCCGGCTCCCGCTCCGGGCGGCTGCCGGGACATCCACTGGACCTCGGGAGGCTGACATGGCGGCATGGACGTGGCGGTTCGAGAAGGCGGACGGGACGGAGGTCCAGCCTGCCGTGCAGCCCGAGGAGTTCACCACCCAGGGAGACGCGGAGACCTGGCTCGGTGAGCACTGGAAGGACCTGAGCGAGGGCGGCGCGGACCAGGTGACCCTCTTCGAGGACACCTCGGAGATCTACGGCCCGATGAGCCTGCACGCGCAGGACGCGGGCAGCGCCCAGGGCTCCTGACCTCCGGCGCTGCTGAACTTCGGTGTTCCTGAACCTCGGCGGGGGCGGCGCGAGCGGCGCCGCCCCCACCCGCCGTTCCGGCCCCGTCCGGCCCGGCACGCGCCCGCCGGAAGCGCCGCACGGCTACATCTCGCCGAGCGTGACCTCCGCCGTCCGCTCGTCACCGTCGCGTACGTACGTCACCCGCTCCTTGGCGCCCGGCTCCACCGCCGCCAGCGTCTCGGACAGCGAGGTGATGGTGGTGATGGGGGTGCCGCCGAGGTCGGTGATGATGTCACCGGCCTCCAGGCCCGCCTTCGCCGCGGCGCCGTCGTCCTGCACCTCGACGATCGCGACGCCCGCCGGGCGGTAGTCGTCGCCGAGCACGGTGCGGGCGGTGACGCCGAGCGCGGCCCGGCCCGAGTCGGTGACCCGGCCGTTGCGCACGATCTGGTCGGCGACCGTCTTGACCATGGACGAGGGGATCGCGAAGCCGATGCCGGGGGCCGCGCCGTCGCCCATGTCCGGGTCGGTCGCGGCGAGCGTCGGGATGCCGATGACCTGACCGTCGAGGTCGACGAGGGCGCCGCCGCTGTTGCCCGGGTTGATCGCGGCCGACGTCTGCACCATGTTGGCGATGGTCGCGCCGGTGCCGCCGTCGTCGCTGCCCTCGCTGACCGTGCGTCCGGTCGCCGAGACGATGCCCTGGGTGACGCTCGACGACAGGCCGAGCGGCGAGCCCATCGCCAGCACGATCGTGCCGACCTCGACCTTCGTGGAGTCGCCGAACCTCGCGGCCTTCAGCCCGCTCGGCACCTTGTCCAGCTTGATCACGGCGAGGTCCTGCTCCGGATACGCCGACACCAGCTTCGCCGCGAGCGGCTGCTCACCGGTGGCCGTGGTCACCCGGAACGTCTTCTCCTCGCCCACGACATGGGCGTTGGTGACGATGTGCCCCTGGTCGTCGTAGACCACCCCGGAGCCGAGGCTGTCGGACGCGTCGATCTGGACGACCGACGGCAGCACGTCCTTGATCACCTTCTGGTAGTCGTCCTGAAGGTCGCTCGCGGCGACGGGCGCCGCCTGCGTGGTCGCCCGGTCCGCCCTGTCCGCCCGGTCGCCGTCCCCGCCGCCTCCACCACCGGAACACCCGGCGACGAGGACGACCAGGACGGCGGTGGCGGGAAGCAGCGGGACACGGGTGCGCGGCAGTCTCATAGCCCGAGTCTCGGCCGCGCCCCGAGCCCCGTCCTGCGGGGAGCGTCCGAACAGGGGGCCGCCGGACCGGGCGCCGCGCGGACCGCGGCGACCCGGGGTCCCGTACCGCGAGAGGTGTCGGTCCCGACTCGGGTACGAGGCGTGAGTCCCCGACTCGGGTACGAGGCGTCGGCCCCGGCGCCGTTAAGAGGCGTCGGCCCCGGCGCCGTTACGAGGCCTCAGTCCCGCCCGCCGCACAGGTGCAGCATCGTCGCCACCCGCCGGTAGGGGTCGGTGCGCCCGGCCCGGGTCTCGGCGGAGAGCAGGGCCTCCAGCTCGGGACCGGCGGCCGGTATGTCGGTGGCCTCGGAGAAGACCCGGACGCCGTACCAGGCGACCAGCGGTGCCGCGATGCCCGCGAGGGACTGCCCGACGGCGTCGAGGCGATGCGCCCGGACCTCGGCGCCGCTCTCGTCGCGGTAGGTGTCGGAGCCGAAGGCCGCGAGTGCGCCCGCCCAGTCCGCCCGCAGTCCGGGGCGCATGGCGAGGGCGTCGGCGTTGCGCACCACCAGGGACAGCAGGCCGCCGGGCGCGAGCACCCGGCCGAGCCCGGCGAGCAGCGCGTCGGGCTCGTCGACGTGCATCAGACCGCCGTGGCACAGCACGACGTCGAAGCTGCCCGGCAGGAAGTGCACGCCGGTGTCCCGCGCGTCGCCCTCGACGACCCGCATCCGCGACCGGATGCCCTCCGGCTCCGCGGCCACCACGGCCCGCACGGCGGCGAGCGCGTCCGCGTCCTGCTCGACGCCCGTCACTTCGTGCCCGCCGCGGGCCAGGCGCAGCGCCTGCGCCCCGCGCCCCATGCCGACGTCGAGCACGCGCAGCCGCTTGCCCAGCGGGAACCGCGCCACTATCCGCTCGTCGAGCTGGCGGCCGACCAGTTCGTGCCGGACGGCCTCGCCCGCGCCAGGGCTCGTGCCCCGGTCCTCGCTCAGGACCGGCCCCCGCGCTTGCCCTGCGGCTTCGGCAGCCGCAGTCGGCGCATCTGGAGGCTGCGCATCAGGGCGTACGCGACGGCGCCCTTCTTGTTCTCGTCCGGGAAGCGCTCGTTCAGGCGCTTCTTCAGCCGGATCACCGTGGCGACGGAGTCGACCACGATCAGGACGATCACGAAGAGCCACAGGAGCAGCGCGATGTTCTGCAGCTGCGGGATGCGGACCATGCTCAGGACGAGGATGATCACGGCCATCGGCAGGAAGAACTCGGCGACGCAGAACCGCGAGTCCACGAAGTCACGGGCGAACTTGCGCACCGGACCCTTGTCGCGCGCGGGCAGATACCGCTCGTCGCCGCTGGCCAGCGCCTCGCGCTGCTTCGCCATCTGGGCGCGGCGCTCGTCGCGCTGGCGCTTGGCTGCCTCCTTGCGCGTCGTCGGCGTGTTCATCACGCTGCGGCGCTGGGACTGGGCCAGGGCACGCTTGGGGGTGGGGCGGCCCTTGGGGGCCTGCGGGTCACGGGGCTCGGACGAAGAGTCGGTCACCGGGGCCTTGGCTGCCGGGGCCTTCTCGTCCTTGGATCGGCTACGGAACACAAAGCCCAAGGGTACGGGGTAGTCAAGAGGTGCGGGGCCGAAGACCCCCCTTTGCAGGGGCGGTGGTGGGAGACGGGTGGCAAGAGGTGCGGGGCCGAAGGCCCCTCTTTGCAGGGGCGGTGGTGGGAGACGGGTGGGCATGGACCGCAGTCGCATGGGGAACGATCCCGCAACACCGGACGTCTTGATTATGTGGCTAAGGGGCCTTGCGGGGCGGTTTCCCGGGGGCGCACCTACTCCTTGCGCCGGAGAGTCGGGCGGTGCAGTCGTCCTTGGGGATGAGCGCATCCGCTCGCGAACAGTGCGGTAATGGATACAGACCCCGTACCGTGGGTTCTGTTGCAGTAGCTGGAGCTGGAAGTCCGTCAGAAGGGGGCGCGCGAAGCCCATGAGCGGTGTCATGAAGCGTATGGGGATGATCTTCCGCGCGAAGGCGAACAAGGCCCTTGACCGGGCCGAGGACCCGCGCGAAACCCTCGATTACTCGTACCAGAAGCAGTTGGAGCTGCTGCAGAAGGTGCGCCGCGGCGTCGCCGACGTGGCGACCTCCCGCAAGCGCCTCGAGCTGCAGCTGAACCAGCTCCAGAAGCAGTCCTCCACCCTGGAGGACCAGGGCCGCAAGGCCCTCGCGCTCGGCCGTGAGGACCTGGCCCGCGAGGCCCTCTCCCGCCGCGCCGCCCTCCAGCAGCAGGTCAGCGACCTGGAGGTGCAGCACCAGACGCTGCAGGGCGAGGAGGAGAAGCTCACTCTCGCGGCCCAGCGCCTGCAGGCCAAGGTGGACGCCTTCCGCACGAAGAAGGAGACCATCAAGGCGACGTACACCGCCGCCGAGGCCCAGACCCGGATCGGCGAGGCCTTCTCCGGCATCTCCGAGGAGATGGGCGACGTCGGCATGGCGATCCAGCGCGCCGAGGACAAGACCGCGACGCTCCAGGCGCGGGCCGGCGCGATCGACGAACTTCTTGCTTCCGGCGCCCTCGACGACTCCTCCGGTCTCGCCAAGGACGACATCCAGTCCGAGCTGGACCGGCTCTCCGGTGGTACGGATGTAGAGCTGGAGCTGCAGCGCATGAAGGCCGAGCTGGCCGGCGGCTCCAGCACGTCGCAGCCGGCCATCGAGGGCGGTCAGGGCCAGAGCCAGCAGGTGCAGCCGCGGGACACCCCGCGCTTCGACAAGCAGTAGTCGCTCGGGCCTTGACCGAACCGCGCACGTCCGAGGAGGGCGTCATGATCGTACGGATCATGGGGGAGGGACAGGTGAAGCTGGCCGACAGCCACTTCGCCGAGTTGAACAAGCTGGACGACGAGCTGCTCGATGAGATGGAGAGCGGCGACGAGCCCGGCTTCCGCAGGACGCTGCACGCGCTCCTGGACAAGGTGCGCGAGCTGGGCGAGCCACTGCCCGACGACGCCCTCGAACCGTCCGAGCTGATCCTCCCGGCGCCCGACGCGACCTTGGACGAGGTCCGCGAGATGCTCTCCGACGACGGACTCATCCCGGGCTAGCCCCGGGGTGGTCGGAGGGCCGGGACCAGGACCGCTCGAGCGCCGGGCGACGGCCGGTCCGCGGGTGCCGCGCGGCGCGCCCCGCCCGGGAGGCACCGGGCGCGTCAACGAGGCGCGTCAACGCCCGCCCGGGGAACCCCCTTTCCGTTCCCTCCGTCTGAGCGGGCCCGTACCGTTTAGTACGTGACCAACTTTGAACGGTGCCGCGGCTGGGCCAGAACGCACCCGTTGGCCGTCGACGCGATCCTCGCCGCCGTCGCCCTCGTCTGCATGGTCATCGGCTCCTTCGCCGAGCCCTACGGGGAGCACGGCTCCACCTGGAACGTCCACGCCCCGGGCAGTCTGAGCCTCACCCTCATGGGAGCGGGCGCCGCCACCCTGGTCTTCCGCCGCCGCGCCCCCTGGACCGTGCTCGCGGCCAGCTGCGGCTTCTCCATCGTGGAACTGGTGACCAGCGGTCCGCGCGCCCCGGTCGTGATGTGCGCCGTCATCGCCCTGTACACGGTCGCCGCCACCACCAACCGCCCCACCACCTGGCGCATCGGCCTGGTCACCATGACGGGCCTGACCGGCGTCGCCATGCTGGCGGGCCCGCTGCCCTGGTACGCGCAGGAGAACCTCGGCATCTTCGCCTGGACCGGCATGGCCGCGGCCGCCGGTGACGCCGTCCGCAGCCGCCGCGCCTTCATCGATGCCATCAGGGAGCGGGCCGAGCGCGCCGAACGCACCCGCGAGGAGGAGGCCCGGCGCCGGGTGGCGGAGGAGCGGCTGCGCATCGCCCGCGACCTGCACGACGTGGTCGCCCACCACATCGCCCTGGTCAATGTGCAGGCCGGGGTCGCGGCGCACGTCATGGACAAGCGGCCCGACCAGGCCAAGGAGGCGCTCGCGCACGTCCGCGACGCCAGCCGCTCCGCGCTCGGCGAACTGCGCGCCACCGTCGGCCTGTTGCGCCAGACCGGCGACCCGGAGGCCCCCACCGAACCGGCGCCGGGCCTCGGCCGCCTCGACGACCTCGTCGACACCTTCCGCAACGCGGGCCTGCCCGTGGAGGTGGCCCGCGGCGACGCCGACCTGAAGCCCCCGGCCGCCGTCGACCTGGCCGCGTACCGCATCATCCAGGAAGCCCTCACCAATGTGCAGAAGCACGCGGGGGAGCACGCCAAGGCGGAGGTCAGCGTCGTGCGCGTGGGGACGAACCTGGAGATCACCGTCGTGGACGACGGCGCGGGTGAGGACACCCCGGCCGCCGACGACCCGGACCGCGGCGGCGGGCACGGACTCCTCGGCATGCGCGAGCGCGTGAGTGCCCTCGGCGGGAGGTGCAGCGCGGGGCCCCGCTACGGAGGTGGTTTCCGGGTACATGCGATCCTGCCCGTCACGACCGCGAAACAGGGCGACCGGGGTCAGACCCCGGTCAAGGGAGGGACTACCGCGTGACGATCCGGGTGCTGCTCGCCGACGACCAGGCGCTGTTGCGCAGCGCGTTCAAGGTCCTCGTCGACTCCGAGCCCGACATGGAGGTCGTCGGCGAGGCCTCCGACGGCGCGCAGGCGGCGCGGCTCGCGAAGTCCGAGTCGGCCGACGTCGTCCTGATGGACATCCGCATGCCCGGCACCGACGGCCTGGCCGCGACCCGGATGATCAGCGACGACCCGGCCATGTCCCACGTACGTGTGGTGATGCTGACCACCTTCGAGGTCGACGAGTACGTCGTGCAGTCGCTGCGGGCGGGGGCGTCGGGCTTCCTGGGCAAGGGCGCGGAGCCGGACGAACTGCTCGGCGCCATCCGGATCGCGGCGGCGGGCGAGGCGCTGCTCTCGCCCACGGCGACGAAGGGCCTGATCGCCAGGTTCCTCGCGCAGGGCGAGGGCTCCGACGGGGACGCGCCCGCCCGCAGCGAGCGCCTGGACGCGCTCACCGGACGGGAGCGGGAGGTCCTGGTGCAGGTCGCGGGCGGCCACTCGAACGACGAGATCGCCGAACGCCTGGAGGTCAGCCCGCTCACGGTGAAGACCCATGTGAACCGCGCGATGGCCAAGCTGGGCGCCCGCGACCGGGCCCAACTCGTCGTCATCGCCTACGAGTCGGGTCTGGTGCGGCCGCGGGGGGACTGAGCAGGGCCTGTACGACCTCGGGGCGCGTGCCGCGGCCGGGCACCTCACCCGCCCGCTTCCGCCCCCTCGCCCGCCCGCGCCACCGCAGCCCCCCGAGTCAGCCGCAGCGCCGCCACCGCGAGCCCGCCGCACACCGTCATCCCCACGAACAGCGGCACCGCCGTGTGCTCGCCGCCGAGGCCGACCAGCGGCGCCACCACCGCGCCCAGCGCGCTCTGGGCCGTGCCGAGGAGCGCGGAGCCGGTGCCGGACGCCCCCGGGACCCGGGCGATCGCCAGCGCCGCCGCGTTCGCGACCACAAGGCCGAGCCCGCCGCACACCACCGCCATCAGCGCCAGGCAGGCCACCGCGCCGAGGAGCCCGGCCACGGTCACGGCGAGCAGCGTGCCCGTACCGGCGAACATGGCGAGCAGCCCGGTGCGCAGCAGTGCTTCAGGGGCGACCCGCCCGACGAGGCGGGCCCCCACCGCGCTGGACGCCGTGACGACCACGGCCCCGCCGGAGAACGCCACCGACGAGACGCCGACACCCATCCCGAGGACGTTCTGGAGCAGGAACGGCGACCCGGCGATGTAGCAGAAGAGCACCCCGAAGCCGAAGGTGAAGGCCAGGGTGTACCCGACGTACGCCCGGTCGCCCAGGACCTCGCGCACGGCGGCGGCGAGCCGCCCCGCGCCGCCCGCCCGCCGCCGCTCCTTCGGCAGGCTCTCCGGCACCGCCACCAGCACGCCGAGCGCCACCACCAGGGCGACCCCGGCGAGCACCCGGAACACCCCGCGCCAGCCGCCGGCCCCGATCACGGCGCCGCCCGCGAGCGGCGCGAGGACCGGCGCCGTCCCGGCGAGCGTCATCAGGATCCCGAACATCCGTGCCGCCGCGGCCCCTTGGGCCACGTCGGTCACCACGGCCCGGCTGATCACGACCCCCGCGGCCCCGCCGAACCCGGTCACGAACCGCAGCGCCACCAGCCACCCCAGGGACGGCGCGACCGCGCACAGGGCGGTGCCCACGGCGCACACGAAGGCCCCCACGAGCAGCGGCCGGCGCCGCCCGTACCGGTCGGAGAGCGCCCCGAACACCAGATGCCCGGCCGTCATCCCGACCAGGAACGCGGTGAGCGTGAGCTGCACCCCGGACGCATCCGTGCCGAACTCCTCGGCCATGCGCGGGAAGGCGGGCAGATACATGTCGGTCGACAGCGGACCGACGAAGGACAGCAGCGCGAGCGCAGCGGTGAGCGAGGGCATGGCGAGGAAGACCCTTCAGGGACGGAGAGGACCGAGAGGATGAAGGGGGCTGAAGGGGCCGAGAGGACGGCGAGAAGGCGGGCGCGAGCGTGCGCGGCCTCGCCGACGGCGGGCTGCTGGAGCGCGGGAAGGACCCGGACGAAGGGCGGGAGTCGCTGCTTGAACCGACCTCAAGGCGGAGCAGGGGCAAATGGCCCTGGTCGAGAACGCCCGGGTGCTGAAGCAGCGTAGGACGCGGTAAGGGGCGTCCGCAATGGCGGACGCCCCTTACCGGGCGGGAGCGGGGACGGCTACGGCAGCGCCAGCATCCGCTCCAGGGCGAGCTTCGCGAACTGCTCGGTCTCGCGGTCGACCTCGATGCGGTTGACGAGCTTGCCGTCGGCGAGGGACTCCAGGGTCCACACCAGGTGCGGCAGGTCGATGCGGTTCATGGTCGAGCAGAAGCAGACCGTCTTGTCGAGGAAGACGATCTCCTTGTCCTCGGCGGCGAACCGGTTCGCGAGGCGCCGTACGAGGTTCAGCTCGGTGCCTATCGCCCACTTCGAGCCGGCCGGGGCCGCCTCCAGGGTCTTGATGATGTGCTCGGTCGAGCCGACGTAGTCCGCCGCGGCCACGACCTCGTGCTTGCACTCCGGGTGGACGAGGACGTTCACGCCGGGGATGCGGGCCCGCACGTCCTCGACCGACTCCAGCGAGAAGCGTCCGTGCACCGAGCAGTGCCCGCGCCACAGGATCATCTTCGCGTTCCGCAACTGCTCGGCGGTGAGGCCGCCGTTCGGCTTGTGCGGGTTGTAGACGACGCAGTCCTCCAGGGACATGCCCATGTCGCGCACGGCGGTGTTGCGGCCGAGGTGCTGGTCGGGCAGGAAGAGGACCTTGCCCGTCGTGGCGTCGACCTGCTCGAAGGCCCACTCCAGGGCCCGCTTCGCGTTCGACGACGTACAGATCGTGCCGCCGTGCTTGCCCGTGAACGCCTTGATGTCGGCGGAGGAGTTCATGTACGAGACGGGGATCACCTGCTCGGCGATGCCGGCCTCGGTCAGCACGTCCCAGCACTCGGCGACCTGCTCGGCCGTCGCCATGTCGGCCATCGAGCAGCCCGCGGCCAGGTCCGGCAGCACCACCTTCTGCTCGTCGCCGGTCAGGATGTCCGCGGACTCGGCCATGAAGTGCACACCGCAGAAGACGATGTACTCGGCCTCCGGGCGGGCGGCCGCGTCCCGGGCCAGCTTGAAGGAGTCGCCGGTGACGTCGGCGAACTGGATGACCTCGTCGCGCTGGTAGTGGTGGCCGAGCACGAAGACCTTGTCGCCGAGCCGCTCCTTGGCGGCGCGGGCGCGCTCCACCAGGCCGGGGTCCGAGGGCGAGGGCAGGTCGCCGGGGCACTCCACGCCGCGCTCGCTGCGGGGGTCGGCCTCGCGGCCGAGCAGCAGCAGGGCGAGCGGGGTCGGCTGTACGTCGAGCTCGGAGCGGTCCACGGTGGGCTGGGCGGTGGTCACGACACACACCCTTTCTTCTGTGATGGACACGGCCTGGGCCGCGTCCGAAGTGGGCCGGAGGTCGGCACCACGAATCCTTTTCGTCGATTTGACGCTATCTATCATAACTGCTTCACGTCAGTTTGACGATGGCCATAGTGTCGATGTGACGCATCCCCCGTGGGTGCCCGTGTGCGAGCATGGGAATGAACACGCGGCTCCGCCGGTTGCAACCGTCGGCAAGCAGTCTCCGTACAACCCGGGAGAGAAGCAGATGTCCGTATCGGACGAGACCACCACCGTGAGCGACGGCATCCTCCTGTCCGACGCCGCCGCGGAGAAGGTCAAGGCCCTCCTTGACCAGGAAGGCCGGGACGACCTGGCGCTGCGCGTGGCCGTTCAGCCCGGTGGCTGCTCGGGCCTGCGGTACCAGCTCTTCTTCGACGAGCGCTCGCTCGACGGCGACGTCGTCAAGGAGTTCGGCAGCGTGAAGGTCGTCACCGACCGCATGAGCGCTCCGTACCTGGGCGGCGCCTCCATCGACTTCGTCGACACCATCGAGAAGCAGGGCTTCACGATCGACAACCCGAACGCCACCGGCTCCTGCGCCTGCGGCGACTCGTTCAGCTAAGCCGGTCCGCGCCCGCCCCGCGCGGGCGGCGACCAGGCAGAGCGGTACGAAGGCGGCGGTTCCCCTCAGGGGGAGCCGCCGCCTTCGTCGTGCCCGGCGCGGGCGCTACTTCCGGGGTGCCGGAGTCCCGGTGTGCGTGCCGTCGTCGCGCGGCACCGCCGTGCCGCCCTCGGCCACGACCTTCCGGTCGCCGAGCGGCGCGTCCAGCTTCACCGACAGGACGTAGGCCTGCGCCATGGCGACGCACACCGTGCCCTTCTTCGTGGTCGAGGTGACCTTCACCTCGACCTGCCCGCCGCGCTCCCGCGCCGAGGCCGCGAACGTGCTGCACACCCCGTCCGTGAAGTGCAGGGTCAGGGTCCGGCCCGCCGCGCTGTAGCTGTCGACCTTCACGTCCTCGGTGCGGGTGTCCGGGTCGCCGGGCCGGACGGTCGGCCCCTGCGAGGGACCGACGGTGCCGGACTCACCCGGCGCCCGCAGGTACTTCGGGTCCACCGCGGGGTGCGTCACCGTGTAGGCGTCCGGCGCGCCCGCGGGCTTCACCTCGAACAGCCACGACGGCACGAGCGCGGTGCGCCCGTCCACGAACTGCGCCGCGAGCCCGAACTCGGCGTCCTCGACCGCGATCGGCCGCGGCGTCGGCGGCTTGGGGGAGGGCGGGCACGGAGCGTCCTTGCCGGGGGCGGGTTCGCCCGGCGCCACACCGTCGGCGCCCTGGCCCTGCGGCGCGTCGCCGCCGTCCGCGCCCCGCCCCTGCCGCGTATCGCCGCCGTCCGCGTGCGGCACCGGCCGCGCGCAGCCGCCGATGCCCCCGCGCCCGTCGCCCCTGCCGGACTTGTTCAACAGGTCGAGGGCCTTGTCCGCGCCCACGACCGGGTACGTCGCGCCCTTCTCCGGCTCGGTCAAGTGACCGCTGCCGCCGACCACTTGGCCGTCGGCCCCGACCTGGACACCCGTCGACCAGCCGTACGTCGGCAGGCCGCCCACCTCGGGGTCGGCGTTCACCACCCGCACCGCCCCCATGAGCTGGCGCGCGTCGAGCTTCGCGTCGTCCAGGCCGACGGCCTTCAGGACGGGGGCGGCCGCCTTCTTCGCGGCGGCCTCGCTGACGGCGCCGCCGGAGTCGTCGGCCGGACGGCGGTCGGGGGTCCCGGTGCCCGTGCTCGAATCCGGGCCGGGGCCCGTGCCCGGACACCGCTTGCCCTTCAGGCAGTTGTCGCCGCCCGGGGCCGCGTGCCGCGTGTACGTCCAGGTGCCCGGCGCCGCCTTGCTCACCCGCAGCGAGGGGCCCGCGCCGTCGTTCGACGGGCCGATCCACCAGGCACTGTCACGGGTGACCGGGGTGCCCGAGACGCCGAGGGCCTTCGCGAGCCGCTCCACCCGGTCCCGGGGAACATCCCCGCGCACCCGGTGCACGGCCGCCGAGTCCGGCCCGTCGGGCAGCTCGCCCACGGCCTTGTACGTCGCGCCGCTCGGGTCGGGCTCGCCCGGCGCGATCCCTTCGGTGCCGCCGTCGGGGCCCTGGCTGCTCCGGCCGTCGCGGTCGCCCGTGTACGCGTCGAGGGTGAGCGGAGGCGGCGCGCCACCGTCACCCGTCGCCGAGTCGCGGCCCCCGTCGGAGTCGGACGACACCGTCGCCAGATACGCCCCGCCGCCGCCCGCGAGCAGCACCGCGGCCGCGACCGAGGCGACCATCAGCGGTGACCGCCGCCGTTGTCCGTCCTGCGTCTGCTCGCTGCTCACCGCATCGCTCCTTAGAACGCCCAGCCGTCCCTGGTCGCCGAAACCCCACCCATGGGGTTTCGGCGTACATCGCATCCCCTCTGAAGGGGACAGCGGTGGGACGCGGCGGGGGAGCGCACGGTTCCCTCAGTGCGCGCCGGGCGGCGCGGGCGGCGTCAGGGCCCTTGCTCCGGTCTCAGTTGCCGTACTCCGACATGCGGTCGATGACGCGGGCGGACGCGGCCGGGACCGTGACCCCGTGGATCAGCGACGGCGGCACGGGCGCGGCCGCCACGGCGGGCACCACCCAGTGCGGGGCCATGCGGGCGCAGTCGCCGCGCAGCGTTTCCAGGGTCTCGGCGCGCGACACCTCCACGACTTCGGCGGTGTGCTGCGGGACGCTGTGCTTCGGGATGACGGCCATACCGGAACCGTATGCACCGCTACGGCGAAGAAGAAAGACCTACTATTGGGTATTTTTGGCCAGTTCAATGATGGGTGGTTGACCGGATAGCGTTAACCGTCAACCCCTCGCCTCGCCGCAGGAGCTCTCAGCCGTGCGAATCGCAGTCACCGGCTCCATCGCCACCGACCACCTCATGACCTTCCCCGGCCGTTTCGCCGATCAGCTGGTCGCCGATCAGCTGCACACGGTCTCCCTCTCCTTCCTGGTCGATGCCCTAGACGTCCGCCGCGGCGGCGTCGCCGCGAACATCTGCTTCGGCATGGGCCAGCTCGGCACCGGCCCCGTCATCGTCGGCGCCGCCGGCGCCGACTTCGACGAGTACCGCGCCTGGCTCGACCGGCACGGGGTGGACACCGCCTCGGTCCGCATCTCCGAGACCCTGCACACCGCCCGCTTCGTGTGCACCACGGACGCCGACCACAACCAGATCGGCTCCTTCTACACCGGGGCGATGAGCGAGGCCCGCCTCATCGAGCTGAAGACGGTCGCCGACCGCGTCGGCGGCCTCGACCTGGTCCTGATCGGCGCCGACGACCCGGAGGCCATGCTCCGCCACACGGAGGAGTGCCGCACCCGCGAGATCCCGTTCGCCGCGGACTTCTCCCAGCAGATCGCCCGCATGAGCGGCGACGACATCCGCACCCTCCTCGAGGGCGCGACGTACCTCTTCTCCAACGAGTACGAGAAGGGGCTCATCGAGTCCAAGACCGGCTGGACCGACGCCGAGATCCTGGCCAAGGTCGGCCACCGCGTGACCACCCTCGGCGCGAACGGCGTGCGCATCGAGGCCGTCGGCGAGGACCCGATCGAGGTCGGCGTGCCCGAGGAGAAGGCCAAGGCCGACCCGACGGGTGTCGGCGACGCCTTCCGCGCCGGGTTCCTCTCCGGCCTGGCCTGGGGCGTCTCGCACGAGCGCGCCGCCCAGGTCGGCTGCATGCTCGCCACCCTGGTGATCGAGACCACCGGCACCCAGGAGTACGAGTTGCACCGCGTCCAGTTCATGGAGCGCTTCACCAAGCAGTACGGCGACGAGGCCGCCGCCGAGGTCAAGGCCCACCTGCCGTAACCGTGCCGCCGGGTGCGGGCGCCGACCAGCCCCGCACCCGGCCGCACCGCGACCCCTCACGGGCCGCCTCCCGTGGCCCGCCGCCCCGGCTACACCAGCCGCCGCACCTCGTACGCCACCCCGGCCGCCCCGTCAGGCCGCTCCCGTGCCCCCACGTACTCCTGCCGCCGCGTCCAGCACCACGCCGGGATGTCCACGGCCGCGACCTCGTCGTCCGACAGGACGGTGACCGTGCCGCCGACCCGGACCCGGGGCAGCGCCTTCGCCAGCTCGATCACGGGCAGCGGGCAGCGCTCGCCCAGGGCGTCGACGGTCAGCTCGTCCAGCGTGCCCACGGCGGTCTCCCCGACCGGCGCGCCCAGCTTCTCGCGCACCCCGGCCACGGCGCCGGGCAGCACCTCGAGGAAGCGCTCGACCTCGGCGGCCTCGGTGCCCGGCGGCAGCGACACCCTCACATTGCCCTCGCTCACCACACCCATCGCCGTGAGCACATGGCTCGGCGTCAGCGTGCTGCTCGTACAGGACGAGCCGGACGACACCGAGAAGCCCGCCCGGTCCAGCTCGTGCAGCAGCGCCTCCCCGTCGACATAGAGACAGGAGAAGGTGACGAGGTGCGGAAGGCGTCGCACCGGATCGCCGACGACCTCCACATCCGGCACCAGTGCCGGCACCCGCGCCCGGATCCGCTCCGTCAGCTCCCGCAGCCGCGCCGCCTCCGCCACCGCCTCGGCCCGCACGGCCCGCAGCGCCGCCGCGGCCGCCACGATCGCCGGAATGTTCTCGAAGCCGGGGGAGCGCCCCGACTCCCGCTCGTCCACCGGCCCCCGCGGTGCGAACCGCACCCCCTTGCGCACCACGAGCAGCCCGACCCCGGCGGGCCCGCCCCACTTGTGCGCACTGGCGGCGAGCAGCGACCAGTCGCCGTCCACCGCGCCCCACGGCAGCGACTGCGCCGCGTCCACGAGCAGCGGCACCCCGGCGGCCCGGCAGACGTCGGCGACCTCGGCCACCGGCTGCTCGGTGCCGACCTCGTGGTTGGCGGACTGCAGACACGCAAGCGCCGTGTCCTCGCGCAGGGCGTCCGCGTACGCCGCCGCCGTGACCGCGCCCGCCCGGTCCACGCCGACCTCGGTCACCGCCCCGCCCGCCTGCTCGTGCGCCGCGGCCGAATGGAGTACGGCCGAATGTTCGACGGCGGACACCGCCAGATGCCGCCCCACCCGCCGCCGCCCGGCGAGGGCACCCGCGATGCCGTCGTACAGCGCCCGCGTTCCCGAAGGCGTGAACACCAACTCGTCCGTCCGGCACCCCACCGCCTCAGCGGCCGCCTCCCGCGCGGCGTCAAGCAACATCCGGGCCCGCCGCCCCTCCCGGTACAGCCGCGCCGGATCGGCCCACCCCTCGTCGAGAGAGGCCATCAGCGCCTGCCGGGCAACGGGATGAAGAGGAGCGGCGGAGGCAACGTCGAAGTAGGACACACGGCAACGCTAAGACGTGGCCCGAGGAATCCGCTCCGCAGGGGGCGTGCCCCGTAGGGGCGCGGGGAACTGCGCGACCGGCCACAGCGGACCCGCGGCCGCCGCGCCCCCGGTGGACCCGAGTCAAAAGGCGCCCCAACCCTCCGTCAGATACCGGCCGACGGAGGGGCATCCCACCTCTTCAGAGTGACCTGCGGCGCGTTAGGCACCCTCCCCGCGCGACCCCAAATAGCGTCCAGTAGGGTTTGGTCCGCATAAACATCCAAACCCCTGCCCGACGCAGGGCGGCGACCGACCACCGAGAAGGCCGCAGCCAACAGCGCGGGCGAGACTCTCGGGAAGGCGCTACGTGAGTCCCAACGGCTCCGACCGCTCGCCGCGGCGCCCGATGCGGCGGAAGCTGCTGCAGGCATTGACTGCGGGCCTGGTCCTGGTAACCGCCACCGGTTGCACATACAAGGACTTTCCCCGCCTTGGTATGCCGACCCCGGTCACGGAGGAGGCTCCGCGGATCCTCTCCCTCTGGCAGGGCTCGTGGGCGGCTGCGCTCGCCACGGGCGTGCTGGTCTGGGGCCTGATCGTGTGGAGCATCATCTTCCACCGGCGCAGCCGCACCAAGGTGGAGGTCCCTCCGCAGACGCGTTACAACATGCCCATCGAGGCGCTGTACACGGTGGTCCCGCTCATCATCGTCTCGGTGCTCTTCTACTTCACGGCACGCGATGAGTCCAAGCTCCTCAAGCTCGACGACAAGCCCGCCCACACCATCAACGTGGTCGGCTTCCAGTGGAGCTGGGGCTTCAACTACATCGAGAACGTGAAGGGCTCCAACAAGGACAACGCCAGGACCGCCAAGGAACTGGACGCCATTCCGGACCGGTTCCGCAAGGACTTCCCGGCCAACGCCGGCGGCGTCTACCAGGTCGGTACGCCCGGCGAGCGGAACCCGCAGAACGGCAACCCCGGCCCGACCCTCTGGCTCCCCAAGGGCGAGAAGGTCCGCTTCGTACTGACTTCGCGTGACGTCATCCACTCCTTCTGGGTGGTTCCGTTCCTGATGAAGCAGGACGTCATCCCGGGTCACACCAACGCCTTCGAGGTCACTCCGAACAAGGAGGGCACCTTCATGGGCAAGTGCGCCGAGCTCTGCGGCGTCGACCACTCCCGGATGCTCTTCAACGTCAAGGTCGTCTCTCCCGAGCGCTACCAGAAGCACCTCGAGGACCTCGCGAAGAAGAACCAGACCGGTTACATCCCGGCCGGCATCGAGCAGACGGGCCACGAGAAGAACCGGGAGACGAACAACCTGTGAGCATCCTCAACGAACCCCAGGGTGCCGCGGCAGCAGCCGACTCGTACGAGGACGAGCTGCCGGTCAGGCGCAAGCAGCCGGGAAACGTCGTCATCAAGTGGCTGACCACCACTGACCACAAGACGATCGGCACGCTCTATCTGGTCACGTCGTTCGCGTTCTTCTGCATCGGCGGCGTCATGGCGCTCTTCATGCGCGCCGAGCTGGCCCGCCCCGGCACGCAGATCATGTCGAACGAGCAGTTCAACCAGGCGTTCACGATGCACGGCACGATCATGCTGCTGATGTTCGCGACGCCGCTGTTCGCGGGCTTCGCGAACTGGATCATGCCGCTCCAGATCGGCGCGCCCGACGTCGCGTTCCCGCGCCTGAACATGTTCGCCTACTGGCTGTACCTGTTCGGCTCGCTGATCGCCGTCGGCGGCTTCCTCACCCCGAACGGCGCCGCGGACTTCGGCTGGTTCGCCTACTCGCCGCTCTCGGACGCGGTCCGGTCGCCCGGCATCGGCGCCGACATGTGGATCATGGGTCTGGCCTTCTCCGGCTTCGGCACGATCCTCGGCTCGGTCAACTTCATCACCACCATCATCTGCATGCGCGCCCCCGGCATGACGATGTTCCGCATGCCGATCTTCGTGTGGAACGTGCTGCTGACCGCCGTGCTGGTGCTGCTCGCCTTCCCGGTCCTGGCCGCCGCGCTGTTCGCCCTGGAGGCGGACCGTAAATTCGGTGCCCATATCTTCGACGCGGCCAATGGCGGGGCCTTGCTATGGCAACACCTCTTCTGGTTCTTCGGCCATCCAGAGGTGTACATCATCGCCCTGCCATTCTTCGGAATCATTTCCGAAGTCATCCCGGTCTTCTCCCGCAAGCCGATGTTCGGCTACATGGGTCTCATCGGCGCGACCATCGCCATCGCCGGCCTTTCGGTGACGGTGTGGGCGCACCACATGTACGTCACAGGCGGCGTACTCCTACCGTTCTTCTCCTTCATGACGTTCCTGATCGCCGTGCCAACAGGCGTGAAGTTCTTCAACTGGATCGGAACGATGTGGAAGGGGTCCCTGTCCTTCGAGACCCCGATGCTCTGGGCGATCGGCTTCCTGATCACCTTCACCTTCGGTGGTCTGACGGGCGTCATCCTGGCCTCGCCGCCGATGGACTTCCACGTGTCGGACTCGTACTTCGTCGTCGCGCACTTCCACTACGTCGTCTTCGGCACCGTGGTGTTCGCGATGTTCGCCGGATTCCACTTCTGGTGGCCGAAGTTCACGGGCAAGATGCTGGACGAGCGGCTCGGCAAGATCACGTTCTGGACGCTGTTCATCGGCTTCCACGGCACGTTCCTCGTCCAGCACTGGCTGGGCGCCGAGGGCATGCCGCGCCGGTACGCGGACTACCTGGACGCGGACGGCTTCACCGCCCTGAACACGATCTCGACGATCGCCTCGTTCCTGCTCGGCCTGTCGATCCTGCCGTTCTTCTACAACATCTGGAAGACGGCCAAGTACGGCAAGAAGATCGAGGTCGACGACCCGTGGGGCTACGGCCGCTCGCTGGAGTGGGCGACGTCCTGCCCGCCGCCGCGGCACAACTTCCTCACGCTGCCGCGCATCCGTAGCGAATCCCCGGCGTTCGACCTGCACCACCCGGAGATCGCCGCACTCGACCAGCTCGAGAACGCCGGTCACGGCGAGAAGGCGCTCGCTGGCAACAAGGAGGCCGGCAAGTGAAGATCCAGGGCAAGATGTTCATCTGGCTGAGCGTCTTCGTACTGGCCATGGCGATCGTCTATGGCTGGTGGTCGAAGGAGCCCGCCGGTACCACCGCGCTCTTCCTGGCCTTCGGCCTGTGCATCATGATCGGCTACTACCTGGCCTTCACGGCCCGGCGTGTCGACGCCTCCGCACAGGACAACACCGAGGCCGACGTCGCGGACGAGGCCGGCGAGGTGGGCTTCTTCAGCCCGCACAGCTGGCAGCCGCTCTCCCTGGCCATCGGTGGCGCGCTCGCCTTCATGGGCGTCGTCTTCGGCTGGTGGCTGCTGTACTTCTCCGCTCCGCTGCTCCTCATCGGACTGTGGGGCTGGGTCTTCGAGTACTACCGCGGCGAGAACCAGAACCAGTAGCTCTCCCGCACCAGCGGTCCCGAGGGGCCCGGACACTCCGTCAGGAGCGTCCGGGCCCCTCGGCCGTTCGCCCACTCGGCCTTTCGGGGGAACTCGTACGGGTCACTCGGCGCGCCGGTCCTGACGAACCTTCATAGCGTGTGCGCATGAGACACTCACCGCGAATCCGCACGGTACTGAGCTGCACGATGCTGGTGGTCGCCCTCGGTGCGGGGGCCACGGCCTGCGGCAGCGACGGCCATCCGCTCTCGGCCAAGCCGTACGACGCGGCGAGCCAGATCGCGTTCAACGGCCCCGCGGGCAGCCAGAAGGCGGACCCCGAGAAGCCGCTCGAAATCACCGCGGAGGGCGACGAGGGCCGCATCACCGACGTGACGGCCACCGACGCCACGGGCCGGTACGTGGCGGGCGAGCTGACCGCCGACGGCTCCCGGTGGCACAGCACGGCGCCCCTCGCGGCGGGCGCGGACTACACGGTGCGGGTCAGCACCGAGGACGACGAGGGCTCACCGGGCCGCAAGGTCCTGAACTTCACCACGGACGAGGCCGCCGAGAAGAAGCAGCTGAAGGTCACCTTCGGCCCCGAGGCGGGCAAGTACGGCGTCGGCCAGCCGGTCACGGCAAAGCTCAGCGCCAAGGTCAAGGGCAAGGAGGCCAGGGCCGTCGTCGAACGCGCCCTGAAGGTCCGCTCGCAGCCCGCCACGGAGGGCGCCTGGACCTGGGTGGACAGCCGGACGCTGCACTACCGCCCCAAGGACTACTGGCCCACCGACGCCACCGTCGACGTCCACAGCAACCTCGAGGGCATCAAGGTCACCGACAAGCTCTGGGGCGCCGGGACCAAGCCCCTGCGGTTCACCACCGGCGACAAGATCGTGGCCGTGACGGACGCGGGCTCGCACTGGATGACCGTCTACCGCAACGGCGAGGAGATCAACTCCATGCCGGTCACCACCGGCAAGCCCGGCTACGCCACCCGCAACGGCATCAAGGTGGTCCTGGGCAAGGAGTACGCGGTCCGCATGACCAGCGCCAGCATCGGCGCATCGGACTTCTACGACAAGATGGTCTACTACGCGACGAGGGTCACCGACAGCGGCGAGTACGTGCACGCCGCCCCCTGGTCGGTGGGCTCCCAGGGCTACGCGAACACCAGCCACGGCTGCACCGGCATGAGCACCGGCAACGCCGCGTGGTTCTACGAGACCGTCCGTCAGGGTGACATCGTGAAGGTCGTCAACAGTTACGGCGCCGACATGGACCCGTTCGGGAACGGATTCGGCGACTGGAACGTGAGCTGGAAGAAGTGGGTCGAGGGCAGTGCCCTCCTCGGCGGCGCCAAGGAGGGCTCCAAGCCCGCGGACGTGGCGAGACTGCGCCCCCAGTCGGTCTGAGTCCCGCCGGTCCGGCCGGGTCCCGCCGGTCCGGTTGAGCCCCGCCGGTCCAGCAGGGCCCCGTCAGGCGCTCAGTGCCGTCCTGTCACGCAGCAGGGCGGCCAGTGAGGCCGCGAACTCCACCGGGTCGACCGGAAGGGTCACCGCGGCCTCCGCGCGGCTCCAGGTGGCCAGCCAGGCGTCCTGCGGGCGCCCGATGAGCAGCAGCACCGGTGGGGCCTGGAAGATCTCGTCCTTGATCTGCCTGCACACACCCATGCCGCCCGCGGGAACGGCCTCGCCGTCCAGGACGCACACGTCGATCCCGCCCCGTTCGAGCTCGGCGAGGACCGCGGGCAGCGTCGCGCACTCGATGAAGCGGACTTCTGGGACATCGCTGGCCGGCCGGCGTCCGGTGGCCAGGCGGACCTGCTCACGGGTGTTCGCGTTGTCGCTGTAGACCAGCACCGTGGCGGTCGGCTGCATGGTTCCTCCGCTTGGTCGAGGGCATCTCGCGCGGATGCTACTCCTCCCGACACCCCGTCAACAGCGCTTCGGAGGCCGCTCCGATGGGCCATCCGGGCAGGACACACCCCACAGACACTCCGAACGGCACCCCCCGGGGTGAGGGCGGGATAAGCGACCGACATAATGTCGGTCGTGGCGACAGCAACGACAGTAGATACCGGGCACGCGCACCCGCCGGTCAATCGACCGAACCTCACCAGCGTCGGAACCATCATCTGGCTGAGTTCCGAGCTGATGTTCTTCGCGGCCCTCTTCGCGATGTACTTCACCCTGCGATCGGTTACGGGTCCCGATCACTGGAAGGAAATGGCGTCGAGCCTGAACTTCCCGTTCTCGGCGACGAACACCACGATCCTGGTGCTCTCCTCCCTCACCTGCCAGCTCGGCGTTTTCGCCGCCGAGCGCGGTGATGTGAAGAAGCTCCGGATGTGGTTCATCGTCACCTTCATCATGGGTGCGATCTTCATCGGCGGTCAGGTCTTCGAGTACACGGAGCTGGTCAAGCACGAGGGCCTCTCGCTCTCGTCCGACCCGTACGGCTCGGTGTTCTACCTGACCACCGGCTTCCACGGACTGCATGTGACAGGCGGCCTGATCGCCTTCCTGCTGGTCCTCGGCCGCACCTACGCGGCCAGGAGGTTCACCCACGAGCAGGCGACCGCCGCCATCGTCGTGTCCTACTACTGGCACTTCGTCGATGTCGTCTGGATCGGCCTCTTCGCCACGATCTACATGATCAAGTAGACGGTAGCGGGGACCGCGGCGGCCCTCGGCCGCGCTGACGCACCCGACGTACCGACACATTCCAGAAGCATCGACGCAGAAGATCCTGACACCGGGGTAATCCGTGAAAAAGCTCTCCGCACGACGACGCCATCCGCTGGCGGCGGTCGTCGTCCTACTCCTCGCGCTGGCGGCCACCGGGGGGCTGTACGCCGCGTTCGCGCCGGCGGACAAGGCGCAGGCCGACGAAACCGCTCAGTCCCTCGCCATCGACGAGGGCAAGAAGCTCTATGCCGTGGGCTGCTCCAGCTGCCACGGAACCGGCGGTCAGGGCACCTCCGACGGTCCGAGCCTGGTGGGCGTGGGCGCCGCCGCTGTCGACTTCCAGGTCGGCACCGGCCGGATGCCGCTCCAGCAGCAGGGTGCCCAGGCGCCCAAGAAGAAGGTCATCTACAAGCAGGCCGAGATCGACCAGCTCGCTGCGTACATCGCCTCGCTCGGCGCGGGACCCAACATCCCCACCGAGAAGCAGGTCAGCCCTGAGGGCGCCGACATCGCCAAGGGCGGCGAACTGTTCCGTACCAACTGCGCCCAGTGCCACAACTTCACTGGTGAAGGCGGCGCGTTGACGCACGGCAAGTACGCCCCGAGCCTGGAGGGCGTCAGCCCCAAGCACATCTACGAGGCCATGCAGACGGGCCCGCAGAACATGCCGTCCTTCCCCGACACGACGATGCCGGAGAAGAACAAGAAGGACATCATCGCGTACCTCGACGCGGTCAACGGTGAGAAGACCGAGAGCCCCGGCGGTCTCAAGCTGGGCGGTCTCGGACCGGTCAGTGAAGGCCTGTTCGCCTGGATCTTCGGCCTCGGCGCACTGATCGCGGTCGCCGTGTGGGTCGCCGCCCGGACCGCAAAGGCCAAGAAGTCATGAGTAGCCAAGAGAATCCAGAAGAGAACCTGCCCAGCGAGCAGGAATCAGCCGCCCACGGCGCAGTAGCCGTGGCCGACGACGCCGACCCGTTCGCGGACCCGGGGCTGCCGCCCCACGAGCACCGCGTCCAGGACATCGACGAGCAGGCCGCCCGGCGCTCCGAGCGCACGGTCGCGCTCCTGTTCACCATCTCGATGCTGGCCACGGTCGGCTTCATCGCCTCGTTCGTGGCCTTCCCGGTCGACAAGAGCGTGTTCATCTGGCCCATCGGCCACATCAGCGCGCTCAACTTCGCCCTGGGCATGACCCTCGGTGTGGCGCTCTTCTGCATCGGCGCGGGCGCGGTCCACTGGGCCCGCACCCTGATGTCCGACGTGGAGGTCGCCGACGACCGGCACCCCATCGAGGCCGAGCCCGAGGTCAAGGCCAAGGTCATGGCCGACTTCGCGGAGGGCGCGAAGGAGTCCCAGCTCGGCCGGCGCAAGCTGATCCGCAACACCATGTTCGGCGCGCTCGCCATGGTCCCGCTCTCGGGTGTCGTCCTGCTGCGTGACCTCGGTCCGCTGCCGGAGGACAAGCTGCGGCACACCCTGTGGTCCAAGGGCAAGCTGCTCGTGAACATGAACACGAACGAGCCGCTGCGCCCCTCGGACGTCCAGGTCGGCTCGCTCACCTTCGCCAAGCCCGAGGGCCTGGAGGAGCACGACCACGACTTCCAGACCCAGATCGCCAAGGCGGCCCTGATGATCGTCCGGATCCAGCCGGACAACATCAAGGACAAGCGCGAGCTGGAGTGGTCGCACGAGGGCGTCGTCGCGTACTCCAAGATCTGCACCCACGTGGGCTGCCCGATCTCCCTGTACGAGCAGCAGACGCACCACGTCCTCTGCCCGTGCCACCAGTCCACCTTCGACCTCTCCGACGGCGCCCGAGTCATCTTCGGCCCCGCCGGTCACGCCCTGCCGCAGCTGAAGATCGGCGTGAACGAGGAGGGCTACCTCGAGGCGCACGGCGACTTCGAAGAGCCCGTCGGCCCTGCCTTCTGGGAGCGCGGATGAGCACCGAGAACACCACGGCGACGGCCGCCCCGGCGGCCGACTCGCGCAAGAAAGCACCCGCCGGTGAGCGGGTCGCGGACTGGGCCGACGGCCGCCTCGGGATCTACTCCCTGGCCAAGGCCAACATGCGCAAGATCTTCCCGGACCACTGGTCCTTCATGCTCGGTGAGATCTGCCTCTACAGCTTCATCATCATCATCCTCACGGGTGTGTATCTGACGCTGTTCTTCCACCCGTCGATGAACGAGGTGGAGTACCACGGCAGCTACGTGCCCCTGCAGGGCCAGCTGATGTCCGAGGCGTTCAACTCGACCATGCACATCTCCTTCGACGTGCGCGGTGGTCTGCTGATCCGGCAGATCCACCACTGGGCGGCGCTGATCTTCCTCGCCGGCATGTTCGTGCACATGATGCGCGTGTTCTTCACGGGTGCGTTCCGCAAGCCGCGTGAGGTCAACTGGCTGTTCGGCTTCCTGCTGTTCGTCCTCGGCATGTTCACCGGCTTCACCGGTTACTCGCTCCCGGACGACCTGCTCTCCGGCACCGGTGTGCGCTTCATGCAGGGCGCGATCCTGTCGGTGCCGATCGTCGGCACGTATCTGTCGATGTTCCTGTTCGGCGGCGAGTTCCCCGGCGGCGACTTCGTGGCCCGGTTCTACTCGGTCCACATCCTGCTGCTGCCGGGCATCATGCTCGGCCTCGTGGTGGCGCACCTGATCCTGGTCTTCTACCACAAGCACACGCAGTTCGCGGGCCCGGGCAAGACCAACAAGAACGTCGTCGGCATGCCGCTGCTCCCGGTCTACATGGCCAAGGCCGGAGGCTTCTTCTTCCTGGTCTTCGGCATCATCGCGGCCATCGCGGCGATCGCCTCGATCAACCCGATCTGGGCCCTCGGCCCCTACCGGCCGGACCAGGTGTCCACCGGCGCCCAGCCCGACTGGTACATGGGCTTCGCCGAGGGTCTGATCCGAGTGATGCCCGGCTGGGAGATCAACATCTGGGGCCACACGCTGGTCCTGGGCGTGATGATCCCGCTGGCGATCTTCCCGCTGGTCCTGGTGGCGCTCGCGGTCTACCCGTTCATCGAGTCCTGGATCACCGGGGACAAGCGCGAGCACCACATCCTGGACCGCCCGCGCAACGCCCCGACCCGCACGGGCTTCGGCGTCGCCTGGATCACCGCCTACATGATCATGCTGGTCGGTGGTGGCAACGACCTGTGGGCCACGCACTTCCACCTGTCGCTGAACGCGATCACCTGGTTCGTCCGGATCTTCTTCTTCGTCGGACCGGTCATCGCCTTCATCGTCACCAAGCGGATCTGCCTGGGCCTGCAGCGGCGCGACAAGGACAAGGTGCTGCACGGACGCGAGTCCGGCATCATCAAGCGCCTGCCGCACGGTGAGTTCATCGAGGTGCACGAGCCGCTCGACAAGGAGCAGCTGCACACCCTCACCGCGCACGAGCAGTACGCGCCGCTCGAGATCGGCCCGACGGTCGACGAGAACGGCGTCGAGCGCAAGGTGACGGGCGCGCAGAAGCTGCGGGCGAAGCTCTCCAAGGGCATGTACGGCGAGGAGAGCCAGATCCCGAAGCCCACCGCCGAGGAGTACAAGGAGATCACGAGCGGCCACGGCCACCACTGATCACCTGAGCGCTTCCAGGCGCTGACCCGAAGGTCGCCACGGCAGGAGCCCCGTCCAGTGCATGGACGGGGCTCTTTGCCGTGCTGGGGGCTGGATAGGGTGGACCCACCCCAAGAGCTTGGGATGTCTTCGTCTACGAACCCAGGAGCGGCCATGAGCGCTGTGACCCCCGCAGGAGGCGACACCGCGGCGGCCCGTTCCTGGCCCGACGTACTGAACGGGCTGCTCGACGGGCGCGACCAGAGCGCGGACGACACGGCCTGGGCCATGGACCGCATCATGAGCGGCGAGGCCACGGACGCGCAGATCGCGGGCTTCGCGGTGGCGCTGCGCGCCAAGGGCGAGACCGTCGAGGAGATCTCCGGTCTGGTCCGGACGATGTACGCGCACGCCCACGTCATCGAGGTGCCGGGGCCGAGCGTCGACATCGTCGGCACCGGCGGCGACGGCGCCAAGACCGTGAACATCTCCACCATGTCGGCGATCGTCGTCGCCGGGACCGGCGCGAAGGTCGTCAAGCACGGCAACCGCGCGGCGTCCTCCGCGAGCGGCGCCTCCGACGTCCTGGAGAAGCTCGGTGTGAACCTGGAGCTCACCCCCAGACGGGTGCGTGAGGTCGCCGAGGAGGCCGGGATCACCTTCTGCTTCGCGGTGAAGTTCCACCCCGCGCTGCGGCACGTGGCGCCCGCCCGGCGCGAACTGGGCATCAGGACCACCTTCAACTTCCTCGGCCCGCTCACCAACCCGGCCAAGGTGCGGGCCCAGGCCACCGGTGTCGCCGACGCCCGGATGGCGCCGATCCTCGCCGGTGTCCTCGCCGAGCGCGGCTCGTCGGCGCTCGTCTTCCGCGGTGACGACGGGCTCGACGAGCTGACGACCACGGCCACGTCGCGGGTGTGGGTGGTCCGGGACGGGGGCGTCCGCGAGGAGCCCTTCGACCCCCGGGACGTCGGCATCGACCTGGTCCCGGTCGAGGCGCTGCGGGGCGCCGACGCCTCGTACAACGCGGAGGTCGCGCGGCGGCTCCTGGACGGCGAGACGGGGCCCGTGCGGGACGCGGTGCTCCTGAACTCGGCCGCGGCGCTGGTCGCCCTGGAGCCGGGCGACGGGTCGCTCACGGAGCAGGTGCGGGCGGGGATGGCCAAGGCGGCCGAGGCCATCGACTCCGGGGCGGCGAAGGCCGCGCTCGCGCGGTGGGTGGCGGCCAGCAACCGCTGAGCCCCCCGAGGTGTGGCGCACACCGCAGTCCGGATTCTGGACTGCGGTGTTGCGCGTCCAAGATCGTGTGGCAAGATGCTGCGCAGGTCATGAGCGACAGCGACTAGGCCCCGGCCCGCTGTCCGGCAACCCTCCGTCCGTGGCGGGGTGCCCCGGGTGAAGACCAGGCGGTGGACAGCAAGGTCCGCCGCAAGCGCGGACCCCTCGCGTCACCAGGGGTCCTGGTCGTCGAGGGAGCAGTCTCGTGGTTCAGCGAATGCGCTAGGGCTTCGGCCCCGTTCTGAGAATCCTCCGTCCGGCCCGTGTGCGGCCGTGCGTCGAGGCACCCCCCGTACGCGAAGTGGCCGTCCGGCCGTCGTGCGGGTCCTTCACAGCCATTCCGCCCTGTCCTGCCGGGAGATACCGCCATGTCCGCACGCCCGCACGCCGTCGCCACCGAGTCCGCCACCACCACCGACTCCGCCGACCCCTGCTGTGCCGCACCGCTGCCGGTCCTCGGCCGCGATGTCACCGTCCCCCTCGTCACCGGCGGCGAGGTGACCTACGCCGCGCTCGACTACGCCGCCAGCGCCCCGGCCCTGCAGCGGGTCTGGGACGACGTGGCCGCATACGCGCCGTACTACGGGAGCGTGCACCGCGGCGCCGGATACCTGTCGCAGCTGTCGACCGACCTGTTCGAGAACGCGCGGAAGACCGTCGCCGAGTTCCTGGGCTGCCGCGAGGGCGACCAGGTGGTGTTCACGCGGTCGACCACCGACTCGCTGAACCTGCTCGCCGCCGCCCTGCCCGCCGACTGCCAGGTCTTCGTATTCGAGACCGAGCACCACGCCTCGCTGCTGCCCTGGCGCGACGCCCGCGTCACCTACCTCGACGCCCCGCGCACCCACGACGAGGCCGTCCACACCCTGGAGCGCGCCCTCGCCGACCGCGGCCTCCATGGCCCCGCCCTGGTGTGCGTCACCGGCGCGTCGAACGTCACCGGCGAGCTGTGGCCGGTGCGCGAGCTGGCCGCCGCCGCGCACGCGCACGGCGCCCGCATCGTCCTCGACGCCGCCCAGCTCGCGCCCCACCACCCCGTGGACGTACGGGAGTTGGACGTCGACTGGATCGCCTTCTCCGGGCACAAGCTGTACGCGCCCTTCGGCTCCGGTGTGCTCGCGGGGCGGGCCGACTGGCTGCAGGGCGCCGAGCCGTACCTCGCCGGTGGCGGAGCCTCGCGGAAGGTCGCGCGGCGCACCGACGGGGGAGTGGACGTCGAGTGGCACGACACGGCCGCCCGGCACGAGGCCGGTTCGCCCAACGTCATCGGCGCCTACTCCATCGCCTCCGCCTGCAAGGCCCTGGACGAGGCCGGGTTCGACGCGCTCGTGGAGCGGGAGCGGCACCTGATCGCGAGGGTCACCGAAGGGCTCGCTGCGGTGCCGCAGGTGCGGGTGCTCTCCCTGTTCGGGGACGACGCGCCGCGCGTGGGCGTCATCTCCTTCGTCGTGGACGGCTGGAACAGCTCGCACTTCGCCGCCGCCCTGTCCGCGGAGTACGGCATCGGGGTGCGCGACGGCCTCTTCTGCGCCCACCCGCTCGTGCGCACCCTGCTCGGCGGCGCCCCCGACGAGCCCGGCGAGTGCGGCGCCCCGGAGGCCGCGCCCGGCGAGCGGTCCCTGAACGCGATCCGGGTGAGCTTCGGCGCGGGCACCCCCGACGAGCACGTGGAGCGCTTCGTGCGCGCCGTCCGCGAGCTGGTGACCGACGGGGCGCGCTGGAACTACCGCACGGAGGACGGGCGGTGCGTGCCGGACACCGGCGTGGCGGAGACGGGCGCGGTGGCGGCCGGTGCGGCGCACAGTGCCGTCGCCGGTCCCGCGGACGCCGCCGCTGCCTGACGGCGCAGCCGGGACCCCAGGACGATCATGCGCAGGGCGCGCTCCGTCGCGTCCGTCAGGAACTCGCCGCCCCGGCTCAGCGCCTCCGGGAGTGACACCGGGGCGGGCAGGATCGCGCTGTAGGCGTCCACGCCAAGGTCCCGGACCGCGTGCGCCCCGTCCCCGATGGTGCCCGCGAGCACCAGGACAGGGCGCCCGAACCGCTTGGCGCGCCGGGCCACCTCGGCCGGGACCTTGCCGCGCGGCGTCTGGTGGTCCAGGGCGCCCTCGGCGGTGACGACCAGATCGGCGCGGGCGAGCCGGGCGTCCAGGTCCAGATGGTCCAGGAGCACGTCGAAGCGGGGCAGGAGCCGGGCGCCGAGCGCGGCGAGCCCGGCGCCGAGGCCGCCGGACGCGCCGGTCCCGACGCCGTTGCAGAGGTCGGTGGTGACGTTCAGGTCGCGGGTCAGGACGTACGCCCAGTGTTCGAGGCCCGCCGCGAGCTGCTCGACCTGGGCGGGGGTCGCGCCCTTCTGCGGGCCGAAGACGCGGGCCACGCCGCGCTCGCCGCACAGGACGTTGTGCGGGTTGCAGGCGACGAGCAGCTCGGTGTCCGCGAGGCGCGGGTCGAGGCCGGTGGTGTCGATGTGGTGCAGCCGCATCAGCTCGCGCCCGCCGTACGGCAGTTCCCAGCCGTCCTCGTCCAGGAGCCGGGCGCCGAGGGCCTGCAGCGCGCCCGCGCCCCCGTCCGACGTGCCCGAGTCGCCGCAGCCCACCAGGACGCGGCGGGCGCCCGTGTCGAGGGCGGCGCGGATCAGCTCGCCCACGCCGTACGTGGTGGTGGCGCCCGGGTCGCGCAGGTCCCGCGGGACCAGGCTGAGGCCCGCCGCCGCGGCCATCTCCACGACGGCGGTGCCGGAGTCGAGGAGCGCGAAGTGGGTGCCGATGCGCTCGCCCACGGGGCCCGTCGCGGGCAGCGCCACGAGCCGGCCCCCGGCCGCCGCGGCCAGCGCCTGTGCGGTGCCCTCGCCGCCGTCGACCAGCGGGATCAGGTCGACCTCGGCGTCCGGCACGACGCGCCTGACCCCGGCGGCGATGGCCTCCGCCACGGACTGGGCGGACAGGGACTCCTTGAAGCCGCTGGGCGCGACGGCGAAACGGGTGAGGGGCATGGACGTACTCCTTGAGTGGTGAGCGAGCGGCGGAGGGGGAGGGGCGGGATCCCAATGGCCCGCGAGGTCTGTGAGGCCTGCGAGGCCCGGGTGGCCGGGTGGCCCGGCTGGGCTCAGCGGACGACGGGCACGCCGAGCAGCGGCCACACCGCGAGGGCGAACAGCAGGACGAGCGCGGCCGTCAGGGGCGCCAGGACGGCGGACAGGCGCAGCAGGTCGCGCGGGGTGTAGGTGGGCGTGCCGGGTATCTCGGCGAAGAGCGTCACCGGCTTCGCGGACGCGGGCAGCGTGTGGCAGAAACCGGCGGCCGCCGTGGACGCGAGCGCGGCCGCGACCGGGTTCACGCCCGCGCCCACGGCGGCCGCGACCACCAGCGGCACCAGGACCGACGAGCGGGCCGAGCGGGACTGGAGGACCAGGTGCGCCGCCGTGCTGATCGCGATGACGGCGGCCAGGAACAGGCCGGGCGGCAGGTCGACGGGCAGCCCCGACACCAGCCACTTCGCCGCGCCCGAGTCGGCGAGCGCCACGCCCATCGCCATCGTCGCCGCCATGAAGAGCAGCAGCGCCCACGGCACGGTCTTCAGCGCGTCCTTCAGGCGTACGGTGCCGAGCGCGGGCGAGGACGCGACGACCGCGCCGATCAACGCGACCACGGCGGGCGGCACTTGGTGCAGGGGCTCGCTGCACCACAGGGCGACGACGGTGGCGAGGAGCAGGGCGCAGCGCGTCTCGGCGGGCTCCCAGGGGCCGGTGACGGGGTGTTCGCTGTGCTCCTGGATCTGCTCGGCGGTGATGTGGATCGGGCCCGCGCGGTCGGCGCGGCGGGTCGTCGTCCACAGCACGGCCTCGGCCGCGAGGTGCGAGGACGCTATGGCGAGCGGCAGGCCGAGCAGCAACCACTGGGTGAAGCCGACGCGTTCGCCGGTGGCCTCCCACAGCACCGACACGGTGATCAGGTGCGCGCCCGCGCCGATCAGGGTCGCGACGGCGGACAGCAGGATCACGGTGGGGAACAGCAGCGCCAGCATCACGACGAGCCGCTTGCGGTCGGCGAGGACCTTGGCGAGCGCGAGGAAGACGGGTAGCGCGAGCGCGGCCCGGCCGGAGGTGGCGGGAACCGCGAAGGCCGTGACGACGAGCGCGGCGGTCGTCAGATGCGTCAACTGCCGTACGCTGCGGGCCCCGCTGACCAGGAACGCCGCCGCCCGCCCCGCGAGCCCGCTGCGCGCCACGGCGGCGGCGAGCACGAACGCGCAGATCAGCAGCCACACCGTCTCGTCGCCGAGGGTCCCGAAGAGGGTGTCGCTGCTGATCACGCCGGTGGCGGTGAGGGCGAGGCCCGCGCCGAGCGCGATGTACGTGTCGTCGATCGGCGTGCCGATCCAGGCGCAGGTGGCCAGGGCGAAGACGGCGAGGGTGAGGCGGGCGTCACCGCTCAGGCCGGGGAAGTTGCCGGGGACGACGAGGAGTGCGCACAGGCTCAGTGCCAGGCAGAGCAGGATCGTTTGCCGCGGGGTCGGGGTCACGGCATTCAGCGTCCAGGCGCGCCGTGAGCCCCCAATGAGCCGAAGATGAAAGGAACTTCACCGGCGGCCCCGCACCCGGGCCCCGGCACTCACCCGGGCAGCCGGTACCCCATGCCCCGCACCGTCTCCACCCGCTCCGCCCCCAGCTTCTTGCGCAGCGCCCGTACGTACACGTCCACGATGTTCGACCCCGGGTCGAAGTCGTAGCCCCACACGTGGGACAGGATCTGCTCCCGGGAGAGCACCTGCCCGGGATGGCGCAGGAACAGCTCCAGGAGCACGAACTCGCGCGCCGTCAGGTCCACCGTGCGCTCGCCCGAACGGGCCCTGCGCGTGCGCAGGTCGAGCGTCACCTCTCCGCTGCGGAGCACGGTCACCTCGGGCGCCCGGGCCGCCGTGCGCAGCCGGAGGCGCACCCGCGCGAGCAGCTCCTCGAACCGGAACGGCTTCGTCATCCAGTCGTCGGCGCCGCCTTCGAGCCCGGCGACCGTGTCCCGCACGGAGTCGCGCGCCGTCAGTACGATCACCGGCGCCGACACCCGCGCCTCGCGCAGCTCGCGGAGCACGGTGAACCCGTCCCGGCCCGGCAGGCCGATGTCCAGGAGGATCAGGTCGAAGCCGCCGGTGACGGCGTAGTCGTACGCCGCGTCGCCGTCGCCCACGATCGTCGTCGTGAAGCCGTTGGCCCGCAGCCCCTTGTCGACGAAGGAGGCGATGCGCTCCTCGTCCTCCACGATCAGCACCCGGCTCACGTCCGGCCCCTCGTGGTCGCCGCACGGCTCATGTCTGGTCCTCCAGTACGAGTACGAAGGTGGCGCCGCCGCCGTCGGTGGGGCGCAGCCGGACCTCGCCGCGGTGGCCGCGGGCGATCGCGCGGACGATCGAGAGCCCGAGCCCCGCGCCGCTGGTCCTGGCCCCGCGCCGGGACGTGCCGCGCCGGAAGCGTTCGAAGATGACCTCGGCGTCCTGCGCCTGGACGCCGGGGCCGCTGTCGGCGACGTACAGCTCGATCCGCCCGGACACCAGGCGCGAGCCGACGCGGATCGGCCCGCCGGGCACGGTGTGCTGCACGGCGTTCTGGGCGAGCTGGACCATCGCCTGGGTGATGCGCTGCGGGTCGAGCCGGGCCTCGCGGTCGGCGGTCTCGGACAGTTCCCAGCGGCGCTCGCCGAGGGCGCGGGCCTTCACGAAGACGTCGGCGGTCAGCTCGGCGAGCTGCACCGGCTCCGGCCTGATGAAGTCGGGGCGCTCGGCCTTGGCGAGGAGCAGCAGGTCCTCGACGATGCGGCTCATCCGGTCCAGCTCGTCGGTGACCAGCCGGACCGTCTCCTCGCGCTCCGCCGGGTCGTCGCCCATCAGCTCCAGGTGGCCGCGGACGATGGTGATGGGGGTGCGCAGCTCGTGCCCGGCGTCGTCGACGAACTCGCGCTGCGCGGCGAACGCCCGCTCCAGGCGGTCCAGCATGCCGTTGAACGTGTCGGCGAGCGCGGCGATGTCGTCCTTGCCGCGCACGGGGATGCGCCGGGTCAGATCCTGCTCGGTGAGCTGGGCGGCGGCGGTGCGCACCAGGCGTACGGGTTTGAGGATGCGCCCGGCGACGGCCCACGCGATGCCCGTGGTCAGGACGAGGGCGACGCCGGAGATGGCAAGGAGGATGCGGAACACGTCGTCCGCCTTGGCCTGTTCGGCGGCCGGGTGGAAGGCGACGACGAACGCCGCCTCCGGCTCGTCGCCGTGCCGGGCCACCTCGACCTTCGCCCAGCGCAGTTCGCCGGAGCGGCGGTCCAGGGTGCCGGTGGAGCCGTCCGCCGCGAAGATCGCACGCCGGGCGGCCGGGTCGCTGTGCAGGGGGTGGCGCACCGAGAGCTCCCGGGGCTGGGTGAACTGGGCCGGGCCCGCGCCCTCGCGGCGTACGAGACCGATCAGCTCCTCGTCGGGATCCGCGTACTGCCGCTCGAGGAAGACCTTGAGCAGGCGGCGCGGGTCGGTGAAGCGCTCGCCGGTGACCGGGTCGACGCCCCGGTCCACGAAGTTGGTGAACTCGCCGGTCTCCTGGGTGAGCAGCCGGTCGACGCGGTGGTCGACGTCGCGCAGCAGGATCGAGCGGGTGGTCGCGGCCACCGCGGCGAGCGCGACCGCCATCACCAGGAGCAGCCAGAGCAGGATGCGGACGCGCGCGGAGACGCGGCGGTGCGCGGCGCCGGGCGGCTCGGCCGTCGCCGCCGGGTCGGTCGTCCCTGGGGCGCTGGTTCCTGAGCCGCTGGTCCCCGGGCCGCCCGTCCCCGGGTCAGTCGTCGCCGGGTCCGTCGTCCGCGTCGTCGTCCCCGGAGGAGCTGGACTTGCCGGTCGGTCCGGGGGAGTGGGGTCCGGTGCTGCCGTCGTCGTCATCGTCGCCCTGATCGTCCTGGTCGCCCTGGTCGCCCCTGCCGTCCGTGGAGTTCTCGCCGACCGGGGGCGGCGAGACCACCTGGTCGCTGGGGGTGGGCGGGGGCTTCGTCGGCGCGGTGGACGGGGAGCCGCTGTCCAGTTCGACCTTGGGGGGCACCTTGGGCGAGGAAGGGCTGTCGGTGAGGGCGTAGCTCGTCACGGCGATGCCCAGCGGAATCGCCACGACGGCCGCCAGGGCCGCGATGCGATGGGAGAAGACCATGGCGGCGATGGTGCGTGGCGTACCGCGTCATCAGCATGAGCCGCAGATGAAGAATCCCTCATCCGGGGGCGGCCGGGCACGCGTCCCCGGCGCCCGGACCGGACCGGGCTAGGAGTCCAGGCCGATCGCGAACGCCGCTTCCAGGTCGTGCTGCGAGTACGTGCGGAACGCCACGTGCGTGTCCGTGCCCTCCACGCCGGGGATCTTGCTGATCTTGCCGGGGATGACGTCCGCGAGATCGTCGTGGCGGGCCACCCGGACCATGGCGATCAGGTCGTACGTACCGGTGACGGAGAAGACCTCGCTGACGCAGTCGAGGGCGGCGATCGACTCGGCGATCTCGGGGATCCGGTCCACGCTGGTCTTGATGAGCACGATCGCGGTGATCACGGCTGACTGTCTCCCTCGGTGGCCGTTCCAGAGGCTTTCACTCTACTTGGCCCCCGACGTCGCCCCCAGGCGTAGACAAACCCCAAGGAAAAGCCCACCAGGTGCGCCAGATACGCCACCCCGGGCCCCTGCCGCTCCTGCCCCGCAGCCGCCCACTGCAACGCCACCCAGAACGGCAGCACCACCCATGCGGGAAACCGCAGCGGCAGGAAGAACAGGAACGGGAAGAGGCTGGTGACCCGCGCCTTCGGGAAGAGATACAGAAAGGCGCCGAGCGCGGCGGAGATCGCCCCCGAGGCGCCCACCAGGGTCTGGCCGGAGTCCGCGTGCGCGATCGCGTAGGCGAGCAGGGCGAGGGCCCCGCAGCCGAGGTAGAAGAGCGTGTACTGGAGGTGGCCCATGCGTTCCTCGACCATCACCCCGAACACGTACAGAAAGAGCATGTTGCCGAGCAGATGCAGCCAGCTGCCGTGCACGAACAGCGCCGTCACGGCGGTGAGCGCGGCCCGCGGTTTCCCGCTGAGGAGTTCGACGGGTACCACCCCCCAGCGCTCGAAGTAGGCCCGCTGCGCGGCGATCAGCTCGTCGCCGGTGCCGTAGGAGGGATTGAGACCGGAGCCCGGGGAGATCAGGAAGATCAGACAGCACGCGACGATCAGCGCGTACGTCACCGGAGCCGCCCGTCGCCCGACCATCCGGCCGGCGGCCGGGACCCACGCAGTGATCATGGACAGAGCATGACGTAACGGCAGTGATCTCCGCAGATCGCCTCGCCCACCCATGTGCGTACGGAGCCCCTTACGCAGGCCTTAGGGTTACGGGCAATACGCACCACGGTTCCCGAAGGAAAGCGAACGTCACGATGACGGTTCCCCTGCCGACCGAAACCACCCGATGGCGCTGCGCCCTCTGCGGCAACCTCACGCGCTTCGACGTGACCCGCTCCTCGAAGGTCGTCGAATATGTGCACCTCGACCTGGCCGGAGCGCCGAAGGTCGAAGAACGCGAGGTCGTCAGTGAGACCATCGAGTCGGTCCGCTGCCGGTGGTGCAACGCGGTGGACCAGGTGGAACTCGTGGACAGGCCCGGGGCCGGCTCCTGAAACGGGAGCGGGCCCCGCACAGCTAGTGGGGTGACCGATGGTGGAGAGCGCGGGCGGAACGCCGGAGGACGGCGCCGCTGAGGTGCTCGACCGTCCGCTGCCCGACGGCGTGCGGCGGGCGGTCGTGCAGATCGTGTCGGACGGCTTCGGCGGCCTCACGGTCGCCGAACTGCCACCCCAGCTGCGTCAGTACGCGCGCTTCACCCCGAGCAGGCGGGTGAAGTTCGCGGCCAACGCCATGGCCGCGGCCCTGGAGAGCGACCCCCTGTTCCGCCAGCGCATCGGCGAACGCCTGCGCGAGGCGCAGCCCGAGCTGGCCGAGGCCCTGGACGCCGGCACGCCGCCGCCCGCCGCCGACCCGCTGGACGTCGCGGCCGCCGCCTATGTGCTGCGCCCGCTCGGCTGGGTGAAGCTCGTCACCGCCGCGGGCGAGGAGGCCCAGCGCGCGGACGCCGAGCGCGCCGACGAGGAGGCCCGGGCCGAACTGGAGCGGCTGCGCGCCGAGCTGGCCGCCGCCCGCACCCACACCAAGGCCGAGACCGAGCGCCTGCGCGCCGAGCTCGACGCGGCCAAGCGCGAGGCCGACGCCACGCACCGCAAACTGCGCGCCGCGCTCAGCGACATCAAGCGCGGCGAGGCGGCGCTGCGCAAGGCGGCCGCGGAGGCCGACGCCGTGCGCTCCGAGGGCCAGACCCAGCTGTCCGCCGCCGAGAGCGAGGCGCGGCGGCTCAAGGCCCGCCTCGGTGAGGCCGAGGCGGCCCTCGAAGCCACCCGCAGGGCCGCGCGCGAGGGCCGCAGCGTCGAGGACATGCGGGTGCGGCTGCTGCTCGACACGGTCCTCGAGGCGACCCAGGGGCTGCGCCGCGAACTGGCCCTGCCGCCGGTGTCCGTGCGGCCCGCCGAGACCGTCGACGCCGTCGAGCCCGGCCGGATGACGCCGAAGGACATCGCCGCCCGCGCGCTGTCCGAGAACGATCCGGCCATTCTCGACCAGTTGCTCGCCCTGCCGCAGGCGCATCTGGTCGTCGACGGCTACAACGTCACCAAGACCGGCTATCCCACGATGCCCCTGGAGAAGCAGCGGCTGCGCCTGCTCGGCTCCCTCTCCCAGCTCGCGCTGCAGAGCGGGGCCGAGGTGACCTGCGTCTTCGACGGCGCCGAGCTGGCCGCGCCGGTGCTGCTCGCGCCGCCGCGCGGGGTCCGGGTGCTCTTCTCCAAGGCCGGGGTGACGGCGGACGAGCTGATCCGGCAGCTGGTGCGCGCCGAACCGCCGGGCCGTCCCGTCATCGTGGTGTCGACGGACCGCGAGGTGGCCGACGGGATCGCGAAGGCGGGGGCGCGCCCCGTGGCGTCCGCGGTGCTCCTGAAGAGGCTTTCGCGGGGCTGAGTCCCATCCGTAACTCCCGTGCCGTATGCCCGAATTGGGTCGCGCCTGCCCGGGACGGAGCGTCAAATGACCGCTACCGAACGTTGATTCTTCGTAAAGAAAACGCTCGGCGGCCGACTTTTTCATGGTCAGGATTTGATCTGATCATCGGCGGGTCACTAGGGTCACGCCCAGACCTCCGCTCTGTTGATCACTCATCGAAGGAGCCGCCTTCGTGGCGTCACACCGTCGACCCAAGCAGCCGGGCCGCGCCCGTGTGACCGTGCTGACCGCGACCGCCGCCGCGGCCGTCGCGCTCACCTCCCAGGCCGCGAACGCCGCGCCGAACGAGAAGCCGAGCAAGGACGAGGTCAAGTCCAAGGTCGACAAGCTCTACGAAGAGGCCGAGAAGGCGACCGAGAAGTACAACGGCGCCAAGGAGAAGCAGCAGAAGCTGGAGAAGCAGGTCGACAACCTGCAGGACAAGGTCGCCCGCGGCCAGGACGACCTCAACGAGCTGCGCAGCGGCGTCGGTTCGCTTGCCAGCGCCCAGTACCGCTCCGGCGGCATCGACCCGTCGCTGCAGCTCTTCCTCTCCTCCGACCCGGACAACTACCTCGACAAGGCCTCCGCGCTCGACCAGTTGAGCACCAAGCAGGCCGAGTCCCTGAAGAAGATCCAGGCCAAGCAGCGCACCCTCGCGCAGCAGCGCAAGGAGGCCGCGGACAAGCTCGGCGACCTCGCCACCACGCGCACCGAACTCGGCAAGAAGAAGAAGGAAGTCCAGGGCAAGCTCGGCGAGGCCCAGCGCCTGCTCAACTCCCTGTCCGCCGCCGAGCGGGCCGCCCTGAAGGCCAAGGAGGACCGCGCCTCGCGCGACTCCGAGCGCCAGGCCCTCGACAAGCCCGACTCCAAGGGCGGCGCCCCCGCCAAGGGCTCGGGCCGCGCCTCGTCCGCGTACGCCGCCGCGCAGAGCAAGATCGGCTCGCCCTACGTCTACGGCGCGACCGGCCCCTCCTCCTTCGACTGCTCCGGCCTCACCTCCTGGGCCTACGCCCAGGCCGGCATGGACATCCCGCGCACCTCGCAGGCCCAGGCCAACTACGGCACGCGCATCGCCTCGCAGAGCGACCTGCGCGTCGGCGACCTGGTGATCTTCTACGGCGACCTGCACCACGTCGGCTTCTACGCGGGCAACGGCCAGGTCCTGCACGCGCCGCGCACCGGCACCGTGGTCCGCTACGAGTCGATCAACAACATGCCGTTCCAGTTCGGCGTCCGCATCTGACGTCCGGGCCGAGCCGACTCGCCTGATCCGACCCGTCTCGGGCCGACTTGTCCGCGCCGAAGCCGGTACCGGGGCCGACCGCCCCGGACGGCGTCCGACGCACCGTCCGATCGGGCGAATTCCGATAACTTCCGCTGACCCCGCGCCCCGCCGATGACCTGCGTCTGAGGCGGGGCGTCACTGTGCGTGGACGTTCAGGGTCTTTGGTCGCGACCTGATCACGCCGCTACTGTCGCGCGCGTTCCCCGACACCCGGGGAGCGGCCCCCGCTCCGCGCGGGGGACCGACAGTCCCCCGCTTCGGCGGGGGTCCGTTCCAGCGGAAGGGAGAGCGGCTTCCCGTGGGATCCCATCGCCGTCCCGCAGCACCCACCGGTCCCGACCGGTGCGTACGCACCGCCACCATCACCGTCCTGTCCGCCGCGGCCGCCGCGGCGGCCCTGGCCGCGGCACCCGCGGGCGCCGCCCCGCAGGACCCGCGGTCCGATGCCTTGGCCAAGGTGGACCGCCTCTACGAGCAGGCCGAGAAGGCGACGGAGGCGTACAACAAGGCGGACGAGCGCGCGGACACACTGCGCGACCAGGTCGAACGGGCCAAGGACAAGGTCGCCCGCGGCCAGGAGCGCATCAACGCGATGCGCGGCGCCCTCGGCACGCTCGCCGGCGCCCAGTACCGCTCGGGCGGCATCGACCCCGCGCTCGCCCTGATGCTCTCCTCCGACCCCGACGGCTATCTGGACCGGGCCTCGGCCCTCGACCGCATCAGCGCCCGGCAGAGCGGCGAACTCACCAAGCTCCAGCGGGCCCAGCGCGAACTCGCCCAGGAGCGCTCCGAGGCCACCCGCAAGCTGACCGAGCTCGAGGAGAGCCGCAAGACGGTCGCCCACCACAAGCGCACCGTCGAGACCAAGCTCGCCAAGGCCCGGCAACTGCTCAACTCGCTGCCGGAGGCGGAGCGCGAGCGGGACGACAGGTCATCGCGCTCGGGCCGCGCCGACATGCCCGACCTCGCGGGCGCCGGAGCACCGGCTTCGGGCCGCGCCGCGGCCGCCATCGCCGCGGCCCGCTCGGCGGTCGGCAAGCCGTACGTGTGGGGCGCCAACGGCCCCACCGGCTTCGACTGTTCGGGCCTGACCCAGTGGTCGTACGCGCAGGCGGGCGTCGGTCTGCCCCGCACCTCGCAGGCCCAGGCGGGCGCGGGACAGCGGGTGCCGCTCGGCCAGGCCCAGCCCGGCGACCTCGTCGCCTACCGCGACGACGCCAGTCACATCGGCATGTACGTCGGCAACGGCCAGGTGGTGCACGCGCCCTACCCCGGCGCGGCGGTCCGCTACGACCCGGTGGGGATGATGCCGGTGTCGTCCGTGACCCGGGTCTGATCGACGGTCTTCGGCCGCACGGGCAGGGGCGGCGGCCGCGCGCCCCCGTACGATCGGGAACGTGGCTGGTCGAGGGCAGGGGCGTGGGCGGAGCGCGCGGGCGGCGGCGGGCGCGGGCGTGTGCCTCGCGGTGCTCGCCCCCGCCGCGCTCGCGGGCTGCGGCCGCGACGACACGGCGGACGCGGCCCCCGCCGACGTGCGGCGGCTGCTCGACCGGCGCGCCGACGCCGTCCTGGAGCGCGACCCCCGGGCCTACCGGGCGACGGGCGGCCCCACCGCCGCCTACGACCGGCTGCGCGACGTCCCCCTGAAGTCCTGGACGTACCGCCTCAAGGACTTCGAGCGCGACGGCATCCGGGCCACCGCCACCGCCGACCTGAGCTACCGCGTCGCGGGCTACGACCGGGCGCCCCTCACCGCCGAGCGGACCCTGTCCCTCCATCAGCGCGACGGACGCTGGTACGTCACCGCCGAGCGCCCCGCGGACAAGGCCACCGAGCAGCTCTGGGACCAGGGCCGCGTCGACGCCGTGCGCGGCACCCACAGCCTCATCCTCGGCGTCGGCCGCGAACGGGCCGAGCTGCGGCGGTACGCGGAGCTCGCCGACCGCGCGGTGCCCGCCGTGCGGGACGCCTGGCGCGGCGACTGGCCCGGCAAGGTCGTCGTCCTCGTGCCCAAGTCCCTCGACGGCATGGCCGACCTCCTCGGCGCGCCCGCCTCCGGCTACCAGGGGATCGCCGCCGTCACCACCGGCGAGGCGGGCGGCTCCGGGCGGACGCCCGCCGACCGGATCGTCATCAACCCCGACGCGTACGGCGTCCTCGGCGAGCTGGGCAAACAGGTCGTCCTCACCCACGAGACCACCCACGTCGCCACCCGCGCCCGGACCTCCCGCGCCACCCCGCTCTGGCTCTCCGAGGGCTTCGCCGACTGGGTCGGCTACCGCGGCACCGGCCGCACCCCCCACCAGGCCGCCCCCGAACTGCGCCGCGCGGTCGTCGACGGCCGTCTGCCCGCCGCCCTCCCCGACGACGACGCCTTCGGCTTCAGCGGCGACGCGGCCGGGCTCGCGCGGGCCTACGAGGGCTCCTGGCTGGCCTGCCGGATGATCGCGCAGGAATGGGGCGAGGAGAAGCTCCGGGCCTTCTACGAGGCCGTGGGGCGGCATCGGGAGCGGGCGGGGGCGGTGGAGGGGGCCCTGCGGGATGTGCTCGGCACGACGGGGGAGGACTTCACGGGGCGGTGGCGGGCTTATGTGCGGGAGGAGTTGGGCTGAGGCGGTGTCCTGCCGGGGGCTCCCCAAGCCCGCCCCTTCCCGGAACCGGGGCTCCGCCCCGGACCCCGTATCGGCGCTTTGCGCCTCGTCCTCAAACGCCGGACGGGCTGGAACCCACCGGCACGTTTTCCAGCCCCTCCGGCGTTTGAGGAGCGGGGTCCGGGGCGCACCCGCGAGGCACCGTCCCCCGCCACAACCCCCGGCACGCCAGTGCCGTCGCCGCGACCAGCAGGCCATTGCGTACGACAAGAAGCGTCACGCCCAACGCGTCGCTGGCCACCACATGCGCGAACCACACGGGAAACTCCAGGAACGTCACGAACGTGGCCGCGAGGACGAGCCCACCGGGCCACCCCATCCGGCTGCCGCGCGAGGCAAGGCAGACGGCGGCGACTCCGACGAGCCACAGCATGTACTGGGGACTGATCACCCGACTCGTCGTGGTGAAGAGCAGCACCGCCGCGAACGCCGCGTCCGCGGACGTGGAGGCCGACCAGACCCGAGCCCGGACCCGCCACAGCACCAGCCACCCCAGCGCGGCCAGGGACAGCGCCTGCGCCACCCCGCTGACCAGCGGGACGTACGGCCCGAGGAACTCCACCGAGCCGTAGTTGAGCCGCACCTCCCCGGGCCAGCCGAGCTGGCGCGCCCCATGGAAGACGAGCGCGCCGAGCGACTCGACCTCCGTGCCCCGGTCGCGCTGGAACGTCAGGAACGCCAGCGCCCCCGGCATCGTCACCACGAACACCAGCGTGACGGCGCCCGCCGTCAGGAGCGCGGCACCCCATGAGCGCCGGGCCGCCCGCCCCCGCGGCGCGCCGACGAGCAGCAGCACCGGCCACACCTTCACCACCGCCCCGAACCCGGCGAGCACCCCCGCCGCGCGGGCCCGGCGCGCCCCGGCGAGCAGCGCGGCGACGGCGACGGCGGTCACCATGAGGTCGTAGCGTGCGTACGCGGTCGGCCCGAGCAGGGCGACGCCCGCCGTCCACACCCAGGCCCCCCGCAGCGTCCTGCCGGGCCGCCCGCCCGCGTACACGAGCAGCCCCGTCACGACCGCGTCGGCCAGGAACGCGAGCAGGAAGAACGCGGCGGGGTAGCCGAGGAACGGCAGCGCGGCCGGGCCGAGGATCGCGAGCGCGGCGGCGGGCGGGTACTGCCAGGTGACGTCGTCGAGCGGGAAGGTGCCGGTGCGCAGGACCTCGTACCAGCCCTGGTAGATGAACGAGACGTCGCTCGTGACGTCCGGGCCGGGGATGACGACGACGCGGAAGACGCAGAGCAGGAGGAGGGCGCGGGTGGGGGCCCAGACGGCGAGGAGGCGGAGGTCGGGGGTGAGGAGGGTGGTGAGGGGGGAGCGGCGGGGGGAGTGGCGAGGCGGGAGGGGTGGTTCGCCGGGCAGTCCGGGGCCGTCCGGGCAAGAGCTGTCCGGCTCGGGTCCGTCCGGGCCGGGTTCGTGCGGGTCAGATCTGTCTGGGCGAGATCTGTCCGGGCCGGGTTCGTCTGGGCCGGGTTTGTGCGGGTCAGATCTGTCTGGGCGAGATCTGTCCGGGCCGGGTTCGTCTGGGCCGGGTCCGTCCGGGCCAGATCCGTCCGGTACCGCTTTTCCGGGCTCGGCCCGTGCGGTGAGGGCCTCCGCTGTCTCCGTCTGTCCCGTGCCCGTCATGTCTACCTCGCCCGCTTTTGATGCGTTTAAGTAGGTTTTGGTAAGTCATGATGCCGGGCGGGGCGGCACGGGCGGGCGAGGCGGGGCCGTGCGGCGCGGGCGGGCGTCCGGCCGGTACTGTCGGCGGCGATGCACAAGACCCTGATCGTCACGAACGACTTCCCGCCCAGGCCCGGCGGCATCCAGGCGTTCCTGCACAACATGGCGCTGCGCCTGGACCCCGCCCAGATCGTCGTCTACGCCTCCACCTGGAAGCGCGGTCGCGAGGGCGTCGAGGCCACCGCGGCCTTCGACGCCGAACAGCCCTTCCAGGTCGTCCGCGACCCCACGACGATGCTGCTCCCCACGCCCCGCGTCACCCGCCGTGCCGTCTCGCTGCTGCGTGAACACGACTGCACGTCCGTGTGGTTCGGGGCGGCGGCGCCGCTCGGTCTGATGGCGCCCGCGCTGCGGCGGGCCGGGGCGCGGCGGCTCGTGGCGACCACGCACGGCCACGAGGCCGGATGGGCGCAACTGCCCGCCTCCCGCCAACTCCTGCGCCGGATCGGCGAGTCGACCGACACGATCACGTATCTCGGCGAGTACACCCGCTCCCGCATCGCCGCCGCGCTCAGCCCCGCCGCGGCCGGGCGCATGGTCCAACTCCCGCCCGGCGTCGACGAGAAGACCTTCCACCCCGGCTCCGGCGGCGACGCCGTGCGGGCCCGGCTCGGGCTCACCGACCGGCCGGTCGTCGTGTGCGTCTCGCGGCTCGTGCCGCGCAAGGGGCAGGACACGCTGATCCTCGCCATGCCGCGGATCCTGGCTCGGGAGCCGGACGCGGTGCTGCTGATCGTGGGCGGGGGGCCCTACGAGAAGGAGCTGCGACGGCTCGCCGCGGAGACGCGGGTCGCGGACTCCGTCGTCTTCACCGGCGCCGTCCCCTGGGCCGAACTGCCCGCCCACTACGGCGCCGGGGACGTCTTCGCCATGCCCTGCCGTACGCGGCGCGGCGGGCTCGACGTCGAGGGCCTGGGCATCGTCTACCTGGAGGCATCCGCCACCGGGCTGCCCGTCGTCGCCGGGGACTCCGGGGGGGCTCCGGACGCGGTTCTCGACGGGGAGACCGGGTGGGTCGTGCGGGGTGGCTCCGCCGAGGATTGCGCCGACCGGATTGTCGCGTTGCTCGGGGATGCCGGGGTGCGGGGGCGGATGGGGGAGCGGGGGCGGCAGTGGGTCGAGGAGCGCTGGCGCTGGGACCTCCTGGCGGAGAGGCTACGAGAGCTGCTGTAGGCCCTCGCGGGGCGCCCCAGGCCCGCCCCTTCTCCGAAGCCGGGGGCTGCGCCCCCTGGGCCCCGCTGTCGGTGCTTCGCGCCTCGTCCTCAATCGCCGGACGGGCTGGACATGTGCTGCTGTTGTATTTCAGCCCCTCATGGGGGTCCTCCCTGCTCCTTAAGGGCTTGGGGGAGTTTGAGGAGCGGGGGCCTGGGGGCGGAGCCCCCAGGATCGGGAAGGGGCGGGCTTGGGGAGCCCCCGGCAAGGCCCCCGGCCTCAGCCCCGGTAAAGCGCCTCGATCTCGTCCGCGTAGTCCTTCGCGACTACGTTCCGCTTCAGCTTCAGCGACGGCGTGAGGTGCCCCGACTCCTCCGTGAACTGCGCCGGGAGGACGCGGAACTTGCGGACGGACTCGGCCTTGGAGACCGCCGCGTTGCCGTCGTCGACGGCCTGCTGGACGGCGGCGAGCAGGTCGGCGTCCTCCCGCAGGGAGGCGGCGGAGGCCCCGGCGGGCTTGCCGTGCTCGGCGGCCCACCGCCCGAGGAACTCCTCGTCGATGGTGACGAGCGCCCCGACGAACGGCCGCCCGTCCCCGACGACCATGCACTCGGCGACGAGCGCGTGCGCGCGGATGCGGTCCTCGATGACGGCGGGAGCGACGTTCTTGCCGCCCGCCGTCACGATGATCTCCTTCTTGCGGCCGGTGATCCGCAGATACCCGTCCTCGTCGAGGGTGCCGATGTCCCCGGTGTGGAACCACCCGTCGGCGAGGGCCTCCTCGGTGGCGCCCTCGTTGTTCCAGTACTCCTTGAACAGGTGCTCGCCGTGGAGCAGGACCTCGCCGTCGTCGGCGATGCGGACGACGGAGCCGGGCAGCGGCTGCCCGACGGTGCCGATCTTCTGCCGGTCCCAGGGGTTGAAGGCGGTGGCGGCGCAGGACTCGGTGAGGCCGTAGCCCTCCAGGACGGTGAAGCCGATGCCGCGGAAGAAGTGGCCGAGGCGCTCGCCGAGGGGGGCGCCGCCGGAGATGGCGTACTCGCCGCGCCCGCCGAGGACGGCGCGCAGCTTGCTGAAGACCAGCTTGTCGAAGATCTTGTGCTTGACGCGCAGCCCGATCGAGGGCCCGCCCGGGGTGTCGAGGGCGCGGCTGTAGGCGATCGCCGTGTCCGCGGCCTTGTCGAAGATCTTGCCCTTGCCGTCGGCCTGCGCCTTGGCGCGCGCGCCGTTGTAGACCTTCTCGAAGACGCGCGGCACGCCGAGGATCAACGTGGGCCGGAACGCGGCGAGTTCGTCGGTGAGGTGCTTGATGTCGGGCGCGTGGCCGAGCTTGATGGGGGCCATCAGGGCGGCCACCTCCACCAGGCGGCCGAAGACGTGCGCGACGGGCAGGAAGAGGAGCACCGAGCACTCGCCGGTGCGGAAGAGCGGTTTCAGGCGCTCCACCACGTTGCCGCACTCCGCGAAGAAGCTGCGGTGGGTGAGCACACAGCCCTTGGGGCGGCCGGTCGTGCCGGAGGTGTAGACGATGGTCGCGGGGTCGTCGGCGCCCGCGACGGCGCCCCGCTCGTCGACGGTCTCGTCGGAGACCTCGGCGCCCGCCCGGTTCAGCTCCTCGACGCCGCCCCGGTCGATCTGCCACACCCGCGTCAGCGCCGGCAGCCGGTCGCGCACCGACTCGACGGCCTCGGCGTGCCCGTCGGTCTCCACGACGCAGGCCACCGCGCCCGAGTCGCCGAGGATCCACTGGATCTGCTCGGCGGAGCTGGTCTCGTACACCGGCACGGAGATCGCGCCCGCGCTCCAGATGGCGAAGTCGAACAGCGTCCACTCGTAGCGCGTACGGGACATCAGGCCGACCCGGTCGCCGGGCCGCACGCCCGCCGCGATCAGGCCCTTCGCGGCGGCCCGCACCTCGGCGCGGAAGGCCGTGGCCGTGACGTCCTGCCAACTGCCGTTCACCTTGCGGCCGATGACCGCCACATCCGGGTGCTGCGCGGCGTTTCTGCGGACGATGTCGGTCAGATTGCCGTCCGCGGGGACCTCGTACAGGGCCGGAAGGCTGAACTCGCGCAAGACTGCTGCTCCTACATAGGGCGCCGACGCCACGACGTTGTGCGATGCGACGGTGCGGTCCAAGGTCGGGCAGGTGCTCAGTCGGGGGGGGCTCTGGGGGTTCCTCGGGACTTCGTGAGGGGCTGAGCACTACTGGACTGCCCGGACGTTACCCACCGGTATGGCTGGTTCGGTAGGGGGGCCGGGCCAGATGTTCCGTGCGTCACACGACGTTATGGTCTGAACCGCACAGTACGCCACGCTCTTCCTGACTCGGAAGTAACCGCAGGTCCGCCGCCCGTGTGCGCCCGGCCACCCCGCCCTGGTCCGCCCCGGCCCCGCCGTCCTAAGGTGACCGGCATGCGAGGTTTCCGGGTCCATGTGGTCAGTGACGTGCACGGCAACGCCGAGGACCTGGCCCGCGCGGGGGACGGTGCCGACGCCCTGATCTGCCTGGGTGACCTGGTCCTCTTCCTCGACTACGCGAACCACGCGCGCGGCATCTTCCCCGATCTGTTCGGTGCCGAGAACGCCACCCGCCTCGTCGAGCTGCGCACCGCCCGCCGCTTCGAGGAGGCCCGCGCCTTCGGCGCCTCGCTGTGGGCGGGCCTCGACCGCGGCCCGGCCGTGGAGAAGGCGGTCCGCAAGCAGTACGCCGAGCTGTTCGCCGCCTTCCCCACCCCTACGTACGCCACGTACGGCAATGTCGACATGCCACAGCTGTGGCGCGAATACGCCGGTCCCGGCACCACCGTCCTCGACGGCGAGCGCGTGGAGATCGGCGGCCGCGTCTTCGGCTTCGTCGGCGGCGGCCTCAGGACCCCGATGCGCACGCCGTACGAGATCAGCGACGAGGAGTACGCCGCCAAGATCGAGGCCGTCGGCGAGGTCGACGTGCTCTGCACCCACATCCCGCCGGAGGTGCCCGAGCTCGTGTACGACACGGTGGCGCGCCGCTTCGAGCGGGGCAGCCGCGCGCTGCTCGACGCGATCCGGCGCACCCGGCCGAGGTACGCGCTCTTCGGCCATGTGCACCAGCCGTTGGTCAGCCGGATGCGGATCGAGGCGACCGAGTGCGTGAACGTCGGGCACTTCGCGGGGTCCGGGCGGCCCTGGGCGCTGGAGTGGACGGGGTGACCGTCGCAGGTCGCGTGCGCGGTAGCCTTCAGCGGGCAGACACAAACGCCCGCACCGGACCGCATCTGGAGGAGCCACCGCGATGGCGGAATACACCAGCTCGAGCATCACGATCGAGGCGGCACCGGCCGACGTCATGGACGTGATCGCCGACTTCGCCCGCTATCCGGAGTGGACCGGCGAGGTCAAGGAGGCCCAGGTCCTCCAGGCCGACGACTCCGGCCGCGCCGAGCAGGTCCGGCTCGTCATGGACGCCGGAGCGATCAAGGACGACCAGACCCTCGCGTACACCTGGAGCGGCGCGCACGAGGTGTCCTGGACCCTGGTCAAGTCCCAGATGCTGCGCTCCCTGGACGGCTCCTACCTCCTGAAGCCCGCGGGCACCGGCACCGAGGTCACCTACCAGCTGACCGTCGACGTCAAGATCCCCATGCTGGGCATGATCAAGCGCAAGGCGGAGAAGGTCATCATCGACCGCGCCCTGGCAGGTCTGAAGAAGCGCGTGGAAACCAAGGCGTAGTCCACAGCAGGGCCTGGCCCTGCGGCGCCTCCGACGTGGGGGGGCGGGGCACCCCCCGTCCCCGCCGACGTAGAGTCCCACCGCATGCGCACCCTCCTCCTCACCGGCCCCGGCGGAGCCGGCCGCACCACCCTCGCGGCCGCCACAGCCCTCACCGCCGCCCGCGAGGGCACCCGCACCCTGCTCCTGTCCGCCGACCGCGCCGACACCCTGGGCGCGGCACTCGGCACCCCCACCGGGCCCCGCCCGGTCCAGGTCGCGCGGGGCCTCACCGCCCTGCGCCCGGACCCGGACCCCGGCTTCCGCGAGGGCCTGCTCACCCTCCAGGAGCACGCCCGCCCCGCCCTGGACCTGCTCGGCGCCGGCCGCCTCGACGACGAGGAGCTGACCCCGCTGCCGGGCGCGGAGGACCTCGCCCTCCTGGGCGCCCTGCGCGCGGCCCCGGAGTCGTACGACACCGTCGTCGTCGACCTGCCCGCCGCCCCCCGCGCCCTCGCGCTCCTCGCCCTGCCCGCCCAACTGCGCCGCTACCTGCGCCGGTTGCTGCCCCCGGAGCGGCGGGCGGCCCGCGCCCTGCGCCCGGTGCTCGGCCGCCTCGCGGGCGTCCCCGTGCCCGCCGGATCGCTGTACGAGGCGGCCGACCGCTGGGACGCGGCGCTCGCCGCCGCGCAGGCCGTGATCGAGGACCCGGGGACCAGCGTCCGCCTGGTCGCCGAGCCGGGCCCGGCCGGCGCCGACGCCGTGGCCCGCACCGCCACGGGCCTCGCCCTGCACGGCCTGACCCTCGACGCCCTCCTCGCCAACCGCGCCCTGCCCGCGCCCCAGGGCCCCGAGCAGGCCCCCTGGCTCACCGCCCTGCGCGCCCAGCAGCACAAGACGCTCGGTGAGTGGACGCACACGTACCGCACCCACGAGATCCCCCACCTCGGCCCCGACCCCCGCGGCGCCGACGACCTCGCCGCCCTCGGCGCCCCCGGCCCGGGACCTGCCCCGGACCCGGTCGACTGGCCCGTCACCGACGCGCTCGCCACGGACTCCCTGCTGCACTGGACCATCCCGCTGCCCGGCGCCGTGCGCGAGGAACTGGGCCTGGTCCGGCGCGGCGACGACCTCGTCATCACCACGGGACCGTTCCGGCGGATCGTTCCGCTGCCCTCCGCGCTGCGCCGCTGCACCGTCACCGGCGCGGCCCTGCGCGACGGCACCCTGCGGATCCGCTTCGCCCCTGACCCGGACCTGTGGCCCCGGACCCGGTGAACGGCCTGCCGCCATTCGGGTAACGTCGAGAGTACGAATTCGTCGGCCCTGCGCAGGAGTCAGCCCGTCATGAGCGATGCCACCGAGCGCGACGCTTCCGAGCCGGAGCGCCCCGAGCCCGCCCCCGCCGACGCCGACGCGTGGGCCACCGCCTGCGCCGAGGACCTCGCCGCGGAGAAGGCCCGCCGCCGCGCCCGGTACGGGCCGCCGCCCGGCTCCGCCGCCGAGGAGCTGCGCAAGCTCGTCGACGCCGTCTCCGACAAGCTCTCGGGGCTCCAGTCGCCGCTGCTCGGCGCGGTCGCCCAGGGCGCCGTGCAGGAGACGGTGCAGCAGGTCGTCCGGCAGGCGAAGGCCGCCGTGGAGCCCGTCATCGAGCGCAACCCCGACGTCTTCGACCACCTCGCGGCGGCCGGCGCCGAGCTGCTCGCCGCCTACCGCAGCGCGGTCACCGGCCAGGAGGCCCGCTGGACGCGCGACGACGCCGCCCCCACCGCCCCGGACGGTTCGGATCGCCGCGACGAGGGCCCCGGACCTGGGGAACACATCGATCTGGACTGACCCCCCTCGGGTACGGTGGGCCGTAGCGGGGCTCGATCGAACTGAGGGATTCATGGGACTCACCATCGGCGTCGACATCGGCGGCACGAAGATCGCGGCCGGAGTGGTCGACGAGGACGGTCACATCCTGTCGACGTTCAAGGTGCCCACCCCCGGCACCTCCGAGGCCATCGTCGACGCGATCGCCTCCGCCGTCGAGGGCGCCAGGGCCGGGCACGAGATCGTCGGCGTCGGCATCGGCGCCGCCGGATACGTCAACCGGCAGCGCTCCACGGTCTACTTCGCACCGAACATCGACTGGCGCCAGGAACCGCTGAAGGACGAGGTCGAGCGGCGCGTCGGCCTGCCGGTCGTCGTCGAGAACGACGCGAACGCCGCGGCCTGGGGGGAGTACAAGTTCGGCGGCGGCAAGGGTCACCGCAACGCCATCTGCATCACCCTCGGCACCGGCCTCGGCGGCGGCATCATCATCGGCAACAAGCTGCGCCGCGGGCACTTCGGCGTGGCCGCCGAGTTCGGCCACATCCGGATGGTCCCGGACGGCCTGCTGTGCGGCTGCGGCAGCCAGGGCTGCTGGGAGCAGTACGCGTCGGGCCGCGCCCTCGTGCGGTACGCCAAGCAGCGCGCCAACGCCACCCCGGAGAACGCCGAGTACCTGCTCTCCCTGGGCGACGGCACCCCCGACGGCATCGAGGGCAAGCACATCTCCATGGCCGCCCGCCAGGGCGACCTCGTCGCCGTGGACTCCTACCGCGAGCTGGCCCGCTGGGTCGGCGCCGGACTCGCCGACCTGGCCTCGCTGTTCGACCCGTCGGCGTTCATCGTCGGCGGCGGCCTCTCGGACGAGGGCGAGCTCGTGCTCGACCCGATCCGCAAGTCCTTCAAGCGGTGGCTCGTCGGGGCGCAGTGGCGTCCCCAGGCGGAGGTGATCGCCGCGCAGCTGGGCAACAAGGCGGGCATGGTCGGCGCGGCCGACCTGGCCCGGGAGCCCGACCCCATCATGTGAGCCCGGCGCACACGTGAGCCTGGCGCACACGTGAGCCCCGACGCTGCGGGGAAACCCCGGGCGGGCCGGAATTCTCCGGCCCGCCCGGGGTTTCCCGTATCTTGATCGCCATGCCGACGAGCCCGACACCCGCGCTGCCCAACTCCCGCACCGAACAGGACGGTTCGGCCGTCGTCCGGGTGCTCAGCTACAACATCCGCTCGATGCGCGACGACACCGACGCGCTCGCCCGCGTCATCGCCGCGTGCGCGCCGGACCTCGTCCTCATCCAGGAAGCGCCCCGGTTCTTCCGGTGGCGCAAGAAGCTGGCCCGGCTCGCCCGCGCCACCGACCTGGTGATGCTCTCCGGCGGCGGGACCGCCGCCGGGCCCGCGCTGCTGTGCTCCCTGCGGGCCACCGTCGAGCGCACCGAGGACGTGCTGCTCCCGCTCACCCCCGGGCTGCACCGGCGCGGCTTCGCGACGGCGGTGGTGCGCTTCGGCGGCGCCCGGCTCGGCGTGCTGAGCTGCCACTTGAGCCTGCAGAGCCAGGAGCGGTACGAGCAGAGCGGGATGCTCCTCGACCAGCTCGCCGGGATGGGCGTGGAGCACGCCGTCGCGGGCGGCGACCTCAACGACCGCCCCGACGGCCGCTCCTTCCGCAGGCTCGCCACCGGCCTGCGCGACTGCTGGGCCACCGAGCCCTGGGGCGGCGAGTACACCTCGACCCCGACCGACCCGCACCAGCGCATCGACGGCATCTTCGCCACCAAGGGCATCGAGATCCTGGGCTGCGGCGTGCCGTTGGGCCACGAGGGCGTAACGGACACTGACCTCCGCGCGGCGACGGACCACTTGCCGGTCCTGGCAGCGCTACGGGTGCCCGCCTAGCAGCGTCGGCCGGGGTCCGATCTCGGGGCGAGGCTCAGTCGCAGACGCCGACGGGCTGATGTCAGCCCGTCCGGCGTTCGAGGACGAGCGCGGAGCGCGAGCGACGGCGCTCCCGGCCAAGGGCACCCCCCGACCGGGGCAACCGACACGCTAGACCACGGCCCCCCGGCCAGGATCCTCGTCCTCGTCGTCGTCGGACTTCATCCGCATCACCAACGTGGCGAACCCGCCCAGGAACCCGCCGATGCCGAGCGTCGTCAGCCACCACGTCATCTGCCACCCGAGGAGCACCGCGAGCAACAGCAGCAGCGGGCCGCCGATGACGGCGAGCCAGGCGAACTTGGCGGTGACCTCCGCGTCCGGCAGCGGCGGCGGCTCGGGCGGCACGAAGTGACCCTCGTCGTCCGCGTCGAAGTCGTCCTCGGACGCCTCGGCCGCGCTGTAGTCCCGCGGGCCCCCGCCGCCCACACCCGGGGCGAAGGAGACGGAGCTGCCGAGCGGCTTGCCCGCGCCGTCGGCACCCTCGTCGGCGCCGTCACCCTTGCCGCCGCTCCCGGTGCCTTCGGTGTCGCCGCCCGCGGGGCCGTTGGTCTCCGGCTCCAGGAGCGCCAGGTCCTCCACGGACTTGAACGGCTTGGCGCCGGGCGGGTCCGCGGGCTCCTCGCCGTACCCGGCGACGATGGCGCGCCAGGCCGCGTCCTCGTCGAGCGGCACCGCCTGCTCCTGCGGCTCGCGGCTGTCGTCCTCGCGGCTCTCCTCCGCGTCATGCTGCTCAGCCACCGGTGGCCGTCCCTTCCTTGCCTGCGCTGGGGGCGAGCCGGCCGATGAACGTGAAGCTCTCCTCGAAGATCCGGTCCGCGTCGTGGTCCAACGTCGCGACGTGGTAGCTCTGTTCCAGCAGGATCTCCGTGACGTCCGTGGACGAGACCCGGCTGAGCACGCGGGCGGAGTCGGCGGGCGGCACGACATGGTCCCGCGGGCTGTGCAGAAGCAGCAGCGGCTGGGTGACCTGCGGCAGTTCGGCGTCGACGACCTGGAAGAACCGGCGCAGCGAGTGCGCGGCGTGCAGCGGCACCCGGTCGTACCCGATCTCCTCCGAGCCCGGCTTGGCGATGTCGCTCGCGATGCCCTTGGTGGTCGGCACCAGGAAGCGGACCACCGGCAGGGCGTGCGCGGCCAGGCCGTGCACCTTGTTCCCCGGGTTGACCACGACCACGCCGCGCACCGCGTCGCCGTGTCGCGCGGCGAGCCGCAGCGCGAGCGCGCCGCCCATGGACAGGCCGAAGACGAACACCTCCGCGCACCGCTCCGTCAGCGTCCGCAGCTCGCGGTCCACCTCCGCGTACCAGTCCTGCCAGCTCGTGATCTGGAGGTCCTGCCAGCGGGTGCCGTGGCCGGGCAGCAGCGGCAGCGAGACCGTCAGGCCGCGCTCCGCCAGATACTCCGCCCAGGGGCGCAGCGACTGCGGGGATCCGGTGAAGCCGTGACACAGCAGGACGCCGACCTCGCCGCCCTCGTGGCGGTACGGCTCGGCTCCGGGGAGGACCGGCACCTTCGGTCTCCTTCTCGAGAGAGCGGGGGGTACTTCACCGTACGCGACCGGACTGACACCGACCAGGGCCGTCGCGCATACCGGACGCGCCCGGCACCGGCACCGGCCGGGGCGGTCGGCCCCGCTCCGGAAGGAGCGCGGGCCCCACTCGGGTTATGGTCTGATCCACAGACACAGGAGGCACTCGGTTTGATCTACGGCGCAATGAAGCTGTCCATCGGAGGGCCCCTGAAGCTCGCCTTCAGGCCCTGGGTGGAAGGCCTCGAGAACATTCCCGCCGAGGGCCCCGCCATTCTGGCAAGCAACCACCTGTCCTTCTCGGACTCCTTCTTCCTGCCCGCGGTCCTCGACCGCAAGGTCACCTTCATCGCCAAGGCCGAGTACTTCACGACGCCCGGCATCAAGGGCCGGATGACGGCGGCGTTCTTCAAGGGCGTCGGCCAACTGCCGGTGGACCGCTCGGGCGCGCGCGGCGCGGGCGAGGCGGCCATCAAGAGCGGCATCGAGGTCCTGGAGAGCGGCGAGCTGTTCGGCATCTACCCGGAGGGCACCCGCTCGCCCGACGGCCGCCTCTACCGCGGCAAGCCCGGCGGCCTCGCCCGGGTGGCCCTGGCCACCGGCGCGCCCGTGATCCCCGTCGCGATGATCGACACCGAGAAGATCCAGCCGCCCGGCAAGGTGATGCCGAAGCTGATGCGGCCCGGCATCCGCATCGGCAAGCCCCTGGACTTCAGCCGCTACCAGGGCATGGAGCACGACCGCTTCGTCCTGCGGGCCGTGACCGACGAGGTCATGTACGAGATCATGAAGCTCTCCGGTCAGGAGTACGTCGACATCTACGCGACCGCCGCGAAGCGTCAGCTCAGCGAGGCGGCCAAGGCGGCGAAGGAGGCGGCCAAGAAGGAAGCGGCCGCCAAGGAACGGTCCGGCGCGTAGCCGCGTCCGTGTAGAGGGGCGTCCGTGGGAGAGGGGCGCACGACAGCGTCCTGTGGGGTGGGGTAGTGGCCAGGCGCGAAAAGGTCATGCGAATGTCGGTCGAGCAGCCGCTGTGGCGTGCCCTGACCGCGTACCGCGTGCTGACCATGCTGTATGCCATCGGCCTCTTCGTGGCCGGATACTCCACCTTCGCCCGCCCCTGGCTCGCCATCGGCTACTACGCGGTGCTCGCCGTCTGGACCCTCGCCACCATCCCCAAGGTCTCCGGCGCCGCGAGCTGCACCAAGCGCTTCCTCGCCGTCGACCTCGGGGTCGCGCTCACCGGCATTCTCCTGACGCCGGTCGCGGTCGAGCACTGGCGGGTCGTCGACGGCGGACCGACGCTGCCGTCCATATGGACGGCCGGAGCGGTGCTCGCCTTCGCGATCAAGGGCGGCTGGCGCTGGGCCGCCTTCGCCTCGCTGCTCGTCGGCGTCGCCAACGTCGTCCAGCGCGGCGCGTTCAGCCGCGACACCGTCCACAACGTCCTCCTGGTCTGCATCGCCTCCATCGCCATCGGCTACGTCGTGGAGGTCGCCCGCGCCTCGGAGCGCACCCTCGCCCGCGCCCTGGAGATCGAGGCCGCGACCCGCGAGCGCGAGCGCCTCGCCCGCGACATCCACGACAGCGTGCTCCAGGTCCTCGCCATGGTGCAGCGCCGCGGCACCGCCATCGGCGGCGAGGCGGCCGAGCTCGGCCGGATGGCGGGCGAGCAGGAGGTCGCCCTGCGCACCCTGGTGGCCGGGGGCCTGATCCCCGTCTCGTACGCCTCGGAGGACGTCTCCCAGGGCGCCGTCGTCCGGCTCGTCGAGGAACCCGACGCCCCCGAAGGACCACGCGGCGACGGCGATACCACCGGCGCGACCAGCTGCGACCTGCGCCCGCTCCTCGCGCCCTTCGCCGGGTCGAAGGTGACCCTGTCGGAGCCGGGCGCCGCGGTGCCGCTCGCGCCGCACGCCGCCAGGGAGCTGACCGCCGCGGTCGGCGCCGCCCTGGACAATGTCCGCAAGCACGCCGGGCCGGACGCCCGCGCCTGGATCCTCGTCGAGGACGAGCCCGACGCCGTCGTCGTGACGGTGCGCGACGACGGCCCCGGCATCCCGAAGGGGCGGCTCGCCCAGGCCGAGGGGGAGGGGCGGCTCGGGGTCGCGCTGTCCATCCGGGGGCGGCTGCGGGACATCGGGGGCACGGCCGAGCTGATCTCGGTGCCGGGCCAGGGCACGGAAGTGGAACTGAGAGTCCCGCGCGCCGCGCGGGACGTACGGGGGAAGGCGGAAGCGGAACGATGAGCAGCGAGCGCGACGAACAGAGCGCGGCGGGACCGGACGGGTCGACCGGGGCGGGCGCCGCCGCGCCGGTCAAGGTCATGGTCGTCGACGACCACCCGATGTGGCGCGACGCCGTCGCCCGGGACCTGGCCGAGTCCGGCTTCGACGTGGTGGCGACCGCGGGCGACGGCGAACAGGCCGTGCGCCGCGCCCAGGCCGCCGCGCCCGACGTCCTCGTCCTCGACCTGAACCTGCCGCTGAAGCCCGGCGTGCAGGTCTGCAAGGAACTCGTCGGCGCCAACCCCGCCCTGCGCGTCCTGGTCCTGTCGGCCAGCGGCGAGCACGCCGACGTCCTGGAGGCGGTCAAGTCCGGCGCCACCGGCTATCTCCTGAAGTCCGCGTCCACCGCCGAGCTGATCGACGCCGTGGGCCGCACCGCCGTCGGCGACGCCGTGTTCACCCCCGGCCTCGCGGGCCTGGTCCTCGGCGAGTTCCGGCGCCTGGCCTCCGAGCCCGCGCCCGCGGCCCCCGACGAGCCGGGCGCCCCGCGCCTCACCGACCGCGAGACCGAGGTCCTGCGCCTGGTCGCCAAGGGCCTCAGCTACAAGCAGATCGCCGAACGCCTCGTCATCTCGCACCGCACCGTGCAGAACCACGTCCAGAACACCCTCGGCAAGCTCCAGCTGCACAACAGGGTGGAGCTCGTGCGGTACGCGATCGAGCGCGGCCTCGACACCGACGACTCCGCCGGGACATGACCTCCTTCGGGTGAACCGCGGCCCCACCCTCCACCGCAACTCCCGTACCACGCCCCGGAATTCACGGTTCGTCCCATGCCGAAGTGACGCGGATCACCATTAGCGTGGCTCGCGTCAGCGCAATCGCGGCGAAGGGACATTTCCATGCGGGTCGGAGTTCTGACCGGAGGCGGTGACTGCCCCGGACTCAATGCCGTCATCCGGGGCGTCGTCCGCAAGGGCGTGCAGGAGTACGCGTACGACTTCGTGGGCTTCCGCGACGGCTGGCGCGGACCGCTCGAAGGCGACACCGTCCAACTCGACATCCCCGCCGTCCGCGGCATCCTGCCGCGCGGCGGCACCATCCTCGGCTCCTCGCGGACCAACCCCCTCAAGGTCGAGAACGGCATCCGGCGGATCAAGGAGAACCTCGCCAAGTACGAGGTCGACGCCCTGATCGCCATCGGCGGCGAGGACACCCTCGGGGTCGCCGCCCGCCTCACCGACGAGTACGGCATCAACGTCGTCGGCGTACCGAAGACCATCGACAACGACCTGTCCGCCACGGACTACACCTTCGGGTTCGACACGGCCGTCGGCATCGCCACCGAGGCCATCGACCGCCTGCACACCACCGCCGAGTCGCACATGCGCGTCCTCGTCGTCGAGGTCATGGGCCGCCACGCCGGCTGGATCGCGCTGCACTCCGGGCTCGCGGGCGGCGCCAACGTCATCCTCATCCCCGAGCAGCGCTTCGACCTCGACCAGGTGTGCGCCTGGGTGACCTCGCGCTTCAAGGCCTCCTACGCGCCGATCGTCGTCGTCGCGGAGGGCGCCATGCCCAAGGACGGCGAGATGGTCCTCAAGGACGGCACCCTCGACTCCTTCGGGCACGTGCGGCTCTCCGGCGTCGGCGAGTGGCTGTCCAAGGAGATCGAGAAGCGCACCGGCAAGGAGGCCCGCACCACGGTCCTCGGGCACGTCCAGCGGGGCGGCACGCCGAGCGCCTTCGACCGCTGGCTCGCCACCCGCTTCGGTCTGCACGCGATCGACGCCGTGCGCGACGGCGACTTCGGCAAGATGGTCGCCCTGCACGGCACGGACATCGTCCGCGTCCCGATCGCCGACGCCACCGCCAAGCTCAAGACGGTCGACCCCGCGCTCTACAAGGAGGTGGGCGTCTTCTTCGGCTGACCCGCACGACCGGCCCCCGGCCGAACCGCGCCGTCGGGCGGCGGGTGCGGCGGCGGGACCGTATATTCGGCGGCGCGGGGGCAACGCACGCGAGACCGGGAGCAACCGTGGAGATCCTTGCCTTCGGCGTCCAGGCGGACGAGCGCCCCCTCATCGAGAAGGCCTTCGCGCCGCACCACGACACCCGGTGCCTGGACGTCTTCCTGAACGAGGACACCGCCCCCATCGCCGCCGGGTACGAGATCATCTCGACCAGCGTCAACGCCAGCCTGAACAACCGCGTCCTGCAGACCCTCGCCGCCGGTGGCACGCAGATGATCGCCCAGCGCTCCACCGGCTTCAACAACATCGACCTCCAGGTCGCCGAACGCCTGGGCCTGACGGTCGCCCGCGTCTCCTCCTACTCGCCCTACTCCGTCGCCGAGTTCGCCTGGACCCTGGCGACCGCCGTCAACCGCCGCATCGTCCGCGCCAGCAACCGCACCCGCGACTTCGACTTCCGCCTCGACGGCCTGATGGGCCGGGACCTGCACGGCCGCACCGCCGGAGTGCTCGGCACCGGCAAGATCGGAGAGGCCTTCACCCGGATCGCGCACGGCTTCGGGATGAATCTCCTCGGCTGGGACGTCGCCGAGAACCCCGCGTGCGTCGCGCTCGGCATGAAGTACGTGGACAAGGAACAGCTGTTCGTCGAGTCCGACCTGATCAGCCTGCACGTACCGCTGCTCCCCGCCACCCACCACATCATCGACGCCGGCGCCCTGCGCTCGATGAAGGACGACGCGATCCTGGTGAACTCCAGCCGCGGCGGTCTGATCGACACCGACGCGCTGGTGAGCGAGTTGCGCGCGGGCCGCTTCACCGGCGTCGGCCTCGACGTGTACGAGGCCGAGGCCGGGCTCTTCTTCCTCGACAAGTCCCTGGAGGCCGTCGAGGACGACACCCTGGCCCGCCTCGTCACCTTCCCGAACGTCGTCGTGACCTCCCACCAGGCGTACTACACGGTCGACGCCGTGAGCCAGATCATCGACACCACCGTCCAGAACGTCCTCGACCATCAGGCGGGCCGCCGCTCCGAGAACGTCCTCGTGCCCGCCGCGCCCCGCAGCTGACCGAGCAGTTCCCGCACGACCTGCGCCCCGCGCAGCGACAGCACCGACTCCGGATGGAACTGCACCCCCGCGAACCCGGGGCCGCGCAGCGCGTGCACCTCCCCGCTCGCCCGGTCCCGGCTCACCTCGATCCCGTGCGCCGCCAGTTCGAGGGCCGCCTCCTCGTCGCAGCGCGCCACGAAGCTGTTGTAGAAGCCGACGGTCTCCGCCCGCCCGAACAGGTCGACCGTCGTCTGCGCCCCCTGGTACGGCACCTCCTTGCGCACGATCTCCAGGCCCAGCTCGGCCGCGATCAGCTCGTGCCCCAGGCACACCCCGAGCACCGGATGCCGATGGCCACGCACCAGCTCCGCCGCGAGCGCCCGCAGGAACCGCATCTTCGGGTCCCCCGAGGCGGCGGGGTCGCCAGGACCGGGGCCGAGGACGACGGGACCCGCGTGGGTGAGGGCCGCGTCCGCGAGGCCCGGCTCGTCGTAGCGGCGCACCGACACCGTCAGGCCCGACGAGCGCAGCACATGCGCGAGCATCGCCGTGAACGTGTCCTCGCCGTCGACGACGAGCGCGTGCCCGGACAGCTCCGCCGACTTTCCCCGAGCGCTCAACTCCGTTCGAGCAGGGGAGGCCCCCTTCTGCATCCGCAGCCAGAACGGGGCGAGCCCGGCCCGCCTCCCGTCCAGGGCCGCCCGCACCCGGGGGTCGTCGGCGAGCGCGGGCCGCGCGCTCTCGTGCCGCGGCCGCCCGGGCCGCACACCGAGCGCGGCGAGCACCCCGGCCGCCTTCGCGTGCGTCTCCGCCACCTCCCCGGCCGGATCCGAGCCGCGCACCAGCGTCGCGCCGACCGGCACCCGCAGACCCCCGCGCGCGTCGATGTCGGCGGTGCGGATCAGGATCGGCGAGTCCAGGGTCTGCGCGCCGACGGACCCTTCCCGCCCGCCGCCCGCGGCCCGGCCGATCAGCGCGAGCGCCCCCGCGTAGTAACCGCGCCCGCCCGCCTCGTGCCGCCGGATCACCCGGCACGCGTTCTGCACGGGCGAGCCGGTGACGGTCGCCGCGAACATCGTCTCCCGCAGCACCTCCCGCACGTCCAGCGACGAACGGCCCCGCAGCTCGTACTCGGTGTGCGCGAGGTGGGCCATCTCCTTCAGCCGGGGGCCGACGACCACCCCGCCGCGGTCGCCGACGGTGCACATCATCTTCAGCTCCTCGTCGACGACCATCGACAGCTCCTCGGTCTCCTTGCCGTCGGCGAGGAACCGCAGCAGGTCATCGGCCGTGGGGCCCTCGGGCGGATAGCGGTACGTCCCGCTGATCGGGTTCATGACGACCGTCCCGCCGGACATCCGCACATGCACCTCCGGGCTCGCCCCGACCAGCGTCCGCCCGTCCTCGCCTCCGGTGTGCACGACGAACGTCCAGTACGCCCCGCGCTCACCCACGAGCAGCCTGCGGAACAGCGCCAGCGCGTCGGCCCGTCCGAACCCGGGGATCTCGCCACGGTACGTCCGCCGGATCACGAAGTTGGCGCCCTCGCCGCCGCCGATCTCCTCCCGCAGCACCCGGCCGACGGTCCGCGCGTACGCCTCGTCGCTCACGTCGAAGGCACCCTCCGTCACCCGCACCTCATGGTCGGGCAGCGCCGCCAGAGCCTCGGCGAGCGGGATCTCGTACGTCTCCTCGGGCGTGAGGACCGCGAGCGGCGTGCCGTCGTCGGTCACCTCGAAGCCGCGCTCCCTGATCTGCCGGAAGGGGATGAGGGCGAGGCCGTCGGGCAGGTCGGCGAGGCGGTCGCAGGTCGTGACCGGCCCGCGCAGGACCTCCACCGTGTCGTGGTCACGGCCGGGGGTGCGGCGGCGCAGCAGAGCGAAAGGGGTCTGCTCGTCGAGCAGTCGGTCGAGGGCGGTGGGGGACGGGCGGTCGTCGGTCAGCGGGTTCCGCGGATCCATGGGGCTGTTCCTTCTCCGTGAGCGGACGGGGGAGGAACGGCCGGTCCGGAACGCTGCCGGAAAACACCGAAGGCCGCCCCTCGGGCGGCCTTCGCGATGTCTGGGTACGCGCAGTCAGTGGGCCGCCGAAGAAGCGGGCCACCACCAGTTCTGGGTCGAGTGCGCGAACATGCCCCGCACCCTAGCGCATCCCGGACCCGGGACGGCGGCGCGTCTCAGGGCCGGGCCATCAGCACATCCAGCGCCTCGTCCAGATAGGCGCCGAACTCGTCCTCGCCGGGCAGCACCGAAGGCGCCGCGTGGCCGAGCTGGGCGTGGCCCAGGTACACCGAGTACGCCAGCAGCCCGCGGCGGCGCGCCTCGCCTTCCGGGAAGCCGAGGGCGGCGAAGAGGCCGGCGACGTACGCCACCCGGCGCTCGGTGACACGCCGCAGCGCCGCGGCGACCTTGGGGTGCGAGGCGGTCGCGAGCAGCGAGACCTCCAGGGGGTCCGCGGACGCCGAGCTGATGGCCTCGGCGAACAGCAGCCGGACGCGGGTGCGGAGGTCCGGCTCCGCCTCGACCTCGCTGATGATCCCCTCGGTGTTGATCTCCGCCCAGCGCTCCAGGGCGGCCTCGATGAGGGCGTCACGGTTCGCGAAGTGCCAGTAGAAGCTGCCCTTGGTGGTGCCGAGCCGGACCGCGAGGGGCTCCACGGCGACGGCGGCGAGCCCGCCCTCACCGATGGCCGTGAGCGCCGCGTCGGCCCAGTCCTGAGCGGAGAGGCGGGGCTTCGCCGGGGCCTTCCGCGCGTCCGGGGTCGCTGTCTTCCGCTGCCGTTGCGCCATGACCGTACGGTATCGTACGGTTGACCATACGCCAGCGTATGGAGGTGCGTCGTGGGTGTCGTACGCAATGAACACGAGCGAGTGATCGAGGCTCCGGCGGCGGCTGTGGGTGCGCTGATCGACCGGCTCTCCGCCGCGGACGACCCGCTCTTCCCGACCCCGGCCTGGCCCGCGATGACCTTCGACGGGCCGCTCGCGGTCGGCGCCACCGGCGGCCACGGCCCGGTGAGGTACGCGGTGACGGAGTACGAACCGGGCCACCGGGTCCGCTTCGACTTCGCCGACCCCGACAACGGCTTCCACGAGATCTCCGTCGAACCCCTGGGGGAGCGGCGCTGCCGCGTGCGGCACGTCCTGGAGACCACGCCGCGGGGCCTGGACCGCGTCCTGTGGCCGACGGTCGTCCGGCCGGTGCACGACACGATGGTCGAGGAGGTCCTCGACAACGCCGAGCGGGCGGCCGCGGGCCACTGCGCGCACCCCGTGCGCTGGTCACGATGGGTACGGCTGCTGAACGCCCTCGACTGGGACCGGCCCGAGACGGTCGCCGTCCCCGAGGGCGCCCGGCTGCTGCGCGCCGCCCTCGACCGGCCCGCCTACCAGGACGCGTACCGCATGCGGATGCTCCCCGGCCTGCCCCGCGACCCGCGCGCTTGGTCCCGCATGCTGCGCGAGGACTTCCCCGAGCTGGGGTGCGCCGACGGGGAGCTGCTGCTCCAGGTCGACATCGCGGGCCTGACCGCCCGCGCCTCGATCCTCGTCGACGACGCACACGTCACCCTCAGCACCTACGCCCGCCCCGACACCCGCCGCGGCCGCCTCTACTGGGCCGCCGTCCGCCTCGGCCACCCCTTCATGGCCCGGCTGATGCTGCGCCGCACCCATCGCGCGCTGGCCCTGGGGGCGCCGAGCGCGGGGGAGCGGGTGCGACGAGGTGTGACCGTTCGCGGGGCCGCTCGTTCCACCCCGTGAAGAACCTGCTCCCCGCCGTCGCGTGGGTGATCCGACGAGTGGCGGTCACGACTCGAGATCCGCGATGTTCTCCCTGACTCTGCGGGGGCGTCGGGCGGCGGGCGGTGTGTGCCGCCCGTCTCATCAGTTGAGCGGCGGGAAAAGCACTCGACGCGACCCCGTAAGGTTTACGGGGTGACCGTGAACGCTGATTCCCAAGCCGTCGCCGCCGAGGCGACCTGGCGAAACCTGCCTGCGGCGCAGCAGCCTGAGTACCCCGATGCCGAGGCCCTGCGCGACGTCATCGGCGAGCTCAGTTCCTATCCCCCGCTCGTCTTCGCGGGCGAGTGCGACCAGCTGCGCTCCCGCATGGGTGCCGTCGCCAGGGGCGAGGCGTTCCTCCTTCAGGGCGGCGACTGCGCCGAGTCGTTCGACGCCGTGAGCGCCGAGCACATCCGGGCCAAGCTCAAGACCCTCCTCCAGATGGGCGCCGTCCTCACCTACGCCGCCTCCGTGCCGGTCGTGAAGGTCGGGCGGATCGCCGGGCAGTACTCCAAGCCGCGCTCCAAGCCGACCGAGACCCGCGACGGCGTCACCCTGCCGACGTACCGCGGCGACTCCGTCAACGGCTTCGACTTCACCGAGAAGGCCCGCGTCCCGGACCCCGAGCGCCTGAAGCGGATGTACAACGCCTCCGCCTCCACGCTCAACCTGGTGCGCGCCTTCACCACCGGCGGCTACGCCGACCTGCGCCAGGTGCACGCCTGGAACCAGGACTTCGTGAAGTCGTCCCCGTCCGGGCAGCGCTACGAGCAGCTCGCCCGCGAGATCGACAACGCGCTCAACTTCATGCGGGCCTGCGGCACGGACCCCGAGGAGTTCAAGACGGTCGAGTTCTACGCCTCGCACGAGGCGCTGCTTCTCGACTACGAGTCGGCGCTGACCCGCGTGGACTCGCGTACGGGCCAGCTGTACGACGTCTCGGGCCACATGGTCTGGATCGGCGAGCGCACCCGTCAGCTGGACGGCGCGCACATCGAGTTCGCCTCGAAGATCCGCAACCCGATCGGCATCAAGCTCGGCCCGACGACGACGGCCGAGGAGGCGCTGCGGTACATCGACCGCCTCGACCCGGACCGTGAGCCCGGCCGCCTGACGTTCATCGCCCGCATGGGCGCGGACAAGGTCCGCGACAAGCTCCCCGAGCTGGTCGAGAAGGTCACCGCGTCCGGCGCCACCGTGGCCTGGATCACCGACCCGATGCACGGCAACACCTACGAGGCGGCCTCCGGCCACAAGACCCGCCGCTTCGACGACGTGCTCGACGAGGTCAAGGGCTTCTTCGAGGTCCACAAGGCGCTCGGCACGCACCCGGGCGGCATCCACGTGGAGCTCACCGGCGACGACGTCACGGAGTGCGTGGGCGGCGGCGACGAGATCTTCGTCGACGACCTGCACCAGCGCTACGAGACGGCGTGCGACCCGCGGCTCAACCGCAGCCAGTCGCTGGACCTGGCGTTCCTGGTGGCGGAGATGTACCGGGACCAGTGATCACCTGACCTGGGCATTCCCTGGTTACGCAGGTGTGGGGCGCGGATCCGTGTGATCCGCGCCCCACGTGCGTATCCCGGGCTTTTGCGCAGCCGGAGGCGCGGGTAAGGTTAGGTTAGCCTCACCGATCAATCGGGACGGCCGCCACTTGTCAGCCTGTCCTCGGGAGGTGAACCGCGTGTACGTCTGCAACTGCTTCGGGGTCACCGAAGAGCAGGTGAAGAAGCATGCGGAGGCCGGTGCCTGCACCCCCCGCCAGATCGCCTCCGCCTCCAAGGCGGGCACGGACTGCGGTTCGTGCGTACGCCGCATTCAGTCGCTGCTCGGCCGGGGCGCGTGCCCGCGGCGCGAGCTGGTGGACCAGGGCGAGCCGGCCGTGGCGCTGGCCCCTGAGGCGGAGCTGCCCAAGATTCCCGGGATTCCGGCCGTGCCCGCTCCGGAGCGCGAGGAGTTCCCGGAGGCCGCCTAGCGGCTCCCCGAGCCGGGCTAGCTCTCCGGCTGCTCGATGAGCTGCGCGATGTACAGCGGCTCGCCGAGCTTCTCGACCAGCTCGAGCTGGGTGTCGAGATAGTCGATGTGGTGTTCCTCGTCCTTGAGGATCGACTCGAAGATGTTCGCGGATGTGATGTCGCCCTTGGCGCGCATCACCTCGATGCCGCGCTTGAGGCGGTCGATCGCCTCCACCTCGATCTGCCGGTCCGCCTTGAACATCTCGGTGACGGTCTGGCCCACGCGCACATGGAACAGCCGCTGGTAGTTGGGCAGACCGTCGAGGAAGAGGATCCGGTCGGTCAGCACCTCCGCGTGCTTCATCTCGTCGATCGACTCGGACCGGGTGTACTTGGCGAGCTTCGTCCAACCGAAGTTGTCCTGCATCTTGGCGTGCAGGAAGTACTGATTGATCGCGGTCAGCTCGGCGGTCAGCTGCTCGTTGAGAAATTCGATGACCTCGGGGTCGCCCTGCATCGCAGAGGCTCCTTCCAAGCGGGTGACTGGGCAGGTCCGCGCATCTTTGCACCGGTATCCAGGGGCGTCCAGTAAGTGCATGCTTAGTAGGAGTTGCCCGAATCCACGTATACCTGGTCACGTCCACCGCTCGCCGTCTGTCAGGATGGAGCCATGGGTCAGCCGGTGGGTCGCACATCTCGAGACGTGGCGGAACCGGAGCTTCCGCCGGGGCAGCGACTGCAGCGCGGCTGGCCGGTCACGCACTACGGGCCGGTGCCCAAGTTCCGTCCCGAGCGCTGGGAGTTCAGGGTCTTCGGCGCCACCGCCGACGGCGAGAAGCACTGCTGGACCCATGAGGAGTTCTCGGCCCTGCCGTACGCCACGGTGGTCGGGGATCTGCACTGCGTCACGAAGTTCAGCATGCTCGGCGCCGAATGGGGCGGGGTGCTCGCCCGCGACCTGCTCGCGCTCGCGCCGCCCGCGCCCAACGCCACCCATGTCATGGTCTGGGCCGAGTACGGCTTCAGCTCCAACCTGCGCATGGCCGACTTCGCCTCCGAACGCACGATCTTCGCCACCCACAAGGGCGGGGAACTCCTCACCGCCGAGCACGGTTTCCCGCTGCGGCTCGTGGTGCCCCAGCTGTACGCCTGGAAGGGCCCGAAGTGGGTCCGCGGCGTCGAGTACATGACGGCCGACCGCCGCGGCTTCTGGGAGGAGCGCGGGTACCACAACATCGGCGACCCCTGGCGGGAGCAGCGGTACTCCTACCAGGAGGAGCCGGGGGACGGCCCGGAGCTGTAGCCGCTCCGGGCCGGTGTCCGGCCGGGGTCAGTGGTGGTACTGGTGGACCACCGCGTGGCCCTTGCCGCGGCCGATCATCCACTTGTTGACCGGGGTGGTGATCACGAAGGCGGCGGCGAGCGCGATGGCGAGGACGATCCAGAACATCGCGTCTGCGAGATGGGCGTCCATGGCGCCGGGCCAGAGGGCGATCACGCCGTTGTCGATCAGCTCCATCACGGCGATGGAGAGGGTGTCGGCGGCGAGCGCGACCCTGATCGCCGTCCGGAAATCCACGCCCGACTTCAGGATGCCGCGCAGCGTCAGCGCGTAGCCGAAGAAGAACGCGAGGGCGATCGCGAGCACCATCGTCGGCACGTTGCCCCAGCCGAGCGCGGTGCCGATCACCATGCCGAGGACCTCGCCGATGGCGCACCCGGTGAGGCAGTGCAGAGTGGCCTGCGCGGCCGTGGACCAGCTGACCTTGCCCATGCCGTGGTGCCCGCTGTGGCTGTGGCCCGCGTGCCCGCCGTGCCCCTCGTGGCCACCGTGACCCTCATGGCCGCCGTGCCCCTCGTGGCCCTCATGGCCGCTGCGGTCCTGGTGTCCGGCGTGCGTGTCGTGCTGCATGAGAAATCCCCCAACGTCGAATAGCGGCTCCTGCACTGACAGGAACCGTATACCCCTGGGGGGTATTCCTCAAGAGGGAAGGATCATGCGTCCCGCAGCTCCTTCAGGCGGGCGACATCGGCCGCGTGCCCCTCCTTGCCGCCCGGCGTCTCGATGATCAGGGGCACGCCCTCGGTCGCCGGGTGGGTCATCAGCTCGCGGAACGGGTCGGCGCCGATGTGGCCGGAGCCGATGTTCTCGTGGCGGTCCTTGTGGGCGGCGACGACGTCCTTGGAGTCGTTGGCGTGCACCAGCTTCAGCCGGCCCGGGCCGACCGTGTCCACGAGCAGGTCGAGGGTCTGCTTCATGCCGCCGGGCCCGGCCAGGTCGTGCCCCGCCGCGAAGATGTGGCAGGTGTCCAGGCAGACCCCGAGCTTCGGATGGGCGTCCAGGGCCTCGAAGTACGGCCCGAAGTCCCAGGTGCGCGAGCACAGCGAGGCGCCCTGCCCGGCGGTCGACTCCAGGAGCAGGAACGGGTCGTCGTCGTGGGTCAGCTCGTCGAGCAGCGGCAGGACCCGCTCCCGTACCTGGCGCAGCGCCACCTTCCGCTCCCGGCCGCCCGTCGCCGAACCGGTGTGCACGACGACCCCGAGCGCGCCGATCTCGCGGCCGCGGCGCAGGGAGTGCCGCATCGACTCCACGGACTTCTCCACCGTCGCCTCGGTGTGCGAGCCGAAGTTGATCAGGTAGGGGGCGTGTACGTACGCGGGGATGTCCTCGGCCGCGCAGACGGCGCGGAACTCCTCGTCCTGCTTGGGGTTCCCGGGCGGGGTCGCCCAGCCGCGCGGATTGGCCACGAAGACCTGCACGGTCTCGGCGGCGAGGTCGCGCGCGTAGGCGAGGCCCACGGAGGCGAGGCCGCCCGCGACGGGGACGTGGCTGCCGACGGGGTTGCGGCGGGCCCGTGCGGTCAGGGGGGTGCGGGGGGAGTCGGGGGACTTCTCGGTGCTCACCCGGTCAAGGGTGGCACGGGGCGGGGGCGGGGACCGGCGCGGGGCCGGTCCCCGGCTCAGCCGATCTTGATGGTGATCGTCGACCCCTTGGGGGCCTTGTCGCCGCCGTCCACCGACTGGTCCTTCACCTTGTCCGCGAAGATGTCGAGCAGCCCGCGGTCCTCGTCGACGTCGAAGCCGGCCGCTTCCAGCTTGTCCTTGGCCTCGTCGACGCTCATGCCCTCGACGTCCGGGACCTCGACCAGCGGCGGGCCCTTGGAGATGGTCAGCGTGACCGTGTCGCCCTCGGAGAGCTTCTTGCTCGGGTTCGGGGACTGCTCCAGGACATCGCCCTTGTCCTCCTCCTCGGAGGTGACCCGCTCCGGGGCGATCCGCACCTTCAGACCGGCCTCCTCCAGCGCGTCGCGGGCGTCGCTCTCGGACTCGCCGGTGACGTCGGGCGGCTGGACGGCGCGGCCTTTGCTGACGACGATCGCGACGGCCGAGCCGGCCTTGCGGACCTTTCCGGCGCCCGGGTCCGTGCTGATCACGGCGCCCTTCTCGACGTCGTCGCTGAAGGCCTTGGTGACCATGCCGGCCCCGAGGCCCGCGTCGTCGAGCTTGTCCTTCGCCTTGTCCAGGGGCGTGCCCTCGAGGTCCGGCACCTTGACGGTCTCCGGGCCGAGGGAGACGGTCAGCGTCACCTTGCCGTTGTGCCGGATGCGCTCGCCGACATCGGGGTCGGTCGCCATGACCGTGCCGCGCTTGTCGGTGTCGCTGTACGCGCGCTTGACCTTGCGTACGTCGAGACCGGCGCTGTCGAGACGCTTGCGCGCGTCGGCCTCCGTCTTCGCCAGGAGCGGCGGGACCTTCGTGAACTGGCCCGAGTTGATGTACCAGACGCCCGCGCCGAGCCCGAGGGCCAGCAGGACGGCGGCTACCACGGCGGTGATCCCGCGGCGCGTGTTGAGGCGCTGCCGGAACCGCGCCACGGGGGAGACGGGGGCCGCCGACGGGGGCGGTCCGGGTGGCGGGGTGCGCAGCACGCTGGTGTGACTGAGCCCGTCCTGCCGGGGGGCGGGTTCCTGGCGCGGGGAGGTGTGGGGATCCGCCGCGGGGCGCTCGGGCTCTGCCGCGGCGGGCAGGGGCAGCTGTACGGAACGTGCCGCGCGCGGAATGACGCTCGTACGGTCCTCGGAGCCGTCGTGCCCGCTCTGCCCGCCCTGCACGTTCTGGCTCTCGGTGCCGCGGGCCTGCGGGGGTATCGCGTCCAACTGCGCCTCGGTGAGCGCGAACCGGGCCTCGCGCAGTTGCCCGAGCAGGGCCACCGCGTCGTGGGGGCGCAGATCGGGGTTGCGCGCGGTCGCCGACGCGACCAGTTCGTCGAGCTCGAAGGCGAGGCCCGGTACGGCGGCGGAGGGCGGCGGTACGTCCTCGTTGAGGTGCTGGAAGAGGACCTGGGCGGGGGAGTCGCCCTGGTGCGGCTTGGCGCCGGTGAGCATCTCGTACAGGACGACACCGGAGGCGTACACGTCGACCCGGGTGTCGGCTGTGCCCTGCTCGATCTGCTCCGGGGCGAGGTAGGAGACCGTGCCGAGGACCGTGCCGGTCGTGTTCGTGACGGAGTCCACGGCCCGTACGAGACCGAAGTCGGCGACCTTCACCCGGCCGTCGTCCCCTATCAGGACGTTCTCCGGCTTCATGTCGCGGTGCACGAACCCGGCGCGGTGCGCGGCGCCGAGGGCGGCGAGCACGGGCTCCAGGATGTCCAGGGCGGCGCGGGGGCGCAGGGCGCCGCGCTCGCGCAGTACGTCGCGGAGGGTGCACCCGGCGATGTACTCCATCGCCAGATACACGTACGGGCCGTCGGTGCCCTGGTCGAAGACCCCGACCACGTTCGGGTGCGCGAGACGGGCCACCGACTTGGCCTCGCGGATGAAGCGGTCGACGAACGAGGCGTCGGCCGCCAGCGTCGGGTGCATCACCTTCAGGGCGAGCATGCGGTCGAGGCGGGTGTCCACGGCCCGGTAGACCGTGGCCATCCCGCCGACCGCGATTCGTCCGTCGACGCGATAACGGCCGTCGAGCACCTGCCCGACGAGGGGGTCCTTGAGGGTCGTGTCCACGGGGGGAGTCTACGAGGCGGTGCCCGGGGCCCGGCCCTCGCGGGCGGCGGACCAGCGAGACTGCAGCGCACCTGTAACCGACGCCGAACCACCCCGTGCCCGGGGCCGCCCTCCCCCTCCACCCCGGCAACCCCCACACCGCGCTGCGCGCGACTCTCCCACCCGCCCACCCGTGACTGTCGTCCCCGGGGCGAGCCCGTCCCCTGCGGGGTGGCTGGCTCCCGACTGCCCCGTGCCCTCGCCCGCTGCCTCCCTTGGCCTGCCCTTGCCCCCGGGGTGAGCCCATCCCCTGCCGGGCAGCTCTCGCCTGCCCCTTGCCGGGCCGCTCCCGAGCGCCCGTGCCCTCGACGCGCCGCTTCCCCCGGCCCGCCCAGGCCCCCGCGGCCCTTCCGCGGCCGTCGCCGCCCCTCCACCCCCCACCCCGGCCTCGCAACGTGCCTCCCTGGGTGCGCCCGGGGACGACAGTCACGGGTGGGCGGGTGGGAGAGGCCGCCGCGGAGCGGTGGCTGGGGGTGCCGGGTGGGGTCAGAACGCCGGGCGTTCGGGGTCGAGGGTGGCTCGGCCGGCCGTGGGGGACGAGGCCTCGGCGAAGTGGCGTCGGGGGATGCGGCCGCCCAGGTGCGCCAGGCGTCCCGCCAGGACTCCGTGGCGCATCGCCTCGGCCATGAGGACGGGCTCGCGCGCCCGCGTCACGGCCGACGCGAGCATCACCCCGGCGCAGCCCAGCTCCATCGCGAGGGCCGCGTCCGACGCCGTACCGGCCCCGGCGTCCAGGATCACCGGCACGCTCGCCTGCTCCACGATGAGCTGGAAGTTGTGCGGGTTGCGGATGCCGAGCCCGGAGCCGATGGGGGAGCCGAGCGGCATGACGGCGGCGCAGCCCACGTCCTCCAGCTTCCGGGCGAGCACGGGGTCGTCGTTGGTGTACGGAAGGACGGTGAAGCCGTCGTCGACGAGGGCCTCGGCCGCGTCGAGGAGTTCCACCGGGTCGGGCAGCAGCGTGCGCTCGTCCGCGATGACCTCCAGCTTCACCAGGTCGGTGCCGAGCGCCTCCCGCGCGAGCCGCGCGGTCAGGACGGCCTCGCCCGCGGTGAAGCAGCCCGCCGTGTTCGGCAGCACCCGGATGCCGAGCCGGTCAAGGACGGACAGCACGGAGCCCTGGACGCCGGGGTCGAGCCGCCGCATCGCGACGGTCGTCAGCTCCGTCCCGGAGGCGACGAGGGACCGCTCCAGGACGTCGAGGCTGGGCGCACCGCCCGTACCCATGATCAGTCGCGACGACAGGGTGAGGCCGCCGATGACGAAGGGATCGTCCGCCATGTGCGTCAGCCTCCCTGGACGGCGGTGAGGACTTCGACGCGGTCGCCGTCGCTGAGCGCGGTGGCGGCCCACTCCGCGCGCGGGACGACGGTTTCGTTGAGCGCGGCGGCGACACCGGAGTGGGCGGTGGACAGTTGGGCGACGACGGTGTCGAGCGTGGTCCCGGCGGCCACGTCTCGTACTTCTCCGTTGACGGAGACGGCGAATACGGCGAACGGCGTGGTCATGCGGACAGCTCCGTGAGGTCCTCGGGGGATGCGGGGGATGCGGGGGATGCGGGGGAGGGGGTGGGTGTGGTGGGTGCGAAGGGTGGGTGCGGGAGTGCCGTGAAGCGGGCCGGCGTGAACGCCCGCGCCACCTCCGGCAGTTCGCCCGTGACCAGCGCGTGCGCCATGACGTCCCCGGTGACGGGCGTCAGGAGGACGCCGTTGCGGTAGTGGCCGGTGGCCAGGTGGAGGCCGGGCAGCGCGGTGGGGCCGAGGAGGGGCGCGTTGTCGGGGGAGGCGGGCCGCAGCCCGGCGCGGGTCTCCGTGAGCGGCAGCTCCGTGATGCCGGGTACGAGTTCGTGGGCGTCGCGCAGCAGTTCGTAGACGCCGCCCGCCGTGACCGTGGTGTCCCAGCCCAACTCCTCGCTGGTCGCGCCGACGACCAGCTCACCGCTGACGCGCGGCACCAGGTAGACGTGGCTGCCGCGCACGACGGCGCGCACGGTGCGGTGGAGGAACGGCGCGTACCGCCCGGGCACCGTCAGCCGCAGCACCTGCCCCTTCACGGGCCGCACCGGCGGCAGGACGTCACCCGGCACCCCCGCGAGCCGCCCGCTGAGGCTGCCCGCGGCGAGCACCGTCTGCGCGGCGGCCAGCGCGGTGCCGTCGGCGAGGACGACGCCGGTGGCCCGCTCCCGTACGACCGAGAGCTCCCGCGCCCACGCGCGCGTGAACGTCACCCCGGCTTGTTCGCAGGCCACGACGAGGGCGGCCGCGAGCCTGCGCGGGTCGACCTGATGGTCGTCGTCGACGCGCAGCCCGCCGCGTACCCCCGGAGCGAGCATCGGCTCGAGGCGGCGGCACTCGCGGCCGTTCAGCCACTCCGGTGTGAGCCCCGACCGCTGCTGGAGGGCGTGCAGTTCGCGCAGGTGGGCGCGGTCGTCGGAGTCGAGGGCGACGGCGAGCGTGCCGCACGCGCGATAGCCGACGTCGTGCCCGGTCGCCTCCGTCAGCTCGGCCACGAAGTCCGGATAGCGGCGCGCGGAGGCGAGGTTGAGGCCGAGCAGGGTCTGCTCGCCGTGGTGGAGTTCGGTGACGGCGGCCAGCATGCCCGCCGCGACCTGCGCCGCGCCGCCGCCGGGATCGGGGTCGACGACGGTGACGGCGAGCCCGCGCTGCGCGGCCCGCCAGGCGGTGACGAGCCCGATGACGCCACCACCGATGACGAGGACGTCTGTGCTCGTACGCGCAGTGGTGCTCGGTGTCGTACTCGTGCTCGGCGCCGTACTCGTGCGCGCGCTCGGCGTCGTGCGCGCGCTCGACCTCGTCCGTGAATCTGAATTCGTACGGGAACGCATGGGCGTCCAGCCCCTCCCTTCGCCGGCATGACCCGGATCAGGTTCGTACGGTCGGAGGCCGTCCCAGCCTCCCTCTCAGCCCGGTGCGTCCGGGCTCCCGCGAGTGCTCTGCACGGCCAGCGTAGCCCGTCGTCCCGCGGGTGGTTAAGCCCGTCGTGTCCGCGGGCGGGGCGCCGTCCTACAGTTGACCGGGTGAGCGAGGAGCAGAAGCGGGTGGAGTCGGGGCGGCGCGTCGTGATCGTCGGCGCCGGGATGGCCGGGGTGCAGTCCGCCGTGGCGCTGCGCGAGCAGGGGTTCACGGGCACGGTCACGCTGATCGGCGCGGAGCCCCATCAGCCGTACGACAGGCCGCCGCTGTCGAAGGCGGTGCTCCTCGGCAAGGCGGAGGGCTCGGCCTTCGACATCGACTTCGAGGCCCTCGGCGTCGAACTGCGGCTCGGTGTCGACGTCACCGGCGTCCGCCCCGCCGACCATGAACTGGACACCGAGGCGGGCCCGGTCGCGTACGACAGCCTGGTCCTCGCGACCGGTGCCGAACCGATCCGCCTGCCCGGCTCCGAGGGCGTCCCCGGCGTGCACCTCCTGCGCACCCTCGACGACGCCGAGCGGCTGCGGCCCGTCCTCGCCGAACAGCACGACGTCGTGGTCGTCGGCGCGGGCTGGATCGGCGCCGAGTTCGCCACGGCGGCCCGGGAGGCGGGCTGCTCGGTGACCGTGGTGGAGGCCGCCGACCGGCCGCTCGCGGACGCGCTGCCCGCCGAGGTCGCGGCGCCGATGACGGCCTGGTACGCGGACGCGGGCGCCGAACTGCGCACCCACGCGCGCGTGGAGCGCGTCGAGCCCGGCGCGGTGTTCCTCGACGACGGCACGCGGCTGCCCGCGGGCGCCGTCGTCGTCGGCATCGGCGCGCGGCCCGCGACGGCGTGGCTCGCGGGCTCCGGCATCGCGCTCGGCGCCCACCACGAGGTGCTCGCCGACGACCGTCTGCGCACGTCCGCGGCCGACGTGTACGCGGTCGGCGACTGCGCGTCCTTCCCCTCGCGGCGGTACGGCGAGCGGCTGCTCGTGCACCACTGGGACAACGCCGTCCAGGGGCCGCGCACGGTCGCCGCCGGCATCGTCGGCGAGAGCCCGACGGCGTACGACCCCGTCCCGTACTTCTGGTCCGAGCAGTTCGGCCGCTTCGTCCAGTACGCGGGGCATCACGCGCCCGGCGACGAGCTGATCCGGCGCGGCGACCCCGCGACCCCCGCCTGGTCGGTCTGCTGGCTCCGCGACGGCGCCCTGACCGCCCTCCTGGCGGTGGGCCGCCCGCGCGACCTGGCCCAGGGCCGCAAACTGATCGAATCAGCAACCCCCATGAACCCGACGCTGATGGCAGACCCGTCGGTCCCGCTCAAGAAGGCCACGGCCTGATCGCCGCGTCTGCTGTGGGCAGCCCCGGGTTCCAGCCCGCCTCAAGGGCCACGCAGACCGCCAATACCCCCATGGGGCACCGTGGGGCGCAAGGGCCCCCACCCCCGCTACCGGCCCCCGGCCAGAAATGGCACGCTTGATCCGTGACCGAGATTGACGCAAAGACCGATGCTCTCGTCCCCGCCTGGCTGCACCTCCCCGACATCGCAGAGATGCTCGACGTGGAGGTGACGCGCGTGCGCCAGCTGGTCAAGGAGGGCCAGCTGATCGCCGTGCGCCGCGGTGAGAACCGCACGCTGCAGGTGCCCGCCGCCTTCATCGACGGCGACAAGGTGGTCAAGGGCCTCGTAGGCACCCTGACGCTCCTGCGGGACGACGGCTTCACCGACGAAGAGGCACTGGAGTGGCTCTTCACTCCCGACCCGACCCTGCCCGGCACCCCCGCGCAGGCCCTGAGCGAGAATCGCGGGACGGAGGTGAAGCGCCGCGCGCAGGCGCTCGCCGTCTGACCTGAAACAACCGTCCGGTGTACGGGCCGCGGCCGCGGCCCGTACATCACCGACACGGGGGGGACCCCTTCATGGCCACCGACACGGCGCGCGCCTCCGCGCGCGCCCGGCTCGCCGACGCCCTGCTCTATCTGTGCGTCGACGCGCGCAAGCGCCAGGGGGACCTCCCCGAGTTCCTCGACGCCGTCCTCGCGGGCGGCGTCGACATCGTGCAGCTGCGCGACAAGGGCATGGAGGCCGCCGAGGAGCTCGAGCACCTCCAGGTCTTCGCGGACGCCTGCCGCCGGCACGGCAAGCTCCTCGCGGTGAACGACCGCGCGGACGTCGCCCACGCCGTCGGTGCCGACGTGCTGCATCTGGGCCAGGGCGACCTGCCCGTGCCCGCGGCCCGCGCCATCCTCGGCGCCACCAGCGACGACGTCCTGATCGGCCGCTCCACGCACGCCGAGCACGAGGCCGCCGCGGCCGCCGTCCAGGAGGGCGTGGACTACTTCTGCACGGGCCCGTGCTGGCCGACCCCCACGAAGCCGGGCCGCCACGCCCCGGGCCTCGACCTGGTCCGGTACACGGCCGCGCTCGGCACCGACCGCCCCTGGTTCGCGATCGGCGGCATCGACGCGGGCAATCTGGACGAGGTCATCGAGGCGGGCGCGCGCCGGGTGGTGGTCGTCCGCGCCATCACGGAGGCGGACGACCCCGGCGCCGCCGCCGCGGACTTCGCGAAGCGCCTGCGTACGGTCTGACGGCGACCGTGCCCGCACTCCTGTGCGCCCGCCCCCGTATGCGTACGCCTGTTTGAGCAACACCCCCATGGTGTCCGATGCGTGGACAACAAACCGACTAACGGGACAAATGACCAATGTGCGGTTGGGTGACCGGCCCAGCCTGGCTAACCTGCCGGTATGGCCCTAGGCACTGCTTCCACCAGGACTGACCGCGCACGCACCGTGCGTGACATGCTCGCGACCGGCAAGACCACGTACTCGTTCGAGTTCTCGGCGCCGAAGACCCCCAAGGGCGAGCGGATCCTCTGGAACTCGCTGCGCCGGGTCGAGGCCGTCGCGCCCAGCTTCGTCTCCGTGACGTACGGTGCCGGCGGCTCCACGCGCGCGGGCACGGTGCGCGAGACCCAGCAGATCGTCGCCGATTCGACGCTGACGCCCGTCGCCCACCTCACCGCCGTCGACCACTCCGTCGCCGAACTGCGCAACATCATCGGGCAGTACGCGGACGCCGGGATCCGCAACATGCTCGCGCTGCGCGGCGACCCGCCCGGCGACCCGATGGGCGACTGGGTCAAGCACCCCGAGGGGCTGACCTACGCCGCCGAACTGGTACGCCTCATCAAGGAGTCCGGCGACTTCTGCGTGGGCGTCGCCGCCTTCCCTGCGATGCACCCCCGCTCGGACACCTGGGAGGCCGACGTCGCGCACTTCGTCGACAAGTGCCGCGCGGGCGCCGACTACGCGATCACCCAGATGTTCTTCCACCCGGAGGAATACCTGCGCCTGCGCGACCGCGTCGAGGCGGCCGGCTGCGGGACACCGATCATCCCGGAGATCATGCCGGTGACGAATGTGCGCCAACTGGAGCGATTGCCGCAGCTCAGCAACGCGGACTTCCCGCCGGAACTGAAAGAGCGGATCCTCAGGTCCAAAGACGATCCCGCCGCTGTACGCTCCATTGGCATCGAGTTCGCGACGGAGTTCTGCGCGCGGCTGCTGGCCGAGGGAGTGCCGGGGCTGCACTTCATCACCTTGAACAACTCCACGGCGACGCTGGAGATCTACGAAAACCTGGGCCTGCACCACCAGCAGGCCTGACCGGTCGTACCCCTGGGGCCGCGGCCGCAGGGGAGAGGGGCGTACATGGGCTGGACGGTCCTCTACATCGCGTTCGGCGGAGTCGCGCTGTGGCTGCTCGGCGAAGTGCTGCTGCAGTACAAGGCGCGGCTGCGCTGGCGGTTGCTGGCGTTCGTCGGCTTCCTCGGTGTGGTCATCGGCGTCCTGATGCCGTCGGTGGTGGTCATCGCCATCGGCGCGATCGCGTTCGCCACCGGGCAGACGTATGTGACGCTGTCGTTCCGCCGGGGCTTCTCCACGGGCTGGGCGCTCGGCGGCCAGCCGGGCGCGAGCAAGCGCCGCAAGACGGTCTCCCGTGGCGCCCCCGCGGAGCCGACGCTCCAGGTCTCCGACCTGGAGTACGACGCGGCCGCCGCCGAGACGGGACCGCCCGCCTCCGACGTCCTTGAGCAGCAGGCCTCCGGACCCGGGGTGTACGAGCCCGAGCCCATGCCCGACGACACCGGGCAGTACGGCGTCTACAGCGAGGCGGCCTACGCCGAGGCCACCGCCGGTGACGGCTACGGCTTCGACGCCTACCCGCCGTACGACCCGCAGGGCGCCCCGGCACAGGGCGAGCAGCAGGACCCGCTGCACTTCGCCTACGGAGACACCGGCGAGCAGCACTACGCCGCCTACTCCGACCCGTACATCGGCCCGCAGACCTACGGCGCGGAGCCGGGCTACGACACCTACGCGGACCCGCAGCCGTACGCCCCTTACGGGGGCGACACCTACGGGGGCTACCAGGACACCCCGCCCGGCGGCGTCTGGGTCCCGCACCAGCGCACGAGCGAGCCCGCGCCGCCCTACGGCGCGGAACTCCCGCCCGAGCAGCCCGGCTACCCGCCCTTCCAGGGCGAGGGGCTGCCGCCGGAGACCGGGGGCCAGTTCGGCTATGAGCCCGGGGTCAATGGGGAGCAGCAGTACCGGTACTGAGGTCGGTGGTACTGGTACCGGTACGGAGGTCGGTCGGCGGTGCTGGTGCGGGGACCGGTGCCGGTCCGGTCGGCGGTGCTGGTCCGGTCACGGGTACCGGTCCGGTCGCCTGTACTGGTCCGGTCACGGGTACCGGCCCGGGGTGACAGCGCCCAGCCGGGTCCTGCCGCCCCCTCCCGCCGGTCCGCGCTCACTGTGAGCCGCGGAACTCGGGTCCCTCCACGATGAGTCCGGCGGCCAGCGTGCCCGACATGCCCGCGTGCGGCAGGCCGCCGCCGGGGTGCGACCAGCCGCCGACCGCGTAGAGCCCCGCCACGGCCGTGCTGTTGGCCGGGTGCAGCCGTCGTCCGGCCGCGGCGGCGAGGACGGGGGCCGGGACCGCGCCGCCGTCGGCGCCCGTCGCCTCGGCCACCTGCGCGGGCGTGCGGACCTCGTGCCACAGGCGGCGGTCGTCCAGGCCGGGGACCACCGTGGCCGCGCGGGCGATCAGCCGCCGCACGTCCGCGTCGGTGACCTCGGCGCCCGCCGGGACCACGGCGGTCAGCGTCACGGCTTCGTGCTCCGCGTCCGGCGTGGACGTCGGGTCGTCCGGGCGCAGGACCGTGAGGGTCGGGGTGGAGGGGAGGGCCGGGGAGCCGCTGCCGTCGTGGGCGGGGCGGGAGCCGCCGGTGCTCCCGGGAGCGTCCGGGGGCCCGGAGACGGGAGCGTCGGGGGTCCCGAAGAGACGGTCCAGTTCGTCCGCGCGGTCCGTGGTGTGCAGCACCGTCCGGTGCGCCGTGCCCTCGGGGCGGGCGCCGCGCAGGGCGAGCAGGACGGTGAGGCGGCTGGGGAGCCCGGACTGCGGGGGCACGTCCTGGGGGGCGCGGGCGGCCGTGCCGGACAGCATCGCGTCCAGCGCGCCGGGCGCCACCCCGGCCACCACGAAGTCCGCGTCCACGGCGGTCCCGTCCGCCAGCTCGACGCCCGTCGCGCGCCCGTCCTTCTCCACGATCCGCACGACGGCCGACCCGAACGCGAACTCGACCTTGCGCGCGCGGCACCGCTCGTACACGGCGGTCGCGAGGGCCCGCATGCCGCCGCGCGCGGACCAGGTGCCGAAGGTCTGCTCCAGATAGGGCAAGACGGCCGCGCTCGCCGGGGCCGTGCGCGGATCCAGGCCGCGTACCAGCGCGAAGTGCTCCAGGAGCGCGGTCAGCCGGGGCTCGCCGCCCAGCTCGAACTCGGCGACCTGGGCGAGCGTGGCCGCGCGCCGCTCGCGGCGCAGCAGGCGCTTCCGGGCGACCGAGGGGTAGGGCTCGCGCTCCGCGAGCACCTGCCAGTTCGGCCACAGGGGCTCTTCCAGGAGCGGGCGGCGGGTGCGGTCCCAGGCCTCCCGCGCGCGGTTCATGAACGCCGCCCAGCGCGCGCCCGAGCCCGCGCCTAGCGCGCTGTCCAGGGCCTCGCCGACGCCCGCGCGGGAGGCGTTCGGCAGCTCCGCGGCCGTGCCGTCGGCGAAGACGTGGCGGACTGCGGGCTCGACCTGGGACAGCTCGACGCAGTCCTCCAGGGGCTGCTTGCCCGTCTTCACGAACAGGTCGCGGTAGACCGCGGGCAGGTGCAGCAGGGCCGGGCCCGTGTCGAAGCCGAAGCCGTCGCGCTCCACGCGGCCGAGCGCGCCGCCGTACGTCCCCGCGCGCTCGTGCACCACCACCTGGTGGCCCGCCACGGCCAGCCGGGCGGCGGCCGTCATGGCGCCCATCCCGGCGCCGATCACCACAATCCGTGCCATGCCAGGGACTTTATCGGCACCCACTGACAGCGCCGTCGGGTGCCCGGGGCGGCCCGGGTGCCCAGGTCGGCGCGGTGGGCCAGGTCGGCCCGGTGGGCCAGGTCGGCCCGGTGGGCCAGTGCGGTCGGCGGGCGCGAGCTCGCTCCGGTGGCGCCAGGATCAGCCCGGCGTGTGCCAGGATCAGCCCGGCGTGTGCCAGAGCAGCCAGGCGAGCGCCCGGATCAGCCCGGCGGGTGCCGAGATCCATCTGGTGGCCGCCCCGCCGCCACCCTCCGCTCCTCCCGCCGCTGCGCCCTGCGCCGCAGGAACCGCCGGATCCGGTGCGCGAGGAACAGCAGCAGCACGATCCCCGCGACGAGCAGTACGGCCGCGATGATCGCCGCGGCCTCGGGGTGGAACATCGCGAAGCTGACGATCCCGCCGACCCCGAGGTCCTCGGCGGTGCTCAGGACGAGGTTGCTGAACGGCTCGGGGGAGGTGTTGACCGCCATCCGCGTCCCGGCCTTGACGGCGTGGCTCGCGAGGGCCGTCGACCCGCCGACCGCGCCCGCCGCCACGTCCGACAGCGACCCGCTCTGCCCGGCGAGCAGCGCGCCCACCACCGCCCCGGACACCGGCCGGATGACGGTGTGCGCGGCGTCCCACACCGAGTCCACGTAAGGGATCTTGTCGGCGACGGCCTCGCAGGCGAAGAGCACGCCCGCGGTGATGAGCACTCCGGGGCTCTGCAGCGACTCCGGGACCTCGTCGGACAGGCCCGTGGCCCCGAAGACACCGAGGAGCAGGATCACCGCGTAGGCGTTGATCCCGCTGGCCCAGCCACTGGTGAACACCAGGGGGAGTACGGACACGGCGTGATCGTAACCAGCGGGGCGCGATCCGGCCTGGGCACGGACACCCACGTCTGAGTATCCGTACCTAGGCACGGAGATGAGTACGCGCGCGGATGGGACCCGACCTGCGGGGACGGGAGAGTGAGGGCACGGAGAAGGGCGCGGCACCGGAACCGCCGACACGGGGCGGCGGAATCGGGCGGCGCCCTTGGCCGCTCCTCCCGCCTCGCCCGTGGTGGGAGCGAGGCGCGGGGGCGAACGGGGGACGACCACGGGGGTCGCGCGGGGGAATGCGACAAGCGCCGGTCCGGTGGGGCCTGGGACATCCAGGCTCCACCGGACCGGCGTCGCGCGACGACTGCGAACGGGTGAACGAGGCCCCAAGAAGGCCCGCCGCCCGCCGCTACTCACCTGCCGCCGCTCACCCGCCCCTGCAGCAGCCGTGACAGCGCCGCGTGCACGTCGTCGAGTGAGCGCTCCGGCTGGAACGACTGCCAGTCGAGCGCCGCCACCAGGACCATCCCGACCAGGGCGGCCGCCGTCAGCGGGATGTCGATCTCCTCGCTCAGCTCACCGCTCTCCACGCCCGCGCGCAGCACGTCCTCGACCACCGCCACGGCCTGCTGGCGCACCACCATGAGCGTGGACTGCCAGGCGCGGTTCGTGCGCCACAGCTCGGCGACGTACAGCTGGGTGAAGGCCGGATAGCGGTCGATGAAGACGAGGCCCGCGCGGATCATCGCGTCCAGGGCGTCGACCTTGCGGCCGCCCTCCTGGGCGGCCTCGTCGGCGGCCTGCTTCAGGGATGCGGTGAGCAGGCCCACGCCGTGCCGCAGCAGCTCTTCGAAGAGGACCGATTTGCTGGCGAAGTTGTAGTAGACCGTGCCTTTCGCGACGCCCGCCCGCTCGGCGATCTCGTCAACTGTCGTGGCGGAGAAACCCTGTTCCGCGATGAGGGTGACGGCGGCTTCGTAGAGCTTCTGCCGCGTGGCCTCGCGCCGCGAGCTGCTCGCACTGCTTTCCATGAGCTTGATTTTCACAGGTTCCGCGGCGTTCACAGGCTCAGCTCCGGATGCAGCCGGTCCAGGGTCCACACCTGCTTGCGGCGCGCGGAGACGGCGGTGAGCGCCAGCGCGCCCGCGGTGAAGGCCGCGAGCACCGCGCACGCCGTCCACACCGGTCCGAGGCCGCCGCCCGTGATGAGCCGCCGCAGGGCGTCGACGACGTGCGTCATCGGCAGGTACGGGTGGATCGCGCCGAAGAACGTCGGGCTCGTCTGCACCGGGTACGTGCCGCCCGCGGAGGTCAACTGGAGCATCAGGAGGGCGAGGACGAGGATGCGTCCGGCCGCTCCGAAGCGCGCGTTCAGCCACTGCACGATCGCCGCGAAGCAGCCCGTCACCAGGATCAGGAAGCCGATCGTCCCGGCCGCCCGCTCCATCTGAAGGCCGAGGCGCCAGTGCAGGACCGACATCAGCGCCGCCACTTGCAGCGTGCCGAGGGCGGCGACGGGGAGCCAGCCCGCGAGCGCGATGCGCCAGGCGGGGGCGCCCGCGGCGAGCGCGCGCCGGTTGAGCGGCTGGATCAGCATGTACGCCACCATCGCGCCGACCCACAGGGACAGCGGGATGAAATACGGGGCGAAGCCCGTGCCGTAGTTGGGCGCCTTGTGCAGCGACTGCGAGGCGAGCTGCACCGGGTCGGCCATGACGTCCGTGCGCCGGTCGCGGTCCTGCTTGTCGTAGTCGGGGATCTTCTTGACGCCGTCGTGCAGGCCGCCCGCGAGCTCCTGGGAGCCGTCGGCCAGCTTGAACATGCCGCCGTCGAGGTCGGTCGCGCCCGTCTTCAGCTTGTCGACGCCCGTGTCCAGGTCCGCGGCGCCGGTCTTGGCCGTGCCGAGGCCCGTGTGCAGCTTCTTGGCGCCCTTGGCGACGTCTCCGGCGCCCGTGTTGAGCGCGTTGACGTCCCTGACGGTCTTCTCCAGGTTCTCGTCCAGGTGCGGGGCGCGGTCGGCGAGGCCCTGGGCCTTCTTCTGGAGGGTGGCGAGGTTCGTGTCGAGGGTCTTCAGGTCGCCGTTCTGGTCCTTGACGAGCGTGTCGACGTCCCCGGCGACGGTCGAGACGTCGGCCGCGACCTCCTTGGCCTTCTTCAGCTTCGGGCACAGGGCGGGGGCGTCGGCGGCCTGCTGACACTGCTCTTCGTAGAGGCCGTTCAGAGCGGCCGACGCCTCCTTGGCCTTGGTCGCCGTCTTCGGGGCCTTCTCGACGAGGGTCTTCAGGTTGTGCCGCACCGCGCGGGAGGAGTCGGCGACGAGCTGGGCGCTGTCGCCGAGCACCTTGCCGTTGTCCTTCAGGTACGGCCGCACCTTGGCGGCGTCCCCGTTGACGCGGTCGGCCAGCTTCTGCGTGCCGTCCGCGACCCGGCGCGAGCCGTCCTCCAGGTCGCCCGCGCCGGTGTGCAGCTTCCGCACGCCCGAGGCGAGGTCCCCGCTGCCGTCCTTGGCGTTCTTCAGGCCGTCGACGAGGTCCTTGGAGCCCTTCTTCGCCTTGCCGATGCCGCCTTCGAGCTTGTCGGCGCCCTTGGCGGCCTTCTGCGTCTTGCCGTGGATGTCGGAGAACGAGATGAAGATCTTGTCCAGCATGTTCCGCGACGCCTTCGTGGAGGCGGCCGTGCGCACCTCGGAGAAGACCGTCCGTGAGATCTGTCCGACGATGTAGTTGTTGGCGTCGTTCGTACGGACCTTCAGAGCACCCGTCTCCGGCGCGTCACCGGAACTGGACCCCACCCGCTTGCTGAAGTCCGACGGCATCGTCAGCGACAGGTAGTACGTGCCGTCCTCGACGCCGTCGCGGGCCTCGGCGGCGCTCACCTCGTGCCAGTCGAAGGTCTTGCTGTCGAGCAGCCGCTCGGCGATGCCGTCGCCCGCCGTGAGCTTCTTGCCGTCGACGGTGGCGCCCTCGTCGTCGTTCACGAGGGCCACGGGGATCTTGTCCAGGCGGCCGTACGGGTCCCAGAAGGACCACAGGTACAGCGCGCCGTACAGCAGGGGCAGCAGCAGGAGCGCCACGAGGGCCGCGCGGGGCAGCCGGCCCCTGCCGAAGCGCTTGAGCTCAAGCGCGGCGAGCTTCGGCGACCGCATCGGCCGTCTCCTTGTCGTCGTCGGTGTCGCTGTCGGGGCCGTCGTTGTGGCCGGCCCCATCGGTCGTGTCGCGTACGTCGCCCGTATCGGCTGTACCGGCCGTGTCGCGGACGTCGGCCTCCGCGCGCGGGGCTGTCGATACGACGACCGCGTCCTCGGGGGCCTCGCTGCACACGGCCACGACGGTCGTGCCGTTCGCGGCGATGGACCTCAACAGGTCCCAGGCGGCCTCCCGTTCGGCGTCCGAGAGCTTGAGGTCGGTGTCGTCGACGCCGAGCAGCCGGGGCCGCGCGATCAGGGCGAGCGCCACGGAGAGCCGCAGCACTTCGAGCCGCTCCAGGTCGCGTACGGCGGTCCGGGAGCCCTTGGGCAGCGCCTCGACGTCGAGTCCGGCGGCCCGCAGCGCGGTGTCGATCCGCAGCCGGGACTCGGCCGCCCGCTCCGTGCGCGGCCGCAGAAGACCGCGCAGCGAGCCCTCGAACTGCCGCTCCAGGAAGGCCCGTTCCCGCAGGTGCTCGGCCACGGTCAGGGCGGGGTCGAGGTCGGTGACGCCCGGAACGGGGCCGAGCCCGCTGATCCGGCGCACGGCGGCCAACTGCTTGGGCAGCCGGTGGCGGCCGACGGTCGCCGTGCCCTCGGTGGAGCGCATCCGGCCCGTGAGGGCGAGCAGCAGACAGGTCCGGCCGGAGCCGGACGGCCCCTCGACCGCGATGAGCGACCCGGGCCCGGCCGTGATCCCCACGCCGCGGAACGCCCAGCCCCGCGGCCCCTTGAGCCCGAAGTCCGCCGCGCTGACGGCGGCGCCGTGCGGAGCGTCCACGGTCCCTCCTCGTCCGATTCCCCGGGGCCCGGCGGGCCCGAGTTTTTGAACTGACTGGTCAGTGCAAAAACTATCCCGAACCTTCGATCGAGGCAAAAGTGCTGGTCAGGGCGGATTGTCAGTGGCGTACTCCACGATGGGCACATACGGCCACTGCGCCGTCACTCAGACGACAGGAGGTTCGTCATGGCCAGTTCTCACGCCGCAGCCGCACGCCGGCGCCGCGCCCTCGGCCCTGCCCCCTCACTGACCGGTCCCGCGAGCGACGTCCACCCGGTGCTCCGCCGGGCTTCGGCCCCGCCCGCCGCCCTGGAACTGCTCGCCCAGGCCCGCGCCGGACTCGACGAGGCGGCCCACCTGGACACGTCGAACGAGCGCTACGCCACCGCCCACCTGGCCGCCCTGCGCACCGCGGCCGCGGTCCTCGCCGCCCGCGGCCGCCCCGAGCTCAACCCACGCCGCAGGCAGCGCATCCGGAGCGCCTGGGAAGTGCTCCCCGAGATAGCACCCGAACTGACCGAGTGGAGCGCCCTGTTCGCCTCCGGCGCCGCCCGCAGGGCCCGCGCCGAGGCGGGCATCGAGGGTGCCGCGACCGTCCGCGACGCCGACGACCTGCTGCGGGACGTGGCGATGTTCCTGCGCCTGGTCGAGCGCATGCTCGTCCTCCAACCCGTGCTGCCCCAGCCGAGGAAGGAGCCGCCGGACAGCGGCTGAGCGGAGGGGAGCGCGGGGGCCGAAGCGGAGGGGAGCCCGGGGTCGAGGCCGAGGGGCGGGGTGACGCCGAAGCGGAGGGGAAGCCGAGGCCGGGACCGGGGGAGTCCTGGGCCGAGGCCGAGGGCAGTCCGGGGCCGGGGTCGAGGGGAGTCCGGGGCCGAGGCCGAGGAGTATGGCGCGGCCGGGACCGAGGGGGCAGGCGCGGCCCGGACCGAGGGCCGGGGCGAGCCCGAAGCGGAGGGGCGGGACTGGGCCGAAGTCGAGGCGGAGGCCGCGGCTGAAGCCCGGGGCAAGGGCGCGGCTGAAGGCGGGGGAAGGGGGCGCGGCTGAAGGCGCCCCGACCCTCGCTGACCCGCGTGGAGGCACACGGACCGACCCGTGGGACGGATGACGGGGCACGGCCGCGAAGGCAATAGGGTGGAGGCGCCCGCACCCGAACAGCCCGCCGCACCCAGGCGGAGCCGCGCCGAGGAGTCAACTGCCGTGTCGGACCCGATGCGCCCGCCCGTCTCCCCCCGCCCCACGCAGACGGCGTCGCCGCGCTCCGACCCCCCTCGTCCGGGCGCCTCGCTGCGCACCGCCGTGGTCTGGGACGTCCTCAAGGACGCCCTCGACCGCCGGATCAAGGCCACGGGCCAGGAGCAGGACGCCGCGGCCGCCCTCGACGTGCTCGACACCGGCGGCGGCAGCGGCAACTTCGCCGTGCCCGTCGCCCGCCTCGGCCACCGCGTCACGGTCGTCGACCCCAGCCCGAACGCCCTGTTCGCCCTGGAGCGCCGCGCCGCCGAGGCCGGAGTCGCCGACCGCGTGCGCGGCGTGCAGGGCGATGTGCACGGCCTCTTCGACGTGGTCGAGCGCGGCGGGTACGACGCGGTGCTCTGCCACGGCGTCCTGGAGTACGTGGACGACCCGGCCGAGGGCGTGCGCAACGCCGTCAGCGCCCTGCGCCCCGGCGGTGTGCTCAGCCTGCTCGCCGCGGGCGTCGGCGGCGCCGTGCTCGCCCGCGCGCTCGCCGGACACTTCAGCGAGGCCCGCCGGGCCCTCGACGACCCGGCGGGACGCTGGGGCGAGGGCGACCCGGTGCCGCGCCGCTTCACCGCCGACCAGCTGACCGAACTGGTCGAGGGCGCGGGCCTGCACGTCGGCGCCGTGCACGGCGTGCGCGTCTTCGCCGACCTGGTCCCCGGCGTCCTCGTGGACACCGAGCCCGGCGCCCTGGAGGCGCTGCTCAAGCTCGAGGCCGCCGCCGCCGAGCTGTCCGCCTTCCACTCCGTGGCCACCCAGCTGCATGTGCTGGGCGAGACGGCGGGGGCGACAGCGGACACCGAGGCCGACGGGGCCTGAGCGCCGACCGGTGCCTGAGACCCCTGTGACGGCTGGGATCGGCTCGCTGATCAGCGACGCAGCCGCACATGGAGTACGCCACAGGCCCCCCGAACGGGCTACCGGCGCCGTATGATCGAGGGACACCGTCCGGCATGACGGACCGGCCGCTGGGGAATGCAGGCTTCAGCGACCCGGAGCGACCTGACGGTCCGGTTTGGCGAAGTTGGCGCAGAGGGGCGGGTTTCACGGGGGCGATTCCCTGCCTATCCTGAAGGGACCCCCCGGTCGCCCCGGCGACTGCACGATGAGGAGGACTCCGTGCCGCTCTCGGAGCACGAGCAGCGCATGCTCGAGCAGATGGAGCGAGCGCTGTACGCCGAAGATCCCAAGTTCGCGACAGCGCTTGAGGGAAGCGGGCTGCGTACGTACACCCGGAAGCGGGTCTACCAAGCGGTCGCGGGCTTCCTGGTGGGCATTGCCCTTCTCATGGCCGGAATGGTCGCCCAGCTGATCTGGGTGAGCGTAGTGGGCTTCCTCGTCATGCTGGGGTGTGCGGTGCTCGCCGTCACTGGTTGGCGCAAGGCGCCCAAGCCTGGAGAGCAGGCACCCGGAGCAGCGGCGGCCGCGGGCCCCGGTGCGCCACCCGGCCGCCGACAGCAGTCCCGGCAGCGCCGCTCCATGATGGACCGCATCGAACAGCGCTGGCAGCGCCGCAGGGACGAGCAGCAGGGCGGCCAGTAGCCCGTCCGGCCGCGCCCCGCGGGCGTATCCGCGCGGACGCACAGCGCCCCGTCGGCAGACGCCCTCGCGCCGACCTCCTCGACATACGTGTGGGGGGTGACCGAAACGTATCGGTCACCCCCCACACGTATGTCCGCGCCCGCCCGGCTGCCCGCGCCCCCCAGCACGCCGCCGCCAGCCGCCAGGCACGCCGCCGCCAGCTCCAGCACCGGAGCCGCCAGCCCCTGGCGCCGAGCCATCAGCACCCAATGGAGCGGCGCCCGGCCACGGACCGGGCGCCGCTCCATCTGCTCACACACGCCGGGGGATCGGATACTTCCGGCCCCCGGCAGGGGAGGCCTAGCCCCCCTGTCGCGCAGGCCTCCGCAGCGCCTCCCAGCGCCTGACCGCCCACTGCGACCAGCGGCTGCTCAGCGCCGCCCAGCGGTCCGACGCCGCCCACACCACCCGGGCGGCCGAACGCGGGGCGACCGTCGCCCGCAGCCGCGTCGTACGGCTCGCGGAGGCGCGCAGTCCGTCCCGCAGGCGTCGCACATCGTCGCCGAGACCCGGCGCGGGCTGCGGCCGGGGCGCGTACAGGACCTGCTCCACCGCGGCCGCCACCCGGTGCACCGACTCCGCGGGGCCCGTGCCGAGCCCGCCGACCCGGACGATCCGGGCGGCCGCCTTCCGCGGTGTCTGGGACTCGTCCGGAGCGATGCCGTGGTCCCAGGCGGTGTCGGTGACCTCCTGCCAGGCCGCCAGGGTCCGCGCGGCCGCGTCCGCCTCCGTGCGCCCGCCGCTCCCGAGCCGCACGGCGCGCACCCGGGCCCGCCACAGCATGGGCAGCGCCGGCACCACCAGGACGATCAGCGCGAGGAGTGTCCCGCCGACGATCCAGCCGAGCGGCGGCCCTTCGTCGTCGGAACCGCCCGCGAGCTGCGGCATCGCGCTCGTGCAGCCGCCCTGCTGCTGCAGGTCACGCGGGCAGTCCTGGGACTGCGAGGGCGTCGGCGACGGTGCCGTGGACGAGGACGGCTCGGGCACGGCCGACGCGTCGGAGTCCTCGGACGGGGTGTCCGGGCGGGTGTACTCGGGCACCGAGCCGCGGTTGGGCGTCGGCTCGAACCGGGTCCAGCCCACACCCTCGAAGTACAGCTCGGGCCACGCGTGGGCGTCCCGCAGGCCGACCGACATGGTGCCGTTGGACTGCGCGGAACCCGGGGTGAAGCCCACCGCGACGCGCGCCGGGATGCCGAGCGTGCGGGCCATCGACGCCATGGCGAAGGAGAAGTGGACGCAGAAGCCCTCCTTCTGGTCCAGGAAGCGGGCGATGGCGGACGGGCCGCTGCCCGCGCGGACCTGCGTGTTGTACGTGAAGCCGCCCTCCGAGGCGAACCAGTCCTGCAGCTTCACCGCCCGTTCGTAGTCGTTCGCCGACCCCTCGGTGACCTCCCGCGCGGTGGACGCCACCACCGACGGCAGCGAGCCGGGCACCTTGGTGAACTCCCGGGCCAGGTCCGGCCGCGGCGCGGGCGCCGACGCCAGCTGCTCGGCCGTCGGCTCCACCACCAGGCTGTTGACGCTGTACTGCGCGCCCCGGGTGGTCTGGCCGCGGTCCCCGACGAGGGCGCGGCCCACCGGCTCGTACCGCCAGCGTCCTTCGATGCGGACCTGGCTTGCCGGATAGGGCATCGGCAGCCAGTTCTGCGCGTAGCGGTCGTCGGCCGAGATGTTCGTCTGGATCTCGGTCCTGCGGACCTCGGGGGACAGGCCCGGCGGGTCCGGGAGCCGCGACGGCACATCCGAGATGTCCCGGACCGTGGTCCGCCAGGTCGTGCCGTCGAACTTGTCGAGCGAGACGATCCGCAGATACAGGTCCTGGGTGTTCTTGGCGTTCGTGCGGTACGAGATGACCTCGCGGTCCTCCGGCTGGTTCAGGCTGTCCTGGAGCGCGACCAGCGGGTTCACCGCGGAGATCGTGCCGCCCCCGCTCCCGTCGCCGCCGCCGGGCCCGTCCGAGCCGTCGAGCAGGCCCCCGTCGAGGGCGGGCAGCGCCAGCGGCACGACCAGGGCGATGCCGAGGGCGACGGCGCCGATGCGGCGGCCGGTGCGGACCGGGGCGATGGCGCCGCCGTCGGAGTCGAGCCCGGCCGAGACCCGCCCGGGGGCCTGGCCCGAGCCGCCGAAGACCCGCCCCCACTGCGAGAGCCGGTCCCGGCCCTCGGCGAGGAGCAGCAGCAGATATCCGGCCGCGGCGAGCAGGAACCACAGCCACCCGGCGCCGTCCCCGGAGAGCCCGGCCGCGACCGAGTACAGGGCGAGCAGCGGCAGCCCGGCCGGCGCGGCCGTGCGGAACGTCACCGCGAGGGCGTCCACCACCAGGCCCACCACGAGCACACCGCCGACCACCATCAGGCGGATGCCGTCGGTGAGCGGCGCCGGAATCGCGTACCGCCCCACGTCGTCGCCGCCCGCCTCGAGCAGCGTGCTGAAGTGCTGGAAGACCTCAGGACCCGGGATCACCCCGGCGATCGCCTGCTCCCGCGCGAACACCAGCGTCAGGAGCAGCAGCGTCACCAGGGCCTGCGCGGCCACCGTGACCGGCCGGGCCAGCGGGACCCGCCGGGCGAGCGCGCCGACCCCGCTCTGCAGCGCCAGCAGGATCGCCGCCTGGACGAGCCAGCCCGATGTGTCGACGAGCGGCAGCAGCGCGCCCGACGCCATCAGCGTGGCGGCGGTGGCACACAGCGCAAGCCGCGTACGCCCACTCATGAAGCACCCCCCGGGCTCACCGAGAACCCCTCGAAGTCGTACCGGCGGTCCCGGGGCCGCGTGCCCCCGGAGCCACCCTCGGGGTCACCCGCTCCCGGGCGCCCCCTCATGACCAGCCCCCGGCCGTCGTCCCCGCCGTCGGCGCGGGACCCGCGGTGGTGCGCAGGCGGTCCGCCTGCCGCCACAGGTCGACCAGGGCCACCCCCGGAGGCACCGCGACCGCCGTCCAGCCCGCCTCGTCGAGCAGCCGCACCGAGTGCTGCGCCGCCGCCGACGGCGCCGGTCCAGGGCCCTGGGACCAGGCCGCGCTGTCCAGGACGAAGGCGACCGCGGCGCCGCTGCGCTGGCGCATCTTGGCGATCACCGCGGCCTGCTCGTCGTCCAGGTCGCCGAGGAAGGCCACGAGCAGCCCCTCGTTCCCGCCGCGCAGCACGTCGTACGCGCGCGAGAGGCCCGCGCCGTCCGAGTGGTCGATGACGGCGAGCGTGTCCATCATGAGCCCGGCCGCGTCCGCCGACTCCTGGCTCGCGCCCGCGAAGCCGTCCGCGCCCTCGCCCGGGAGCGAGTTGCCGGTGTCCGTCAGGAGTCGTACCGAGAAGCCGCGTTCGAGCATGTGCACCAGCGCGGACGCGGTGCCCGCCACCGCCCACTCGAAGGCCGAGTCCGGGCCCGCGCCCTGGTAGGCGACGCCCCGGGTGTCCAGGAGCACCGTGCAGCGCGAGCGCTGCGGCTGCTCCTCGCGGCGCACCATCAGCTCGCCGTAGCGCGCGGTGGAGCGCCAGTGGACGCGGCGCAGGTCGTCGCCGTAGCGGTACCCGCGCGGGATGACGTCGTCCTCCCCGGCGAGCGCAAGCGAGCGGTGCCGTCCGTCGCCGTACCCCTTGGCCTCGCCGGTGAGCCGCACCGGCGGCAGCGCCTCCACGCGCGGGACGACCGTCAGGGTGTCGTACGTCGAGAAGGAGCGGGTCAGCTCGCACATGCCGAACGGGTCGGTCAGGCGCAGTTGGAGCGGTCCGAGCGGATAGCGGCCGCGCAGGTCCGAGCGCACCCGGTAGGACACCTCGCGGCGGCCGCCCGCCTCGACCCGGTCGAGCACGAAGCGAGGGCGCGGCCCGAGGACGTACGGCACCCGGTCCTGGAGCATCAGCAGGCCCGTGGGCAGCCGCGAGACGTTGTCCATCCGCAGGTGCACGCGCGCCTCCGAACCGGCGGGCACGCGCGCGGGGGAGAGGCGGCGGCTGCCCGCGACGCGGTAGCGGGTGCGGTAGAGCACGGCCGCGCACACCAGCGGGAGCACCGCGAGGAGCAGGCCGACCCGCAGCAGGTCGCTCTGGCCGAGGACGTAGGCGCACACGGCGGCGGCGATGCCCGCCGCGAAGAAGGAGCGGCCGCGGGTGGTCAGGCCGGCGAGCGCCGTGCGCAGGCCGCCCCGGTCGTCCTCGGCGCGCGCGGCAGGCCCCCCGGCGGCCATCACAGCCTCCGCGAGCCGGGCGGCTGGCCGAAGAAGCCCTGGCCGGGCTGCTGGGTCGCCGGGACGGGGGTGCGCTGGAGGATCTCGAGGACCACCGACTCGGCCGTGCGCCGGTTCAGCTGGGCCTGGGCCGTGGGCAGCAGGCGGTGGGCGAGGACCGCGACGGCGAGGGCCTGCACGTCGTCCGGCAGGGCGAACTCGCGGCCGCTGAGGGCGGCGGAGGCCTTGGCCGCGCGCAGCAGGTGCAGCGTCGCGCGCGGGGACGCGCCGAGGCGCAGGTCCGGGTGGCTGCGGGTGGCGGCGACCAGGTCGACGGCGTATCTGCGCACGGAGTCGGCGACGTGGACCGTGCGGACCGCGTCGATGAGCTTCACGATGTCGTGGGCGTGCGCCACCGGCTGGAGGTCGTCGAGCGGTGAGACGCCGCCGTGCACGTCCAGCATCTGCAGCTCGGCCTCCGGGGCCGGATAGCCGATCGAGACGCGGGCCATGAAACGGTCGCGCTGCGCCTCGGGCAGCGGGTAGGTGCCCTCCATCTCGACCGGGTTCTGCGTGGCCACCACCATGAAGGGGCTGGGCAGTTCGTACGTCTGCCCGTCGATGGTGACCTGGCGCTCCTCCATGGACTCCAGGAGCGCGGACTGCGTCTTCGGAGACGCGCGGTTGATCTCGTCGCCGATCACGATCTGCGCGAAGATCGCTCCCGGCTTGAACTCGAAGTCACGGCGCTGCTGGTCCCAGATGGACACGCCCGTGATGTCCGAAGGCAGCAGGTCCGGCGTGAACTGGATACGCCGCACCGAACAGTCGATGGACCGCGCGAGTGCCTTGGCGAGCATGGTCTTGCCCACGCCCGGCACATCCTCGATGAGCAGGTGCCCCTCCGCCAGGAGCACGGTCAGCGAAAGCCGTACGACCTCCGGCTTGCCCTCGATCACGCCCTCGACCGACCTGCGGACACGCTCCGCGGTCGTGGTCAGATCTGTGAGGCTCGCTCGATCGTCATAGGTCGTCACCCGGCCCTCCTCGGCCCTTCCCCACGCTCGGCAAGGAGCACGGGTTTCTTCATTTTCCCGGGCCGACGCTCGCGTGCGGACCGGCCCACCCCGAAACACGGACGCCACGCGTGAAAGGTTCAGCGCGACGCCACACACGCATTCTTGTTGGGCTTACCGGTTCGTGTCACTCGACTGTGGACAACTGGCGGCGATATGTCGGGGCTTGTCGCCTTTTGGGTACCGGAGATTGTCCGGTACCCAACAGACGACGGTCACGCAGGGTCGATCTCGCGGAGGAGCCCCGTCTTCACGTCGAACACGAATCCACGGACGTCGTCGGCGTGCAGGAGGAAGGGCGAGGTCCGCACGCGCTGCATGGACTGGCGCACGTCCTGGTCGACGTCGCGGAACGACTCCACCGCCCACGTCGGCCGCTGCCCGACCTCGTTCTCCAGGTCCTGCCGGAACTCCTCGGTGAGGGACTCCAGGCCGCAGCCGGTGTGGTGGATCAGGACCACGCTGCGGGTGCCGAGCGCCCGCTGGCTGATGGTCAGGGAACGGATCACGTCATCGGTGACCACACCGCCCGCGTTGCGGATCGTGTGGCAGTCGCCCAACTCCAGGCCGAGGGCGTCGTGCAGGTCGAGGCGGGCGTCCATGCAGGCGACCACGGCGACGCGCAGCACGGGGCGGGCGTCCATGCCCGGGTCGGTGAAATCGGCGGCGTATCGCTCGTTGGCCTCGACGAGGCGGTCGGTGACGGTGCCGTCTTCGTGTGTGTCGCTCGTGGGTATGGCGTCTTCGGAATTCGTGGGGAGTGATGCGGAAGTCGTCATGACTATGACGGTAGTGGTCACGTGCGGTGCGGGCCTGCGGTGAGAGCGGACAAAGAACGCCATAGGGCGTTGTTGTGAGGTAACCCACAGGGGCCCGGAGAGTGCGTCCGAACCGGTGACGCGGGACGCGTCCGAACCGGTGACGGCGCCGGACGACGGCTTCCCGGCCGGCCGGGCCGCGCCGCGCAGGCCGGTTGATTGACCGCGAGACAGGGTGGACTAAAGTGACGCGAAGCGGGAGTGGAGTCCGCTTCCGCTGGACCGGCCCGGAGCTTTTCCCCCGGACCGTTCCGGAGATTTCTTGAGTTCCCACGTGCGCGGCGCGTACGTACGGCTCGGCCTCCTCCCGCTCCCGGTCGGCCGACGCCCCTTCCCCGGCGCCGGCGGGCCGGATTCCCCTTCATGAGCGGGCGGGGACCCGGCTGTGCGGGCGCCGTCCGCGCCGGACCCTGAGAGGGTGCATTGAGTTCTGCCCGACATGTCCCGGTGATGCTCCAGCGGTGCCTGGACCTGTTGGCCCCGGCGCTCGCGGAGCCGGGAGCGGTGGTCGTCGACTGCACCCTCGGCCTCGGCGGCCACAGCGAGGCACTGCTCGCCGCCTTCCCCTCGGCCCGCCTCATCGCCCTGGACCGCGACAAGGAAGCGCTGCGCCTGTCCGGCGAGCGGCTCGCCCCCTACGGCGACCGGGCCACCCTGGTGCACGCGGTCTACGACGAGCTGCCCGACGTACTGCGGCGGCTCGGCGTCCCGCGCGTGCAGGGCGTCCTGTTCGACCTCGGGGTCTCCTCCATGCAGCTCGACGAGGCCGACCGAGGCTTCGCCTACGCCCAGGACGCCCCCCTCGACATGCGCATGGACCAGACGACCGGCATCAGCGCCGCCGAGGTCCTCAACACCTACCCCGCCGGTGAACTCGTGCGGATCCTGCGGGCGTACGGCGAGGAGAAGCAGGCCAAGCGGATCGTCTCCGCCGTCGTGCGCGAGCGCGACAAGGAGCCGTTCAGCAACAGCGCCCGGCTCGTCGAGCTGATCCGCGACTCCCTGCCGCAGGCCGCCAAGCGCACCGGCGGCAACCCGGCCAAGCGCACCTTCCAGGCCCTGCGCATCGAGGTCAACGGCGAGCTGAGCGTCCTGGAGCGGGCCATCCCCGACGCCGTGAAGGCGCTCGCCGTCGGCGGCCGCATCGCCGTCCTCTCGTACCACTCGCTGGAGGACCGCCTGGTCAAGCAGGTGTTCGCGGCGGGCGCCGCGACCACGGCGCCGCCCGGCCTGCCGATCGTGCCCGAGCAGTACCAGCCACGGCTCAAGCTGCTCACCCGCGGCGCCGAGCTGCCCACCGAGGAAGAGATCGCCGAGAACCGCCGGGCCGCTCCGGCACGGCTGCGGGGTGCGCTGCGCATCCGCGAGGAAGCCCTGTGAGCGGCCGCGGCGGGGAAGCCCCGTGAACGGCCGCACCGAAGGCCCTGGGCGCGGCCGCACCGCGGGCCCGCCGAGCGGCCCCACCGAAGAGGCCCCGTGAGCCGCGTCCGCGAGGAGGCCGTATGAGCAAGAAGCCCGAGCTGCGGGGGAGGGCCGCGCGGCTCGCCCGGCTGCTGCCCGCGGGCCCGAGCCAGGCCGCGCGCACGCCCTTCGTGCTCCTGGTCGTGCTGCTCCTCGGCGGCGGCCTCATCACGCTCCTGATCCTCAACTCCTCGCTCAACGAGGGCTCGTTCCAGCTGACCAAGCTGAAGAAGGAGACGCAGGAGCTCACCGACGAGGAGCAGGAGCTCCAGAAGGACGTCGACGAGTACGCCGCCCCGGACGCCCTCCAGCGCCGCGCCCGCGAGCTCGGCATGGTCCCCGGCGGCGACCCGGCCTTCCTCAGCCCCGACGGCACCGTCCGGGGCAAGCCCGGCGTCGCCCCCGGCGCCTCCGCCCTGCGCGAGTCCGCGGCCCGCCGCCCCGTCCCGGTCCCCGGCCCCTCGCACCTCCCGGCCGTCCCGTCCCCGTCCGCCCCCGCGCCGGGGCCCGCCGCGGCCACCTCCCCGCCCGCCCCCGGCCCGCAGCCCTCGGCCCCCGCCGCCGCACCCCCGGCACCCCCGGCACCCCTGTCCTCCGCACCGCCCCCATCCCCGGCCGCTCCCGCGAGGCCCGCCCCCACGACCCCCGGCAGGTGACGTAAGTGACGGACCGCCAACCGCCACCCCCACGCCGCCGGGTCCCCGGCCCGGCGCGGCCCGCCCGCCCCGGCGGCCGCAGCGGGCCCGGGCCAGGAGCGCGCCCGCCCGCCCGTCGCCCCCGCCCGTCCGGATCGAGGCCGCCCAAGGCGCCCCAGGCCAAGACCATCCGCCTGGGCAGCCCGCGGCCGCGCCTGCGCATGGTCAGCCTCGGCCTGACCCTGGTGATGCTGGCGTTCGTGGTGCGGCTTTTCCAGGTGCAGGCCGTGGACGCCGACACCTACGCCGCGAAGGCGGAGAAGAACCGGTACTCCACCCACAAGCTCGCCGCCGAGCGCGGGGCCATCACCGACCGCGGCGGCGTCGAACTCGCCACCAGCGTGGACGCGTACGACATCACCGCCGACCCCACCCTCTTCACGCCGAAGGAGACGAAGACCGGCGACGCGCCCGAGCAGGCCGCCGGGCTGCTCGCGCCGATCCTCGACGCGGACGCCGGTGAACTCGCCAAGAAACTCCGGACCCCCAAGACCCGCTTCACGCTCCTGGCGCGCCGTGAGGCCCCGCAGGTCTGGAAGCAGATCAAGGACCTGCGCTCCGCGCTCGCCGACAAGGCGAGCGCCGACCCCAAGGCGGTCAACGTCCTCGCGGGCGTCTTCGCCGTGCCCACCAGCAAGCGCGTGTACCCCAACGACGGCCTGGCCGCCGGGATACTGGGCTGGGTCAACGCCGACGGCAAGGGCGGCGGCGGCGTCGAGCAGCAGCTCGACAAGGAACTCGCGGGCAAGCAGGGCGAGATCCGCTACGCCCAGTCCGGCGGCCGCCAGGTGCCCACCGCGGGCAGCACCGAGAAGCCCGCCGTGCCCGGCTCGGACGTCGAGCTGACCATAGACCGCGACATCCAGTGGGCCGCCCAGGACGCCATCACCGAGCAGGTGCGCAAGTCCAAGGCCGACCGCGGCTACGTACTGGTGCAGGACACCCGCACCGGCGAGGTCCTCGCCATGGCCAACGCGCCCGGCTTCGACCCCAACAACCTGGCCCAGGCCCGCGGCGCCAGCCTCGGCAACGCCGCGCTCCAGGACGCCTACGAACCCGGCTCCACCGCCAAGGTCATGTCGATGGCCGCCGTCCTTGAGGAGAACGCCGCCACCCCCGGCACCCGCGTGACCGTGCCCAACCGCCTGCACCGCGGCGACCGGCTCTTCCAGGACGACATCGACCACCCGACCTGGTACCTCACGCTCAACGGCGTGCTCGCCAAGTCCAGCAACATCGGCACCATCCTCGCCACCGGCGAACTCGGCAAGACGCAGCGGGAGGTCAACCGGACCCTCTACGCGTACCTGCGGAAGTTCGGCATCGGCAAGGAGACCGGGCTCGGCTTCCCCGGCGAGACCTCCGGCATCCTCGCGCCGCCCGACAAGTGGTCGACCTCGCAGCAGTTCACGATCCCCTTTGGCCAGGGCGTCTCCATCAACGCCATGCAGGCCGCGTCCGTGTACTCGACCATCGCCAACGGCGGCGTCCGCGTCGAGCCGACGCTGGTGCGCGGCACCAAGGGGCCCGACGGCCGCTTCACGCCCGCGCCCGCGCCGAAGAAGACCCGCGTGGTCAGCGAGAAGACCGCGCGGACCGTCGCGCGGATGCTGGAGTCCGTCGTCGACGACGAGGAAGGCACCGGAACCAAGGCCCGCATCCCCGGCTACCGCGTCGCCGGCAAGACCGGCACGGCCAACCGGGTCGACCCGCAGACCGGCCGCTACCGCGGCTACACCTCGTCCTTCGCGGGCTTCGCGCCCGCCGACAAGCCGCGCGTCACCGTCTACTGCGTCATCCAGAACGCCACGAAGGGCAGCTACTTCGGCGGCCAGATCTGCGGCCCCATCTACAAGAAGGTCATGCAGTTCGCCCTCAAGACGCTCCAGGCCCCGCCCACCGGCAAGGCCCCCGCGCCGCTCCCGGTGACCTACGACCCCGGCAGGCCGGAGACCCCCGGCCGACCCGCGAACGGCGGCTAGGACGTGTCCGGTGGGCCGACGCGACGCCGCGCCGACCCATCGACCACGCCCTGGAGCGCACAGCCGGACAGGAACAGCCCGTGACGACCATCACCCCGGACCCGGGGAACCGGCCCGCGACACACCGTGCCGCCACCCCCGGGCCGCCGTTGCACCCGCCCGGCCGCACCGCGCGTGGCCCCCTGCCTTTTGGCCCCAACGGGGGTGTGCCCGGTACGCTCACCGCCGTGCCACACGCTGATCAGTCCCAAACCACCCAGAAGGACGCTCCCGTGACCTACCCGGGACCGCCGAGGCCGACCCAGGTCTCCGCCACCCCCCTCGCGGAGCTCGCCGATCAGCTGGGGGCCGCGGCCCCGGGCACGGACGCCGCCATCACCGGGATCACCCACGACTCGCGCGCGGTGCGCCCCGGCGACATCTACGCGGCCCTGCCCGGCGCCCGCATGCACGGCGCCGACTTCGTCGCCCAGGCCGCCGACCTCGGCGCCGCCGCGATCCTCACCGACCCGACCGGCGCCGACCGCGCCGCCACCACGGGGCTCCCGGTGCTCGTCGTCGCCGACCCGCGCGGCGCCATGGGCGAGCTGGCCGCGACGGTGTACGGCCATCCGGGCCGCGACCTGCTGCAGATCGGCATCACCGGCACGTCCGGCAAGACCACCACGGCGTACCTCATCGAGGGCGGTCTGAAGGCAGTCCGCGCCACCGGGCTCATCGGCACCGTCGAGACGCGCATCGGCGAGGAGCGCATCAAGTCCGAGCGGACCACGCCCGAAGCCACCGACCTGCAGGCGCTGTTCGCGGTGATGCGCGAGCGCGGCGTCGAGGCGGTCGCGATGGAGGTGTCCAGCCACGCGCTCGTGCTCGGCCGGGTCGACGGCTGCGTCTTCGACGTCGCCGTCTTCAACAACCTCAGCCCGGAGCACATGGAGTTCCACTCCGACATGGAGGACTACTTCCGGGCCAAGGCGCAGCTGTTCACCAAGCGGCGCGCCCGGCTCGGCGTGGTCAACCTCGACGACGAGTACGGACGCCGCCTCCTCACCGAGTCCGAGGTCCCCGTCACCAGCTTCTCCGCCGAGGGCCACCCGGACGCCGACTGGCGTGCCGAGGACGTCGAAGTCGGGCCGCTGGACTCCACGTTCACCGCCGTCGGCCCCAAGGGCGAGCGGATCGCCGCCCGCTCGCCGCTCGCCGGGCCCTTCAACGTCGCCAACACCCTCGCCGCGATCGTGTCGCTCGCCGTCGCCGGGATCGACCCGCAGCAGGCCGCCGACGGCGTCGCGGCCGTGCCGGGCGTCCCCGGCCGCCTGGAGCGCGTCGACGCCGGCCAGCCCTACCTCGCCGTCGTGGACTACGCCCACAAGACGGACGCCGTCGAATCGGTCCTGCGCGCGCTGCGCAAGGTCACCGAGGGCAAGCTGCACATCGTGCTCGGCTGCGGCGGCGACCGCGACCAGACCAAGCGCAGGCCGATGGGCGCGGCCGCGGCCCGGCTCGCCGACTCCGCCGTACTGACGTCCGACAACCCCCGCGGCGAGGACCCCCTCGCCATCCTCGCGACGATGCTCGCGGGCGCCGCCGAGGTGCCCGCCCACGAGCGCGGTGACGTCGCCGTCTTCGAGGACCGCGCCGCCGCCATCCGCGCGGCCGTCGCCCGCGCCGAGCCCGGGGACACCGTCCTGGTCGCGGGCAAGGGACATGAACAGGGCCAGGACATCGCCGGGGTGGTCCGTCCCTTCGACGACCGCCTGGTGCTTCGCGAAGCTATCGAGCAAACCCAGGGATGAAGTTGTGATCGCCCTCTCCCTCGCCGAGATCGCCACCGTCGTCGGCGGGCAGACGTACGACATACCGGATCCGCAGGTCCAGGTGACCGCGCCGGTCGTCAGGGACTCCCGTGAGGTGGAGCCCGGCGGCCTGTTCGCCGCCTTCGTGGGCGAGCGCGTCGACGGGCACGACTACGCCGCCCAGGTCGTCGGGGCGGGCGCGGTCGCCGTGCTCGGCTCACGGCCGTGCGGGGTGCCCGCGATCGTCGTCGACGATGTGCCGCGGGCGCTCGGCGCCCTCGCCCGGCACGTCGTCGCCCGGCTCGGCGCGACCCTCGTCGCCCTCACCGGCTCCGCGGGCAAGACCAGCACCAAGGACCTGGTCGCCCAGGTCATCGGCCGCAAGGCGCCCACCGTGTGGACGCCGGGCTCGCTCAACAACGAGATCGGCCTGCCGCTGACCGCGCTGAGCGCCACCGACGAGACGAAGTTCCTCGTCCTGGAGATGGGCGCCCGCGGCATCGGCCACATCCGGTACCTGACCGAGCTGACGCCGCCGAAGATCGGCCTCGTCCTGAACGTCGGCACCGCCCACATCGGCGAGTTCGGCGGCCGCGAGCAGATCGCGCAAGCAAAGGGCGAGCTGGTCGAGGCGCTCCCGGCCGACGGCGCCGCGATCCTCAACGCCGACGACCCCCTCGTACGCGCGATGGCCTCCCGTACGAAGGCCCGGGTGCTGCTCTTCGGAGAGGCCGCCGACGCCGACGTACGCGCCGAGAATGTCCGGCTCACCGAGAACGGACAGCCCGCCTTCACGCTCACCACACCCACCGGGTGCAGCGACGTGCGGCTGCGCCTGTACGGTGAGCACCACGTGTCGAACGCGCTCGCCGCGGCCGCCGTCGCCCATGAGCTGGGCATGTCCGTGGACGAGATCGCCCTCGCGCTCTCCGAGGCGGGCACGCTGTCCCGCTGGCGGATGGAGGTCACCGAGCGCCAGGACGGCGTGACGGTCGTCAACGACGCCTACAACGCGAACCCCGAGTCCATGCGAGCCGCTCTGCGCGCGCTCGCGGCCATGGGCAGAGCCGCACAGGCCGAGGGTGGACGCACGTGGGCGGTGCTCGGTCACATGGCCGAGCTCGGTGACGACGGGCTCGCCGAGCACGACGCGGTCGGGCGCCTTGCCGTCCGGCTGAACGTGAACAAGCTCGTGGCAGTCGGGGGCAGGGAAGCGTCCTGGCTCCAACTGGGCGCATACAACGAGGGTTCGTGGGGTGAGGAGTCGGTGCACGTGTCCGACGCACAGGCGGCGATCGACCTGCTGCGCAGCGAGCTGCGCCCAGGAGACGTCGTGCTGGTGAAGGCGTCCAGATCGGTCGGTCTCGAGCGGGTCGCGCTGGCGCTGCTCGATGACGCCGCCGCCTCTCCGGAGGGGCAGGTCGCCGGCCGATGAGGCAGATCCTCTTCGCGGGTGTGATCGGGCTCTTCCTGACCCTGGTCGGTACGCCCCTGCTGATCAAGCTCCTGGCCCGCAAGGGCTATGGCCAGTTCATCCGGGACGACGGCCCGCGCGAGCACCACAGCAAGCGCGGTACGCCGACGATGGGCGGCATCGCCTTCATCCTGGCCACGCTCATCGCGTACTTCCTCACGAAGTTCATCACCGGCGGGGAGTTCACGCTCTCCGGTCTGCTGGTGCTCTTCCTGATGGCGGGCATGGGCCTGGTCGGCTTCCTCGACGACTACATCAAGATCGTCAAGCAGCGCTCGCTCGGTCTGCGGGCCAAGGCCAAGATGGCGGGCCAGCTGATCGTCGGCATCGGCTTCGCCGTGCTCGCGCTGAACTGGCCCGACAACCGAAACCAGACCCCGGCCTCCACCAAGCTGTCGTTCGTCACGGACTTCGGCTGGTCGATCGGCCCGGTCCTGTTCGTGGTCTGGGCGCTGTTCATGATCCTCGCGATGTCGAACGGCGTGAACCTCACCGACGGCCTCGACGGTCTCGCCACCGGCGCCTCCGTGATGGTCTTCGGCGCCTACACCTTCATCGGCGTCTGGCAGTACCAGGAGTCCTGCGCCAACGCGAACACCCTCACCAACCCGGAGGCGTGTTTCGAGGTCAGAGACCCACTCGACCTCGCGGTCGTGGCCTCCGCGCTGATGGGCGCCTGCTTCGGCTTCCTGTGGTGGAACACCTCGCCCGCGAAGATCTTCATGGGTGACACCGGCTCGCTGGCCCTCGGCGGCGCGCTCGCCGGACTCGCGATCTGCTCCCGCACGGAGCTGCTGCTCGCGCTCCTCGGCGGCCTCTTCGTCCTGATCACCATGTCCGTGGTCATCCAGGTCGGCTCCTTCCGCCTCACCGGCAAACGCGTCTTCCGCATGGCGCCACTCCAGCACCACTTCGAACTGAAGGGGTGGTCGGAAGTCCTTGTCGTGGTCCGCTTCTGGATCATCCAGGGCATGTGCGTGATCGTCGGACTCGGACTCTTCTACGCAGGGTGGGCGGCCACCAAGTGACCAGCTGGCAGGGCAGGAACGTCACCGTCGCCGGGCTCGGCGTGAGCGGCCTCAGCGCCGCCCGCGCGCTCGCGGGCCTCGGCGCGGCGGTGACCGTCGTGGACGGCGGCGACGGCGAGACCCACCGGGCGCGGGCCGCCGAGCTCGCGGCCGCCGGGATCGCCGTACGCCTCGGGGACGCCGAGACGCTCCCCGAGGGCACCGACCTCGTCGTCACCTCGCCCGGCTGGAAGCCCTCCTCGCCGCTGTTCCAGGCCGCCGCGGAGGCGGGCGTCGACGTCGTCGGCGACGTCGAGATCGCCTGGCGCCTGCGCGGCCCGGACGCCGCGCCCTGGCTCGCGATCACCGGCACCAACGGCAAGACCACCACCACGCAGATGCTCGCGTCGATCCTGGCCGCCGCCGGGCTGCGCACGGCGGCCGTCGGCAACATCGGCACGCCCATCGTGGACGTGGTCCTGGAAGACAGGGCGGCGCGCGAAGCGCGTTCGATCGAGGGCGGTGGTGGGCGACGGGAGGGAGACGACGCCTACGACGTGCTCGCCGTCGAGCTGTCCTCCTACCAGCTGCACTGGGCGCCCTCCCTGCGCGCCCACTCGGCGGCCGTCCTGAACCTGGCCCCCGACCACCTCGACTGGCACGGCTCCATGGAGGCGTACGCCGCCGACAAGGGCCGCGTCTACGAGGGCAACCAGGTGGCGTGCGTCTACAACGTCGCCGACAAGGCCACCGAGGACCTGGTCCGCGAGGCCGACGTCGAAGAGGGCTGCCGCGCCATCGGTTTCACGCTGACCGCGCCCGCCCCCTCGCAACTGGGCGTCGTGGACGGCATCCTGGTCGACCGTGCCTTCGTGCCGGACCGCCAGAAGCAGGCCCAGGAGCTCGCCGAGATCTCCGACGTGCGGCCGCCCGCCCCGCACAACATCGCCAACGCCCTCGCCGCCGCGGGCCTCGCGCGCGCGTTCGGCGTGGAGGCGGCGGCGGTGCGCGAGGGGCTGCGCGCCTTCCGGCCCGACGCACACCGCATCGAGCACGTGGCCGACGTCGAGGGCGTCGCCTACATCGACGACTCCAAGGCCACCAACACCCACGCCGCGCAGGCGTCGTTGGCGGCGTACGAGCCGATCGTGTGGATCGCCGGCGGGCTCGCCAAGGGCGCCACCTTCGACGAGCTGGTCGCGGGCGCCGCGGGGCGGCTGCGGGGGGTCGTCCTGATCGGCGCCGACCGCGCGCTGATCCGCGAAGCGCTCGCGCGACACGCGCCCGAAGTACCCGTCGTGGACCTCGACCGGACGGACACTGGGGCGATGTCCGAGGCCGTACGGCAGGCCGCGCGGCTCGCGCGGCCGGGGGACACCGTCCTGATGGCGCCGGCCTGTGCGTCGATGGACATGTTCACCAACTACAACAAGCGTGGTGACGCGTTCGCGGCAGCGGTCCGCGAACTCGGCGCGAGCGCCTGACGGCGGGCCCAGCGTGGTCCGGGGGCGCCCGGCACCCGAAGGAGGGCACGTGGCAGCCGTGGGAACGCCGTCGTGGCGGGGGTTTCGTGGACGGCCGCGCGCCGGCGGGGGATGCGTGCGCGCGGGCGCGGGGTGCCGCTGATGGCCGGGCGCGCCTCCGTGCGCACCCCGCGCACCCCGAAGCGACCGGCGCGGCCGCGGGCCACCCCGGTGGTCCGTGAGAGCTCGCCGCGGCGGCTCTACGACCGGGCCCGCAAGGCCTGGGACCGGCCGCTGACCGCGTACTACCTGATCCTCGGCAGCAGCCTGCTGCTCACGGCGCTCGGCCTCGTGATGGTCTACTCGGCGTCGATGATCCAGGCGTTGCAGCTGAACCTGCCCGCCTCCTACTTCTTCCGCAAGCAGTTCGTCGCCGCGGTCCTCGGGTCCGCCTTGCTGCTCATCGCCATGCGGATGCCGGTCAAGCTGCACCGGGCGCTGTCCTACCCGATGCTGGCCGCCTCCGTCTTCCTGATGGTCCTCGTCCAGATTCCCGGGATAGGGCGCAGCGTCAACGGCAATCAGAACTGGATCTATTTGGGGGGCCCTTTCCAGCTCCAGCCCAGCGAGTTCGGCAAGCTCGCGCTGGTGCTGTGGGGAGCGGACCTGCTGGCGCGCAAACAGGACAAGCGGCTTCTCACCCAGTGGAAGCACATGCTGGTGCCGCTGGTTCCGGTCACCTTCATGCTGCTCGGCCTGATCATGCTGGGCGGCGACATGGGCACGGCCATCATCCTCACCGCGATCCTGTTCGGCCTGTTGTGGCTGGCGGGCGCCCCGACGCGGCTGTTCGCGGGCGTCCTGAGCATCGCGGCCGTCCTCGGTGTGATCCTCATCAAGACCAGCCCGAACCGGATGGCCAGGCTCGCCTGCATCGGCGCGACCGACCCCGGACCCGGCGACCAGTGCTGGCAGGCCGTGCACGGCATCTACGCCCTGGCCTCTGGCGGATTCTTCGGTTCCGGCCTCGGCGCGAGTGTGGAAAAATGGGGTCAACTGCCCGAACCGCACACCGACTTCATCTTCGCCATCACCGGGGAGGAACTCGGCCTGGCGGGGACGCTGTCGGTGCTCGCCCTGTTCGCGGCTCTAGGCTATGCGGGTATCCGCGTGGCCGGACGCACGGAGGACCCCTTCGTGAGGTACGCAGCGGGAGGCGTGACCACCTGGATCACGGCCCAGGCCGTGATCAACGTCGGTGCGGTGCTCGGTCTGCTGCCGATCGCCGGTGTTCCGCTCCCGCTGTTCTCCTACGGAGGTTCAGCCCTGCTGCCGACCATGTTCGCCATCGGGCTTCTCATCGCCTTCGCGCGTGAGGACCCGGCGGCGAAGGCGGCCCTGGCCATGCGGCAGCCTCGGGTGAGATGGAACACGATGCGACGGCGCGTCAAGGCGCGTTCGTCCGGAGAGCGGTGAATTTCGGTGCATGTCGTACTCGCCGGTGGGGGGACCGCCGGCCACATCGAGCCTGCGCTCGCCCTCGCGGACGCCCTGCGCAGGCAGGACCCGACCGTGGGGATCACGGCCCTGGGCACGGAGCGCGGCCTCGAGACCCGACTCGTACCCGAGCGGGGCTATGAACTCGCCCTCATCCCCGCCGTGCCGCTGCCGCGCAAGCCCACCCCCGAGCTGATCACCGTGCCCGGGCGGCTGCGCGGCACCATCAAGGCGGCCGAGCAGATCCTGGAGCGCACCAAGGCCGACTGCGTGGTCGGCTTCGGCGGCTATGTGGCGCTGCCCGGCTATCTGGCGGCCAAGCGCGCGGGTGTGCCGATCGTGGTGCACGAGGCCAACGCGCGCCCCGGGCTCGCCAACAAGATCGGCTCGCGGTACGCCTCCGGGGTCGCGGTCTCCACGCCCGACAGCAAGCTGCGTGGCTCGCGCTACATCGGCATCCCGCTGCGCCGCACCATCGCGCTGCTCGACCGGGCCCGGGTCCGCCCGGAGGCCCGCGCGGCCTTCAACCTCGACCCGAACCTGCCCACGCTGCTCGTCTCCGGCGGCTCCCAGGGCGCCCGGCGCCTGAACGAGGTCGTCCAGCAGGTCGCCCCGGTGCTCCAGCGCGCGGGCATCCAGATCCTGCACGCGGTCGGCCCGAAGAACGAAATGCCGTACGTGGAGAACATGCCCGGGATGCCCCCCTACATCCCGGTACCGTACGTGGACCGGATGGACCTCGCGTACGCCGCGGCCGACATGATGCTCTGCCGCGCGGGCGCGATGACCGTCGCCGAGTTGTCCGCCGTCGGGCTGCCGGCCGCCTACGTCCCGCTGCCCATCGGCAACGGCGAACAGCGGCTCAACGCCCAGCCGGTGGTCAAGGCGGGCGGCGGCCTGCTGGTCGACGACGCGGAGCTCACCCCCGAGTGGGTCCAGGGCAATGTCCTGCCCGTGCTCGCCGACCCGCACCGGCTGTACGAGATGTCCCGTGCCGCCTCGGAGTTCGGCCGCAGGGACGCCGACGACCTCCTCGTCAACATGGTGTACGAGGCGATTGCGTCACGCCGCAACGCGTGAGAGAAGGCAGGGGACTGTGGCCGGACGGGCCGGACCGACGACCGCCGAACGGCGGAGGGCTGGGTCTGGGCCGTCCCGCCCGTCCCGCCCGCGCCCCCGCCGACCGCGGCTGCCGCGGGCCCTGCGGGCACCGCGGGTGCGGCTCCTGATCGTCCTCGCGCTCGCCCTCGCCGTGCTCGCCGGGGGCGGCGCCTGGGTGTTCTACGGCTCGCCGTGGCTGCGGGTGGAGCGGGTGACGACGTCCGGGACGATGGTCCTCAAGCCGCACCAGGTGCGCGAGGTCGCGGGCGTACCGGTCGGGGAACCACTGATTTCGGTCGATTCCGGAGCCATCGAAGAGCGGCTTCGGAGAAAATTGCCCCGAATTGACTCGGTTGATGTCGTCCGCTCCTGGCCCCATGGAATCGCACTGAAAGTGACGGAGCGCACGCCGGTTCTGCTCATCGAAAAGGACGGAAAGTTCGTCGAAGTGGACGCGAAGGGTGTTCGTTTCGCCACCGTCGAGAAGGCGCCGAAGGGCACCCCCCTCCTCGAAATGGCCACGGACCCCTCCGGCGGCGCCGCCGCGAGCCTGCGCCGCTTCGACGCCGCACGGCTGCGCCGCGAGGCCGTCCGCGTGGTCGCCGCCCTGCCCGGCGCGGTCGCGGCGGACACCCGGACCGTCAAGGTCCGTTCGTACGACTCCATCTCGCTGCGGCTGCGTGACGACCGCACGGTCATGTGGGGGAGCGGCGAGAAGGGGCGCGCAAAGGCCGAGGCGCTGGCCGGGCTCATGAAAGCAGTTCCGAAGGCACGGCACTTCGATGTGAGCGTCCCCACCGCCCCTGCGTCATCGGCGAGTTGACGTACATCAGCGCAGGCCAGCACCCTGGATGGGCAGGCTTAAGCCTGATCACATAGGGTGAAAAGAAAAACGGGAGGTTCGGCGTGTTCGTTGAACGTGCGCCACTTGTCGACTTAGTGTCCTGTTCGGAAGAGTCCAGGGAACAGACACACTGGTAACCCTAAACTTCAGCGTTAGGGTTCGGGTCGGCGTTCGGACCGTCCCATTCGGCATCAGTCGTCGTATCGCGGCAGTGCGAGACGGCGACACGTAACTCGAGGCGAGAGGCCTTCGACGTGGCAGCACCGCAGAACTACCTCGCAGTCATCAAAGTCATCGGTGTCGGCGGCGGTGGTGTCAATGCCATCAACCGGATGATCGAGGTCGGTCTCAAGGGCGTCGAGTTCATCGCCATCAACACCGACGCGCAAGCCCTGTTGATGAGCGACGCCGACGTCAAGCTCGACGTCGGCCGGGAACTCACCCGCGGACTCGGCGCCGGAGCCAACCCGGCCGTCGGCCGCAAGGCCGCCGAGGATCACCGCGAGGAGATCGAGGAGGTCCTCAAGGGGGCCGACATGGTCTTCGTGACGGCCGGTGAGGGCGGCGGCACCGGCACGGGCGGCGCGCCCGTGGTCGCCAACATCGCGCGCTCGCTCGGCGCCCTGACGATCGGTGTGGTCACCCGGCCGTTCACCTTCGAGGGCCGCCGCCGCGCGAACCAGGCGGAGGACGGCATCGCCGAGCTCCGCGAAGAGGTCGACACCCTCATCGTCATCCCCAACGACCGGCTCCTGTCCATCTCGGACCGCCAGGTCAGCGTGCTCGACGCCTTCAAGTCGGCCGACCAGGTGCTCCTCTCCGGTGTGCAGGGCATCACCGACCTCATCACCACGCCCGGCCTGATCAACCTCGACTTCGCCGACGTCAAGTCGGTCATGTCCGAGGCGGGTTCGGCGCTCATGGGCATCGGCTCGGCCCGCGGCGACGACCGCGCGGTGGCCGCGGCCGAGATGGCGATCTCCTCGCCGCTCCTGGAGGCGTCCATCGACGGCGCCCGGGGCGTCCTGCTCTCCATCTCCGGCGGCTCCGACCTCGGCCTCTTCGAGATCAACGAAGCGGCCCAACTGGTCAGCGAGGCCGCGCACCCCGAGGCCAACATCATCTTCGGCGCGGTCATCGACGACGCGCTCGGCGACGAGGTCCGGGTCACCGTCATCGCGGCCGGCTTCGACGGCGGCCAGCCTCCGTCCAAGCGGGACAACGTCCTCGGCTCGGCGTCCGCCAAGCGCGAGGAGCCGACGCCCCCGACCCGGGGGACCGAAACGTCCCGTCCGGCCCCGGCGTTCGGCGGCCTCGGCAGCGTCACCCCGCGCGACGACGCGCCCGCGCCCGAGCAGCCCGAGCCGGTCCAGGCGAGCGAGCCCCCGGCCGCGTCGGCGACTGCTCCGCAGGTCCCCCCGACCCGTCTGCACCAGGACAGCCAGGCCGAAGAGCTGGACGTGCCGGACTTCCTGAAGTGATAGACAAGCGCTCCGAAACGAGCACCGTGAGCGGCGCCCACTTCGCCTTCACCGACCGGTGGGGCGGGGTGAGCGCCGTTCCGTACGAGGAGCTCAACCTCGGCGGAGCGGTCGGCGACGACCCCGAAGCCGTACGCCACAACCGCGAGGCCGTCGCCGCGCACCTCGGCATCGACCCCGCGCAGGTGGTCTGGATGAACCAGGTGCACGGACGGGACGTCGCCGTGGTCGACGGCCCCTGGGCGGACCGCGAGGGGATCCCGGCGGTCGACGCGGTCGTCACCGCCCGGCGCGGCGTCGCCCTCGCCGTCCTCACCGCCGACTGCACCCCGGTGCTGCTCGCCGACCCGGTCGCGGGAGTCGCCGCGGCCGCGCACGCGGGCAGGCCCGGAATGATCGCCGGGGTGGTGCCCGCGGCCGTCGAGGCCATGGTCGCCCTCGGCGCCCGCCCGGACCGGATCGTGGCCCGCACCGGGCCCGCCGTCTGCGGCCGTTGTTACGAAGTACCCGCGGACATGCGCGCCGACGTCGCCGCCGTGGAACCCGCGGCGTACGCCGAGACGAGCTGGGGCACACCCGCGGTCGACGTGACCGCCGGAGTGCACGCGCAGCTCGACCGGCTCGGCGTGCGCGACCGGGAGCAGTCGCCGGTGTGCACACGGGAGTCGGGCGATCACTTCTCGTACCGCCGCGACCGCACGACCGGTCGGCTGGCTGGCTATGTGTGGTTGGACTGATGGGGCATGACGGACCGTAAGGCGGAACTCGCCGGAAATCTGGCGAAAGTGGAAGAGCGCATCGAGGCGGCCTGCGCGGCGGCGGGCCGCAAGCGCGAGGAACTGACCCTGATCGTGGTCACCAAGACCTACCCCGCGAGCGATGTGCGGTTTCTCTCGGAACTCGGCGTGCGCCATGTCGCCGAGAACCGTGACCAGGACGCGGCGCCGAAGGCCGCGGCCTGCGCGGACCTCCCGCTCAGCTGGCACTTCGTGGGCCAGTTGCAGACCAACAAGGTGCGTTCCGTGGTCGGTTACGCGGACGTGGTGCAGTCGGTGGACCGGCCCAGGCTGGTCACGGCGCTGTCCACGGCAGCCGTGCGCGCCGGGCGCGAGGTCGGCTGCCTGCTCCAGGTCGCCCTCGACGCGGAGGCCGACGGGCGGGGGGACCGCGGTGGCGTGGGTCCCGGCGGGATCGAGGAGTTGGCCGCATCCGTGGCCGACGCCCCCGGACTGCGACTCGACGGTCTGATGACCGTCGCGCCGCTCACCGGGGAATACGCGGGACGGCAACAGGCGGCGTTCGAGCGGCTGATGGATTTGTCGACTGCCCTGCGCGTGGCCCATCCGGCTGCGAACATGGTGTCGGCAGGGATGAGTGCGGACCTCGAACAGGCCGTGGCGGCCGGGGCGACACATGTGCGCGTCGGTACGGCGGTACTCGGAGTCCGACGCGGGCTCGGGTAACGTCGCCAGGAAGTCGGACCACAGCAGAAAATATGGTCATTCCCGCAGTTCGGCGGGAGACCTCGTGGATCGCGGGCAGTTGATGACGACGGACCTCTCGATCCACCACAGAGCGGAGGACTCAGAGCATGGCCGGCGCGATGCGCAAGATGGCGGTCTACCTCGGCCTCGTGGAGGACGACGGTTACGACGGTCGGGGCTTCGACCCCGACGACGATTTCGAGCCCGAGCCGGAGCCCGAGCGCGACCGCCGACGGCACGAGCCGTCGCACCAGTCCCACCAGTCCCACCTCGCGGACCGGGACTTGGACCGGGACGAATCGGTACGAGTGGTGCAGCCGCCCGCGCCCCGCGAACCGGCGCCGCGCGCCGCTTCGCTTCCCGCTGAATCGGGACGTCCGGCGCGAATCGCCCCCGTGGCATCCATCACACCTGAACGCCAGAGCCTGGAGAAGAACGCACCGGTGATCATGCCCAAGGTCGTGTCCGAGCGTGAGCCCTACCGCATCACCACACTTCACCCCCGGACCTACAACGAAGCCCGTACCATCGGGGAACACTTCCGCGAAGGCACCCCGGTGATCATGAACTTGACGGAGATGGACGACACGGATGCGAAGCGACTTGTCGACTTTGCCGCCGGTCTGGTCTTCGGCCTGCATGGCAGTATCGAGCGAGTGACGCAGAAGGTGTTCCTGTTGTCGCCTGCTAACGTCGATGTCACGGCGGAGGACAAGGCCCGCATCGCAGAGGGCGGGTTCTTCAACCAGAGCTGAGACGCAAGTGCAGTAGACGGCAGTTATCGGATCGACACAGCACGGACTCGACTGAGGACAGGGGAGAGGGAAACACGAACATGGGCGTGGTCTTGCAAGTGATCTACATCGCTCTGATGTGTTTCCTCATCGTGCTGATCTTCCGGCTGGTCATGGACTACGTCTTCCAGTTCGCCCGCTCATGGCAACCCGGCAAGGCGATGGTGGTCGTTCTGGAGGCCACCTACACTGTCACCGATCCACCGCTCAAGCTTCTGCGGCGGTTCATTCCGCCGCTGCGTCTCGGGGGCGTGGCGCTCGACCTGTCCTTCTTCGTGCTGATGATCATCGTCTACATCCTGATCTCCGTCGTGAGCCGGCTGTGAGCGCGATGTCAACTACGTTCTTGCCGAATGCCGACGACTACGTTGAGGTGAAGAGATGCCGCTGACCCCCGAGGACGTGCGGAACAAGCAGTTCACGACCGTCCGCCTCCGAGAAGGCTATGACGAGGACGAGGTCGATGCCTTCCTCGATGAGGTCGAAGCCGAACTGACCCGCTTGCTCCGTGAGAACGAGGATCTGCGAGCCAAGCTGGCCGCCGCCACGCGCGCGGCCGCGCAGAACCAGCAGCAGGGCGGCATGCGCAAGGGCCCCGGCGGTCCCGGTGGCCCCGACGGGCCGCAGGACCAACGAGGTCCCGGCGCCCCCGTGCCCGCCGCAATATCTGGCCCGCAGCCGGTGCCGCCGCAGCAGCAGCACCCGATGGGCGGCCCGCCCCAGCTTCCGGGCGGCGCTCCGCAGCTTCCCCCCGGCCCCGGCGGCCACGGTCCGCAGGGCGGTCCGCAGGGTCCCGGCCCGATGGGTCAGGGTCCCGGTCCGATGGGCCAGGGCCAGATGCAGGGTCAGATGGGTGGCCCCATGGGCGGCCCGATGGGCGGTCACGGCCCCCAGCTTCCGCAGCCCGGCCAGGGCCCCGGCGGCGACAGCGCCGCCCGTGTGCTCTCGCTCGCGCAGCAGACCGCCGACCAGGCGATCGCGGAGGCCCGTTCCGAGGCCAACAAGATCGTGGGCGAGGCCCGTTCGCGCGCCGAGGGCCTGGAGCGGGACGCCCGCGCCAAGGCCGACGCCCTGGAGCGGGACGCGCAGGAGAAGCACCGCGTCGCGATGGGCTCCCTGGAGTCCGCCCGCGCCACGCTTGAGCGCAAGGTCGAGGACCTGCGCGGCTTCGAGCGCGAGTACCGCACGCGGCTGAAGTCCTACCTGGAGTCGCAGCTGCGTCAGCTGGAGACCCAGGCCGACGACTCGCTGGCCCCGCCGCGGACCCCGGCGACCGCCTCCCTGCCGCCGTCCCCGGCGCCCTCCATGGCCTCGGCCGGCGCGGGTGCCCCTTCCTACGGCGGCAACCAGTCCATGGGCGGCAACCCGGCCCCGGGCGCCCCGTCCTACGGCGGGCAGCAGCAGATGTCGCCCGCGATGACGCAGCCGATGGCGCCGGTGCGGCCGCAGGGCCAGCAGCCGATGCAGCAGGCTCCGTCCCCGATGCGCGGTTTCCTCATCGACGAGGACGACAACTGACGGGCTTCACCACGCCGTAGGCGTCGGCAGTTGTACAGGGCGAGGCCCCCGGAGATCCGGGGGCCTCGCCCTTTTGCGTGCGCTGCCCCCGGCGGGTCGCCATAGGCGTCGGTCCAGGGGCAGCAGAAACGTTCCGACGTTTGTGCGCGGGCACGCAACGCCGAAGGCCCGGTCCCACCAAGATCTTTGGTGGGACCGGGCCTTCGGCGTGTGCGGTTACGCCTTGCGGAGGCGGAACGACAGGGACACCGCGTCGTCCTTGAACGTCTCGCCGTACGCGTCGTCCGCCTCGCCCTCGGCGAAGTCCGTGGCCAGGACCTCGTCCGCGATGAGGGCGGCGTGGTCGGTCAGGGCCGTGACGACGGCCGGGTCGGCGGACGTCCAGCGCAGGGCGATCCGGTCCGCGACGTCCAGGCCGCTGTTCTTGCGGGCCTCCTGGATCAGGCGGATCGCGTCCCGGGCCAGGCCCGCACGGCGCAGCTCGTCCGTGAGCTCCAGGTCGAGGGCGACCGTGGCACCGGAGTCGGACGCCACCGACCAGCCCTCGCGCGGGGTCTCGGTGATGATGACCTCGTCCGGGGCGAGCGTCACGGTCTCGCCGTCGACCTCCACGGAGGCCGTGCCCTCGCGCAGGGCGACGGACAGCGCGGCCGCGTCGGCCTCGGCGACGGCCTTGGCCACCGCCTGCACGCCCTTGCCGAACCGCTTGCCGAGGGCACGGAAGTTGGCCTTGGCGGTCGTGTCGACGAGGGAGCCGCCGACCTCCGACAGGGAGGCGAGGGACGAGACGTTCAGCTCTTCGGTGATCTGGGCGCGCAGCTCGGCGTCGAGGGCCTCGAAACCGGCGGCCGCGACCAGTGCGCGGGACAGCGGCTGACGGGTCTTGACGCCCGACTCGGCGCGCGAGGCACGGCCCAGCTCGACGAGGCGGCGCACGAGCACCATCTGCTTCGACAGCTCCGGGTCGATCACCGACAGGTCGGCCTCCGGCCAGGTCGCCAGGTGTACCGACTCCGGGGCATCGGGCGTGACCGGCACGACCAGGTCCTGCCAGACGCGCTCCGCGATGAACGGCGTCAGCGGGGCGAGCAGCCGCGTGATCGTCTCGACGACCTCGTGCAGGGTGCGCAGCGCGGCCGCGTCGCCCTGCCAGAAGCGGCGCCGCGAACGCCGTACGTACCAGTTGGAGAGGTTGTCGACGAAGGTGGACAGGAGCTTTCCGGCGCGCTGGGTGTCGTAGGCGTCCAGGGCCTGCGTCACCTGGTCGGTGAGCGCGTGCAGCTCGCTGAGCAGCCAGCGGTCGAGCAGCGGGCGGTCGGCGGGCGCCGGGTCGGTGTCCGAGGGGGCCCACTTCGACGTACGGGCGTAGAGCGCCTGGAAGGCGACCGTGTTCCAGTACGTCAGGAGGGTCTTGCGGACGACCTCCTGGATGGTGCCGTGGCCCACGCGACGGGCCGCCCACGGGGAGCCGCCGGCCGCCATGAACCAGCGGACCGCGTCGGCTCCGTGCCGGTCCATGAGCGGGATCGGGTCCAGGGTGTTGCCCAGGTGCTTGGACATCTTGCGGCCGTCCTCGGCGAGGATGTGGCCGAGGCAGACGACGTTCTCGTAACTCGACTTGTCGAAGACCAGGGTGCCGACGGCCATCAGCGTGTAGAACCAGCCGCGGGTCTGGTCGATGGCCTCCGAGATGAACTGCGCGGGGTAGCGGCTCTCGAAGAGTTCCTTGTTCTTGTGCGGGTAGCCCCACTGCGCGAACGGCATCGAACCCGAGTCGTACCAGGCGTCGATGACCTCGGGCACGCGGACCGCTTCGAGGGAGCAGCCCTCGTGGGTGCAGGTGAACGTGACGTCGTCGATGAACGGGCGGTGCGGGTCGAGGTCCGACTGGTCGGTGCCCGTGAGCTCGCTCAGCTCGGCACGGGAGCCGACGCAGGTGAGGTGGTTCTCCTCGCAGCGCCAGATGGGCAGCGGGGTGCCCCAGTAGCGGTTGCGGGACAGCGCCCAGTCGACGTTGTTGGTCAGCCAGTCGCCGAAGCGGCCGTGCTTGACCGAGTCCGGGAACCAGTTGGTCCGCTCGTTCTCCTCGAGGAGACGGTCCTTGATCTCCGTGGTGCGGATGTACCAGGACGGCTGCGCGTAGTAGAGGAGCGCGGTGTGGCAGCGCCAGCAGTGCGGGTAGCTGTGCTCGTACGCGATGTGCCGGAACAGCAGGCCGCGGTCGTCCAGGTCCTTGGTGAGGGTCTCGTCGGCCTTCTTGAAGAAGACACCGCCCACGAGCGGGACGTCCTCCTCGAAGGTGCCGTCCGGGCGGACGGGATTCACGACCGGCAGGCCGTACGACCGGCAGACCTTGAGGTCGTCCTCACCGAAGGCGGGGGACTGGTGGACGAGGCCGGTGCCGTCCTCCGTGGTCACGTAGTCGGCGTTGACCACGTAGTGCGCCGGGGCCGGGAACTCCACCAGTTCGAAGGGGCGCTGGTACGTCCAGCGCTCCATCTCGGCGCCGGTGAAGCTCTGGCCCGTGGTCTCCCAGCCCTCGCCGAGTGCCTTCTCAAGCAGGGGCTCGGCGACGACCAGCTTCTCCTTGCCGTCGGTCGCCACTACGTAGGTGACGTCCGGGTGCGCGGCGACCGCCGTGTTGGACACCAGCGTCCACGGGGTGGTCGTCCACACCAGGAAGGCGGCCTCGCCGGCGAGGGGGCCGCCGGTCAGCGGGAAGCGGACGTAGACCGACGGGTCGACGACCGTCTCGTAGCCCTGCGCCAGCTCGTGGTCGGACAGGCCCGTGCCGCAGCGGGGGCACCAGGGGGCGACGCGGTGGTCCTGGACGAGGAGGCCCTTGTTGAAGATCTCCTTGAGGGACCACCAGACGGATTCGATGTACTCCGGGTTCATCGTCCGGTAGGCGCCGTCGAGGTCCGTCCAGTACCCCATGCGGGTCGTCAGGTCGGCGAAGGCGTCCGTGTGGCGGGTCACCGACTCGCGGCACTTGGCGTTGAACTCGGCGATGCCGTACGCCTCGATGTCCTTCTTGCCGTTGAAGCCGAGTTCCTTCTCGACCGCGAGCTCCACGGGCAGGCCGTGGCAGTCCCAGCCCGCCTTGCGGGCGACGTGGTAGCCGCGCATGGTGCGGAAGCGCGGGAAGACGTCCTTGAAGACGCGGGCCTCGATGTGGTGCGCGCCGGGCATGCCGTTGGCCGTGGGTGGGCCCTCGTAGAACACCCACTCGGGGCGGCCCTCGGACTGCTCCAGGCTCTTGGCGAAGATCTTCTGCTGCTCCCAGAAGTCGAGCACGGCGTGCTCGAGGGCGGGCAGGTCGACCTGGGCGGGCACCTGTCGGTACTGCGGCGGCGTCATTCGCTTTTCCTCCGGCGGACGTTCTTCCCTTCCGTCGGAGGGACGAGAGGCGCGTCACTGCGCTCCCGCGGTACCACCCTCCTTGGCCCTCCGGCGCTGGCGCCACAGGGCCCCCTCATTGGGGTCGCGATGCCGGGTCTACTCGCCGGGCCCGTCCCTCAAGGGGGCCGGCCTGCGGCTTTCCTCCGGCGGCTCCGGGGTGATCTTCACGTCGCGCTCGCCCCCGGGCTCACACCGTCCCCGGGTCGCTCCTGGCTGCGTACGCCGCTACTCGTCCCCATCCACGCTTCTCGCTCCGGCCAGTGTACGGCGCCGGGGCGGGCGCGGCCGACAGGATTTCCGGGGGCGCGTGGGGAAGGCGGAGAGCGGCCCCCGCGGACGCTGCGGTGGATCACGCGTGCTGGGGGATGTCGTCCTTGAGGGAGTCGCGGATCATCTTGCGCAGCTCGGGGCCGTCCGTGTGGCCGTGGACGGACACGGCGTGCTCGCTGGCGGCGCGGACCACCTCTTCCTCTTCGCCGGAGATGGCGAGGGTGCAGTGGGTCTCGCTCGGGAATTCGCGGCAGTCGGTGATTTTGCGCATGGCGCACCTTCTTCGGTCGTCACCAAGTCTATGCCCGTACGGGAACCCGGGGAGGGGGCCCGCGGGGTGCCCGGCCGCTGTCGGGTGAGAGCACGGGACTGCCCCGAATGGCGATATGCGGAGCGTCCGGATCCTGACCTCGGGCGTCCGGCGGATTACCCGCCGGAGAGCTGGGCACAACGCAGGCAGGCTCACCGTGCGACCCCCGGGGGCGGGCGAATCGGGCGGCGTGCCCCGTTGCCGCGGGCCTGGAGTCGATTTATCGTCCCAGCACGATTCGCGTGCAAGATCACAATATGTGAAGGGGCCGCGGCCATGGTGGCGAAGAAGACCGCCGTACAGCAGTCGGCGTCCAGCAGATCCACAGCCGCGGGGGCCGGGGCGGCGGGGGAAGCGGGCGGCAAGGCGGCCCGTGCCGTCAAGACCGTGCGTGCGGGCGAGACCGCGGGTGCGGGCTCGGCGGCGCCGAAGAAGACCACGACCAAGGCGGCAGCGAAGGCTCCCGCCAAGGGGGCGGCGAAGAAGGCGTCCGCCGAGTCCCCGGCGAAGAAGACGTCCGCCGCGGCCTCGGCCAAGAAGGCGTCCGCCGCTGCCCCGGCGAAGCAAGCCGCCGAGAAGAAGCCTGCCGCCAAGAAGGCCGGTGACAAGGAGGCGGCGGGGACCTCCAGGAACGCGGCTGCCAAGAAGACCGTTGCCAAGAAGACGACTCCGAAGAAGACGACTGCGAAGAAGACGGCTTCGAAGAAGGCGTCGGCCACGAAGGCCGCATCCGAGCAGGCCGCCGCCGAGAACTCCGCCGCCCAGACGGAGGCGGACGGCGGGTCGGGTGCGTCCAAGAAGGCGACGGGCGCCACGAAGGGTCCGGGAGCCAGGAAACGTACGGCCAAGAAGTCGGCCGCGTCCGCGGCCGAGGGTGCGGCTCAGGCCGCGGAGACGACGGGAGCCACGACGGTGGTTGCGAAGAAGACTCCGGGCACGGCGACGGCGGCGGCGAAGTCGGGCGCGGTGCCCAAGGCGCGGGCCGCGGCGGTGACGCCCGGTGAGCTGGCGGTGCGGCCGGGCGAGGACCCGTGGACCCCGGCGGAGGTCGCCGAGGCGCGGACCGAGCTGATGGCCGAGACCATGCGGCTGCGGACCGAGATCGAGGCGTCCGAGACCTCGCTCGCCGGACTGATGCGGGACTCCGGGGACGGCGCGGGCGACGACCAGGCCGACACCGGCACGAAGAACATCACGCGGGAGCACGAGATGGCACTCGCCGCGAACGCCCGGGAGATGCTGGAGCAGACCGAGCGCGCCCTGGAACGCCTGGACGCGGGCACGTACGGCCTCTGCGAGAACTGCGGCAACCCCATCGGCAAGGCCCGCATGCAGGCGTTCCCGCGGGCCACCCTGTGCGTGGAGTGCAAGCAGAAGCAAGAACGGCGCTACTGAGCGTGGCCTGGGCGCCTTGGCCCGTACCCCGGTGTCGTACCCTCGTCCCCAGTCAGGCACCTAGGTTGAGGGACTCACGTGGCAGAGGCGGAGCGCATCATCGGTACGCCGGACATCCCTGAGGCGGAGGGGGCCGGACCGGAGCAGTCCGATTCCGGCTCCAAGGACGGCTCCAAGGACGGGCAGCGCTCCGAGAGCGAGCCGAAGCGCGAGTCGGAGACCACGGCGGACGCGGAGCCCGATGCGGACGCCGAGGCCGAGCCGAAGCCCAAGGGGCGGCGCAAGATCGCCGTGCTGTTCGGGGTGGCCATGTTCGCGTACGCCCTGGACCTCGTCAGCAAGATGATCGTGGTCGCGAAGCTGGAGCACCACGAGCCGATCGACGTGGTCGGTGACCTGCTGCGTTTCAACGCGATCCGGAACGCGGGCGCCGCCTTCGGCATGGGCGAGGCGTACACCATCATCTTCACCGTGATCGCCGCGGCCGTGATCGTGGTGATCGCCCGCCTCGCGCGCAAGCTGTACAGCCTGCCCTGGGCCATCGCCCTCGGCCTGCTGCTCGGCGGCGCGCTCGGCAACCTCACCGACCGGATCTTCCGCTCGCCCGGCGTGTTCAAGGGCGCGGTGGTCGACTTCATCGCCCCGAAGGGCTTCGCGGTCTTCAACCTCGCCGACTCCGCGATCGTCTGCGGCGGCATCCTGATCGTGCTGCTCTCCTTCCGCGGGCTCGACCCGGACGGCACCGTCCACAAGGACTGAGCGGTCCCCCGCGTACGGCGTTCGGTACGGCGGTGTCGTGGCCCTCCTGCATACTCGTGGGGTGAGCACGATTCCCGAGATCCGTACCCTGCCCGTACCCGACGGCCTGGAGGGCGAGCGCGTCGACGCCGCCATCTCGCGCATGTTCGGCTTCTCCCGCACCAAGGCCGCCGAGCTCGCCGCGGCGGGGAAGGTCGCGGTCGACGGCTCGGTGGTCGGCAAGTCCGAGCGGGTGCACGGCGGCGCCTGGCTGGAAGTGGAGATGCCACAGGCACCCGCTCCGGTGCAGATCGTCGCCGAGCCCGTCGAGGGCATGGAGATCGTGCACGACGACGAGGACATCGTCGTGATCGTCAAGCCCGTCGGCGTCGCCGCGCACCCGAGCCCCGGCTGGACCGGCACGACCGTGATCGGCGGCCTCGCCGCCGCCGGATACCGCATCTCGACGTCCGGCGCCGCCGAGCGCCAGGGCATCGTGCACCGCCTGGACGTCGGCACGTCCGGCCTGATGGCCGTCGCCAAGTCGGAGCGGGCGTACACCTCGCTGAAGCGCCAGTTCAAGGAGCGCACGGTCGACAAGCGGTACCACGCCCTTGTGCAGGGCCACCCCGACCCGATGAGCGGCACCATCGACGCCCCCATCGGCCGCCACCCCAACCACGACTACAAGTGGGCGGTCACGGCCGAGGGCAAGCCCTCCGTCACGCACTACGACCTCATGGAGGCCTTCCGCGCGGCCTCCCTGCTCGACATCAAGCTGGAGACCGGCCGGACCCACCAGATCCGGGTGCACATGTCGGCGCACCGGCATCCCTGCGTGGGCGACCTGACGTACGGCGCCGACCCCACGCTCGCCAAGCGCCTCGGGCTCACCCGCCAGTGGCTGCACGCCGTGCGGCTCGGTTTCGAGCACCCCGGCGACGGGCAGTGGGTCGAGTTCGCGAGCGACTACCCCGACGACCTGCAGCTGGCGCTCGACCGGGTGCGGGCGGAGAGCGAGTGAGCGGGCCGGTGGCCTGCCGGGTCGCGGTGCGGCAGGAGGACCTGGACGCGTGCTTCGGCGTGCGCAAGGAGGTCTTCGTCGCCGAGCAGGGGGTGCCGGAGGACCTTGAGTACGACGAGTACGACGGCGGGGCCGTGCACGTGCTCGCGGTGCGGGCCGAGGACGGGACCGCGCTGGGCACGGGGCGGTTGCTGACCGGGGACGCGGCCGTCGTGAAGAACGGTGACCCCGACGTCGGTGTGGGCGCTCTGGGGCGCCTTGCCGTGCTGCGGTCCGCGCGGGGGCTCGGGGTGGGGGCCGCGCTGGTCGCCGCCATCGAGGAGGCCGCCCGGGAACGGGGGCTGCACGCCGTCGACCTGCACGCGCAGACCCATGCGCTGGGTTTCTACGAGCGGTTGGGGTACGAGGCCTACGGGGCGGAGTTCTTGGACGCGGGGATTGCGCATCGGGCCATGCGCAAGGCGCTGCGCTAGCTGGTAGGGGTGCCGTCGCCGGGTGTGGTGGACCTGGAACGCAGGGGTGCCCGGCACCGGGGGCGGTGCCCGCCTGTCCTGCCCTGCGGGACGACTGCCCACAGCCGGGTCGACGGCTGGATGTCGTTTTCGGCCGGTTTGGCGGGGTCGCGTGGCAAGGTTGAGGGGCTGATCGTTTTGGGCTCCTATGGCCGGAGGGCATCCCGTGGATCAACTGGCTTTGCTGCTCCTGCTGTTGCTGGGGGCCCTGGTCACCGTGCCGCTGGGGGACCGGATCGGGCTGCCCGCGCCGGTGCTCATGACGCTGTTCGGAGGCGTGCTCGCGTTCCTCTCGTTCGTGCCGAACGTCGAGATCGCGCCTGAGCTGATCCTCCCGCTGGTCCTGCCGCCGCTGCTCTACGCGTCCGTGCAGCGCACGTCCTGGCGGCAGTTCGCGGCCAACATCCGGCCCATCCTGCTGCTCGCCGTGGCGCTCGTCTTCGTGACCACGGCGGCCGTCGCGGCCGTGGCCAACGCCGTCGTACCGGGGCTGCCGCTCGCCGCGGCCGTCGCGCTCGGCGCGCTCGTCGCCCCGCCGGACCCGGTGGCCGCGACCGCCGTCGCCGGTTCGCTCGGTCTGCCGCGCCGCCTGGTGTCGATCCTGGAGGGCGAGGGGCTCTTCAACGACGTCACCGCGATCGTGCTGTACCACGTGGCCATCGCCGCCGCCGTCAGCGGCACCTTCTCCTGGCCCTCGGCCGTCGGCCAGCTCGTGCTCTCCGCCGTCGTCGCCGTCGCCGTCGGCCTCGGGCTCGGCTGGCTCTCCAACAAGCTCATGGGCCTGCTGGGCGACGCGACCCTGCAGACCGGCCTGACGCTGCTCGTGCCGTTCGTCGCCTACGTACTCGCCGAGGAACTCCTCGGCTCCGGCGTCCTCGCCGTCCTGACCACGGCCCTCTACCTCGCCGAGAACGCCACCGACGCCGACGACGTGCTCGGCCGGATCACCGGGCAGTCCTTCTGGGAGATCGTCGACACCCTCGTCACCGGCGTCGCGTTCGGGCTCATCGGCCTTGAGCTCCACAACGTCTTCGGCACCGCCGACGGGCGCGAGTGGGAGATGGTCGGCTGGGGTGCCGCCATCGTGGCGGTCGTCGTCGGCGTACGGCTGATGTGGCTGCTGCCCGCCACCTGGCTGGCCAAGCGGCTGCACAAGCGCCGTGACTACGACGAGGAGATCCCGACCAGCTGGCGCGAGACCGTCGTCATGTGGTGGTCCGGCATGCGCGGCGTCGCGTCGGTCGCGCTGGCCCTCGCCATTCCGCTCAAGACGGACGACGGGGCTCCGTTCCCCGCCCGGGACGAGATCATCTTCATCGCCTTCTGCGTGATCATCGCGACCCTGATCGCCCAGGGCCTGACCCTGCCGTGGCTGGTCAGGAAGCTCGGCGTACGCGCCGACACCGATGCCGAACGGGCCTTGGAGCGCGAGCTCGCCGTGCGCGCCGCGAAGGCCGCCAAGGCGCGTCTGAAGGAGATCGAGGAGGTCGAGGAGCTGCCCGAGGAGGTCGCCGAGCGGCTGCTGCGCGGCGCCTTCGACATCGGCGCCCGGATCAGCCCCGACATCCTGGACGACGAGCGGCGCGAGCGGTACGCCACCCGCGTCGACCGGTTCAAGGCCGTCCAGCGCATCCAGCGCGAGATGATGTCGGCCGCCCGCCACGAGGTCCTCGCCGCGCGCAGCGAACCCGGCTACGACCCGGAGATCGTGGACCGGGTGCTGCACCACCTGGACGTACGCAGCCTGCGCTGACGCGCGGGCCGGGGCGCCGCGAAAGCCCTGGGGCCAGCCTCCCAGTCATCCCCAGTCCCGCCCCCCGCCGCTGCCTCAGCCCCGCCCCGTCCGCGGCACGTGCGGAGTCACCGGATGCGGATGGTCGCCGTCCGACGGCTCCACCGCCCAGGCCGTGTTGACCCGGGGCAGCGCGTACGGATGGTGCTCGGTCAGCCAGGCCACGAGCTGCTCGCGGACCGTGACGCGCACCGTCCAGATGTCGTCGGCGTCCTTGGCCGTGACCAGGGCCCGCACCTGCACGGTGTTCGGCGTCGTGTCCGTGACCGCGAGACCCCAGTCGCGGCCGTCCCAGGCGGCGCACTCGCGCAGGATCTCGTGCAGCTTCTCGCGCATCGCCGCCATCGGGGCCGTGTGATCGAGCTGGAAGAAGACGGTGCCGGTCATCTGGGCGCCGCCGCGGGACCAGTTCTCGAACGGCTTCGAGGTGAAGTACGACACCGGCATCGTGATCCGGCGCTCGTCCCAGGTGCGCACCGTCAGGAACGTCAGCGTGATCTCGTCGACGACACCCCACTCGCCGTCCACCACCACCGTGTCCCCGATCCGCACCATGTCGCCGAAGGCGATCTGCAGCCCCGCGAAGAGGTTGGCGAGCGTGGACTGCGCGGCCACGCCCGCGACGATGCCGAGGATTCCCGCCGACGCGAGCAGCGAGGCCCCGGCCGCCTGCATGGCGGGGAACGTGAGCAGCATCGCGGCGACGGCCACCACGCCGACGATGGCCGCGACCACGCGCTGGATCAGCGTGACCTGCGTGCGCACGCGCCGGACCCGGGCCGGGTCGCGGTGCGCGGAGGCGTAGCGCGCGTACGACGACTCCACCACGGCCGCCGAGATCCGCACCGCGAGCCAGGCCACCGAGGCGATGAGGACCAGCGTGAGTGCTCTGCCGATGCCCACCGAGTACCCCTCGGCGATCTTCGCCTGGGCGTACGAACCGCGCAGCATCGCCGCGCACAGCACCAGTTGCAACGGCAGTCGGCAGCGGCGCAGCAGCTCCCACAGCGGCTGTTCGGGCTGTCGGTCGGCGGCTCGGCGCAACGCCCAGTCGGCCACCCAGCCGACCGCGAGCGTGAGCACGACCGAGCCGCCGACCACGATCAACGGACGCAGCACGTTCTCCATGCCTCCGAGGGTAGGTGGCACGATGGCCCCATGAACATCATGCTTTTCCATTCGACGTACGGGCTGCGGCCCGCGGTGCGCGCGGCGGCCGACCGGCTGCGCGCGGCCGGGCACGAGGTGTGGACCCCGGACCTCTTCGACGGCCGCACCTTCGAGAGCGTCGAGGAAGGGCTGGCCTTCAAGGACGAGCTCGGCAACGACGAACTGCTCAAGCGCGCGGTCCTGGCCGCCGCGCCCTACTCCGACCGGGGCCTCGTCTACGCGGGCTTCTCGCTCGGCGCCGCCACCGCGCAGACCCTCGCCCTCGGCGACGCCAAGGCGCGTGGCCTGCTGCTCCTGCACGGCACGTCGGACATCGCGGAGAACGCGTCCGTGGACGAGCTCCCCGTGCAGTTGCACGTCGCCGAGCCCGACGCGTTCGAGACGGACGACTGGCTCAGCGCCTGGTACCTCCAGATGGGCCGCGCGGGCGCCGACGTGGAGGTCTACCGATACGCGGGCGCCGGGCACCTGTACACCGACCCGGACCTGGACGACTACGACGCCGAGGCGGCGGAGGCGACGTGGCGCACGGCGCTGGGGTTCCTGGAGAGCCTGTAGTCCCGGCCCGGAAACCGGTCCGCCCCGGGCACCGGACCCGGCTCAGGTCCGCACGCAGCGGCCCACCGGCCTGCTCGCCGGTGGCTTGCACTGCAGGCCGAGGTCCGCGGCCTCGTCGCTGAGATAGCGCCCCACGCAGGTGGTGTCCGAGGTGCGGCCGCGCTCCGCGCAGAACCGCAGCGCCGCCTGGCCGTTCGGGAACGGGCCCGGCGCGTAGAACACCCAGTACCCCGGGCGCAGCGAGGCATAGTCGTCGCTGCGCAGGTACTGGGCCTGTGGGACGGTCCTGCGGACGGCGGCGAGCTTGCGGTCGCGGGTCGCGGCGGACGACGAGCCCGGCTCGGAGTGCAGTTGGGCGATCCAGCGCCCAGAGTCGGGCGGCGCGGACGACGTGGTGGGTGTGGTCGGCGTGGTGGGTGTGGTCGGCGCCGAGGAAGCGGGGGACGCCGGACCCTGGCTCGGCCCGGTGCTCGCCGCGTCGGTGGGCCGCCCGTCCGGTCCCGTCGTACGCGCACCCTCGGAGGCCGCCCCACCGGTCCGGCCGCCGCCCTTGCCCGCCGTCGTCCCGCCGCCCCCACCGTTCGCTCCGCCGTCGCGCAGCGCGAACGCCAGGGCCACGCCCGCCACCAGTACGAGGACCACCATCGCGGCGGCGAGCAGGGGCGTGCGGCGCCGGGCGGTGCCCTGGTGGTCGGCCCGGGGAGTGAGGCCAGGAGGCGGGTCGAGCGCGGGCTGCGGGCGGGTGTGGTCCGGCGTGCCGGGCGGTGGGGGCGGCGCGGTGGGCGGCAAGGGCGGGCGCGGCGCGGTCTGCGTGGGAGGTACGGACGGGCGGGGCGCCCTCTGGGTGGGCTGCCACGTGATCCCGTCGGCGACCGCCGTGAGCATCGCGTCCAGGCGCTCCACGTCGGGCCGCAGCGCCGGGTCCCGTACCAGCAGCGCCTCCAGGACCGGGGCGAGTGGGCCGGAGCGCACCGGCGGCGGCACCGGCTCGTCGAGCACCGCGGCCAGTGTGGCCAGGGTGGACGCACGGCGCAGCGGACTCACGCCCTCCACGGCCACGTACAGGACCAGACCCAGTGACCACAGGTCGGCGGCCGGGCCCTCGCCGGTGCCGCGGACGCGCTCCGGCGCGATGTACTCGGGCGAGCCGATCAGCTCGCCGGTGGCGGTGAGTCGCGTGGAGCCCTGGAGGGCGGCGATGCCGAAGTCGGTGAGGACGACGGGCGGCACCTCGTCGGGGCGGGCGGGGGACGGCTCGCGGAGCAGGATGTTGGCGGGCTTGATGTCGCGGTGCAGGATGCCCGCCGCGTGGGCGGCCCGCAGCGCGGAGAGGACTTCCCGGCCCATGCGGGCCGCCTCCCGCGGCGGCAGGGTGCGCTCCTCCAGGAAGTCCTGGAGGGTGCGGCCCGAGAGCAGCTCCATCACCAGCCACGGGTGCGGCTCGACATCGACGATGTGGTGGATCGTCACGACGTGCGGGTGGTTGAGCCGGGCAAGGGCACGGGCCTCCCGCAGCACCCGTTCCCGCAGCAGCCGCGAGGTGTCGTCGGCCGGCTCGGGGCCCGGCGGCCGGACCTCCTTCAGCGCCACCTCGCGGTGCAGCACGGTGTCGCGGGCCCGCCACACCGTGCCCATGCCTCCGCTGCCGAGCCGCCGCAGCAGCTCGAAGCGCCCGTCGAGTACGTCCCCCTGGCCGCTCATGGCCGACAGCGTAGGGGGTCGACGGGCGGCTGTCGGCCCGCTTCACCGGGCTTGTCAGCGCACCGGCGAATGCACCCGCTCCACCTTCTGGGTGCCGGTGAGCGTGCGGTACGAACGCGCCCACGACGACGTCGCCTTGGGGTCCGAGCGGTCCGAGACGATGTAGTAGTCCATCTGCGAGCGCTCCGCCGTGACGTCCAGGACGCCGTACCCGTGGGAGTCCATGTCCAGCCACTTCACATGGCGGTTGGCGGCCTTGACCGCGGCGACGCCGACCAGCGACAGGGTCTGCGGCGGGACGTTCAGGAAGTCGTCGACGTTGTCGGACGTCACGGACGTGACGACGAACTCCGTGGCCGCGGACGGCGACGCCGGATACGTGGCGGCGGTCACCGGCACGTCGTTGGCCCACGCCATGTGGATGTCGCCGGTCAGGAAGACGGTGTTCCGGATGCCCTTGTCCCGCAGGTGCCCGATGAGTTCCTTGCGGTCGTGGGTGTAGCCGTCCCACTGGTCGGTGTTGACGGCGAGACCGCCCTCGGGCAGGCCGAGCAGCTTCGCGAGGGGCTTCAGGAGGTACGCGGGCAGCGAGCCGAACGCGACCGGCGAGATCATCACCGACGTGCCGACCAGCTTCCACGCGGCGTCCGACGCGGCCAGGCCCGCCTTCAGCCAGTCGAGTTGGGCGCGGCCCGCGATCGTGCGGTCCGGCGAGTCGACGTCACCGCTGCCCACCCCCGCCTGCTTCGAGCGGAACGAGCGCAGGTCGAGCAGGTGCAGGTCGGCGAGCTTGCCGAAGCGCAGACGGCGGTAGACGGTGCCCTCGGTGGCCGGGCGCACCGGCATCCACTCGAAGTACGCCTGCTTGGCGGCGGCCACGCGCGCGGCCCAGGGGCCCTCGGTCTCCGGGCTGTGGTTCTCCGCGCCGCCCGACCAGGCGTCGTTGGCCACCTCGTGGTCGTCCCAGATCGCGATGACCGGGTGCGTGGCGTGCATGGCCTGCGCGTCGGCGTCGGTCTTGTGGGCGCCGTGTCGGGTCCGGTAGTCGGCGAGGGTGAGGATCTCGTGCTTCGGCTGGTGCTCGCGCACGACGTCGCCGGAGGAGGCGAAGCCGCCGGACGCGTACTCGTACAGGTAGTCGCCGAGGTGCAGGACCGCGTCCAGCTCGGTGCGGGCGGCGAGATGGCGGTACGCGGAGAAGTACCCGGCCTCCCAGTTGGAGCACGACACGACGCCGAAGCGGACGCCGGGCGCGGCGGCCTCGTGGGCGGGGGTGGTGCGGGTGCGGCCCACGGGGGAGCGCACCGGCGAATCGTTGCCTACGGAGAAGCGGTAGTAATAGGTGGTCGCCTGGCGCAGGCCCCTTACATCGGCCTTGACCGTGTGGTCGCTCGCGGCCTTCGCGGTGGTCGAGCCGCGGCCCACGACCTTGCTGAAGCCCTTGTCCTCGGCCACCTCCCAACGCACCTCGACGTCCGGGCCCTTGCCGGACCCGGGGACCGCCTCGGGCGTCGGCGTGATCCGCGTCCACAGCAGGACGCCGTCGGGCAGCGGGTCACCGGAGGCGACACCGTGCAGGAAGGCGGGTCCCGCGGCGGCGCGGGCCGGCAGGGCGGCCGCGAGCGGGGCGGCGAGGGCGGCGGTGGCGGCCGCGGCCTTGACGACGGTGCGGCGGCGCGGCGTGAGGGCGGCGGACGGTTTGCCGGGACCCTCAGCGGGCGCGAGGTAGTTGTCTCTTCGACTGGTCACGAGGGGCAACCCTACGGACCGGTAACAGCGAAGAGCGGGCGACCACCGAAAGTTCGCCCGCTCTTCCGCAACACGCCTACTGCGCTTGCGTGATAACTCCTGGATCAGGCCTTCAGCTCGGCGTCGACGGCCTTGTTGAAGTCCTCGACCGACATCGGCGCGTTCTTGCCGTCGGCGCCCTTGAGCTGCTTGCCGTTCATGACGAACGCGGGGGTGCCCTCGACCCCGTCCTTGTCGTCCTGGAACGCCTGACCCATGGCCAGGGCCCAGCGGTCGTACGTACCGTCCTTGACCGCCTTCTTGAAGGCCGCGCTCTTCTTCAGCGCGGGCACCTCGTTGGCGACCTTCAGCAGGTAGGAGTCGTCCTTGAACTTGTCGTCCTGCTCGCTCGGGTGGTTGTCCGCCGAGTACAGCGCCTTCTTGTAGGCGAGGAACGCGTCCGGGGAGACGTTCAGGGCGGCGCCGAGCGCGCTCATCGCGTTGCGGGAGCCCTCGCCCGGGATGTTCCGGTCGAGGAAGGTGGCGCCGACGAACTGGACCTTGTACTTGCCGTCCTTGAGGTCCTTCTCGACCGTCGGGCCGACGGTCTGCTCGAAGCTCGCGCAGATCGGGCAGCGCGGGTCCTCGTAGACCTTCAGGGTCTTCTTGGCACTGGCCTTGCCGACGACGACGGTCGTGCCGTCCTTGCCCGAGGTGTTCGCGGGCTTGACGAGCTTCGCGTCCTTGGCGTCGTCCCAGTAGTCGGGCTTGTTGCTCTGCATGACGGCGTACGAGACGCCGCCCGCGAGGGCGAGGACGCCGACGATGGACGTGCCGACGATGATCGACCGCTTGCGCTTCTCGCGCTTGCGCTCGGCTTCCTGCTGGGCGCGGATCCGCTCGCGGGCGGCCTGCTTCGCGGCCTGGCTGTTGCGCTTGCTCATGGTGGTTCTCCGTGGGTGTGGCGTGGCTGGTCGGCTGTGCTCAGGCGAAGAGGGCCGAGCACGGCGGTCCACGCCGTCCCACGCAGTGCACGAGCAGCCGGGTGCGGACGACCGGCGTCCGGCGGGCGGGGCGCGGCAGCCGGCGCACCGGCTCGATCCGCCGGGTCACCGCGGCGACCGCGAGCAGCAGCGGCCGGAACGTCGCCGCGGCCGCGGCCCGAAGGAGTCCCGCCACGGCCCGCTCCATGCGCCCGAGCCAGGCCGCCGCGAGCAGCCCGACGCCGATGTGCGCGCCGAGCAGCAGCCAGGCCGTGGCCGGGCCGCCGTCGGCGAGCAGGGCGGCGGCGCCGTGGCTCTCGCCGCCCGCCATCCGCGCCAGCGGGGTGCCGACGCTGCCGCCGCCGCACAGCACGTCCACGCCGAAGGACCGCAGCGGGCCCGTGACGGGGCCGCCCGACTGGCCGTAGCAGACGTGCTGGCCGGAGGTGAAGACGGTGTCGGCGGCCAGCTCCAGCGGGATCAGCAGGGCGGCGATGCGGCCGAACCCGCGCTCGCGTCCGGCCAGGGCATACGCGATGACGTACACGCAGGCCGTGACGGCGAGGCAGGTCGTGAGCGGCAGCGGGGCCCGGGACAGCAGAATGTGCGACGCGGCGGACAGCATCACGACGAGTGCCGTGAACAGTGCCGCACGCACCACTCTGATCTGGGTCCCGGATATGTCCATCGCGCAAGCGAGTGTGCCATGAGCCGTCATAAGAGACCCCTAAAGGGTCCCTGCGAATCCCATGGCGGCCCGCTACAGCCCCGGGATCCGGCCGTTGCGGAACAGGTCCACGAAGATCTGGTGGTCCGCGCGGGCCCGCGCGCCGTAGCTGTGCGCGAAGTCCACCAGGAGGTCGCCGAAGCCGTCCTCGTCGGCCGCGATGGCGGCGTCGATGGCCCGCTCCGTGGAGAACGGCACCAGCTCCGAGTGGCCGCTCTCGTCGTCCGCGGCCGCGTGCATCGTCGCCGTGGCCCGGCCCAGGTCGGCCACCACGGAGGAGATCTCGTCCAGGTCGTCGATGTCCGACCAGTCCAGGTCGACCGCGTACGGCGAGACCTCGGCGACGAGCTGGCCCGCGCCGTCCAGCTCGGTCCAGCCGAGCCAGGGGTCGGCGTGCGCCTGGAGGGCCCGCTGCGAGATGACCGTGCGGTGGCCCTCGTGCTGGAAGTAGCCGCGGACCGCGGCGTCCGTGATGTGCCGGGAGACGGCCGGGGTCTGGGCCTGCTTCAGGTAGATGACGACGTCGTTCTCCAGGGCGTCGCTGTTGCCCTCAAGGAGGATGTTGTACGACGGCAGTCCGGCCGAGCCGATGCCGATGCCGCGGCGGCCCACGACGTCCTTCACCCGATACGAGTCGGGGCGGGTCAGGGAGGACTCGGGCAGCGTCTCCAGATAGCCGTCGAAGGCGGCGAGGACCTTGTACCGCGTGGCCGCGTCGAGCTCGATGGAGCCGCCGCCCGGCGCGAAGCGGCGCTCGAAGTCACGGATCTCCGTCATCGAGTCCAGGAGCTCGAAGCGGGTCAGGGAGCGGGCGGCGCGCAGGGCGTCCAGGAGGGGGCCCTGGGCCGTGTCGAGGGTGAAGGGCGGCACCTCGTCGCTCTTGGCGCCCGTCGCCAGGTCGTGGACGCGCTCGCGGTACGCCGCGGCGTACGTCCGCACCAGGGACGTGATCTGCTCGTCGCTCAGCGCCTTCGTGTACCCGATCAGGGCCAGGGAGGCCGCGAGGCGCTTCAGGTCCCAGGTGAAGGGGCCCACGTACGCCTCGTCGAAGTCGTTGACGTTGAAGATCAGGCGGCCCTGGGAGTCCATGTACGTGCCGAAGTTCTCGGCGTGCAGGTCGCCGTGGATCCAGACCCGGCCGGTGCGGTCGTCCACGTACGGACCGGCGTGCTGGTCGCGGCCCAGGTCGTGGTAGAAGAGGCACGCCGTGCCGCGGTAGAACGCGAAGGCCGAGGCCGCCATCTTCCGGAACTTCACCCGGAACGCGGCGGGGTCGGCGGCGAGCAGCTCGCCGAACGCGGTGTCGAAGACGGCGAGGATCTCCTCGCCGCGCTGGTCGGCGGTGGGCTGCGGGACCGACATCGCGGGGTGCCTCCTGGTGCATCACATGGGGGACGGTCGTCCGCCCTCTTCTCAACGCCCGACCGTACTCCCGAGTGCCCGCCCGCTGTCAGTGAGCCGGACTAGACTTCCACGCTGTCCACCCACGCCACCCGCAGAGTTCCCCCGGAGGCCAACGTCGTGTCGAAGCCGCCCTTCACGCACCTGCACGTTCACACCCAGTACTCGCTGCTGGACGGTGCCGCGCGGCTGAAGGACATGTTCAACGCGTGCAATGAGATGGGCATGACGCATATCGCGATGTCCGACCACGGGAATCTGCACGGGGCGTACGACTTCTTCCATTCGGCGAAGAAGGCGGGAGTGACGCCGATCATCGGGATCGAGGCGTATGTGGCGCCGGAGTCGCGGCGCAACAAGCGGAAGATCCAGTGGGGGCAGCCGCACCAGAAGCGCGACGACGTGTCGGGTTCGGGTGGTTACACGCACAAGACGATCTGGGCGGCGAACCAGACGGGCCTGCACAATCTGTTCCGGCTGTCCTCGGACGCGTACGCCGAGGGCTGGCTGCAGAAGTGGCCGCGAATGGACAAGGAGACGATCTCCCAGTGGTCGGAGGGGCTGATCGCCTCGACCGGGTGTCCCTCGGGTGAGCTGCAGACGCGGTTGCGTCTGGGACAGTTCGACGAGGCGGTGAAGGCGGCTTCGGAGTACCAGGACATCTTCGGCAAGGACCGGTATTTCCTGGAGCTGATGGACCACGGCATCGATATCGAGCGCCGGGTCCGTGAGGATCTGCTCCGGGTCGGCAAGAAGCTCGGTATTCCGCCGCTGGTGACGAATGACTCGCATTACACGTATGCGCACGAGGCGGCGGCGCATGACGCGCTGCTGTGTATTCAGACGGGCAAGAACCTTTCGGATCCGGATCGTTTCCGTTTCGACGGGACGGGTTATTACCTGAAGTCGACGGACGAGATGTACGCCGTCGATTCCTCCGACGCCTGGCAGGAGGGGTGTGCGAACACGCTCCTGGTGGCGGAGCAGATCGACACGACCGGCATGTTCGAGAAGCGCGACCTCATGCCGAAGTTCGACATCCCGGAGGAGGGCTACACCAACACCACCTGGTTCAAGGAGGAAGTGCGGCGAGGCATGAACCGCCGCTATCCGGGAGGTGTCCCCGAAGACCGCCAGCGCCAGGCGGACTACGAGATGGACATCATCATCCAGATGGGCTTCCCCGGGTACTTCCTCGTGGTCGCCGACTTCATCATGTGGGCCAAGAACAACGGCATCGCGGTGGGCCCCGGCCGTGGCTCCGCGGCCGGTTCGATCGTGGCGTACGCCATGGGCATCACCGACCTCGACCCGATCGAGCACGGACTGATCTTCGAGCGGTTCCTCAACCCCGAGCGCGTCTCCATGCCCGATGTCGACATCGACTTCGACGAGCGTCGGCGCGTCGAAGTGATCAGGTACGTGACCGAGAAGTACGGCGCCGACAAGGTCGCCATGATCGGCACGTACGGCAAGATCAAGGCGAAGAACGCCATCAAGGACTCCGCGCGCGTCCTCGGCTACCCCTACGCCATGGGAGACCGGCTCACCAAGGCCATGCCCGCCGACGTCCTCGGCAAGGGCATCGACCTCGACGGCATCACCAACCCCAGCCACCCGCGCTACAGCGAGGCGGGCGAGATCCGGTCGATGTACGAGAACGAGCCGGACGTGAAGAAGGTCATCGACACCGCCAAGGGCGTCGAGGGCCTGGTCCGGCAGATGGGCGTGCACGCGGCGGGCGTGATCATGTCCAGCGAGCCCATCATCGAGCACGCCCCGATCTGGGTCCGGCACACGGACAACGTGACGATCACGCAGTGGGACTACCCGCAGTGCGAGTCGCTCGGCCTGATCAAGATGGACTTCCTGGGCCTGCGCAACCTCACGATCATGGACGACGCCGTCAAGATGGTGGAGGCCAACAAGGGCATCAAGCTGGAGATGCTCTCCCTGCCGCTGGACGACCCCAAGACGTACGAACTGCTCTGCCGCGGTGACACGCTCGGCGTCTTCCAGTTCGACGGCGGCCCGATGCGCTCGCTGCTGCGCCAGATGCAGCCCGACAACTTCGAGGACATTTCCGCCGTCTCGGCCCTGTACCGGCCGGGCCCGATGGGAATGAACTCGCACACGAACTACGCCGAGCGCAAGAACGGCCGCCAGGAGATCACCCCGATCCACCCGGAGCTCGAAGAGCCCCTGAAGGAGACCCTGGGCCTCACCTACGGCCTGATCGTGTACCAGGAGCAGGTGCAGAAGGCCGCCCAGATCATCGCCGGTTACTCCCTCGGCGAGGCCGACATCCTGCGCCGCGTGATGGGCAAGAAGAAGCCCGAGGAACTGGAGAAGAACTTCGCGATCTTCCAGGCCGGCGCCCGCAAGAACAACTACTCCGACGAGGCGATCCAGGCCCTGTGGGACGTCCTGGTGCCCTTCGCCGGATACGCGTTCAACAAGGCGCACTCGTCCGCGTACGGCCTGGTCACCTACTGGACCGCGTATCTGAAGGCGAATTACCCGGCCGAGTACATGGCGGCGCTGCTGACGTCGGTGAAGGACGACAAGGACAAGTCGGCGGTGTATCTGAACGAGTGCCGTCGTATGGGCATCAAGGTGCTGCCGCCGAACGTGAACGAGTCGGTGCACAACTTCGCGGCGCAGGGTGACGACGTGATCCTGTTCGGCCTGGAGGCGGTGCGCAACGTCGGGACGAACGTGGTCGAGTCGATCATCCGGTCGCGGAAGGCGAAGGGGAAGTTCGCCTCGTTCCCGGACTACCTGGACAAGGTGGAGGCGGCCGCGTGCAACAAGCGCACGACGGAGTCGCTGATCAAGGCGGGCGCGTTCGACACGATGGGGCACACCCGCAAGGGCCTGACCGCGCAGTACGAGCCGATGATCGACAACGTGGTGGCGGTCAAGCGCAAGGAGGCCGAGGGGCAGTTCGACCTCTTCGGCGGGATGGGCGAGGACGACTCCGACGAGCCCGGGTTCGGCCTGGACGTGGAGTTCTCCACCGACGAGTGGGACAAGACGTATCTGCTCGCCCAGGAGCGGGAGATGCTGGGCCTGTACGTCTCCGACCATCCGCTGTTCGGCCTGGAGCACGTGCTCTCCGACAAGGCGGACGCGGGCATCGGGCAGCTGACCGGTGGCGACTTCTCCGACGGTGCGGTCGTCACCATCGGCGGGATCATCTCCGGGCTGCAGCGCAAGATGACCAAACAGGGCAACGCGTGGGCGATCGCCACGGTCGAGGACCTGGCGGGCTCCATCGAGTGCATGTTCTTCCCGGCGACGTACCAGCTGGTGTCCACGCAACTCGTCGAGGACGCCGTGGTGTTCGTCAAGGGCCGCCTCGACAAGCGTGAGGACGTCCCCCGCCTCGTCGCCATGGAGATGCAGGTCCCCGACCTGTCGAACGCCGGGACCAACGCGCCCGTGCTGATCACCATCCCGACCGTGAAGGTGAGCCCGCCGATGGTCACGCGCCTCGGTGAGATCCTCAGCCACCACCGGGGCAACAGCGAGGTGCGGATCAAGCTCCAGGGCGCGCAGAAGACCACCGTGCTCCGGCTCGACCGGCACCGCGTGAAGCCCGACCCGGCGCTCTTCGGCGACCTCAAGGTGCTGCTCGGCCCGTCCTGCCTGGCGGGCTGACCTCACCGCGAGCGGCGCGCACGGCGGCAACCGCATGGCCAAGGGGCGCACCCGGTCCGGGTGCGCCCCTCATGTGTGCCTGTGCGGGCGTCAGTTGTGGCCGAAGCGGCGCTCACGGTGCTTACGGGCGACATCGCCGGGGTTCGCCTCGGCCGCGGACTTGGCCTGTGCCTCCATGGCGGACTGCTGGGCCTGCTGCTGACCGCGCTCGGCCTGGGCGGCGGCCTTCTGGTTGCGATCGCGGTGCTTGTTCTTGGCCATGGTGATCTTCCTCCTGAGGGGGATCGAGGGGCCAGGACGCGACCAGACTCACATAGGTCCGCAAAAGGCGCATTTTGGATAATTACCGTGCGTCATAGGGGGACTCGCGGGGGCACTCGAAAGGGGCCATGCAACGCGTTCGGGCGGATACGCCACGCCGAAGATCGAGTTCGGGCCGTTAACCTCCGCGAGGTCGGGCAGACTCGAAGGAAACCCGAAGTGACCTCCAGGATCCGCGGGAGCTCCCGATCCGCGAAATCGCCGGATCCCCGGCCGGGATCTGTGGGATCTTCGGGCACCTTCAGGAATCTTCCAGGAAAGAGGGTGGATGGCGTGGACCGCTGCATCGTCCTGGTGGACGCCGGGTATCTGCTGGGAGCCGCCGCGAGCCTCCTCGCGGGAGAGCCGTCCCGGTCCAGGATCACCGTCGACCACACCGCCCTCATCCAGGGTCTGCGCGAGCGCGCCGAGTCCGACACGGAGCGCCCGCTGCTGCGGATCTACTGGTTCGACGGCGCCCCCGACCGCGTACCCCAACCGGAGCACCGCAGGCTCCGTGTGATGCCCCGCGTCACCGTCCGCCTGGGCGCCCTCACCCGCAGCGACGGCCGCTGGGCGCAGAAGGGCGTGGACGCCGCCATGCACGCCGAGCTGACCGAGCTGGCCCGCAACCGCGCCTGCTCCGACGTCGTGCTCGTCACCGGCGACGGCGATCTGCTGCCCGGCATGATGGCCGCCAAGGAACACGGCGTCGCCGTCCACCTCTGGGCCGTGCAGGCCGCCGACGGCGACTACAACCAGTCCGAGGACCTGGTCGCCGAGGCCGACGAGCGGCGCGTCCTCGACCGCGTCTGGATCACCAAGGCCGTCCGCGCCAAGGAACTGACCGGCGTCTGCGCCCCGCCGCCCGCCCCCCGCCCCGAGATCGCCGCGATCCTCTCCGCCCCGCTGCCCGAGTCCGCGCTCACCACGAGCCCCGAGCGGGCCACCGCCGCCCCGCACCCCGCCGCGCCACCCCGCGTCCAGGAGAACGGGGACCGGAATCCGGCCACGAAGGGCGTGCCCACCCCCAAGGACCTCGCTGCCCTGCGCGCCCCCGGCGTCAAGGACCCCAAGGAGCCGGCGAACGCGACCCTGCGCTGGTCGTCCGACAGGGGCTGGGTGGACCGCCCCGGCACCCCCGCCGAGCCCCCGGAGGCCGCGGCGCTGCCCACCCTCGCCCAGCTCACCACGGCCGAGCAGCGCTGGGCCGACCGGGAGGAGGACATCACCACCGTCGGCGGCGACCCCTACGAGGTCGGCCAGGTCTTCGCCCGGCGCTGGATGGGGCGCCTGCCCGAGCAGCACAACCTCCAGAAGCTCGGCGCGATGTACCCGCGCATCCCGCACCGCATCGACGGCGAGCTGCTGCGCTACGCCGCCAGGTTCGGGCTGCTCGCCCACAAGGACGACCAGATCGACGAGCACGACCGGTACGCGATCCGGGCGGGCTTCTGGCGCGAGATCGACGTACGGACCGCCGCCGAGCACGCTCCGGCGGGGGAGTGAGGGCCGTTCCGCCGGGCGGCGCGGGTCCCCTCTTCGGTGGGGACAGGGGGCGCGAGAGCCGCCCCGCGCGCCATACCGGACACAGGACCCCGTACCCTCGTCCTTCGTGAGTACGCGCGCGGCACAGGCAGTCCGACAGGGGCTCCGGCAGGGGCACGGCAGCGATGCCGTCTGCGTCGTGCGTGACCTGGTCAAGGTCTATCCCGCCGCCCGCGGCAGGCGCGGCAGGCCCGCCACGCCCGAGGTCCGGGCCAGCGACGGCCTCGGCATCGAGGTCGGCCGCGGCGAGATCTTCGGCCTCCTCGGGCCCAACGGCGCCGGCAAGTCCACCCTCGTACGCCAGCTGACCGGTCTGATGCGGCCCGACAGCGGCAGCGTCCACGTCCTCGGCCACGACATCGTGCGCCACCCGGAGCGGGCCGCCCGGCTCCTCGCCTATCTGGGCCAGGAGTCCACCGCCCTGGACGAGCTGACCGTCTCCCTCGCCGTCGAGACCACCGCGCGCCTGCGCGGCCTCGACACCGCAAGCGCGCGGGCCGAGCGCGACGACGTCCTGGACGAGCTGGGGCTCACCGCCCTCGCGTCGCGGCCCCTGAAGAAGCTCTCCGGCGGCCAGCGCAGGCTCGCCTGCTTCGCCACCGCCCTGGTGGGGGAGCGGCGGCTGCTCGTGCTCGACGAGCCGACGACCGGCATGGACCCGGTGGCGCGGCGCGCCGTGTGGGGCGCCGTCGACCGGCGCCGGGCCGAGCGCGGCACCACCGTCCTGCTCGTCACCCACAACGTCATCGAGGCCGAGACCGTGCTCGACCGCGTCGCCGTGCTCGACCACGGCCGGGTCATCGCCTGCGACACGCCCGCCGGGCTCAAGGAGCAGGTCGCCGGGGAGGTCAGGGTGGAACTCGTCTGGCGCGAGCGGGCGCCCATCGACGTGCCCGAGGTCGCCGCGCTGCGGTCCTCGGCGGTCGAGTCCGGGCGCAAGTGGACGCTGCGGCTCGCGCCCGAGGAGGCGCGGGCGGCCGTCGCGGCGGTCACCGGCGGCGGCGCCTTCGCCGCGCTGGACGACTTCACGCTGGCCACGCCCAGCCTGGAGGATGTGTATCTCGCCCTGGGCGGGCGGGGCGGGGACGGGTTGGTGAAGGCGTGAGCCCGGTGCGTCCGAGGGCGCGGCTCGGCGCCCGGCACCGTGCGGGGGCGTCCGTGCGGCGCGCAGTAGTCAGGCCAGTCGGTAGGAAGGTTGTCCGTTGAGTGCCGTTCCCCTGGAAGCCGTCGTGCGTGCCGAGGACCGCGCCGCGGAGGTGACGGACCCCGTCGCGCCGCTCGGGGCCCGGGCGCGGCTCCTGCCGGCCCTGGGCGCCGTCTACCGGGCACAGCTGTCGCGGGCCCGCGTCGCGCGGATCCCGCTGCTCTTCGTCGCCACCTTCCAGTCCGTCGGCATCATGATCCTGATGCGGGGCGTCGTGGACGGCGGCGGTGAGGCCCACGCCGTCGTCGCCGGGTCCTCCGTCCTCGTGGTCGCGTTCGTCGCGCTGAACCTGCTCGCCCAGTACTTCGGCCAGCTCCGCGGCGACGGCGGCCTCGACCACTACGCCACGCTGCCCGTGCCGCCCGCCGCCGTCGTCCTCGGCGCCGCCGCCGCGTACGCCTCCTTCACCGTGCCCGGCACCGTCGTCACGGCCGTCGTCGGCTGCGGCCTCTTCGGCCTGCCGCTGACGCACCTGTGGGTGCTCGCCGCCGTGATCCCGCTCTCCGGCGCCGCCCTCGCCGGGCTCGGCGCCGCCCTCGGGCTGCTCGCGCCGCGGCCCGAACTCGCCACCCTGCTCGGGCAGATGGGCATGTCCGCCGCGCTCCTGCTCGGGGTGCTCCCGGCCGAGCGGATGCCCGAGTTCCTGCAGTACGCCCGGGACCTGCTGCCCTCCACATACGGCGTGGAGGCCCTCGCCCGGACCTTCGGCGCCGACCCCGACTGGGGCGCCGTCGCGCTCGATCTCGCCGTCTGCGCGGGCGTCGGCGTCGCTTCCCTGGCCGTCGCCACCTGGGCCTACCGGCGGGCCGCCGTCCGCTGACGCCGATCCGCCGTCCGGTGGCGCGGTTCTCAGGCGGAGCTGGCACCATGTGTGCGTGACCGCACCGCTGACACCCTCCCAACCGCCGCACGACCGCCCCGAAGACAGCGACGCCGACTCCTCGGGCCCCGACAACCCCTGGCGGGAACCCGCGCGGCCCTCGGGGTACGCGGCCGAGGCGGCGCACGAGGAGGGCGGATCCCCCGTGCCGACCGACCTGAAGGCCGACGTACGGGACGCCGTGGTGATCATGGTCGCGGTCGCGGCCAGCGGAGTGCTGCTCGGGCTGCTGTGGCTGTGGCTCGCGCCCACCGTGCCGCTCATCGCCGACAAGACGGCCGTCTACCTCAAGGACACCGAGGGCGAGCAGGCCATCGGCGTCGACGGAACGTTCACCCTCCTCGGCCTCGCCTTCGGCCTCGTCAGCGCGGTCGTCGTCTTCCTCCTGCGGCGGCGCGGCGGCATTCCGCTCGTCGTCGGGCTCGCCGCGGGTGGGCTGCTCGGGGCCGTGCTCGCCTGGAAGGTGGGGGTCTGGGTCGGGCCCGAGACGGATGTGGCGGCGCACGCGGAGTCCGTGGGGGTGGGGGTTGTCTTCGACGCGCCCATGGAGTTGAAGGCCAAGGGGGTGCTGCTTGCGTGGCCCGTTGCCGCGATGGTCTTTCAGCTGGTGCTCACGGGGTTGTTCGGGCCCCGGGATCCGGAGCCGTTCTCGTCGTACGAGGGTTCGTATCGGGACGGGTACGGGGCGCCTGAGCGGTAGGGGGCCCTGCCGGGGGCTCCCCAACCCCGCCCCTTCCCGAAACTGGGGGCTCCGCCCCCAGACCCCCGCTCCTCAAACGCCGGAGGGGCTGAAAATCACCCGCACGTTCCCAGCCCGCCCCGGCAACGTCTAAGCCTGTCCGGCGATTGAGGACGAGGCGCAGAGCGCCGATACGGGGTCCGGGGCGGAGCCCCGGGTTCGGGAAGGGGCGGGGTTGGGGAAGGTCACCGCCGGCCACCCCTACGCCGGGCGGCGGCCATGGTTGGACTTGCCCTTCCTCGTCCGCCACTTCCGCTTGCGTGTTTTCTTCGACATGGGTGTGGTCCTAGTCGAGGACCGGGCCCCCGTCGAGGGGTCACGCACGCCCGATCGGGGCGAGCACCGCACCGGTGAGGGCGGCGAGATCGGCGGGTGGGAGTTCGACCTCGAGGCCGCGGCGGCCGGCCGAGACGCAGATCGTGGGGTGGCCGGAGGCCGAGTCGTCCAGGACGGTGCGCAGGCGTTTGCGCTGGCCGAGGGGCGAGATGCCACCGCGTACGTAGCCGGTGGTGCGCTCGGCCGCCGCCGGATCCGCCATCGTGGCCCGCTTGCCGCCGACCGCCGTGGCGAGGGCCTTCAGGTCGAGGGTGCCCGCGACCGGGACGACCGCCACGGTCAGCTCGCCGTCGACGTCGGCGACCAGGGTCTTGAAGACGCGGTCGGGGGAGACGCCCATGGCCTCGGCGGCCTCCTGGCCGTACGAGGGGTGGGCGGGGTCGTGGTCGTAGGAGTGCACGGTGAAGGCGGTGCCCGCCGCGGTGAGGGCGACCGTGGCCGGGGTGCCACCGGCCTGCGTCTTCTTCTGCTTCTTCGCCACGCTGCTCGCCAACTTCCGCGGGTTCGTCCGTGAGGGGGTCCGGCCGCGCCTCAGTTGAGGCTGGTCGTGCCGCGCGTCAGTTCCGTCGCGGGCAACGACGGCAGGTTACGGATGATGGCGGTCTCGGCGCGCAGCAATTTCAGCTCGGCGCGCAGCCGGGCGGCCGTGTCGGGGGCTTCGAGGAGTTCCTGCTTGGTGGGGGTGTCGAGGACGGCGGCCGCCGCGACCAGGTAGGACACGACCGACGGCTCGTCGGGGAGTTCCGCGGTGGTCGACAGGGACCGCTCGCGGGCGCCCGCGAGCCGCTTCTGGTACGAGCGGAAGGCCCGCAGCACGCCCTCGGCGAGCGCGCCCGCCTCCTCGCCGGGCTCCTCCTGAAGCGGTTCGAGCTCGCCGACGAGGTAGGGCCCGGAGGCGTCCACCGAGCGCAGCCGCACCCGGGTGGTGCCGGTGGCGAGGACCTCGAAGCCGCCGTCCTCGCGCTCCCGGATGGTCGCCGCGTCCGCGACGCAGCCCACCTCGTGGAAGGCCTTCAGCGGGTCGTCGCCGAAGCCCGCGCCGGGGCCCTGCTCGGGCTGCGCGGTCTGGTCGGGCAGGCCCGGCGCGCTGGGCGCCACTTCCCGGCCGTCACGGATCGCCACGACCGCGAACTGTCGCTGCTCGTCGTCGGGAACCTTCAGGAGTTCGCGCATCATGGCGCGATAGCGCTCCTCGAAGACGTTCAGGGGCAGCACGAGCCCCGGGAACAGCACCGAGTTGAGCGGGAAGAGCGGAAGCCGGACGGTCGTCACGATCCGAAAGCCTAACGGCCGTCGGCGCCCCGGCCGTCCGCGTCGCCGTGCCGGGGGCGCAGCGGCGTACGCGCCGCGACCTCTATCCGCACCCCGTCCCTCAGCTCCAGGAACTGCCCGAGCGGGTCGTCGGACAGCCGGTCCCAGGGGAACGACGTCGCGTACCGGCCGATCAGGCGGAGCTGGTCGAGGGCGTCGTCCCAGCGCTCCAGGCGGATCAGGACGTACATGAGGAGGTTGCGGACCTCGGCCGGCCAGGGGTCGGCGGCGGCGTACTCGCCCGACAGGGCGATGGCCAGGTCGGCCGCCTTGTCCAGGCGCTCGCGCGGCAGGTTTCCGGCGGCGCTGGTGAGGTACGCGAACGCGGCGCGCACCGGCAGTGCCTGTATCAGCGAGCCGGGCAGCGCGTCGGCCGCCGCCCGCTCCGCGAAGTGGAAGCACTCGGCGTGCGAGCCGTACCAGGCCGCCGACAGGTACATCAGGGCCGAGGCGTGGCAGCCGTAGTGGTACGAGGAGCGGCGCACCGCCTGCGCCCACAGCTCCTCGAACTCGGTGTGCGAGGCGTGCGTGCCGCGGGCGTGGTCGAGCGCGATGCGCCACGGCACCGGGTCGCGCGGGTCGGCGTCGGCGGCGGCCGTGAGCAGCGGGCTGACCTCGCGCAGGAGTTCCGCGCGCGCGGGCGACTCCCAGCCGCGGACGACGGCCAGCTCGGCCTTGAGCAGCAGCGCGTCCGGGTCGTGCGGGGCGGCGGACAGCCAGTCGTCGAACCACTCGGGGCGGGAGCGGGCGAAGGCGGCGAGGCGGGTCGCGTACCGGTCGCGGTTCTCCCACTCGGCGGCCTCGCGGGTGGTGGCGAGCAGCTTGGCGGCCGGGCCGTACTCGCCCCGTCCTGCCGCGACCAGGGCGGGCCCCAGACGGTCGTCCGGCACGTCGAGCAGCACTTCGTCGTCGGGGGTGAGGCCGTCGGCCAGGCGGGGGGTGTGCCGGATCATGCGGGCGGTCCGGACGAAGGCGCGCAGCAGCGGCATCTGGCTGTCCCCCTTCGCGCCCCGACCGGCGCCGCTCCGTGGGGCGGGCGCCGGTCACCGTGGCCGGTGTCGTGGTCGGTGCTGCAACCCGCTCGTGGTCCGCGAGCGGGTCTCTTGCTGGTCGCGTGTGTTGACGGGCGAGGTGGGCCGATGGTTGCCCCTCGCCGGATAACGGTTCAGCCGCGAAGCGCGGGCGCCCGCACGGCGCACCCCCCGGCCGGGCTCCGGCGCGCCCGGCCCTCAACTCCGCCGCAGCAACCGCGTCGCCCCCGCCGCCACCGTCGTCGCCAGGATCCAGCCGAGGAGGATCAGGACCGCTGCGAGCCACTGCCAGCCGCCGCGGAGCTGCCAGTAGCTGTCCTGGCCCAGGTTGATGACGGGCAGGAGGAGGTCGAGGGCGAAGAGGGAGGGGTTCCAGTTGGGGTGTTCGCCGGGTTTGAGCGGAGGGTGGTCGGCGCGGGAGAAGGCGATGGCGCTCGCCGCCCACAGGACCGCCATCCACAGCGCGGCCCGGCCGGGGCGGTAGCCGTAGGCCACTGTCCAGTCCTGTGCGTACCCCCAGAGCTTGGCGGCGGGGGGCAGGGTCTCGCGCCGGCGGCGCTGCTTGGCGAGCAGGACCTCGCGGGCGTCGGCGTCCTCGCCGCCGTTGCGCAGGACGGTGGCGAGCTTCTCGTACGGCTCGGGGTTGTACTCGGGGGTGGCCGCCGCCACCCACGCGAGGCGCCGCGACAGCGGGAAGCTGCCCTGCGGGATGAGGTTCTCGTAACTGAAGCCGCCCATCTGGAGGTTGCCGGGGCCGGGCCAGCTGGAGGCGCGGTCCATCAGGTTGACCACCCGCGCGCCGGACAGCACGATCTTGCCGCGCCGGGGCGCCTCGGACAGGAAGCGCAGCTCGGGCGTCTGGACGCGGCGCAGCGACACCTCCTGGTCGTTCTGCAGGGTGAAGCGGGCCTGGCCGAAATCCACCGCGTCGCCGAAGCGCCCGTCGTCCAGGCGGATGCCGCCCTCGCACTCGAAGCGCTGCACGCGGGTGCCGCGCGCGGGCGTCGTGCCGCTGGTCTGCGGGGGATTGCCGACGCCCGCCGGGGTCAGGTACAGCGTGCGCTCGACGGTCAGCTGGGGCGCGTTCAGGGCGCGGCGGCTGTAGGGATTGGCGAGGCGGCTGCCGCGCAGGCTCAGGCTGACGCCGACCTTCGCGCCGCGCAGGCTCAGCTCGCCGTGCGACTCCAGCATCTCGGCCTGGAGGTCCTGGCCGACCGTCATGCCGTCGCCCATGATCGAGCGGCCGCGCCGGTCGCGGTAGACCACGGCCTGGTTGAGCAGCAGGTCCGTGCCGATGTGGGCGTCGGTGAGCCGCATGCCGTTGTGCAGGCGGCAGCGCGGCAGATGCAGGTCGCCCTCGGTGTGCAGGCGGGCGGCCTCCAGGCGCGGGATGGAGCAGTCGACCAGACGCAGCGTGGTGAAGCGCGCCTCGGGCAGCAGGACCTCCTTCTCGAAGCGGCAGCCCTTCAGCTCCGTGTACGGCACGACCGTGCCGCCCGCCAGGTCCAGCACGTCCGTGATCTGCACCCCGGCCAGCTTCAGGGACGAGACCCGGCCCGCTAGCGCGGGCGGGCCGTCGAGCAGCAGCCAGCACACGATGCGGGCCCGGACACTGCGCTCGGGGCCCCAGGGATACCCGCCGTGCGGGTCGTCCTCGGCCGCGTCCCCCGACCGCAGGTCGTACACGCTGCCGTTGCGGAACGCCTGCCACATGCCGATCTCCGCTGCGGTCAGCCCGTCCGGCGGGTCCCCGATGCCGGTGTCGTCGACCACTGCTGGTGTCCTCCCGTGTGTTCGCCGGTGTACTCGTGTCTCGTACACCTGTTCATGCCCGCTCCGTGACCGCCTGAACGCTAGTGGTGAACACGGACTTCCGTTAATTCGCCGGGTGGAACGTCCGGGTCCGGGGGGCTTGTATCAGCCACTGATACGGGCGACCGGCCGCGAAGGGCGGTCTGAGAGAATTGGCCACGTGATCTCTCGAATCGATCTGCGCGGCGACGCCCTCCCCGAGGGCAACGCCCTGCGCGCCCTGCTGCCCCGTGCCGACTTCGATGTCGCGGCCGCCCTGGAGAAGGTGCGGCCGATCTGCGAGGACGTGCATCATCGCGGCGACGCGGCGCTGATCGAGTACGCGGAGAAGTTCGACGGCGTGAAGCTGGAGCACGTCCGGGTGCCCGCCGCGGCGCTCGCCGAGGCCCTCGCCGGTCTCGCCCCGGACGTCCGCGCGGCCCTGGAGGAGTCCGTCCGCCGCGCCCGCACCGTCCACCGCGCCCAGCGCCGCGCCCCGCACACCACACAGGTCGTGCCCGGCGGCTCGGTCACCGAGAAGTGGGTGCCGGTCGAGCGCGTCGGTCTGTACGCGCCGGGCGGCCGCTCCGTCTACCCGTCCTCCGTGATCATGAACGCCGTGCCCGCGCAGGAGGCCGGTGTCGCCTCCATGGCGCTCGCGTCCCCGCCGCAGGCCGACGGCGGTGCCTTCAGCGGGCTGCCGCACCCGACGATCCTCGCGGCCTGCGCGCTGCTCGGCATCGACGAGGTGTACGCGGTCGGTGGCGCCCAGGCCGTCGCGATGTTCGCGTACGGCACGGACACCTGCGCCCCCGCCAACATGGTCACGGGCCCCGGCAACATCTGGGTCGCCGCCGCCAAGCGGTACTTCACCGGCCGCATCGGCATCGACACCGAGGCCGGGCCGACCGAGATCGCGATCCTCGCCGACGACACCGCCGACCCGGTGCACGTCGCCTCCGACCTGATCAGCCAGGCCGAGCACGACCCGCTGGCCGCCGCCGTCCTGGTCACCGACTCCACCGACCTCGCCGACGCCGTGGCCAAGGAACTGGAGCCGCAGGTCGCCGCGACCAAGCACGTCGAGGACCGGATCGCCCCGGCCCTCGCGGGCAGGCAGTCCGCGATCGTCCTGGTCGACGGCCTGGACGAGGGCCTGCGGGTGGTCGACGCGTACGGCGCCGAGCACCTGGAGATCCAGACCCGCGACGCCGCCGCCGTCGCCGACCGCGTGAAGAACGCAGGCGCGATCTTCGTCGGCCCCTGGGCGCCGGTCTCGCTCGGCGACTACTGCGCGGGCTCCAACCACGTGCTGCCCACGGGCGGTTGCGCGTGCCACTCCTCGGGCTTGTCCGTCCAGTCCTTCCTGCGCGGCATCCACATCGTGGACTACACCCGCGAGGCCCTGGCCGACGTGGCGCACCACGTGGTGACGCTCGCGGAGGCCGAGGACCTGCCCGCGCACGGCGCCGCCGTCAAGGCGAGGTTCGGATGGAAGGTGCCGGGCCAGTGAGCGACGTGACCATCGACGACCTCCCCGTCCGCGACGAGCTGCGCGGCAAGTCCCCGTACGGCGCGCCCCAGTTGGACGTCCCCGTCCGCCTGAACACCAACGAGAACCCCTACCCGCTGCCCGAGCCGCTGGTCGAGCGCATCGCCGAGCGCGTGCGCGAGGCCGCCCGGGACCTGAACCGCTACCCGGACCGGGACGCGGTGGAGCTGCGCACCGAGCTCGCGCGCTACCTCACCCGCACCGGCGGCCACGAGGTGACGCGCGCCAACGTCTGGGCGGCGAACGGCTCGAACGAGGTCATCCAGCAGCTCCTGCAGACCTTCGGCGGCCCGGGCCGTACGGCCATCGGCTTCGAGCCCTCGTACTCGATGCACGGCCTGATCGCCCGCGGCACCGGCACCGGCTGGATCTCGGGCCCGCGCCGCGAGGACTTCACGATCGACCCGGAGGCGGCGGCGCGCGCCATCGCCGAGAACGCGCCGGACGTCGTCTTCATCACCACCCCCAACAACCCCACGGGCAACGCCGTCTCCGCCGAGACGGTCGTGGCGCTGTACGACGCCGCGCAGGCCGCCAAGCCGTCGATCGTCGTGGTCGACGAGGCGTACGTGGAGTTCAGCCACGGCGCGTCGCTCCTTCCGCTGCTCGAGGGCCGCCCGCACCTGGTCGTCTCGCGCACGATGTCGAAGGCGTTCGGCGCGGCCGGGCTGCGCCTCGGCTATCTCGCCGCCGATCCCGCGGTCGTCGACGCGGTCCAGCTGGTGCGCCTGCCCTACCACCTGTCGGCCGTCACCCAGGCCACCGCCCTGGCCGCCCTGGAGCACACGGACACCCTCCTCGGGTACGTGGAGCAGCTGAAGGCCGAGCGCGACCGCCTGGTCACCGAGCTGCGGGCGATCGGCTTCGACGTGACCGAGTCCGACGCCAACTTCGTGCAGTTCGGGCGGTTCGAGGGCGAGGGCGCCACCCACGCCGCCTGGCGGCGGATCCTCGACCGGGGCGTGCTCGTCCGGGACAACGGAGTGCCGGGGTGGCTGCGGGTGTCCGCGGGAACCCCCGCCGAAAACGACGCGTTCCTCGATGCGGTACGCGAACTGAAGAAGGAGCAGAGCGCATGAGCCGCGTTGGCAGAGTCGAGCGGACCACCAAGGAGACCTCGGTCCTCGTCGAGATCGACCTCGACGGCACCGGCAAGGTCGACGTGGCGACCGGTGTCGGCTTCTACGACCACATGCTCGACCAGCTGGGCCGCCACGGCCTGTTCGACCTCACGGTCAAGACCGACGGCGACCTGCACATCGACTCGCACCACACCATCGAGGACACCGCCCTCGCCCTCGGTGCCGCCTTCAGGCAGGCGCTCGGCGACAAGGTCGGCATCTACCGCTTCGGCAACTGCACGGTCCCCCTCGACGAGTCCCTCGCCCAGGTGACCGTCGACCTCTCCGGCCGCCCCTACCTGGTGCACACCGAGCCGGAGAACATGGCGCCGATGATCGGCGAGTACGACACGACGATGACCCGGCACATCTTCGAGTCCTTCGTCGCCCAGGCGCAGGTCGCCCTGCACATCCACGTGCCCTACGGACGCAATGCGCACCACATCGTGGAGTGCCAGTTCAAGGCCCTCGCCCGGGCGCTGCGGTACGCCAGCGAGCGGGACCCGCGCGCGGCCGGCATCCTCCCCTCCACGAAGGGCGCGCTGTAAGCCATGAGCGGTACCTCCACCCTGCTGTTCTTCGTCGGGCTCTTCCTGCTCGGCGGCGTCTACTCCTTCGTCAAGCAGAAGCAGTCCAAGAGCCTGATCACGCTGCTCTCCATCGGCGCGGGCATGTGCCTGATCGCGGGCGTGGTCCGCCTGGAGGTGTGGAATTGACCTCCGCGGCTCCACGTAAGCAGGTCGTCGTCTTCGACTACGGCTTCGGCAACGTCCGCTCCGCCGAGCGGGCCCTGGCCCGCGCGGGCGCCGACGTCGAGATCACCGGCGACTACGACAAGGCCATGAACGCCGACGGCCTCCTGGTGCCGGGCGTCGGCGCCTTCGAGGCCTGCATGAAGGGCCTGACGGCGGCGCGCGGCGACTGGATCGTGGGCCGCCGCCTCTCCGGCGGGCGGCCCGTCATGGGCATCTGCGTGGGCATGCAGATCCTCTTCGCGCGCGGCATCGAGCACGGCGTCGAGACCGAGGGCCTGGACGAGTGGCCCGGCACGGTCGAGCCGCTGAAGGCCGACATAGTCCCGCACATGGGCTGGAACACCGTCGACGCGCCCGCGGGCTCCGAGCTGTTCAAGGGCCTCGACGCCGACGAGCGCTACTACTTCGTGCACTCCTACGCGGTCCACGACTGGTCCCTGGAGACGGTGAACCCCGCCCTGCGCGCCCCGCTGGTCACCTGGGCCACGCACGGCGAGCCGTTCGTCGCGGCCGTGGAGAACGGCGCCCTGTGGGCCACCCAGTTCCACCCCGAGAAGTCCGGCGACGCCGGCGCCCAGCTCCTCACCAACTGGATCGGAACCCTGTGAGCACCCTCGAACTCCTCCCCGCCGTCGACGTCCGCGACGGCCAGGCCGTGCGCCTCGTCCACGGCGAGTCCGGCTCGGAGACCTCCTACGGCTCCCCGCTGGAGGCCGCCCTGGCCTGGCAGCGGTCGGGCGCCGAGTGGCTGCACCTGGTCGACCTGGACGCCGCGTTCGGCACCGGCGACAACCGCGCCCTGATCGCCGAGGTCGCCGCCGCCATGGACATCAAGGTCGAGCTGTCCGGCGGCATCCGCGACGACGACACCCTGGCCGCCGCCCTCGCCACCGGCTGCACCCGCGTCAACCTCGGCACCGCCGCCCTGGAGACCCCCGAGTGGGTCGCCAAGGTCATCGCCGAGCACGGCGACAAGATCGCGGTCGGCCTGGACGTGCGCGGCACGACGCTGCGCGGCCGCGGCTGGACCCGCGACGGCGGCGACCTGTACGAGACCCTGGAGCGCCTGAACGCCGAGGGCTGCGCGCGCTACGTGGTCACCGACATCGCCAAGGACGGCACGCTCCAGGGCCCGAACCTGGAGCTCCTGAAGAACGTGTGCGCGGCCACCGACCGCCCCGTCGTCGCCTCCGGCGGCGTCTCGTCCCTGGACGATCTGCGGGCCATCGCGGAGCTCGTGCCGCAGGGCGTCGAGGGCGCGATCGTCGGCAAGGCGCTGTACGCGAAGGCGTTCACGCTGGAGGAGGCTCTCGCGGCGGTGGCGTCGTCATGACCGGGGACATCCGCCGGGTGGGCTCGGGCGGGCCGTGGGAGGAGTCCATCGGCTACTCCCGCGCCGTCGCGCTGCCCAACGGCCTGGTCCTGGTGTCGGGCTGCACGTCCGTGGTGGACGGCACGATAGACGCGGGCACGCCGTACCAGCAGGCGCTCAACGCCTTCCAGGTCGCCTTCGACGCCCTGAAGAAGGTCGGCCTCGGCCCCGAGCACGTGGTGCGCACCCGGATGTACCTGACGCACGCCCGGGACGTGGAGGACGTCGGCCGCGCCCACAAGGAGCTGTTCGACGCCGTCCGCCCGGCCGCGTCCATGCTCATCGTCTCCGGCTTCATCGACCCGAGCCTGGTCGTCGAGGTCGAGGTGGAGGCGTACGCGCCCGCCGGGGAGGGTGATTCCGCATGACGCTCGCCGTACGGGTCATCCCCTGCCTGGACGTGGACAACGGCCGCGTCGTCAAGGGCGTCAACTTCCAGAACCTGCGCGACGCGGGCGACCCCGTCGAGATGGCCAAGGTGTACGACGCCGAGGGCGCCGACGAGCTGACGTTCCTGGACATCACGGCGTCCTCCGGCGACCGCGAGACGACGTACGACGTGGTCCGCCGCACCGCCGAGCAGGTCTTCATCCCGCTCACCGTCGGCGGCGGCGTGCGGGCGGCCGAGGACGTCGACAAGCTCCTGCGGGCCGGTGCGGACAAGGTCGGCGTGAACACCGCCGCCATCGCCCGCCCCGACCTGATCCGCGAGATCGCGGAGCGCTTCGGGCGCCAGGTGCTCGTCCTGTCGGTGGACGCGCGGCGCACGGAAGCGGGCACGTTCGAGGTCACCACCCACGGCGGGCGCAGGTCCGCCGGGATCGACGCCGTCGAGTGGGCGCACCAGGCGGCCGAGCTCGGCGCGGGCGAGATCCTGCTGAACTCGATGGACGCCGACGGCACGAAGGACGGCTACGACATCGAGATGATCGAGGCGGTCCGCAAATACGTCAGCGTCCCCGTCATCGCCTCGGGCGGCGCGGGCCGCCTGGAGCACTTCCCGCCCGCCGTCGCGGCGGGCGCGGACGCGGTGCTCGCCGCCTCCGTCTTCCACTTCGGCGACCTGCGCATCGGCGAGGTCAAGGAGACGCTGCGGTCGGCGGGACACCCCGTCCGATAGTTCCGCGTCACCAGGCCCCGGTCCACCTCAGGGTGGCCGGGGCCTTCTCGCGTACAGATACGAAGGAGAAGTTGCGCAAAACTTATTGCGCAACTTCTCTTTCCTGTTTAGCGTGACGGGCATGAGCGACAAGCCCGGACAGGAAGACAAGCCCGGACAGAGCGAGCGGAGCGCGGGCGGGCAGCCCGAGGACCGCCGCATCACCGACCTCGGCACGCTGAAGGCCTTCGGCCACCCGCTGCGCCTGAAGCTGTACCGCTCCCTGTACGTACGCCGCAGGGCGACGGCCTCCCAGCTCGCCGAAGAGGTCGACGGAGCCGTCTCCCTGGTCAGCTACCACCTGCGCAAACTCGCCGAGCACGGCCTCATCGAGGAGGCGCCGGGCGCCCACCGGGGCGACGGCCGCGAGCGCTGGTGGCAGCCCGCGCAGCAGGGCCTGAGCCTGCACCGGCGCGACTTCGAGGACGCCCCCGAGAAGCTCGCCGCGCACAGCGCCGTGACCCGCGTGATCGTCGACCAGCGCACCGACGCCTACCTGCGCTACCTCGACGAGCAGCCCGCCTGGAGCCCCGAGTGGCAGGCCGCCGCGGACGGCTCCGACTACCTGCTCCGGCTCACCGCCGCCGAACTCTCCGACCTCTCCGACGAGTTGCGCGCCGTCATCAAGAAGTACGTCGGCTCCGGCAACGCCGCGCACGAGGCGGGCGACGACGAAGGGCGCGAGAACGTCGCGCTGCACCTCTACAGCTTCCCGTTCCGGACCTGAGGGGCCCACCCGTGACCGTCACCCGGATCCGCACCGCCCCGGCCACCGGGAAACCCGCCCACCGCGACGGCAACGTCCTGCGCTGGCTCGCCGCGTACACCGCCTCGATGATCGGCGACAGCGTCTACTTCGCCGCCCTGTCCTGGGCCGCCGCCCGCAGCGGCAGCGCGACCCAGACCGGCCTCGTGCTCGCCGCCGGCGCCGTGCCGCGTGCCGCCCTGATGCTCGGCGGGGGAGTCGTCGCCGACCGGTTCGGGCCACGCCGCGTGGTGCTCGGCAGCGACGCCGCGCGCTGCGCGGTGACCCTCGCCCTGGCCGCGGTCCTGCTGATGTCGACCCCCGCGGTCGGGCTGCTCGTGGCGGCGGCGCTGCTCTTCGGCGTGGTCGACGCGCTGTTCCTGCCGAGCGTGGGGGCCCTGCCGCCGCGGCTCACCGCGCCGGGGGAGCTGGCCCGGGTGCAGGGGATGAAGGTGCTCGCCCAGCGGGTGGCGACGGTGACGGCGGCCCCGGCGGGCGGCGCGGCCGTCGCGCTCGGCGGGCCCGCGGCGGGGTTCGCCGTGGCGGGGCTGCTGTTCGCGCTCTCGCTGCCGCTCCTGCTCGCCGTGCGGGTGCGTGAACTGCCCGCCGACGACCGGGGCGACGCCGCGGAGTCCGCCGGGCGTCAGCTCCTGAGCGGCCTGCGGTACGTGCGCGGGCACAAGGTGCTCGCACCCCTGATGGTCGTCATCGCGGTGACCGAGATGGGCTTCTCCGGGCCGGGCAACGTCGGCATCGTGCTCCTCGCCGACGAGCGCGGCTGGGGCGCCACCGGCATGGGGTGGATCGTCTCCGGCTTCGGCCTCGGAGCGGGGCTCGCCGCGCTCGGCGTGGCCGTGCGGGGGCGGGCGCGGCGGGCCGGGGCCGTCCTGTCGTGGACGGCGCTGCCGGGGGCGGCGGCGCTCGCGGCCCTGGCGTTCGTGCCCTCGGTCCCGGCGGCGGCGCTCGCGGCACTCCTGGTCGGACTGCTGCTCGGGCTCGGCGGGGCCCTCGGCGGCGCGCTGCTGCAGACGGTCACCGAGCCCGCGTACCTGGGGCGGGTCACGTCGGTGGCGAGCCTGCTCACCCTCGGGGTGCCGCCGCTGTGCTACCCGCTCACCGGAGTCGCGATCGGGCTGTGGGGCGTCGGTCCCGTGTTCGTCGCGGGGGCGGTGGTGACCGGAGCGGGCGGCGTCGTGGGGCTCCGGTGGCTGCGCGGCGCCGAGCTCGCGCGGTGACTGCGGGGTCCTGCGGATGCGCGCTGCGTATGCGGAGCCCATGCTGGAGGTGACCGACGAACAGCAAGGAGGTCGGCGATGTCTGTGATGGACAAGCTGAAGCAGATGCTCAAGGGTCACGAGGACAAGGCCGGACAGGGCATCGACAAGGCCGGTGACTTTGTCGACGAGAAGACCCAGGGCAAGTACAGCAGCCAGGTCGACACGGCCCAGGACAAGCTCAAGGGGCAGCTCGGCGCCGACCGGCCGGAGGAGCCGCCCCAGCGGTGACGCGGGACGGGCACGGACCACGGCCGCGGCAGGAGCTCACAGGGCCTGCCGCGGCCGTCCCTGTTCCCGGTAGGACACGGACCTGACGGTCAGAGACCCAGCTGCTTCGTCTCGTGCAGCCGCGCGATCGCGTCCTTGTCGCCCTCCAGCTCCACCTCCGCCGCCTCCTGGCGCCCGAAGGCGAACATCAGGAGTTCGCCGGGCTCACCCGTCACCGTGACCACGGGGGCGCCGCGGTGGGCCACCGCGGTCTGCCCGTCGGGGCGGCGCAGGACGAGGCCCACCGGAGCCTTGCGGCCGACGACCCGGGCCATCCGCTCAAGCCGGGACCACAGGGCCTCGGCGAAGACGGGGTCCAACTCGCGCGGCGTCCAGTCGGGCTGCGCACGCCGCACGTCCTCGGCGTGGACGTAGAACTCCACGGCGTTCGAGGCCTCGTCGACCTGCTTCAGGTTGAACGGCGAGAACCGTGGCGGGCCCGTACGGATCAGCTGGATCAGCTCCTCGTACGGCTTCGCGGCGAACTCCGCCTGCACCCGCTCCAGGCGCCCGGCGAGCTGCTTGATCAGGATTCCGCCCGCGGCGTCCGCGCGCCGCTCGCGCACCACCACGTGGGCCGCGAGATCCCGGGTGGTCCAGCCGTCGCAGAGGGTCGGCGCGTCCGGGCCGGCCGCCTCCAACAGATCGGCGAGGAGGAGTCGTTCACGCTTGGCATGGGTCGACATGAGGCCAGCCTACGACCGGGTGCCCGGTCCGGACAGTGGACGTCCGCCGGGTGCGCGCCGCGCGGGCGGCACAATGGCCCCATGACCGCATCGCCGCAGCCCAGCAGCCTCGACCCGGAGATCGCCGCGCGCCTGAAGCGCAGCGCCGACGGCCTGGTCCCCGCCATCGCCCAGCAGTACGACACCGGTGAGGTGCTGATGCTCGGCTGGATGGACGACGAGGCGCTGCACCGCACCCTGACGACGGGCCGCTGCACGTACTGGTCCCGCAGCAGGCAGGAGTACTGGGTCAAGGGCGACACCTCCGGCCACTTCCAGTACGTCAAGTCCGTCGCCCTCGACTGCGACGCGGACACCGTCCTCGTCCAGGTCGACCAGGTCGGCGCCGCCTGCCACACCGGCACCCGCACCTGCTTCGACACCGACGTGCTCGCCGTGGCCGACGCCCCGGCGCCGGGTCAGTAGGGTCTGGACCCATGGATCTGGAGACCTTCCGCAAGCTCGCGACCGACCGCCGGGTGATCCCCGTCAGCCGCAGACTCCTCGCGGACGGGGACACGCCGGTCGGGCTCTACCGCAAGCTCGCCGCCGAGCGCCCCGGGACGTTCCTCCTGGAGTCCGCCGAGAACGGCCGTTCGTGGTCCCGGTACTCCTTCGTCGGTGTACGCAGCGCCGCCACCCTGACCGTCCGCGACGGTGAGGCGCACTGGCTCGGCGACCCGCCCGTCGGCGTCCCCACCTCCGGCGACCCGCTGGCCGCGCTGCGCGCCACCGTCGAGGCCCTGCACACCCCGCGCGACCTGGCCGGGGCGGAGGGCCTGCCGCCGTTCACCGGCGGCATGGTCGGCTACCTCGGCTACGACATCGTGCGCCGCCTGGAGAAGATCGGCCCGGGGGAGCGGGACGACCTGGGGCTCCCCGAGCTGACGATGCTCCTGACCAGCGACCTCGCCGTCCTCGACCACTGGGACGGCTCCGTCCTGCTCATCGCCAACGCCATCAACCACAACGACCTGGACACCGGCGTCGACGAGGCCCACGCCGACGCCGTCGCCCGCCTCGACGCCATGGAGGCCGACCTCTCCCGGCCGCTCTCCCAGCCCCCGGCCGCTCTGCCGCCCTCCGAACTGCCCCCGTACACCGCGCTGTGGGGCGGCGAGAAGTACCAGGAAGCCGTCGAGGACATCAAGGAGCGCATCCGCGCGGGCGAGGCCTTCCAGGTCGTGCCGTCGCAGCGCTTCGAAACCCCGTGCGGGGCGAGCGCGTTGGACGTCTACCGCGTGCTGCGGGCCACCAACCCGTCGCCGTACATGTACCTGTTCCGCTTCGACGGCTTCGACGTCGTCGGGTCCTCGCCGGAGGCGCTGGTCAAGGTCGAGGACGGGCGCGCCATGGTGCACCCCATCGCCGGGACCCGGCCGCGCGGCGCGACCCCGCAGGAGGACCAGGCGCTCGCCGAGGAACTCCTCGCCGACCCCAAGGAGCGCGCCGAGCACCTGATGCTCGTCGACCTGGGCCGCAACGACCTGGGCCGGGTCTGCGAGCCCGGCTCCGTCGAGGTCGTGGACTTCATGTCCATCGAGAAGTACTCCCACGTCATGCACATCGTCTCGACGGTCACCGGCCGCGTCGCCGAGGGCCGCACCGCCTACGACGTGCTCACCGCCTGCTTCCCCGCGGGCACCCTCTCCGGTGCGCCCAAGCCCCGCGCCATGCAGATCATCGACGAGCTGGAGCCGTCCCGGCGCGGCCTGTACGGCGGCTGCGTCGGCTATCTGGACTTCGCGGGCGACTCCGACACCGCCATCGCCATCCGCACCGCGCTGCTGCGCGACGGCACCGCGTACGTGCAGGCCGGAGCGGGGGTCGTGGCCGACTCCGACCCCGTCGCCGAGGACACCGAGTGCCGCAACAAGGCCGCCGCCGTGCTGCGCGCCATCCACACCGCGAACCGGCTGCACGGCGCCGCGAGCCGTGAGGGATAGTGGACGGGTGACTTCTGCAGTGCCAACACCCCGTACCGACGGCGTGTCGTCCCGTTCCGACGGGGCGCCGCAGGTGGCCGCCGACCCCGCCCCCCGCGGCGGTCGGCGCAGCCTCGCCGCCGCCCTGCTGCTCGGCGCCGCCGGGGCCGCCCTCGCGCTGCTCGCGTCCCGGCAGTCCTGGGCGCACGGGACCGCGGCCGTGGCCGGCGGCGACTTCCCGCTGACGGCCAAGGGCAGCGACGTCACGGGCGTGCCCGCGGCCCTCGCGATAGTGGGCCTGGCCGCGCTCGTCGCCGTCTTCGCCGTGCGCCGCACCGGCCGCCTGCTGGTGTCCCTGCTGCTCGCGCTCAGCGGCGTCGGCATCGTCGTGGCCGCGCTGCTCGGCGCGAGCGACAGCGACGCGCTCGACGAGAAGGCCGCCGAGACCTCCGGTGACGCCGCCTCCCAGATCGCCGGGCTCAGCCACACCGGCTGGCCCTACGCGGCCGTCGCCGCGGGCGCCCTGATCCTCGCCGCCGGACTGCTCGCCCTCTTCCGTGGCCGCAACTGGCCCGCGATGTCCGGGCGTTACGAACGCGACGGCTCGCCCCGCCCCCGCGCCCCCCGCCGCGCCCCCGACCCGGACCGGCCCGAGGAGCTGTGGAAGGCCATCGACCGCGGCGAGGACCCGACACGCGAGGCCTGAGCCCGTCCCACCCGTCGGACGCGCCCTGATGCCCGGACCCCGCGCTCAAGGCATACGCGCGGGTACGGGACAATGGCACCGAGCGTCCGACTCACGGTGGCGCGGGACCGGCGATCCGCCCGGACCGGCGCCCACCCCACACGCATAGCTACGAGGAGCAAGTCATGGCGGGCAGCAGCCACGGACACGGTCACACCCCGGCCGCCTGGACCGGCGTCATCATCGCCTTCATCGGTTTCTGTGTCGCGGGCGCCTTCATGGTGATGGACAACCCGCTCGGCTTCTGGGCCGGCATGGCCCTCACCCTCGTCGGCGGCATCGTGGGCGGCGCCATGCGCCTCGCGGGCCTCGGCCAGAAGCCGCAGCGGGCGCCGCGGGTGGCGAGCTCCGAGAGCTGACCGCGACAGCGGGCACACGCACGCCGAAGGGGGCCGGAACGCGTTCCGGCCCCCTTCGGCGTGCCCGGCACCCGGCCGGACCACTTCACCCCTCCGTCGGCGTACCACCCGGGCGCGCGGGCCCCGCGCGGGAGACAATGCCCGGGTGACCCCAGAACCGCGGACCACCGCGCCCCCGGGCCCGGCCGGGGCCCTCCGGCGCCTGACCGTGCCGCTCGGCCTGCTCGGCTCGGTCACCGCGGCCTTCGCGTACGTCGCCACGGTCGACCCGAACGAACCCGGCCACTACCCGCCGTGCCCGCTCCTGCACCACACGGGCCTCTTCTGCCCCGGCTGCGGCGGCCTGCGCAGCGCCCACGCCTTCGCGCACGGCGACCTGCCGACGGCCCTCGGCGCCAACGCGCTGGCCGTCGTGGGCTTCGGCCTGTTCGCGGTGGTGTGGGGCGTGTGGGCGCTGCGGACGGCGCGCGGCAGGCCGCTGCGGCTCGAACTGGGCCGTGCGCAGCTGTGGGGCGTCGGCATCGTCGTCGCCCTGTTCACCCTCGTACGGAACCTGCCGTTCGGAGGCGCGCTGCATCCCTAGGGCCGGTCCGGTGGGGCAGGCCTTAGCACTCCGCCGCACGCCTGACAAATGTCCAGGTCGTGGGACCCGCGTCAACCGGATGCGGGTCCTTCGCCCTCCTGCGGATACCATCGCAGTGACCATGGGAAAGCCCGTCGAGGGCGGACCGAGTGGCGCTGTACTGCTTGAACACCGTACTGAAACTGCTTGAACGTAGATTCAACCGTCCTGGAAGGGGGCCGCTCGCGTGAGTGTGCTCGACGAGATCATCGACGGAGTCCGCGCCGACCTCGCACAGCGGCAGGCGCGCGTCAGCCTCGACGAGCTCAAGGAGCGCGCGGCGAAGGCCCCCGCGGCCAAGGACGGGGTCGCCGCGCTGCGCGGTGACGGCGTCAAGGTCATCTGCGAGGTCAAGCGCTCCAGCCCGTCCAAGGGCGCGCTCGCCGCGATCGCCGATCCCGCGGGGCTCGCCGCCGACTACGAGGCCGGTGGCGCCGCAGCCATCTCCGTGCTCACCGAGGAGCGCCGCTTCGGCGGCTCGCTCGCCGACCTGGAGGCCGTGCGCGCCAAGGTCGACATCCCGGTGCTCCGCAAGGACTTCATCGTCACGTCGTACCAGCTCTGGGAGGCCAGGGCGTACGGCGCCGACCTCGCCCTGCTGATCGTCGCCGCCCTCGACCAGCCGGCCCTGGAGTCGCTGATCGAGCGCGCCGAGTCCATCGGCCTCACCCCGATCGTGGAGGTCCACGACGAGGACGAGGCCGAGCGGGCCGTCGACGCGGGGGCGCGGGTCATCGGCGTCAACGCGCGCGACCTGAAGACCCTCAAGGTCGACCGCGACACCTTCGAGCGGGTCGCGCCCGAGCTGCCCGACTCCGTCGTGAAGATCGCCGAGTCCGGGGTGCGCGGGCCGCACGACCTCATCGCCTACGCCAACGCGGGCGCCGACGCCGTGCTCGTCGGCGAGTCCCTCGTCACCGGCCGGGACCCGCGGGGCGCGGTGTCCGACCTCGTCGCCGCCGGGGCCCACCCGGCCCTCCGGCACGGCAGGAGCTGACCCGCACCCGTGCCCGCCGACCTCTTCGCCGCCGCCGACCGCCCGGGCCCGCGCCCGGACGGCGGCCGCGCGTGCGTGCGGTCGGCGGCGCCGGTGGGTCTTTCGGTCCCGCCGGGGCCCGCGGGCCTCTCGGGCGCCCGTGACCCGTACGCCCGCCTTGCCCGCGGCTGTCGGCCGCGGGGGTGCAGGGCGCCCGCGCGGCGCGTGCACGGGCGGCGGGTGCGGTACGTCATCGGGGACGAGCCCGGCCAGGTGAACGGCATGCGATGGCGCTCGCGCGACGACGCGCGCCTTTGCCTGCGGCACGGCTAGCGGCACGTTCGGCACCGCCGGGACGCGCCGTCGGGGCTGTTCGCCGCGGCGGCGGATTCCTCTTCCCCGAGCCCGCCCCTTCCCGAGACCGGGGGCTCTGCCCCCTGGACCCCCGGGGTGGGCGGGACAGCACCCGCACTCGCGGCTGAGGGCACGGGTTTTCCCGTCGCCCGGGGCCGACATGCACGGGCGGGCGGGTGGGAAACCCGCCGCGCAGCGGCGGGACAGCTTCCGCACCCGCACGTGCGACCGAGCGGCACGGGGTTTTTCGGAACCCCGGGGCCCAGGTTCACAGGCGGGCGGGTGGGAAACCCGCCGCGCAGCGGCGGGACGGCTGCCGCCCCCGCCGGCCAGAGGCGCTCGCATACGGTGACCGACAGTCCACCCACATTCACGCGAGGTTCGACATGCCCAGCGAGTACTTCATCCCCGACCCGGAGGGTCGGATCCCGAGCGCCGAAGGGTACTTCGGCGCGTTCGGCGGCAAGTTCATCCCGGAGGCGCTGGTCGCCGCCGTCGACGAGGTGGCCGTCGAGTTCGACAAGGCGAAGGCGGACCCGGAGTTCGCCCGCGAACTGGACGACCTGCTCGTGAACTACACGGGCCGCCCGAGCGCCCTCACCGAGGTGCCGAGGTTCGCCGAACACGCCGGTGGCGCCCGCGTGTTCCTCAAGCGGGAGGACCTGAACCACACCGGGTCCCACAAGATCAACAACGTGCTCGGGCAGGCCCTGCTCACCAAGCGCATGGGCAAGACCCGCGTCATCGCCGAGACCGGCGCGGGCCAGCACGGCGTCGCGACGGCCACCGCCTGCGCGCTGTTCGGCCTCGAGTGCACCATCTACATGGGCGAGATCGACACCCGGCGCCAGGCGCTCAACGTGGCCCGGATGCGCATGCTCGGCGCCGAGGTCATCGCGGTGAAGTCCGGCAGCCGTACGCTCAAGGACGCGATCAACGAGGCGTTCCGCGACTGGGTGGCCAACGTCGACCACACCCACTACCTGTTCGGCACCGTGGCGGGCCCGCACCCCTTCCCCGCCATGGTCCGCGACTTCCACCGCGTCATCGGCGTCGAGGCCCGCCGCCAGATCCTGGAGCGCGCTGGCCGCCTGCCCGACGCGGCCGTCGCCTGCGTCGGCGGCGGCTCCAACGCGATCGGCCTGTTCCACGCGTTCATCCCGGACGCCGACGTACGCCTCATCGGCTGCGAGCCCGCGGGGCACGGCGTGGAGACCGGCGAGCACGCAGCCACCCTGACGGCGGGCGAGCCGGGGATCCTGCACGGCTCGCGCAGCTACGTCCTCCAGGACGAGGAGGGCCAGATCACCGAGCCGTACTCGATCTCGGCCGGACTCGACTACCCGGGCATCGGCCCCGAGCACGCCTTCCTCAAGGACAGCGGCCGCGGCGAGTACCGCGCGGTCACCGACGCCGCCGCGATGGAGGCCCTGCGCCTGCTCTCGCGCACCGAGGGCATCATCCCGGCGATCGAGAGCGCGCACGCCCTCGCGGGCGCCCTGGAGGTCGGCAAGGAACTGGGCAAGGACGGGCTGATCATCGTCAACCTGTCGGGCCGCGGCGACAAGGACATGGACACCGCCGCCCGCTACTTCGACCTGTACGACACGGACGCCGCCGTCGCGGCGGACGCCGCCGGCGGACACGCCGAGATCGAGGGGGACGCCAAGTGAGCGGGAACATCCAGCTGTTGAACGACACCCTCGCCGCCGCCAAGGCCGAGGGCAGGTCGGCCCTCATCGCCTACCTCCCCGCGGGCTTCCCCACCGTGGACGGCGGCATCGAGGCCATCAAGGCGGCCTTCGACGGCGGCGCGGACGTCGTCGAGGTCGGCCTGCCGCACAGCGACCCCGTCCTGGACGGGCCGGTCATCCAGACCGCCGACGACATCGCCCTGCGCGGCGGCGTGAAGATCGCCGACGTGTTCCGCACGGTCCGCGAGGCGCACGCCGCCACGGGCAAGCCGGTGCTCGTCATGACGTACTGGAACCCCATCGACCGCTACGGCGTGGAGCGCTTCACCGCCGAGCTCGCGCAGGCGGGCGGCGCGGGCTGCATCCTGCCCGACCTGCCGGTGCAGGAGTCGGCGCTGTGGCGCGAGCACGCGGCCAAGCACGGCCTCGCCACCGTCTTCGTCGTCGCGCCGAGCAGCAAGGACGCCCGGCTCGCGACGATCACGGCGGCCGGTTCGGGCTTCGTGTACGCGGCCTCACTGATGGGCGTCACCGGCACCCGCGTGTCCGTGGGCGCCCAGGCGCAGGACCTGGTGGAGCGCACCCGCGCCACCACCGACCTTCCGGTCTGCGTCGGCCTCGGCGTCTCGAACGCCGCGCAGGCCGCCGAGGTCGCGGGCTTCGCCGACGGTGTCATCGTCGGCTCGGCGTTCGTCCAGCGGATGCTGGACGCCGACGACGAGGCGGCCGGGGTCGCCGCGGTCCGCGAGCTCGCGGGTGAACTGGCGAAGGGCGTACGCGAACACGCGTAATCCTTAAGGGTGGACCTGGGACCGGGGAGGCCGCACGGGCCTCCCCGGTTCGTTTGCCCGGATGTGAGCGAGAAGAACCGAGAAGGTAAGCAATCGGCCCGTGAACGCCTCGCGGTGGAGCGGGAGCGGCAGAAGGCACGCGACAAGCGGCGCCGCGCGCTCCTGGTCGGCGCGGCCGTCGTCGGCGTGCTCGGCCTGGCCGCGGTCGTCGGCGTGCTCGCGGCCAACGCGGGCGACGACAAGAAGGACAAGGACACCGCGGGTCCGGTCGTCGTGCCGAAGGGAGCGAGCGGCGAGGGCAGGCTGTCCATCCCGCTCGGCAAGGACAGCGCGAAGTCCACGCTCACGGTCTGGGAGGACTTCCGCTGCCCGGCCTGCAAGAACTTCGAGGACATGTACCGCTCGACGATCAACGACCTCGCCGCCCGGGGCATGCTGAAGGTGAACTACCACCTCGCGACCCTCATCGACGGCAACATGGGCGGCAGCGGCTCCCTGCACGCCGCCAACGCCGCCGCCTGCGCCCAGGACGCGGACAAGTTCGCTCCGTACCACGACGAGCTGTTCAAGAACCAGCCGCCGGAGCCCGACGACGCCTTCGCCGACAACGCCAAGCTGATCGACCTCGCGGGCAAGGTCGAAGGCCTCGTCACCGCCCCGTTCAAGAAGTGTGTGAACGACGGCACCCACAACAGCTGGGTCGGCAAGTCCCACGAGGCCTTCCAGAAGGCCAAGCTCCGCGGCACGCCCACGGTCCTGCTCGACGGCAAGGACATCTTCAGCGACCAGCAGAATCCGCTGACCCCCCAGAAGCTCAAGGCCATGGTGGAGAAGGCGAACCAGTAGCCGCGGATCACCAGTGGCCGCGGATCAGCCGACGGCGGTCACGGCCCGGGGACGGAGGCGTCGGCTCCGCCCCGGGCCCGCCTGCGTCAGGGCCCGTTATGGACCCGTTGCGGGGCTGGCTGCCGTCGCCGCCGCCCGGCACGGTAGCGTCGACCCTGCCATGGAATTTGCCTACATCCCCAGCCCCTCGCGCGGAGTGGTCGATCTCGGCCCGATTCCGCTGCGCGGCTACGCGTTCTGCATCATCATCGGCGTCTTCGTTGCCGTGTGGCTCGGCAACAAGCGGTGGATCGCCCGCGGTGGCCGACCCGGCACCGTGGCCGACATCTCCGTCTGGGCAGTGCCCTTCGGACTCGTCGGCGGCCGCCTCTACCACGTGATCACGGACTACCAGCTGTACTTCAGCGACGGCCGTGACTGGGTGGACGCCTTCAAGATCTGGGAGGGCGGGCTCGGCATCTGGGGCGCCATCGCCTTCGGCGCCGTCGGCGCCTGGATCGGCTGTCGCCGCCGGGGCATCCCGCTGCCCGCGTGGGCCGACGCCCTGGCGCCCGGCATCGCCGTCGCCCAGGCCATCGGTCGCTGGGGTAACTGGTTCAACCAGGAGCTGTACGGCAAGAAGACCGACGTGCCGTGGGCACTGAAGATCACCTCCGCGGAGGACGGCCGGGTCCCCGGCACGTACCACCCGACGTTCCTGTACGAGTCGCTGTGGTGCATCGGCGTCGCCGTCCTCGTCATCTGGGCCGACCGCCGCTTCAAGCTCGGCCACGGCCGTGCCTTCGCGCTGTACGTCGCCTCGTACTGCGTCGGCCGCTTCTGGATCGAGTACATGCGCGTCGACGACGCGCACGAGGTCCTCGGCCTGCGCCTGAACAACTGGACGGCGCTGCTCGTCTTCGTCCTGGCCGTCGTCTACTTCGTGGTGTCGGCGCGGACGCGGCCCGGCCGTGAGGAGATCGTCGAACCCGGCGCCGCCGAGGAGAAGCAGCTCGCGGGCCCCGACGACACCGGTGCCGACGTCGGCGACAAGGAGCCCGCCGACGCCACGACCGGCGGCGACGCCAAGGCCCCGTCCCTGACCAAGGCCCCGTCCGAGCCGAAGTCCACGGACGCGCCGGCCGACAAGGGCTGACGGGCTTCGCTACGGCCCGCTCCCGGCCAGGGCCAGCGTCCTGCGGGCCTGCTCCACCACCGCCCGGTCCACGAAGCGGCCGTCGGGGAGGGCCAGCGCGCCCTCCTCGGACGCCGCCGCCTTGAGGACCGACTCGGCCTGCTCGACCTCCCGCGCGGTGGGCAGATAGGCGCGCTCGATCACCGGGAGCTGGCGCGGGTGGATCGCCGCGCGGCCCAGGAAGCCCAGGGTGCGCCCGTGCGCGCAGGACGCCGCGAGGCCGTCCGTGTCGCGGATGTCGGGGTGGACGGACTGCGGCGGCGCCGGGAGCGACGCCGCCCGCGCGGCCACGATCACCCGTGAGCGCGCCCAGTCGAGCCCCGCGTCCTCGCGTACGCCCAGGTCGGCGCGGAGGTCGGCCTCCCCGATGGACACCCCGCGCAGGGCCGGGTGCGCGGTGGCGATGGCGTGGGCCCGCTCGATGCCGAGGGCGGACTCCAGGAGGGCGTGCAGGGCGGGCGCCCCGCCGTCGTGCGGCGCCGCCCGCTCCGCCGCGCGGATCACGTCGGCCGGTGAGGTGACCTTGGGCAGCCGCAGCCCGGCGAGGCCGGGAAGCGGGGCGATGGCGCGCAGGTCCGCGTCGGACAGCGGGGTGCCGAGCGCGTTCACGCGGACCTGCACGGCAGGGCGTGCGGCTCCGGGCGACGGCGGGGACGGCGGCTCGGCGAGGAGTTCCGCGGTGGCCGCGCGGGCGTACTCCTTGCGGGCCGGGGCCACCGCGTCCTCCAGGTCGACCACCACCACGTCCGCGCCCGCCACGAGCGCCTTCGCCACCACGTCGGGCCGGTCCCCGGGAACGTACAGCCAGGTCAGCGGGATCGGTCTCACAGCGCGCCCGCCTCGCGCAGCGCGGTGATCTCGGGGTCGGTGAGGCCGAGGTCGGTGAGGATCGCCTCCGTGTCGGCGCCGTGCGGGCGGCCCGCCCAGCGGATGGCGCCGGGGGTGTCACTGAGCCGGAACAGCACGTTCTGCATGCGCAGGTCGCCCAGCTCCGGGTCCGGGACGGTGGTGATGGTGCCGAGGGCCGCGTACTGGGGGTCGGTCATGACGTCGCGTACGTCCTGGATGGGGGCCACCGCCGCCTCCGCCTTCTCGAACGCCTCGATCACCTCGGCGCGGGTGCGGTCGGCGATCCACGCGCCGACCGCCTCGTCGAGCACGTCCGCGTGGGCGGCGCGCTCCGTGCCGGAGCCGAACCACGGCTCGGCGGCCAGGTCGGGGCGGCCCACGAGACACAGCACGCGCTCGGCGATCGACTGGGCGGAGGTGGAGACGGCGACCCACTTGCCGTCCGCCGTGCGGTAGGTGTTGCGGGGCGCGTTGTTCGCGGAGCGGTTGCCGGTGCGGGGCTGTACGTGGCCGAGTTGGTCGTACCAGAGGGGCCCCGGGCCGAGGACCGTGAGGATCGGCTCGATGATCGCCATGTCGACGACCTGGCCGCGGCCCGTGCGCTCGCGCGCCGCCAGGGCGGTCATGACCGCGTACGCCGTCGTCAGGCCCGCGATGGAGTCCGCGAGGCCGAACGGCGGCAGCGTCGGCGGCCCGTCCGGCTCCCCGGTGGCCGCGGCGAACCCGCTCATCGCCTCCGCGAGGGTGCCGAACCCGGGGCGGCGCGCGTACGGCCCGAACTGGCCGAAGCCGGTGACGCGGGCCAGGACGAGGCGCGGGTTCGCGGCGCTCAGCTCCGCCCAGCCGAGGTCCCACTTCTCCAGGGTGCCGGGGCGGAAGTTCTCCACGATCACGTCCGCGTCGGCGGCGAGGCGAAGGAGCGTGGCGCGGCCGCCCGGAGTGGAGAGGTCGAGGGTCATCGTGCGCTTGTTGCGGCCGAGCAGCTTCCACCACAGGCCGACGCCGTCCTTCGCCGGGCCGTGCCCCCGTGACGGGTCGGGGCGGGTGGGGTGCTCGACCTTGACGACGTCCGCGCCGAAGTCGCCGAGGAGGGTGGCGGCGAGGGGACCGGCGAAGAGGGTGGCCAGGTCGAGGACGCGCAGGCCTGTCAGGGGTGGCGGTGGGGTCGGGGGCGCTGACGGGGGCGTGTCGTCGCTCGCGGAGGTCATGCGGTCGCTCCCGCTTCGGCGTCGATCTCCGCGCGGTACGGCATGGAGGTCGCCGCTCCCGTGCGCCGCACCGAGAGCGCGGACGCCGCCGACGCCCAACTCAAGGCATCAGGAAGGGAGTTGCCCTCGCAGAGTGCCACCGCGAGCGCGCCCGCGAAGGTGTCGCCCGCGCCCGTCGTGTCCACCGCCGCGACCCGCCGCGCGGGCACCACGACGGGCTCGGCGCCCCGGGCCGCGTACAGGCTGCCCGCCGCGCCCAGCGTCACGACGACCTCCGGGACCTGGGAGAGGAGCGCTTGGGCCGCGGCGGCCGGGTCGGTGATGCCGGTGAGGGCGGCGGCCTCGTGCTCGTTGGGGAGCAACAGGTCGGTGGCGGCGAGGAGTTCGGGCGGCAGGGGCTGCGCGGGCGCCGGGGTGAGGATGGTGCGCACGCCGTGCTCGCGGGCGGTCCGGGCGGCGGCGAGGACACCCTCCAGCGGGACCTCCAACTGGAGCAGGAGCGCGGCGGCGGAGGCGATCTCGGCCTTGTCGCCCGCGGACAGCGAGGTGAGCGTGGCGTTCGCGCCGGGGATGACGACGATCGCGTTGCCGCCGTCGTCGTCGACGACGATGTGGGCCGTGCCGCTTTGGCCCTCGACCGTGCGCAGCAGGTCGGTGTCCACGCCCGAGTGGTCCAGGGCGGACCGCAGTCGGGTGCCGAAGCCGTCGTTGCCGACCGCGCCGATCATCGCGACGGTGGCGCCCGCGCGGGCCGCGGCGACGGCCTGGTTGGCGCCCTTGCCGCCGGGGAGGGTGCGGAACTCGCGGCCGGTGACGGTCTCCCCGCGCTGCGGGGCCTTGGCCACGTACGCGACGAGGTCCATGTTGGTGCTGCCGAGTACGGCGATGTGGGGCCGGGTCATGGGCGGGGTGCCTCCTGGGGGGTGGGGTCGGGGGTCAGGTGCGCGGTGAGCCGCGCGAGGGTGTCGAAGCCGGTGCCGTGGAAGCCGCCGACCGAGGTCGCGAGCCGGTTCCCGAGCGGGGTCGTCCAGCGGTCCGGGAGCGCGTCCGGGCGACCGGACAGCAGGCCCGCGACCGAGCCCGCCGTCGCCCCGTTGGAGTCCGTGTCCCAGCCGCCCGACACCACGCGCGTGATCGAGGCCGTGAAGTCGCCGTCGGCGTGCGTGAGGGCGGCCGCGAGCAGCGCCGCGTTCGGGACGACGTGCACCCAGTGGTACCTGCCGTACTCCGCGTGCAGCCGGTCCACCACGGCGTCGAAGTCCCGGTGCTCCCCGGCCAGCCGGATGCCGCGGCGCACCGCGGCGGCCAGGCGCGAGTCCGGCGGGACCACGTCGAGGCCCGCCGCCAGGCTGGTGTGCACGTCGGCCGTCCCCGACGCCGCCGTCGCGATCGTCGCCGCCGCGAACATCGCCCCGTACACGCCGTTGCCCGTGTGCGTCAGACACGCGTCCCGGTACGCCTGCTCCGCCGCCGACGCCGGGTCGCCCGGGTTCGTCCAGCCGTGCACGTCCGCGCGGATCAGGGCGCCGATCCATTCGCGGAACGGGTTGTGGTGGCGGGCCGTGCGGGGTGGCGGCACGCCGTTCAGGAGGTTGCGGTACGCCACGCGTTCCGCCGTGAACGTTCGCGCGGCCGGGAGTTCCTCCAGCCAGAGCGTGGCCACGTCGTGCGTCGTGAACGTCTTGCCGTGGCGCTGGAGGAGGAGCAGGTTCAGGAGGGGGTAGTTGAGGTCGTCGTCCTCCGGCATGCCGTCGATGTTCTCGGCGAGGGAGGTGGGGGCCGAGCGCCTGTTCCAGGGGTACGTGGTGAGCAGTTCGGGTGGGACGTCTCTTGCTGTGAACCAGGTGGTCAGGGGCCAGTTGCCGGTGGCTTTCGCGAGGGCGCGGATGCCTTCCAGGGGGAGCTTTTCGACCGGCTTGCCGAGGAGGCAGCCTGTGGCTCGGCCCAGCCAGGCCGCGTGGAGGCGGGTCAGGTGGGCGGGCCCTGCGGGGCTTTCCCCAAGCCCGCCCCTTCCCGAACCCGGGGGCTGCGCCCCCGGACCCCCGCTGTCGGCGCTCCGCGCCTCGTCCTCAAGCGCCGGACGGGCTGAAAGGGGGTGGATGTCCCGTGCGGGTGGGACAGGCCCCCGCCGGATCGGCGCTTCGCGCCTCGCCCTCAAGCGCCGGACGGGCTGGAGAGTGGCCGCTTCGGTCTCGTCTTCCCCTTCCCCTTCCTGTTCCCGTTCCGTCGTGAGTTCGGTCAAGAGGGTCTCCGCCAGGGCGCGCAGCTCCGGCGAGGCCTGGTTCGGGGACGCGCCCGACCGTGGTGGCGTGGCGCGGCCGCCCGCCGCCAGCCAGCGGGCGGTCGCCTCCGTGACGTCCCTGCCCTCCTCCCGCGCCTGGCGGAACTCGTGCGGGAGCAGGTCCTCGGGCTGCAGCCAGGTCAGGCGCATCATCCGGCGGTGTCCGTCAGGGTCGTGAACGCCGACTCGTGGGCGCGCCGGCGGGCGCGGTCCTTGGCGAAGATCTCCCGGGTGACTTCGGTGAGGGTGGTGGCGGGGGCGTGCAGGTCCAGGCGGCTTGCCTCGGCGACCGTCGTCGACCAGTCCTCGGGGACCGCGGACGCGCCGCGCAGGGCGCCCGCGAGGGCGCCGCTCATCGTGGCGGTCGAGTCGCAGTCGCGGCCGTAGTTCACCGAGCCGAGGACGGCCCGGCGGTAGTCGCCGTCGGCGATCAGGAGCATGGCGAGGGCGACGGGCAGCTCCTCGATGGCGTGCAGGCGGGAGGGGCGGCGGGCGCCCAGGGACGGGGCGCGGTAGTCCGGGCCGACCGTGTCGAAGGGGGCGATCGCCGTCCGGAGCGGGGCGAGCGCGGGCTCGAACTCGTCGTACCCGGACGCCACTTCGGCCACCGCCTCGATCGCCGCGCGCGTGCCGTCCTTCGCCAGGGCGAGGCAGGTGTCGACGACGGACGCGGGCGTCGCGCCGGGGACGCAGGCCGCCGCCACGGCCGCCGCGAACACTCCGGCCGCCTCCCTGCCGTACGACGACTGGTGCGCGCCCGCGACGTCCAGGGCCTCGGCGTACGCGCCCGCCGGGTTCGCCGCGTTGACCAGGCCGACCGGCGCCATGTACATCGCGGCGCCGCAGTTGACGATGTTGCCCGCGCCCGCCTCGCGTGGATCCACGTGGCCGTAGTGGAGGCGGGCCACGAGCCACTTCTCGGCGAGGAAGAGGCGGTGCAGGGGGAGGGCGTCGGCTTCGAGTTCGGGGATCCAGCGCGGGGTGGTGATCAGGTCGGGGACCAGGTGGTCGGCGATCGCGTACGCGTCGAGGTGGTCGCGGACCGTGGTGTACACGCGGACCAGCGCGTGGGTCATCAAGGTGTCGTCGGTGATGTGGCCGTCGCCCTTGTGGTACGGGGCGATGGGGCGGGCCGTGCGCCAGTCGTCCCCGTTCCAGGGGCCGACGACCCCCCGGACGCGGCCGCCGTGGCGCTCCGCGATCTGGTCGGGGGAGTAGCCCTCGACGGGGCCGCCGAGCGCGTCACCGACCGCCGCGCCGACCAGGGCGCCCGTCACGCGGTCGGCGAGGGTCAGCGTCGGGCGGCTCGCCAGGGAGCTGCCCGGTGTCGGATCCAGTGGTGGCATGTCCCGAGTCCTCCTGTGGGGTGGGTGGTTCGGTGTGTGCCCGCGCCAACTGCCCGGCCAGCTCCACCAGATCGGTGCCCGCGAGGCGGGGCAGGGCGCAGCCGGAGAGGGTGCGGCAGGTCTCCCGCCACGTGTACGGGATGGCGGTCGCCGTGGCCAGGGTGCCGGTCAGCGCACCGGCGAGCGCGGGCGCGGAGTCCGCCACGCGGGACAGGCAGGCGGCCGCGGGAACCGCCTCGCGGATCAGGCCCCCGGAGGCGACGGCCAGGGCAAGGGCCACCGGGACGGTCTCGGCGGCGGCGATGCCGTAGCTGTAGACGTGGTCGACGATCTGGTGCTCCAGGAGCGGGACCAGGGCGAAGGTGGCGTCGCCGGGGCGCTGGTCCTGTGCGCGGGCGCGGGCCAGGTCCAGGGCGTGGCGGGCGTTGCGGCCGATCTCCGTGTGCGCGGGCAGTTGGGCGAGGGCGGCGGCCGCGGCCTCCTCGGCGGGCGCGCCCACGAGTGCGGTCGCGATCGCCGCGGCCATCGCGCGGGCGCCGTGCACGCCGTCGCCGTCCTGGGTGTAGCGGGCGTCGAACTCGGCCAGGTCGGCGGCCCGTTCGGGCTCGCCCGGGTGCACCAGGGCGAGGACGCAGGCGCGTACGCAGGCGGCGTCGTCGAAGAAGTGCGGGTTGTCGTGGCCGGTGGCGGGTGGGCGCAGGCCCGCGGCCAGGTTGCCGAGGCCCGCGCGTACGGAGATGCGGGCGCGCAGGGGGAGGACGGCGGACTCCACCTCCGGGGCGCGGGCCGCCGCCGCGGCCACCTCGCTGGCCAGGGTGTTCCAGGCCAGGGCGAGGGTGGCTCGGGTGCGGCGGTCCCTGGTGAGGGTCTGGTCCAGGGTGCCGTCCGTCGCCTTCAGTACCGCTTCGGCGGTGAAGGCCGCCCATTCGGCGTCGTCGGAGGGGCCGAGGCGAAGGGGTTCGGGGGGCTGGTTCAGGGCGATGGGGACGGGGAGGGTGGTGGTCGCGTTGTGTTCGGCGAAGGTGTCGAGTTCCCGGGTGAGGCGGCGGGTCCAGGTGGGCATCCGCGCCGCGCGGTGGCGGGCGGCGGGCCAGCCCGCGGCGTCGCCCGCGGCCAGGCCGAGGAGGAGGCCTTCGGCGCGGGCCCGTGTGGTGGTGCCCGGCACCGGGGGTTGTGCCCGCCCCTCCCCAAGCTCTCGGCTCCGCTCCAGCGGGGGAGGCGCCACTCGCCCCGCGGGACGACCGCCCACAGCGGTGAGGGGAGTCGTACGGGACCTCATCACCGTTCACCGTCCAGGTCGGGCGTGAGCAACTCTGCGATGTCCAGGACGTGATGGCCGCGCATCGAGGGCAGGCAGGTGCCGAGGGCCGGGCCGATGGGGGTGGACCACTCCGGGGGGATCGCTGTCGCGCCGCAGGTCGCGCCCGCGAGGGCGCCCGCGACCGCCGCCGTGGTGTCGGCGTCGCGGCCCATGTTCACGGCCGTGAGGACCGCCGTCGTGAAGTCGCCCCCGGCGGCCGCGTACGCGCCGAAGGCGAGGCCGACCGCCTCGGGGGCGAGGTCCGTCCACGGGTAGCCGCCGATGACGACCGCCGAGCGGACCGCGCGTTCGCCGCGGTGGGCGACGGCCACGGCGCGGCGCAGCGAGCGGGCGGTCCAGCTGTCCGCCGGGATGACCGACAGGGCCGCCGCGACCACCGACTCCACCGGCGCCCCCGCCATCGCCGCCGCCACGCCCGCCGCCACCGCCCGGCCGCCGTGGATGCCCTCGCCCTCGTGGCTGACCGTGCCGTCGACGGCGACGAGGCGGGCCGCTTCGGCGGGGGCGCCCGCGGCGAAGACGCCGAAGGGTGCGGCGCGCATCGCCAGGCCGTCGCTCCAGGCGTGCCGGTGCTGGGCGGAGATGGGCGCGGCGAGGCCCCGGCGCAGGTTCTCCAGGGTGCCGCGTTCGCTGAACCCCGCGCCGCGGAACGGGCCTTCGTCCAGGTCGGCGATCCACTGGTGCCAGGCCGCCTCGACGTGCGCGACGGTGAGCGCGGAGCCGTGCCGGGCGAGAAGGAGGCCGGAGAAGATGGCGTACTCGGTGTCGTCGGTGCCCGCCGGATGCTCGACGACGTACCCCGTGATGCGGCCCCAGCGGCGGCGGATCTCGGAGGGCTTCATGTTCTCCGCGGGCGCGCCGAGCGCGTCGCCGACGGCGAGGCCGAGCATCGCCCCGCGGGCCCGCTCGCGGAGTCCGCCGGCGTCACCGGGCGCCGGGACCGAGGGAACACATGCGACGGATGCCAATGCCGTGCCTCCCTGTCACGCCGACTGCCGGGTTGCAGTGCGTTGGACCATCCCTGCCACGCGACGGCACTCATGTGAGCATCCGTGCGCTCAGCGTCACTCCTTCGGCATCGCGGCGAGGGTCCGCGCAGGGAGGCGCCGAGGCGCGTTTTCGCAGGTAAGTACGGCCTTCCTTGCTGGCGGGAGCCGTTTTTCGCGCGTACTTTCGAGGATGTCCGAGGGGGAGGGACCGGGGCCGGAGCGCTCTGTACCGGGGTGACGTGTGCCCCCGTCCGAGCGCGTGTGCCCCCGTCCGAGTGGGAGAGGAACATCTGACTGTCATGGCGATCATCGAGACCGAGGCCCCGCTGCACGAGGCGCACCGGGACAACCACACCCACCGTGACGTCAACGGCGGCTGGCTGCGCCCCGCCGTCTTCGGCGCCATGGACGGCCTCGTGTCCAACCTCGCCCTGATGACCGGTGTGGCGGGCGGGGCGGTGTCGCGCGAGACCATCGTCATCACCGGCCTCGCGGGGCTCGCGGCCGGCGCGTTCTCGATGGCCGCGGGCGAGTACACCTCCGTCGCCTCGCAGCGCGAGCTGGTCCAGGCCGAACTGGACGTGGAGCGCCGCGAGTTGCGCAAGCACCCCAAGGACGAGGAGCGGGAGCTGGCCGCGCTGTACGTGTCGCGCGGCGTCGAGCCGGAGCTGGCCGGTGAGGTCGCCCGGCAGCTGTCCAAGGACCCCGAGCAGGCCCTGGAGATCCACGCCCGCGAGGAGCTGGGCATCGACCCCGGCGACCTGCCCTCGCCGCTGGTCGCCGCCGTGTCCTCGTTCGGCTCCTTCGCGCTGGGCGCCATGCTGCCCGTACTGCCGTATCTGCTCGGTGCCAGTGCCCTGTGGCCCGCACTGCTGCTCGCGCTGATCGGGCTCTTCGCGTGCGGTGCGGTCGTGGCCAGGGTGACGGCGCGGTCCTGGTGGTTCAGCGGGCTGCGGCAGCTCGCTCTCGGCGGGGCCGCGGCGGGTGTGACGTACGCCCTGGGCAGCCTGTTCGGGACGGCCGTAGGATAGGCGGCCGTGCAGGTGTATGCAGGATTCTGCATAAGTAGTCGTTACCGTGCGGTTTCGATTCCTTGACCGCTGGGCATGAGCCGTAAGCGCTGCGGGCAATGAGGCCCCTGGCGCTCCGGGTCCGCGGTCACCGATCTGTCCGCTTCCGGCCCCTTCTCTGCCGCTCTCGACCCCCCAGAGCGCGTCCACATGTTGGAACGAAGTATCCGCTTTTCGAGAAGCGGGCCATCATGTAACCTGCACGAAATTTAGCCAGGGCCAACGTCGTCCCTATCGCCGCTCGCGCCCCCGGAGCCCCAGTAGCCCGGGAGGTCGCCCCCATCACGACGACGGGAGTGCCGATGCGTTCCGACGCCTGGTCGCCCATGGATGGTCGCCCCGCCCCGCAAGGGATGTACGACCCCCGTAATGAGCACGACGCCTGCGGTGTCGGGTTCGTGGCCACCCTCACCGGTGAGGCGAGCCATGAGCTCGTCGAGCAGGCGCTGACCGTACTGCGCAATCTCGAACACCGCGGCGCCACCGGTTCCGAGCCCGACTCCGGCGACGGCGCCGGCATCCTGCTCCAGGTCCCGGACGCGTTCCTGCGCGAAGCGGCCGGTTTCAGCCTCCCCGAGGCGGGCGCGTACGCCGTCGGCATCGCCTTCCTGCCGCAGGAATCCGCCGACGAATCCGTCTCACGGATCGAGACGATCGCCGCCGAAGAGGGCCTGACCGTGCTCGGCTGGCGCGAGGTCCCCGTCGCCCCGACGCTGCTCGGCGCCACCGCCCGCTCGACGATGCCGGTCTTCCGCCAGCTGTTCGTCGCTGGGGGCACCTCCCGGACGGAGCCTGGGGGAGGCGAAAGCAGCGGGCTCGTCCTCGACCGCAAGGCGTTCGTGCTGCGCAAGCGCGCCGAACGCGAGGCGGCCACCTACTTCCCCTCGCTGTCGGCCCGCACGATCGTGTACAAGGGCATGCTGACCACCGGCCAGCTGGAGCCGTTCTTCCCCGACCTCTCCGACCGCCGCTTCGCCACGGCCGTCGCCCTGGTCCACTCGCGCTTCTCCACGAACACCTTCCCGAGCTGGCCGCTCGCGCACCCGTACCGCTTCGTCGCCCACAACGGCGAGATCAACACCGTGCAGGGCAACCGCAACTGGATGCGGGCCCGGGAGTCGCAGCTGGTCGGCGAGGTGTTCGGGAGCCAGGAGAAGCTGGAGCGGACCTTCCCGGTGTGTACGCCGGACGCCTCCGACTCCGCGTCCTTCGACGAGGTCCTCGAACTCCTGCACCTCGGCGGCCGCTCGCTGCCGCACTCGGTCCTGATGATGATCCCGGAGGCCTGGGAGAACCACGCCTCCATGGACCCGGACCGCCGCGCCTTCTACCAGTTCCACGCCACGATGATGGAGCCCTGGGACGGCCCGGCCTGCGTCACCTTCACCGACGGCACCCAGGTCGGCGCGGTCCTGGACCGCAACGGCCTGCGCCCGGGCCGCTACTGGGTCACCGACGACGGCCTGGTCGTCCTCGGCTCCGAGGTCGGTGTCCTCGACATCGACCCGGCGAAGGTCGTCCGCAAGGGCCGCCTGCAGCCCGGCCGGATGTTCCTCGTCGACACCGCCGAGCACCGCATCGTCGAGGACGACGAGATCAAGGCCGCCCTCGCCGCCGAGAAGCCCTACGCGGAGTGGCTGGAGGCCGGCGAGATCGAGCTGTCCGACCTGCCCGAGCGCGAGCACATCGTGCACACGCACGCCTCCGTCACGCGCCGCCAGCAGACCTTCGGCTACACCGAGGAGGAGCTGCGCATCCTGCTCGCCCCGATGGCCAAGGCCGGGGCCGAGCCGATCGGCTCGATGGGCACGGACACCCCGATCGCCGCGCTCTCCGAGCGCCCGCGGCTGATCTTCGACTACTTCACCCAGCTGTTCGCGCAGGTCACCAACCCGCCGCTGGACGCCATCCGCGAGGAGCTCGTGACGAGCCTGCGCTCCTCGCTCGGCCCGCAGGGCAACCTCCTCGACCCCACCGCGGCCTCCTGCCGCAGCGTCACCCTGCCCTTCCCGGTGATCGACAACGACGAGCTGGCCAAGCTCATCCACATCAACGCCGACGGCGACATGCCCGGCATGAAGGCCGCGACGCTCTCCGGCCTGTACCGGGTCAGCGGTGGTGGTGACGCCCTGACCGCCCGTATCGAGGAGATCTGCGCCGAGGCCGACGCCGCCATCGAGGCGGGCGCCCGCCTGATCGTGCTCTCCGACCGGCACTCCGACGCCGAGCACGCCCCGATCCCCTCGCTCCTCCTCACCGCGGCCGTCCACCACCACCTCATCCGCACCAAGCAGCGCACCCAGGTGGGCCTGCTGGTCGAGGCGGGCGACGTGCGCGAGGTGCACCACGTCGCGCTGCTCATCGGCTTCGGCGCCGCGGCAGTCAACCCGTACCTGGCGATGGAGTCCGTCGAGGACCTGGTCCGCGCGGGCACGTTCCTGCCCGGCATCGAGGCCGAGCAGGCCATCCGCAACCTCATCTACGCCCTCGGCAAGGGCGTCCTGAAGGTGATGTCCAAGATGGGCATCTCCACGGTCGCCTCCTACCGCGGCGCGCAGGTCTTCGAGGCCGTCGGCCTGGAGCAGGCCTTCGTCGAGAAGTACTTCAACGGCACCGCCTCCAAGATCGGCGGCGTCGGCATCGACGTCATCGCCAAGGAGGTCGCCGCCCGCCACGCCAAGGCCTACCCGGCCTCCGGCGTGCCGTCCGCGCACCGCGCCCTGGACATAGGGGGCGAGTACCAGTGGCGCCGCGAGGGCGAGCCGCACCTGTTCGACCCCGAGACGGTCTTCCGCCTCCAGCACTCCACGCGCAGCCGCCGCTACGACATCTTCAAGCAGTACACGGACCGCGTGAACGAGCAGTCCGAGCGCCTGATGACGCTCCGCGGCCTGTTCGGCTTCAAGAGCGAGGGCCGCTCGCCGATCCCCGTGGACGAGGTCGAGCCGGTCTCCGAGATCGTCAAGCGCTTCTCCACGGGCGCCATGTCGTACGGATCGATCTCCCGCGAGGCGCACGAGACCCTCGCCATCGCCATGAACCAGCTGGGCGGCAAGTCCAACACCGGTGAGGGCGGCGAGGACGCCGACCGCCTGTACGACCCGGCGCGCCGCTCGTCCATCAAGCAGGTCGCCTCCGGCCGCTTCGGCGTGACCAGCGAGTACCTGGTCAACGCCGACGACATCCAGATCAAGATGGCCCAGGGCGCCAAGCCCGGCGAGGGCGGCCAGCTCCCCGGCCACAAGGTCTACCCGTGGGTGGCCAAGACCCGGCACTCGACGCCGGGCGTGGGGCTCATCTCCCCGCCGCCGCACCACGACATCTACTCCATCGAGGACCTCGCCCAGCTCATCCACGACCTGAAGAACGCCAACCCGCAGGCCCGCATCCACGTGAAGCTGGTCTCCGAGGTCGGCGTCGGCACCGTCGCCGCGGGTGTCTCCAAGGCGCACGCGGACGTGGTCCTCATCTCCGGCCACGACGGCGGCACGGGCGCGTCCCCGCTCACCTCGCTCAAGCACGCGGGCGGCCCCTGGGAGCTCGGCCTCGCCGAGACCCAGCAGACCCTGCTCCTCAACGGCCTGCGCGACCGCATCGTCGTGCAGACCGACGGCCAGCTGAAGACCGGCCGTGACGTGCTCATCGCCGCGCTCCTCGGCGCCGAGGAGTTCGGCTTCGCGACCGCCCCGCTGGTCGTGTCCGGCTGCGTCATGATGCGCGTCTGCCACCTGGACACCTGCCCGGTCGGCATCGCCACGCAGAACCCGACGCTGCGCGAGCGCTTCAGCGGCAAGGCCGAGTACGTCGTCAACTTCTTCGAGTTCATCGCGCAGGAGGTCCGCGAACTCCTCGCCGAGCTCGGCTTCCGCTCCATCGAGGAGGCCGTCGGCCACGCCGAACTCCTCGACACCGAGCGGGCCGTGAACCACTGGAAGGCACAGGGCCTGGACCTGGAGCCGCTGTTCCACGTCCCGGACCTGCCCGGCGGCGCCGTGCGCCACCGCGTCGTCGCCCAGGACCACGGCCTGGCGAAGGCCCTCGACAACGAGCTGATCAAGCTCGCGGCGGACGCGCTCGCGGCCGACTCCCAGGCGGACGCCCAGCCGGTCCGCGCCCAGGTCGCGATCCGCAACATCAACCGCACGGTCGGCACCATGCTCGGCCACGAGGTGACGAAGAAGTTCGGCGGCGCGGGCCTGCCCGACGACACCATCGACATCACCTTCACCGGCTCCGCGGGCCAGTCCTTCGGCGCCTTCGTGCCGCGCGGCATCACCCTGCGCCTGGAGGGCGACGCCAACGACTACGTCGGCAAGGGCCTCTCCGGCGGCCGGATCGTGGTCCGCCCCGACCGCGGCGCCGACCACCTCGCCGAGTACTCCACCATCGCGGGCAACACGATCGGCTACGGCGCGACCGGCGGCGAGCTGTTCCTGCGCGGCCGCACCGGCGAGCGGTTCTGCGTGCGCAACTCCGGCGCGCTCGTGGTGTCCGAGGGCGTGGGCGACCACGGCTGCGAGTACATGACCGGCGGCCACGCGGTCGTCCTCGGCGAGACCGGGCGCAACTTCGCGGCCGGCATGTCGGGCGGCATCGCGTACGTCATCGACCTGGACCGCGACAACGTCAACGCCGGGAACCTGGCGGCCGTCGAGCCCCTCGACGACACCGACAAGCAGTGGCTGCACGACGTCGTGCGCCGCCACCAGGAGGAGACGGGCTCCACCGTCGCCGAGAAGCTGCTCGCGGACTGGGACACGTCCGTGACCCGCTTCAGCAGGATCATCCCCACCACGTACAAGGCAGTGCTCGCCGCCAAGGACGCCGCCGAGCGAGCCGGACTCTCCGAGTCCGAGATCACCGAGAAGATGATGGAGGCGGCGACCAATGGCTGATCCCAAGGGCTTTTTGAACCACGGCCGCGAGGTCGCCGAGACCCGCCCGGTCAGCGAGCGGGTGCGGGACTGGAACGAGGTCTACGTCCCCGGCTCGCTCCTGCCGATCATCTCCAAGCAGGCCTCGCGCTGCATGGACTGCGGCATCCCGTTCTGCCACAACGGCTGTCCGCTCGGGAACCTCATCCCCGAGTGGAACGACTACGCCTACCGCGAGGACTGGTCCGCGGCCCAGGAGCGGCTGCACGCCACGAACAACTTCCCGGAGTTCACCGGGCGGCTGTGCCCCGCACCCTGCGAGGCGGCCTGTGTCCTCGGCATCAACCAGCCCGCCGTCACCATCAAGAACGTCGAAGTCTCCATCATCGACAAGGCGTGGGAGACCGGTGACGTGGCGCCGCAGGCGCCCGAGCGCCTGTCCGGCAAGACGGTCGCCGTGATCGGCTCGGGCCCGGCCGGTCTCGCCGCCGCCCAGCAGCTCACCCGCGCCGGGCACACCGTCGCCGTGTACGAGCGCGCCGACCGCATCGGCGGCCTGCTCCGCTACGGCATCCCCGAGTTCAAGATGGAGAAGCGGCACATCAACCGCCGCATCGAGCAGATGCGCGCGGAGGGCACCAAGTTCCGCACCGGCGTGGAGATCGGCCGCGACATCGACGCGGCGAAGCTGCGCAAGCGCTACGACGCCGTGGTCATCGCCGCCGGCGCCACCACCGCCCGTGACCTGCCCGTCCCGGGCCGCGAACTCAAGGGCGTCTACCAGGCGATGGAGTACCTGCCGCTCGCCAACAAGGTGCAGGAGGGCGACTACGTCACCACGCCCGTCTCCGCCGAGGGCAAGCACGTCGTCGTCATCGGCGGCGGCGACACCGGCGCGGACTGCGTCGGCACCGCCCACCGGCAGGGCGCGGCCTCCGTCACCCAGCTGGAGATCATGCCCCGGCCGGGCGACGAGCGGTCCGCCGGGCAGCCCTGGCCGACCTTCCCCATGCTCTACAAGGTCACCTCGGCCCACGAGGAGGGCGGCGAGCGCGTCTACTCCGTCTCGACCACCCACTTCGAGGGCGACGAGGAGGGGAACGTGCAGTTCCTGCACCTGGTCGAGGTCGAGTTCGTGGACGGCAAGCTCACCCAGAAGCCGGGCACGGAGCGGCGCATCCCCGCCCAGCTCGTCACGCTGGCCATGGGCTTCACCGGCACGGACCGGGAGAACGGCATGGTGGAGCAGTTCGGGCTCGACCTGGACGCGCGCGGGAACGTCGCCAGGGACGGCGAGTTCCAGACCAACGTCCCCGGTGTGTTCGTCGCCGGTGACGCCGGGCGCGGCCAGTCGCTCATCGTGTGGGCGATCGCCGAGGGGCGCTCGGCCGCCCGCGGCGTCGACCGGTTCCTCACCGGTGCGAGTGATCTTCCCTCGCCCATTCGCCCGACCGACCGGGCGCTGACGGTGTAATCCGTACGGCCCCCTCATACGTCCCGTACAACGGCGTACGGAACTGGCGCGACGCCTGCCCTGTCCCCGACCGGACACTGGGTGGGCGTCGCGTTTTTCGTGCGCCCGGCGCCCGGCACGTACACCGTCATTGCGTGATGCGCAACGACGATTGCAAGCCGTAGCGCACCGCGCAACGGTGATTACGGTTCGGCCGCTTCGCCGAAAGGGTCTAGACCGCCCACACTCTGTGTGACCAGAATCGCTCTCACCAAAGGAACCTGAAGGGGGCCGGCATGAAGCGACGTGTCATCGCGGCAGGTTGTATCGCCCTGACGCTCGGTCTGACCGCGACCGCGTGCGGTGGCGATGACGGCGGCGACAGCGGCGACGGCGGCAAGGTCGAGGGCAAGGGAAAGACGCTCACCGTGTGGATCATGGAGGGCACCAACCCCGATCCCCGGCCCTTCTTCAAGGAGGTCGGCGCGGCCTTCGAAAAGAAGACCGGCGCCAAGATCAAGGTCGAGTACCAGCAGTGGGCGACCGCCCAGAAGAAGTTCACGACCGCGATCGAGGGCGGCGAGGACCAGGTCCCCGACGTCGCCGAGGTCGGCACCACCTGGGTGCCGCAGTTCGCCGAGACCGATGCGCTCGTCGACGTCACCGACGACGTGAAGAAGTCCGGCCTGGCCGACGACCTGGTCGAGGGCCTCAAAGACGCGGGCACGCTGGACGGCAAGCAGTACGGCATGCCGTGGTACGCGGGCGTGCGGTCCATCGTCTACCGCAAGGACATCTTCGAGAAGCACAACCTGAAGCCGCCGACGACCTGGAAGGAACTCCAGGCCACGGCGAAGACGCTGAAGGAGAAGGAGCCGGACCTGATCCCGTTCCCGGTGGCGGGCGGCGCGGAGATGTTCGCGACCCCCTTCATCTGGGGCGCGGGCGGTGACCTCGCCACCCAGGACGGCGACGAGTGGAAGTCCGCCATCAACTCGCCCCAGGCGATCAAGGGCCTTGAGTTCTACACGGGCCTCGCCACCAAGGACAAGGTCTCCCCGGCCAAGGTGAACACCTGGACCGAGAAGGAGGTCGGCGACGCCTGGAACAAGAGCCAGATCGCCATGGCGATCGGCGGCAACTGGACGCCGAAGGCCATCACGGACGCGAACCCCAAGCTCAAGGGCAAGCTCGGCGCGGTCCCGATCCCGGGCCCGACCGGCGGCATGAGCAAGTCCTTCCTCGGCGGCTCCTACCTGTCCGCGTTCAACACGGACAAGAAGGAACTCGCCTGGGAGCTGGTCAAGTTGATGACCACCGGTGAGTTCGCCGCGAAGTGGGCCAAGCAGACCAACTACTTCCCCGGCCAGAACTCCGAGCTGAAGAAGATCGAGGCCCAGAAGGACCCGCTGGTCGAGCCGTTCGCGAAGCAGATGATCGAGGCCGGCGCCACGGTGCCCAAGACCAAGGCGTACGGCGAGATCCAGGCGTCGAAGGTCGTGACCGGCATGGTGCAGTCGATCATCACGGGCAAGTCGTCCGTGAAGGAGGCCGCGGACAAGGCGGCCAAGGACATGGACAAGATCTTCGCCGACGACAAGTAGGCACACAGGGACGAGTAACAAAGTGAAAGACATGCTCGTCAGCGACGGCTCGAAGGACGGTTCGTCCAGCTCTTCGAGCCTTCGCTCCCACCCGTCCGACGACGGTGAGCGCGCGCGCCGCCGCAAGAAGCTCACCACCCTCACCCGCCCCTGGCTGCTCCTCGCGCCCGCACTGATCGTGCTCATCGGCCTGCTCCTGTGGCCGCTGATCCAGGTCGGCAAGCTGTCGCTGCAGGACTACGTCGTCAAGTTCGGCGGCGGCAAGGGCACCTACACCGGCTTCGACAACTACACGGACCTGCTGACCGGCGATCTGCTGTGGAAGACGGTCCTGCCCAACACGGTGTTCTTCGCGTTCGCCTGTGTCGGTCTGACCGTCGCCCTCGGCACGGCCGTGGCGCTGCTCCTCAACCGCCTCGGCCCGACCTGGAAGCTGATCTGCTCGGTGTCGATCCTGGCCGCCTGGGCGATGCCCGCGGTGACCGGGACGTACGTCTGGATCTGGCTGTTCTCGCCCGAGGACGGCATGGTCAGTCAACTCGCCGACTCCATGGGCCTGATCGACGCCGAGACCACCAACTGGTTCACCGAACGGCTGCCGTTCTACGCCATCGCCACCATCAACGTCGTGCACCACGGCTTCCCGTTCGTGGCCATCACCGTCCTCGCGGGGCTCCTGACGATTCCGAAGGAGCTGTACGAGGCCGGGGAGATCGACGGCGCCAACGCCTGGCAGCGATTCTGGAAGATCACCGTGCCGACCATCAAGCCCGTCTTCCTGGTGGTGACCATCCTCTCCACCATCTGGGACTTCAAGGTCTTCACGCAGATCTTCCTGATGCCGGGAGGCGGCGGCGAGAACCCGGACGTGTACAACCTCGGCGTGTACTCCTACATCGAGGCGTTCGCCAAGAACGACTACGGTGCGGGCGCCGCGGCCGCCGTCCTCCTGACGCTGCTGCTGCTCGCCATCACCGTCGTCTACATCCGGACGCTGTTCCGGCAGGGGGATGAGGACCTGTGAGCACCCGCCGTACCTCGCTCGCCGCGCGCGTCGGCCTGCCGCTGTCCGTGGCGGCCCTGCTGGTCTTCACGCTCTTCCCGGTCTACTGGATGGTCTCCACCGCCCTCGACCCGAAGGCGCTCACACGCGGCTCGGACCTGCTGCCGAGCGGCATCAGCTTCGAGCACTTCGACTTCGTCTTCGACCGGGGCAACTTCGGGCAGTACCTGCTGAACTCGGCGATCGTCGGGATCTCCACGATCCTGGCGGCGGCGCTGCTCTCGCTGTTCGCGGCGATCGCGGTGGCCCGCTTCAAGTTCAAGTTCCGCACCTCCGTGCTGATCATGATCCTGATCGTGCAGATGGTGCCGCTGGAGGCCCTCGTCATCCCGCTGTTCATCCAGATGCGGGACTACGAGATGCTCAACTCGCTGCTCGGCCTGTCGATCGTCTACATCGCCCTGTCGCTGCCGTTCGCCATCTGGACCCTGCGCGGGTTCGTGGCGGCGGTGCCCAAGGAGGTCGAGGAGGCCGCGTACATCGACGGTGCCTCCTGGTTCCGGATGTTCTGGTCGGTGCTGCTTCCGCTGGTCGCGCCGGGGCTCGTCGCCACCTCGATCTTCGCCTTCATCACGGCGTGGAACGAGTTCGTGTTCGCGTACACCTTCATGAAGGGCAGCGACAAGTACACGGCGGCCGTGGGCATCTTCCAGTTCTTCGGCGAGAACACCACGTCCTGGGGTCCCGTGATGGCCAGTTCCACGCTGGTCACGGTGCCCGTCATGCTCTTCTTCGTCGTCGTCCACCGCAGGCTCGGCTCGGGTCTGGCGGCGGGGGCGGTCAAGGGCTGACCCACGCGAGGGGGTGCGGGGAGGGGCGCCGGGGCAACGGCGGCCCTCCCCGCACCCCCTTCCGTTTGCGCTGTCGCACCGCCCTGCCCGCGCTATTGACTATTATTCAATTTCGCTCCACTCTCGGGACCTTGAAGACCGGCGCACCCTCCGGGAGGTCCCGTGAGCACCGAAGCACTGGAGAAACTGACGGCGGAGCTGGGGGTCGGGCCCCCGGAGTCCTTCGCCGGGCTGCCGCCCGAGCAACTCGCGTCGCTCGCCGACGCGCTGCGCCAGGAGCGCGAGAGCAGGGCGTCCGGCCTGAACCAGGCGGCCGAGGAGGCCCTGAAGCTGGTGCCCGCGCTGGCCCGCGGGCCCGTACGCCGGATTCTGTTCCGGTAGGCCGGGGGGCGAGGACATATGGACAAGCTGCGCGGCAGGGCCGAGACCCTGAAGACCGCCCGCCTCCTCGACGTCGAGCCCGACGCGCTCGCGTTCCTCGCGGAACTGCCCGCCGAGGACGTGCACCGCTTCCGTGCCGACTGCGTCGCGACGCTCTACGACCGGGCGCCCGACATGCTCGACCGCATCGCCTCCGCGACCAAGCTCGTGCCCGCCGGGGTCGCCGCCGCCATCTCCCAGAAGGCGCTCGGGCCCCGGCTCGCCGCCGCCGTCGCCGGGCGCCTCGAACCCGGCCGCGCCGCCGACATCATCGAGAAGCTGCCCGTCTCCTTCACCGCCGAGTCCTGCGCGCACCTCGACCCGCGGCGCATCAGCGGCATCGTCGACCGCCTCGACGAGAACCTGCTCGTCCGCATCGCCGTCGCCCTCGCCGAGCGCGAGGACCACATCACGATGGGGCGGTTCGTCGGCCATCTGCGCGACAGCGCGCTCAGCCGGATTCTGCCGCAGGTCGCCGACGCGGTGGTGCTGCGCACCGGCTTCCTCATCGATGTGCCCGAACGGCTCGGGCACATCGTCGAGTTGATGGGCGCGGAGCGGCTCGCCGCCGTCATCGGGACGGCCGCCGCCGACGGGCTGTGGCCCGAGGCGCTCGCCGTGGCCGGGATGGTGACCGGCGAGCAGCGCGGGCGGATCGCCTCCCTCGCCGCCGCCCAGCCGCCCGAACGGCTCGACCCGCTCGTTGTGACCGTGGCCGGTCAGGGGCTCTGGGAGTCGCTGCTTCCGCTGGTCGCGCTGCTCGGCGAGGAGGAGTTGCGTACGGTCGCGGGGCTGCCGTCGCTGCGGGACGCCGATGTCCTCGGCGGGGTCGTCCCCGCCGTCGTGGCCACCGGGCTGTGGGGGGAGTTCCTGCCCCTCGTGGAGGTGCTGCCCGAGGACTCCCGGCGGGTGGTCGCCTCGCGGGCCGCCGCGCTCTCCGACGCGGAACTCGACGCGCTCGTGCGGGAGGTGGGGAAGCGGGACCTCTGGGAGTTGGTGCTGCCCCTCGTGGAGCTGATGGACGACGAGGCGAAGGTCAGGATCTTCGCGCTCCCGGCCTTCGAGGACCGGCCCTCCTAGCCGGGGGTTCGTCCGTACGGTGCCGGGGTGGGCGCCGGTCGCGCTGCGCGCTCGTCCTCAAGCGCCGGACGGGCTGATTTCCCCCACCGGCCCGCCCTTCTCCCTCCCTGGGGGCAGGGAGGGGAGGGGTGGGGTGGGCGCGGTGAAGGGGTGGATTGTGTCTGCGTGTTGGCCCGTGCGGGCGTCGGTCGCGCTGCGCGCTCGTCCTCAGGTGCCGGACGGGCTCTTCCCCGCCCACCCGCCCCTTTGCCCTTCGGGGCTTCCGGGGTGGGTGGGCAAGGGCGGTGGTGGGTGAGGGAGCATGGGGTGACGGTGGTCGTGGGGTGTGTGTGGAGGTTGGCGTGGCTCTGAGCTGTGAGGGGACCTCTAGGCGGGGGCGTGGGGCGGGGGTTGCCCTGCGCTATCACGAGGCGGGGGAGCCGGACGCGCCCGTGCTGGTGATGTTGCACGGGGGCGGGCCGGGGGCCAGTGCGTGGTCGGCGTTCGGGGGCGTGGTGGGGGCCCTCGCCGGGCGGTTTCGGACGCTGCTCGTCGATCTGCCGGGGTTCGGGCGGTCGGACAAGCCCGAGTTGGACAAGGACGTGTTCTCGTTCGGCGCGGACGCGGTGGCCGGGCTGCTTGACGAGCTGGGGGTGGAGAAGGCGCATTTCGCGGGCGCGTCGCTCGGGGGCGGCGTGTGCGTGCGCCTGGCGCTCGACCACCCGGACAAGGTCGATCGACTGCTGCTCACGGCCCCCGCGGGGCTCTCGCTCAACCTCTTCACCGCCGAACCCACCGAAGGCGTCAGGCGCCTCATCGAGTTCAGCGTCGCCCCCGAGCCGACCCGCGAGCACGTGCGCGCCTTCCTCACCTCCCTCGTCCACGACCCGTCCCTCGTGACGGACACCCTCGTCGAGGAGCGGTACGCGCAGGCCCTCGACCCCGGCTCCCGCCTCGGCGCCCAGCGGCTCGGGGCGGCCTTCGCCAAGTGGCCCGAGGGGTCCATGCTGTGGCGCGAGGCGCACCGGATCACCCGGCCGACGCTCCTCACCTGGGGCAGGGAGGACCGGGTCAACCCCGTCGACGGCGCGTTCGTCGCGCTCAAGGCGATGCCGGACGCCTGCCTGCACGTGTTCCCGCGCTGCGGACATCTGGCGTACGTGGAGCGGGAGGCGGAGTTCCTGCGCCTGGCCCTCGACTTCCTCGAAGGCTGACCGGGGCGCGCCGCCCGGCCCGTACGCTGGTGCCATGGGCGCGGCGATCGGTCTCGACAAGGTGCGGGCCGTGGCGCCCGGCCTCGTCAGTCTCTACAAGACGGCGGGGGAGCGGCTGCGGGCCCACGGCCTGGAGGGCGAGCGCGCCGCCGTGTATCTGGTCGTCGACCATTCCGGCTCGATGCGGCCGTACTTCGACGACGGCAGCGTGCAGGCCCTCGCCGACCGCGTGCTCGGCCTCTCCGCGCACCTGGACGACGACGGCGTCGTACCGGCCGTCTTCTTCTCCACGGACGTGGACGCGGTCGTCGACGTCGAACTGACCGGCCACCAGGGCCGCATCGGGGAGATCGTCGCCGGACTCGGGCACATGGGACGCACGAACTACCACGCCGCCATGGACGCCGTCATCGACCACTACCTGGAATGCGGCGCCACCGCGCCCGCCCTGGTGGTCTTCCAGACCGACGGCGGCCCGCTGAACAGGGCCGCCGCCGAGCGCTACCTGTGCAAGGCGGCGAAGCTGCCGCTGTTCTGGCAGTTCATCGGCTTCGGCAACCCCGCGAGCAGGCAGTTCGACTACCTGCGCAGGCTCGACGAACTGCCCGTGCCCGGGCGCCGCGTCGTCGACAACGCCGGGTTCTTCCACCTCGGCGAGGACCCGGCCGCCGTCTCGGACGACTTCCTGTACGACCACCTCGTCGCCGAGTTCCCCCAGTGGCTGGCCGCGGCGCGCGAGCACGGCATCGTCGCGCCCCGCACCGCGGCTCGCCAGGGCCCGCGGCTCAGTCGACCATCGCCCGGCGCAACGTGACCAGCGTCCCCGCGTCCAGGCCGAGGCCCCTCGTCAGATAGCCGCCGAAGCTCCCGTACTGCCGTGTCACCTCGGTGAGCGCCGCGTCCAGATAGCCGGTGCGGACCTCCTGGAGCGGGATGAGCAGGTCCGGGTTCTGCATCATGCCGGTCTGCCGAAGCGTCTCGCGCAGCCTCGCGTCGTACGCGGCGCGGAAGGTGTTGGACGCCAAGTAGTCGTCCACGGCGGTGCGTTCGGGCACTCCTACGGCGCGCAGCAGGACGTACGTCGTCCAGCCCGTGCGGTCCTTGCCCGACGTGCAGTGGTAGAGCAGGGGCGCGGCCGCGCCGCCGCCTGCGATGTCGCGCAGTGTCGCGCCGAACTGCGCGCGGTCCGTCGCGTCCGTGACGAACGTGCGGTAGACGTCCCGCATGAACGCCTCGGCCCTCCCGCCGCCGAGCATCTCCTCCTGCTTGACCGGGTCCCGGGAGCCGATCACGGTCATGAGCTGCCGGAACAGGCCGTTGTCGGTGACGGGCCGCGCGGTCGCGACCAGTCCGGCGGGCAGCCGGTCCGGGCCGTCGTACCGGACCTCCTCCGCCACCCGGAAGTCCACCACCTTCCGCAGCCGGAGCCCGGCCAGCGTCGCGACGTCCCCGTCCGTGAGCTTGCTGAGCGCGTCCGCGCGGAAGACCCGGCCGTGCCGCACCCGCTCGCCGTCATAGGTGCGGTAGCCGCCCACGTCACGGACGTTCACCGCCCCCTGGAGCGGGACCTGCCGGGGCGTTTCGGAGGTGAGGGGGTGCGTGTACGAGGGCCGGGGCGCCGTCGGCGCGGCGTGCGCCGTCACCGCCGGTGCGGTGCCGAGGACGAGCGTGAGGACCGCGACCGTGGCCGCCGTACGGGTGCGAGTGCTGCGCATCGGGCCGCCTTTCCGTACCTGTCGCCGTCCGGCCAAACAATTGTTTGGCCGGGATCGGGTGGGACGGTAACGGCGGCCCGTCGAAGGGGGAAGGCGCGTACGAAGGTTGTTTGACGGGGCGTCAATACGGGGGAGGCGGTGCGGGGTGGGTGGGGAAGGGGGTGCCTGCCGCGCTGGGTGCCCGACCGTGATGGGCCCCGGCTGCGACGGGTGCGCCGCCGTGCGGGGCGCCCCCGCCCCCGTACCGTGTCCTACTCCGCGAGCCGTGCCGCCGCCCGGCGCTGGCGGTCCGCCGCGCCGTCCAGGAAGCGGATGACCGTCTCCAGCTCCGCGGTCGTGAACTCCTCGCAGAACTCCTCCACTTCGCGCGCCCAGTCCGCGAACACCTCCGTCAGTCCCGCCATCTGCTCGGCGCGGAACTCCACGAGGACCCGCCGCTTGTCCGTGGGGTGCTTCACCCGGCGCGCGAAGCCCTTGGCCTCCAGGCGGTCGACGAGGCCCGTCACGGACGCGGGCGCGAGGCCGGTCTCGGCCGCGAGGTCCTTGGCGGTGAGGGGGCCCTTGCGGACGAGCAGGTCGAGGGTCTTGCTCTCGGTGGCGTTCAGGCCCTGCCGGGCGGCGACGGCCGAGTGGAACATCACGGTGACCGCGCTGTTGGCCCGGCCCGCGGCGGACAGGCGTGCCACGACGTCCGCGCGCCCGGGATCCCGCGGCTCCTCCTGTCCGGACTCCCGCCCGGACTCCCGCTCCGGCTCCGACGGCTCCTGGGGCGTGCGGCTCTTCGGCATGCGACGAGCCTAGCAAAAAGTTCGTTCGGTCGAACGAAAGACTTGTGATCACGGATCGCCCCGTGCAAGTCTTTCGTTAGGTCGAACGAAATAAATCGGAGGCCCGCCCACCCCGCACCACCCGAGGAGCCCTGGAGCCGACATGACCGCAACCCTGACCACCCCGCCGTCGGACGCCGCCGTCGGTGCCCCACACCCCCGGCGCTGGGCGGCCGCCGTCGTGATGATGGTCGCCGCCCTCATGGACCTGCTCGACGTGACGATCGTGAACGTCGCGATCCCCTCGATCGGGCGCGACCTCGGCGCGTCCGAGAGCGCGCTCCAGTGGATCGTCTCCGCCTATCTGCTCGGCTTCGCCGCCACGCTGATCGTCGCCGGACACCTCGGCGACCGGTGCGGCCGCAAGGCCCTGTTCCTGGCCGGCACCGCGGGCTTCGGCCTGGCGAGCCTCGCCTGCGGGATCGCGCAGTCGCCGGGGCAGCTGGTCGCGGCCCGCGCCGTGCAGGGCGTCATGGCCGCGCTCCTCATGCCGCAGGTGCTCGGCTCCTTCCGCACGCTGTTCCAGGGCAAGGAGCGCGGGGCGGCCTTCGGGATGTACGGAGCCGTCGCCGGGTTCGCGTCCGCGATCGGGCTGCTGCTCGGCGGCCTGCTCACCGACGCCGATCTGTTCGGCTGGGGCTGGCGCTCGGTGTTCCTGGTGAACATCCCCGTGGCCGTCGCCACCTTCGTCGCCGGGATCGTCCTCGTACCGTCCACGCGTGAGCGCTCCGCCGGGCGGCCCGACGTGCTCGGCAGCCTGGTCCTCGCCGGGGCCCTGGTCGCCATCGTGCTGCCGCTGGTCCAGGGCCGCGCCAACAGCTGGCCGGTGTGGGGCTGGGTGTGCCTGGGCGCCGGGGTGGCCGCGCTCGCCGGGCTCGGCGTGGCCGAGGGGCGGCGCCGCTCGCACGAGATCGTGCCGCTGCTGCCCGCGCGCGCCTTCAAGCTGCCCGCGTTCTCCGTGGGCGTCCTGGTGCAGCTCCTGTTCTCCGTCGGCATGCAGGGCTTCTTCCTGGTCTTCGCGATCTGGCTGCAGGGCGGCGAGGGCTACACGCCGATGCAGGCCGGCGTCGTCACCATCGCCTTCTCCGTCGGCGGCTTCCTGGCCGCGCCCGCCGCGGACGCGCTGGCCCTGCGCTTCGGGCGGCTCGTGCTCGCCGCCGGGGCGCTGTCGATGGCGGGCGGCTTCGCCTGGGTGTGGTCGGCGGTGGCGGACGCGGGCGACGCGCACGCCGGGGCCTGGCCGCTGGTGCCGGGGCTCCTGGTGGCGGGCGCGGGGCTCGGCTTCCTGGTCGTACCGCTGGTGAACGTCGTCCTGTCGGCGGTACCGGGCGACATCGCGGGCGGGGCGTCCGGCATCTTCTCCACGGCCCAGCAGTTCGGCGGGGCGCTCGGCGCCGCGGTCGTCGGGACGGTCTTCTTCGACCACGTCCCGTCCGGCCCGCGGCCCGGCGAGCACGGCCCGGTGGGTACGGCGACGGGGCTCACCGACGCGCTCGGTGCCGCGATGCCGTGGGTGGTGGCCGCCTTCGCGCTCTGCGCGCTGCTGTGTCCGGCGCTGCCGCGACGGGCGGTGGAGCGGCCCGAGTGAGGCCCGCGCATCGGCGTCGACCCGGTCCCTGGAAGGCTCCTGCCTGCGGGGGCCGGGCGCATGTTAAGGTTAACCGTTGCAGTTTTGGTACCCATGAACTTTATGTGCGCCTGACGGAATGCTTCCGAGGGCGCATTATTTTGTTTTTCCGGCTCTTTTGCGGGCCGGACCCCGGTCTCTCCGGATGGGGGTCCTTGCAGCGCTGGGAGGACCACAATTCCGTGGCTCTCCTTAATCTGCCCCTGTTGAGGAGATTGACATGGCAACTGGAACCGTGAAGTGGTTCAACTCGGAAAAGGGCTTCGGCTTCATCGAGCAGGACGGCGGCGGCCCCGACGTCTTCGCCCACTACTCCAACATCGCCAGCTCCGGCTTCCGTGAGCTCCTGGAGGGCCAGAAGGTCTCCTTCGAGGTGACCCAGGGCCAGAAGGGCCTGCAGGCCGAGAACATCGTTCCCGCCTGATCGTCGCTTCTCGCGAACCTCGCAGCCGGGGCCCGCACCACCACGGTGCGGGTCCCGGCTTGTGTGCTGTCACCGGCCAGGAAGGCTTGCCCATGAATCGCCCCGACCGTCCCGCGCGCCCCGCCCGTCGGCGCTCATCGAATGACCGCACGGCAGGCTCAGCCCCCCGCGGCTCGGCAGGCCAGAGCACCCGTGGCGGTGCCGGCTCGGCCTCCCGCGGACAGGCATCGGGCGACGCCGGCCGGAAGGGCACCGGCAACGCGGGCGGCACCAGCGGCTCGCGGAACGGCGGCGGCGCCGGTGGCACCCGGAACGCGGGCGGCGCCAAGCGCCCGGTGAACGGCGGCGGCCGAGGCGGCCGCAAGGCCCCCCGCCCCGCCCCGGCGCGCACCGCGCCCGCCGACTTCGCGCTGCCCGAGACCCGCACCCCCGCGCTGCCCGCCGTCGAGGGCTTCGAGGACCTCGACATGCCCGAGGCGCTTCTGAAGACCCTCGCCGCGCAGGGCGTCACCACGCCCTTCCCGATCCAGGCCGCGACCCTGCCGAACTCCCTGGCCGGACGTGACGTCCTCGGCCGCGGCCGCACCGGCTCCGGCAAGACCCTGGCCTTCGGCCTGGCGCTCCTCGGCCGCACCGCGGGCCGTCGCGCCGAGCCCGGCAAGCCGCTCGCCCTGGTCCTCGTCCCCACCCGCGAGCTGGCGCAGCAGGTCACCGACGCCCTCGCGCCGTACGCCACGTCCGTGAACCTGCGCGTCGCCGCCGTCGTCGGCGGTCTGTCGATCAACAAGCAGGCCGCGACGCTGCGCCGCGGCGTCGAGGTGCTCGTCGCCACCCCGGGCCGTCTGAAGGACCTCATCGAGCGCGGCGACTGCGCCCTCGGCCAGGTCCGCGTCACCGTCCTCGACGAGGCCGACCAGATGGCCGACATGGGCTTCCTGCCCCAGGTCACCGCGCTGCTCGGGCAGGTGGAGCCGGGCGGCCAGACGATGCTGTTCTCGGCGACCCTGGACCGCAACGTCGACCGCCTCGTCCGCGGCTACCTGAGCGACCCCGTCGTGCACTCCGTCGACCCCTCCGCGGGCGCGGTGACCACGATGGAGCACCACGTCCTGTACGTCGCCGACGAGACGGACAAGAAGGCGGTCGCCCTGCGCATCGCCGCCCGCGACGGCAACGTCATCCTGTTCCTGCACACCAAGCGCGCCGTGGACCGCTTCACCAAGCGGCTCCTCGCCAGCGGAGTGCGGGCCTCCGGGCTGCACGGCGGACGCTCGCAGCCGCAGCGCAACCGCACCCTGGAGCAGTTCAAGAGCGGTGAGGTCACCGCGCTCGTCGCCACCAACGTGGCCGCGCGCGGCATCCACGTCGACGACCTCGACCTGGTCGTGAACGTCGACCCGCCCGTCGACCACAAGGACTACCTGCACCGCGGCGGCCGCACCGCGCGCGCGGGCGAGTCCGGGCGCGTCGTCACGCTCGTCCTGCCCGAGGAGAAGCGCGAGGTGGCCCGCCTCATGTCCGACGCGGGCATCAAGCCGGAGGCCGTCGCCGTCCGCTCGTCCTCCGAGGAACTGGTCACGATCACCGGGGCGCGGGAGCCCTCCGGCGTGCCGGTCGTCATCGCGCCGCCCGTGCAGGTCGTGGCGCAGCGCAAGGCCCCCGCGCAGCGCAGGTCCGCGGGCGCGGGCGCGGGCGCCGGGGCCGGGGGAGCGGGTGGCGCGGGCGGCGGTGCCCGACGTCGCGGCGGCCGCGGCCGCCGGGGCGGCCGGAGCCGCGACGCCGCGTAGTCCGCGGGCGGCTCAGGGACACCTGAGGCAGAGGTGACGGGGTGGGCGTACGCCCACCCCGTTCTCGTGTCGTCGTTGAGTCGCGCGGATCACCGGCGGGCGGCATGTGTCGTCGTTGAGTCGCGCGGATCACCGGCGGGCGGCATGTGTCGTCGTTGAGTCGCGCGGATCACCGCTGAACGCCATGTGTCGCCGTCGACTCGCGCGGATCACCGTCAACTCGCCCATGTCGCGCGCGCGTTTCACGTATCGCAGTCCAGCACCGTCCGGCACAGCCCGCATCGCGCCCGCATCCGGCCCCGTGCGGGCACCCGGATGCGCTGGCGGCAGGTCGGGCACGGGAACGACACCCGCAGCGGGCCGGTGCCGTCCGGGCGCGAGAAGGCGTACGGGCCACCGGACCGCCCGGCGCCCGGCCCCGTCGCCGTGCCGTGGTCCTGGGCGTAGCGCCGGTCCTTGGCGTACCGCCGCCGGCCCGCCCAGCCCGCCGCCGTCAGCGGGGGCTGCTGCTCGTCCTGCCGGGCCCGGGCGAGCCCCTTCGTATACGCCGTGTACGCCTGCGGGCTGGTGAACCAGGTCTCGGGCGCCTCGCCGAACGCGAGGGAGCGCTTGGCGAGGACGTAGCCGAACTCCTCCGGCGTCAGATAGCCGAGCTTCTGCGACGAGGCGCTGTCCTCGCGGTAGGCGTCGAGGAGCAGCCAGCCCGCGCCCAGGTACGTGGTCGCCGTGTCGGTCAGGATCTCGTTGTCGCGCGTGCCCGGGAACGTCAGGTCGAGGCGGTGCAGGTACACGTGCATCACCTCGTGCGCGAGGGCCGCGCCGATGTCCCTGCGGTGCGTGCGGAAACGGTCGTTCAGCTCGATGAAGTACTCGGGCCCCGCGGCGAGTTCGACGGACGCCGCGTGCCGCATCTCCCGGAACGACACGATCATGCGGGCGTCCGGGAGGCGCAGATGCCGCACCATCTCGCGGGCCACCCGCTGCGCGCCCAGGTACAGGTCGTCCTGGTCGCAGAACGCCACGTCGGCCGGGGCGACGCTGGTGTCGAAGGTGTGCACGGTGTCGTACGAGAGTCGTCGGTACAGCGCGGTGATGGCCGCGTGCACCGTCTCCAGATGCGGATAGCCGTGCTCCACCGGACCGCCGTTCGCCACGCCCCCACCCCCTGAGCACCGTCCGATTCGTCCCCACTGTACGGGGGTTGTTCGCACCGGTAACCAGCCCGGAACCCAACGCCTGGCCGAAAACCGCCCCTTGTCGCCCGTGTGTGGCCCTCCTCATAATCCAACAACGCTTGGCGGGCTCATGCCACGCAGCGCCTCTGGCGCGTGCGGCATGGGCCCGCCGCGTGCGCAACCCCCCACAACTCCCACGAAGGGGCAAGAAGTTGAAGACGAAGTTCCGTGGAGTCAAGAGAGCCGCCGTCCTCGGGTCGGTCGCCCTCGGTGTCGCCAGCCTGCAGCCCGTCGTCGCGCAGGCGGCCCCTCACCCCGGCCCGAACCCCGGCGAGCGTGTCGTCGGCGGTGTGCGTGCCGCGCAGGGTGAGTTCCCGTTCATGGTCCGGCTCTCGATGGGCTGTGGCGGCTCCCTGCTCAAGAAGGACGTCGTCCTGACCGCCGCGCACTGTGTCGACGGCTCGGGCAACAACACCTCCATCACCGCCACCGGCGGCGTCGTCGACCTGCAGAGCTCCAGTGCGGTCAAGGTCAAGTCCACCAAGGTCCTGCAGGCCCCCGGCTACAACGGCAAGGGCAAGGACTGGGCGCTGATCAAGCTCGCCAAGCCGATCAACCAGCCCACGCTGAAGATAGCCACCACCACCAAGTACAACAACGGCAACTTCACCGTCGCGGGCTGGGGCGCCAACCGCGAGGGCGGCGCGCAGCAGCGCTACCTGCTCAAGGCCACCGTGCCCTTCGTGAGCGACGCCGACTGCCAGGCCGCCTACAGCGGCGACATCATCCCGGGCGAGGAGATCTGCGCGGGCAAGCTCAACGTGGGTGGCGTCGACACCTGCCAGGGCGACTCCGGCGGCCCCATGTTCCGCAAGGACGAGGCCGGTCAGTACATCCAGGTCGGCATCGTGAGCTGGGGCAACGGCTGCGCCCGCCCGAAGTTCCCCGGTGTCTACACCGAGGTCTCGACCTTCGCGGCCGACATAACCAAGCACGCCAACCAGCTCTGACCAGCTCTGACGCCCCGGGCGCCCAGGGTGCCCAAGGTGCCCGTGAGGTGAACGGCTGAGCCGTCGCGGGGCCGGGTCACGGCTGACCCGGCCCCGCTTCGTATGCTCATATATGGGACACTCGGGGGCGTACGAGACAGGAGCGGCAAGGGCGGACGGCGGCACATGGCGATCACGGTGGTCATCGCGGACGACCAGGACATGGTCCGCACCGGCTTCCGCATGATCCTGGAGAGCCAGCCCGACATCGAGGTGCTCGCCGACGTCACCGACGGCGAGGCCGCGCTCGCCGCCGTCACCCGCCACGACCCCGACGTGCTGCTCCTCGACATCCGCATGCCGCGCCTGGACGGCCTGGAGGTCACCCGCCGCCTGGCCGCCCGCGCCGGAGTGCGCCCCCGCGTCGTCATCGTCACCACCTTCGACCTGGACGAGTACGTGCACGCGGCGCTGCACGGGTGCGCCAGCGGCTTCCTGCTGAAGAACGCGAGCCCCGCCATGCTGGTGGAGGCCGTGCGCGCGGCGGCCGTCGGCGACGCGCTCGTCTCACCCGCGATCACCGTACGACTGCTGCGGGAGCTGGCCGCAGGGACCCCCGCCGTCACGGAAGGACCCGGCCCCCGCGCCCCCTCCGAACCCCTCACCCAGCGCGAGCAGGACGTCGTGCGCGCCCTCGCCCGCGGCCGCACCAACAACGAGATCGCCGCCGAACTCTTCGTCTCCCTGTCCACGGTCAAGTCCCACCTCGCGAACGTCCAGGCCAAGCTCGACGCCAGGAACCGCGTCGAGATCGCCGCCTGGGCCTGGGAGTCCGGCCTCGCCACCCGCACGCCGTGACCACCGCGATCCTCGACCGGTACGCGCGCCTGCTCGACCGGCACCCCGCGCGCCGCACCGCCGCCCGCCTGCTGCTCGCCGCCGTCCTCGTCCTGCTCGTCACCGTCGAGGGCCTGACCCTCGCCCGCCAGCCCACCGGGCCGCGCGCCGCCGTCTGGACGGCGGGCATCCTCTGCTGTCTGTGCGCCGTCCCCTGGGCCCGCCCGGCCCTCGCCACCCGCGCCTGGCTCGCCGCCTGCGTGTCCTGGGCCGCCACCCTGTACGTGTTCGTCAGCGCCCGGCCGCAGATCGTCTGGGGCATGGGCGAGGCCATCGCGCTGCTCGTGCTCCTCACCGGCGTCCTGCTGCGGCTGCCCGCACGGCGTGCCGCCGTGCTCGGGCCGCTGCTCGCGCTCGCCTGCGTGGCCGCGCCGGTGCGCGACGCCTCACCGGGCCGGTTCACGCTCCTGTTCTCCGCGCTGGCCGCCGTGGTGAGCGCCTTCTCCCTGCTTCTACGCGCCCAGCAGGCACAGCGCGTCCGGGACATCGAGGCCGTGCGCGCCGCCGAACGCCTCGAACTCGCCCGGGAACTGCACGATCTGGTGGCCCACCACGTCACCGGAATCGTCGTACAGGCCCGCGCCGCGTCCTTCACCGAGGTCGGCGCCTCCGCCGCGACCAGCGCTTTCGTGCGGATCGCGGACGCGGGTGACGAGGCGCTCGGCGCGATGCGGCGCCTGGTGCGGGTCCTGCGCGAGGGCGAGGCCCGCACCGTGCCCGTGGCCGGGCTCGCCGAGCTGCGCGAGCTGTCCGAGACGTTCACCCGCACCGGCCCTCCGGTCACCGTGCATGTGGAACAGGCCCTTCAGGAGCGGCTTCCGGCCGATCTCGCCGCCACCGCCCACCACATCGTCCGCGAGGCCCTGACGAACGTCCGCAAACACGCCACCGGCGTCTCGGCGGTGCGCGTCGGCGTCCGCGTCGTCGAGGGCGGCCTGGAGGTGCGGGTCGCCGACGACGGCGGACAGCCGCCTGAACGCTCCGGCGAGCGGGGAGGGTTCGGCCTCACCGGCCTGGAGGAACGGGCCACGGCACTCGGCGGCACCTTGACGGCGGGACCGTCGCCCGAGGGGGGCTGGGAGGTACGGGCCGTACTGCCGTACGGGCAGGGGACGGCGGGGTAGCCCCCACCCGGCAACGCCCCAGCCCGTCCCACCCGCAGGAACACCCACCCGAGTACCCAGCCCGTCCGGCGTTTGAGGACGAGGCGCGAAGCGCCGATCCGGCGGAGGCGTGTCCCACCCGCCCGGGACACCCACCCGAGTACCCAGCCCGTCCGGCGTTTGAGGACGAGGCGCGCAGCGCCGACAAGCGGGGGTCCAGGGGGCGGCAGCCCCCGGTTTCGGAGAAGGGGCGGGCCTGGGGCGCCCCGCGAGGGCCCGGACGTTAGTCCAACACCTCTCCCACCTTTGTCCATGGGCGCCCTCACCCCACCCGACGCATCGTGACCGTCACAAATTCGGTTCCACGGAGGGTGCGTTCATGCTGCCGTCAGAGACATCCGGTTCAGGTTCCGGACCGAGCCGCAGAGCCGTGGTCGCCTCGGGAGCGATCGCGGGGATAGGGGCCGCCGTCGGAGTCGGCACCGGCTCCGCGCACGCGGCCCCCTCCGCCTCGTCCGCCGCCCGCGCGGCGGCGGACGAGGCGATCCTGCGCTCGGCCGCCCTGGAGGTGCGCGTCGCCACCGGCTTCCCGCGCGTCGTGTCGTACACCGACCGGAAGAGCCGCGCGGTCCTGCACGGCCAGCCCGACCCCGTCAGCACACTCCTCATCGACGACAAGGAGCACACGCCGAAGGTCACCGCGGACGTGCGCGGCGACCGGGCCGCGTACACCCTCACCCTCGACGGCGGCACCCGCGTCGACGTGGAGATCGCGGTCAAGGGCCGCCAGGTGCACTGGCGCGTCACGAAGATCGCCGACACCGCCGCCCTGCGCGTCGGCACCCTGCGAATCCCCGGCCTCGCCCTGCTGTCCGTGCGCAGCGACCAGCCCGGCGCCGCGCTGCTCGCCGCCAAGGTGCAGCTCGACAAGGCCAAGAGCGGCGACACCCTGGTGAAGCTCACGCCGGACACCCCGGCGGACGCGGCCAGCGGCTGCGCGTACGCGGTGCTCGCCCACGACAGGCTCGGCGGCGCCGTCGAGACCAACACCGTCTACGACAAGCCCACCTCGGAGACCAACTGGGAGAACGGCCGGCTGTGGCGCCAGACCGTGCGCAAGGACTCCCACGTCGAGGCCCGCCTCACCCCCGGCCAGTGGACGCACCGCGCCGCCACCTCCCCGGCCGGCGCCACCGAACCCCTGCCGTACGCGACCGTCGTCATCACCGGCGACCGCAACGGCGACGGCAAGGTCGACTGGCAGGACGCCGCCATCGCCTTCCGCGACATCATGGTGAACCCGCTCGGCGCGGACGAGCAGCACCTCCGCGTCGTCCCTCACATCCCCTTCAACTTCGCCTCGCAGGCCACCAACCCGTTCCTCACGACGCTCGACGACGTGAAGCGGATCCACCTGGCCACCGACGGGCTGCGCCAGTACACGCTCCTCAAGGGCTACCAGTCCGAGGGCCACGACTCCGCGCACCCCGACTACGCGGGCAACTACAACCAGCGCGCGGGCGGCCTCGCCGACCTCAACACCCTGGTCCGCGAGGGCTCCGAGTGGAACAGCGACTTCGGCGTCCACGTCAACGCCACCGAGTCCTACCCCGTGGCCAACGCCTTCTCCGACACGCTCGTCGACAAGAAGAACGAGCAGTGGGACTGGCTCGACCAGAGCTACCGCATCGACCAGCGCCGCGACCTGGTCTCCGGCGACATCGTGCGCCGCTTCGCCGACCTGCGCCGCGACGCGCACCCGGCCCTCAACACCCTCTACATCGACGTGTTCCGCGAGTCCGGCTGGACCTCCGACCGCCTCCAGCGCACCTTCCGCGAGCAGGGCTGGATGGTCACCAGCGAATGGGGCCACGGCTTCGAACGCTCGGCCCTGTGGTCGCACTGGGCGACCGAGACCGACTACGGCCCCGACACCTCCCGAGGCATCAACTCCCAGCTCATCCGCTTCATCCGCCACCACCAGAAGGACGTCTTCGCCGACAAGTGGCCCTCGCTGCTCGGCATCGCCCGCATGGGCAACTTCACCGGCTGGACCGGCAAGACCGACTGGACGACGTTCTACGAACTGATCTGGACGCACGCGCTGCCCGCCAAGTACCTCCAGGCGCAGCCCATCAAGACCTGGGGCGAGCACGAGATCACGTTCTTCGGCGCCGGAGCCACCTCCGTGTCCGACGCCGACGGCGGCACGCGCCGCATCACCACCGGCGGCCACCTCGTCTACGACGGCGGAAGCTATCTGCTGCCCTGGGAGCCGCGCCGGGCCACCGACCCCGCGAAGCTCTACCACTTCAACCCCGGCGGCGGAAAGACCAGTTGGACGCTGCCCCGCGGCTGGGCGGGCGCCCGCAAGGTCGCCCTGTACCGCCTCACCGACCAGGGCCGCGTCTTCGTCGCCGACGTCCCCGTGCGCGCCGGGAAGATCACCCTCGACGCGGACGCCAAGCAGCCCTACGTCGTCCACCGCACCCGCGTCCGCCGGGCCCCCGACCCCGACTGGGGCCAGGGCACCGCGCTGCGCGACCCCGGCTTCCACGCGGGCGACCTGGACGCCTGGCAGGTCAGCGGCCCCGCGTCGGTGGAGCGCAGCAAGCTCGGCGACTACGAACTCGTCCTCGCCGCGGGTGCCGCGGCCTCCGTCAGCCAGCGCCTGCGCCGCCTCAAGCCCGGCACCTATGTGGCGTCCGTGCAGGTCGAGGTGGGGGAGAAGGCCGGACAGCGGCGCCGCGCCGCCCTGGAGGTCCGCACCGCCGACGGCGTCACCGCCGCCAACTGGACGCACACCTCCACCGCGGGCAACTTCGTCGCCGCCGACCGCAAGCACGGCACCCGCTTCCAGCGCCTGTTCACCCGCTTCACCGTCCCCGAGGGCGGCGGCCCGGTGCGGCTCGCGCTGCGCGCCGTCGCCGGGGACGCCCGGGTGCGCTTCGACAACGTGCGCGTCGTCGCCGTCGGCGCGAGGGCCCCGCTCGGCCGGGGCGTCCTCGCCCACGAGGACTTCGAGGACGTACCGCAGGGCTGGGGGCCGTTCGTCAAGGGCGACGCCGGGGGAGCCACCGACCCCCGCACCCACATCGCGCAGCGCCACGCCCCGTACACCCAGCGCGGCTGGAACGGCAAGGCCGTCGACGACGTCGTGGACGGCACCCAGTCCCTGAAGTCCCGCGGCGAGAACGACGGCCTCGTCTACCGGACGGTGCCGCACACGGTCCGCTTCGAGGGCGGCAAGCGCTACCGGGTGTCGTTCCGGTACGAGAACGAGAAGGCCGGGCAGTACGCGTGGGTGACCGCGGTGGACGAGCCCGACGCGCGCGAACTGTCCCGCGAGGCCCTGCCCGTGGCCACCGCCCCCACCACCCTGTCCTACGAGTTCACCGCCCCCGCGGACGGCGAGGCGTGGGTCGGGCTGCGGAAGGTCGGCGACGACGGGAAGGCGGAGTTCGTGCTCGACGCGTTCGAGGTGCGGGAGGTCTAGGGAGGGTTCGGCGGGTTCGGGGTCCGGCGGGTCCGGGCGGGTCCGGGGGCGTGGCTCCCGGACCCGTCAGGTCGCCCTGGGACGTGTCGGCGCGCCAGCCGCTCCCGTACCCGCCGATTCGCCTACGCCGACGCGCGGAAGTCGTCCGCGTGGTCCTCGGCCCAGCGCGCGAAGGTCCGCGCCGGACGGCCCGTGACGTCCCGCACCGCCGTCGTCAGGTCCGGTTCCGTGCCGACGCTGTCACCGAGGGCCCGAAGGAGGGCCGGGAGCATCTCCGGCGCGACGTGCGGGAACATCTCCGCGGGCACCTCGGCGGGCGCTATCTCCTCGAACCGCAGCTCCCGGCCGACCGCCCGGCCCACGGCATGGATCTGCTCCCGCGTGGTGACGCCCTCCGGGCCGGTCAGGGAGTGGACGGCGCCGGCGTGCCCGGCGGGATCGCGCAGCGCCACGGCGGCGACGGCGGCGATGTCGGCCTCGTGGATCGGCGAGGACACGGCGTCGCCGAACGGCCCGCGGACCGTGTCGCCCGCGCGGACCTGCGGCGCCCACTGCAACGCGTTGGTGCTGAACGCGCCCGGCCGCAGCGCCGTCCAGCCGAGCCCGCTCTCCCGGACGTGCCGCTCCAGCGCGGAGTGCACGACGTGGATGGGGTGCTCGGCGGCGGCGTCGTGGTCGACGATGATCGACGAGAGCACCACGACATGCTTGACGCCGCCGTCCCGCGCCGCCGCGAGCAGCGCCGGGGTGTCCTCGCCGCCCGCCACCAGATGCAGGAACAGCGCCGTCGCGCCCTCGAACTGCGCGGCCATGGCGGCGGGTTCGCCCGGCCCCGCGAACCGCGCCACCTCGGCCCCGGCCGGCACCCGCGCGCGGGCCGGATCCCGGGTCAGGGCGCGGACCGGCACCTGGTCGGCGGCGAGCTGGGCGACGAGAGCGCGGCCTACGTTTCCGGTGGCACCGGTCACGACGATCACAGAGGGCTCCTTGAGGTCGGGACGACACCGGGCCGGGGGCGCATGCCCCCGGCCCGGCTCTGATCACCACCGACCCTAGGCGGCGGACCGGGCCCGCCGGATCATCACCAGGAAGTAGATGACCCACGCCCTCCTGGTCCGGCGGACCTAGGTCGCAGGACCCAAGCCCGCCGCGCCCGCCTCACGCCCCCTCGGCGCCCCGGCGCACCCGCAACGCCCGCTCCAGGTCGTCCAGTTGGTCCACGAGCCGACGGCGCAGCGCGGGCAGCACATCGGTGCGCTCCAGGCACTGCCTGCCCAGGCGCAGGGTGTCCTCGTCGACGGCGAACACCGGGAACGCGTACTGTCCCGCGGCCTCGGCGATGGCAGGTCCGCGGCGGGCGGCGAGCGCCACCGCGTCCTCGAAGAACCGTGGCACATAGGTGTGGACGACCGAGTCCTGCTCGGGCTGCCAGAACCCCTGCGCGGTCGCGGTGAACAAGTAGTTGGACAGCTCGTCGGAGCCGAACATCGCGTCCCACGCGGCCCGCTTGGCGTCCGCGTCCGGCAGCGCCGCCCGGCAGCGCGCGGCCCCTTCCCTGCCGGTCGCGCTCGGGTCCCTGCGCAGCTCGGCGGCGATGGCGTCCTCGTCGGTCGCACCGAGCACCGCGAGCCGCCCGAGGACCCGCCAGCGCAGCTCGGGGTCGAGCTCGGGCCCACCGGGCACGGCCCCCTGCGACAGCCACGTCGTCAGCGGCTCGGGCTGCGTCGCCGCGTCGATGAGCCCCCGCACCGCCACCAGGCGAAGCCCCGGGTGCGAACCGTCCTCCGTGCGACGGATCACGTCCTGGCACAGCGCGTCCAGGACGGCGAGGGCGGCGCCGCGGCCGTCCGGCGGGGTGTAGCGCCCGGCGACGACGGCCGACGCGAACGGCAGCACACCGGAGACGAGGGCCAGGTCGCTCTCCGCGGGCAGATGCGCCCGCGCCGCCGCCAGGAACACGCCGGGCGCCAGCTCGCCGTCGCGCACCATGTCGCGCAGCGCGTTCCACAGCACCGCCCGCGTCAGCGCGTCCGGCACCCCCGAGAGGGACGTGAGGACGGTCTCCCGGGACACCGGGTCAAGGCGGATCTTCGCGTACGTCAAGTCGTGGTCGTTGGGCACGATCAGCGCGGGCCTGCCCCCGTCGCGCGCCGCCGCGGGCTCCTGCCCCGGCACGTCCGTCTCGTACCGCTCGCGCAGCACCAGCGCCTTGCCGTCCGACAGATCGCGGTCGAACACACCGACCGCCACCCGGTGCGGACGGCTGCCGTCCCGCTCCAGGGTCAGCGTCCACTCCCGGCCGCCGTGCGTGACCGTCGGTGTGAACGCGTCCACGCCGGTCGTCCGCAGCCACGACCGGGCCCAGCCGTGCACGTCGCGGTCCGTGGCCGAGGCGAGGTTGTCGATGAAGTCGGCGAGCGTGGCGTTGCCGAACCTGTGGCGCGCGAAGTGCGCGTTGATGCCCGCGAGGAAGTCCTTCTCGCCCAGCCACGCGACGAGCTGACGCAGCGCGCTCGCGCCCTTGGCGTAGGAGATCCCGTCGAAGTTGAGCATCGCCGACGCCGTGTCGGGCACCGCGTCCGGGTCCGGCGCGACGGGGTGCGTGGACGGGCGCTGGTCGGCGTCGTAGCCCCACGGCTTGCGGGCGACGGCGAAGTCGACCCAGGTGGTGGTGAAACGCGTCGCCTCGCTCAGCGTCTGATAGCCCATGTACTCCGCGAACGACTCGTTCAGCCAGATGTCGTCCCACCACCGCAGGGTCACCAGGTCGCCGAACCACATGTGCGCCATCTCGTGCGCGACGACCATGCCGCGGATCTGCCGCTCGGTGTCGGTGACCGCCGAGCGGTACACGAAGTCGTCACGGAAGGTGACAAGCCCCGGGTTCTCCATGGCGCCCGCGTTGAACTCGGGCACGAACGCCTGGTCGTAGGAGTCGAAGGGGTAGGGCTCGGTGAACTTCTCCTCGTACCGGTCGAAGCACGCCCGCGTGATGTCGAACAGCTCGTCGGCGTCGGCGTCCAGGTGCGGCGCCAGCGAGCGACGGCAGTGCAGGCCGAAGGGCAGCCCCCGGTGCTCGGTGCGCACCGAGTGCCAGGGCCCCGCGGCGACCGCCACGAGATACGTCGAAAGGGGAGGCGTGGGCGCCGCCCGCCACTCGCCCGCCCCCACCTGCTCGGTGACACCGTTGGCCAGGACCGTCCAGCCCTTGGGGGCCCGCACGGTGAGCGCGAACACCGCCTTCAGATCGGGCTGGTCGAAGGCCGCGAACACCCGCTGCACGTCTTCCATGAACAACTGCGTGTAGACGTACGTCTCACCGTCGCTCGGGTCGGTGAAGCGGTGCATGCCCTCGCCGGTGCGGGAGTAGCGCATCGACGCGTCGACGCGCAGCTCGTGCTCGCCGGCGGCGAGGCCCCGCAGCGGCAGCCGGTTGTCGGCCAGGTCCGCGGGGTCGAGCGGGGCGCCGTCGAGCGTGACGGAACGCAGCTGGGCGGGCTTCAGCTCGACGAAGGTGTCCCCGTCCGCGGCGGCCGTGAACGTGATCACCGTGCGGGAGTCGAAGGTCTCCTCGCCGGTGGTGAGATCGAGGGCGATCTCGTACCGCCGGACGTCGAGGAACTGGGCTCGGGTCTGCGCTTCGTCGCGCGTCAGTGCGGGCATCTGGCCATGGTGCCCGATCGGGCCCGGCGGCTGGGAGTGGGTGTCCCCGCGACGGGGGCGCCGACGCGGGGAGGGAACCTCAGCGGGAGCCGTCCGCGATGCTCTCGTGGTGGCGGATGACCTCCGCGATGATGAAGTTCAGGAACTTCTCCGCGAACGCCGGATCCAGCTTCGCGTTCTCCGCCAGCTCCCGCAGCCGCGCGATCTGCCGGGCCTCCCGCGCCGGGTCGGCGGGCGGCAGTTGGTGGTTGGCCTTGAGATGGCCGACCTGCTGGGTGCACTTGAAGCGCTCGGCGAGCATGTGGACGACGGCCGCGTCGATGTTGTCGATGCTGTCGCGCAGCCGGGACAGCTCCGCGCGCACCGCGGGGTCCACGGCGTCCCCCGCACCGGCCCCGGCCGCGCCGCTGTCGTCACTGGTGTGGCGTGTGGTCATGGCAGCCGAGCCTACGTGCCCGCACCCGCGCCACCCGAAGCGGCCGTGCCGTCGAGCGACGTGAGCGTCGGCGGCCGCTCCGGGTCCGGCACCTGCTGCGACCAGCCCCCCGGCACGGCCCGCCCCTGCTGCTCCCGGAACCGCACCGGCGCCATGCCGACACGCCGCGTGAACAGCCGCGAGAAGTACGCCGGATCGTCGTAGCCCACCCGCCGGGCCACCGCGGCCACCGGCAGCTCCGTCGCCGCGAGCAGCTCCTTGGCGCGGCCGAGCCGGATGCCGAGCAGATAGTCCTTGGGGCTGCACCCCGCCCCCCGGCGAACCGCCGTCCGCAGCTCCGCGGGCGTCATGCCGTGCCGGGCCGCGTGCTCGGTCACCGACAGCGCCTTGAACGCGTCCCTGGCCAGGGACTGAAGCACCGGGTCGCCGTCCGGCGCGATGTCGGCGCGGGCCCGGCGCAGCGCCACGAGCAGCTCATGGACGGCGGCGCTCGTCTCGACCTCGAGCAGCGGATTGCCCCGGCGCGCGGCGCGGGCGATGCGCCCGACGACGGCACGCGCCCCGTCCGGGTCGGCGAGCGGCACCACCGGCCGGTCCGGCTCGATGTAGCCCAGCTCGGTGTACGTCGTCGTGGCGGGCCCCGTGAAGTCCACGAAGCACTCGTCCCAGCCCGTCTCCGGATCGGCGCCGTAGTGGTGCGGCACCCCCGGCGACAGCCAGATCAACGCGGGCGCCGTGACCGTCCGGCGGCGCCCGTCCGGCGCCCGGAACCAGCCGCCGCCCGAACTGATCACCAGGGCCACGTGGTGGTCCAGGGTGCGGGGCCCCACGGCGGGCAGCGTGCCGTGCTGCAGGCCCACGCCCAGACACACCAGGCCGAGGCGGTGATGGACCGGGCTCGGCGTGAAATACCGCATCCACGTGTGGTACATCCGCTGCCGCCCCTCTCGTCGGATCGCTGCGTCCAACCCGGCTCGATCTTTGTCCATGGACCGTGCCGCCCGCCAGAGGCAATCGTGGCCGCAGTAGTGATCGGGAGGGACACGATGGACGCCAGCCACCACGTGGCAGACGACGGCACCGGCACGCGCGGCGACAGCTTCCGGGTGGGCGCGGACGACTTCGAACTGGACGGACGGCCGGTGCGGCTGCTCTCGGGAGCGCTGCACTACTTCCGGGTGCACGAGGCCCAGTGGGGGCACCGGCTCGCGATGCTGCGGGCGATGGGCCTCAACTGCGTCGAGACGTACGTCCCCTGGAACCTGCACGAACCACGCCCCGGCGAACTCCACGACATCACGGCCCTCGGCCGCTTCCTCGACGCCGCCCACGCCGCGGGCCTGTGGGCGATCGTCCGCCCCGGCCCCTACATCTGCGCCGAGTGGGACAACGGCGGCCTGCCGCACTGGCTGACCGCCGAGGTCGGCGGCCGCCTCCGCACCCGCGACGCGGCCTACCTCGCGCACGTCGAGCGCTGGTTCGCCCGCCTGCTGCCCCAGGTCGTGTCCCGTCAACACGACCGCGGCGGCCCCGTCATCATGGTGCAGGTCGAGAACGAGTACGGCAGCTACGGCTCCGACCAGGTCTACCTGCGCCGCCTCGCCGACCTCCTGCTCGCCCACGGCGTCACCGCGGAGCTGTGCACCTCCGACGGCCCCGAGGACCACATGCTCACCGGCGGCAGCGTCCCCGGCGTCCTCGCCACCGTCAACTTCGGCTCCGCCGCCCGCGACGGCTTCGCCACCCTGCGCCGCCACCGCCCCAAGGGCCCCCTGATGTGCATGGAGTTCTGGTGCGGCTGGTTCGACCACTGGGGCGCCGAACCCGTCCTGCGCGCCCCGCGCGACGCGGCCGCCGCCCTCCGCGACATCCTCGACCGCGGCGCCTCCGTCAACCTCTACATGGCCCACGGCGGCACCAACTTCGCGGGCTGGGCGGGCGCCAACCGGGCGGACGACACCGCGTCCGACGGCACCCCCCTCGGCGGCGGGCTCCACGACGGCGCCCTCCAACCCGACGTCACCTCCTACGACTACGACGCCCCCATCGACGAACGCGGCCGCCCCACCGAGAAGTTCTGGCTCTTCCGCGAGATCCTCGCGGCCTACGCCCAGGGGCCCCTGCCCGAGGTGCCCCCGCCCCCGGCCACCCTCGCCGCGCCCGCCACGGCCCGCCTCACCGACTGGGTGCCCCTCGACACCGTCGCCGACCACCTCGGCACCCCCGAGACCGAGCACGCCGTCCCGCCCACCTTCGAGCAGCTCGGCGTCGACCGGGGCCTGGTCCGCTACACCCTCGACCTGCCCGGGCCCCGTCAGCCCTACCCCCTCAGCGTCCGTGGCCTGCGCGACCGCGCCGTCACGTACGTCGACGGGACCCGCGCCGGAGTCCTCACCGAGGAGACCCCCACCCTCCCCGAACCCGTCCCCGGCCCCGCCCGCGTGACCCTCTGGACCGAATCCCTCGGCCGCGTCAACTACGGGCCCCGCCTCGGCGAGCCCAAGGGCATCACCGGAGGTGTCCTGCACGAACGGCAGTACGTGCACGGAGTGCGGGCCGTGGGCCTGCCCCTCGGCGCCTTCGACTCCGCCGACGCCGTACGGGCCCTCCCGGCCGACCCTTCACCCCCCGGGCCGGTCGGGCTCTACCGCGGCACCCTCGACGTGCGCGGCACCGGCGACGCCGCCCTCGAACTCCCCGGCTGGGGACGCGGCTTCGCCTGGATCAACGGCTTCTGCCTAGGCCGCTACTGGGGCGTCGGTCCGCAGCACAGCCTGCACGTGCCCGGGCCGGTGCTGCGGGAAGGGGCCAACGAGGTGTGGGTGCTCGAGGTGGAGGGGGAGGTGGGGGAGGGGGCGGCGGTGCGGCTGGGATAGGCCCTGCGGGGCTGTTCCAGCCCGTCCGGCGATTGAGGACGAGGCGCGAAGCGCCGATCCGGCGGCGGACCGTCCCACCCGCCCGGGACACCCACCCCCCTTGGCGGGGGCCCGGGGCGCAGCCCCCGGTTTCGGGAAGGGGCGGGGTTGGGGAGCCCCCCGGCAAGGCTCCCGCGCCCTAACACTCACCCCCACCCCACCGCAAACTCCCCCACCCCCAATACCCCTTTCGGGTTTCGATCGTTGGGCTTCCCGGGCATGCCGTCCACCGTCCGTACAGGCTGGTGACCCCACCCGCACACCCGGAGGACAGCCATGAGCAGCCCCCCGCCCCTCGCCGGAGGCCCCCAGGGCCCCGACGCCCTGAGGCCGCTGCTCGCCACGGTCCTCGACGCACTGGCGGCGGGCGCCGAGGCCCGCGGCGGCCCCCTGCCCCCCGGCGGCCCGGACGCCGTGACGGCGAGGGTCAGGGAGGCGGCGGGCGACCTCCTGCCGGAGCGGGGCACGGGCGCGCAGGAGGCGCTGCGCACGCTCGTGGCCGCGGTGGGCGAGGGCGCGGCGGACCCCGCGGACCCCCTGTGCGCGGCACACCTGCACTGCCCACCCCTGGCCCTGGCGGTGGCGGCGGACCTCGCCGCGTCCGCCCTGAACCCGTCCATGGACTCCTGGGACCAGGCCCCCGCCGCGTCCGCCCTGGAAGCACTCCTCACCGAGGCACTCGCCACCGAGGTCCACGGCGACGGCGGCGACGCCCTCATCACCACCGGCGGCACCGAGTCCAACCAGCTCGCCCTGCTCCTGGCCCGCGAACGAGCGGCGGCCCACGGCCACCCCCTGCACCTCCTCGTCGGCGCCAACGCCCACCACTCGCTGCGCCGCGCCGCCTGGCTCCTCGGCCTGCCCGAGCCCGTCACCGTGCCCGCGCCCGTCGGCGTACTCGACCCCGCCGCCCTCGACGAGGCCCTCACCGAACTCCCGGGCCGGCGCGGCCACTTCCTGGTCGCCGCCACCGCGGGCACCACCGACGCCGGTCTCATCGATCCGCTCACGGACATCGCCGACCTGTGCGCGGCCCACGGCGCCCGCCTGCACGTCGACGCCGCCTACGGCGCGGGCCTGCTCTTCAGCGACACCCACAGGACCAAGCTGCACGGCCTCGACCGCGCCGACAGCGTCGCCCTCGACCTGCACAAACTGGGCTGGCAACCGGCGGCCGCCGGACTCCTCACCGTCCGCGACCGCGCCGACACCGCCGTCCTCAGCCACCGCGCCGACTACTTGAACGCCGACGACGACACCGAAGCCGGACTGCCCGACCTCCTCGGCCGCTCCCTGCGCACGACCCGCCGCCCCGACGCCCTGAAGATGGCCGTCACCCTCAAGGCCCTGGGCCGCGCCGGGCTCGGTGACCTGGTCGACCAAGTCTGCGACCATGCGAGAGAGTTCGCCGATCTCGTCGCCGACCACCCCGGCTTCGAGCTGTACGACAAACCGGCCATCAGCACCGTCCTGTTCCGGCCCGCCGACGCCGACGACGACCACATCGCCCACGTACGGAGGAAACTCCTGAACGACGGCACCGCCGTCCTCGGCCGTGCCCAGCTCGACGGCCGCCGCTGGCTCAAAGTGACCCTGCTCAACCCACACACCCGCCCCGAAGACCTCGCGGCCCTGCTCACGCTCGTGGAAGGAACCACTCCCCGATGACGGCGACGCCCGAACTGCCCGACCGGCCGCCCCAGGCGCCCACCGCCCCCACCGCACCCCGCGACCTGGTCGGCATCGGCATCGGCCCGTTCAACCTGTCCCTCGCCGCCCTCGCCCAGCCCCTGGACGGCCTCGACGCCGCCTTCTACGAACAGCGGCCCTCCTTCCACTGGCACCCCGGCCTCCTCATCGACGGCGCCACCCTCCAAGTCCCCTTCCTCGCCGACCTGGTGACCCTCGCCGACCCCGCGAACCCCTGGTCGTTCCTCAGCTATCTGCGCGCCCGCGAACGCCTCTTCCCCTTCTACTTCGCCGAGCGCTTCCACATCCAGCGCGCCGAGTACGACGCCTACTGCCGCTGGGCCAGCGAGAACCTGCCCGCACTCCACTTCGGCCACCAGATCGACGCCGTCCGCTGGAACCCCGAACGGAACCTCTTCGAGGTCGACTTCACCCAGCTCGACTCCGACGGCGAAGCCGAAGCCCTCGGCCGCACCCACGCCCGCAACATCGCCATCGGCGTCGGCACCGCCCCCTACGTACCCGAACCCCTCAGGCCCCTCGCCGACGCCCCCACCGTCCCCGTCGTCCACGCCGCCGACTACCTGCTGCACCGCGACCGCTTCCTCGCCGCCGACCACATCACCGTCATCGGCTCGGGACAGTCCGGCGCCGAAGTCTTCCTCGACCTGCTCCGGCACCGCCCGCCCGGCGCCGAACGACTCCACTGGCTGGCCCGCACCCCCGCCTTCGCCCCCATGGAGTACTCCAAGCTCGGCCTGGAACACTTCACCCCCGACTACACCCGCTACTTCCACTCCCTGCCCGAACCCGTCCGCGACCGCCTCGTCCCCGGCCAGTGGCAGCTCCACAAGGGCATCGACACCGACACCATCGCCGCCATCCACGACGAGCTGTACCAGCGCACCCTCCACGGCGGCTGGCCCGACGCCGTCCTCACCCCCGGCGTCGCCGTCCGCACCGCCGGACGCGTCGGCGCCACCCGCGTCGAACTCCACCTGGAACACCTGGAGCAGGGCACCCGATCGCGCATCACCACCGACGCCGTCATCCTCGCCACCGGCTACAAGGAACGCCCCCTCGACCAGCTCCTCGCCGGCCTCGACCCCTATATGCGACGCGACTCCTCCGAGCGCCCCCGCATCGACGAGCAGTACCGCCTCGTCCTCGACCCCTCCGTCACCGGCACCGGCAGCAACATCTACGTCCAGAACGCCGAACGCCACACCCACGGCGTCGGCGCCCCCGACCTCGGCCTCGCCGCCTGGCGCAGCGCCACCATCCTCAACACCCTCACCGGCAAGAACCCCTACCCGCTGCCGGACCGCACCGCCTTCACCAGCTTCGGCCTCGCCGACCCCCGCCCCCACACCCCGGACCGGGGCGCCGCCGCCACCACCCACCCCAACCTCGTACGCCTCAAGAACTGACGCCCCGCCGCCGCACCCCGGGCGCACCCAGCTCCCTGAGCGCGCCCACCGGCGCCACCACCCGCCGCGACCGGGGGCACGACCACACGGCCACACCCCCGGTCACCGCCGCGTCCAGCGGATGCGACGCCGGATGGTCCGGGCACTCCGGCCACGTCGCGGGCAGCAACTGCGCGGCCAGCGCCTCCACCGCCCAGTCCTTCACCTGCTCCGCGAGACTCGCCACCTGCTCGGCGGGAGCGGCGCCCTCCGGCACCGCGATCCCCACCCCCGAGCCATCGGCCTCGTAGAGCACGACCAGCGGCTCCTCGTCGAAGTCCAACTCCTCACGGACAATCGGCTGCACCGCACACGTCGCCTTGAGATCGCGCTCGACGACGGCCAGCGCCACGGCCAGTTCCTCGTTCATACGACCGAGGCTAGACCTCAGAACACCGGCGTGCCCTCGCGGGTCAGCCGCCAGCCCACCGCCGCGAACTCCGCCGGGTCCACGGTGCCCTTCGCCTTCACCCACGAAATGATCGTGTTGCGGATCTCGTCGGAATTCGCCCACACCTGCTTGGCGGCCGCCACATGCGGGAAATTGCCGCCACCGCTCGCCCGGTAGTTGTTCACCGCGAGCACGAACTCCGCCTTCGGGTCGAGGTCCTTGCCCTCGAATCGCAACTTCGTGATACGGGACCCGGACGGCCGCGCGATGTCGATGTCGTACGTCACTCCGTACAGCGCGTCGTAGTTGTAGTCCGGAATGCCGTCCGCATTCGTCAGCTTCGCCGGATCCACCGGCGCGCCCGCCGCCGTCCGCACGTAATAGCGCGCCGAGAACTCCAGATAGTCCTTCAGCTGCGCACCCGTGATCACTCGCGCTTCGAGGGTGTTCTCGAACGGATACAGACCCGCCGCGTCCCGGATCGTCACCTCGCCCGCCGGGATCTTCGCCGTGCGCGAGAAGCAGGAGGCCTGCGACAGGACCGGCAGCTTCGCGTACGCGCCGCCCGCGAGCGCCGCCTTCACCGTCTCCGCCTGCACATGGCTGATCAGATCGATGATCGCGACATCCTTGTACGGGCCCTCGGCCGTGCTCATCGCCTCCTTCGAGGTGCCGATGACCTGATTCACATACGCCACGACCTTCTTGTGCTCGTCCCCGAGCAGCCGAGTGATCTTCCGGTCCTCCGCCGCCGCGTTGGAGTTCAGGACCTTCGCCCCCGCCTTCACCACCCGCCAACGGCCCTTCGACCACTCCAGATCGAAGTCGAACAGCGTCAGCCGCTGGCCCCACTTCAACGGCTCGGACAGCACCACCTTCTTGCCCGTCTTCTTGTTCTCCACCAGATACTCGGGAATCTCCGTGTGCGCGTGCCCCACCAGAATCGCGTCGATCCCCGGCACCTGCTCCGCCACCAGCGCCGCCGCGTTCTCGATGTACGGCAGCTGATCCCCGTACGACGACGTGCCGCTCGACCCCGAATGCGCCGACACGATCACCACGTCCGCGCCCATCGAACGCAGCCGCGGCACCCACTTCGCCGCCTGCTCCTCAAGCCCCGGGAACGTCATCTTCCCCTGGACGTTCGCCTTGTCCCAGATCGCGATCCCCGGATTCGTCAGACCGAGCACCGCCACCCGCACATCACGACCGTGCGGCGTGCGCAGCCGGTGCATGCTGTACGGCGCGAACGCGGGCCGCTGCGTCTTCGCGTCCAGCGCGTTCGCCCCGAGCAGCGGGAAGTCGCACTGCTCCTCGAACTTCCGCAGCACCGGAATGCCGTAGTTGAACTCGTGGTTGCCGAGCGCCGCCGCGTCATAGCCGATCGCGTTCATCGCCTGCGCCATCGGATGCACCGGACCGCGCTTGGCCGTGATCGGGTCGACCTTCGCGTAGTAGTACGACAACTGCGTGCCCTGGATCGTGTCGCCCGCGTCGATCAGGAGGGTGTTGCGGCGGCCCTTCTCCTTGCGGACCGCCGACACCAGCGTGGAGATCTTCGCCAGGCCCACGTCGTTGTGGTCCTTGTCGTCGAACTCCTTGTCCGTGAAGTAGTCCCAGTTGAAGACATTGCCGTGCAGATCGGTCGTGCCCATCACCGTGAACGAATAACGCCGAGGCCGCTTGCCCGGACGGGCCGCACCCGGCGCCACGGCCGCGTCGGCCACCGGCGCCGTCACCGCACCCGCCAGCGCCACCCCCGCACCCGTCGCAGCGGACCGCCCCAGGAACTTCCTGCGGTTCAGTGGCATCTCGGCTTCCTCCAACACGTCGTACAACATCGATGAACAGTGGTAACGCGCGTAGATTCTGACCCGCCCGACCGGCTCGCGACAGACCCGCCAGGTTTCGATCCGATGACTGTCCGGTGCCCGCCACCGGTGCGAGAGTGGAGGCCATGACCACCGACGAGCCCCAGCAGAGCGTCCCCTACGGCACCCCCGAGGCTCCCCGCCTCGCCGTCCGCGGCGAAGCCCGCCTCGAAGTCGACCCCGAGATCGCCCGCATCGGCATCACCGTCAGCGCCCGCGGCACCGACCGCCGCGACGCCCTCGCCGACCTCACCCGCCGCAACGCCACCGTCATCGACCTCGTCAAGACCTACGGCGAAGCCGTCGAACGCGTCGAGACCGGCTCCTTCTCCATCACCCCCGAACTCACCAAACGCGGCAAGGGCGAACGCGTCCGCACCTACCACGGCCGCGTCCACGTCACCGCCGAACTCAGCGACTTCACCGCCCTCGGCGAACTCACCACCCGCGTCGCCGACTTGGACCTCACCCACGTCGACGGCCCCTGGTGGTCCCTGCGCCCCGACTCGCCCTCCCACCGCCGCGCCCGCCAGGAAGCCGTCAAGGAAGCCGTCCAGCGCGCCCGCGAATACGCCGAGGCCCTCGGCACCGCCCTCGCCGCCCTCGTCGAGATCGCCGACATCGGCGCCGACAACGCCCCCTACCCGCCGTTCGGCGGCGGCCCCGCCGCCCCCGGCATGGCCCGCGCCGCCTACGGCGCAGCCCCCGAAGCCGCCGCCCCCCTCGACCTCGAACCCCAGCGCCAGTCCGTCTACGCCCAGGTCAACGCGCGCTTCACGATGAACCCGCCGCGACTCTGAGCAACACGGGCCCACCGCGACGCCACAGCGCGGACGCTCGGCGACGCTGAGCAACCGCAACCATCGCAACTGTGACCGCTCGACGCCCCGTTGACCTCTGAACGCGCTCATCAGAGCGAGCGCGCGCACACTTCAACACTTGTCAAGACCCTTTCATGCAAAGGTCGTTGAGTAGTCATGCCCGGCCAAACCTCTACCCGCCAGTAAGGCCTAGGCTCGAAGCATGCGCCGAGCGAAAATCGTTTGCACCCTGGGACCCGCCACCGACACCTACGACCAGATCAAGGCCCTGGTCGAGGCCGGAATGGACGTGGCACGCTTCAACCTCAGCCACGGCACCTACGCCGACCACGAGGAGCGCTACCAGCGCGTGCGCAAGGCCGCCGACGAGCTCGGCCGCAGCGTCGGCGTCCTCGCCGACCTTCAAGGCCCGAAGATTCGCCTCGGCCGCTTCCACGAAGGACCTGTACTCCTCGAACGCGGCGACGAGTTCACCATCACCGTCGAACCCGACACCCAGGGTGACCGCCAGCTCTGCGGCACCACCTACGCCGGCCTCGCCGACGACGTCACCCCCGGCGAGCGCATCCTCGTCGACGACGGCAAGGTCACCCTCGAAGTGACCGCCGTCGAAGGCCCCCGCGTCACCACCACCGTCATCGAAGGCGGCATGGTCTCCGACCACAAGGGCCTGAACCTCCCCGGCGTCGCCGTCTCCGTCCCCGCACTCTCCGACAAGGACGAGGCCGACCTCCGCTGGGCCCTCAACACCGGCTTCGACGTCATCGCCCTCTCCTTCGTCCGCAGCGGACGCGACATCGAGGACGTCCACCGCATCATGGACGAGGAGGACCGCCGCCTCCCCGTCATCGCCAAGGTCGAAAAACCCCAGGCCGTCGACAACATCGAGGACATCGTCGCCGCCTTCGACGGCATCATGGTCGCCCGCGGCGACCTCGGCGTCGAAATGCCCCTGGAACAGGTCCCGATCGTCCAGAAGCGCGCCATCAAACTCGCCAAGCGCAACGCCAAGCCGGTCATCGTCGCCACCCAGATGCTCGACTCGATGATCGACAACTCCCGGCCCACCCGCGCCGAGGCCTCCGACGTCGCCAACGCCGTCATCGACGGCACCGACGCCGTGATGCTCTCCGGCGAGACCAGCGTCGGCAAATACCCCATCGAGACCGTCCGCACCATGGCCCGCATCGTCGAAGCCGCCGAAGAAGACATCCTCGCCAAGGGCCTGCCGCCCCTCACCGAGCGCAGCAAGCCCCGCACCCAGGGCGGCGCCGTCGCCCGCGCCGCCGCCGAGATGGGCGACTTCCTCGGCGCCAAGTTCCTCGTCGCCTTCACCCAGTCCGGCGACACCGTCCGCCGCCTCTCCCGCTACCGCTCCCCGATCCCCCTCCTCGCCTTCACCCCCGTCGCCGCCACCCGCTCCCAGCTCAACCTCACCTGGGGCGTCGAGACCTTCCTCGGCCCGCACGTCGAGTCCACCGACGCGATGGTCCAGCAGGTCGACGAGCACCTCCTGAAGATCGGCCGCTGCCAGAAGGGCGACATGGTCGTCATCACGGCGGGCTCACCCCCCGGCGTCGCGGGCTCCACGAACCTGGTCCGCATCCACCGCATCGGCGAGGACGACGGCGCACAGTAGGCGCCCGCTCTCAGTACTTGGGGCCGACGTGGGCGTCCATGAGGGTTACGGAGGCTTTGCGGGCGACGGAGATGTTGTACGCGTTGCCTTGGCGGGTGCAGTGCGTCCAGGTGACACCTAGTTTGTCGAGGGTGTCGGTGTAGAGCTGACGGATGTCGTCGGACTTGTTGGTGAAGAAGTACCGGGGGTACTCATAGCGCTTGCGCTCGCCGCCGATGAGCCGGGTGGTCCAGTTCGTCAGGCGGCAACCGTCGGAGTGGATGAGCCCCCGGATGAAGTCCCAGGGGTGAGCGTCGACGATCTCCTGCTGCCAGGCTTCGAGGGTGATGGTGCGGTCGTGCTTCTTGCCGGGGCTGTGCTGGGGGAACAGGCAGGGCCAGTGTTTGCTGGAGCAGGTGACGTACTGGCAGCCCGGCCGCTGGACCCGGCAGACCTTGTTGGCAGGGCGCACGATCCGGATCGCCTCGGCGCATGCGTCGATCAGTCCGGGCCACGCGTCCGCGCACGCGATGCGCAGGAAGTAGACGCCTCGGCGGTGCTTGCTGATGCAGCCGTCGCCGAGATAGAGGCCCAGTAAGTACGCGTACGCGGCCTCGTTCTCGGGTTTGGCGGGGATGTCGCGGCACCGGGGGCACTCGGTGCCGCGACCCCCGAGCGGCTCTACGCGTGCCCATGTCGTACATGTGGCCGATACTGCGGCGAGGATTCGCCCACTGTGGCGAGAACGAGAATTACCTACTCGATCAAGTGAACCTGATCGAATCGCACGTGACCTTGGAATTGAAGGAAAAGTGCCCCGGGTCGGACTCGAACCGACACTGTATGGGTTTTGAATCCATTGCCTGCTGCCAATTGGGCTACCGGGGCCCACAGAATCGAAGGTAACCCCTCACCCTGCGCGCATCCACCATACCGCAGCTAGGTACGCTCTTGGGAAGCAGTATCTGCCCGCAACGAGGAGCCCCCGTGACCACCCCCGAGTCGCCCGAGCCCGCTGACGTGTCCGACGAGCAGTCGCACGTGCCGCCGCTGACGACCCGCGTCGTCATCGCCGAGGACGAGGCCCTGATCCGGCTCGACCTCAAGGAGATGCTGGAGGAGGAGGGCTACACCGTCGTCGGTGAGGCCGGTGACGGTGAGACGGCCATCGAGCTGGCCCGTGAGCACAAGCCGGACCTCGTCATCCTGGACGTGAAGATGCCCGTCCTGGACGGGATCTCCGCGGCGGAGAAGATCGCCGAGGAGTCCATCGCCCCGGTCCTGATGCTCACGGCGTTCTCCCAGCGGGACCTGGTCGAGCGGGCCCGCGATGCCGGTGCCATGGCGTATCTGGTGAAGCCGTTCAGCAAGAGCGACGTGGTGCCCGCGATCGAGATGGCGGTGTCCCGGTTCACGGAGCTGAAGGCCCTGGAGCAGGAGGTCGCGGACCTCACCCAGCGCCTGGAGACCCGCAAGCTGGTGGACCGCGCGAAGTCGATTCTCCAGACGGAGTACGGCCTGACGGAGCCCGCCGCGTTCCGCTGGATCCAGAAGACATCGATGGACCGCCGCCTGTCGATGCAGCAGGTCGCGGAGGCGGTCATCGAGGACGCCGAGGAGAAGAAGGCAGCCAAGGGCTGAGCCCCGTAAGGGGCGCGGGGAACTGCGCGCCCGGCCCCCACGGGCCGGCACCCGAAGAACCGACGAAGAGGGCGGTCACCCCGACACGGGGTGACCGCCCTCTTCGCTGCTCAGGGCCCAGGGGCCAGGTCAGTCCTCGCCTAGGTACGCCTTGCGGACGGACTCGTCGTGCAGCAGGTCCTGCCCCGTCCCGGACAGCACGATGTTGCCGACCTCCATCACGTGACCGTGGTCCGCGAGGGACAGCGCGGCCTGGGCGTTCTGCTCGACGAGCAGGATGGTGGTGCCCTGGGCCTTGAGTTCGCTGATGGTCTGCATGATCTTCTGCATCATGATCGGCGAGAGCCCCATGGAGGGCTCGTCGAGCATGAGGAGCTTGGGCCGGGACATCAGGGCGCGCCCCATGGCGAGCATCTGCTGTTCGCCGCCGGAGAGGGTGCCCGCGGCCTGCTTGCGACGTTCGCCGAGGATGGGGAAGAGGTCGTAGGCGCGTTGGATGTCCTTCTCGATGCCTGCCTTGTCGTCGCGGAGGTAGGCGCCGAGTTGGAGGTTCTCGGTGATGGTGAGCCGGGGGAAGATGTGCCGGCCTTCGGGGGAGTGGGCGAGGCCGAGCGCGACGATTTTGTGGGCGGGGATGCCGTTGAGCGGCTGCCCGTCGAACATGATCTTTCCGGCGAGTGGTTTGAGGAGGCCGGAGAGGGTGCGCAGGGTGGTGGTCTTGCCGGCGCCGTTGGTGCCGATGAGGGTGACGACCTGCCCGGCTTCGACGCTGAAGGAGATGCCCTTGACGGCTTCGATCTTGCCGTAGGCGACCCTGAGGTCCTCGACCTCGAGCAGTGTGGTCACAGGCTCTTTCCTTCCGAACCGGTGGTGCTGGTACCGGAGTTGTCGGTACCGGTGGTGCCGGGCGCGCTGTCGTCGGGGGCGGCCGCGGCGGCTTCGGCCTCTGCCTCCGCCGCCTCGACTTCGGCGATTTCCGCGGCGCCGGGGGCGCCTTCGAAGGGGGTGCCGAGGTAGGCGGCGACGACGCGCTCGTCGGCCTGGACGACTTCGGAGGTGCCTTCGACGAGTTTCTCGCCCTGGACGAGGACGGCGACGCGGTCGCAGAGGTTGAAGATGAACCGCATGTCGTGCTCGATGACGAGGACGGCGATGCCCTGGTCGCGGATGGCGAAGACGAGTTCCTCGGCGGCCCGGGTCTCTTGCGGGTTCATGCCCGCGGTGGGTTCGTCGAGGAGGAGCAGTCCGGGTTCGCTGGCGAGTGCCCGGGCGATCTCCAGCTTCCGCTGCTCGCCGTAGGGCAGGTTGCGGGAGAGGTGGTCGGCTTTGTGGGCGAGGCCGATGAATTCGAGGAGTTCCATGGCCCGTGCGTGGGAGGCGGCTTCGGCCCGTTTGAAGCCGGGGCCGCGCAGGAGCGCCGACCAGAGGCCTTCCTTGGTCCTGGTGTGGCGTCCGACGAGGACGTTCTCCAGGACGGTCATGTTGGCGAAGAGCCGGATGTTCTGGAAGGTGCGGGCGATGCCGGCGTCGGTGACGAGGTGGGGTTTGGCGGGCAGCACGGTGCCTTTGTAGGAGACCTTGCCCTCGGTGGGGACGTACAGGCCGGTGAGGCAGTTGAAGAAGGTGGTCTTGCCGGCGCCGTTGGGTCCGATGAGGCCGACGATTTCGCCGCTGTTGACGGTGAGGTCGACGGAGCGCACGGCGGTGAGGCCGCCGAAGCGCATGGTGACGCCGCTGGCTTCGAGGACGGTGGTGGTGGTTGTGGTGGTCATGGTGGTCACGCCCCCGCCTTGCTGGCGCCGACGGTTCCTTCGGGCAGTTTCTGCTGGTCGGGTACGTCGAGTTGGTCGGTCTCGTGGTATTCGAGCTGCGCGCGCTTGTTGGCGACGAGGCCTTCGGGCCTGAAGCGCATGAGCAGGATGAGCGCGAGGCCGAACAGCAGCAGTTGGTAGTCCTCGAGGAACTGGAGTTTGGCCGGGATGAGGTAGAGCAGGGCCGCGCCGATGAGGGGGCCGCTGATGGTGCCCATGCCGCCGAGGATGACGGCGGCGAGCAGGAAGGCGGAGTTCGGCGGCACGGTGTTGGCGAAGAGGTACTGCTCGGGGGTGATGCTGTACGAGACGTGGGCCTGCACGGTGCCGGCGAACCCGGCGAGGGTGGCGCCGAGGGCGAAGGCGATGAGCTTGACGCGGAAGCCGTTGATGCCCATGGCGGTGGCGGCGGTCTCGTCCTCGCGGATGGCGACCCAGGCGCGGCCGATGCGGGATTCCCCGGAGCGGCGGAAGACGAGGACGACGACGGCGGTGAAGAACAGCATCAGCAGGTAGTAGTTGGCGGGCCTGCTGAGGGTGAAGCCGAGGACTTCGTGTTCGACGCCGAGGTTCCAGCCGAAGATTTCCAGGTCGGGGATGTTGGGGATGCCCTGGGCGCCGTTGGTGAGGTCGGGGCCCGCGCTGCCGTTGAGGTTGTTCATGGTGATGCGGAAGATCTCGCCGAAGCCGAGGGTGACGATGGCGAGGTAGTCGCCGCGCAGCCGCAGGGTGGGGGCGCCGATGATGACGCCGAAGATGAGGGAGGCGGCGGCACCGGCGAGGACGGCGGCCCAGAAGGGGAAGTGGACGTCGAAGGTGGACGCGGGCGATCCGGAGACGAGGGCGGCGGTGTAGGCGCCGACGCCGAGGAAGGCGACGTATCCGAGGTCGAGGAGTCCGGCGAGGCCGACGACGACGTTCAGGCCGAGGGCGACGGTCGCGAAGATGAGGATGTTGACGCCGATGAGGGCGTAGCTCGCGTCGCTCTGGGTGAAGGGGAACATGGCCGCGGCGACGATGGCGGCGGTGAAGGTGACGTTGCGGTGCTTGGTGGTGAGCGCGTTGAGGCGGGGGATGAGTCCGGCGCGGTTGAGTGCGGTGGCGCCGAAGACGGTGGTGATGAGGAAGCCGATGAAGAGTTCGGAGTAGGCCTCGATGCCGTATGCGAAGACGTAGAGGCCGATGCCGAACGAGGCGGCGATGATGAGGATCTCGACCCAGTCGGGCAGGGTCTTGGCGCGTTTGGGCGCGGGTGCCTTGAGGCTGGCGCGCAGGCGTTCCCAGGGGTTCTGGTGGGGTTCGTCGGCGGGCAGGTCGGAGGGGAGTCCGAGGGCGCCGACGGTGGCGACGAGCGCGCCGATGCCGGAGACCCAGGCGCCGGGTTCGAGGTTGACGATGCCGCCGAGGTGTTCGGCGATGGCGCCCATGGTGTAGCCGGTGGAGCCGAGGACGCCGAGGCTGAGCAGGACGACGGGGCTGTTGGTGCCGCCGGGGGTGAGCCAGCCGAGGCCGCGGATGCCCTGGCCGGAGAGTGTGAAGAGCAGGGTGAGGGCGGCGCCGACGAGGGTGATGGTCTGGAGGCCGCCGGGGTAGCCGGTGACGGTGAGGTCGCCGGGGAAGGCGGTGGTCCAGGTCCAGGCGAGGAAGGTGCCGACGAGGGCCGCGGCGGATCCCGCGTAGACGGCGATGCGGGCGATGTGCGGCGGGAGGGGGAGGGTGGAGGTGGGGAGGCCCGCGGGGGTCTTGGCGGTGTTGCCGGTGTTCCCCGTGCCTCCCGGGTTCCCGGAGTTCTTGGTGGTGTTCGTGGTCATGGGTATCACGCCCGATCCGCGACGCGTTCGCCGAGTAGGCCTTGGGGCCTCAGGAGCAGGACGAGGATGAGGAGGGCGAAGGCCCACACGTCCTTCCAGGCGCCGCCGCCGAACTGTTCCATGCCCGGTACGTCGGCCATGTAGCCGGTGGCGAGGGCTTCGGCGACGCCGAGGACGATGCCGCCGAGCATGGCTCCGTAGATGTTGCCGATGCCGCCGAGGACGGCCGCGGTGAAGGCCTTGAGGCCCATGATGAAGCCCATTTTGAAGCCGACTTGGCCGTTGTGCAGGCCGTAGCCGACGGCTGCGACGGCGGCGAACGCGGCACCGATGGCGAAGGCCATGACGATGATGCGGTCGGTGTTGATGCCCATGAGCTTGGCGGTGTCGGGGTCCTGGGCGGTGGCCTGCATGCCGCGGCCGGTGCGGGTCTTGTTGACGTAGTAGGCGAGGGCGATCATGCACAGCGGGGCGGCGAGGATGAGGAAGAAGTCGCCGCGCTGGATGTCGGCGCCGAAGATGTGCACGGGGTCGCCGCTGAACTGCGGGAACGTGCGGTCCTTCTTGGCCTCGGGGTACCACTTCCAGACGGCCTGCTGGAGCAGGATGGACAGGCCGATGGCGGTGATGAGGGGTGCGAGGCGTGGGGCGCCGCGCAGGGGGCGATAGGCGAAGCGTTCCGCCGCGGTGCCGACGGCGACGGAGACGATGATGCCGCCGATGATCATGAGTGGGATCGCGGCGAGCAGCGAGAATCCCTCGGGGAGCCACAGGGAGACGGTGAGGGCGCCGAAGCCCCCGACCATGAAGATCTCACCGTGGGCGAAGTTGATGAGCTGGACGATTCCGTAGACCATCGTGTAGCCGATCGCGATGAGACCGTACATCGCGCCGAGGATGAGTCCATTGGCCAGCTGTTGCGGCAGTTCGTTCACCGCAGGGCCTCCGTTGGTTCGGATATGGCACCGCGCGGGAGCGCTGGTAGCGCTTCCCGCGCGGTCTTGAGTCAATGGGTGTGCGTGGGATTTACCGGGGCTTGTAGGCCTCGCTGAACTTCGACTCCCACTTGTTGTTCTTGATCTCGTACGCGGTCATCATCGTGTTCGTGGTGTCGCCGTACTGGTCGAAGGAGACGCTGCCGGTGACGCCGTCGAACTTGACCTTGCTCATGCTGGCGAGGACCTTCTCGCGGGCGTCGTCGGGAAGCTTTCCGTCGTTGTCGTCGACGGCGAGCTTCACGGCTTCGATGATCGCCCAGGTGGCGTCGTAGGTGCCGCCACCGTAGGTCTCCATGTTTTCCTTGTAGTTCTTGTTGTATTCCGCGATGAACTTCTTCGCGGAGGGAAGTTCCTCGACGGGGGCGCCGACGGAGGTGCCGAGGTCGCCTTCGGCCTTCTTGTTGAGCTTCGGGAACTCGTCGCTCTTCATGCCGTCGCCGCCCATGAGCGGGACGTCGGCGCCGGACTCCTTGAGCTGCTGGCTGAGGGGGGCCGCGGCGGGGTACTCACCGCCGTAGTAGACGGCTTCGGCGCCCTTGCCCTTGACCTTGGAGGCGACGGACTTGAAGTCGCGGTCCTCGGGGTTGACGTGGTCCTGGCCGACGATCTTGCCGCCGAGGGAGGTGAAGGTGTCCTTGAAGGACGCGGCGAGGCCGGCGCCGTAGGTCTTCTGGTCGTCGATCAGATAGACCTTCTTGATCTTCGCCTTCTGGTACAGGTACTGGGCGGCGAACTGGCCCTGGACCTGGTCGGTGGTGGCGGTGCGGAAGAAGGTCTTGAACTGACGCTTCTTGTCGCCCTTCTTCCAGCCGTCGCCCTGGGTCAGCTCGGTGCCGGTGTTGGCGGGCGAGATCTGGGTGAGGCTGGCGTCGTTGAAGGGCTTCTGCATCGACTGGGAGACGCTGGAGTTCAGCGGGCCGACGACGCCGATGACGTCGTCGTTGCTGATGAACTTCTGGGCGTTCTGGCCGCCGACGGAGGGCTGGGCCTGGTCGTCGAGGGGCTCCAGCTTGAACTTGACGCCGTCGACCGTGTTCTCCTTGTTGGCGGTCTTGACGGCGAGTTCGGCGGAGTTGCGCATGCCGATGCCGAGCGCGGAGAGGTCGCCGGTGAGCGGGGCGTCGAAGCCGATGGTGACGGTGGTCTTGCCGCCGTTGTCGTCGGATTCCTTGTCCTTGTCGCGCGACCCGCAGGCGGTGAGGGTGAGTGCCCCCGTGGTCAACACCGTGGTGAGGATGAGCGCGGAACGGTTTCGCACGATGGGTCCTTTCCCTGGCGCGGTCCCCTCTGCGGAGGAGCCGTGAAGATCGCCGGGCCGTACTGGTGGTGGTACCGGGCCGTGCAATTCAGTTCGCGCCCGGCGGCGCGGTGACTGGCCGTGACTCTAAGGGGGCAATTGATCCTGGTGGAGTGGTCGAGCCAAGGCTGTGACGCTCTTGTTATGCCACGGAGTATTCCGCGCTGGAACGCAGGGGTCGGTTGTGGCGGAATATGCACGCTTCGGCAGATGTCGACCTCGTAAACCAGCAGGACCGTTAAGTGGTTTCACTCATGACAGCCGTGTTCGGGGGGTATGCGGAGCCGAACGCCCGGAAATGATCTTTTGCGTTGCGTGGCGTGCTTCCTGCGGGTCGCGAGGGGATTGCGCGCGCATTACGCAGCGTTACTCCGACAAAAAGGGAGCCCGGCATTCCGTGCCACTTTTCCGCTTTCGCGAATGTGCGCGGTCAGGAGTGTTTTTGCGTAGCACTCCTGTTTTTGAGGTGAAGACCACGGTGCCCGCACGGGTGTGGCCGGGTGACGGCCCGCTGGCGCGCTCCGGATACGGTTGGTGACGACTCGTGTCCGCTATCCGGGCAGTGTCGGGGCGGGGCCCGTTCCCGTCGGGCCGCGCGGGCGCCGGGAGTTGGGCGGAGCGGGCGCGTCCGCCCGGGCGCTACCAGGGATTTCCGCCGGGTCCTCCGTCGCGGTAGCGGTCCGCGCACTTCTCGCGCGCCTGGCGCTGCATCAGTTTCCGGCCCGCGGCGGCCCCGTGGCGCTCGCGCTCGGCCCGCGCGGCCTTCAGGACGTCCAGGAGGATCGTGTACTGCCCGTTCGACAGGCCCATGTTCTGGTAGTCGCCGTAGGGCTCCTTGCCCAAGTCGTAGACGTCGCGCCCCCACTTGACGATGAGGATCGCGCACAGCTCCGCGGGGGAGGTGGCGTGCGGGGCGGGGGAGTCCGGCGTACGGGGGCCGTGGGCGCGGTCGGTGCCCGAATCCGAGCAGCCGGCGGCGGCGGGCAGGACACAGAGAGCGGCGGTGAGGGCGAGCGTGCGGCGGAGCCTGCTTGGCCTCATGCGGCGACGCTAGGCCGGGGGTGCCCGCTCCGGCAATGCCCGGGCGCCCCCCCGGCTGACGGGAGAACCCGGGCCTCAGGCCGGGGAGCCGCCGTCCGCCGCGTCGATGCCGGGCATCGCGTCGACCGGCCGCAGCAGGCACGTCAGGCGCGCCGTGCACACCCGCTTGCCGTCCTCGTCGGTGATGACGATCTCGTACGTCGCCGTGGAGCGCCCCCGGTGCACCGGCGTGGCCACGCCCGTGACCAGGCCCGAGCGCGCGCCGCGGTGGTGCGTGCAGTTCAGGTCGACGCCCACGGCGACCTTCTTGCTGCCGCCGTGCAGCATCGAGCCGACCGATCCGAGCGTCTCGGCGAGGACCGCGGACGCGCCGCCGTGCAGCAGGCCGTACGGCTGGGTGTTGCCCTCGACGGGCATGGTGCCGACCACGCGGTCGGCGGCGGCTTCCAGGATCTGCACGCCCATGCGCCTGCCGAGGTTCCCGGCGGAGAACAGGGCGGGCAGGTCGACGCCGAGCGCCGCGTACTCGTCGATGACCTCTTGCGGGAACTTCGTCGTGTGCTGCTCACCCATCGGGCCGTGCTCCGTTCGTCGACGACACCTGACAACAACCGCGGCGGCCACCGCGGCGGCGCGCCCGTCGCTGAGCAAACGCTCAGTCGGTCGCCGATTGTTCCAGGCGCACGACCACGGACTTGCTGGCGGGGGTGTTGCTGGTGTCGGCCGTGGCGTCCAGCGGCACCAGCACATTGGTCTCCGGGTAGTACGCCGCCGCGCAGCCCCGCGCCGTCGGGTAGTGCACGACGCGGAAGCCCGGCGCGCGCCGCTCGACGCCGTCCTGCCACTCGCTGACGAGGTCGGTGTACGAGCCGTCGGCGAGGCCCAGCTCGCGGGCGTCGTCGGGGTTGACCAGGACGACGCGGCGGCCGTTCTTGATGCCTCGGTAGCGGTCGTCCAGGCCGTAGATCGTGGTGTTGTACTGATCGTGGGAGCGCAGCGTCTGGAGCAGCAGGCGGCCCTCGGGGAGGGCGGGGTACTCGACGGGCGCGGCCGTGAAGTTGGCCTTGCCGGTGGCCGTGGGGAAGCGGCGCTCGTCGCGCGGGGCGTGCGGAAGGGCGAAGCCCTCGGGGCGTGCCACGCGCGCGTTGAAGTCCTCGAAGCCGGGGATCACGCGCGCGATGCGGTCACGCACCGTGGCGTAGTCCTTCTCGAACTCCTCCCAGGGCGTCGCCGACTCCGGGCCGAGGACGCGCCGCGCGAGGCGGCACACGATCGCGGGCTCGGACAGCAACTGCGGGCTCGCCGGGGCGAGGCGCCCGCGCGAGGCGTGCACCATGCCCATGGAGTCCTCCACGGTCACGAACTGCTCGCCGCCGCCCTGGAGATCGCGCTCGGTGCGCCCGAGGGTGGGCAGGATCAGGGCGCGCGCGCCGGTCACGACGTGCGAGCGGTTCAGCTTCGTGGACACGTGCACCGTCAGGCGGGCGCGCCGCATCGCCGCCTCCGTGACCTCCGTGTCGGGCGACGCGGAGACGAAGTTGCCGCCCATCGCGAAGAACACCTTCGCCTCGCCGTCGCGCAGCGCCCGGATGGCACGGACGACGTCCAGGCCGTGCTGGCGCGGCGGCGCGAAGCCGAACTCCTTCTCCAAGGCGTCCAGGAACGCGGGCGCGGGCCGCTCGAAGATGCCCATCGTGCGGTCGCCCTGCACGTTGGAGTGGCCGCGCACCGGACACACGCCCGCGCCGGGCCGCCCGATGTTGCCGCGAAGCAGCAGGAAGTTGACGACCTCGCGGATCGTGGGCACCGCGTGCTTGTGCTGGGTCAGACCCATCGCCCAGCACACCACCGTGCGCTGGGAGTCGAGCACCATGCGCAGGGCTTCCTCGATGCGGGCGCGGTCCAGGCCGGTCGCCGTCAGCGTCTCGTCCCAGTCGGCGGCGCGCGCGGCGGCCACGAACTCCTCGTACCCATGGGTGTGTTCGCGTACGAACTCCTCGTCCACCGCTCCCTCTGTCTCCAGGACGAGCTTGTTGAGGAGGCGGAAGAGGGCCTGGTCGCCGCCGAGGCGGATCTGCAGGAACAGGTCGGTGAGCGCGGTGCCCTTGAGCATGCCCTGCGGGGTCTGCGGGTTCTTGAACCGCTCCAGGCCCGCCTCGGGCAGCGGGTTCACCGTGATGATCTTCGCGCCGTTGTTCTTCGCCTTCTCCAGGGCGGAGAGCATGCGCGGGTGGTTCGTGCCCGGGTTCTGCCCGGCGACGATGATCAGATCGGCCTTGTAGAGGTCTTCGAGGAGGACGCTGCCCTTGCCGACGCCGAGGGTCTCGGTGAGGGCCGAGCCCGACGACTCGTGGCACATGTTCGAGCAGTCGGGGAGGTTGTTCGTGCCCAGCTCGCGGGCGAACAGCTGGTACAGGAACGCCGCTTCGTTGCTCGTGCGCCCCGACGTGTAGAAGAGGGCCTCGTCGGGGGAGCCGAGGGCGGCCAGCTCCTCGGCGACGATCTCGAAGGCCCGCTCCCACGACACCGGCTCGTACCGGTCGGAGCCCTCCGCCAGATACATGGGGTGGGTGAGGCGGCCCTGCTGCCCCAGCCAGTACCCACTGCGCGTGGCGAGGTCGGAGACCGGGTGCGCGGCGAAGAAGTCCGGCGTGACGCGGCGCAGCGTCGCCTCCTCCGCGACCGCCTTCGCGCCGTTCTCGCAGAACTCCGCCTTGTGCCGGTGCTCCGGCTCGGGCCAGGCGCAGCCGGGGCAGTCGAAGCCGTCCTTCTGATTGACGCGCAGCAGCGTCAGCGCCGTGCGCCGCACGCCCATCTGCTGCTGCGCGATACGCAGGGTGTGACCGATGGCGGGCAGTCCTGCCGCCGCGTGCTGGGCGTCCGTGACCTGCGGCGCGTCCTGGACCGGATCACCCTTGGGCGGCTTGCTTGCCATGGCCTGCTCCTCTTCGAGCGCATACGTGACGTACGTCTCCGATCCTCCCACGCACGACTGACACCACCCCCGGGCGGGCTATGAGTGGCCGGACTGTCAGTGGGGCGTGGCAGGATCGGGGGCGTGGCAGAAACAGCAGCGAAGAAGAAGTCCGCGCCCGCCGCCAAGACGGCGAAGAAGGCGACCCCGACCGGCGGCGAGCGTCCGCGCCTGCTCCTGATGGACGGGCACTCCCTGGCGTATCGGGCGTTCTTCGCGCTGCCCGCGGAGAACTTCACGACGGCGACGGGCCAGCCCACGAACGCGATCTACGGCTTCGCTTCGATGCTGGCGAACACGCTGCGCGACGAGGCGCCCACGCACTTCGCGGTGGCCTTCGACGTCTCGCGCAAGACCTGGCGCTCCGAGGAGTTCACGGAGTACAAGGCGAACCGCTCCAAGACCCCGGACGAGTTCAAGGGGCAGGTCGAGCTGATCGGCGAGCTGCTCGACACGATGAACGCCGTGCGGTTCGCCGTCGACGGCTTCGAGGCGGACGACGTCATCGCCACGCTCGCCACGCAGGCCGAGGCGGCCGGTTTCGAGGTCCTGATCGTCACGGGCGACCGCGACTCCTTCCAGCTGATCACCGACCACGTCACGGTGCTGTACCCGACGAAGGGCGTCTCGGAGCTGACGCGCTTCACGCCGGAGAAGGTCGAGGAGAAGTACGGCCTGACGCCCGCGCAGTACCCCGACTTCGCGGCCCTGCGCGGCGACCCGTCGGACAACCTCCCCGGCATCCCCGGTGTCGGCGAGAAGACGGCCGCGAAGTGGATCAACCAGTTCGGTTCGTTCGCGGAGCTGGTCGAGCGCGCCGACGAGGTCAAGGGCAAGGCCGGACAGAACTTCCGCGACCACCTGGACGCCGTGAAGCTCAACCGCCGCCTGACGGAGATGGTGCGCGACGTCGAGCTGCCCAAGGGCGTCGACGACCTGGAGCGCGCTCCGTACGACCGCAAGGGCCTCGCGATGGTCCTGGACACCCTGGAGATCCGCAACCCCTCGCTGCGGGAGCGGCTCCTGGCCGTCGACCCGGGTGCCGAGGAGGTCGAGGAGGCGCCGGCCGCCGAGGGCATCGACCTGGACGGCGCGATGCTCGGCGCCGGGGAGCTGGCGCCCTGGCTCACCGAACACGGCAAGGCGGTCCTCGGCCTGGCCACGGTCGACTCCTGGCAGCTCGGCACCGGCTCGGTCACCGAGGTCGCGCTCGCCGCGGCCGGGGGCGCGGCGGCCTGGTTCGACCCGGCGCAGCTCGACGAGGCCGACGAGAACGCCTTCGCGACCTGGCTCGCCGACGCCGACAAGCCCAAGGTCCTGAACAACGCCAAGGGCGTGATGCGGGTCTTCGCCGAGCACGGCTGGAGCGTCGACGGCATCACCATGGACACCGCCCTCGCCGCGTACCTGGTCAAGCCCGGGCGCCGCTCCTTCGACCTGGACGCGCTGTCCCTGGAGTATCTGGGCCGCGAGCTGGTGCCCGCGGCGGCCGACGGGCAGCTGGCGTTCGGCACCGAGGACCTTGAGGACACCGAGGGCGCCGAGGCCGACGCCCTGATGGTGCGGGCCCGCACCATCCTCGACCTGGGCACGGCCTTCGGCGAGCGCCTCAAGGAGGTCAACGCCGCCGGTCTCCTCACGGACGTCGAACTACCCACGTCCACGCTCCTGGCCCGCCTGGAGCGGCACGGCATCGCGGCCGACCGGGCGCATCTGGAGTCCATGGAGCAGCAGTTCGCGGGCGCCGTGCAGCAGGCCGTGAAGGAAGCGCACGCGGCCGCGGGCCACGAGTTCAACCTGGGCTCGCCCAAGCAGCTCCAGGAAGTCCTCTTCGGCGAGCTGGGCCTGCCCAAGACGAAGAAGACCAAGACGGGGTACACCACGGACGCCGACGCCCTCGCCTGGCTCGCCGCCCAGACGGACAACGAACTCCCCGTGATCATGCTCCGCCACCGCGAGCAGGCCAAGCTGCGCGTCACCGTCGAGGGTCTGGTCAAGTCCATCGCCGCGGACGGCCGCATCCACACGACGTACAACCAGACGGTGGCCGCCACCGGCCGCCTGTCGTCGACGGACCCGAACCTGCAGAACATCCCCGTCCGCACCGACGAGGGCCGGGCGATCCGCCGCGGCTTCGTCGTCGGCGAGGGCTTCGAGTCCCTGATGACCGCCGACTACAGCCAGATCGAACTGCGCGTCATGGCCCACCTGTCGGAGGACGCGGGCCTCATCGAGGCGTTCACCTCCGGCGAGGACCTGCACACCACCGTCGCCTCGCAGGTGTTCGGCGTGGAGCGCTCCGGCGTCGACGCGGAGATGCGCCGCAAGATCAAGGCCATGTCGTACGGCCTGGCGTACGGCCTCTCGGCCTTCGGCCTGTCCGGGCAGCTCGGCATCGAGGCGGGCGAGGCGCGCGCCCTGATGGACACCTACTTCGAGCGCTTCGGCGGGGTCCGCGACTACCTGCGCCGCGTCGTCGACGACGCCCGCGCCACGGGGTACACGGAGACGATGCTCGGCCGCCGCCGCTATCTCCCCGACCTCAACAGCGACAACCGGCAGCGGCGCGAGATGGCCGAGCGGATGGCGCTGAACGCGCCGATCCAGGGCACGGCGGCCGACATCGTCAAGATCGCCATGCTGAACGTGGACCGTGCGCTGAGCGACGCGGGGCTCAGCTCGCGGATGCTGCTCCAGGTCCACGACGAAATCGTCCTGGAGATCGCTCCGGGGGAGCGGGCGGCCGTGGAGGAGCTGGTCCGGCGGGAGATGGCCGGGGCGGTTTCGCTGCGAGCGCCGTTGGATGTGTCGGTCGGCGTCGGGCCCGACTGGGAGTCGGCGGCGCACTAGCCTCCGGCTGGGTTGGGGGTGCCTTCGGGCGTGGGGCTTTTGGTTCCGTTGCCCGGGCCGCCGCCGATCGCGCTGTGCGCTCGTCCTCAAGCGCCGGACGGGCTCGATCAGGGGGCGGCGTCGGTCGCGCGCTGCGCGCTCTTCCCCGATCACGGGGGCGGGTTGATCCTGGGGGCCGCATATGATGCGCGGGCAAGGTGAACACAGCCCGTCCGGCGTTTGAGGACGAGCCGACAGGCGATCGACGGCACGCCACGCCGTGGGGCATCCGTGACGCAGCCCGAGGCCCCCGGCCAGAAAGGCGCACGAACGGGTGTCTGGGCTCAGGAAGTTGTCGTAGTGTCGCCTGAGTCGTTCCGTCAAGGGCGCGCGGGTGTGCCGGGACGTACGGGTCGGTTCGTCAAGGGGAGGGGTTCACGGACATGGCGGCGGTATTCGGCAGTCGGGTGCGCAGGACCGCGGTGACCACCGCGGTCGCCGCCGCCGCGGTGGCGGCGCTGGCGGCCTCGCAGGCCCCGGGCGTGACCAACGACCAGACGCGGGACGACCGGGCGGGCGCGGCGGACACCACGCCGTCGCCGGACGGCGACTCGGCCACCGGTGACTCGCCGTACTACACGGACCTCCCGCCCCTGAAGAGCCCCGTCCCGCCGAGCTCCAAGCCCGGTGACGGCGTGGCCGTGGGCGACAAGGAGGCGGGCCTGCCGGCCACGGTCCTCGACGCGTACAAGAAGGCCGAAGCGGCCGTGCGCACGTCCCGGCCCGGCTGCAACCTGCCCTGGCAACTGCTCGCCGCCATCGGCAAGGTCGAGTCGGGACAGGCCCGCGGCGGCCGCGTCGACGCCGACGGCACGACCCTCACGCCCATCCTCGGCCCGGTCCTCGACGGCAACGGCTTCGCGAAGATCACCGACACCGACCGCGGCGCCTTCGACGGCGACACCACGCACGACCGCGCCGTCGGCCCCATGCAGTTCATCCCCTCGACGTGGGCGAGCTGGCAGCAGGACGGCAACGCCGACGGCAAGAAGGACCCGAACAACATCTACGACGCCGCGCTCGGCGCCGCCCACTATCTGTGCGCGGGCGGCCGCGACCTCGCCGACAAGGACGACCTGCACGCGGCGATCCTCAGCTACAACCGCTCCACGGAGTACCTGAACACGGTCCTGTCGTGGCTGGAGTACTACCGCAAGGGCACCCACGAGGTCCCCGACGGCTCCGGCGTCCTGCCCGACGACCGCAGCGACGAGAACCGGCCCTCGCCCGGCACGTCGAACCCGCCGCTCAGGCCCAAGCCCCCGGCCAGCACCCCGCCGAAGCCGCTGCCCAAGCCCCACGTGCCCGGCAAGACGCCCGGCGGGACGAAGCCGTCCAAGCCCGGCAACGGCTCCGAGACCCCGAAGCCGCCGGACAAGCCCGACAAGCCCGACAAGCCCAAGCCTCCGAAGCCCCCCAAGCCTTCGCCGTCCGAGCAGGTCACCCGCCTGGAGAACGCGGGCGCGGCGAAGCTCACGGCGACCGCGGGTGACGCCTTCGCCGGGCGGGTCGCGGCCAAGGCGGAGAACCGCACCGGCCTCGGCGTGCCCAAGGTCAAGGTCCGGTTCACCATCTCCGGCGACACGGACACCCGGTTCGAGGGCGGTGCGCGCAGCGTCACCGTCACCACGACCGGCACCGGCACGGCCACGGCACCCGTCATCGAGGCGGGCGAGCAGACCGGTGAGTTCACCGTCCGCGCCCGGGTCGTGGACCGCTCCCTGACCGCCGTCGAGGTGCCCGCGACCGTCACCGCGCGCCAGGCCGACAAGCTGGAGCGCACCAGCGACAAGGCGCTGACCTGCGCGCCCGGCCAGGCCTTCGCCGACCAGGTCGAGGTCGAGGCCACGTACAAGGGCGAAAGCGCCGCAGGCGTCACCGCCACCGCCACGATGATCAAGTCGGCGCAGGACGGCACCGCCAACGACAAGGGCCCCTACTTCAAGGACGCGAACGACAAGCCCGTGCGCGCCCTCAAGGGCCTCAAGACCGACGAGGACGGCAAGCTGCTCCTGCCGAAGATGTACGCCGACGACACCGCCGGGACGTACCTCCTGCGCATCGTCACCAACGGCGGCGCCACGCTCACCGTCGAACTGAAGGTGGCCGCACCCGCCGCGTGACACGGCACCCGCCCGCGCTCCCCGCGGACAGCACCGACCGCCTCCGGCCCGCAACGGGCCGGAGGCGGTCGCCGTGTGTGCGACGTGTTCTCATCTGGCCTGTCCGTTGCTACGGTGCCCCCCGCCCTGACGCACAGTCAGTTCCCGGTTCCAGCCGCCTCGGGAGGCCCGCATGCGTGCCCTCATCGCCGCCGCCACCGGCCTCGCCGTCGCCTTCGCCCTGGTCCTGACGATCACGGCCATCGGCGCACCGTCCGGCGAGACCTCGCCCAAGCCCCTGCTCACCACCGTCCCCAAGCACCCGTAGGGAGGGCCGAGATGCGCCGCAAGGCCAGCCTGGTCCTGCTCGCCGTCGCCGTGTTCTGCGCGGCCATGTCCCCGCTCATGCGCTGGTACGCCTTCCCGCGCCTCGCCAAGATCCCGCCGAGCCAGTACCAGGACGCGGTCCTCGAGGCGAGGAACGCGACGCTCATCGACTACAGCACGATGCAGGCCAAGAAGGTCCCCAAGGTCACCATCGTGCAGACCCTCAAGGGCAACGTGGAGGCGTCGGAGAAGATCGAGAGGAACGACGGGGACTCTTCCCGCGACGTCGTGGTCTGGGACGCCCTGTCCTACGTACAGGACTCGAAGGGCAAGATGGTCTCCAAGATCCCCGAGCGGTACATCTTCGACGCGCACAGCCAGGAACCCGTCCACGCCACCGGCGAGATGGTCGACGGCGACCCCGTCAAGCGCCAGGGCATCGAGTTCAAGTGGCCCTTCCTGACCGAGAAGCGGGACTACGAGTACTTCGACGCGCAGGCCCGCATCACCCGGCCCATCCACTACAAGGGCACCCAGGACTTCCGCGGCGTGAAGGTCTACTACTTCGAGCAGACCATCCCCTGGACCAAGGTCCCCTTCCCCAAGACGATGCCGGTCAAGGACATCACCCCGGAGTCCCTCGCCAAGACCGGCACCACCCGCTGGTACACCACGGTCCGCAAGTTCTGGGTCGAACCGACCACCGGGGCGCCCGTCTACGGCGAGGAGATCCAGCGGAACGAACTGCGCGGCGGCACCCTCCTCGGCGACCGCGACAAGCTCACCGTCTTCGCCGGGCACGTGAAGATGCGCGAGGACTACATCAAGAGCACGGTCGACCTGGTCAAGTCCCAGCGCGTCCTGGTGCTCCTGCTGGCCTCGTACCTTCCCTGGGGCTTTCTGATCCTCGGCGCGCTGCTGCTCGCGCTCTCCCTCTGGCTGGAGGCCCGCAGCCGCAGGCCGGGGGACCCGGCACCGGCGCCGGACGCGGAGCCGCAACCGGCCAACGCGTGAGGCCTGGCCCCGGGGCTCACCCCCGCTGGGCGCGCTCCTGCCGGGCCTTGGTGTGCCGGGTCGGCGCCGCCCCGGCCGGGTCCTCCGGCCACGGGTGCTTGGGGTAGCGCCCGCGCAGTTCGGCGCGGACCGCGCGGTAGCCGTCGCGCCAGAAGGAGGCGAGGTCGGCGGTGACGGCGGCCGGGCGTCCCGCGGGCGTGAGGAGATGGACGAGGAGCGGTACGCCCGCCACCCGCGGGGTGTCGTCGAGCCCGAACATCTCCTGCAACTTGACGGCGAGAACGGGCTGTTCGGGGTCGGTGTAGTCGACCCGCACCCGTGACCCGCTCGGCACCTCCACCCGCTCCGGCGCGAGCCCGTCCAGGCGGACCGCCTCGCCCGTGGCCCACGGCAGCAGCCGCGTGAGGGCCTGCCCGGCGTCGATCCGGCCCAGGTCGGCGCGGCGCCGGGCCCGGCCCAGCTCGGGTTCGAGCCAGTCGTCGGCACCCTCGACGAGCGCCGCGTCCGACACGTCCGGCCAGGGCTCCCCGAGGTGCCGCCGCAGAAACCGCAGCCGGTTGCGCAGCGCCACGGCGTCCCGGCTCCACCGCAGCAGGCCGAGCCCCTCGCGCCGCAGCCCCTCCAGCAGCGCCTCCCGTACGAGGCCGGGGTCCGGTTCCCGGAGCGGCCGCACCACGAGCTCCACCGCACCGAGCCGCTCCACGCGCCGCGCCACAAGATCCCCGTCGACCCACGCGACCTCGTCACGCTCGGCGTGCGTCGACGCGGCGGCCGCCCGCGCGACGCCCTCATCGACGACGGCTCCGAGCCGCACCCGAGCATGCCCCGCCCCCGCGGCCCGATCGGCCACAGCCACGGCGATCCAACCTGCCCCCGCGAGCCCCGACCCGCTCCCCACCTCGGCCCGGGTCCCCCCGACCATCAGGAACGTCCCGTCGTCGGCACGCCGGGCAACGCGCTCGGGGAAGGCGAGGGCGGCGACGAGACCGACGACGAGGTCGTCGGGGACCTCGCTCCGGGGAGCGTCGGCGCTGGGTTCCCCCGGTTCCGGGTCATGGGCGGGCGGGTGGGAGATGTCCCGCGCCGAAGGCGCGGGCGCCGACGCGGAGGTGACACCGGCGCCGCCCCCGGTCCCGGACGTGGCACGGGCCGACCCCGCACCGACGGCCGAGGCGAGGCGCCCCACCTCGCCCCGCCAGCGCGCGGCATAGGCGTCGGCGCCCCGCCGGGCGGCCCGCAGCCCCGCCGCCAGGTCGTCCCCGTACTCCCGGGGAGGCTCCTCGCTGAGCAGGGCGACGGCTTCCGCGGCCCGCCGGGCGCCGACCCGGGGCGCCGCGTCCAGGAGGGCCCGGGCGAGCCGCGGATGCACCCCGGTCCGGGACAGCCGTACGCCCCGCTCGGTGACGCGCCCCGTCGCCTCGTCCACCGCGCCGATCGCCACGAGCACGTCCCGCGCGGCGGCCATCGCCCCGGCGGGCGGCGCGTCGAGCAGCGCGAGCCCGGCCGCGCCGGGGTCTCCCCAGACCGCGGCCTGGAGCGCGAACGCCGTCAGGTCGGCCACCTTGATCTCGGGGGAGGGGAAGCGTGGCAGCCGCCCGTCCTCGGCCTCCGCCCAGCACCGGTACACCGCCCCGGGCGCCTCCCGCCCGGCCCGCCCCGCCCGCTGCCGCCCGGCCGCCCGCGAGGCCCGCACGGTGGTGAGGGAGCTGAGCCCGCGCGCATGGTCGACCCGGGGCTCCCTGGCGAGCCCGGAGTCGACCACGATCCGCACCCCCGGCACCGTCAGGGACGACTCGGCCACGGACGTGGCGAGGACGACGCGGCGCCGCTCACCGCCCGCGAGGACCGCGTCCTGCACGGCGGCCGGAGCGCGCCCGTGCACCTGAAGCACCTCGACGCCGCCCAGATCCCCCAGCTGCCCGGCCACCCGGCCGATCTCGCCGACCCCGGGCAGGAAGCACAGCACGTCCCCGTCCCGCTCCCGCAGCGCCCGCCGCACCACCGACGCCGTGTGCGTGAGCAGCGCCGGATCCACGCGCATGCCGTGCGGCGGCCGTACGGGCCGCGCGGGCGGCGCCCACACCACGTCCACGGGGTGCGCGGTCCCCGCCGCCTCCACCACGGGGGCACCGCCGAGGACCCGCGCCCACCCCTCGGCGTCCGTCGTCGCCGACGCGGCCACGAGCCGCAGCTCGGGCCGCAGCGTCTCGCGCACGTCGACCAGGAAGGCCGCGACCGTGTCCGCGTCCAGATGCCGCTCGTGGCACTCGTCGATCACCACTGCGTCAACCGCGCGGCCCCCGCCGCCGCCCGCGAGTTCCTGGTCCCGCTGGAGGCGCTGCAGCAGCACCCCGGTGGTGACGACCTCCACGCGCGTGTGCGGCCCCACCACGCGCTCGCCGCGCACCGTGTAGCCGACGCTGCGGCCGACCTTCTCGCCGAGCAGCCACGCCATCCGCCGTGCGGCGGCCCGGGCGGCGATGCGCCGCGGCTCGGCGACCACGACACGGCGTACCGCACCACCCTCGGCACTGAGCCCGGGCACCAGACCCGCGAGCGCCAGCGGCACGAGCGTCGTCTTGCCCGTGCCGGGCGGCGCGCACAGCACGGCGCACCCCGGCCCCTCCAGGGCCTCCCGCAGGGCGGGCAGCGCGTCGCGCACGGGCAGTCTCAGGGCGTCGTCACGGATCACGCCCCCAGTCTCGTACGCCACCGCGCGGAGCCGGAACCGAGGCCGGAACCGAGACGGGGACCGAGACCCGGGGACGGCCTCAGCCCCGCGTGCACACGAAGCGCGGCCTCAGCCCCGCCCGCACAAGAAGGACGGCCTCAGCCCCGCTCGCACACGAAGATCGCCGTCCCGGGAATGAGGTTCCCGCGCAGCGGGGACCAGCCGCCCCACTCCTGGGTGTTCCATTCCGGCCACTCCGGCTCCACCAGGTCCACCAGGCGGAATCCGCCCGCGACCACGTCCCGCACCCGGTCCCCGACCGTCCGGTGGTGCTCCACGTACACCGCGCGGCCCTGCTCGTCCTGCTCGACGTACGGAGTGCGGTCGAAGTAGGAGGCCGCCACCGAGAGACCCTCGGGCCCCGGCTCGTCCGGGAACGCCCAGCGGATCGGGTGCGTGACGGAGAAGACGAACCGGCCGCCGGGACGCAGCACCCGGTGCACGTCCCGCAGCACCCGCACCGGGTCGGCGACGAACGGCAGCGCCCCGTACGCGGAGCAGGCGAGGTCGAAGGAGCCGTCCGCGAACGGCAGCGCGCCCGCGTCGGCCTCCACCAGCGGCACCCGGGCCCCGAAGCCCTCCTGGATGCGCAGCGCGTGCTGGAGCTGGCGGTGGGAGAGGTCGAGGGCCACCGGCCGGGCGCCCTGCGCGGCGAGCCAGCGCGAACACTGGGCCGCGCCCGCGCCGATCTCCAGGACGTCCTTGCCCTTCAGCTCCTCGGGCGGGCCGAGCAGCTCCGCCTCCACCTCGTCGAGCCCTTCCGGGCCCCACACGAAACGGTCGTCCCCGAGGAACGTGCCGTGCTCGATCTGGTAGTCGTCCGCGTTCCGGTCCCACCAGCCGCGATTGGCGCGGCTGCTCTCCGTGACATCTGCGTCGCGCCGGGTGGCCTCAGGTTCCGGTGCCTCGGGTGCGTCGGGCTCTTGGATGATCCGCTCCATCGTCGTTACTGTGCCGTCTGACGTCGCCGTTACGGTGGCGTCCGGCGTCGGCGGGTGCGTCGCGGCAGGGCGCGATGCGGCCGGTGTGGCCTCATGCAACACGTTTTGTGCCGGGTATGCGGCGATCCGCCCCGGGTGTGCGCCTTCGCGCATTGACCCTGTACGACAGCCCCCGTATGCTACAAGTTGCGCTGCGGGCCTGCGTTCCTCAGACATAGCAGGTTGCGCTCGCGTCTGTTGTATGTCCCCTCGGTTGTCGAGGCGCTTTCCGTTTCCTTCGGGAATCCAGGGAGTCGCGCCTCCTAGGCTGTCCGGCTTCTGCAGAGCGAAACGGGCTCCGGCGTAAGCAGTACCTACGACTTCAATGTCCGTACCGGAGCCCTTTCCCACATGACGAGCAGCACCGAGACCACCGCCACCACTCCGCAGGTAGCGGTCAACGACATCGGTAACGAGGAAGCCTTCCTCGCCGCGATCGACGAGACGATCAAGTACTTCAACGACGGCGACATCGTCGACGGCGTCATCGTGAAGGTCGACCGGGACGAGGTCCTGCTCGACATCGGTTACAAGACCGAAGGCGTCATCCCGAGCCGCGAGCTCTCCATCAAGCACGACGTCGACCCGAACGAGGTCGTCGCCGTCGGTGACGAGATCGAGGCCCTTGTTCTCCAGAAGGAGGACAAGGAAGGCCGCCTGATCCTCTCGAAGAAGCGCGCCCAGTACGAGCGTGCCTGGGGCACCATCGAGAAGATCAAGGAAGAGGACGGGATCGTCACCGGTACCGTCATCGAGGTCGTCAAGGGTGGTCTCATCCTCGACATCGGCCTCCGCGGCTTCCTCCCGGCCTCCCTGGTCGAGATGCGCCGTGTCCGCGACCTTCAGCCCTACGTGGGCAAGGAGCTCGAGGCCAAGATCATCGAGCTGGACAAGAACCGCAACAACGTGGTCCTGTCCCGCCGTGCCTGGCTCGAGCAGACCCAGAGCGAGGTCCGCCAGACCTTCCTCACGACCCTGCAGAAGGGCCAGGTCCGCTCCGGCGTCGTTTCCTCGATCGTCAACTTCGGTGCGTTCGTGGACCTCGGCGGCGTCGACGGTCTCGTCCACGTCTCCGAGCTTTCCTGGAAGCACATCGACCACCCCTCCGAGGTTGTCGAGGTCGGCCAGGAAGTCACCGTCGAGGTTCTCGACGTGGACATGGACCGCGAGCGTGTCTCCCTGTCGCTCAAGGCGACGCAGGAAGACCCGTGGCAGCAGTTCGCCCGCACGCACCAGATCGGGCAGGTCGTTCCCGGTAAGGTCACCAAGCTCGTTCCGTTCGGTGCGTTCGTGCGCGTCGACGAGGGCATCGAGGGCCTGGTCCACATCTCCGAGCTGGCCGAGCGCCACGTGGAGATCCCGGAGCAGGTCGTCCAGGTCAACGACGAGATCTTCGTCAAGGTCATCGACATCGACCTCGAGCGTCGCCGGATCTCGCTGTCGCTGAAGCAGGCCAACGAGTCCTTCGGCGCCGACCCGTCGGCCGTCGAGTTCGACCCGACCCTGTACGGCATGGCCGCGTCCTACGACGACCAGGGCAACTACATCTACCCCGAGGGCTTCGACCCCGAGACCAACGACTGGCTCGAGGGCTACGAGACCCAGCGCGAGGCCTGGGAGACCCAGTACGCCGAGGCGCAGCAGCGCTTCGAGCAGCACCAGGCTCAGGTCATCAAGTCCCGCGAGGCCGACGCCCAGGCGGCGGCCGAGGGTGGCAACGAGGCTCCGGCCGGTGCGGCTCCCGCCGCCTCCGGTGGTGGCTCGTACTCCTCCGAGGGCCCGGACAACTCCGGTGCGCTTGCCTCGGACGAGGCGCTTGCCGCTCTGCGCGAGAAGCTGGCCGGCGGTCAGAGCTGACCGCGCGCCGCTCTCCTAGGCGGTAGCTGAACACTGTGGGCCCGCACCGTTTGGTGCGGGCCCACAGTGTTTTTGTGCGCTTCGCGCCCGGGGGTGCATTGTTCCTGCGGGTGCGTGGGGGCTGGGCGCGCAGTTCCCCGCGCCCCTTACGGGCCCGGGTGTCCCGCGCCCCTTACGGGGTCCGGGTGTCCCGCGCCCCTTACGGGGTCCGGGTGTCCTGTGCGGCTTGTGGGGGCCTTACGGAGTGACCGGGACGTTCGTCAGGCCCTTGCCGCCCTTGACCGTGTTGCTCGCGTGGACCGTTGTCCTGCAGCTTGCGCTGTTGTTCGTCACGTTGATCGCCAGTTGCTTGTCGCCGGACGCGCCCGTCAGGTCGGACTTGTTGCCGCGGAAGACCGTGCCGCAGCCCCAGCCCGACTGCTGGGTGTGGGTCTCGAAGCCGTTGTTCGTGGTGTTCTTGCCGGTGTTGCCCTCGATGACGTAGTCGTTGCCCTTCACGTCGATCCATGAGTCGTCGTAGTTGTTGCCGGTCAGGCCCCTGCCGTCGAAGGTGTTGCCGGAGACCTTGCCGTTCCTCGTGCCTTCCTTGAGGTCGATCGCCTCGCCGCCCACGTCCGGGCCTATGACGTTGTTCAGGATCTGTACGTTGTCGCTCTTGTCGGAGAGGCTGCCCGCGCTGCCGACGTACACGCCCTCGCCCATGCCGCGGTCGTCATTGCCCGTGTCGTAGATCTTCGAATTCTTGATCACGCCGTCGGTGCTCGACTTGCGGAAGTGGACGCCCTCCATGTCCAGGCCGTGGACCGTCACGCCGTCCACCGTGACCCCCTTCGCGGAGTCGATCATGATGCCCTTCTGGCCGCCGGTGACGGTGATGCCCTTGACGGTCCAGTACGAGGCGCCGTTCAGGTGCAGCCCGTAGCCGCCGCCCGCGGTGAGGACGGCCTTCGACGAGCCGGTGAGCGTGATCCGGGAGCCGGAGCTCGCGGCGGTCGAGGTCTTGAAGTTCCCCGAGTACGTGCCGTCGGCGAGGTGGATCGTGTCGCCCGGGCCCGCGGAGCCGAGCGCCGACTTCAGCTGGGCGGCCGTGGAGACCTCGATGGTGGCGGCCGGGCGGGGGGCCGAGGGCGCCGGAGTCGCGTACGCGACCGCAGTGAGGCCACCCGCGGCGGTGGTGGCGACGAGGGCGGCGATGAGGAAGCGGGTGCGCATCGTGGGGTTGCCTTCCCGTGGGGTGCTGCTCTGACGAGCGAAGGTGAGTTCTCGTACATGAACCGTGGACGCGAATCTGAACGCTTCGCTGCTTTGCGACGTTAAGGGTGGGGCATGTTCGCGTCAAGGATGCGAACCGTGCCGACGCCCCGGTAGCGAGCGGATCAGCCGTCGCTGTGAATGCGCGGTCAGGGGAATGCCCGCCCCGCGAGGCGCGTTCTGCTCAATGAACACGAGGAGGAGCGGTCACAGTGCTAGATCCGCAGGGTTTGTACGCGTGGGAGCCGAAGGGCCTCGCTGTTGTCGACATGGCGCTCGCCCAGGAGTCGGCCGGCCTGGTCATGCTCTACCACTTCGACGGATACATCGACGCGGGCGAGACCGGCGACCAGGTCGTCGAGCGGCTCGTGGACAGCCTTCCCGGGCAGGTCGTCGCGCGTTTCGACCACGACCGGCTCGTGGACTACCGTGCCCGGCGCCCGCTGCTCACGTTCCGGCGCGACCGCTGGAGCGACTACGAGGTGCCGACGCTCGACGTCCGTCTCCTCCAGGACGCCACCGGCGCGCCCTTCCTGCTGCTGTCCGGCCCCGAGCCGGACATAGAGTGGGAGCGCTTCGCCGCGGCCGTCAGGGAGATCGTCGAACGGCTCGGCGTGCGGCTCTCGGTGAACTTCCACGGCATCCCCATGGGCGTACCGCACACGCGCCCCGTGGGCCTCACCCCGCACGGCAACCGCGCGGACCTGGTGCCGGGGCACGCCAGCCCCTTCGACGAGGCGCAGGTGCCGGGCAGCGCGGAGGCGCTGGTCGAGTACCGCCTCGCGGAAGCGGGCCACGACGTGCTCGGCGTCGCCGCGCACGTCCCGCACTACATCGCCCGCTCGACCTACCCCGACGCCGCCCTGACCGTCCTGGAGGCCATCACCGCCGCCACCGGCCTGGTCCTTCCCGGCGTCGCGCACGCGCTGCGCACCGAGGCGCACCGCACCCAGACCGAGATCGACCGGCAGGTCCAGGAGGGCGACGAGGAACTGGTCGCGCTCGTGCAGGGACTTGAGCACCAGTACGACGCGGCGGCGGGCGCCGACGCGCGCGGCAACATGCTCGCCGAGCCCGTGGACATCCCGTCCGCGGACGAGATCGGCCGCGAGTTCGAGCGCTTCCTCGCGGAGCGCGAGGGCGACGGCTGACGGTCGGCGGCGGCAGGCCGACGGCCGGGGGGCCGGTGGGGAGCGGGGGACGGGGGAGTGCCGGGGTTCCGGCAGACACGGGGAAGGCGGGCGCATAAGCTGCCGGTCATGCTGAAAGTGGGGCTGACCGGCGGGATCGGTGCCGGCAAGAGTGAAGTGTCACGGCTGCTCGTCGAGCGGGGCGCCGTCCTCGTCGATGCCGACCGCATCGCCCGCGAGGTGGTGGCGCCCGGCACCGAGGGCCTGGCCGCGGTCGTCCGGACCTTCGGCCCTGAGATCCTCGCCGCCGACGGCTCCCTCGACCGCCCGAAGCTCGGCGCGATCGTCTTCGCCGACCCGGAGAAGCTGGCCGCGCTCAACGCGATCGTGCACCCCCTGGTGGGCGCCCGCTCCGCCGAGTTGGAACGCGCCGCCGCCGACGACGCGGTGGTCGTGCACGACGTGCCGTTGCTCGCCGAGAACGGCCTCGGGCCGCTGTACGACGTCGTGGTCGTCGTCGACGCCCGCCCCGAGACCCAACTCGACCGCCTGGTGCGGCTGCGCGGCATGACCGAGGACGACGCCCGCGCGCGGATGGCCGCCCAGGCGGCCCGTGAGAAGCGCCTGGAGATCGCCGACCTCGTCATCGACAACGACGGGCCCCTGGAGCGGCTCGTGCCGCGCGTCGACGAGGTGTGGCGGGACCTGCGGCAGCGGGCCGGGGCGGCGTAGCGCGCGCGGGCCTGGAGAGCGGCGAGAAGGGCGGGCTTTGTGGTCGTACTGGCGGCGTTCACCACCTTGGGCGGGCTCGTCGCGCTGCTCGCGGGCGCGTACGGCCTGCAGCGCACCCGGCGCCTCACCGAGGCCGGAGAGATCGCGGAGGCCCTGGTCAAGGCGGTGCTGCAAGGAGCCGACCGGCCGACCCTGCAGTTCGAGACCGCCGACGGGCGGGTCCTTGAAGTCGTCTCACCGGTGCCCGCGAACCGGCGGCGGCCCCTGCGCGCCGGGGAGCGCGTGCGCATCGCCTACGACGCGGACGACCCGCGCGAGGTCGTGCTCCTCGGCCGGGAACGGCGCGGCCTGGACTGGGCGTTCGTGGCGGCGGGCGCGATCCTGGTGATCGTGGGGCTCGCGCTGGGGATGGCGGGCTGACCCCCGGGACGCGCCCGCGCGTACGTGCCCCGTCCGGCCTCGGAATATGCCGGATCGGGTGGTGTGTTGACGCAGAGGAGTGAGGGAAGGAGTCCGGCGTGCCCGAAAGCAGCCCGGAGAGCCATGTCATCGATTTCCGCGCGGCCGAGCAACTGCTCGCCGCCCGGGACCCGCGGGGTGCGGTGAAGCTGCTCGACTCCGTCATCGCCGCCCATCCGGAGAACACCGCCGCGCGGCTCCTGCGCGCCCGCGCCTTCTTCGCCTCCGCGCAACTGCGCGCCGCCGAGCTGGAGTTCAGCATCGTCCTCGAGCGCGAGCCGGACAACGCGTTCGCGCACTTCGCCCTCGCCCGCACCTACGAGCGCGCCGCCCGGCCCGACCAGGCCCGCCGCCACTTCCGGCTCGCCGCCGCGCTCGACCCGCAGCCGGAGTATCTGGCGGCCGCGCGGTTCGACGAGGACGCGGGCGGGGCCGGGGGAGCGGGCGGCGGCTAGGGCCTGTCCGGTGGGGCGTCGGGGGCTGCCCTGGGTGCGAGGTCGCCTGGTCGTGGGGGCTGCCCGGGGTGCCAGGCCCGCCGAGTCGTGGGGCTGCCGGGCGGTCGGGTCGCGCGCGTAGAGGGGTCAGGTTCCAGGTGGGTCGTACGGCGGTACGTCCCGGCCCGGCTGGAAGTGCGGGCCCTGGCGGATGTGCCGTACGACCAGCGTCATGTCGACGACCACCACCAGCCACAGCACCCCGCACGCCACCGCCCACGCGGTGCGCCCGGCGAGCGCGAACGCGACCGTCCCCGCGGCCGCCCACACCAGCCCCCATACGCTGAACCAGAAGCGCATACGCAGCGGACTGCGCGCGGTCAGCGGTTCACTGCCTGTGCGCATGGAAACGTCATCTCCTCCTTCCAGGGTCCACCCGGTACGGGGTGAACGGAAGGGCCGACCGAGGGGCAGGTGGAGCCGTGCTGGACGCACTGCGGGCCGCGGCCGAGCGCGACGAGGCGCTCGCCGCATGGCTGGAGGGCCTTGAGGACGGGGGCGCGCCGGTCGCCGACGCCGTCCTGCCGGACGCCGACGAGCTGCCCGACATCCTCTTCGACCTCGCCGTGCCCCACGAGGACATCAACGCACTGCTCGGCCTGCGGGCCCGGATCCTCGGCGACCCGGGCGCACGACGGCTCCTCGACCTGTGCGTCGGCGCGCTGCTGCGGGACCTCGGCGAGCCCGGGTCCGACGTGCGGCTGCCCGTCCTGCCCGCGGGCCTCGGTGAGCTGGGCAGCTGCTTCTACGTCTTCGTCTTCGTCGCCGCGCTGCCCCACGTGCGTGACTACCATCGGCGCCACGGCATCCCCGACGACGTGTCCCGGCGCACCCTCGCCGATCTGGGGCGGCACATGGCCGTCCACCGCAGGCGTCACGGCACGCGGGGCGTGCCCGTGCCCGGCTGGCACGCGCTGCACTTCCGCGGTGAGCTCTACCAGTTGGGGCGGCTGCAGTTCCAGCGGGCGGTGCTCGGGGAGCGGATGGCGGCCGACGTCGCCGCGGCGGGGCGCGGGGCCGACGCCGGGGATCTGTGTCTGAGCGTGCACATCCCCGACTTCCTCGGGCCGATGTCCGACGCCGCGTGTCAGCGGTCCGTGGAGCTGGCCAGGGAGTTCTTTCCCCGGCACTTTCCCGGGGAGCGGTACGACGTGGTCGTCTGTCACTCGTGGCTGCTCGATCCGCAGTTGAAGCGGTATCTGCCGGGGGCGGCCAACATCGTGCGGTTCCAGGAGCGGTTTCGGCTCGCTGAGACGTATGCGGGGCAGGAGCCGGATGACGGGTTGCCGGTGGGGTTCGTCTTCGGGGACCGGGGGCTTGATGTGGCGGGGTTGCCTCGGCGGACCCGGGTGGAGCGGGCCGTGGGGGATCACTTGCGGGGTGGGGGGCATTGGTATGAGGGGCATGGGTGGTTTCCGCTGGGGCGTCCCCAATCCCGCCCCTTCCCGTAACCGGGGCGCTGCGCCCCCGGGCCCCCGCTCTTGGTGGACGTCCACGTCCCGTGCGGGTGGGACGGCCCTCCGCCGAATCGGCGCTTCGCGCCTCGTCCTCAAGCGCCGGACGGGCTGAAATCCCTGGCTCGTCCTCGGGTGTCGGGTGGGCTGAGATCCCTGGCTCGTCCTCGGGGGTCGGGTGGGCTGAAACCCTGGCTCGCCCTCAAGCTTCGAGCGGGCTAGCCCCGGCCGTCCTCATCTGGCGTGCGGTGCGTGTCCGGTCGGTTCGGCGTGGGCGAAAGTGTCGGGCCCGTGCGGGAGTTGAGGGCGCGTAGGCGGTCCATGTCGCGGCGGTCGCGTTTGGTGGGGCGGCCCGTGCCGCGGTCGCGGATGCCCGCGGGGGCCACGGCCTCGCGCGGGGGCGGGGGCGGGCTGTTGTCCACGTAGCACTCGACGGCCACGGGCGCGCCGACCCGCTTGCGGATGAGGCGCTTGACGATCACGACGCGCTCGCGGCCGCCCGCCTGGCGCAGCCGGACCTCGTCGCCCTCCTTCACGCCGTACGCGGGCTTCACGCGTTCGCCGTTGACGCGGACGTGGCCGCCCTTGCAGGCCGCGCCGCCCGCCGAGCGGGTCTTGACCAGTCGTACGGACCAGATCCAGCTGTCGACGCGCACGGTGCCGCCGCCCGTGCCCGGTGAAGTCTCCGAAGCCATGCGTCGACCTTAGTGCGGCATCGGTGCGGGGAGCCCGGCTGCCCGGCGAGCCGTCCGGAATCCGCGAGTCGCCGCACTCGATAATTCGGGCCATTCATGGCAAATCACTCATACGTCCGCCCTCAGATCGCAGAGGTGCTCCCATGACGCCCGAAGAGCTCGCCACCACGGTCGACGGACTGATGGACGGCCTGCGCACCGACCTCGTCCGGCTCGCCGAGATCCCCTCCATCGCCTTCCCCGGGTTCCCGGCCGGCCCCGTCCAGGAAGCGCACGACCTGGTCGCGGAGCTGCTGCGCGACGCCGGTGTGCCGCACGTCGAGCGCCTCGACCTGCCGGACACCGCGCCGGTGGTCTACGGCGAGATCCCGCCACCGGATCCCGGCGCCCCGACCGTGCTGCTCTACGGCCACTACGACGTCCAGCCGCCCGGCGACGAGAAGCTGTGGCGGTCGCCGCCCTTCGAGCCGACGCCGATCGACGGGGACGGCGACGGGCTGCGGGCGCGCGGCATCGCCGACGACAAGTCCAACGTCATCGCCCACATCGGGATGCTGCGGGCCTACGGCGGGCGGCCGCCCGTCGGCGTCAAGATCGTCATCGAGGGGCAGGAGGAGTACGGCAGCGCCTTCGACGGCTATCCGCCCACCGACCCCGACCGCTTCGCCTGCGACGCCATGGTCATCGCCGACCTCGGCAACCTCCGCCCCGGCACCCCCACCCTCACCACCGGGCTGCGCGGCGCCGCCGAGGTCGTCGTCGAGGCGCGCACCCTGGACGAGCCCCGGCACAGCGGCGAGTTCGGCGGCGCCGCCCCCGACGCGCTCCTCGTGCTGCTCAAGGCGCTCGCCACGCTGCACGACGTGCACGGGGACGTCGCCGTGGAGGGGCTGCGGCGGGAGGAGTGGGCCGGCACCTCGTACACCGAGGAGGAGTTCCGGGCGCTCGCCGGGGTGCGCGAGGGGATGCCGCTCATCGGCAGCGGCGGGCTCGGCGAGCGGCTGTGGAGCGGGCCCGCGATCACCGTGATCGGCCTGGACGCGCCGAGCGTCGAGCACGCGGCGTCGGCGGTCGTGCCGTACGCCCGCGCCAAACTGAACCTGCGGTTCCATCCCCGGCAGGACCCGGTGGAGGCACGGGCGCGGCTCGTCGAGCACCTGCGCTCGCTGCGCCCCTTCGGCGTCCCGCTGACCGTCACCCCCGGCGACACCGGCCCCGGCTACGAGGCCGAGACCGGCGGGCCCGCCTACCGCGCCGCGCTCACCGCCCTCAAGGAGGCCTGGGGCAAGGAGGCCGCGTACGTGGCGACCGGCGGGTCCATCCCGCTCGTCAACGGGCTCGCGCAGGCGGCACCCGGCGCCGAGGTCCTGCTGTTCGGCGCGCAGGACAGCATGTGCAACCTGCACGCGCCCAACGAGCGCGTGCTGCTCTCGGAGCTGCGCGACACGGTGGTCGCGATGGGCGCGTTCGTACGGGAGTACGCCGCCTCGTACGCCGCTCGCGGCGGGGACGGGAGCGACGCGTGAGCACCACCACGACCGAGCCGGGCACCGAGGAGCCCGCGCCCAAGAGCAGGTTCACCTTCCCCAGCGCCCTGACCGTGCTGGCGATCGTCACCGTCGCCGTGTGGCTGCTCGCGTTCCTCGTGCCGCCGGGCGCCTACGACCGCAACGACAAGGGCGCGCCCGTCCAGGGCAGTTACCACCGCGTCCCCGACGACCAGTCCTTCGTCGACCGCCTCAACGACCTCTTCCTCGCCCCCGTCAACGGCCTCTACGGCGTGCAGGACACCGAGTCAGGGCAGGTCGGCCCCGACCTGGTCGGCGAGCTGTACGGCAGCGCGGGCGTCTTCCTCTTCGTCCTCGCCATCGGCGCGTTCATCACCGTCGTGTTCGCCACCGGCGCCCTCGACCGGGGCATCGGACGGCTCGCCCACCGGCTGCGCGAACGCGGCGCGATGCTCATCGCGGGCGTCATGGTGGTCTTCTCCGTCCTCGGCACCGTGGAGGGCTTCGCCGAGGAGACGCTGGGCTTCTACGGCCTGATCGTGCCGCTGATGCTCGCCCTCGGCTACGACCGCATGACCGCCGTCGGCGCGATCATCCTGGGCGCGGGCGTCGGCGTCCTCTGCTCGACCGTCAACCCCTTCGCCACCGGCGTCGCCTCGTCGGCGGCGGACATCTCGCTCGGCGACGGCATCGTCCTGCGGTTCGCGATGTGGCTGGTGCTCACGGGCGTCACGGTCGCGTACGTCATCCGCTACGCCCGCCGCGTACAGAAGGACCCCGAGCGGTCCCTGAGCGGGTTCCTGCCGGGTGACCGGGACGGCGCCGCCGCCGAGCGGTCGGGGGAGGTGCCCGAGCTGACCGGGCTGCACAAGGCCATCCTGGTCGTGGTCGCCCTGGTCTTCGCGTTCATGATCTTCTCGGTGGTGCCGTGGTCCAGCGCGCTGACGGGCGACGCGGACGCCGAGCCGTACGGCTTCGAACTCGGCTGGTCCTTCCCGCAGTTGGCCGCCCTGTTCCTGTGTGCGGCGGTCCTCGTGGGCCTGGTCGCGCGGATGGGCGAGCAGAAGCTCAGCTCGACGGTCATCCAGGGGGCGGCGGACTTCATCTCGCCCGCGCTGGTCATCGTGCTGGCGCGCGGGGTCACCGTCATCATGAACAACTCGCGCATCACGGATACCGTGCTGCACTCGATCGAGGGGGTCGTGAAGGGCACCTCGTCGGGGCTCTTCGCCATCATCGTGTTCCTCGTCAACCTGCCGCTGGCCTTCCTCATCCCCTCCACCTCGGGGCACGCCACCCTCGCCATGCCGATCCTCGCGCCTCTCGCCGACTTCGCCGGGGTCCCCCGGTCCGTCGTCGTCACCGCGTGGGCCGCGGCCAGCGGCTGGATGAACCTGTGGGTGCCGACGACCGCCGTCACCATCGGCGGGGTCGCGCTCGCCAAGGTCGGCTACGACAAGTACCTGCGGTTCGTATGGCCGCTGCTCGCCATCCTGTCCGTGCTCATCTGCGCCTTCGTGGCCGTGGGCGCGGCGCTCACCTGAGGGCGGTTACCGTGCCGGGATGAGTCTTTACCCGGAGATCGAGCCGTACGACCACGGCATGCTCGACGTCGGCGACGGCAACCGCGTGTACTGGGAGGTCTGCGGCAACCCGCTCGGCAAGCCCGCCGTGCTGCTGCACGGCGGGCCCGGGTCCGGCTGCACCCCCGGATTCCGGCGCTACTTCGACCCCGACGCCTACCGGATCGTGCTGCTCGACCAGCGCGGCAGCGGCCGCTCCACACCGCACGCCAGTGACCCCGCCACCGACATGTCCGTCAACACCACCAAGCATCTGCTCGCCGACCTCGAACTGCTGCGGCGGCACCTGCGCGTCGAGCGGTGGCTGGTCTGGGGCGTCTCCTGGGGGTCGGTGCTGGGCCTCCGCTACGCCCAGACCTACCCGGACCGGGTGTCCGAGCTGGTCCTCACCGGGCTCGCCACCGGGAGCCAGGCCGAGGTCGACCTGCTCACCCGGGGGCTCGGGCGGGTGTTCCCCGAGGCGTGGGCCGCCTTCCGTGACGGGGTGCCCGAGGAGGCGCGGGACGGGGATCTCGCCGAGGCCTATCTGCGGTTGCTGTCCTCCGGGGACGCCGACGTGCGGGCGCGGGCAGCGCGGGCCTGGACCGACTGGGAGACCGCCTTCGCCATGGCCGCGCCCCGGTCCGTCGCCCGGTACGAGGACCCGGTGTTCCGGGCCGGGTTCGCCCGGACCGTCACCCACTACTTCGCCAACGGGCACTGGTTGGGGGAGGACGGGGTGGTGCTGCGGGACGCGGGGGCGCTGCGGGGGATCCCGGGGGTGGTGGTGCAGGGGAGCCTCGACTTCGGGAACCTGCTGGGGGTGCCGTGGCGCCTGCAGCGGGGCTGGGGGGACGGGGAGTTGGTCGTCGTGGGGGATGTGGGGCATGACGCGGGGGCGGCGGGGATCGCTGCGGCGCTGGTGCGGGCCACCGATGGGTTTCGGGCCGGGGGATAGGGGCCCGCGGGGCGGTTGGAGGGGGGAGCCCCGGTGTGCGCCGCCGCCGTCGGGGTGATCTTCCCGGGGCGTGGGGAAGTTCGGGCGTCCGGGTGGGCACGTTCTGCGCAACGCGCCGGGGATCGCCGGTGCCTGGTGAGTGGAGCGGCCTGTGGTGCGCGGGATTCTGTCGCGGGGGCTTGTCTGTGTCGCCGCTCTTGTGGGGCTCGCCGTCCCCGGTGGTGCGGGGGCGGAAGCCGACGCCGGAGGGGTGCCCGGGGCCGTGGAGTTCTGGGTGAATCCGGACACCTCGGCCGCTCGGCAGGTGATCGAGTGGCGGAAGCAGGGACGGCTCGCCGACGCCTGGTTCATGGGGCGCATCGCCGGGCGGGCCCAGGCCGAGTGGCTCTACGAGGACACGGTGGCGGGGGCGGGCGCCGCGGGCGGGACCCGGGACGCGGTGCGGGGACACGTCGAGAAGGCCGCCGCTGCCGGGCGTACCGCCGTGCTCGTCGCCTACTTCGTACCGCACCGCGACTGCGGGGACTACTCGGCGGGGGGCGCGCGCGACGCCGCGCACTACCGCGCGTGGATCGACGCCTTCGCCGACGGCATCGGCACGCACGCCGCGTACGTCATCGTCGAACCGGACGCCGTCGCCCAGGAAGTCGCCGGATGCGAGGGCGCCGACGCCACCGAGCGGTACGCGCTGCTCGCCCACGCCGTCGCCCGGCTCAAGCAGCAGCCCGGCGCCAAGGTCTATCTCGACGCGGGCAACGCGAGCTGGATCCCCCAGGAGAGCCGTCTCGTCGCACCGCTGCGCCAGGCCGGCGTCGACCAGGCCGACGGCTTCGCGCTCAACGTCTCCAACTACCGCACCACCGAGGAGAGCGCCGCGTACGGCCACCGCCTCGCCCGCGCCCTCGGTGGCGGCAAGCACTTCGTCATCGACACCAGCCGCAACGGCAACGGGCCCTACACGGGCGACGACAAGGCCTGGTGCAACCCGCCCGGACGCGCCCTCGGCATCCCGCCCACCACCCGCACCGGCGACCCCGCCATCGACGCCTTCCTGTGGATCAAGCGGCCGGGCGAGTCGGACGGCACGTGCCGGGGCGGGCCCGCCGCCGGGACGTGGTGGCCGGAGTACGCCCTCGGGCTCGCCGTCCGGGCGCGCGGCGCGCACCTGGTGAGTCTGGCGCCTCCGGGTGTTCCCGGTGTGCGTGAGGTTCCCGCTGTTCAGGGGCGCCAGACGTAGCGGACGTCCGGCTCGCGTTCCTCGTTGTCCGCGCCGTCCGTCCAGCGGTCCGCCGTGAAGCCGTGGCGTTCGTAGAAGCGGTGCGCGGGCTCGTTGACCTGGAAGGTGTGGAGGGAAAGGCCGGTGGGGGCCTGTTCCTTGGCCAGGGCGACGAAGCGGTCGCCGATGCCCCGGCCGCGCCACTCGGGCGCCAGGTACAGCTGGCTCAGGTCCCTCGGTGCCAAGGCCCGGTCGGGTTCGGGGCCCTCCAGGACCATCATGCCCACGACCTCTCCCGCCGCCTCCGCCACCCACGTGTCGCCCCGCCCCACCACCACGTACCGGAAGAAGTCCCGGACCTCGTCGTCGGAGTGGGCGCGGCGCACGGTCGGCAGGGCGGCGTCGTACGAGCGCAGGTACACGTCGGCCACCGCGCGGGCGTCCGCCTCGGTGGCGGGGCGCAGCGTGACGGTGGCGGCCGAGGGGCTCACGCGTCCGCCCCGGCGGGCACGACGGCCGTGGCGGTGATCTCCACCAACTGGCCGGGGTAGCCGAGGACGGTCACGCCGAGCAGCGTCGAGGTGTGCGGGCGTTCGGTGAGGAGCTCGGAAGCGCGGACCACGTCCCACACCCGCGACAGCACTCCGGGCTCGTCCCCGACGACGTACACCGTGCTCGCCACCACCTGCGACAGCTCGCTGCCGATGGCGCGCAGGGCCTCGTCGAGATTGGCGATGACCTGCTGTGCCTGGAGGACCGGGTCGTCCTTGCCGACGAGGTTTCCGTCGGCGTCCAGAGGGACGGAACCGGCCATGAACGCGAGACGCGTACCGGCTTCCACGACGGCCGCGTGGGCGTATCCGGGGGGCGGGAAGAGGCTGGGGACGATGGCGCGAAGGACGGGGGTGTCGGGGGCGGTGGGGGTGGAGTCGGTGGTCATGGGGGCATCGTGCGGTGTCGGGCGGGGCGGGCGCATCCGGATTTCGGGGGCGCCCACCCGGAGGTCGTCGCCCGTGGCGGGCTCAGCGCACCTGCGCCGGTGAACTGGCGCCCGGCACCTGAAGCTCGGGGGTGCCCGTGCCGTCCGCCCGCGCCGTCCAGATGTCCTGCTTGCGGCCCTCGCGGCCCGGCAGGGCGTACGCCAGCGTGTCGTTGTCCAGCCAGGCCGCCTGGTCGTCGACGCTGCGGCTTTCGGAGAGGGGGTGCTCGCGCATGGTGCGCAGGTCGAGGACGTACAGGCGCCAGGGGTTCTTCGTGCCGCCGCGCACCCGCTTCTTGAAGGCGAGGCGGGTGTTGTCGGGGGAGAGGGACGGGCACTCGGCGTTCTCGCGCAGGGCGCGGGCCGCCCACTTCCGCATGTCGCCCCGCACCAGGTACGTCTTGCCCTTCGTCGAGACGGTGGCGTAGAAGCGGTTGTCGTCGCGGGCGAAGGTGACGCCCCAGTAGTTGACGTCGGGGGAGTGGTAGCGGCGGCCGTCGAGGGTGAGGGGGATCTCCTCCATGTTCTTGACCAGGTAGCCGGTGCGGGTGTCCAGGATCGAGGTGCGGGTGGAGAAGGACGAGTCGCCGCCCGCGTACGAGTCGCCGGTGGTGAACATCGTCCACGACAGCATCCGGCCGGACGCCGAGACCCGCGCCCGGTTCGGGATGCCGGTGAGCGCCACGCGCCGCTTCTCGCGCAGCCGCTCGTCGAGGACCACGGCGTACGACTTCGGCGGGATGCCGGGGCGGCGCAGCAGGCACAGGGCGGTGCCCCCGGCGGCGTAGAAGCGTTCGCAGGAAGGGCCGCCCGGGGTGCGGGGGCCGGTGCCGGACGCGGGGAGGCGGGCGACACGGCCCGCTCCCTCCTGCGTCGAGCGGAAGTAGAGATGGCCGGGGTCGAGGGCGAACTCCGAGCTGGAGGCGATCGGTTCGGCCCGGTGGACGGCGCGGACGGTGTACGTGACGGCCACGGCGGCAAGGAGGGCGGCGGCCGCCACGACGGAGACGACGCGCAGACGGGTGGACGCCTCGGGCGGGGTGAGGGTCATGGGGTGCCTTCCGGGGGTGCGTGGGGTTTCTCCGGCGGCGCGTGGGGCTCCGCAGAGGTCGGTGCGGGGTCCGGAGGGCTCGGCGCGGGGTCCGGCGGGGCCTCCGTCGACCGCAGCAGCGCCGCCCCGCCCGCGAGCGCCACCGTCAGCGCGAGCGCCGCGCACGTCAGGGCCGCGCCGATGCCCCACAGGGTCCAGGCCGCGCCGAAACCCGCCGCCGCGAGCAGCCGGCTGAGCGCCTGGCCCGTCTGGAGCACCGCCATGCCGCTCGCCCGCCGCCCCTGCGGCAGGCACGGCGTGGCCAGGGCCATCAGGACGCCGTCGGTCGCCGCGTAGAACACGCCGAGCGCGAGCAGCACCCCGACGAGCAGCGTCCGGCCGCCGGTGGGCAGGAGCAGCAGGACGTACGCGACGAGGAGCGCGCCGTGGCCCGCGAGGAACGGGCCGCGACGGCCGACGCGGTCGGCGAGCCGCCCCACCGGCACGGCGAGCAGCAGATACACCGCCGCCGTACCGAGCGGAAGCAGCGGGAACCAGCTCTCCGCGAAGTCCAGGCGCCGCTGGAGCAGCAGATAGAGGAAGGCGTCGCCGACGGTCGCCGCGCCGAGCAGCGCGGCGGCGGCGCAGACGCGGCGGAAGGCGGGGACGCGCAGCAGCGTGAGCGCCTTGCGCGGGCGGGCCGCCGGTGCCGTCGCGGGCGCCGTGGGCAGTGCGTCCCGGCCCGGCACGAAAGCGACCAGGAGCAGCACCCCGAACAGCCCGAAGCAGAAGCTGACGACGAACACCGCGTCGTACGCGTCCGCCGTCACCCACAGCAGCGCGAACGCCGCGAGCGGGCCGAGCAGCGCACCCGTCGTGTCCATCGCCCGGTGCACGCCGAACGCCCGGCCGAGCCCGTCCGGCGGGCTGCTCAACGAGATCAGCGCGTCCCGCGGCGCCGTCCGCACGCCCTTGCCGAGGCGGTCCGCCGCGATCGCCGCCCCGATCCCGGCCGTGGCACCGCCCGCCAGCAGCAGCCCGAGCCGGGACAGCGCGGACAGCAGATACCCGGAGCCCGCGACGAGCTTGTGCCGCCCGCCGCGGTCGGCCGCGTACCCGCCGAGGAGCCGTACGAACGCCGTGGCGCCGTTGTAGAGACCGTCGAGGAAACCGAACGCCAGCGGCGACAGGCCGAGGCCGAGGACGAAGTACAGCGGGAGCACCGCCGCGACCATCTCCGAGGAGATGTCGGTGACGAGGCTGACGGCGCCGAGCGCGAGGACGGGGCCGGTGACGCGCCCGCGCCCCTTGCCCTTGCGCCCGCCGCTGTCGCCCTTGCCGGTGTGCTCGGCCTTGCCGTTCTTCTTGTCCTTGGCCGTGGCGACCGCGTCCGTGGTGGCCAGATACATCTGCGCGACACCCGGGCCGGATCAGCGGCAGCTGTACGACGGGCTGGTGTCCTTCGTCGACCCGTCCGTGCCGATCAGCTTCCAGGAGAAGCCCGTGTCGGTGAAGTCGAGTTTCACGACGCCATAGGTGTTGGTGATCCGCTTCTGGCTGTTGGGCTGGACCTCCTCGATCTTGTACGGGTTCGCTCCGCCCGTACCGGCGAGGATCTCGACGATGCCGTTCGAGTCGGCGGAACCGTTCGACTTCTGCGGCGCGAACCGCTCGTAGTGGTGGTCGTGGCCGCCGAGGACCAGCTCCGCCTTCGCGTCGTCGAGCAGCTTCCAGACCGGCTTGCCGACCGGGTTGTTGCCGTGCTCGCCGGAGGAGAACAGCGGGTGGTGGAAGTACGCGGCCACGCACTTCTTGGAGTTCGCGGCCAGGTCCTTCTTCAGCCACTCGATCTGCGCGCTGCTGTCGAAGCTGTTGGAGTCGAGCGCGATGAAGTGCCAGTTGTCCTGGTCGAAGCTGTAGTAGCTCTTGCCGTTCGGGTAGGCGACCGAGCCGAAGTAGGACTTGTAGCCCTTGAGCGGGCCCGCCGGGTCGTACGTCTCGTGGTTGCCCGGCACGGGCTTGGTCTTGTCCTTGAAGGCGCCCCAGGTGGTCGCGTAGTACTTCTGGAAGTCCTTCAGGCGCGCGTCGTCGTACTGGTTGTCGCCCATGGTCATCACGAACCGCGGGTTGAGCTGCTTGACGAGCGCGGCCGTCTTCGGGTGCGCGCAGTCGCTGTCGCTCTTGGTGCACTGCTCGGCGATGTCGCCGACGGCCACGGCCGAGAAGGCCGCCCGCGGCGCCGCGGCGTCGGCCTCGTCGGCCGGCGACCACAGGAGTACTCCGCCGACCACGGCGAGCGCGGTGGCCGTGGCGGCTGGGATGGCCCAACGGGCCTTCTTCGTGCGGGAGTTGGGGGTTACCTCGATGACACGGGGGGTGCTCGGCATGTCCGTCTCCTGATCGCGTGGGGGGTGTCGCGTGGGGTGCGGGAGATTCCGTTTCAGGAATGGTGGCGAGGCGACATGAGCGCGTCAATATCGTGGACCATAATTGTTAGGAAACTTTCCTACCGAGGGTGCGGGGGCTCGCCGAGGGCGCGCGGGCGGGCTCGGGGGCGGGCTCGGGGGCGGGGCGGGGTGCGGGGCCGCTTTAGGGTGGCGGTGGGAGCCGAGGGGCGCGTGTGCGGGCAGGGTGTGTGAGCGATGAGTGAGGGGCGTGCGAGGTGGTGGCGATGACGGCGGAGGGTGCCGGGGCTGCCTCTGACGGCACCCGCCGCGTCGTCGCCGGACCCGCTGTCGACGGTGCCGCGCTCGCCGAGCTCGTACGTGGTTGTGCTGTCGTCTTCCTGCCCGCGGAGGTGCCCCGGGAGGGCGTGCTCGCGTGGTGGCGGCCGGACGGCGGGGAACTGCCCGATGTGATCGGTGCGGCGGGTTCGGGGGCGTGGGGGCGGGGTGAGGTGACCGTCGTGCGCCGCCATGGTGCGGGGGTGCGGAGGCGGGTTGTGCCTGCGCTGTTCGCGCCGGTGGGGGTGGGGGTCGAGGTGTTGTTCGGGGGTGGCCGTGCCCTCGGGGTCGGGGGTGGGGCGGCCTCTGGGTCCGTGCCGGGTGGGGCGGCCTCTGGGTCCGTGCCGGGTGGGGCGGCCTCTGGGTCCGTGCCGGGTGGGGCGGACCGCGCCCGCGCCTCTGTTGGCGGGGCCTCCCGCGCCCGCCCCTTCGCCGCCGCGCACCCCGCCGCCTGCTGGGCGGCCGCCGCCCGGCACGCCCTCCACCTGGCCGCCCGAGGCAAGCTCCTGCCCGGCCTGACCGACGCCGACGTCGACGCGTGGCGGGCCGGACCCCTCGGCGCCGAGGACATCGCGCACCTGCGGGCCATCGCCGCCGCCATGCCCCCGGAAGCGCACGCCGTGCCCCTGCCCGGCGCCCGCGCGCCGCTTCTGCTGCCCGAGCCGTACGTGCTGGTCAGGGCGTTCGTCGACGCGGTCATCGACGTCCTGCCGCGCACCCCGGCCGCCGCGTACGCCGTCGGCGCGCCCTTCGCCGCCCGCGCCCCCCAGTCGCTGCCGGGGGCACGCGAGTGGGCGGCGGAGGTGGCGGCAGGGCAGGACGCGGGGGTGCGGGTGTCGCTGCGGGTGGATCTGCGGGCGCGGGACTTGTTCGACGGGGAGGAGGAGGGGGCCGGGGTGGGCGAAGGAGTCGGCGCGGCCGAGGGCGCCGGGGCCGGTGGGGGCGCCGGAGCCGCCGGAGCCGCTGCCGCCGTGCTTCAGGTGCACAGCCTCGCCGACCCCACCCTCGTCGTCGACGCCGCGCGGCTCTGGGAGGGCGCCGAGCACTTCGGGCCGCGCGCCAAGGCCCAGACGCTGCTCGCCGTGCGCCGGGCCGCCCGCGTCTGGCCGCCGCTCGGCCGCCTCGTCGACCGGCCGCGCCCCGACGTGCTCCCGCTCACCGAGGCCGAGCTGTACGACCTCCTGGGCGCCACCGCGACCCGGCTCGGCGCGGCCGGGGTCGATGTGCACTGGCCGCGGGAGCTGTCGCGCGAGCTGACCGCGACCGCCGTGGTGCGGCCCGCGCCGGGCACGGCCGCCGACAACTTCGACTTCTTCAAGACCGAGCAACTCCTTGAATTCCGCTGGCAGTTGGCGCTCGGCCCGGACGGGGGCGGGGCCGAGGGATCCGCGGGCCCCGACGGCGCGGAGGGCGGCTCCCCGCTCACCGAGGCCGAGATGGACGCCCTGGCCGAGGCGCACCGACCCATCGTGCGGCTGCGCGACCAGTGGGTCCTCGTCGACCCCGAGCTGGTCCGCAAGGCCCGCAAGCGCGACCTGGGCCTGCTCGCCCCCGTCGACGCCCTCACGGTCGCGCTCACCGGCGGCGCCGACGTGGACGGCGAACGCGTCCCCGCCGTACCCACCGGCGCCCTCGCCCACCTGCGCGAACGCCTCACCGGTGAACCACGCCCCGTCCCGCAGCCGCCCGCCCTCGCGGCCACCCTGCGCGACTACCAGCTCCGCGGCCTCGCCTGGCTCGACCGGATGACCGCGCTCGGCCTCGGCGGCTGCCTCGCCGACGACATGGGCCTCGGCAAGACCGTCACCCTCATCGCCCTGCACCTGCACCGGGCGCGCCCCGAACCGACCCTCGTCGTCTGCCCCACCTCCCTCCTCGGCAACTGGCAGCGCGAGATCGAACGCTTCGCCCCGCACGTCCCCGTACGCCGCTTCCACGGCACCGGCCGCAGCCTCGACGCCGTACCCGACGGCGCCATCGTCCTCACCACGTACGGCACGATGCGCACCAGCGCCGCCGAACTCGCCGCCCGCGACTGGGACCTGGTCGTCGCCGACGAGGCGCAGCACGTGAAGAACCCGCACGCGGCCACGGCCCGGGCGCTGCGCACGATCCCCGCGGCGGCGCGGGTCGCCCTCACCGGCACGCCCGTCGAGAACAACCTCTCCGAGCTGTGGGCCCTCCTCGACTGGACCACCCCCGGGCTGCTCGGCCCGCTCAAGGCGTTCCGCGCCCGGCACGCCCGCCTCGCCGAGACCGGCGGCTCCGCCGAGAGCGACGAGGCGGTGGCGCGCCTGGCCCGCCTCGTACGCCCCTTCCTCCTCCGCCGCAAGAAGTCCGACCCGGGCATCGCCCCCGAACTGCCCCCGAAGACGGAGACCGACCACCCGGCGCCCCTCACCCGCGAACAGACCGCGCTCTACCAGGCGGTGGTGCGCGAGACGCTCGCCCGCATCGAGGCCGCCGACGGCATCGCCCGCCGCGGCCTGGTCATGAAGCTGCTCATGGCCCTCAAGCAGATCTGCAACCACCCCGCGCAGTACCTGAAGGACGGCGCCGCCCGCACCGGCGCGGGCCGCTCCCGCTCCGGCAAGCTCGAACTCCTCGACGAACTCCTCGACACGATCCTCTCCGAGGGTGCCTCGGTGCTCGTCTTCACCCAGTACGTGGAGATGGCGCGCCTGCTGGAGTCCCACCTGACCGCGCGCGGCGTACCCACCCAACTCCTGCACGGCGGTACGCCGGTGGCCGCGCGCGAGACGATGGTGGACCGCTTCCAGGCGGGCGAGGTCCCCGTCTTCCTCCTCTCCCTCAAGGCGGCCGGCACCGGTCTGAACCTGACCCGCGCGAGCCACGTCGTGCACTACGACCGCTGGTGGAACCCTGCCGTCGAGGACCAGGCCACCGACCGCGCGTACCGCATCGGCCAGACCCAGCCCGTCCAGGTCCACCGCCTCATCACCGAGGGCACGGTCGAGGACCGTATCGCCGAACTCCTCGCCGCCAAGCAGGCACTGGCGGACGCGGTCCTCGGCGACGGCGGCGAGGCGGCCCTCACGGAGCTGTCCGACGCGGAGCTGTCCGACCTGGTGACGTTGCGGAGGGCGCGATGAGCTTCGCTATGGGCGACGGCGCCTCTTCTCGGACGTCCCTTCCCCAGGGCGACGGCGCCCCCTCCCGGACGTCCCTTCCCCAGGGCGACAGCGCCCCCTCCCGGACGTCCCCCGGCCTGGGCGACAGTGCCTCCTCCCGGATCTTCCCCGGCGTGGGCGGCGTCGCCCGCTCCCGCGTCTTCCCCGCCCTCCCGCCCCGCACCGATCCCGACGCCCCCTTCGCCTCGACCTGGTGGGGCAACGCGTGGATCGCCGCCCTGGAGGGCTCGGCCCTCGACCCGGCCCGCCTGGCCCGAGGCCGCGCGTACGCCCGCGAGGGCCACGTCGACACGATCACCGTCGCGCCGGGCCGCATCACCGCGTACGTCCACGGCAGCCGCCCCCGCCCCTACCGCGCCGAACTCCGCATGCGCACCCTCACCCCCGCCGACTGGGACCGCCTCCTCGACGCGGCCGTCGCCGACCCCGCCCACCTCACGGCCCTCCTCACCCGCGACATGCCCCAGGCCCTCGCGACCACCGCCGACCACACCGGTGTCCCCCTCCTCCCCGGCCACGGCGACCTCGTCCCCGCCTGTACCTGCCCCGACCGCGGCCACCCCTGCAAACACGCCGCGGCCCTCACCTACCAGACAGCCCGCGTCCTGGACGCCGACCCCTTCGTCCTCCTCCTCGTACGGGGCGCCGAGGAGACGCGCGTACTGGACGAACTCGCCCGCCGCAACGCGCACCTCGCGGCCCGGGAGACCGCGCCGCGCCCTCCGGCGGCCGCGCGCGGGGAGGCGACGGTGCTCCCGCACGGGGAGGCGCCGACGTCCGGGGCCACGCCGACGGCGCCTTCGCCGGACGACGCCGACCGGGCGGGGGCCGACGACGGTGACACCGGCCGGGAGGCGGAGGCGGAGGCGGAGGCGGATGCGGAGGCCGAGGTCGGCGAGGCGGTGCGTCGGGCGCCGGGGGCGGGCGACGGCTTTGGTCCGGCGGCGGGGGTGGACAGCGCCTCCGGCCCGGCGGCCGATGCCGACGGCGCTTTCCGTGCGCCGACGTCCGCACCGGGTGACGCTGCCCGCCCGGCGGCCAAGCCGGACGACCCGCCCGAGGTACAGAAAGCCGCCCGCCCGTCGGACGCGGCACGAAAGGCCATCCGCTCGGCTGCCAAGGCGGGGGAGGCGGCCCGCAAGGGCCACCCGGAGGCGGGCGACGCCGCCCGCCCGACGGCTGCGGCGGGAGACGTTACCCGTCCTGCTGGTCGGGTGGGGCGCGCCCTTCCTGCTGGTCCGGCGGGGGACTCTGCCCGTCCGTCGGACGCGCCCCGCACCACCCCCCGCCCCTCCGAAGCGGCCCGCAACGCCATTCGCCGACCCCCCGCTCCCACCCCGGGCGGTCTCCCGGCCCACCCGCAGCAGGACACCCCACGCCCCCGCCAACACCCGGAGAACACAAGCCCCTCCACGACGAGGGGCCCGCTGCCCTCCACGTCGACGAACCCCTCGCCCTCCACGTCGACGAACCCCTCGCCCTCCACGTCGACGAACCCCTCGCCCTCCACGTCGACGAACCCCCTCCCCACCGAGTCGCCAGCCGACCCGTCCTCCCCACCACAGGGCACCCTCGCCCTTCACTCCGAAGGGCCCGCGACGCCACCCCTCGCACCCTTGTCCCTCCCGGGCACCCCCGCCCTCCACTCCGAAGGGCCCGCGACGCCACCCCTCGCACCCCTGTCCCTCCCGGGCACCCCCGCCCGGGAAGTCCTCGCCACCGGCTACCGCCCCCCGCTCCCACCCCCGTTCCCCGTCCCTCCGCACCCTGGCGAACCGCCCCTCCTGCCCGCCGTGCCGGGCGCGCCCGACCCCACGGCCCTTGAGTTCCTGGCGACGGACGCGGCGGCGCGGGCCCACGCGTACCTGAGGTGGGAAGAGTCCCCGTTCGCGGCCGACGCCTGGCTAGACGCGGTGCGGCTCGCCGCCTCCCACCCCGGCCTGACGGGCCGCCGGACCTTCAGCCGCCAATTCGCCGCGCTGGCCGCCTCGGTGGGCCGCGCCCCCGCCGACCTGTCCCGCGCGGCGGCGGCCTGGCGGCAGGGCGGCGAGGAGGGCCTCGCGGTCCTGGAGTCCCCCTGGGACCCACCGGCGGGCCCCTTCGACCGGGCCAGGGGCGCCCTCGCGGCCGCGGACCTGCCCCGCATGACGATCAAGCGCAACCACCTCACGGACCCCACCGGCACGCACCAGATCCGCTACGGCCACGACGGCCGCTGGTACCCCTACCGCGCCGAGCCCCACACCGGCCGGGCCGACTGGTGGCCGGACGGCCCCGCCGACGAGGACCCGGTCGGCGCCCTCACGAGTCTGCTCGGCGCCTGACGCGCGCGGCCGCTACCGTGGACCCTCCAGCGGCAGCAGCGGCGACGAAGGAGACCCCGTGGACGCAGAGTTGACCGCCCTCGCGGCGGCCGGAGCTACGGCGCTCGTGCAGTCGATGGTGGGGGACGGGTGGGCGCACGCGCGGGAGCGGGTCGTCGGGTTCTTCACGCGGCGGCGTGCGGAGGGCGGGGACGATGCCGCTGTCGCCGTCGGTGGTGAACTCGACGAGGCGCGCGAGGAGTTGGTCGCCGCGCGGGACGCGGAGGACGCGGACACTGCCGCCGACGTGCAGGCCGAGTGGAGGAATCGGGTGCGGCGGGCTCTGCGTGACGACCCCGAGGCCGTCGCCGAACTGCGGGTGCTGCTGGATGAGTTGGCGCCCGACGAGGGTGCGGAAGGGCGGGGCGGCACCGTGCGCAACACCATCAGCGGCGGCGTGCAGCACGGGAACGTCATCCAGGCACACACCGTGGGCGACGTCACGCTCGGTTAGGCCGACGCGTGCCCAGCAGGGAGCGGAGGTCCTCGCCCAGGTCCGGGCCGCCGCTGTCCATGTCCGCACGGTGCCGGGGTCGATGACGTACAACCAGTTCCCGGCACCCTGCGATCGTCCGGGCCGCCGCGTGCGTCAGAAGTCCACCCGCGCCCGATCGTCCAACCGCCCCACCGAGTCCTGCTTGAACTTCTTCTCGTAGTCGGAGCGGATCTCCTCGATGAGGACGTCCCGCCTCTTCGCCTCGGCGGTGGGGTACAGCAGGATCAGCTCGTACGAGCGCTCCCGCTCGATCTTGCCGTTGCTGTCCTTCCACTGGCCCCGGCCCTGCTGGATGGTGAGGCCGTCGGAGAAGCCGGGCGTGACCTCGGTGTCGATGAACTTCATGAACTGCTTGTCCGTCACGGCCGGGCCTCCGTCGGGGCGTTCGGTACCGAAGAACAGGCGGGTCTCGACGAAGGGCTCGCCGCGTGAGGCCGTGGCCTGCGTGTGGGGTGCCGTGTCCTCGGAGTCCAGGGCCGCGTACGCCGTCGGCGCGCCGATCGCGAGGACCGCCGCCGCTGCGGCCAGGGCGAGGCGCGGGCCGGTGAGCGTGAGGGTGAGGGCCAATGGAGCCGCCTTTCGTGCGGGCGCGCGGCCGCGCGGGCCGGGCGACGGGTGCGGGGGTACGGAGCGCCGACGGCCGGGTGCGGAGCGGCGTCGACGGGCGTACACAGTAGAGGACCCGGGCCTCCTGGACGTGTTGGCGCACGGGCCTGTCCGTAAGTCGCCGTCTTCCGTCCCGTCACTCTCATCCCTTACCTTTCCCAGGACTTGACGGGTGTGGCGGAGGGGACGACGGTGCGCGGAGCGATGGAGCATGCGGAAGGTGCGGAGCGTGTGGGGGCCCGGTCACCGCGCGGGCGCGGCAGAGCCCTCCTCATCGCCTGTGCCGTCGCCGGTGCCCTCACCGCCGCCCCGCCCGCCCTCGCCGACGGCGGCCCGGCGTCAGGGCCCGCCGCCTCCCCGTACGCCGCCACCACCGGCGTCGGTGTCCACAACGCGTACGAGAAGTCCAAGTACCCCTACTTCGCGGACGCCCTGGACTCCGGCGCGGCCATGCTCGAACTCGACGTGTGGACCAACGTCTTCGGCGGCGGCTGGCGCGTCTCGCACAGCAACCCCGTCGGCAACGACAACAACTGCGAGAACGCGCAGAAGCCCGAGGAACTGCGCACCAAGGCCCGCAACCAGCGGCTCGACGGCTGCCTCGCCGACATGAAGGCCTGGCACGACGCCCACCCGGGCCACCGGCCCGTCCTCGTGAAGGTCGAGCTGAAGGACGGCTTCCAGGCGAAGAACGGCCGCGGCCCCGCCGAACTCGACGCCCTGCTGCGCGGCAAGCTCGGCGACGCCCTCTACCGCCCGGGCCGGCTCGCCGAAGGCAGCGCGAACCTCGACGAGGCCGTGCGGAGCAAGGGCTGGCCCGACCGGGCCGACCTCGCGGGCAAGTTCATCGTCGAGCTGATCCCCGGCACCGTCGAGCAGGGCAACCCCGCCGACAAGCTGTGGACCGACCGCGAGTACGCCACGCATCTGCGGGACCTCGCCGCCGCCGGTCGCCTCGCGGACGCCGGCGCCTTCCCCGCCGTGCTCGGCGCCGCGTCCGGCGACCCGCGCACGCGCTACCCGGACACCTCGATCCGGCCGTGGTTCGTGCTGTTCGACGGGGACGCTTCGGTGTACGCGGGCGGGTCCGTCGACACCAAGTGGTACGCCGACCGGCGCTATCTCGTCGTCATGTCCGACGCCCACAACGTCCCGCCCGCCATCAGCGCCACCAACCCGACCGAGGCCCAGGCCCGCGACCGGGTCGCCCTCCTCGCGGGACGGCACGCCAGCATCGTGTCGTCCGACTGGTATCCGCTGCCGGGGGTGCTGTCCACGGTGCTGCCGCGCGGCTAGGGCCACGGCGAGACGGAGACAGCGACGCGGACGGCGGCGGCGTCGATACGGACGAGAGGGGCGTGGTCGCGCGCTAGGGCTGGAAACGTATCCACACCGGCGCGTGATCCGACCCCGGCGCGTCCCTGCGCGCCTGCGGATCCGCCCCCACCGACGGCAGTTCGGGCCCCGCCGCCTCGTCCGGCAGCCCCGTGCCCGCCTCGCCGTCGGCCGTCACCCTGCCGGTCAGGCGGTGGCTCATCAGGATGTGGTCGATGAGTTCGCGGCGGCCGAAGTTGACGCGGGAGAAGCGGCGTTCGGCCGGTATCAGCGGCGCCACGTTCCACAGCCGGGTCGCGTCGCCCTTGTCCGGCCTGCCATGGCCGGGGGTGCCGAGCTCGGATCCCGGCGGGCCGAGCAGGATCTGGGTGGTGGCCGCCGCCACCTCGTCGTTGAGGTCGCCGAGCACCACCACGTCGCGGTCGAGACCGGCCCCGCCGAGCAGCCGGTCGGCGAGCGCGCGCAGGGTCGTGGCCTCGGCGGTGCGGCGGTACAGCGCGTACGCCCCGACGCGGGCCCGTTCGCCCTCGTCACGCGGCTGGAACCGGCCGCCGGGGTACGTCAGGAGCTTCGACTTCAGATGACAGACCGCCGCGTCCACGGTCAGGGCCCGGGTGACGATCCGCACGGCGAACAGGCCCCGCCCCGTCGTGGCGACCGGTGTGCCCGCGTCGTCGCCCTGCACGGGCCGCAGCTTCGCCGGGAACGCCGCCACGTCGGCGAGCACTTCCAGGTCGAGTCGGCTCAGGAACCCCACCCGGATGCCCCGGCTGTCCGCGTGCTCCGACACCGCGGTGCGCCAGTCGCCGTCGAGCATCCCGGCCAGGTCGGTGAGCGCCGCCGGATCGCCGACCTCCTGCACGCCGAGCAGGCTCGGGCGCAGTGCGCGGACCGTCTCCGCGAGCGCGTTCAGCTTCGCCTCGTACGCCGCCTTGTCGCTCGGCCCGAACGGGCCGCCGGGCCGGTACAGGTTCTCCAGGTTCCAGGTGCCGAGGAGCATGCCGGGCTCCTTCCCGGCGTCGTGGCGGGAGCGCTCCCCGGCCGGGGCGGGCGCTCGCGCGGGCGCCGTCGTGAGGTCTTCCCGCGGGCCCGGGGGCGCCGCGGGCGGCCGCTGCCACCGCGGCGGGCGGCTGACGCCAGAGTGCCCCCGAAACGCCTGCCGCGACAGGCCCACGGCAACCCGCTCCCCGTACCGTGAACGGATGACCGAGCCTGCCGCATCCGGCCCCGCCTACCTCATCATCATGGGCTGCACGGCCCTCCTCCACGACATCGAACGCTTCCCGGACCTCGCGCTCGGCGTGCCCGAGAGCGAACTGCGGTGGCGGCCCTCGATGCGGGCGCGGGGGCTGCTCGCGCTGCCGGTGGTGTTCTGAACCGGGCTGGCGCTCTGGACCGGGCCGGTGCTCCGAAGCGGGCCCTTCGGCGGGGCCCGGCGCCACACCTGACGGACCGGCTGAGAAAAAATCCGGGAAATCCCGTACGGGACCGATGAGTTCTTGTGAGACATCCAGTCAGCCCTCCTGAGAACCCGCGAACCGCGGACCGGATCCGGAGGAATGCGCCATGGGACTGCCGCACATCGTCACGCGCGCGGAGTGGCTGGCCGCCCGCGAGAAGCTGCTCGCCAAGGAGAAGGCCGCCACCCGCGCCCGCGACGAGCTGAACGCCGATCGGCGCGGGCTCCCCATGGTCGAGGTGGACAAGGACTATCTGTTCGACGGCGCGGACGGGAAGGCGACCCTGCTCGACCTGTTCGACGGCCGCGCCCAGCTGATCGTCTACCACTTCATGTTCGCCCCCGAGTGGGACGCGGGCTGCCGCAGCTGCTCGGCGTTCCTCGACCAGATCGGGCACCTCGCGCACCTGCGGGCCCGGGGCACGACCTTCGTCGCGGTCTCGCGCGCCCCCTTCACCCGCATCCTGCCCTTCAAGGCCCGCATGGGCTGGGTCGTGCCCTGGTTCTCCGCGTGCGGCGGCGAGTTCAACCGCGACTTCGCCGCGTCCTTCGCGGGCACCGACGGCCGCGTCCAGGACCGCCCCGGCCTCAGCTGCTTCCTGCGCGACGGCGACCGCGTCTTCCACACGTACTCCACGTTCGACCGGGGCCTGGACGGCATCGGCTCCACCACCAGCCTGCTCGACCTCACCGCGCTCGGCCGCCAGGAGGAGTGGGAGCGGCCGCGGGGCCGGGCGTCGGCGCTCGGGGCCCCGGCGGGGAGCGACGGGGTGCGGTACCACGACGAATACGACGAGTACGGGGCGTACGACGGGTACGGGTACTGACACCGTGCTGTCGTACGGCCCCAACTCTGTCTCGGTTGGGTCACGTTGTGAGTCGATCGGGGTGCGGCGCGCGTTCTCCTCAGTGCAGGGTCTGTGTCTCTGAGAACGTGGTTTCGAGAACATGGTTTTGAGAACGTCGTACCGAACACTGAGTCGTACACGGGGGAACGTGAACATGATGAACGGACGAGTGGTGCTCGAGAGCTTCCCGGCGGGCGGGCCGCGCGGGTCGTGGCCCGCGGAGGAGTTCGCGCGGGACCGGCGCCGAGAGGGACAGTGCGCGGAGGTCGTGATGGACCTGTCGAGCGACGCGTTCCTGGTGGTCGTGCGCGGTCAGGAGGCGAGCGAGCGCTCCGCGGCATGACGTCGTGTCGCGGCCTGACACCGTGCCGCTGTGGGCCGGGGGCGAACCGCCCTCGGCCCCTCTTCGTGTCCGGGCCTCAGGCCCGGACGGCCCCCGCCCACCCCGGCACGGCCCCGGCCAGGCGGCACAGGCCCAGATACAGGGGGATCGGCGGGGTATAGGGGACAGAGCTCTCGGGCCGGTGCACGAGCACCGGCTCCCGGGTCGCGTCCGGCACCACGGCACCCGGCGAGTAGAACGTCGACGGCGGCCACTGCAGGGCCACGTCCGAGTCCGCCGGCACGATCCACCACCAGCGCGGCCCGTCCTCGTACACACATCCCACCCGGGGCAGTCGCTCCAGGAGGCGCGGACCGAACTCCGCCGGCATGGCGACCGCGTCGCAGCCGAGGGGTTGCCGCATTCCGGCGGGGACGGCGAGTCGTGCCACTGGCTGCACACTCACGACTCGCCGTCCGACCGCCCGCTCCCGCTCTCGCGAGAGCCGTACCAAGGTGCCAAGGTCGAGCAGTCGCGCTGTCCTCGTGCTCACATGTCCCCCGACCGCATCACTGTCGCACTCGCATCCCCGTCAGTCGGCTCACAGGCCGTCGGTCAAGGCCTCGACGCCCTCGGCGTCGAAGGCCTCCGTATCGAAACCGTGGACACCGGTCTCCTGCGTGCCGAAGCACGCCGCCGGATCGGGTGATCTGGGCAGCTCCGCCCACACCGAAAGGCCGGATCCGGAGTCCTGGACACCCCATGCGCTGCTCACGGCGCTCACGAGAAGCAGTCCCCTCCCATGCTCCTCGTCAGGTCCCCGCAGCCCTGTCGGCCGTGGCACGCCCGCGTTCTGACCCTCGTCGCGTATGGCTATCCGCACGGTGTCGGCTCCCGTGCAGATCTCGCAGACGACGGTGCGGCTCGCGGTGTGCACGATCGCATTGGTGACCAGCTCCGATACGACGAGCGCCGCCAGGTCGCAGGCGTCGTCGCCGACCGCGAGGGAACAGAGCCGATCGCGCGTCAGCCGCCTCGCCCGCGCCACCGAACTCGGCATCGCGGCCAGGGTGAAGGTGACGCAAGGCTCGCCAGCCTCCGCCCGACCCTCGGCACAAATGCCAAGTCGGGCATGGGTGGCTTCAGTTCCTAACGATGCGGGCGGAGTCACGCTCTCCACTATCGCCCCGCCGCGAACACCTTGGCAAGGGTCACTCTGAAAAGTGCACAGTGACATGTCCCTTTGAGACGTCCCATGGCACACTTCTCGCAACGCCTCACCGAGCGGCGTGACGTGCGCGACACGTGGTGAAGTGCGGTGACGCACGGTAACGCGAGTCGCGCAACGGCGATGCAGAGAGCGACGCGAAGTGGGTGGAGGTAGGACGTGAGCGAACCGCGGTCGGCGCCGACCGTCGGACAGGTCGTTCTCGGTCGTCGCCTGCAGGACCTGCGCGAACGAGCCGGTCTGAAACGCGACGAAGCCGCGCGAGTACTCCGCGTGGCCCCCGCCACGGTCCGCCGCATGGAGACGGCCGAGGTCGCGCTGAAGATCCCGTACCTCCAGCTGCTGCTGAAGGCGTACGGCGTCACGGACGAAGAGGCCGACGCCTTCGTGCTGCTCGCCGAGGAGGCGAACAAGCCCGGCTGGTGGCAGCGCTTCCACGACATCCTGCCCGGCTGGTTCAGCATGTACGTCAGCCTGGAGGGCGCCGCCAGCCTCATCAGGTCCTACGAACCGCACTTCGTGCCCGGACTGCTCCAGACGGAGAGCTACGCGCGTGGCGTGCTGCGTTCCGGGGCCATCGGCCAGACCCGGCCCGAGGACATCGAGCGGTACGTGGCCCTGCGCATGGAGCGCCAGGCGCTGCTCACCCGCGAGGACGCGCCGCGCCTGTGGGCCGTGATGGACGAGACCGCGCTGCGCAGGCCCGTCGGCGGCCCCGACGTGATGCGGGCGCAGATCGACCGGCTGCTCGAAGCCGTGGAGATGCCGCATGTGACGCTCCAGGTCGCGCCGTTCTCCTCCGGGCCGCACCCGGGCACCTTCGGGCCGTTCGTGCTCTTCCGCTTCGCGATGGCGGAGCTGCCGGACATGGTCTACAGCGAGTACCTGACCGGTGCCGTCTATCTGGACGCGCGCACCGAGGTGGCGACGCATCTCGAGGTCATGGACCGCATGGCGGCCCAGGCCGCTACCGCACAACGCACGAAGGAGATCCTCCGGGATGTCCGCAAGGAGCTGTGAATGGACCGAGACCGACACCGTGCGGGCACAGGACCTGCGTCCCGGCCCGACACCCGCGCCGACTCCCGGCCCCCCGGGTCCCGGATCTACAACGGCATGCCCGCGCGCGAACTCGGCGTCGAGGGCTGGCACAAGCCGTGGAGCGGCGGCAACGGCGGCAACTGTCTCGAAGCCATGAAGCTGGACGACGGCCGCGTCGCCGTCCGCCAGTCCTCCGACCCGGACGGCCCCGCGCTCATCTACACGGACGGTGAGATCCGGGCGTTCATACAGGGAGCGAAGGCGGGGGAGGCGGACTTTCTGCTGTCGTGACCGGGTACGTCACCGGCGGGTGAGTGGATACGCCACCGGCGGGTGACGGATACGCCGCCGGCCGATGGGGCGGGTGCCGCATCCGCCGGTGAACTCGTACGTCGTGCGCGTACCTCGACCACGGTGCGCGGGGACCTCGGTGAAGGGGCAAGGGAGCCACAGATGACCGGGACGGGGCAGGCCCAGGGGGACGAGGGCGGCTCGTCGTACATCGACACGAGCAAGCCGCATCCCGCGCGGATGTACGACTGGTGGCTCGGCGGCAAGGACAACTACCCCGTCGACGAGGAGATGAGCCGGCAACTCGTCGCCATGGACCCGCGCATCCCCGCCGTCGCGCGCGCCAACCGGGCCTTCATGCAGCGCGCCACGCGCTGGCTCGCCGGGGCCGGGATCCGGCAGTTCCTCGACATCGGCACCGGCATCCCGACCGAGCCCAACCTGCACCAGATCGCCCAGGGCATCGCGCCCGACACCCGCGTCGTCTACTGCGACAACGACCCCATCGTCCTCGCCCACGCCGAGGCGCTCCTGCGGTCCACGGCCCAGGGCGCCACGGAGTACATCCAGGGCGACGCCCGCGAACCCGCCGCCATCCTCGCCGAGGCCCGCAAGACCCTCGACTTCACGCGTCCCGTCGCCCTGTCCCTGGTCGCGCTGCTGCACTTCGTCCCGGACGAGGACGGCGCGTACGAGGTCGTGGACGAGCTGGTGTCCGCGCTGTCGTCGGGGAGCTTTCTGATGCTGTCCCACGGCACCGGCGAGTTCACCCCCGACCGGGCCAGGACGGCCGGTGACCTCTACAAGTCCCGCGCCCTCACCCTCGCCCTGCGCGACCGCGCCGAGGTCGTCCGCTTCTTCGACGGCCTCGACCTGGTGGAACCCGGCGTGACGGTGGCCGACGCGTGGCATCCGGAGCTGGGCGAGCGGGCGGAGCCCGTCGGGGATGGGCCGCTGCCCATTTACGGCGGGGTGGCTCGTAAGGGGTGAGGGGGCGGGGCTGCCCGCGGGCTGGAGTGTGGGGTTGCGGGCCTGTGGGCCTGGGGCGCGGCGGGTCTGCGGGGTCGGCCGAGGGCCGGTTCTGTGCGGGGCCCGGTCGTGGCCGGGGCGGCGCTTCTGTGCGTATTCCCTGGTGGCCGGGGCGGTCGAGTCCGGGGTCGGTCATGGTCTGAGCGGGCCGTCGTGCGCCGTCACCGGTGACGGCAGTGACGTCGTGCCCATGAGGTGGCGGTCCACGGCCGCCGCGGCCGCGCGGCCCTCTGCGATCGCCCACACCACCAGGGACTGGCCGCGCCCGGCGTCCCCGGCGACGTACACCCCGGGCACGTTCGTCGCGTAGCCGCCGTCCCGGGCGACCGTCCCGTCCGGTGCCACCGTCACGCCCAGTTCCGACACCGCGCCCCCGACGGTCACCTCCGGCCCCCGGAACCCCAGCGCGAGCAGCACCAGGTCGGCCCTGAGGACCCGCTCGGCGCCGGGCACCGGGCGTCGCCGCGCGTCCACAGCGCCCAGGTGGACGGCCCGCACCCGCCCCGCCGCGTCCCCGGAGAACCGCAGCGTCGAGGCTGCGAAAAGCCGCGCGTCGGCGTCCGGATTCTGGCCGAAACCCAACGCGCCGGCCTCCTCGTGGGCGGGGGAGATCCGGTACAGCGTGGGGTACGTGGGCCACGGGTCGGCCGTCTCGTCCCGCTCTGCCGAGGGGAGCGCGCGGATGTCCACCTGGGTCACGGACGCGGCGCCCTCCCGTACCGCCGTGCCCAGGCAGTCCGCCCCGGTGTCGCCACCGCCCACGATCACCACGTGCTTGCCGGCGGCGGACAGCGGCGAGACGTCGAGGTCGCCCTCGCCCACGCGGTTGGCTCCCGGCAGATACTCCATGGCCTGCGTGATCCCCGCCAACTCCCGCCCCGGAACCGGAAGTTCCCGCCACGCCGTGGCCCCGACGGCGAGCACGACCGCGTCATGGCGGCTCCGCAGCGCCGCCGCGCCGATGTCCCGGCCGACCTCCGTCGACGTACGCAACCTCGTGCCCTCGGCCCGCAGTTGCGCGAGTCGCCGCTCCAGGTGGTGCTTCGCCATCTTGAACGCGGGGATCCCGTAGCGCAGCAGCCCGCCCGCCCGGTCGTCCCGCTCGTACACCACGACCGTGTGCCCCGCCCGCGTCAGCTGCTGCGCCGCCGCGAGACCCGCGGGACCCGAGCCGACGATCCCCACCGACTTGCCCGTCAGCCGCTCGGGCGGCATCGGCGGGGCGAGGCCGTCCGCCCAGACGCGGTCGGCGATGGCCGCCTCGACGTTCTTGATGGTCACCGCGGGCTGGTTGATGGCGAGGACGCAGCCCGCCTCGCACGGCGCCGGGCACAGCCGCCCGGTGAACTCGGGGAAGTTGTTCGTCGCGTGCAGCCGGTCGGCGGCGGCGCGCCAGTCGGCCCGCGAGACCAGGTCGTTCCACTCGGGGATCAGGTTCCCCAGCGGACAGGCCTCGTGGCAGAACGGGATCCCGCAGTCCATGCACCGGTCGGCCTGCTCCTCGATCAGGGGCAGCAGCGCCCCGGGGACGTACGCCTCGTCCCAGTCCTTCACCCGCTCGCCCACCGGCCGCCGCGGCCACTCCTGGCGCGGGTGCCGCAGGAACCCCTTGGGGTCGGCCATGGCCGTCTCCCTACGCGTAGGGCGCGTCTTTCAGCCACCACGGTATGCCGGGGAGACGGGGTCGGCATGTGGTCCGGGGGCGGGGCGGCGGGCAGGCCGGTCGGGAACGCTCAGGTCAGGGCGAGGATGAAGGAGACCGCCGCGGCGGTGGCGGCCCCGGTGCGGATGTGGTTCCACATCGTCCATTCGGCCACGTACGTACGCCAGTACGCCGCGCCGGACTCGGATGACGCGTCGACCTTCGCCAGCTCGTTGTTGCGCGGCACGTTCGCCACGACCGTCACTCCGAAGCAGCCGAAGAGATACAGCGCGCAGCCGAGCAGCAGCTCCAGCGCGCCCTCGTCCGGCCAGACCACGAAGGTGACCACGGCGAGCACCACGCTGACGCCGGTCGCCCCCATGAACACGGCCATGAACGGCGGTCTGACCGCCGTGACGTTGATCGCGTTCATCGCCGCGATGCCCTGGGGCGACGGCAGCGCGGCGAGGCCCCGCATCACGAAGGTGGAGAAGCCGATGAACACCCCGGCGACGAGGGCGCAGGCCACCGCACCGAGAACGGTGAGCACGAAGTACGGTCCGTCGATCATGGCAACTCCCTGGGTGGGTCCGGCCGTCGGCGGCCGGTGTGAGGCGCCTGATCCTGCACGGCGCGGTATGTCTGTGACCAGTCAATGACCACGAAGCACCGGACGCCATACGCGGACCCCGCACACCCATACGTCGGCGTCTCACTGGCCGGGGGCCTTGTCCGGGGTGCCTGAGCGGGGCGCGCTTCGCTGGTCGGCGGGGTGCCGTGGTGGGGCGGTGCGGTGGGGTGGTCGGGCTTTCCGGGACGGTGGTGTTGCCGTGGTGGGGCGGTGGGTGGTCGGGCTTTCCGGGACGGTGGTGTTGCCGTGGTGGGGCGGTGGGTGGTCGGGCTTTCCGGGACGGTGGTGTTGCCGTGGTGGGGCGGTGCGT
>NZ_JBVIZH010000001.1:0-228773 GCF_055591765.1 Streptomyces sp. NPDC041205 | reverse complement strand
TGGGTGGTCGGGCTTTCCGGGACGGTCGTGTTGCCGTGGTGCGGCGGGGCGGGCTTCGGCCTCGCGCGGAGCGGTGGCCCGGCCCGGCCCGGCCTTCCGCTCCCGAGCCGGGCCCCGCCGCTCACGGCCCGGTGCGCCGCCCGGGCTCGTCCTCCCCGCCCCCTGGCCCGTCGTCCGCCCGCCACCCCCGCAACCGTTCCTCGACCGCCCCCGCGATGGCACGCCGCGCCTCGCCCCGTGGCACCCCGCGCATCAGCAGCTCGTCGTAGTCCGTGTCCGTGTGCCGCACCGCGGCGATCACCGCCGCCGTCACCGCCGTGGGAGTCAGGGCGCGGCCGGCCGCGCTGCGGCCCACCCGGCCGCTGCCCCGGGCGCCCGCGTGCGCGGCGATCGCCCGGGCCCGGTCCCGCGGGCAGCGCGGGAACAGCCGGCGGATCTCCGCCGCGAACTCCCCGACGAACCGCACGTCCTCCCCGGCCCGCCGCATGGCGTCCCGCGCCCGCCGCCGCGCCCGCGCGTCCGCGTCGGCCAGGCACCGCTCCTCGGCCCGGACGAGCGCCGCCTCCTCGACCAGGACGCCCTGCCGCTCGTACCGGCTCTTGCGCCGGTTGAACCGCACGACCACCGCGGACAGCCCGGAGCCCTCGCGCGCCCGCCGCGTCAACGCCGTGTCCCCGCGCGGCAGATACACCAGATGCCCGAGGTCGGCGCAGTCCAGGCAGCGGGGCTCCCCGCCCTCGTGGACGAGCAGCGACAGCGGCCCGCCCCGGCACTCCACGCAACGCCTGCGCTTCAGCGGTTGGATGACGACGGGCCCGGTGCGCACGCGAGGAACTGCCATGCCCGGTTCATGCCCGCCCGCCAGCACCCCACATCATGGCCTTGTGCGACTCGAAGCGATCACCTGGGAACGCCTCACGGACACCCTCGCCGACCGGCTGCTCGACCTGGAGCCGGGGGACGGCGGTGCCTGGCCGCGCGTCGCCTTCGACGGTGCCCCCGCCGCCCGCCCCGGCGAACTCGCCGCCGCGGTGGGCGAGGCGCTGCGCGTGCGCGGGCGGCCCTCGCTCGTCGTCGGCACGGCGGGGTTCCTGCGGCCCGCCTCGCTGCGCCTCGAGTACGGGCACGAGGACGTCGAGGCGTACTACAGCGGCTGGTTCGACACGGGCGCCCTCTGGCGTGAGGTCTTCGGGCCGCTGGACCCGGGCGGCACCGGCCAGGTCCTGCCCGACCTGTGGGACCCGAACGCCGACCGCGCCACCCGCACCCCCTACGTCCAACTCCCTCCCGGCGCGCTGCTGTTGCTGCACGGCCCCCTGCTGCTCGGCCACTGGTTCCCCTTCGACCTGACGGTGCACGTACACCTCTCCTCCGGCGCCTTGCGGCGGCGCACCCCGCCGGACGAACAGTGGACCCTGCCCGCCTTCGACCGGTACGAGGCGGAGAGCGCCCCCACCGCCGCGGCCGACGTCGTCGTCCGCGCCGACGACCCGCGCCACCCGGCCTGGACGGGCTGACCCGACCGCATGCCCGGCCCCGACGCGACACTCGGCTCCGGCCCCCTGCTCGGCCCGACGCCACGCTCGGCCCTGACCGGCCCTGACCGGCCCTGACCGGCCCTGACCGGCCCCGACCAGTGCCGATCGGCCCCCGCGACGGCTGCGGGTGCGGCCTGTGGGCGCCGCGACGAGAATGAGGACGCCGGGACTAGCGGCGCCCCCGCGCCGCGCCGGCCGTCCGGCACCGGGAGGTACCCATGACCACCGCCGGAGACATCATGCACCGGGGTGCACAGTGGATCCCCGCGCACGAGACCCTGGACCGCGCGGCCCAGCTCATGCGCCAACTCGACGTGGGAGCCCTGCCCATCAGCGACCAGAACGACCGGCTGTGTGGCATCCTCACCGACCGCGACATCGTCGTCGGGTGCGTCGCGATGGGGCACGACCCGGCCAAGGTCACCGCGGGCGACATGGCCAAGGGCACACCGCGCTGGATCGCCTCTGACGCCGACGTCGACGAGGTGTTGCACGAGATGCAGGGCCACCAGATCCGCAGGCTGCCCGTGATCGAGAACAAGCGCCTCGTCGGGATGATCAGCGAGGCCGACCTCGCCAAGCACTTGACCGACGAACAGCTCTCCGGCTGGGTCGAGAGCGTCTACGCCAAGTCCTGACCCGTCCCGCGCCTGCCTCCATCGCGGGTGCCTCCATCTCGTACGCCGACGTGTACATCACCCGCACGTCGCCCCGCGCGGGCTTCCGTCACAGCCAGCCGTTGCGCCGGAAGCCTCGGTACAGCAGGACACACGCCGTCGCTATCACTCCCATCACCAGGCCGTATCCGTACTGCCAGCGCAGCTCGGGCATGTGGTCGAAGTTCATGCCGTAGACCCCGCAGACCATCGTGGGCACGGCGACGATCGCGGCCCAGGCCGTGATCTTCCGCATGTCCTCGTTCTGCGCGACCGTCACCTGGGCGAGATGCGCCTGGAGGATCGAGTTCAGCAGTTCGTCGAAGGCCGCTATCTGCTCGGTGACCCGCTTGAGGTGGTCGTCCACGTCGCGGAAGTACGCCTGTATCTCCGGGGCGACGAGCCGCATCGGCTTGGCGGCGAGGATCTGCAGCGGGCGGCCGAGCGGCACCACCGCCCGCTTCAGCTCCAGAAGCTCGCGCTTGAGCTGATAGATCCGGCCCGGGTCGGCGCCGCGGGCGCCCTCGGGCGCGAACACCTCCGCCTCGACCTGGTCGATGTCGGCCTGCACCGAGTCCGCCACCTCCAGATAGTCGTCCACGACCTGGTCCGCGATGGCGTGCAGCACCGCCGCCGGGCCCTGCGCCAGCTGGTCGGGTGTCCCCTCGAGCTCCTCGCGCAGCGGGCCGAGCGAGCCGTGCCTGCCGTGCCGGACGGTGATCACGAACTCCTTGCCGACGAAGACCATGATCTCGCCGGTGTCCACCACCTCGCTGGTCGCGGTCAGCTCGGCGTGCTCCACGTAACAGACCGTCTTGAACACGGCGAACAGCGTCTGGCCATAGCGCTCGACCTTCGGCCGCTGGTGGGCGTGGACCGCGTCCTCGACCGCCAGCGGGTGCAGGTCGAAGAGCTCGGCGATGCCCGCGAACTCCCGCTCCGTCGGCTCGTGCAGACCCAGCCACACGAAGCCGTCGTCGTGCTTGCGGACGTGTCCCACGGCCTCGACGAGATCGCCGTCGCGGACCGGTGTCTGGCGCACCCCCTTGCGATACGTCACGCACTTCACCACCGATGAGCCCAGCGGGGAGCGGGCGGGGTGGCTCAGGTCGACGCGAGGGCCGCGCCGGGTCAGTCCCGCGACCTTGCGCAGGCCGCGGACGCTCCGCAGATTCCCGACCTTGCGGAGGCTTCCGACCTTCCGCAGGTTGCCCGACATCGACATGTGCAGCTCCTCGTGCTGGACTTGATGGGCAAGTCTGCCAGCCCGGTCCGACACCACGACGAGGCCTGTGGGAACGGAATACTCCGCTCCGGAACTGTCATGATCGCCGCATGACGCGAACCGACGGAAATCTCCTCGATGGCAGGTCCGACGAGTCGGCGGCCCGCTCCAGCGCCTTCGCCGCCCTCTTCGACCCCACCACCTTCCGGCACATCGAACGGCTCGGCATCGGCCCCGGCTGGCGCTGCTGGGAGGTCGGCGCCGGTGGCACGTCCGTCGTGTCCTGGCTCGCCAAGCGGGTGGGCCCGACCGGCCGCGTGCTCGCCACCGCCACGGACACGGCGCCGCTGCTGTCGGCCGCGCGCCCGCCCGTGCAGGTGCGTATCCACGACGTGGCCGCCGACGCGCCGCCCGCCGAGGCGTTCGACCTCGTGCACGCCCGCCTCGTCCTCACCCACGTGCCGGACCGCGAGCGGGCCCTGCACTCCATGATCAAGGCGCTGCGCCCCGGCGGTCGGCTCCTGATCGAGGAGGCCGACCCCGCCCTGCAGCCCTTGGCCTGCCCCGACGAGCACAGCTCCGAGGAGGAGGCGGCGAACCGGCTGCGCGCCGGTGTGCGCGCCCTGCTCGCCGACCGCGGCGCCGACCTCGCGTTCGGGCGGGTGCTGCCGCGGCTGCTGCGCGCGGCGGGACTGCGGCAGGTGGAGGCCGACGCGTACTTCCCGCTCGTCTCCCCGGCGTGCGCGGCCCTGGAGTCCGCCACCGTCGAGCAGGTCCGCGCGGACCTGGTCGCCGCGGGCCTCGCCTCCCACGACGACATCGAGCGGCACCTCGCCCATGTCGCCGACCGCGTCGTCGTCCCGGCCACGGCCCCGCTGGTGTCGGCCTGGGCCCGCAAGGCCTGATCGGAGCGCGGGCCCTGATCGGAGGGCGAGCCCTGATCGGAGGGCGAGCCCTGATCGGAAGGCGAGTACTGATCGGAGCGCGGGCCCTGACAGGGGCGCGGGCCCGGACCGGGGCGCCTCATGACCTTGGGTGAGCCCCCGCACGTCCCTCAGGAAGGCGAGCCCCCGGACGTCCCCCGGGAAGCGGGGCCCGCAGCTCCGGCCGGGCCCCCACCCGTGACACCGCCCGCGCCCCCGCCCCGCACCCCTCACCCACGGCCTCCCGCAGCCCCGCCCCCGCCATCCGCGACGCGATGTACGCCCCCGTGAACGCGTCGCCCGCGCCCGTGGAGTCCCGCGCCTCCGCCCGCACCGCCGGGACGCGGACCCGCACCCGCCCGTCTCGCGCGGCCAGCGCGCCGTCCCCGCCCAGCTTGACCACCACCTCGGGGAACCGGCGGCTCAGCTCGGCGGCCGCGTCGGCAGGGCCCGTCGCCCCGGGCGGCCCCGTCAGCAGCAACGCCTCATCGCGGCTCGGCAGCAGTACGTCCACCCCGGCCGCGTCGGCCAGGAAGCGGTCCACCCCGTGCCGGAGGAGGAACCCCGTGGACGCCGGGTCCACGCTCACCGTCACCCCACGCGCGCGTGCCGACGCCAACGCCGCCCGCGCCGCCGCGCGGCTCGACTCGGCGAAGAACAGGTACCCGGACAGGTGGAGCCAGGTCACGCCGTCGAGCAGGGACGGCGTCCAGTCGGCGGGGGACAGGCGCAGGGACGCGCCGCTGTCCGTGAGGAACGTCCGCTCCGCCGTCGCACCCGCCGCGTCGACCAGGCAGATCACCGTGCCCGTGGGCGCTTCGGGGTCGACTGCGATATGAGGGCGTACCGAGGCGCGGCGCAGCGTCTCCTCGTGCCACGCGGCCGCGTCGGCACCGGCCCGCCCGAGGAAACGCACGTCGCGACAGCCCCAGTGGGCCGCCCAGCAGGCGACGTTGGCGCCCGCGCCGCCCGGCACGGTACGGATCGCCGCGGCCGTGTCGGTGCCGGGTGCGAGGGGCGCCCGGTGCCGGGCGACGATGTCCGTGACGACGTCACCCACGACCAGGAGGGCGCCGGTTCCGTTCGGGGAGAGTGCCGAGGGGTGCTCCGGCCCGCCGGGAGCCACGGCGCCGGAGTCCGACGGCTCGCTGGGGGCCGTGGGGTCGGAGTCCGGTGGCTGGCCGGGGGCCGTGGGGTCGGAGTCCGGTGGTTCGCCCGAAGCCGTCACGTTGTCCGCGTCCACGCCGCCGCGATCCGCGCCGCGAGCCGCACGTTCCCGCGCACCGCCGCGAGGTTGGCCTCCAGGGAGGCCCCTTCGGTGTGCCGCATCAGGTGGTCGAGGAGGAACGGGGTCACCGCCTGGCCCTGCACTCCGCGCGCGGCGCACTCCCGCAGCGCCTCGTCGAGTACGCGCGCGTGGAGGGCGGGTTCGAGCTGTTCGGCCTCCGGCACCGGGTTGGCCACGACGAGCGCCGACTCCGGCCCGGCCAGCGCGTCCTGGGCGCGCATGACCGCGGCGACCTCGTCCGGTGTCCGCAGCGTCCAGTCCACGTCGTGTCCGGAGTCGGAGAGGTAGAAGCCGGGAAAGCGGGACGTGCCGTAGCCCGCCACCGCCACGCCCAGGGTCTCCAGGCGCTGGAGCGTCGCGGCCACGTCCAGGATCGACTTCACGCCCGCGCACACGACCGTGATCCGGGTCCGCGCGAGCAGCCCCAGGTCGGCCGACTCGTCCTGGGTACGGGTCCACTCCCGGTGCACTCCGCCGAGCCCGCCCGTGGCGAACACCCGCAGCCCGGCGCGGGCGGCGAGCAGGGCCGTCGCGGACACCGTCGTCGCCCCGCTCGCACCCGCCGCGACGGCGAGCGGCAGGTCCCGGTGGCCCAGCTTGCGGATGCCTTCCTCCCCGGCGACCCGCTCCAACTGGTCCTTGTCCAGGCCGACATGGGGGCGCCCGTCGAGGACGGCGATCGTGGCGGGCACGGCGCCCTCGTCGCGTACGGCCTGCTCCAGTTCGAGGGCGACACGCAGATTGCGGGGCCGCGGCAGCCCGTGCGCGATGATCGTGGACTCCAGGGCCACGACGGGGCGCCGTCGCGCGCGAGCCGCCTGTACCTCGTCGGACACCACCAACACGGTCAGCCTCCTGCCAGTCGGGTCTTCCTTCATCCCTGGCGGGCGGTGCCCCGCGGCAAACCCATTAAGGTGACCGGCCATGACCACGAATGATCAGAACGCGCCCTCTTTTGCCGTGCACATTCCGGACGTCGAGCTGGAGGAGGAGCCGCTCGACCCGCAGCAGATCGTCTCCGGAGAGCCCGTCGTCACCGGCAAGGTCCTCTGGGAGTCCGCCGACGGCAAGCAACTGCGCGGCATCTGGCAGATCACCCCGGGCGTGGTGACCGACACCGAGGCCAACGAGCTCTTCGTGGTCGTCAGCGGCCGCGCCACCATCGAGGTGGAGGGCGGCGACGTCCTGGAGGTCGGCCCCGGCGACGCGGCCGTGCTGCGCGAAGGCGACCGTACGACGTGGACCGTGCACGAGACGCTGCGCAAGGCATACCACATCACCCTCGGCGGCTGAACGCCCGCCGCGGCGGCGGACGTCCGATTCGTGCGGTGCGCCGGGTCAGTCCTGCGGTACGGCGGCGACCCGGCGTCAGTCCTCCGGTGCGGCGGCAGCCCCGGTGTCCGTACGGCCGGGCCCGCGCGTGAACAGGGCGAACGCCGCGAGCGGCAGCAGCAGGAGCGCCGCGATCAGGTTGAGCCAGCCGTAGCTCGCCCGCGCGACCACCAGGCCCGCCACCGCGCCGCCGACGCCCGCCGCCGTGTTCATGGTCAGGTCCGAGAGGCCCTGGGCGGCGGCGCGCGCGGCCTGCGGCACGGAGTCGGTGAGCAGCGCGGACCCCGCCACGAGCCCCGCCGACCAGCCGAGGCCGAGCACGAACAGGCCCGCCGCCGTCTGCCCGTGGTTGCTCCCGGCCGTCCCCGCGAGCAGCGCCGCGCAGGCAAGCAGGCTCACCGACAGGGCGATGACGGCGAGCCGCCCGATCCGGTCCGCGAGCCGCCCCATCACCGGCGAGAACGCGTACATGCCCGCGATGTGCCCGCTGATGACCAGGCCGATCAGATCGATGCTCGCTCCGTGGTGACCGAGGTCGACCGGGGTCATCGACATGATCGACACCATGGCGGTGTGCGCGATGGCGACCGTCACCAGCGCGAGCCGCGCCTGCTGGGACGCGGCCACGGCGGCGAACCCGGCCCGCAGCGATCGGCCCGCCGCCGTCTGGTCACCGCCGGGCTCCAGGGCGCGGGCGGTGAGCAGTGGGTCGGGGCGCAGCAGCAGCGCCACCACGACCGCTGAGATCAGGAAGATCCCGGCCGCCCAGACGAAGGGCCCCGCCTCCTTCGGAATGCCGAGCCCGGAGACGCTGCGGCCCGCGGGCGCCGCGATGTTGGGCCCGAGGACCGCGCCGATCGTCGTGGCCCACACGACGTTGGAGATGGCGCGCGCCCTGGCCCCGGGCTCGGCCAGGTCGGCCGCCGCGAACCGCGCCTGCAGGTTGGCCGACGACGCCGCGCCGAACCCGGCCATGCCCACCAGGAGCAGCGGGAAGTTCCCGACGGCCGCGGCCACGACCACCACTCCCGCGCCCAACGCGCCGATGAGATACGCGAGGACGAGACCGGGGCGGCGGCCCCGCGCGGTCATCAGCGCCGCCAGCGGCACCGAGAGCAGCGCGGTCCCGGCGACGGTCGCGGTGGGCGCGAGCCCGGACAGCGACTCCGTGCCGCTGACCTCCTTCGCGAGCACGGCGGCCAGCGCGATCCCGGTGGCCACACCGAGCCCGCCGAGGATCTGGCTCGCGACCAGGACCGCCGTGATCCGCCGTCGCAGCGCGGGCAGTTCCTCGACGGCGACGGGTGCGAGGGTCGCGTCCCCGGTCGTGCTCATCGGGGACATCGCGGGCTACGGGGGCACCGGGCGGGCGTAGCGGCTACGAGGTCCGCGGCGGCTGCGGGGGACGACGAAGGCGAGGGCGCAGGGGACGGCGAGGGCGAGGGGGATATGGCCACGTCGGAAGTGTGTCAGGACAGGTGCCGTTCATGTACATGCAGTGCGGAACGAAGCCGGTTGCATGCCGTGCGGAACGAAGTCGGTGCCGAGGGCGCGGCGCACGAGGACGCCCTCGCCCCCGGACGCCCCGCCCATGCACGCCGCCGCAGGTCCGAGCCGCCTGGTCAGAACAGCGGCTCGGGAAGCACCCCCTCCAGCGCGAGCAACCGCCGCTTCGTCTCCAGGCCGCCGCCGAACCCGCCGATGCCGCCGTCGCGTTCCACCACCCGGTGGCAGGGCACCACGACCGGCAGGGGGTTGGCGCCCATCGCCATGCCCACGGCCTGGGCCGCGCCGGGCTGGCCGACGCGGCGGGCCAGGTCTCCGTAGCCCACGACCGTTCCGAACGGCACGCCCGCCGCGAGCTCGCGCAGCACCTGGCGGTTGAAGCCGGAGATCAGCGACCAGTCCAGCGGCAGCTCGAAGTCGCGCCGCTGTCCGGCGAAGTACGCCCGCAGCTGGCGTATGGGCTCGGTGAGCAGCGGTGAGCCGGGATCCTCGACCGGCTCGGCGCCCAGGCGGGAGCCAAGGCGCTCCAGGGCCTTGTCGCGCACGTCGTCCGTGGCGTGGAAGACGACCGCGACCAGGCCTACGTCGGTCGCGGCCAGCAGCAGCGGGCCGATGTCGCTTGCGACGACGGCCCACACGGCGCCGGACCGCGCGTCCGGCGCCCGACGCTCGTCCCGGTCCTGCTCGTTGTGCCCCATGGCGTTCATGGAAACCACGGTACGTCCGGGCACTGACAACGCCGCGGGACGAGTCGTCCCGCGGCGCTCGGCAGGCAGGAGACCTGCTGTCGGTCGAGCCGTCGGCCGTGTGGCCGGCCGTCGCGTCAGTCGTTGATCGCCCTGCGTACCACGTCGGGCTTGTTGGTGATGATGCCGTTCACACCGAAGGCCGCCGCCCGCCGCGCCGCGGCGCTCTCGTCCACGGTCCAGGTGAAGATCTCCAGGCGCTTGCCGTGCGCGCCCTTGAGCCGGTGGATCGCGGAGACGTAGCCCGCGGAGATGGACGTGTGCGTCGAGTTGATCTGGTCCGCGAACTTCGCGTACGCCGGGAGGTCGGCGGTCGCGGGCGTACCCAGGAAGCCGGTCTTGATGTCGGGCCGCTGGGCGTGCACCTTCTTGATGCTGTCCGCGCTGAAGCTCTGGACGACCAGCTTGTTCTTGACGTGGTCGCGGTCCAGCCAGCCGGTCTTGCGCAGCACCCGCAGGGTGTCCCGCTCGATTCCCGGGTAGAGCTCGGGCTTCTTGATCTCCAGGACGAGGCTCTGGTGGTTGCGCGAGACACGGTTCATGTACTGCGTGAGCGTCGGCACGCGCGCGCCCTTGTACTGCGCCCCGAACCAGCTGCCCGCGTCCAGCGTGGCGATCTCCGCCGCGGTGAAGTCCTTCACCTTCCAGGGGGAGCGGTGGGGGAAGACCTGCTCGACGTTGGTCGTCCGCTTCAGGGTGTCGTCGTGGACGATCACGAGGACGCCGTCCTTGGTGCGCTGGACGTCGTTCTCGACCCAGCGGAAGCCCATCCGGGCGGCCTTGTCGATCGCGGCGAGCGTGTTCTCGGGGACGTAGGCGGAGGCTCCGCGATGGGCCACGACTGTGGGGGTCCTGTGTGCGGCGGAGGCGGTGACGGCGGTGTCGGCGGGGGCCTCGGCGCTGGCGGTGGAGGGGAGGACGAGTGCTCCTGTTCCCAGGAGAGCGGCGGTCGTGGCGGCTGCGGCGCGTGCGTGCACGGGTTCTCCTCGCGTCATGAGCTCACGGTTCGATTGAGAATGACAGTCCACGGCCAACTACAGACAGGTACAGGATGACCACACGTTGAACACCGGTCTCCCAAGTGGGGACCCCAGGCGCGGAACCCGTGTTTCTTTGCCGGAAAATCGGTCGTGCGTTCACGGCTGAGCCCTACTCTCACCTCAGCCGACGGCCCGTCACCTGGCCGTCGGTCGAGGGCAGACGGGGCGTTCCGGGACATCCAGGTACGACAGGCGGAAGGGCTACCGCTCATGGAGGGCACGGTCGACGGCTTCAGCTACGGATTCGTCACGCCGGTGGTCGCCTATCTGATGGCCTGCCTGGGCGGCGCGCTCGGCCTGCGCTGCACCACGCGGTCGCTCCTGGTCGCGCACTCCTGGCGGCCCGGCTGGCTCGCGCTCGGCTCGGCCGCCATCGGGTCCGGCATCTGGACCATGCACTTCATCGCGATGATGGGCTTCAGCGTCGAAGGGACGCCGGTCCACTACGACCGGGCGACGACCTTCGCGAGCCTGGCCGTCGCCATCGTCATGGTCGGCGTCGGGATCTTCATCGTGGGCTACCGCGGAGCCAGCGGAGCGGCGCTCTTCACCGGAGGCACCATCACGGGCCTCGGCATCGCCTCGATGCACTACCTGGGGATGGCCGGGATGCGCCTCGGCGGCAGGCTCCAGTACAACACCCTGACCGTCGCCGCCTCCGTGGTGATCGCCGTCGTCGCCGCCATCGCCGCCCTGTGGGCCGCGGGCCAGATCAGGGGCTTCCTGTGGAGCCTCGGTGCCAGCCTCGTCATGGGCCTCGCCGTCAGCGGCATGCACTACACCGGGATGGCCGCCGTCACCGTCCATCTGCACGGCCGCTCCACCGCGCCGCCCGGCGACTCGTCCCCCGAGATCCTCGCGCCCCTCATGGTCGGCCCGCTCACCTTCCTGCTGCTGGCGGGCGTCATCGTGATGTTCGACCCGCTGATGATGCTGGGCAAGGCCGACCTGAAGGCCGCGGCGGCCCGCCCGCGCACCGCCACCTACCCCGTGCCCCGCTCCGGCGACCGCCAGACCGGGCGCGTCAGCCGCCGGCCCGCGACGCGCCCCGGCCGCAGGACCCGCCGCAGAACGGGGGCGCGGGCACCGCAGAAGTGGTGAGCGCGGCGGCGTTGTCAGTGGGGGGTCGTACGGTGGGTTCCATGCGGCCCGTATCGAAGATCGAACGCACGGTGGCACCTTTCGAGGTCGTCAGCCCGTACCAGCCCAGTGGCGACCAGCCGACGGCCATCGCCGACCTGGAGAAGCGCATCCGCGCGGGCGAGAAGGACGTCGTCCTGCTCGGCGCCACCGGCACCGGCAAGTCGGCCACCACCGCGTGGATGATCGAGAAGCTCCAGCGCCCCACGCTCGTGATGGCGCCGAACAAAACCCTGGCCGCCCAGCTGGCCAACGAGTTCCGCGAGCTGCTGCCGAACAACGCCGTCGAGTACTTCGTCTCGTACTACGACTACTACCAGCCCGAGGCGTACGTCCCCCAGTCGGACACGTACATCGAGAAGGACTCCTCGATCAACGAGGAGGTCGAGCGCCTGCGCCACTCCGCGACGAACTCGCTGCTCACCCGCCGCGACGTCATCGTGGTCGCCTCCGTCTCCTGCATCTACGGCCTCGGCACCCCGCAGGAGTACGTGGACCGGATGGTCCCGCTCAAGGTCGGCGACGAGATCGACCGCGACCAGCTCCTTCGCCGCTTCGTCGACATCCAGTACACCCGCAACGACCTCGCCTTCACCCGCGGCACCTTCCGGGTCCGCGGCGACACCATCGAGATCTTCCCGGTGTACGAGGAACTGGCCGTGCGCATCGAGATGTTCGGCGACGAGATCGAGGCGCTCTCCACGCTGCACCCGCTGACCGGCGAGGTCATCAGCGACGACGACCACCTGTACGTCTTCCCGGCGTCCCACTACGTAGCGGGTCCCGAGCGCATGGAGAAGGCGATCAACGGCATCGAGAAGGAGCTCGCCGAGCGCCTCGCGGAGCTGGAGAAGCAGGGCAAGATGCTGGAGGCCCAGCGGCTGCGCATGCGCACGACGTACGACCTGGAGATGCTCCGCCAGATCGGCTCCTGCTCCGGCGTCGAGAACTACTCGATGCACTTCGACGACCGCGGCCCCGGCACCCCGCCGCACACCCTCCTCGACTACTTCCCGGACGACTTCCTGCTCGTCCTCGACGAGTCGCACGTCACGGTCCCGCAGATCGGCGCGATGTACGAGGGCGACGCCTCCCGCAAGCGCACCCTCGTGGACCACGGCTTCCGGCTGCCCTCCGCGCTCGACAACCGCCCGCTGAAGTGGGAGGAGTTCCAGCAGCGCATCGGCCAGACCGTCTACCTGTCGGCGACCCCGGGGGCGTACGAACTCTCCCGCTCCGACGGCGCCGTGGAGCAGATCATCCGCCCCACCGGCCTCGTCGACCCCGAAGTCGTCGTCAAGCCCACCGAGGGCCAGATCGACGACCTGGTGCACGAGATCCGCAAGCGCACCGAGAAGGACGAGCGCGTCCTGGTCACCACGCTCACCAAGAAGATGGCCGAGGACCTCACGGACTACTTCCTCGAACTGGGCATCCAGGTCCGCTATCTGCACAGCGACGTCGACACCCTGCGCCGCGTCGAGCTCCTGCGCGAGCTGCGCGCCGGTGAGTACGACGTCCTGGTGGGCATCAACCTCCTCCGGGAGGGCCTCGACCTGCCCGAGGTCTCCCTGGTGGCGATCCTCGACGCCGACAAGGAGGGCTTCCTGCGCTCCGGCACGTCCCTCATCCAGACGATCGGCCGCGCGGCGCGCAACGTCTCGGGGCAGGTCCATATGTACGCCGACAAGATCACCCCGGCGATGGAGAAGGCCATCGAGGAGACCAACCGCCGCCGGGAGAAGCAGATCGCGTACAACAAGGAGAAGGGCATCGACCCGCAGCCCCTCCGTAAGAAGATCAACGACATCGTCTCGGCCATCGCGCGCGAAGAGGTCGACACGGAACAACTCCTCGGCACCGACTACCGCAAGGCGAAGGACGGCAAGAACGCCAAGGCCCCGGTGCCGTCGCTCGGCACGGCGGGCGGCGCGGCAGCCGCCAAGGGCACCAAGGCGGGGACGACGGGCAAGGCCGCCAAGGGCAAGGCCGGGCAGACGGTGCCCACGGACCGGCCCGCCGCCGAACTCGCCGAGCAGATCGAGGAGATGACCGCGCGGATGCGCGCCGCCGCCGCGGACCTGCAGTTCGAGATCGCCGCACGGCTGCGCGACGAGGTGTCGGAGATGAAGAAGGAACTGCGGCAGATGAAGGAGGCAGGCCAGGCGTAGCGCAGTGTTGCAACACCGACACAAAGTGCCCGGCAGGGTGCGGCGCGGTGGACAGGGCTGCATAGGGTGATGGGCAACCGCCGCAACGGGCGGTTGCCCAGGGCAGTTCGAGAAGGGGACAGCGCGTGACGGTCAACATGACCAAGGGCCAGGCCATCAGCCTGCAGAAGGACGACGGGGGCGCTCTGACGTCGGTGCGCATGGGACTGGGCTGGCAGGCGGCCCCGCGGCGCGGCCTGTTCGGCACGCGCACGCGGGAGATCGACCTCGACGCGTCGGCCGTCCTGTTCGCCGACAAGCAGCCCGTCGACGTGGTGTTCTTCCGGCACCTCGTCAGCGACGACGGCTCCGTGCGGCACACCGGCGACAACCTGGTCGGCGGCGTCGGCCAGGGCGGCGACGACGAGGCCATCCTCGTCGACCTGCAGCGCGTCCCGGTCCACATCGACCAGATCGTCTTCACGGTGAACTCCTTCACCGGCCAGACCTTCCAGGAGGTGCAGAACGCGTTCTGCCGCCTGGTCGACGAGACCAACGGCCAGGAACTGGCCCGCTACACCCTCGACGGCGGCGGCCAGTACACCGCCCAGATCATGGCCAAGGTCAACCGCGCGGGCTCCGGCTGGCAGATGACGGCCCTCGGCAACCCCGCCAACGGCCGCACCTTCCAGGACCTGATGCCGTCGATCCTGCCGCACCTCTGAGCACCACCGCACCACTGAGCGGTACCACCCGCTGAACGGCATCGCGTCGCGGCGGCACGGCACCGCTCAGCACCACTGCCCGGCCGAGCACCACCGTCCAGACGGCAGTCCGCACGCAGGCCCGGTGAGGGGGCCGACACCAAGGGGGAACGAACGCGATGACCGCCGAGCTGGTCAGGGGGCAGAACCATCCGGTTCCCGGCACCCGCCTCGAGATCCGGGTGTCGGCCGGCAAGCCGATCATCGCCGGTGCCACCCTCTGCGACGACCACCGCAAGGTGCGCGACACCTCCTGGGTGGCCCACCCCGGCGCTCCCACCCTGCCCGGACTCGAAGTGTCCCGGCAGGCGGCCGCCGACCACCGCCTCGCCGTCGACCTGGGCGCGCTGCCGGACGGCGCGCACCAGGTCAACGTGCTGCTCGCGCTGCCCGTCGGCGTCGCGGGCCCGGTCACCTTCGGCGCCGTCGCCGCGCCCTTCGTGGCCGTCACCGGACTCGACGGCGCCGAGATCGCCAGCTACACGATCACGGACCTGTCCGCCGAGTCCGCCGTCGTCGCCCTGGAGCTGTATCGCAAGCAGGGCGTCTGGAAGGTCCGCGCCGTCGGCCAGGGCTACGCGGGCGGCCTCGCCGACATGCTCACCGACCAGGGCCTGCCCGAGGCCCAGGAACTGGCGACCGCCATCAACGACGCGGTGGCGCGCGGCCTCGCCCGCTCGGTGGCCGCACCCCCGCCCCGCCCCGCGGACGAGACCCGCGTGCGCGCCGCCGCCCAGGGCCACACGAGCCCCGGCCGACAGCCCTCAGCACCCGAGCCGGGCCCCGACGCCGCCCCGCAGCCCGTCACCCCCTCGCCCGCGCCCGGCGAGGGCGGCCAGCCCCCGCAGCCCGTCACGCCCGCGTCCGGGGACGCCACCCCGCCCGCGCAGCCCGGCGACGGCGGCCCCGTGAACTACACCCACCCGCGCCGCCAGACCAGCGCGCCCCCGCCGCCCCCGCCCACCGCGCCGCCCGCCGCACCCGGGCAGCCCGCCCGCCCCGTCGCGGGCGACGCCACGGGCTGGTCCATGGAGGAGCGGCTGTACAACCAGGTGTGGGGCATGTTCGAGGACCTGGCCCGCTCCGCGTCGGCGTACCGCAGCGCGGTGGACTTCGCCGACTCCCGCATGGAGCAGGAGCTGGACAAGGTCCTCTCCGACCCGCGCAGCCGCATCGGCGGCACCGGTGACACCGCGCGCGAGGCCGCCCGCGCCCGCCACGGCGACCTCGTCGACCAGGCCAGGGCCGCCCTCGACCGGGACCTGGCCCAGCTCGCCGCCGAGGCGGAGGTCGTCGAGCCCGCCCTGCCCCCGGCGTTCGCCGACTGGTCGAGCCCGGTCTGGCAGGGCTATCGCGCGCCCATGGAGATCCCGATGGCCCTGCGCCTCGGCGGCCTCCATCTGCCCGAGCGCCCCGACCTGCGCATCCCCATGCTGGTCCGGCTGCCCCTGGAGCGCGGCCTGTGGATCGACAGCGGCCGCTCCGGCACGGACTCCCTCGTGGACGCCGACCAGCTGCGCCGCCTCGCCCTGGACAGCGCCGTCGCGCACGCCGCGCGGCTGCTCGCCTCGTATCCGCCCGGCGCGTTCACCGTGCACGTCATCGACGCCGCCGGCAGCGGTGCGAGCGCGTTCGCCCCGCTGGTGAGCGCCGGGGTCCTGGACGAGCCGCCCGCGACCGGCGCCGCGGGCGCCGCCGCCGTGCTCACCCGGCTCACCCAGCGCGTGGACCTCGTGCAGATGGCGGTCCGCGGCGGCATGGCCGACGCGCTGCCGCAGGACCTGGACACCGGCGAGCACCTGCTGATCGTCAACGACTTCCCGCACGGCTTCGACGACCGCGCGGTGACCCGGCTGCGCTATCTCGCGGACGAGGGCCCCGCCGTCGGCGTGCACCTGATGATGGTCGCCGACCGCGAGGACGCCGCGGAGTACGGCCCGCTCCTCGACCCGCTGTGGCGGGCCCTGCTGCGCCTCACGCCGGTGCCGGAGGACCACCTCGCGGACCCGTGGGTGGGCCACGCGTGGACGTACGAGCCCTCGCTCGCCCCGCCCGGCAGCCAGGTCCTCAGCCACGTCCTGGACCGCGTGGGCGCGGCCCGCCGCACCGGAAGCCGCTGAGCCGCCGGCCCCGCATCGCCAAGTCGACATGTGCCCCACCCACCCCTCGCGTACCGGCGCCGCCAAGTCGACCTAGAGACCGTCAAGCGCCCGCACACCCTTTTGAGCTGGGCATTTGGCGCCCGTTTGCCGGTCCCTTTACCTAACCTTGGTCTTTCGCGTACTCTTCTCAGTGCGGAGGGGAGTACTCCCAGACGCGACGTGCCCGTCAATACGGACCGCCATCGGTCCCGGGGCGTCGGACCGGGGCGCGCGCAGCGCCCGGGTGGAAGAGACCTCCGGCAGCGACGACGCTGATCAGTAGCCGTACGACGCCGGAGGCGCAGTGGACGTTTCTATGACCGTGTGGGTGACGACCGTTCTCGGTCTGTGTGCCCTGATCGCAGTCGACTTCTTCATCGGGCGCAAGCCCCATGACGTGTCGATCAAGGAAGCCGGAATCTGGACCATCGTCTGGATCGTCCTGGCCGCGCTCTTCGGCGTCGGCCTGCTGCTCGCGGGCGAGAGCCAGGCGTCCGGCGAGTTCTTCGCGGGCTTCATCACCGAGAAGTCGCTCTCCGTCGACAACCTCTTCGTCTTCATCCTGATCATGGCGAAGTTCTCGGTGCCCTCCCACCTCCAGCAGCGCGTGCTGCTGTTCGGTGTCCTGATCGCCCTGGTCCTGCGAGCGATCTTCATCGCCGCCGGCGCCGCGGTCATCGCCAACTTCTCGTGGGTCTTCTACATCTTCGGCGCGTTCCTGATCTACACCGCCTGGAAGCTCATCCAGGAGGCGCGTGCCGACGAGGAGGAAGAGGACTGGGAGGAGAACCGCCTCCTGAAGTCGATCGAGAAGAAGTTCGGCGTCTCCGACCGGTACGAGGGCACGAAGCTCTTCATCCGGAAGAACGGCAAGAAGATCATGACGCCCCTCATGGTCGTCATGCTCGCCATCGGTACCACCGACGTCCTGTTCGCCATGGACTCCATCCCGGCGATCTTCGGCCTCACCCAGGACCCGTACATCGTCTTCACCGCCAACGCCTTCGCCCTCATGGGCCTGCGGCAGCTGTACTTCCTCATCGGCGGACTGCTCAGGAAGCTGGTCCACCTCAGCTACGGCCTGTCGGTGATCCTCGGCTTCATCGGCGTGAAGCTGGTCCTGCACGCCCTGCACGAGAACGGCGTACACGTCCCCGAGATCTCCATCCCGGTCTCGCTCGGCGTCATCTGCGGCGTCCTGATCATCACGACGATCACCAGCCTCATGGCCTCCAAGAAGCAGGCGGAGCGCGAGGCGGCCGAGGCCGGCGGCGACGGCCGGTCCGGCAAGGACGACGCCCAGAAGGACAGCATCGAGGCCTGACGGCAGACGTGGGACAGCTCTACGTAGAGCCGGCTCGAAGGCACCACCGGTGAGAACCGGCACGGACCGGCGGGAACCGGCTGTGTGAGAACCACCCCGGAGCGGTGCACGGTCGTCGACCGTGCACCGCTTCCGCATGGAAAGGAACCTATGAAGTCGCGGCCCTCCCGTGAGCGGGGCAGCATCGAAAACATGATCCCTGAGCTCCGGGCACTCGCCGCACGGTGGACAGCCGCCGTGCCCGTGCTCGGAATCGTTCTCCTCGCCCTCACCTGGGGGCGCTCCCTGTCGGGCGTGGTCGTCGCCCTGGTGACGGCGGTACTGGCCGGGGCGGTGCTCGCCGCGGTCCACCACGCCGAGGTCATCGCGCACCGCGTCGGTGAACCCTTCGGCTCGCTCGTCCTCGCCGTCGCGGTCACCATCATCGAGGTCGCCCTCATCGTCACCCTCATGGCCGACGGCGGCGACAAGAGCTCCACCCTGGCCCGCGACACGGTCTTCGCCGCCGTGATGATCACCTGCAACGGCATACTCGGCCTCTGTCTGCTGACCGGCGCCCTGCGCCACCGCGTCGCCGTCTTCAACTCCGAGGGCACCGGCGCCGCGCTCGCGACCGTCGCCACCCTGGCCACGCTCAGCCTGGTCCTGCCGACCTTCACGACCTCCAAGCCGGGACCGGAGTTCTCCACGGCGCAGCTCACGTTCGCCGCCCTGTCGTCCATCGTCCTGTACGGCCTGTTCGTCGCGACGCAGACCGTCCGGCACCGCGACTACTTCCTGCCGGTCACCAAGGAGGGCGAGGTCGTCGACGCCGACGACCACGCCGAAGGCCCCTCCGCCCGCACCGCCCTGATCAGCCTCGGCCTGCTCGCGCTCGCCCTCATCGGGGTCGTCGGGCTCGCCAAGGGCGTGTCGCCCACCATCGAGTCGGGCGTCGAGTCGGCCGGTCTGCCGCACGCTGTCGTCGGCGTGATCATCGCGCTGCTCGTGCTGCTCCCGGAGACCATCGCGGCCGTGCGCGCGGCCCGCCGCGACCGCGTCCAGACCAGCCTGAACCTGGCCCTGGGCTCGGCGATGGCCAGCATCGGCCTGACCATCCCCGCCGTCGCCATCGCCTCCGTGTGGCTGTCCGGGCCGCTCGTGCTCGGCCTCAGCTCGACCCACATGGTGCTGCTCGTGCTGACCGTCCTCGTCGGCACCCTCACGGTCGTGCCCGGCCGTGCCACGCCCCTCCAGGGCGGCGTGCACCTGGTGCTGTTCGCGGCGTACCTGGAGCTCGCGGTCAATCCGTGAGGCGTCGTGTCCGGCCGGGCCGCACTCCGGCCGGACACGACGCCCCAGCGGTCGTACGCGCTGCCGCACCGGCCGTCGTACGGGGACACCCGAGCCCGCCGCCCGCCTCACCCCGTGACCGGCACCACCGCCTTCTCCCGCACGGGCCGCGTCTCCGGAAGCAGCGCGAAGCACCCGAGGCTCAGCACCGCCATGGCCGTCAGATACGCGGCCACACCCCACGGAGTGCCCTCGCCGCGCGCCGCCGCGGTCGCCACCATCGGCGTGAGCGCCCCGCCGAGGACCCCCGCCAGGTTGTAGCCCACCGCCGCCCCCGTGCAGCGCACCCGCGGCTCGTACAGCTCCGGCAGATACGCGGCGACCACGGAGAACATCGCGACGAACGCGAGCAGCGCCACCAGGAAGCCCAGGAACATCAGGAACGGCTCACCCGTGGCCAGAAGGGCGACCATCGGGAACATCCACAAGGCGACCCCCGCACACCCCACCAGACACATCGGCCGCCGCCCGTACCGGTCGCCCAGGAAGGCCGCCACGGGCGTCAGCGCGCCCTTGACGACGACGGCGGCCATGATGCAGGCCAGCATGACGGTACGGCTCACACCAAGGCGCTCCACGCCGTACGAGAGCGACCACGTCGTGACGGCGTAGAACACGGCGTACCCGACGGCGAGCGCGCCCGCCGTGAGCAGCACGAGCCGCCAGTGCCCGCGCGCCACCTCGACGAGCGGTACGCGCGCGTGCTCGCGCACCTGGAGGAAGTCCGGGCTCTCCGTGAGCGAGGCGCGCAGCGCGATCCCGGCAAGGGCGAGCACCCCCGCTCCCCAGAACGGAATCCGCCACCCCCAGGAGGCGAACTGCGCCTCCGTGAGGGTCGCGGACAGCGCCAGCGTCACGCCGTTGGCCAGCAGGAACCCGATCGCGGGCCCGACCTGCGGGAAGCTCGCCCACAGCGCGCGCCGCTCGGGCGGCGCGTGCTCGGCCGTCAGCAGCACCGCCCCGCCCCACTCGCCGCCGAGCCCCACGCCCTGCACGAAACGCAGCACGAGCAGCAGTACCGGCGCGGCCACACCGATCGTCTCGTACGTCGGTACGCAGCCCACGGCGACGGTGGCGAGGCCCGTCAGGAGCAGCGAGATCACCAGAACGGGCCGTCGGCCGCGCCGGTCACCGAGGTGTCCGAAGAGCACGGAGCCGAGCGGCCGGGCCACGAAGCCCACTCCGAATGTCGCGAACGCCGCGAGAGTTCCCGCCAGCGGGGAGAACGTCGGGAAGAACAGCGGCCCGAGCACGAGGGCCGCCGCGGTGCCGTAGATGAAGAAGTCGTAGAACTCGATGGCCGTCCCTGCGAGCGACGCGGCGGCGAGCCGGGGCAGCGAAGGGGCCGTGGAGTGGGGCGGGGTCTGGGCTGCGGGCCGGGATCCTGACGGAGAGTCACTGTTGTGCACGGTGCGTCAACTACCCGGTGTGACAGGCGGTTACGGGGGCGCGCGGAGGTCCGCGGGCGCGCCGGAACGGCCAGGGGCGCGCCCCACCCGCGGGTCCCGTACGCGCGCGTGTCAGTACGTGACCGTGATCCGCCGCTCGTCCCCGTCCACCCGTACGGTGCCGCCGTAGGGGATCACATACTGCGGTTCCGTGTGCCCGAGGTCCACGTCGAAGACGGCCATGGTGGCGGGAGCGTACGCGGAGAGTGCCGCGAGCACGGCTTCGCGCTGCTCGTGGGCGTAACGGGCGCGCTCCTCGGGACCGTTGCGCCGGTCGAGGCTCCAACGCTTGGCGCGGCCCATGAGCAGCGCGGCGAAGCGCGCGAGCAGTCCGCGCTCGCCCAGGGCGCGCAGGATCCGGAAGACCTCGGTGGGGGAGGGGAGTTCCTCCGTCGTCTCCAGGAACAGCACGTGCCCGTCGTAGGCGGCGGGGTCGGCGACCTCGCGGTCGGCCATCAGGAGCCCGGCAAGGACTTCCAGGCAGCCGCCCCAGGAGCGCCCTTCCACGACCCGCTTGGCGCCCTCCGGCAGATGCCAGCTCCAGCCTCTGCCCGGCTCCGTAGGCGGCTCGGCGGCGAGGGATGCCGGGTCGTCCCAGGGGACGTCGATGTCACGGAAGCGCTCGGCGGGGCGCAGCGAGTCGGCGGTCGGGGCGGCCATGGCCCCCGGTCGCCCCAGCTCGCACATCACCGACGCCCCGTGGAAGCTGACGACGCCGGTCTGCCACAGGAAGGCGTGCAGGTTGGTGTTGTCGCTGAACCCGAAGAACGGCTTGGGGTGCGCCCGGATCAACTCCCGGTCCAGGAACGGCAGCACGGTGATCTGGTCGTCGCCGCCGATGCTCGCCATGATCGCCTTGATCCGCGGATCGGCGAACGCGGTGTGCAGGTCGTCGGCCCGCTCCCGCGCCGAGGCGCCCATCCTGCGCGTCGTCGGATACTCCACCGGCTCCAGGAGGAAGTCCGTCCGCAGCCGCCGAAGGCCCAGCTCGTAGGGGAGGGGGAAGAGCTCCGGCAGTCCGGCCGCGGGCGACACGACGGCGATGCGGTCGCCCGGGGCGGGCTTCGGCGGATACCGCGGCGGGTGCGGGCGACCGGGTGGTGTCATGCCCGGCAGCGTACGGCCCGGCTCGGCGCGCCCGCACCGTGATAGACCGGCAGTGAGCAGCAGTCCGACGCACGGAGGTCCCTGTGCCCCACACCCTCGCCACCGCCCCGGTCCTGATCCTGAACGGGCCCAACCTGAACCTCCTGGGCCGTCGTCAGCCGGAGATCTACGGCACCGACACGCTCGCCGACGTCGAGGCGATGTGCGCCAAGGCGGCCGCGGCGCACGGCGGGACGGTCGACCTGCGGCAGTCCAACCACGAGGGCGAGCTGGTCGACTGGATCCACGAGGCACGCGAGCACCACGCGGGCATCGTCATCAACCCGGCCGCGTACTCGCACACGTCGATCGCCCTCCTGGACGCGCTCAACACGTGCGACGGCATGCCGGTGGTGGAGGTCCACATCTCCAACATCCACCAGCGTGAGCCGTTCCGGCACCACTCGTACGTCTCGCAGCGCGCCGACGGCGTCATCGCGGGCTGCGGTGTGCAGGGGTACGTGTTCGGGGTGGAGCGCGTGGCGGCGCTGCTGGGGCGGGGCTAGGCCCGCCCCAGCGGGGGTCACCAGCCGCGGGCGCGCCACTCCGCGACGTGCGGGCGCTCCGCGCCCAGCGTGGTGTCCTTGCCGTGGCCCGGGTAGACCCACGTCTCGTCCGGGAGCGTGCCGAAGATCTTCGTCTCGACGTCCTGGATGAGGCTCGCGAACCGCTCCGGGTCCTTCCAGGTGTTGCCGACGCCCCCGGGGAAGAGGCAGTCCCCGGTGAAGACGTGCGGGTGGCCGTGCGGGTCGTCGTAGACGAGCGCGATCGAGCCCGGGGTGTGGCCCACCAGGTGCCGGGCGGTGAGCGAGATCCGGCCGAAGGTGATGGTGTCGCCGTCGTCCACGAGGACGTCCGTCGGCGTCGGGATGCCCTCGGCGTCCTCGCGGCCCGCGTACGTGCGCGCGCCGGTCGCCGCGACGACCTCCGCGAGGGCCTGCCAGTGGTCGCCGTGCTGGTGGGTGGTCACGACGGCCTTGATGCCGTCGTCACCGATGAGCCGCAGCACCGTCTGCGGCTCGTTGGCCGCGTCGATCAGCAACTGCTCGTCGGTGGCCCGGCAGCGCAGCAGGTAGGCGTTGTTGTCCATCGGGCCGACCGCGACCTTCGAGATCATCAGGTCCTGCAGCTCGTGCACGTCCGCGGCCCCGCCGACCTTCACCACTCCGCTGTACGTCATGCGACTCAGCCTATAGCGGGGGGAGGGCGGGCAGGGGGCCGCCGTCGACGGTCAGCGCGGCCCCGTCGCGGCGCCCGGCGAGCCAGCCCAGGAGGTCCGCCTGACGGCCGCTGACCGTGACGTCGGCCGTGCGCTCGTGGCCCTGCTCGATCTGCTCCGCGGTGACGGCGTCGACGGCGCCCGTGGCGAGCACGCGGCCGTCGTCCTGCCGGATGTCCACGGCGGGCAGGCCCGGGTGGTTCCGGAAGCGCCCGACGAGGAAGTTGATCTCCCGCTGGGTGAACTCCGTGGAGAGGTCCTCCAGCTCATAGCCGACGCCGAGGTCCACGTGGTGCAGCTCCACCTCGATCCAGCGCCGGAAGGGCACGTTGGCGGCCGCGTCCTTGACGCCGTTGCGCAGCTCCACGGTGCGGGACCAGTCCGCGGGGGCCGCGCCCTCGTCCTGGAAGCGGGCCGCGGACTCCCGCAGGTCGGCGAGCTGAACGTCCAGCGGTCGCGGAGCGTCCCGCTCGATGTCGGCGTCCCGTGCCTCCCCGCTCACATACATGGGCCGCCCGGCCAGCACGTTCACCAGGGCGTCGGCGTTCCGCGCGACGTGCGCGAGGACGTGTCCGCGCGTCCAGCCGGGAAGCCGTGACGGCTCGGCCGTCGAAACGTTGTCCAATGCGGTGGCTGCGGCGAGCAGCCGGTCGGTCGCGTCACGTACAGACGCCAGGTCGCGCACATGATCAATCATGGGCCCGACGATAGCTCCGCCACACGTTCGGGTGAAGGCGGTGGACCAGCCCCGCAAATCGAATGTCCGTGCTATAAGGTCGGTTGCGGCATCGGGCATTCTTGGTGGTCCGGGTTTCATCGACCTCCGGGTCCCGCGAACCAGGGAATCCGACCCGGCGTTGTCAGTGGGTCGCCCTAGTCTGTGAACGACGGGGGCCCCGCCCCTGTCACTTCTCTCAAGAAAGGTGCGGACCGGCGTGGCCGACCGTCTCATCGTCCGTGGCGCGCGCGAGCACAATCTCAAGAACGTCTCGCTCGACCTCCCGCGTGACTCCCTCATCGTCTTCACCGGTCTGTCCGGGTCCGGCAAGTCCTCGCTCGCGTTCGACACGATCTTCGCCGAGGGCCAGCGTCGCTACGTCGAGTCCCTGTCGTCGTACGCCCGCCAGTTCCTCGGTCAGATGGACAAGCCGGACGTCGACTTCATCGAGGGACTGTCGCCCGCGGTCTCCATCGACCAGAAGTCGACCTCGCGCAACCCGCGCTCCACGGTCGGCACCATCACCGAGGTGTACGACTACCTGCGCCTGCTGTTCGCGCGCATCGGCAAGCCGCACTGCCCCGAGTGCCGCCGCCCGATCTCCCGCCAGTCCCCGCAGGCCATCGTCGACAAGGTCCTCGAACTGCCCGAGGGCAGCCGCTTCCAGGTCCTCTCGCCGCTGGTGCGCGAGCGCAAGGGCGAGTTCGTCGACCTCTTCGCCGACCTCCAGACCAAGGGGTACAGCCGCGCCCGGGTGGACGGCGCGACCATCCAGCTCTCCGAGCCGCCCACGCTGAAGAAGCAGGAGAAGCACACCATCGAGGTGGTCGTCGACCGCCTCACGGTGAAGGACTCCGCCAAGCGCCGCCTGACCGACTCGGTGGAGACCGCCCTCGGCCTCTCCGGCGGCATGGTCGTCCTGGACTTCGTCGACCTCCCCGAGGACGACCCCGAGCGCGAGCGGATGTACTCGGAGCACCTCTACTGCCCGTACGACGACCTGTCCTTCGAGGAGCTCGAGCCCCGCTCCTTCTCCTTCAACTCGCCCTTCGGCGCCTGCCCCGACTGCACCGGCATCGGCACGCGCATGGAGGTCGACCCCGAGCTGATCGTCCCGGACGAGGACAAGTCGCTCGACGAGGGCGCCATCCACCCCTGGTCCCACGGCCACACCAAGGACTACTTCGGCCGCCTGGTCGGCGCCCTCGCCGACGCGCTCGGCTTCTCCACCGACATGCCCTGGGCGGGCCTGCCCCAGCGCGCCAAGAAGGCCCTGCTGCACGGCCACAAGACCCAGATCGAAGTGCGCTACCGCAACAGGTACGGCAGGGAGCGGGTCTACACCACCGCCTTCGAAGGCGCCGTCCCCTTCGTCAAGCGGCGGCACAGCGAGGCCGAGAGCGACGCCAGCCGCGAGCGCTTCGAGGGCTATATGCGCGAGGTGCCCTGCCCCACCTGTGAGGGCACCCGCCTCAAGCCGATCGTCCTCGCCGTCACGGTCATGGGCAGGTCCATCGCCGAGGTCTCCGCGATGTCGATCAGCGACTGCGCGGACTTCCTCGCCGAGCTGCGGCTCGACGCCCGCGACAAGAAGATCGCCGAGCGGGTCCTGAAGGAGGTCAACGAACGACTGCGCTTCCTGGTCGACGTCGGCCTCGACTACCTCTCGCTCAACCGCGCCGCGGGCACCCTCTCCGGCGGCGAGGCCCAGCGCATCCGCCTGGCCACCCAGATCGGCTCCGGCCTGGTCGGCGTGTTGTACGTCCTGGACGAGCCGTCCATCGGCCTGCACCAGCGCGACAACCACCGCCTCATCGAGACGCTGGTCCGGCTGCGCGACATGGGCAACACCCTGATCGTCGTCGAGCACGACGAGGACACCATCAAGGTCGCCGACTGGGTCGTGGACATCGGCCCCGGCGCGGGTGAGCACGGCGGCAAGGTCGTGCACAGCGGCTCCCTGAAGGAACTGCTCGGCAACGACAAGTCGGTCACCGGTCAGTACCTCTCGGGCAAGAAGGCCATCCCCGTCCCCGACGTCCGCCGCCCCGCCGACCCCACCCGCCGCCTCACGGTGCACGGCGCCCGCGAGAACAACCTCCAGGACATCGACGTCTCCTTCCCGCTGGGCGTCCTCACGGCCGTCACCGGCGTGTCCGGGTCCGGAAAGTCCACGCTGGTCAACGACATCCTCTACACCCACCTGGCCCGCGAGCTGAACGGCGCCAGGTCCGTCCCCGGACGGCACACGCGCGTGGAGGGCGACGACCTCGTCGACAAGGTCGTGCACGTCGACCAGTCGCCCATCGGCCGCACCCCCCGGTCGAACCCGGCGACGTACACCGGAGTCTTCGACCACGTCCGCAAGCTCTTCGCGGAGACCACGGAGGCGAAGGTCAGGGGCTATCTCCCCGGGCGCTTCTCCTTCAACGTCAAGGGCGGCCGCTGCGAGAACTGCTCCGGCGACGGCACCATCAAGATCGAGATGAACTTCCTCCCGGATGTGTACGTCCCCTGCGAGGTCTGCCACGGCGCGCGGTACAACCGCGAGACCCTGGACGTGCACTACAAGGGCAAGTCCATCGCCGAGGTCCTCGACATGCCCATCGAGGAGGCGCTCGACTTCTTCGAAGCGGTGCCCGGCATCGCCCGGCATCTGAGGACCCTCCACGACGTGGGCCTCGGCTATGTCCGGCTCGGCCAGTCCGCGCCCACGCTCTCCGGCGGCGAGGCCCAGCGCGTGAAGCTGGCCAGCGAGCTCCAGAAGCGCTCCACGGGCCGCACGGTCTACGTCCTCGACGAGCCGACCACCGGTCTGCACTTCGAAGACATCAGCAAGCTGATCACGGTCCTGTCGGGCCTGGTCGACAAGGGCAACACGGTCATCGTCATCGAGCACAACCTCGACGTGATCAAGACCGCCGACTGGGTCGTCGACATGGGCCCGGAGGGCGGCAGCGGCGGCGGCCTCGTCATCGCCGAGGGCACCCCCGAGCAGGTCGCCGGGGTGCCGGCCAGCCACACCGGCAAGTTCCTGCGCGACATCATCGCCGCGGACCGCATCAGCGACGCGGCGGTGCCCCCGGCCCGCCGCAGCACGAAGAAGACCACCGCCAAGAAGACGGTGGCCTCGAAGTCGGCTCCCACGAAGACAGCCGTCACCAAGTCGACGGCCACCAAGTCGGAGCCCAAGAAGCCGTCGGCCACGAAGTCGTCGGCCACGAAGAAGACGGCGACCAAGAAGGCGCCAGCCAAGAAGGCGCCCGCGAAGAAGACGGCCACGCGGACGCGCAAGGCCTGAGGCCAAGCGCCCGTCCGGCCGCCGACCCAGTCACGCAGCGCGCCACCTCGCACAGGGGTGGCGCGCTGACGTCTCTTCCGCCGCCCAACTGGCGTACCGTCCCACGCATCCACCGCCCGACGCACCACCGCGACCCAGGAGGCGCCCGAGATGTCAGCCGCAGCCGTCCCGTCCGTGCGGAGCGAACGGAAGGGGGCCGTCACCACTGTCGTTCTGGCGCGGCCCGATGTGCGCAACGCCGTCGACGGCCCCACCGCGCGGGCCCTCGCTGAGGCATTTCGGGACTTCGAGGCCGATCCGGAGGCGTCGGTCGCCGTGCTGTGGGGGGAAGGGGGCACCTTCTGCGCGGGTGCCGATCTGAAGGCGCTGGGGACGCCGGAGGGGAACGAGGTCGCCGAGGTCGACGGGGAGAACGACGGGCCGATGGGGCCCACGCGCCTCAGCCTGTCCAAGCCCGTCATCGCCGCGATCTCCGGGCACGCCGTCGCGGGCGGTCTGGAACTCGCCCTCTGGTGCGACCTCAGGGTCGCCGAGGACGACGCCGTGCTCGGGGTGTTCTGCCGCCGCTGGGGCGTGCCGCTCATCGACGGCGGGACGGTGCGGCTGCCCCGGATCATCGGGGAGGGGCGCGCCCTGGACCTCATCCTCACCGGCCGCCCGGTCGACGCGGCGGAGGCGCTGGGCATGGGCCTGGTCAACCGGGTCGTGGCGAAGGGCAGCGCCCGCGCGGCGGCCGAGCAACTCGCCGCCGAGATCGCCGCGTTCCCCCAGACCTGCCTGCGGCACGACCGGCTCTCCGCCCGCGAACAGCACGGGCTGCCCGAACAGCAGGCGCTCGCGGGAGAGTTGGCCCACGGCCTGCACGCCCTCGGCGAAGCAGCCGAAGGCGCCGCGCGGTTCGCCGCCGGAGCGGGACGGCACGGCGCCTTCGGGACGAGCTGAACCTCCCCGGCCCGGGGCCCTACGCCTCGCCCTTGCCCGGCTCCAGGAACTGCATGTCCAGCTGGATCTTCACGGCCTCGCCGAGCATGCCGGGGGCGAACGTCAGGCCGTACTCGCTGCGGCGGATCTCACCCGTCGCCTCGAAACCGGCGTGGCGGGTGTCGCCGAACTCGCCGAGGCCGCCGAACTCCACGGCCAGCGTCACCGGGCGGGTGACATCGCCGATGGTCAGCTCGCCCGCCATCGTCCAGTCCTCACCGGCACCGGAGATCCCGGCGGAGCGGAACACCATCGTCGGGCGCTTCTCCACGTCGAGCAGGTCGGAGGCGCGGACGTGCGCGTCCCGGTCCGGGTTGCCGGTGTCGATCGACGCGAGGGCGATGGTGGCGCTCACCGCCGTGTCGTCGAGGGTCTCGCCCACCACCAGCTCCGCGTCGAACTCGGTGAAACGGCCACGCACCTTGGAGATGCCCAGGTGGCGGATGGTGAAGTTCACGGCGGAGTGCAGCGGGTCCAGCGCCCAGCGGCCCGCCGGCAGCGGCAGGGCGGTGGTGGCAGCGTCAGTGGTGTTGGTCTCGGTGGTCATGCCGTCCACTCTGGGGCGGCCGCCGGACCCGAGGAAGGCCGGGCGGAGACTGGTAGTGGCAGGGCCACGATCAGGGGCGGCGGCCCCAGGAGCCGCCCTGGTACGTTCGAACGGTGAGCGAGAACGAGCTGGGAGCCTTCCTCCGTGCCCGCCGCGAGGCCATCACCCCCACCGAGGTGGGCCTGCCCGGCGGCCCGCGCCGCCGCACCCCCGGACTGCGCCGCTCCGAAGTCGCCACCCTCGCCGGCATCAGCGTCGAGTACCTCACCCGCCTGGAACAGGGCCGCGACCGCAACCCCTCGCCGTCCGTGCTCGGTTCGCTCGCCGACACCCTGCGCCTGACCGTGGAGGAGCGCGTCCACCTGCGCCGCCTGGAGAAGGCGAGCAACGGCGCCGACAACCCCTGCTGCTCCGCCGCCCCGCCCCCGGCGCTCTCCGTGCGGCCCACCGTGCGCGCCCTGGTCGACCGCCTCGAACCCACCCCGGCCGTGCTGCTCAACCGGCTCAGCGACGTCCTGATGTACACGACGGGATACGAACAGCTCGCCCGCCCCCTCGGCCTGCTCGACGGCGACCGGCCCAACCTGCTGCGGTTCGTCTTCACCGATGAGCGGGCCCGTACCGTCTTCCCCGAGTGGGACCGCGTCGCCGACGAGCAGATCGCGCACCTCAGAAACGAATCGCCGATGATCGACCCCCATGCGATGCAGTTCGTCGACGAGTTGACGGTGCTCGCCGGGGCGCCGTTCGCCGACCGCGTCGAGGCCGTGCCCGGCCTGCCGCGCCGCAGCGGCGTGGAGCGCCTCGCGCACCCGCAGGTGGGCGCGCTGCGACTGTCGTACGAGACGCTGGCGCTGCCCGACGTCGACGGCCAGCGCCTCCTCGTCCACCTCCCGGCCGACGACGCCACCTCGGCGGCGCTCGACCAGCTCAACGGCCGCCAGCCGGGCGGTCTGCGCGCGGTCAGCGGCTAGGGCCCGCCCAAGTAGTCCAGAGGCCAGAGTCCAGAGGCCCGTGGGGCCCCGAGAAGTCCCGAGGTCCGTATGGGGCGGCCCCGGCGCTCCCGAGAGGTCTGCCCTAGCGATCCGTCCCCGCGCCCCCGGTCAACTCCCGTGCGTACGGCGGCTCAGCCCCCGCCCGCGAGCAGGTGATCGCCGCCGCGCGGGCCGCGAACCGCAGCACCTCGGCCCAGGCGTCCCCGCCGAGCCCCGCCGCCGCCCGCGCGGACAGGGCGTCCCGCGCGGCCAGGGAGTGCAGCAGCGCCGCGTTCACGGTGTCGCCCGCGCCGATCGTGTCCACGACGTCGACCGGAACGCCGGGCACCGAGACCTCGCCGCCCTCGTGTGTGAAGACGGACAGGCCGTCGCCGCCCCGCGTCACCACCACGGCCGCCGGGCCCGACGCCAGCCACTCCTCGGGCGTGCCGCCCAGCCAGCGGGCGTCCTCCTCGGACAGCTTCAGGAGCGCCACCGACGGCAGCCAGCTCTTGAACCGGGCACGGTAGGCGTCCGCGTCGGCGATGAGGCCGGGGCGGATGTTGGGGTCGAGCGCTGTGAAGACGCCGCGGGCCGCCTCGCGCCGCATCAGCTCCTCGTACGCGCTCGCGCCCGGCTCCAGGACGAGCGAGCAGGTCCCGAAGGACATCGCGCGCACGCCGTCCGGGACCCGGCGCGGCACGGCGAAGAGACGGTCGGCGGTGCCGTCCACGTAGAAGGAGTACTCGGCCGAGCCGTCGGCGTCGATCGAGGTGACGGCCAGGGTCGTCGGCTCGGCGCCGCGCTGGACGTACGACACGTCGACGCCGGCCGCCCGCAGGCCCGCGAGCAGCGCCTCGCCGAACGCGTCGAGCGAGACCCGGGAGCAGAAGGCGGCGGGGGAGCCGAGGCGGCCGAGCGCGACCGCCGTGTTGTACGGCCCGCCGCCGAGGCGCGGCGCGAGGGCGGGCAGCGCGGGGGCGGGGGAGCCCTCGGCGGCGCTGCTCACGGCGGTTCCGCCGCTGTGCGGCGCGTCCCGGTGGGTGCCCTCCCGCGCGTCCTCCTGCGTGCCTTCCCGAACGTCCCGCGTGCCTTCCCGCGAGTCCTCCCGCGCGCCCCGCGAGTCCCGCAGCGCCTCCTGCGGCACCAGGTCGATGAGGGCCTCACCTGCGACGACTATCACTGACGGTTCCTTCCCGGCGTACGGCTCCGGCGGTCGGGCGGCTGGGCGTTCCGGCGTCCCGACATCCTGGAGCCCCGGCCTCCGCCTGCGGACAGGCTAAAGCCAGAACCGGCGGACGCGACCGATGCGGGCGGCACTCGGGCACCCCGGTGCCCCACCCGGTCACGCGACCTCCCACCGGTAAGGTCGATTCGTCGCCGAACCAGCCTGACCTGTGGAGACTTCATGCCCGGCACGTCCCCCGCCCGCCGCACCGTGCTGCGCGCGGCCGCCCTCGCCCCGGCCGTCGGGCTCGGGCTCACCGCCTGCTCCTCCGGCGGCAACGGCAACCGCTCCGCGCCGACCGAGCCGGTGGACCTGGGCGCGGCCGACGAGGTGCCGGTGGGCGGATCGAAGCTCTACACGGACAAGAACGTGGTGGTCAGCCGGATAGCCGACGACGAGTACAAGGCGTTCAGCAGCATCTGCACGCACGCCCGGTGCCCCATCAAGAACCTTCAGGGCGCCAAGCTGACCTGCCAGTGCCACGGCAGCCAGTTCGACGCGAGGAACGGCAAGGTGCTGCGCGAGCCCGCCGTAGCACCCCTGGAGGAACTGCCGGTGAAGGTCGCGGGCGGCAAGATCGTGGCGGGCCCGGGGGCCTGAGAGGTCACTCCCAGTCCCATCCGATCCCGATGATCCCGGCCCGCACCTGCGGCTCCACGAGGTGCACCGACCGATGGCTGCCGCTCAGCGTCAGCTCCCGCAGGCCGAGGCGTGGCGCGGCCGCCGACCGCTGTGTGAAGCGGTGGCAGCGCACGGGCAGGGTGCCCTCGGCGAAGCGGACCTGGAGGGCGTACTGGCCGCCGGTGAAGCTGAAGCCGCGTACGTACTCGGCGCTCGCCCCGGCCGTGCCGTCCTCGAAGCCGTAGCAGAACAGATGGGTGTCGCCCGCGCGCAGCCGGGCGTCGAACAGCAGCTCCGCGACCAGGACACCGGTGTCGTGGTGCCAGCGCACCCGCCCGGTGCGGCAGTTCTCCAGGGCCCGCACCTCCATCCGCTCCGGGGCGCAGCCGGGGTCCCCGTGGTGGATGGCCAGATAGCGGTCGATCCCGTCCGTGTGGGCGCGGACGACATGCTGGGAATCGCGGCCAAGCAGCTCACGGTCCGCGCCGATGCGTATGCGCTCATGGTGGCCGACGGTGTGCAGGCCGCCGTCGAGGGGGGACTCCAGGTCGGCGAGGAGCGACTGCAGGACGTCGGACGCCTCCACCAGGGAACGGTACGAACGGGCGGCGGGGCGTTCGGCGTTGATACGCTCCTCTGCCTGGGCGAGCAGCCGGATGAGTGATTCCTCCGGCAGCCGCAGGATCTCCTCCAGGGCGCGTACGGCCCGTAGCGACTCGGCGCGCTGGGGGCGGCGCGCACCCTGCTGCCAGTAGCTCAGACTGGTCACGCCGACGTGGACGCCCGCGCGTGCGAGATGGTGGCGCACCCGTTGCAGGGGCAGGCGCCGGGCGGCGATGGCGGCGCGCAGGGCGACGTGGAACGGGCCGGTGCGCAGGGCGGTGGCGAGGTCCGCCGGGGTGTCGTCCGCGAGGGGCGTCGCGTGGGGCGGTGTGTGGGGGGTGACGTTCCGCACCGCAGGTCCTTTCTGTGAACGTTCACTCCGGCCGCGCGGGTATACGCCCCGGTCGAAGCGGGTGGCCAGGTGAGCGTGCGACCGGCGTTCACAGACGTACGCCGTTGTTCACGCTTCAAACCATGCCGCATTGAAGCGTGTTGACCTGCACCGGACAACACCTGATGCTCAATCGCAGCGTCCGGACGCGCTCCTCCACATCCCACCCCCACTCCGCTCGGGAGGAACGCGATGCACCACTCCACCCGCGGGTTGAGCCGTCGCAGACGGCTGTCCGCACTGGCCGTCGCCGCGGCGGCCTTCCTCGCCGTACCGGCGGCCACCGCCGCCGCGGCGCCGCACGACACGTCGTCGACCGTCGCTCCGGCCGCCTCGGGAGCGGCCGACCCGTCGGTCCTCGCCGCCAAGCGCCTGAACATCACGATGCAGGCACAGCAGAAGACCAACTGGTGCTGGGCCGCGGCGGGCAACACCATCGCCACGTACCTCGGCAAGAACTACAGCCAGAACCAGTTCTGCAACGCCGCCTTCGGCCGCAACCAGAACACCGAGTGCCCCAACAACCAGGCCACCCTGGGCAACGTCCAGACCGGCCTCAGATGGGCGGGCATCAACTCCGGCTCGTACGTCACCGGCTGGCTGCGCTACCCCACCGTGCAGTCCGAGATCAACGCGAACCGGCCCGTCGAGACCCGCATCCAGTGGTCCAACGGCGGCGGCCACATGCACGTCATCTACGGCTACGACACGGCCAACAGCTGGGTGTACTGGGGCGACCCATGGCCCTCCAGCGACCGCTACAACTGGGCGTCCCACGACTGGTACGTCAACAACAACACCTTCTCCTGGACCCACTCGCTGTACCGGATAGGGGCGTGAGAGCGATGACCCGTCCCATTCCTTCCGCTTCCTCCGTGTCTCGTGCCTCCGGTCCGTCCGGCTCCTTCGGTACGTCCGGGCGCGTGCTGAAAGCCGTGCTCGCGGGCTCGGCCGCCGCGCTCCTCCTCGGCCTCGCGGCCCCGCACGCCTCCGCCGACTCCGGTCCGGCCGCGCGACCCGCGCCGCCCGCGCCGTCGGCACCCTCGGACGCCTCTCGTGGTGCCGCCCACGACGCGGCCGAGGCCCCGAAGACCCTCGACACGCTCTCCCGCTTCTTCGCCCGCGAGGGAGCCGTCACGAAGGCCGCGGCCGAGCCGCGCGTGGCGGGCGACAAGGCCGTGCCCGTCTACTACTTGTCGCCCGACTTCGTCGCCGGCAAGAAGGACGCGCCCGTCGCCCGCATGGAGTTCCTGGCCAGCAAGGCGGTTTCCTCCGACGGCCAGGAGGCATCGCTCTGGTCCGTCCGGCAGGAGGGCTCCTGGAAGATCGTGAACATCGCCACCGGGGACGACGAGACCCACTACGCGCGCGTGGGTGCCGACAAGCTCCCCGGAGGCACCGTTTTCCACGAGCCGCAGATCAACGGCTGGTACGTCACCAAGGGCGCGCGCGTGCTGCCCCTCGACAAGGACGCGGTGCGCGCGGTCGGCGCGGAGGGGACCTCGACCGACGCCTACCGCAAGCGGGTCCAGAAGGCGTACGGGGACAAGCTGCCGGGGTCGGCGTACGCCAAGTCCGGCAAGGCGGGCGGGTACGCCGAGGAGCCCGCGGCCACCTCGGCCAAGGCGGGCGGGGCGCCTGAGTCCGCGTCGTCCTCGTCCGACGGGGCGGTGACCGTCGCCTCCTCGGTCGCCGGAGCCGGGGCCCTGGTCGCCCTCGGCCTGTCCGGCGCAGCCCTGCTCCGGCGCCGCTCCCGCCGCCTGAGCTGACCCGGCCCCGGCCCCCGGCCGGGACACCCCCCCCACCCGTCCGCTCTCCAGGGCGGACGGGTGGGGACTTTCAGCGGGAGGCTCGGCACGCCGAGCCGGGGGAGGGCGTCCAGGGCGGGATGCCCGCCCTGCCCGTGCCACCCGGCCGCAGACACTGACTGTCACCCCCCGCCAGTAGGCTGTCCGACATGGCCGACCCTTCCAGCTACCGCCCCAAGCCGGGACAGATCCCCGACTCGCCGGGGGTCTACAAATTCCGCGACGAGCACCGCCGGGTGATCTACGTCGGGAAGGCCAAGAGCCTGCGCCAGCGCCTGGCGAGCTACTTCCAGGACCTGGCGAACCTGCACCCGCGCACGGCCACGATGGTGACGACGGCGGCGTCCGTGGAGTGGACCGTCGTCGCCACGGAGACCGCGGCGCTCCAGCTGGAGTACACCTGGATCAAGGAGTTCGACCCGCGCTTCAACGTCAAGTACCGCGACGACAAGAGCTACCCGTACCTCGCGGTGACGATGAACGAGCAGTTCCCGCGCGTGCAGGTGATGCGCGGTCAGAAGAAGAAGGGCGTGCGCTACTTCGGTCCGTACGGCCACGCGTGGGCGATCCGCGACACCGTGGACCTGCTCCTGCGCGTGTTCCCCGTCCGCACCTGCTCCGCCGGGGTCTTCAAGAACGCCGCCCGCACCGGCCGCCCCTGCCTGCTCGGCTACATCGGCAAGTGCTCGGCGCCCTGCGTGGACCGTGTCTCCGCCGAGGAGCACCGTGAACTGGCCGAGGACTTCTGCGAGTTCATGACCGGCCGTACGGGGACGTACATCCGGCGCCTGGAGCGGCAGATGACGGACGCCGCCGAGGACATGGAATACGAGCGCGCGGCCCGGCTGCGCGACGACATAGACGCCCTCAGGAAGGCGATGGAGAAGAGTGCCGTCGTCCTCGCCGACGCCACCGACGCCGACCTGATCGCCGTCGCCGAGGACGAGCTGGAGGCCGCCGTCCAGATCTTCCACGTGCGCGGCGGACGCGTGCGCGGCCAGCGCGGCTGGGTCACCGACAAGGTCGAGGCGGTCACCACGGCCGACCTCGTGGAACACGCCCTCCAGCAGCTCTACGGAGAGGAGACGGGCGACGCCGTCCCCAAGGAGGTGCTCGTCCCCGCCCTGCCCGACCCCGTCGAGCCGGTCCAGGACTGGCTCGCCGAGCGCCGCGGGTCGAACGTGTCGCTGCGCATCCCGCAGCGCGGCGACAAGAAGGCCCTCATGGAGACCGTCGCCCGCAACGCCCAGCAGTCCCTCATGCTGCACAAGACCAAGCGCGCCTCCGACCTCACGACCCGCTCCCGCGCCCTGGAGGAGATCGCCACCGCCCTGGAGCTGGACAGCGCGCCCCTGCGCATCGAGTGCTACGACATCTCGCACCTCCAGGGCGACGACGTCGTCGCCTCCATGGTCGTCTTCGAGGACGGCCTCGCCCGCAAGAGCGAGTACCGCCGCTTCCAGATCAAGGGCTTCGAGGGCCAGGACGACGTCCGCTCCATGCACGAAGTGCTCACCCGGCGCTTCCGGCGGTATCTGAATGAGATGGCGAAGACCGGGAACGGGGTCTCCCCTGCTCGAGCGGAGCCGAGAGCTTGGGGAAGGTCCCCGGACGAGGCGCAGGAGAGCCTCACCGAGGAGGACGGGCGGCCCAAGAAGTTCGCGTACCCGCCGCAGCTCGTCGTCGTCGACGGCGGCCAGCCGCAGGTCGCCGCCGCCCAGCGGGCCCTGGACGACCTCGGCATCGATGACATCGCCGTCTGCGGCCTCGCCAAGCGCCTCGAAGAGGTCTGGGTGCCCGGCGAGGACGACCCGGTGATCCTGCCGCGCACCAGCGAGGGGCTCTATCTGCTCCAGCGCGTGCGCGACGAGGCGCACCGGTTCGCGATCACCTACCAGCGGTCGAAGCGGACCAAGCGTTTCAAGGCGAGCCCGCTGGACGCCGTGCCCGGCCTGGGCGAGGCTCGCAAGCAGACATTGATCAAGCACTTCGGTTCGGTGAAGAAGCTCCGGTCCGCGACCATCGACCAGATCTGCGAGGTCCCGGGCATAGGCCGCAAGACCGCGGAGGCCGTCCTTGCGGCCTTCGCCCGGGCCGCCCCGGCGGCGCCCGCGGTGAACACCGCGACTGGAGAGATCATGGAGGAGGAGGAACCCGCGACGGCGGGTGACTCCGGCCACGGCGAGCAGCCTGCGCACGCGGGAGACTCGCACGGCGACGGGCCCGACACGACCGGGGCCCCGAGCGACAGCGAGGCGCCCACGCGCGTGGGCGCCGCACGGACACGACGGGGGATGGAGACATGAGCGAGCACGACGAAGGCGGAGAACAAGTGAGTACGGGCACGACCATCGAACCGGGCGAAGCCGCGGAGGCGGCCATCCCCGAGCTGGTGATCATTTCCGGGATGTCCGGCGCGGGACGCTCCACGGCCGCGAAGTGCCTGGAGGACCTCGGCTGGTTCGTCGTCGACAACCTGCCGCCCGCGCTGATCCCCACCATGGTGGAGCTGGGCGCCCGCTCCCAGGGCAACGTCGCGCGCATCGCGGTCGTCGTCGACGTCCGCGGCCGCCGCTTCTTCGACAACCTGCGCCAGTCCCTCGCGGACCTGGAGTCCAAGCACGTCACCCGGCGCATCGTCTTCCTGGAGTCCTCCGACGACGCCCTGGTGCGCCGCTTCGAGTCGGTGCGCCGCCCGCACCCGCTGCAGGGCGAAGGCCGCATCGTCGACGGCATCGCGGCCGAGCGCGAGCTCCTGCGCGAGCTGCGCGGCGACGCCGACCTGGTCATCGACACCTCCAGCCTGAACGTGCACGAGCTGCGCGCCAAGATGGACGCCCAGTTCGCGGGCGACGAGGAGCCCGAGCTGCGGGCCACGGTGATGTCCTTCGGGTTCAAGTACGGCCTGCCGGTCGACGCCGACCTCGTCGTCGACATGCGCTTCCTGCCCAACCCGCACTGGGTCCCGGAACTGCGTCCCTACACCGGGCTCAACGAGGAGGTGTCGGCGTACGTCTTCAACCAGCCCGGCGCCAAGGAGTTCCTCGACCGCTACACCGAACTGCTCCAGCTGATCGCCGCGGGCTACCGCCGCGAGGGCAAGCGGTACGTGACCATCGCCGTCGGCTGCACCGGCGGCAAGCACCGCTCCGTCGCCACCTCCGAGAAGCTGGCCGCCCGCCTCACCGCCGCCGGGATCGAGACCGTCCTCGTCCACCGGGACATGGGGCGCGAATGAAGCCCAACCGCCGGGTGCTCCGCCTGAACCGCCTGGGCCGCAAGCGGGGCACCCAGCCCAAGGTCGTCGCCCTCGGCGGCGGCATGGGCCTGTCCGCGTCGCTCGCCGCGCTGCGCCGCATCACCGGCGACCTCACCGCCGTGGTGACGGTCGCCGACGACGGCGGCTCCAGCGGACGCCTGCGCGCCGAGCTGGGCGTGCTGCCGCCCGGCGACCTGCGCAAGGCGCTCGCCGCGCTGTGCGGCGACGACGACTGGGGCCAGACCTGGTCCCGTGTGATCCAGCACCGCTTCCAGTCCCGCGGCGACCTGCACGAGCACGCGGTGGGGAATCTGCTGATCGTCGCCCTGTGGGAACAGCTCGGCGACCACGTCCAGGCCCTGGACCTGGTCGGCAGGCTGCTCGGCGCGCACGGCCGCGTGCTGCCCATGTCCGCCGTGCCGCTGGAGCTCCAGGCCCTGGTCAAGGGCCACGACCCGGACCGCCCCGACGACGTGGACACCGTCCGCGGCCAGGCCACCGTCGCGCTCACCCCGGGCGAGGTGCAGTCCGTGCACGTCGTCCCGCAGGACCCGCCGGCCGTGCCGGAGGCCGTCGCCGCCGTCCTCGACGCCGACTGGGTGGTTCTCGGCCCCGGATCCTGGTTCTCCTCGGTGATCCCGCACCTGCTGGTGCCCGAGCTGCTCGACGCGCTCACCGAGACCAAGGCCCGCCGGGTCCTTTCGCTCAACCTCGCGCCGCAACCCGGAGAAACCGAAGGGTTCTCTCCGCAGCGTCATTTGGAGGTTTTGGCCCGACACGCCCCTAAACTCGCCCTGGACGTGGTGCTGGCCGACGAGGCCGCCGTGCCCGACCGTGGATCCCTGACCGATGCCGCCAAGCGGTTCGGCGCCACGGTGGAGCTGGCGCCGGTGGCCCGCCAGGACGGCAGCCCCAAGCACGACCCGGAGCTGCTGGCCGCCGCGTACGACCGTATTTTTCGGATGCATGGAAGGATCGGCCCATGGCGATGACGGCAGCGGTGAAGGACGAGATCTCCCGGCTCCCCGTCACCCGGACCTGCTGCAGAAAAGCAGAGGTCTCGTCGATCCTGCGGTTCGCGGGCGGTCTGCACCTGGTGAGCGGCCGCATCGTGATCGAGGCGGAGCTGGACACCGCGATGGCGGCGCGCCGCCTCAAGCGGGACATCCTGGAGATCTTCGGGCACAGCTCGGAGCTGATCGTGATGGCCCCCGGCGGCCTGCGCCGCGGCTCGCGCTACGTCGTTCGGGTGGTCGCGGGCGGCGATCAGCTGGCCCGCCAGACCGGCCTGGTGGACGGCCGCGGGCGGCCCATCCGCGGCCTGCCCCCGCAGGTGGTCTCGGGGGCCACCTGCGACGCCGAGGCGGCCTGGCGCGGCGCCTTCCTCGCGCACGGCTCGCTGACCGAGCCCGGCCGCTCCTCCTCCCTGGAGGTGACCTGCCCGGGCCCGGAGGCGGCGCTCGCGCTGGTCGGCGCGGCCCGGCGGCTGCAGATCGCCGCGAAGGCCCGGGAGGTGCGCGGTGTGGACCGCGTCGTCGTCCGGGACGGGGATGCCATCGGCGCCCTGCTGACCCGGCTCGGCGCCCATGAGTCGGTGCTCGCCTGGGAGGAGCGGCGGATGCGGCGCGAGGTCCGCGCCACCGCCAACCGCCTGGCCAACTTCGACGACGCCAACCTGCGCCGCTCGGCCCGTGCCGCCGTCGCCGCGGGCGCCCGGGTGCAGCGCGCCCTGGAGATCCTCGGCGAGGAGGTGCCCGAGCACCTCGCGGCCGCGGGCCGGCTGCGCATGGAGCACAAGCAGGCCTCCCTGGAGGAGCTGGGCGCGCTCGCCGATCCGCCGCTGACCAAGGACGCCGTCGCGGGCCGCATCCGCCGCCTGCTCGCCATGGCCGACAAGCGGGCGCAGGACCTCGGCATCCCCGGCACGGAGTCCAACCTGAGCGAGGAGCTCGCCGACAACATGGTCGGCTGAGGCGTGGTGGTCTGACACCGCCGCACACCCCGGAAGCCGCCGGTGCCCGCAAAGGCCCCGGCGGCTTCTTCGTACGCCCGTGCGCCACGCCCCCGGGGAGCCCGGGCCCGCCCCCGCCGCCCTTGGGAAGCCCGGCAGGCCGCCCAGGACCGCTCACCCGCCGTATTGACATGATCATGAAGCGTGACGAGCCTGGCGTTCGCGCACAAACGTGCCGGACAACTGCAAGGGGGGCTCATGAGACGAAGAGCGAGCGCGAGATCGATCCTCGCCGCGAGCGCACTGCTCGTCGGCGGACTCGTCGCCGCACCGCACGCCCAGGCGAGCGGACCGGCCAAGTCTCCGGCCGACGACGACCCGGCGGCCGTCAAGGTCTACCAGGCCGACGTCACCAAGAAGCAGATACCGATCCTGGTCGAGGCGGGGCAGGACGCCCATGAACTCGCCGGACAGGCACCCGAGCGCGGCACCGGCCGCGTCGAGCTGTACCTGACCGAGGGCCAGGCCGAGGCGATCGAGCGCAAGGGCATCGACCTCACCGAGCACCGCGTGTCCGCGGCGACCGCGAAGAAGCTGAAGGCCGCGGGGGACGGCGTCTTCAGGCCGTACAGCGGAAAGGGCGGGCTCCAGGAGGAGATCGTCAAGACCGGGCAGGCCCACCCCGGCCTCACCAAGGTCGTCTCCATCGGCAAGACGGTCCAGGGCAAGGACATCCTCGCGCTCAAGCTCTCCAAGAACGCCAAGAAGTCCAAGGACGGCTCCAAGCCCGCCACGCTGTACATGTCCAACCAGCACGCGCGCGAGTGGATCACCCCCGAGATGACCCGCCGCCTGATGCACCACTACCTCGACAACTACGGCAAGGACAAGCGGATCACCAAGCTCGTGAACTCCACCGAGCTGTGGTTCGTGCTCTCCGCCAACCCCGACGGCTACGACTTCACGCACGCCGCCGGCGGCGACCGCCAGTGGCGCAAGAACCTCCGCGATGTCGACGGCGACGGCAAGATCGCCCCGGGCGACGGCGTCGACCTCAACCGCAACTTCGCCTACAAGTGGGGCTACGACAACGAGGGTTCCTCGCCCGAGGCGTCCTCGGAGACCTACCGCGGCACCGGACCGATGTCCGAGCCCGAGACCAAGGTGATCGACCGCTTCCAGAAGCGCATCGGCTTCGCGTACGGCATCAACTACCACTCCGCCGCCGAACTGATCCTCTACGGAGTGGGCTGGCAGGTCGCCACCCCCACCCCGGACGACGTGCTCTACAAGGCGCTCGCCGGCACCCCCGAGAAGCCCGCCGTCCCCGGCTACCACCCGCAGGTGTCCTCCGAGCTGTACACCACCAACGGCGAGGCCGACGGACACGCGGGCAACGTCAACGGCATCCCCATGTTCACGCCGGAGATGTCCACCTGCCAGACCGCGTCGAACGTGGACCCCAATGACGCCTGGCGGCCCCAGGACTGCGCGTCCATCTTCACCTTCCCCGACGACGAGAAGCTGATCCAGCAGGAGTTCGCGAAGAACGTCCCGTTCGCGCTCGCCGTCGCCGAGACCGCGCTCCACCCCGACCAGCCGGTGTCCGTCACCGGCATCGAGGCCCCCGACTTCACGCCCGACACCTTCAGCACGTCGTACGCGCGCGGAGCGGACCAGGAAGTCGCCGTCACCGCCCGCAAGTCCGTGCGCGACAAGGAACTCAACTACCGGATCAACGGCGGCCGTACCCAGGACGAGAAGCTCAAGGCCTGGAAGGGCGGCGAGACCTACGGCGGCGAGGACAACCTGCACTTCGACCAGTACCGCGCCGACGTCGAGGGCGCCCGCGCGGGTGACAAGGTCGAGGTGTGGTTCACCGGCCGTACGAAGAAGGGCCGCACGCAGAGCGAGCACTTCACGTACACCGTCGCCGAACGACCCAAGGCGAGCACCCTCGTCGTCGCCGAGGAAGGCGCCCCCGCCACCCAGACCCAGAAGTACGTCGACGCCCTGAAGGCAGGCGGCCGCTCGGCCGCCGTGTGGGACGTCGCCAAGCAGGGCGCCCCGCACCCGCTCGGCGTCCTCTCGCACTTCTCCGCCGTCGTCCACCACACCGGTGACCCCGTGCCCGGCGCACCCACCCAGCTCGCCCTGCGCGCCTACCTCAACGAGGGCGGCAAGCTGATCGAGTCCGGCGAGCGGACCGGCAGCGACGTCGACCTCGGCGAGGCCCTCACCGACGACTTCGCGCAGTACTACCTGGGCGCCTACGAACGCCTCTTGGCGCCCGACGCCAAGAGCTTCAGCGGCACCGGCGCACTCGCCGGCGCGGACGGCGCGCTCGGCGCGGCCGACACCAACCCGCTCGACAAGGCGGGCCGCTTCACCGTCACCTCCGACACCCTGCCCGCCAAGGAGTTCCCGCAGTTCAAGAGCGCGGCGGGAGGCTCCTACCCCGGCCTCAGCAACCCCTACGCGCCCTTCGAGGGCCAGGGCATGGCCTCGGCGACCCACGCCGACCGGGACTACAAGCGGCTCACCCGCACCTTCGACCTGACCGGCGTCGCGGCCGCCGACAAGCCGGAGCTGCGGCTCGCCCTCAACTGGAACCTGGAGCCCGGCTTCGACCACGGCCTGCTCGAAGCGCACACCACGGGCGCCGACGACTGGACCACGCTGCCCGACACCAACGGAGCCTCCTCGGCCACCGTGCCCGCCCAGTGCGCGGCCGGGTTCTTCATCAACGGCCACCCCTTCCTGAAGCACTACCTGACGCAGGGCGCGGCGGGCTGCGCGGCGAGCGGCAGCAGCGGCTCCTGGAACAGCTTCACCGGCTCCTCCGGCGGCTGGAAGCAGGTCGCCTTCGACCTCAGCGCCTACGCGGGCAAGAAGGTGGAGGTGTCGCTCAGCGCCGTCACCGACCCCGGCAGCGGCGGCCGCGGTCTGTTCGCCGACAACGCGCGTCTCGTCGTCGGCGGCAGCGCCACCGAGACCGAGGGATTCGAGTCCTCGCTCGGCTCCTGGGCCGTCGCCCCGGCCCCGGCCGGAAGCCCCAATATCACGGGCGACTGGGCGCGCACCGGCGAGCTCTACAAGTCCCACGCCGCGGTCACAACACGTGACAGTGTGTTGCTCGGCTTCGGCCTCGAACACCTCCCCGCGGCGGCCGACCGGGCCAGGTTGCTGGGCAAGGCACTGGACCACCTGCGCCGCTGACGCTGCGTAGTCAGGACCAAGGTCCCGGCGGCCCGTGTCCCTACTGGGGGGTACGGGCCACCGGGCCGCGCAGGGCTCCTGTCGATGTCACCCCGGAGCCGCCGGAGAGGTAGGGTCGGAGGCGGTCGGGGACATCCCATACAACTCGCCGGCGTCTCAGACCGGCGTACCAACGAGGAGATCGGTTCGTGACGATCCGCGTAGGCATCAACGGCTTTGGCCGCATCGGGCGCAACTACTTCCGCGCGCTCCTCGAGCAGGGTGCGGACATCGAGATCGTGGCTGTCAACGACCTGGGTGACACCGCCACGACGGCTCACCTGCTCAAGTACGACACCATCCTGGGCCGCCTCAAGGCCGAGGTGTCGCACACCGAGGACACCATCACCGTCGACGGCCACACCATCAAGGTGCTGTCCGAGCGCAACCCCGCCGACATCCCGTGGGGCCAGCTCGGCGTCGACATCGTGATCGAGTCCACCGGCATCTTCACCAAGAAGGCGGACGCCGAGAAGCACATCGCCGGTGGCGCGAAGAAGGTCCTCATCTCGGCTCCGGCCAAGGACGAGGACATCACCATCGTGATGGGCGTCAACCAGGACAAGTACGACCCGGCGAACCACCACGTCATCTCCAACGCCTCCTGCACCACCAACTGTGTGGCGCCGATGGCCAAGGTTCTCGACGAGAACTTCGGCATCGTCAAGGGCCTGATGACGACGGTGCACGCGTACACCAACGACCAGCGCATCCTGGACTTCCCGCACTCGGACCTGCGCCGCGCCCGCGCCGCCGCCGAGAACATCATCCCGACCACGACCGGTGCCGCGAAGGCCACCGCCCTGGTCCTGCCGCAGCTCAAGGGCAAGCTCGACGGCATCGCCATGCGCGTGCCGGTCCCGACGGGCTCCGCCACCGACCTGGTCGTCGAGCTGCAGCGCGAGGTCACCAAGGACGAGGTCAACGCCGCGTTCAAGAAGGCCGCCGACGACGGCGACCTCAAGGGCATCCTCTACTACACCGAGGACCCGATCGTGTCGTCCGACATCGTCAGCGACCCGGCCTCCTGCACCTTCGACTCCTCCCTGACCATGGTCCAGGAGGGCAAGTCGGTGAAGATCCTCGGCTGGTACGACAACGAGTGGGGCTACTCCAACCGCCTCGTCGACCTCACGGTCTTCGTCGGCGGCCAGCTCTAAGCGGTCCACGTCTCAGAGCCAGGCATCTCGATGTGAGCACAGGGTCCGGACAGCGCAGCGCCGCGCCGTTCGGACCCTTTGCGCGTGAGCACCCCTCAAGAAGTCCCAGTCACGGAGTCCTATTACATGAAGACGATCGACGAACTTCTCGCCGACGGTGTCGCAGGCAAGCGGGTCTTCGTCCGCGCCGACCTCAACGTGCCGCTCGACGGCACGACCATCACCGACGACGGCCGCATCCGCGCGGTCCTGCCCACCGTGAAGGCGCTCGTCGAGGCCGGTGCCCGCGTGGTCGTCGCCTCGCACCTGGGCCGCCCCAAGGGCACCCCGGACCCGGCGTTCTCGCTGGCCCCGGCCGCCGCGCGGATCGGTGAACTCCTGGGCGCCGACGTCCGGTTCGCCACCGACACCGTCGGCGACTCGGCCAAGGCCACCGTCGCCGACCTCGCCGACGGCCAGGTCGCTGTCATCGAGAACCTGCGCTTCAACGCCGGCGAGACCTCCAAGGACGACGCCGAGCGCGGCGCCTTCGCCGACCAGCTCGCGGCCCTGGCCGATGTCTACGTAGGCGACGGTTTCGGCGCCGTGCACCGCAAGCACGCCTCCGTGTTCGACCTGCCGGGCCGGCTGCCGCACTACGCCGGTTACCTCATCGCCACCGAGGTCGGCGTCCTGAAGAAGCTCACCGACGACGTCAAGCGGCCCTACGCCGTCGTCCTCGGCGGCGCCAAGGTCTCCGACAAGCTCGGTGTGATCGACCACCTCCTGGAGAAGGCCGACCGCATCCTCATCGGCGGCGGCATGGCGTACACCTTCCTCAAGGCGCAGGGCCACGAGGTCGGCATCTCCCTCCTGCAGGAGGACCAGATCCCGGCGGTGCTCGGCTACCTCAAGCGCGCCGAGGAGAAGGGCGTCGAGTTCGTGCTCCCCGTCGACGTCCTGGTCTCGACGGACTTCCCGGACCTGAAGACCAAGGCTCCGGCCCACCCCACCACGGTCGCCGCGAACGCCATCCCGGCCGACCAGGAGGGCCTCGACATCGGCCCCGAGACCCGCAAGCTGTACGCCGCGAAGCTCGCCGACGCCGCCACCGTCTTCTGGAACGGCCCCATGGGCGTCTTCGAGCACCCCGACTACGCCGAGGGCACCAAGGCGGTCGCCCAGGCCCTTCTCGACTCGTCGGCCTTCACGGTCGTCGGCGGCGGCGACTCCGCCGCGGCCGTGCGCATCCTGGGCTTCGACGAGAACGCATTCGGTCACATCTCGACCGGCGGCGGCGCCTCCCTCGAATACCTCGAGGGCAAGACGCTCCCCGGTCTCGCCGCACTGGAGAACTGACACCCCTCATGACGAATCAGACCACCCGCACGCCGATCATGGCGGGCAACTGGAAGATGAACCTCAACCACCTCGAGGCCATCGCGCACACCCAGAAGCTCGCGTTCGCGCTGGCCGACAAGGACTACGAGGCCGTCGAGGTCGCCGTCCTGCCGCCCTTCACCGATCTGCGCTCCGTGCAGACGCTCGTCGACGGTGACAAGCTCAAGATCAAGTACGGCGCCCAGGACATCTCGGCGCACGACTCCGGCGCCTACACCGGCGAGATCTCCGGCCCGATGCTCGCCAAGCTGAAGTGCACGTACGTGGCCGTGGGCCACTCCGAGCGCCGTCAGTACCACAACGAGACCGACGACCTCTGCAACGCCAAGGTCAAGGCCGCCTTCAAGCACGGCATCACGCCGATCCTGTGCATCGGCGAGGGCCTGGACATCCGCAAGGCGGGACAGCAGGTCCAGTACACGCTGAACCAGCTCGACGGCGGCCTCAAGGACGTCCCGGCCGAGCAGGCCGAGTCCATCGTGATCGCCTACGAGCCGGTGTGGGCCATCGGCACCGGCGAGGTCGCCACCCCCGAGGACGCCCAGGAGGTGTGCGGCGCGATCCGCGGCCGCCTCGCCGAGCTGTACTCGCAGGAGCTCGCCGACAAGGTCCGCATCCAGTACGGCGGCTCCGTGAAGGCGAAGAACGTCGCCGACATCATGGCGCAGCCCGATGTCGACGGTGCCCTGGTGGGCGGCGCGGCGCTCGACGCGGACGAGTTCGTCAAGATCGTTCGCTTCGGCGACCAGTGACGAGACCAGTGAGTATGCGCTAGCGGCGATACGTCGTACCCTTGCGGGGTCCGAGGCTTGTTCTCTGAGCCACTGTGCTCACCGAAGAGCTTCGGGCCCCGTCGTCGATTCAGATCCGAGGAAGTTGGTCCAGCCGTGGTTATGGGGTTCTCGATCGCCCTGATCGTCTTCAGCCTGCTGCTGATGCTGCTGGTGCTGATGCACAAGGGCAAGGGCGGCGGCCTTTCCGACATGTTCGGTGGCGGAATGCAGTCGTCCGTCGGCGGCTCCTCGGTCGCCGAGCGCAACCTCGACCGCATCACGGTCGTGGTCGGTCTGCTGTGGTTCGCGAGCATTGTCGTGCTCGGCATCCTGATGAAGGTCAACAACTGACAGCAGCCGGGTGCCGCCCGCCCTTTCGGCGCGGTCCTGTTCGCTGTCCCGCTCATAGCCCCATGTTCAGTACGCGCCCCCGTGCGCGGCTTATCATGGGGCTTGCGTGTCGGGGTGGGGTGTAACTCCCAACACTGGACGCGCGTTGGGCCTTACGTAGACTGAGGCACCCGCAGCGGAGCCGGCAGTCGACCCCGCGGCGCAGCCGCCGTTCGACACAGGCAGCACCATCACGCAGGGAGTTACGACCGTGGCAAGTGGCAACGCGATCCGGGGAAGCCGGGTCGGGGCGGGGCCGATGGGCGAGGCCGAGCGCGGCGAGTCCGCGCCGCGGCTGCGCATCTCCTTCTGGTGCTCCAACGGGCACGAGACGCAGCCGAGCTTCGCCAGCGACGCGCAGGTCCCCGACACCTGGGACTGCCCCCGCTGCGGCTTTCCGGCGGGCCAGGACCGGGACAACCCCCCGGACCCGCCGCGCACCGAGCCGTACAAAACACACCTCGCGTACGTCCGCGAGCGGCGCAGCGACGCGGACGGCGAGGCCATCCTCGCGGAAGCGCTCGCCAAACTGCGGGGCGAGATCTAGGACTTGAGAACCGGCCGGACACCCACGGGTGCCCGGCCGGAGCTGTCTGCCCTCCTGCGCCGAAGTCGCTGGCCGGCCTCCTGAGGCGAAGCTGCTGGTCAGTGGCGCGCCCGACCCGATGTCAGTGGTGGCGTCTACGGTTTGATCGTGGCTCGGTGAACCCTGGGAGACCTCGGGAATCCACCGTGCCGCGGGGGAACCACGGGGTGGGGAGGGGGAGTTGTGACGGCTGCGGTCCAAGTGAGCGGGACGGGCGAGCGAAGTGTCGCCTGGCGCGGTGGGTTCGGGCGGCTGTGGGGCGCCGCCGTGCTCTCCAGCTTCGGGGACTCGCTGCGCAAGGCCGCGCTGCCGCTGCTCGCCGAGTCGCTCACCGACGACCCGCTGCTCATAGCGTCGGTGACCGCCTGCGGCTATCTGCCGTGGCTGGTGTTCGGCCTGGTCGGCGGGGCCGTCGCCGACCGCGTGGACCAGCGGCGCGCCATGTGGACGGTGGATGTGGCGCGCGGCCTGCTCGTCGCGGCCTTCGCCCTCGCCGTGGCGCTCGGCCATGCCTCGATCGGCCTGCTCATCGCGCTCGCCGTGGTGCTCACGACGCTCCAGACGCTGTTCGACAACGCCGCCACGGCCCTGCTGCCCGCCCTCGTGGACCACGCGACGCTGGGCAGCGCGAACGCGCGGCTCCTCACCGGCCAGCAGTTCGCGGGCGGCCTCCTCGCCGCGCCCGTGGTGCCCTTCCTGATAGCCGCGGGCACGGGCGTTCCGTACGCGGTGGACGCGGCGACCTACCTGGTGGCGGCCGTCCTCGTGGCCTCCCTGCGGGTGCCCGCGCCCGAGCACCCGCCCAGACCCGCCGGGGCCACCCTGCGGTCCGACATCGCGCACGGACTGCGCGCGCTGTGGCGGGACCGGGTGCTGCGGCGCCTGTGCGCGGCGACCGCGCTGGGCAACGTCGGCATAGGCGCGCTCCTCGCCACCTTGGTCGTCCTCGTCACCGGCTGGCTGGACGCGGGCAGCGGGGGGTACGCGGCGGCGATAACGGCGTACGCGGCCGGGAGCCTCGTGGGCGGGGCGCTCGCCGGGCGGCTCGCGCGCACGCTCGGCCGCGTCCGCAGCGTGCTCGCCGCCGGAACGGCCCAGATCGTCGCGCTGGTGGCGATGGGCACGATCCGTGACCTCGTGGCGCTGGTCGTGAGCATGGCGATCTTCGGGGCCATGGGGATGGTGTGGAACGTCAGCACCCACACGCTCATGCAGCAGCGCCCGCCCGCTGCCGCGCTGGGGCGCGTCAGCTCGGCGTTCCGGACCCTCGCTGTCGCCGGGGCGCCGCTCGGGGCGGTCCTCGGCGGGGCCGTGGCCGCCCTGTGGGGCCCCAACACCCCGATGCTGCTCGCCGCCGCCCTGTTCGCGCTCTCGGTCACCGCGCTCACACCCGCGCTTAAGTCGGCCGACAGCGGACAGACAACTCAAACCGCTCGCTGATCAATTAGGTTGGGAGGGCAGCGGGGCGAACGCAACGGTACTCAGGTGTACGAGAGAAGGCTGAAGTCCGAGATGAACGCAACTGAGAGGGACGCGCGAAGCGCTCAAAGCAAGGGCGGTGGCGGGCAACGGGTGGGACGCACCAAGCTGAATCAGACGCCTGAATGGACGGCGCTGGCCAAGCACAAGGAGCAGCTGGGGGAGGTGCGGCTGCGGGAGCTGTTCGACGCTGACCCGGCGCGCGGCACCGGCTACACCCTCCGGGTGGGCGACCTGCACATCGACTACTCCAAGCACCTGGTGACCGACGAGACCCTGACGCTGCTGCGGGACCTCGCGGTGGCGACGGACGTCTTCGGGCTGCGCGACGCCATGTTCCGCGGCGAGAAGATCAACACCACCGAGGACCGCGCGGTCCTGCACACCGCGCTGCGCGCCGACCGGGACGCCGTCGTCGAGGTCGACGGCGAGAACGTGGTGCCGGGCGTGCACGCAGTGCTCGACAAGATGTCCGCCTTCGCCGACCGGATCCGCTCCGGCGAGTGGACCGGTCACACCGGCAAGCGCATCAAGAACGTCGTCAACGTCGGCATCGGCGGCTCCGACCTCGGCCCCGCCATGGCGTACGAGGCGCTGCGGTCCTTCACCGACCGCGACCTGACCGTCCGCTTCGTGTCGAACGTGGACGGTGCCGACCTGCACGAGGCGATCCGGGACCTGGACGCCGCCGAGACGCTGTTCGTCATCGCCTCCAAGACGTTCACCACGATCGAGACGATCACGAACGCGACCTCCGCGCGGAACTGGCTGCTCACCCAGCTCCAGGCCGACGAGAGCGCCGTCGCCAAGCACTTCGTGGCCCTGTCGACGAACACCGAGAAGGTCGCCGACTTCGGCATCGACACGGCCAACATGTTCGAGTTCTGGGACTGGGTCGGCGGTCGGTACTCGTACGACTCGGCGATCGGCCTCGCCCTGATGATCGCCATCGGCCCGGACCGCTTCCGCGAGATGCTCGACGGATTCCGGCTCGTCGACGAGCACTTCCGCACGGCGCCCGCCGAGGAGAACGTGCCGCTGCTGCTCGGCCTGCTCGGCATCTGGTACGGCAACTTCCACGACGCGCAGTCGCACGCCGTCCTGCCGTACTCCCACTACCTGTCCAAGTTCACGGCGTATCTCCAGCAGCTCGACATGGAGTCCAACGGCAAGTCCGTGGACCGTGACGGCGAGCGTGTGCAGTGGCAGACCGGTCCGGTGGTGTGGGGCACGCCGGGCACGAACGGGCAGCACGCGTACTACCAGCTCATCCACCAGGGCACGAAGCTCATCCCGGCCGACTTCATCGGCTTCGCCAAGCCGGTCGACGACCTGCGTCCCGGCCTGGTCGCCCAGCACGACCTGCTGATGGCCAACTTCTTCGCCCAGACGCAGGCACTGGCCTTCGGCAAGACGCCCGCCGAGGTCCGCGCGGAGGGCGTGCCGGACGAACTCGTGCCCCACAAGACGTTCCAGGGCAACCACCCGACGACGACGATCCTCGCGACCGAGCTGACCCCGTCGGTCCTCGGCCAGCTCATCGCCCTGTACGAGCACAAGGTGTTCGTACAAGGGGCCGTCTGGAACATCGACTCCTTCGACCAGTGGGGCGTCGAACTGGGCAAGGTCCTCGCCAAGCGCGTGGAACCCGCCCTGACGGAGGGCGCGGACGTACCGGGCCTGGACGCGTCGACCAAGGCCCTGGTCGCCAAGTACCGGGAGCTGCGCGGGCGTTGATCCCACGCCCCGCGAGGGTCGACCGGGTGGGCGCGGACCCCGCGTTCACCCGGACGGCCGGCCGTGCGGCGCTGATCGTGGGTGCCGTAACGAGGTCGACAAGGAGACCAGGCGGGGGATCACGGTCAAGTACGAGGTGACCGGTGATGCCAAGGGCGTTACGGTCACCTACTCGACCGGCGGCACGGTGCACTGCGAGGTCACCGCCGACGGGACCACCCGCACCGCCACGGCCAGCGGTACCTTCGCCACCGCCACCTGCGACGGCTTCTGACAGCAGGACGCCGACGGGCCCCGGTCCAAAGAGGACCGGGGCCCGTCGGCGCGTGCGGCCGGGGTCAGGGGGACGCCGGTGGGTACAGGTCCCGCGGCAGTTGTGAAGCCGCTGCCGCGTCCAGGAGCCACAGCGTGCGCGAGCGGCCGTAGGCGCCCGCTGCCGGGGCCTGGACCTCGCCCGCCCCGGACAGGGCGATCGCCGCGGCCTTCGCCTTGTCCTCGCCTGCCGCGAGCAGCCAGACCTCGCGGGCCGAGCGGATCGCCGGGAGGGTCAGCGAGACGCGGGTGGGCGGCGGCTTGGGCGCACCGTGCACGCCGACCACCATGCGCTCCGTCTCCCGTACCGCGGGCGACTCCGGGAAGAGCGACGCCACATGCGTGTCCGGGCCCACGCCCAGCATCAGGACGTCGAACGCCGGGACCGGGCCGTGGTCTTCGGGGGCGGCGGCCGCCGCGAGCTCCGCCGCGTACGCCTCCGCCGCAGCGTCCGCGCCGTCCCCGTCGGCCCCCTTGGCGTACGGGCCGTCCGACGCGGGCATCGGGTGCACCCGCGCCGGGTCGAGCGGCACCGAGTCCAGCAGGGCCTCGCGGGCCTGTGTGTAGTTGCGCTCGGGGTCGCCGTCCGGCAGGAACCGCTCGTCGCCCCACCACAGGTCGAGGCGGGACCAGTCCACGGCGTCGCGGGCGGGCGCCGAACTGAGCGCCGCCAGCAGGCCGTTGCCGTTGCGGCCGCCCGTGAGGACGACGGACGCGGAGCCGCGGGCCGCCTGGGCGTCGACGATCTTCGTGATCAGCCGGGCCGCGGCGGCCTGTGCCATCAGCTCCTTGTCGCGGTGCACGACGAGCTGCGGAGCCACCGTCACTTCGCGGCCGCCTTCTTGGCCGGAGCCTTCGCCGAGGCCTTCTTCGCGGCCCCGGAACCGGCACCGGACTCCGCCTTGGCACCGGCGCCGTCCTTGGCGCCGTCCCCGGCCGACTCCCCGGCCGCGGCCGCCGCCTCGCCGAGCCGGTCCACGCCGAAGCGCAGCGCCGCCGCGTACGTGTCGTCCGGGTCCAGACGCCGCAGCTCCTCCGCGATCAGCTCGGACGTCTCACGGCGCTTGAGCGCGACCGCGCGGTCCGGCTGGCCCTGGATGGACAGCGTGGCGAGGGAGCCGTCGGCCCGGTCGAGCACGATCGGGCCGCAGTTGGTCTCCATGCGCACGCCGGTCAGGCCGGGACCCGGCGACACCGTGCGCTTGACCGGCACGGAGAGCCGCTCCGCCAGCCACATCGCGAGGAGTTCGACGCTCGGGTTGAACTCCTCGCCCTCCACCGCGGCCGCGGTGACCTCGCACGAGACCTGGTCCAGGGCCGCGGCCAGCATCGAGCGCCACGGCGTGATGCGGGTCCAGGACAGGTCCGTGTCGCCGGGGTGGTAGGCGTCGGCACGGGCGGTCAGCTCGTGGATGGGCTGCTCGGCGGCGTACGTGTCCGTGACGCGGCGCTGGGCGAGCGCGCCGAGGGGGTCCTGCGCCGGGTCCAGCGGCGCGTTCACCGGCCACCAGGCGACGACCGGGGCGTCGGGGAGCAGCAGCGGCAGGACCACCGACTGGGCGTGGTTGAGCACCTCGCCGTAGAGACGCAGAATGACCGTTTCTCCGGTGCCCGCGTCCGCGCCGACCCGGACCTCGGCGTCCAGGCGCGAGGTCGTACGGTCGCGCGGCGAGCGCGAGACCCGCTTGATGACGACCAGCGTGCGCGAGGGGTGCTCGCGCGAGGCCTCGCTCGCGGCCTTCAGCGCGTCGTAGGCGTTCTCCTCGTCGGTGACGATGACGAGGGTGAGCACCATGCCGACGGCCGGCGTGCCGATCGCGCGGCGGCCCTGCACAAGGGCCTTGTTGATCTTGCTGGCCGTGGTGTCCGTCAGGTCGATCTTCATGGCCGACGCCAGCTCCGTCCGTCTTGTGCGAGCATTTCGTCCGCCTCGACCGGGCCCCAGGTACCGGCCGGGTACTGCGCGGGCTTGCCGTGCCGGTCCCAGTACTCCTCGATCGGGTCGAGGATGTTCCAGGACAGCTCGACCTCCTCCGTGCGCGGGAAGAGGTTGGCGTCGCCCAGCAGCACGTCCAGGATGAGGCGCTCGTAGGCCTCCGGGCTGGACTCGGTGAAGGACTCGCCGTAGGCGAAGTCCATCGACACGTCCCGGATCTCCATGGACGTGCCCGGCACCTTCGAGCCGAAGCGGACCGTGATGCCCTCGTCCGGCTGGACGCGGATGACGATCGCGTTCTGCCCGAGCTCCTCGGTCGCCGTGTGGTCGAAGGGGGAGTGCGGCGCGCGCTGGAAGACGACCGCGATCTCCGTGACGCGGCGGCCGAGGCGCTTGCCGGTGCGCAGGTAGAACGGGACGCCCGCCCAACGGCGGTTGTCCACCTGGAGCTTGATGGCGGCGTAGGTGTCGGTCTTCGACTTGGGGTCGATGCCGTCTTCCTGGAGATAGCCGACGGCCTTCTCGCCGCCCTGCCAGCCCGCGGAGTACTGCCCGCGCACGGTGTCCTTGCCGAGGTCCTTGGGCAGCTTCACCGCGCCGAGGACCTTCGCCTTCTCGGCGACCAGGGCGTCCGCGTCGAAGGAGGCGGGCTCCTCCATCGCGGTCAGCGCCATCAGCTGGAGCAGGTGGTTCTGGATGACGTCACGGGCGGCGCCGATGCCGTCGTAGTATCCGGCGCGGCCGCCGATGCCGATGTCCTCGGCCATCGTGATCTGGACGTGGTCGACGTACGACCGGTTCCAGATCGGCTCGAACATCTGGTTGGCGAAGCGCAGCGCCAGGATGTTCTGGACGGTCTCCTTGCCGAGGTAGTGGTCGATCCGGAACACCTGGTCCGGGGCGAACACCTCGTGCACGATCGCGTTCAGTTCCTTGGCGGACTTCAGGTCGTGCCCGAAGGGCTTCTCGATGACCGCGCGCCGCCAGGACCCCTCCGGGGCGTCCGCCAGCTCGTGCTTCTTGAGCTGCTGGACGACCTGGGGGAAGAACTTCGGGGGCACGGAGAGATAGAAGGCGAAGTTGCCGCCCGTGCCCTGCTTCTTGTCCAGGTCCTCGATGGTCGCCTTGAGCTGCTCGAAGGCATCGTCGTCGTCGAAGTTGCCCTGGACGAAGCGCATGCCCTGGATGAGCTGCTGCCAGACCTCCTCGCGGAAGGGCGTGCGCGCGTGCTGCTTGACGGCGTCGTGCACCTCCTGCGCGAAGTCCTCGTCCTGCCACTCGCGACGGGCGAAACCGATGAGCGAGAAGCCCGGCGGCAGCAGCCCGCGGTTGGCCAGGTCGTACACGGCGGGCATCAGCTTTTTACGGGACAAATCGCCCGTGACGCCAAAAATGACCAGGCCCGACGGCCCCGCGATACGCGGGAGCCGTCGGTCCGCGGCGTCACGCAGCGGATTGCTGCTTGACAAGTTCTTAGCCCTCCGAAGGTGCGAGGCGCTTGAGCTCCGCCTCGGTCGACTTGAGCAGGTCGTTCCAGGACGCCTCGAACTTCTCGACGCCCTCGTCCTCGAGGAGCTGGACGACCTCGTCGTAGGAGATCCCGAGCTTCTCGACGGCCTCGATCTCGGCGCGCGACTGGTCGTACGTCCCGGCGATGGTGTTGCCGGTGATCTGGCCGTGGTCGGCGGTGGCCTGGAGGGTGGCCTCCGGCATGGTGTTCACCGTGCCCGGGGCGACCAGCTCGTCGACGTACAGCGTGTCCTTGTACGCCTTGTCCTTCACGCCCGTCGACGCCCACAGCGGGCGCTGCTTGTTGGCGTGCGCCTTGTCGAGCGCGGCCCAGCGGTCGGACGAGAAGACCTCTTCGTACGCCTCGTACGCCAGGCGGGCGTTGGCCAGACCGGCCTTGCCGCGCGCGGACTTGGCCTCGTCGGTGCCCAGGGCGTCGATGCGCTTGTCGATCTCGGTGTCCACGCGGGACACGAAGAACGACGCCACCGAGTGGATCTTCGCCAGGTCCAGGCCCGCGGCCTTCGCCTTCTCCAGGCCCGCGAGGTAGGCGTCCATGACCTCGCGGTAGCGCTCGAGCGAGAAGATCAGCGTGACGTTCACGCTGATGCCCTTGCCGATGACCTCGGTGATCGCGGGCAGGCCCGCCTTCGTCGCCGGGATCTTGATGAGCGTGTTCGGCCGGTCCACCAGCCACGCCAGCTGCTTGGCCTCGGCGACCGTGGCCTGCGTGTGGTGCGCGAGCCGCGGGTCGACCTCGATCGACACCCGGCCGTCCTGGCCCTCGGTCGCGTCGAACACCGGCCGCAGGATGTCGGCGGCGTCGCGGACGTCCGCCGTCGTGATCATGCGGATCGCCTCGTCGACGGTGACCTTGCGGGCGGCGAGATCGGCGAGCTGCTGCTCGTACCCGTCGCCCGACGAGATCGCCTTCTGGAAGATCGACGGGTTCGTCGTGACGCCCACGACGTGCTGCTCGTCGAGGAGTTCGGCGAGGTTGCCGGACGTGATCCGCTTGCGCGACAGGTCGTCCAGCCAGATCGCGACGCCTTCGTCGGAGAGGCGCTTGAGTGCGTCTGTCATGGAATTACATCTCCTACTTGGTCGTATATGGGCGTCAGCGCTGAGCGGCCGCGATCGATTCCCGCGCCGCGGCGGCCACGGCTTCGGCAGTGAACCCGAACTCGCGGAAGAGGACCTTGCCGTCCGCCGAAGCCCCGAAGTGCTCCAGCGAAACGATGCGTCCCGCGTCCCCGACGAACCGGTGCCAGGTCAGGCCGATGCCCGCCTCGACCGCGACGCGCGCCTTGACCGACGGCGGAAGCACCGAGTCCCGGTACCCCTGGTCCTGCTCCTCGAACCACTCGACCGACGGCATCGAGACCACCCGCGTGGGCACGCCGGCCGCCTGCAACTGCTCGCGCGCCTCGACGGCGAGGTGCACCTCGGAGCCGGTGCCGATGAGGACGACCTCGGGCTCCGCCTTCTGCCCGTCGGCGCCCGCGGCGTCGAACAGGACGTATCCACCCTTGGCCGCGCCCTCGGTGACCTCGCGGTCGTACGTCGGCACGCCCTGACGGGTCAGCGCCAGACCGTGCGGGGCGCCCTTGCCGAACACCTTGGTGTAGCGCTTGAGGATCTCGCGCCAGGCGACGGCCGTCTCGTTCGCGTCGGCCGGGCGGACGACGTTCAGGCCCGGGATGGCGCGCAGCGTGGCCAGGTGCTCCACCGGCTGGTGCGTCGGGCCGTCCTCGCCGAGACCGATGGAGTCGTGCGTCCACACGTACGTCACCGGCAGGTGCATCAGCGCGGACAGGCGCACGGCGTTGCGCATGTAGTCGGAGAACACCAGGAAGGTGCCGCCGAAGATACGGGTGTTGCCGTGCAGCGCGATGCCGTTCATCTCCGCGGCCATGGAGTGCTCGCGGATGCCGAAGTGGATCGTGCGGCCGTACGGGTTCGCCTCCGGCAGCGGGTTGCCCGCCGGGAGGAACGACGACGTCTTGTCGATCGTGGTGTTGTTCGAGCCCGCGAGGTCGGCGGAGCCGCCCCACAGCTCGGGGATCACTCCGCCGAGCGCCTGCAGGACCTTGCCGGAGGCGGCACGCGTCGCGACGCCCTTGCCCGCCTCGAAGACCGGGAGCTTCTCCTCCCAGCCCGCCGGCAGCTCGCCCGCGGCGATCCGGTCGAACTCCGCGGCGCGCTCGGGCTGCTGCGTGCGCCAGGCCGCGAAGCCCTTCTCCCACGTCGCCTTGGCCTCCTGGCCGCGGTCGAGCGCCTGGCGGGTGTGCGCCAGGACCTCGTCGGCGACCTCGAAGGACTGCTCCGGGTCGAAGCCGAGGACGCGCTTGGTGGCCGCGACCTCCTCGTCGCCGAGCGCCGAGCCGTGCGCGGCCTCGGTGTTCTGCGCGTTCGGGGCGGGCCAGGCGATGATCGAGCGCATCGCGATGAACGACGGCTTGTCGGTGACCGCCTTGGCCTCCTGGATCGCCGCGTACAGCGCGGCCGGATCCAGGTCGCCGTTCTCCTTCGGCTCCACGCGCTGCACGTGCCAGCCGTAGGCCTCGTACCGCTTCTCGGTGTCCTCGGAGATGGCGGTCTCGGTGTCGCCCTCGATCGAGATGTGGTTGTCGTCCCACAAAAGGATCAGATTGCCGAGCTTCTGGTGCCCGGCCATCGAGGACGCCTCGGCGGAGATGCCCTCCTGGAGGCAGCCGTCACCGGCGATCGCGTAGATGAAGTGGTCGAAGGGAGACTCGCCCGTCGCGGTGTCCGGGTCGAAGAGTCCACGCTCGTACCGCGCGGCCATCGCCATGCCCACGGCGTTGGCGACGCCCTGGCCGAGCGGGCCCGTCGTCGTCTCCACGCCCACCGTGTGCCCGTACTCCGGGTGGCCCGGGGTCTTCGAGCCCCAGGTGCGGAAGGCCTTCAGGTCATCGAGCTCCAGGCCGAAACCGGCCAGGTACAGCTGGATGTAGAGCGTGAGGGACGAGTGGCCCGCGGACAGCACGAAACGGTCGCGCCCGGTCCAGTCGGCGTCCGCCGGATCGTGCCGCATCACCTTCTGGAAGAGGGTGTACGCGGCGGGCGCGAGGCTCATGGCCGTACCCGGATGGCCGTTGCCGACCTTCTGTACGGAATCCATGGCCAGGACGCGGACGGTGTCGACAGCCCGCTGGTCCAGTTCGGTCCACTCGAGGTCTGTGGTGGTCGGCTTGGTGCTCACCCTGAGTCAGGGCTCCTCTCCACATGTCGAATGCCGGCGGCGTATGAATCGCACCGGCCGCTGTCGAGCCTACCGCTGCGAGAACGTGCATTTTTTCGAGTCATTCCAGACTGCCGGGACACGTCCGGATCCGCCTCCTGAAGGGGCTCCGCCGTATTCACCATGTGAATGCGGCACTGCTCATCTGGTCGACTCATCCGCTTACCGCACCGGCGTCCACACCGGGGCGAACCCGCCCACGAACTCCGCTCGTCTGGCCCCTCAACACGAACCCACCCCCGCGAAGGGCGAGGTATGGGCAACGTCTACAGTGGCGTGGTACGCGCGAGCCTTTACCGGATCTTCATGTCCGAACGTCCGACGCAGGGCTTGCTGGGAGTCTCTGTCAGGGGTGTGCGTGACGGCCGTTGAATCCCGTCCAGCGGGGGTTATCGGGACGAGCCAGAACCCGAGCAACCGGCCGTTCGGGGCCCGAGTCAAGGCGTTCGTGGCGCTGACCAAGCCGCGGATCATCGAGCTGCTGCTGATCACCACCGTTCCGGTGATGTTCCTCGCCGAGCAGGGGGTGCCCGACCTGACGCTGGTGTTCGTCACCTGCCTCGGCGGCTACCTGTCCGCGGGCGGCGCCAACGCGTTGAACATGTGGTACGACCGCGACATCGACGCGCTGATGGAGCGCACGTCGCAGCGGCCGCTCGTCACCGGCATGGTCAGTCCTCGTGAGTGCCTGGCCTTCGGCATCACACTCGCCGTGGTCTCGACGCTGCTCTTCGGGCTCGCCGTCAACTGGCTGTCCGCCTGGCTGTCGCTCGGGGCGCTGCTCTTCTACGTGGTCGTCTACACGATGATCCTCAAGCGCCGCACCTCCCAGAACATCGTCTGGGGCGGCATCGCGGGCTGCCTGCCCGTCCTCATCGGCTGGTCGTCCGTCACCAACTCGATGTCGTGGGCGCCGATCGTCCTCTTCCTCGTCATGTTCTTCTGGACGCCGCCGCACTACTGGCCGCTGTCCATGCGGGTCAAGGAGGACTACGCGCGCGTGGGCGTCCCCATGCTCCCGGTGATCGCCTCCAACAAGGTGGTCGCGCGCCAGATCGTCGTCTACAGCTGGGTCATGGTCGCCGTCTCCCTGCTGCTCCAGCCCCTCGGCTACACCGGCTGGTTCTACACCGCGGTCGCCCTCGCCACCGGCGGCTGGTGGCTGTGGGAGGCCCACGGGCTGCAGAACCGCGCGAAGGCCGAGGCCACCGGCGGCAAGCTCAAGGAGATGCGCCTCTTCCACTGGTCCATCACCTACGTCTCGCTGCTGTTCGTGGCGGTCGCGGTGGACCCCTTCCTGCGCTAGCCCCCGCGTCTTCCGAGTACGGCCCCCTTCGCCCCGACGGCGAGGGGGGCCGCTCTCATTGCCGCGCACCTACGGGGCGCCCACGGACAGATGACCGTCGGCGTGGGCCTGCGCGGGCCGGCCCGTGGGATACCAGCCGTCCCGCAACACGCCGTTCGTGGCCGGTTCGCCGCCCCCGGCGTCCGCGTACCCGTCGAAAAGCAGCGGCCCCCGCACCCACAGCTCGCCCGCGTCCACCCGCACCTCGCTGCCCGGCGCGGGCAGCCCGCAGCTGTCCGGCCGCAGGCGGACGTCGGCGTGGTCCAGGACGGCCACGTCACCCGTCTCGGGCGAGGTGAGGAAGGCGCGCACCCGGGCGTGCGGGGTCGCGGTCCGGATGTCCTCCAGGAGCCCGGGCGCGACGGGCGGGCCGCTCGCCTCGACGTCCGCGAAGCGCAGCGTGGCCAGGTGGTGCGGCGCCGTGTCCAGGACGCCCTGCCAGGTCTCGGGCGCGCACACCAGGCGCTCCGCGCGGTGCCCCCGCACGGCCGCGCAGATCGCGACCGGGTCCGGGCGCTCCAGGAGCACCGCGGTGCCCCGGGCCTGCCACTGCCGCAGCAGGGTGGCCCACGCGGACCACTGCCCCAGGGGGAATCCGCAGACCAGCACGGTGCGGGGCTCGGGACGGCAGCCGGGGTGGGTGCGCAGCACGCACACCCGGTGCGAGAGGACGACGCCGCGGGGGCGGCCGGGGCCGGTGACGACGATCACGCAGGGGTCGTCCTCCTGAGGCGGCGGCTCGCCGGGGCGCGGGTGCTTCCCCGGGGCGCCGTTCGCACCCGACGGCGCGTGATTCCGCACGTCCGGGAGCGCGTCCCGCCGTACGTCGGGGAGCACGTCCGGACGCGCGTCCTGCCGTACGTCCGGGCACACGTCCCGCCGTAAGTCGGGGAGTGCGTCCGGGCCCACGTCCTGCCGTACGTCCGGGCCCACGTCCTGCCATACATCCGGGAGTACGAGGAGACGTACCCCCGCAGCGTCAGTCAGCCGCGCCCCACCCGCCCCACCCGCCGCACCGCCCCCGTCCGCCAGGAGCAGGCGAGCCCCGACCGCGCGCACGACCTCCCTCAGTCGCGCTTCCCCGGCGTCCGGGTCGACCGGCACGAACACCGCTCCGGCCCGCGCGGCCCCCGCGAACGCGGCCAGGGTCCGGGACGAGGCCCACGCCGGGCAGACGACCCGGTCGCCCCGCCGCACACCGTGGCCGGTGAGACACCCGGCGGTCCGGTCGGCCGCCGCGTCCAGCTCCGCGAAGGTGAGCGCGCGGTCGCCGATCAGCGCGGCCACGCGGTGCGGGACGGCGCGGGCGGCGGACCGGAAGACCTCACCGATCAGCAGTCCGGTCATGGCCCCTGGTCCTACCACGGGGCGGCACCGGGCGGAACGGACGCGCACGCCCCCGGCGCGACCGTGGCCGAGACCACGCCACCCGGGCGTCGCCGAATGATCTACCCGTCGGTAGCATCCTGTGCCATGGCAGACACGGAGCAGGAGACGGAGCAGGGCACCCCGGGCCCGGGCAGCGGCGACGGCGACGGCGCGGCGGCGAAGGCCGCCAAGGAGGCCGCCCGCGCCGAGCGCAGGGCCGCCAAGCTGGCCAAGGAGATCGGCGCGTTCGCGCGGGCGCACGGGGGCGCGGAGGGTCAGGTCGCGTACATCGGTGAGCGGGGCGCGCGCATCGTCCTCGTCGGCGCGGACGGCGGCTGGGGCGACCTCGTCGCGCCGAGCCACGCCATCGCGACGAGCGCCGTGGAGAAGGCCGGGATCACCGTCCACGAGGACTTCGACGGCGACTTCGCGGCCAAGGTGACGACCGGACCCTACGAGTGGAAGCGCATGGCGGGCATCCAGATCGGCGGCCCGACGGGCGGCTGACGACACGCGCGGGACGGGCACGGAGTGACACGGTGAGCAACACCTGACACCGGGGTCACCCGTTAGGACCGTAGGAACACGGTCCACGTCTGGGAGCCAGGATGATCGAAACCCCGTCCCTGGTGGACCAGCACTGCCACGGCGTCCTGCGCACGGAGCTGGGGCTCGGCACCTTCGAGGCCCACCTCGGCCGGGGCGAGGGCCCGCCCGCCCCCGGCACCACCTTCTTCGACACCCAGACCGGCTTCGCCGTGCGCCGCTGGTGTCCGCCGCTGCTCGGCCTCGAACCGCACTGCCCGCCCGCCCGCTATCTGGCGCGCCGCCGTGAACTCGGCGTCCTGGAGGCCGGGCGGCGGCTGCTGCGCGGCAGCGGGATCACGACGTACCTCGTCGACACCGGCCTGCCCGGCGACCTGACCGGGCCCGGCGAACTCGCGTCGACCGGCGCCGCCGAGGCCCACGAGATCGTCCGCCTGGAATTACTGGCCGAGCAGGTCGCCGACACCTCGGGGACCGTCGACTCCTTCCTCGCCAACCTCGCCGAGTCCGTGCACGGCGCCGCGCACGGAGCCGTCGCGTTCACCTCCGTCGCCGGGGTGCGCGCGGGCGAGGCCCTCGCCTGCGCACCGCCGGGTCCCGGCGAGGTGCGCGGCGCGGCCGGACGCTGGCTGGCCGGGCGGCAGGTGGGCGGCGAACTCGCCGACCCGGTGCTGCTTCGGCACCTGCTGTGGATCGCGGTCGCCTCCGGCCTGCCCCTGCAACTGCACACCGGCGCCGCCGACCCGCAGTGCTCCTTCGGCGACTTCGCCCGCGCCACCGCGGGGCTCGGCACCGACCTGGTGCTCCTGCACGGCTATCCGCACCACCGCGCGGCGGCCCACCTCGCGGGTGTCTTCCCGCATGTGTACGCCGACTTGGGCTCCGCGCTCGTCCGGACGGGGGCGCGCGCCGCCGCCGTACTCGCCGAGATCCTGGAGCTCGCGCCCTTCGGCAAGCTGCTGTTCTCCAGCGGCGCGCAGGGGCTGCCCGAACTGCACGTGGTGGGGGCCCAGCTGTTCCGGGAGGCGCTGGGGCGGGTGCTCGGGACGTGGGTCGCGGAGGGCGCGTGGTCGCTGACAGACGCGCAGCGGGTGGCGGGGTTGATCGCGGCGGGGAACGCGCGGCGGGTCTATGGGCTGGTGGACGGCTGACGCCCCACGGCAGCCCTGGTCGACCCGGCGAGAGCCGCGATCAGACCGACGACAGCTGGGAGTCGTCCACCTGCGTCGGTACCTCCGCCTTGGGCTGCGGCCGCTCCCGCAGGGACAGCACCACCCGCAGCACCCCGATCCACACCAGGCACGAGCCCAGCATGTGCGTGGCGACCAGGACCTCCGGCAGGTCGGTGAAGTACTGGACGTAGCCCACGAGCCCCTGCGCCAGCAGGATCAGGAACAGGTCGCGGGTGCGGTTCAGCGGGCCGCGCGGGGCGTCCACCGCCTTCAGGACGAACCACAGCGCGAACGTCAGCGTCACCACGATCCACGCCAGGACGGCGTGCAGCTTCGTGACGCCCTCCCAGTCCAGGCCCACGGCGCCGACGTTCATGCGGGGTACGTCGCTGGAGTCGCCCGCGTGCGGACCCGCGCCGGTCACGACCGTGCCGACGGCGATGAGCAGCACGGTCACGCCGGTGAGGACCCACACCAACTGGGCGACGGCCCTGCCGACGAGGGGGCGGGGCTCCGCGTCGCCCTCCCGGGTGCGCTGCCACATCATCGTGGCGACCGCGATCAGGGCGGTGGAGAGCAGGAAGTGCGCCGCGACGGTGTACGGGTTGAGGCCGACGAGCACGACGATGCCGCCGAGCACCGCGTTGCCCATGACGAGCCAGAACTGGGCCCAGCCGTACCGGGTCAGGCTCCGTCGCCACGGCTTCTGCGAGCGCACGGTGATGATGGCCCAGCCGACGGCGGCACAGAGCACGTACGTCAGCATGCGGTTGCCGAACTCGACGACCCCGTGGAAGCCCATCTCGCTGGTCGCGGTGAGGGACTCGTCGGTGCACTTGGGCCAGGTCGGGCAGCCGAGGCCTGAGCCCGTCAGGCGGACGGCACCGCCGGTGACCACGATGACGCAGGTCATCACGAGCGAGATCAGCGCCGCCTGCCGCACGGTCCGCTGCGTCGGGGTCCAGCGCTCGGCGATGAAGGCGAGCGGATTGCGCACGAATTGAGCGGCGTCGGCTCGGGTCACGTTTGGCACGGGCCCCATCGTAGAAGGCCGCTTGTGCACGCCTTCACGAGGGGGACGTATCCGCTCCATTTGTGGCGTGGGTTACGCCAGAGGGTGACGTCGGCGGCCTACTCCCAGCGGAAGAATCGTGCCGCCGCGCCGAGTCCGAGGACCGACCACACCGCCAGGATCCCGAGGTCCGCCCACGGCATCGCGGCCCCGTCCTGGAGCACGTCCCGAAGGCCGTCCGAGAGCGCCGAGATCGGCAGCAGGCCGAGCGCCGACTCGACGGCGCCGGGGAACTTGTCGAGCGGCACGATGACGCCGCCGCCGACCAGCAGGAGCAGGAAGACCAGGTTGGCGGCGGCCAGGGTCGCCTCCGCCTTGAGGGTTCCGGCCATGAGCAGGCCGAGCCCGGAGAAGGCGGCCGTGCCGAGGACCAGGAGCAGCAGCACCGCGAACGGGTTGCCGTGCGGCGACCAGCCGAGCGCGAAGGCGATCGTCGTGAGCAGCGCGATCTGGAGGACCTCGGTGACCAGGACCGACAGGGTCTTGGCCGTCATCAGGCCCCAGCGCGGCAGCGGCGAGGCGGCGAGGCGCTTGAGCACGCCGTAGCGCCGCTCGAAGCCCGTGGCGATGGCCTGCCCGGTGAAGGCCGTCGACATCACGGCGAGGGCGAGGACGCCGGGGGTCAGGAAGTCGACCGCCTTGCCCTCGCCGGTGTCGACGATGTCGACCGCGCTGAACAGGACGAGCAGGAGCGTCGGGATGACGACGGTGAGCAGCAGCTGTTCGCCGTTGCGCAGCAGCATCTTCGTCTCGAGCGCGGCCTGCGCGGCGATCATGCGGGGGAGCGGGGCGGCGCCCGGCTTCGGCGCGTACGTACCGGCGGCGCTCATCCGCGCAGCTCCTTGCCCGTGAGGTCCAGGCTGTGCCTTCCCGTGGGACGACCCCGGGACCCCCGGCCGAAAGACGACTGGGCCTGCGTCATGAGCGCAACTCCTTGCCGGTGAGCTCCAAGAACACGTCTTCGAGTGTGTGGCGTTCGACCGAGATCCGGTCCGGCATGACGCCGTGCTGGGCGCACCAGGAGGTGACGGTGGCGAGCAGCTGGGGGTCGACGGTGCCGCTGACGCGGTAGGCGCCGGGGGTGAGTTCGGCGGCGGCGGAGTCCGGGGGCAGCGCCTTCAGGAGGGAGCCGACATCGAGTCCGGGGCGGCCGGTGAAGCGCAGGGTGTTCTCGGCGCCGCCCCGGCACAGCTCGTCGGGGCTGCCCTGGGCGATGACCTTGCCCGCGTCGATGATGGCGACGTCGTCGGCGAGTTCCTCGGCCTCGTCCATGTGGTGGGTGGTGAGGATCACCGATACACCGTCGGTGCGCAGGTCGCGCACCAGGCTCCAGGTGGCCCGGCGCGCCTGGGGGTCGAGGCCCGCGGTCGGCTCGTCGAGGAAGACGAGCTCGGGCCGTCCGACCACGGCCATGGCGAGCGCGAGGCGCTGCTGCTGGCCGCCGGAGAGACGGCGGTAGGTGGTGCGACCGCAGGAGTCGAGGCCGAGGCGTTCGATGAGGGCGGGGACATCGAGGGGGTGCGCGTGCAGCTTCGCGACGTGGCGCAGCATCTCGTCGGCGCGGGCGCCGGAGTAGACGCCGCCGGACTGGAGCATCACGCCGATGCGGGGCCGCAGCGCGGCGGCCTGCCGGACCGGGTCGAGGCCGAGGACGCGGACCTCGCCGGCGTCCGGCCTGCGGTAGCCCTCACAGGTCTCGATGGTGGTGGTCTTGCCGGCGCCGTTCGGGCCGAGGACGGCGGTGACGGCGCCCGCGCGGACGTCGAGGTCGAGGCCGTCCACCGCGGTCTTCTTTCCGTACCGCTTGACCAGACCCACGGCCTGGACGACGGACTCAGTTCCCATGCCGGGAAGTCTAGAGAGGGTCGCGGCGTGCGCGGCCAGGGGGGCCGCGGGGGGTCAGGAGGGACCAAGAGGGCCCTTCGCCCTGGTCGGACCGGGCCCTGGGGTTGTCGGAAGGGGACTTATTCGGTCGGATCAGGGCGCGGCCGAGGCATGGCGTCGATGTGTGATCAGCGTCGCCGAGAACATCACGGAGACCGCGGGGCAGGCCGCCCACAAGGCCCGTGACCTGGCGGACCGCCCGCGCTACTTCGTGTCGGCCGTGCTGGCGGGCGCCTACATCGGCATCGGCGAGGTGCTGCTCCTGACGGCGATATCGCCGTTCGCCGCCGACCGCTCACCCGCCGTGCGGCTCCTCGAAGGGGCGGTCTTCCCCGTCGCCCTGACGATCGTGATGTTCGCGGGCGCCCAGCTCTTCACGTCGAACGTGATGGTGATGCCGGTGGGCGCCCTGTCGGGACGTACGGGGGGGCGAAGGACCTGGCGATGGGCTGGGGCCTGTCGCTCACGGGTGATCTGGCCGGGACCCTCGCCCTCGCGGCGATGGCACACGCCTCGGGGGTGACGTCCGCCGGGTCGGCCAGGGCCATGCTCGCCGGGATGCTGCGCGGCAAGGAGGCGCTCGGCGGCGGGGCGTACTGGTTCACGAGCGGGGCGCGGCGGGGCCAGGCCTCGCCGGTTCTCGTGCTCGCCGTGGCTCACTCCGGGCGCGCGCGGTTCGTCCGCGATCGTGTCGCGGGTGCACAAAGGGCCGGTGGGAGGGGGTGCGGGCGGGGGCGGGGGCCTTCCGGGCGGGTCGGGAACGGGCCGCCGATTTGATCGATCAGTGATCGTTTCCGCAGGTCAGCTTAGGTATACCTAAGTGACGTAGCGCACCGAACAGTGATCCGGGCGCGGGTTGTCAGGCCCTGAGGAATTACGCAACAATGGCGTTGTGAAAAACGTTGGCGAGGCTCGGGAGACCCCCACGGGGGCCCCTCAGGAAGACCTCGCGACCGGGGAGCGGTCGACCCGCAACCGAGTCGCGCGCTCCGTCCTGGACCACGGCCCGTCCACCGTGGCCGACCTCGCGGGCCGCCTCGGCCTGACCCAGGCCGCCGTCCGCCGCCACCTCGACTCCCTCGTCCAGGAGAACGTGGTCGAGGGCCGCGAGAAGCGGGTCTACGGCGCCCGGACCCGAGGCCGCCCGGCCAAGGTCTTCGCCCTGACCGACTGCGGCCGCGACGCCTTCGACCAGTCCTACGACAAGCTGGCCGCCGACGCCCTGCGCTGGATCTCCGAGACGCACGGTGAGACGGCCGTCGTGGAATTCGCCCGCGCCCGCATCGCCGAGCAGGCCAAGGCCTATCGCGCGGCGATGGACGCGGCACCCCCCGAGCGCAGGACCGACGCGCTGGCGAAGGCATTGACCGCCGACGGGTACGCTGCTACGGCGCGCAGCGCGCCGGTGGGGGAGCAGCTCTGCCAGCACCACTGCCCGGTCGCCCATGTCGCCGAGCAGTACCCGCAGCTGTGCGAGGCGGAGACGGAGATCTTCTCCGCGCTGCTCGGGACCCACGTCCAGCGCCTGGCCACCATCGCCCATGGGGACGGCGTCTGCACGACGTACATCCCGGGCGCGGCCCCGCACAGCACACAAGCCACCGAAGAAGCATCCACAAGCACGGCCGGGAGGAACCCCGCATGACTCTCCCCACGGAGACCGCCCACCCTGAGCTGGAGGGCCTGGGCAATTACGAGTACGGCTGGGCCGACTCCGACGCGGCCGGTGCCGCCGCCAAGCGCGGCCTGAGCGAGGACGTCGTCCGGGACATCTCGGCGAAGAAGTCCGAGCCGGAGTGGATGACCAAGCTGCGCCTGAAGGGCCTTCGGCTCTTCGACAAGAAGCCCATGCCGAACTGGGGCTCGGACCTCTCCGGCATCGACTTCGACAACATCAAGTACTTCGTGCGCTCCACGGAGAAGCAGGCGGAGTCCTGGGAGGACCTGCCCGAGGACATCAAGAACACGTACGACAAGCTCGGCATCCCCGAGGCGGAGAAGCAGCGCCTCGTCGCCGGCGTCGCCGCCCAGTACGAGTCCGAGGTCGTCTACCACCAGATCCGCGAGGACCTGGAGGAGCAGGGCGTCATCTTCCTGGACACCGACACGGCCCTGAAGGAGCACCCGGAGCTCTTCAAGGAGTACTTCGGCACGGTCATCCCCGTCGGTGACAACAAGTTCGCGTCCCTGAACACCGCCGTCTGGTCCGGCGGATCGTTCATCTACGTCCCCAAGGGCGTGCACGTCGAGATCCCGCTCCAGGCCTACTTCCGCATCAACACGGAGAACATGGGCCAGTTCGAGCGGACGCTGATCATCGTCGACGAGGACGCCTACGTCCACTACGTCGAGGGCTGCACGGCGCCGATCTACAAGTCGGACTCCCTGCACTCCGCGGTCGTGGAGATCATCGTCAAGAAGGGCGCCCGCTGCCGCTACACGACCATCCAGAACTGGTCGAACAACGTCTACAACCTGGTCACCAAGCGCGCCGTGGCGTACGAGGGCGCGACCATGGAGTGGATCGACGGCAACATCGGCTCCAAGGTGACGATGAAGTACCCCGCCGTCTACCTGATGGGCGAGCACGCCAAGGGCGAGACCCTGTCCATCGCCTTCGCGGGCGAGGGCCAGCACCAGGACGCCGGCTCCAAGATGGTCCACATGGCGCCCAACACGTCCTCCAACATCGTGTCGAAGTCCGTGGCGCGTGGCGGTGGCCGCACCTCCTACCGCGGTCTCGTCGAGATCGGCGAGGGCGCGGCCGGATCGAAGTCCAACGTGCTGTGCGACGCGCTGCTCGTGGACACCATCTCCCGCTCCGACACGTATCCGTACGTGGACGTCCGTGAGGACGACGTGTCCATGGGCCACGAGGCGACCGTCTCCAAGGTCTCCGAGGACCAGCTCTTCTACCTGATGAGCCGCGGCCTCACCGAGTTCGAGGCGATGGCGATGATCGTGCGCGGCTTCGTCGAGCCCATCGCGAAGGAGCTGCCCATGGAGTACGCCCTTGAGCTCAACCGGCTGATCGAGCTGCAAATGGAAGGCGCGGTCGGTTAAGACCCGCCCTCTTGAGCAGTCGCCAGATTTCTTGACGTACGTAGGAAGAGAGCAGACCGACAGCCATGGCTGAGGCTCAGAACGCCCCCAAGTCCTCGACTTCGCTCGGACAGGGGGGACCCCCCTCGGTGGGCTCGACCACCGCAGGCCAGATCGCGGTGGCCGCCGAGTCGACCGTCGCCACGCGCATGAGCGCGCCGCCGTCCTTCGACGTGGCGGACTTCCCGGTCCCGCACGGTCGCGAGGAGGAGTGGCGGTTCACCCCGCTGGAGCGCCTTCGCGGGCTGCACGACGGCACCGCGGCCGCCACCGGCGACGGCGTGCGGATCGACGTCGAGGCCCCCGAGGGCGTCGTCGTCGAGACCGTCGGCCGTGACGACGCGCGGCTCGGCAAGGCGGGCGTCCCCGTGGACCGCGTGGCCGCCCAGGCCTACTCCGCCTTCGAGAAGGCCGGTGTCGTCACCGTCCCCAAGGAGACGGTGCTCACCGAACCGATCCGCATCGCCGTGCACGGCGAGGGCGGCGTCGCCTACGGCCACCAGGTCATCGAGCTCGGCGCCTTTGCCGAGGCCGTCGTGGTCATCGACCACACCGGCGACGCGGTCCTCGCGGCCAACGTCGACTACGTGCTGGGCGACGGTGCCAAGCTCACCGTCGTCTCCGTCCAGGACTGGGACGACAAGGCCGTCCACGTCGGCCAGCACAACGCGCTGATCGGCCGGGACGCCACCTTCAAGTCGTTCGTGGTCACCTTCGGCGGCGACGTCGTGCGCCTGCACCCGCGCGTGACCTACGCGGGCACCGGCGGCGAGGCCGAGCTCTTCGGCCTGTACTTCACGGACGCCGGCCAGCACCAGGAGCACCGCCTCCTCGTCGACCACAACGTCCCGCACTGCAAGTCCAACGTCGTCTACAAGGGCGCGCTCCAGGGCGAGCAGGCACACGCCGTCTGGATCGGCGACGTCCTCATCGAGGCCAAGGCCGAGGGCACGGACACCTACGAGATGAACCGCAACCTCGTCCTCACGGACGGCGCCCGCGTGGACTCCGTACCGAACCTGGAGATCGAGACCGGCGAGATCGTCGGCGCCGGTCACGCCTCCGCCACCGGCCGCTTCGACGACGAGCAGCTCTTCTACCTGATGGCCCGCGGCATCCCGGCCGACGAGGCCCGCCGTCTGGTGGTCCGCGGCTTCTTCGCCGAACTGGTCCAGCAGATCGCCGTCGCCGACATCGAAGAGCGCCTCCTCGTGAAGATCGACGAGGAGCTGGAGGCGTCCGTCTGATGGCATTCGTACGCGCCTGTGGCCTCAGCGAGCTGGAGGAGGACACCCCGAAGCGGGTGGAACTCGACGGCACGCCGGTCTCGGTCGTCCACACCGAGGGCGAGGTGTTCGCGATCCACGACATCTGCTCGCACGCGAACGTCTCCCTCTCCGAGGGCGAGGTGGAGGACTGCCAGATCGAGTGCTGGCTGCACGGTTCCGCCTTCGACCTCCGCACCGGCAAGCCGTCCGGCCTGCCCGCGACGCGCCCCGTCCCCGTATACCCCGTAAAGATCGAAGGGGACGATGTGCTCGTCTCCGTCACCCAGGAGTCCTGAGGCACCATGGCTACGCTTGAAATCCGCGACCTGCACGTCACCGTCGAGGCCGACAACGCCACGAAGGAGATCCTCAAGGGCGTCGACCTCACCGTGAAGCAGGGCGAGACGCACGCCATCATGGGCCCCAACGGCTCCGGCAAGTCGACGCTCGCCTACTCCATCGCGGGCCACCCCAAGTACACGATCACGCAGGGCACCGTCACCCTCGACGGCGAGGACGTCCTCGAGATGGAGGTCGACGAGCGTGCCCGCGCGGGCATGTTCCTCGCCATGCAGTACCCGGTCGAGGTCCCCGGCGTCTCCGTCTCCAACTTCCTGCGCACGTCGGCGACGGCGATCCGCGGCGAGGCCCCCAAGCTGCGCACCTGGGTGAAGGAGGTCAAGGAGTCGATGGCCGCGCTCCAGATGGACCCCGCCTTCGCCGAGCGCAACGTCAACGAGGGCTTCTCCGGCGGTGAGAAGAAGCGCCACGAGATCCTCCAGATGGAGCTCCTCAAGCCGAAGATCGCGATCCTCGACGAGACCGACTCCGGCCTGGACGTCGACGCCCTGCGCGTGGTCTCCGAGGGCGTCAACCGCATCCGTGAGACGGGTGAGGTCGGCACGCTCCTGATCACGCACTACACGCGCATCCTGCGCTACATCAAGCCCGACTTCGTGCACGTCTTCGCGAACGGCAAGATCGCCGAGTCCGGCGGCGCCGAGCTCGCCGACAAGCTGGAGAACGAGGGCTACGAGGCTTACGTGAAGGGTGGCGCATCCGCGTGACTGTGGCCCGCCAGGGGCTCCCCGGCCTCCTCGACACCGAGGCGCTCCGCAAGGACTTCCCGATCCTGGAGCGCACGCTCCACGACGGCAAGAAGCTCGTGTATCTGGACAACGCGGCGACCTCGCAGACGCCGCGCCAGGTCATCGACGTACTCAGCGAGTACTACGAGCAGCACAACGCCAACGTCCACCGCGGCGTGCACGTCCTCGCCGAGGAGGCCACCGCGCTGTACGAGGGCGCGCGTGACAAGGTCGCCGCGTTCATCAACGCGCCCAGCCGCGACGAGGTGATCTTCACCAAGAACGCCTCGGAGTCGCTGAACCTCGTGGCCAACATGCTCGGCTGGGCCGACGAGCCCTACCGCGTGGACCACGAGACCGAGATCGTCATCACGGAGATGGAGCACCACTCCAACATCGTGCCGTGGCAGCTGCTCTCGCAGCGCACGGGCGCGAAGCTGAAGTGGTTCGGCCTCACCGACGACGGCCGGCTCGACCTGTCGAACATCGACGAGGTCATCACGGAGAAGACGAAGATCGTCTCCTTCGTGCTCGTCTCCAACATCCTGGGCACGGTCAACCCGGTCGAGGCGATCGTGCGCCGCGCCCAGGAGGTCGGGGCGCTCGTCCTGATCGACGCCTCCCAGGCCGCGCCGCACATGCCGCTGGACGTGCAGGCCCTGCAGGCCGACTTCGTGGCCTTCACCGGCCACAAGATGTGCGGCCCGACGGGCATCGGCGTGCTGTGGGGCCGCCAGGAGCTCCTGGAGGACCTGCCGCCGTTCCTGGGCGGCGGCGAGATGATCGAGACGGTCTCGATGCACTCGTCGACGTACGCGCCCGCGCCGCACAAGTTCGAGGCGGGCACCCCGCCGGTCGCGCAGGCCGTGGGTCTCGGCGCGGCGGTGGACTACCTCACCTCGATCGGCATGGACAAGATCGCTCAGCACGAGCACGCGATCACCGAGTACGCGGTCAAGCGCCTCCTCGAGGTCCCCGACCTCAAGATCATCGGCCCGTCCACGGCCGAGGAGCGCGGCGCCGCGATCTCCTTCACGCTCGGCGACATCCACCCGCACGACGTGGGCCAGGTCCTCGACGAACAGGGCATCGCCGTCCGGGTCGGCCACCACTGCGCCCGCCCGGTCTGCCTGCGGTACGGAATTCCCGCGACCACGCGAGCGTCGTTCTATCTGTACTCCACGCCCGGCGAGATCGACGCTCTCGTCGAGGGCCTGGAGCACGTACGGAACTTCTTCGGCTGAGGGGCCTGGGACGTGAAGCTGGATTCGATGTACCAGGACGTGATCCTGGACCACTACAAGCATCCGCACGGGCGCGGTCTGCGCCCGGGCGACGCCGAGGTGCACCACGTCAACCCGACGTGCGGCGACGAGATCACGCTGCGCGTGAAGTACGACGGCTCGCGCATCGAGGACGTCAGCTATGAGGGCCAGGGCTGCTCCATCAGCCAGGCCAGCGCGTCCGTCCTGAACGAGCTGCTCGTCGGCAAGGACCTGGCCGAGGCGCAGAAGATCCAGGGCGTGTTCCTGGAGCTGATGCAGTCCAAGGGCAAGCTGGAGCCGGACGACGCGATGGAGGAGGTCCTGGAGGACGCGGTCGCGTTCGCCGGGGTCTCCAAGTACCCCGCGCGCGTGAAGTGTGCTCTGCTGAGCTGGATGGCGTGGAAGGACGCGACCGCCCAGGCCCTGGGCGAGAGCGTGGAGAGGAAGACGGCATGAGCGAGAACGAGACCCTGACCACGAAGCCCGCTTCGGAGGAAGAGGTCCGCGAGGCGCTGTACGACGTCGTCGACCCGGAACTGGGTATCGACGTCGTCAACCTGGGCCTGATCTACGGCGTTCACATCGACGACGCCAACATCGCCACCATCGACATGACGCTCACGTCCGCGGCCTGCCCGCTGACCGACGTCATCGAGGACCAGGCGAAGTCCGCGACGGACGGCATCGTCAACGAGCTGCGGATCAACTGGGTCTGGATGCCCCCGTGGGGCCCGGACAAGATCACGGACGATGGGCGCGAGCAGCTCAGGGCGCTGGGCTTCAACGTCTGAGTCCCGCCGCTGTACGCCTGAGAAGGGCCCGCACCGAACCGGTGCGGGCCCTTCTTCGTGCCGCTCCCCGGCCCTGGGGAGCGGGTCGATTTTTTCATGCATCTGCATATGTACATCCGTACCTATCGTTGTGTACGGTAGTACGCATGGGATACGGACTGCTGGCCGCGGCGATCGCGGCGGAGGTGGCCGGGACTACGGCCATGAAGTACAGCGAGGGGTTCAGCCGGCTGTGGCCGTCGCTGCTCACCGTCGCGGGATATCTGCTGGCCTTCACGCTGCTCGCGCAGACGCTGAAGACCCTGTCGGTGGGGACGGCCTACGCGATCTGGGCGGGGATCGGCACCGCCGCCGTCGCCGGGATCGGGATGCTGTTCCTCGGCGAGTCGGCGAGCCTGGTCAAGATCTCGGGCATCGCGCTCGTGATCGCGGGCGTCGTCGTCCTGAACCTCGGCGGGGCCCACTGATGGGGCGGCGCTACGACCCGGAGCGACGGCAGCGCATCATCGACGCGGCGCTGCGGGTCGCGGCCGAGAAGGGCATCGCGGGCCTCAGTCACCGGTCCGTCGCCGCCGAGGCCGATGTGCCGCTGGGGTCGACGACGTACCACTTCAAGACGCTCGACGATCTGCTGGTGGCCGCGCTGCGCCAGTCCAACGAGGGGTTCGCGCAACTCGTGCGCGACCGTGGGGTGCTGCGGGACCCGGACGCCGACCTCCCCGCCGAGCTGGCGGCGCTGCTCGGCGAGTGGGCCTCGGGGCGGCGCGAGGCGGTCGAGCTGGAGTACGAGCTCTATCTGTCCGCCCTGCGCCGCCCCGCGCTGCGGCCGGTGGCCGCCGAGTGGTGCGAGGGGGTCGCCGAGGTCCTGCGGGAGCGGACGGACCCCGTCACCGCGCGCGGCCTGGTCGCGGTGATGGACGGGGTCTGTCTCCAGGTGCTGCTCACGGGGGGCGAGTACGACGAGGCGTACACCCGGGACCTGCTGGGGCGGGTGCTCAGCTCTGCTGGTCCCGCAGGGAGTTGACGGTCGCCAGAGCCGCTTCCACGCTCGCCGTCACATCCGTGACCGGGTACTGGACGTCCCGGACGACCCGGTCCGCGTCCACGACGAGCGTCAGCCGCTTGAGGCGGCTCACGCCCGCCGCGCGGAACGTCGGCAACCGCAGCGCCGCCGTCAGGGCGAGGTCCGCGTCCGAGAGCAGCGGGAAGCGCAGGCCCTCCTTGGCGGCGAACGCCCGCTGCTCGTCGGGGCGCTGGGTGGACACGCCGCGCACGGCCGCGCCTGCTGCGGTGAAGTCGGCGAGCCGGTCGCGGTACGTGCACGACTCCAGCGTGCAGCCGGGCGCGCCGGGGATCGCGGACCAGCCGGGCGGGTAGGCGTCCTTGCGGGCGTAGGCGCCGGGGAAGCAGTACAGGACCGTGTGCGCCGCGTCTGTGACCGGGTCCGCCGGCTCGCCGTCGTCCGCGAGCAGGCGCAGCGCGGGCACCTTCGTGCCGAGCAGCTCGTGCACGCGCCGCGCTTCCTGTGACGTCTGTGTCGGGGCTGTCGCCGTCATCTCTCCCTCTCCGAGTACCCACGTGTCGCCCCAGTCCTGAAGGGCGATCAGGACCGGCACCAGGGCCCGCCCGCGTGGCGTGAGCCGGTACTCGTGGCGCGGCGGGCGGTCCTGGTACGGCACCCGGGTCAGGACGTCCGCGTCGACCAGGAGCCGCAGGCGCTCGGTCAGCACCTTGCGGGACAGGCCCAGTTCGCGCTGGAGCTCCTCGAAGCGGTGCACCCCGCGAGCCGTGTCGCGCACGATCAGCAGGGTCCACCAGTCGCCGACGACGTCCAGGGCCTGCGCGATGGCGCAGTGGGCGTCGCCGAGGCTCGTTCGCCGTGGCATGTCCTTCACGCTCTCTCAGGTCGGCGGGACGTTGACCCGGAGCCTCGCATGCTGCCATAGTCCGTTCCCAAAAGGAACTCACTCGATGGCGGGGGTAGGGCGATGAGCGGGGGAGGCCTGCGGCGCGGGCTGCGAGAGGTGCCGAGGACCGTGTGGCTGCTGGCCGCGGGCCAGTTCTTCAACATGATCGTGGCCTTCACGTTCGTGTACTTCTTCGTGTACCTGACCGACGACCGGGGCCTGTCCGTCGCCCAGGCCGGGGTGATCAGCGGCATCGGCGGCGCGGGGCAGGTCGCGGGGAACTTCACGGGCGGCTGGTTCGGCGACAGGTACGGGCACCGGCGGGTGCTGCTCGTCGGGTCGCTGATCAGCGGGGCGGGGGTCCTTGCGCTGCCTGCCCTGCCGGTGCCGCTGCTGTACGTCGTGCCGGTGCTCAGCCAGTACGCGGGCGGGTGCGTGCGGGCGGCCAACGGGGCGCTCGTCGCCATCGTCGTGCCCGAGGGAGCGCGGCGGCAGGGGTTCGCGGTGATGCGGTTCGCGGCCAACGCGGGGTTCGTCGTGGGACCGCCGCTGGGGGCCCTGCTCATCGCGCAGGCCGGGTACGGGACGCTGTTCGTCGTCGACGGGGTGGGGACGCTGGTGTTCGCCGCGTATGCCGGGCGGGTGCTGCCCGCCCGCGGAGCGGGCCGATCCGCGGTGCCCGGCGACGGGGCGGCCGGGCCCGGTGTGTTCGCGAGTCTGCGGCAGCGGCCCGTCGTCGTGCTGCTGCTCGCCGCGATCCTCGTCACCGACCTCGTCTATCGGCAGCAGTACTCCACGTTGCCCACCGACCTCGATCACCACGGCATCGGGACCGGCGTGTACGGGTGGCTGCTCGCCATCAACGGGGGGCTCATTCTGCTCCTTGAGCTGCCGGTCACCGTCGCTCTGCGGGGGCGGGCGCCGCTGCGGATCATCGGTGGGGGTGTGCTGCTCGTGGGGGCGGGGTACGGGGTGCTGGCCCTCGGTACGGGGGTGGGGACGGCTGTCGCGATGATGTTGCTGCTCACCGCGGGGGAGGTGCTGTACAAGACGCCTGCCACGGCATTCGTCGCCGATCACGCGCCCGCCCATGCGCAGGGGCGGTTCCAGAGCCTGTACTCGGGAGTGTCCGTGAGCGGGGTCGTGCTGTCGGCGCCGCTCGGCGGGGCGCTGTACTCGGCGGCGCCGGGGGCGCTGTGGCCTGTATGCGCGGGGTTGGCCGGACTGTCCGGAGTGCTGCTCCTGGTGGCGGGGCGGGCGGGCCGACCAGGGGTGACCCAGGCCGAAGAAGTGCGCCCGGCACGTGAGACGGCCACCCGTACCGGTTAGCCTCCGTCGCCCCGGCCCGGTTAGGTTTCACTCATGACCGATACGCCTTCTGTTGACTCCTCCCGTACGACCGGCGCCGTCGCCGCCGGGCTCGCCACCGTCGCCGCCGACGGCACCGTCCTCGACACCTGGTTCCCCGCCCCCGAGCTCGTCGCCGAGCCCGGCCCGGCCGGCAGCGAGAGGCTCTCCGCCGAGCGCGCCGTGGAACTCCTCGGCGAAGGCGCCGCGAAGGCGATCGGGCCCGACGCCCGCCGTGGCGTGGAGGTCGTCGCCGTCCGCACGGTCATCGCGTCCCTGGACGACAAGCCGCTGGACGCGCACGACGTGTACCTGCGCCTGCACCTGCTCAGCCACCGCCTGGTCAAGCCGCACGGCCAGAACCTGGACGGCATGTTCGGGCTGCTCGCCAACGTCGCCTGGACCTCGCTCGGCCCGGTCGCCGTCGACGACCTGGAGAAGGTCCGCCTGAACGCCCGCGCCGAGGGCCTGCACCTCGCGGTGACCTCGGTCGACAAGTTCCCGCGCATGACGGACTACGTCGCCCCCAAGGGCGTCCGCATCGGCGACGCCGACCGGGTGCGGCTCGGCGCGCACCTCGCCGCGGGCACCACCGTGATGCACGAGGGCTTCGTGAACTTCAACGCGGGCACCCTCGGCACGTCCATGGTCGAGGGCCGCATCTCCGCCGGTGTCGTCGTCGGCGACGGCTCCGACATCGGCGGCGGCGCCTCCACCATGGGCACCCTGTCCGGCGGCGGCAACGTCCGCATCGTCATCGGCGAGCGCTGCCTCGTCGGCGCCGAGGCCGGTGTGGGCATCGCGCTCGGCGACGAGTGCGTCGTCGAGGCCGGTCTGTACGTCACCGCGGGCACGCGCGTCACGATGCCCGACGGCGAGATCGTCAAGGCCCGTGACCTGTCCGGCGCCTCGAACATCCTCTTCCGCCGCAACTCGGTCACCGGCGCCGTCGAGGCCCGCCCGAACAACGCGGTCTGGGGCGGCCTGAACGACGTACTGCACAGCCACAACTGAGCCCGCCCGAGCCACCGAAGCGCCCTCCCGGCCCACCGGGAGGGCGCTTCGCGTGCGTATGCTGCGCGAGCACACAGCACATGAACTCGGGGAGGACCGGATGCGAAAGACAGCGGTGGGATCGATGGTCACGGGCACGGTGGCCGTCGCGGTGCTCGTCGCCTGCGGGCAGAGCGTCGCGCGGACCGGCGACGCGCAGGCACCCGCGGCGGCGGCGAAGACAGGGGGCCACACCTACAAGCTCCAGCACTCCGACATCCACTGGAGCGGCTCCAAGACCCCCTTCGAGTCGCTGATCAAGCTCCCGGACGGCCGCAAGGTGGCCATGCACTACCTGGAGAAGAAGGGCCTGTACGTCCAGGACTACAGCCCCAAGGCGCGCGGCTGGTCCAAGCCGAAGAACATCTACCGCACCAAGACCGACGCCTGCCAGGGCATCCACCTCAAGCACCGGGCCGGCACCGTCGCGGCGATCGCCGACTGGGCGAAGTACTGCGCCGACGGCGAGCCCCCGCAGGAGTCCCTCGCCGCCGTCGCCACCGGCCGTCTGACGAAGTGGGACCGCCACCTCACCAAGGGCTTCGACGGCTGGGCCAAGGCCGACATCACGAAGAACGGCAAGCAGGTCACGTTCAAGTACCACTCCGACCGGCTGAAGTGGACCAAGGCGAAGGGCTTCCCCAAGAACCCGCTCGACCACTGACCCTCCCGGTCACCACGCGTTCCTTTGGACCCGCGCCGCGCCACAGGCATAGCGGCGCGGGTCCGCGCACGTCATCCACAGCAGAGGGGGCAGCAGGGCCGCCGGAGAAGAGAAGGTGACGATGGATGCCGAGAGCCAGGACCGCTTCCGGGAGTTCGTGGAGAACAGATCCTCCGCCCTGCTGAGGACCGCCGTGCTGCTGTGCGGCGGCGACCGGCACGCCGCCGAGGACCAGTTGCAGACCGCCCTGGTGAAGGTCGCGGGCCGGTGGAGCAGGGTCGAGGACCCGGAGGCGTACGTCCGGCAGGTCCTCTACCGCCAGCAGGTCAGCTGGTGGCGCCTGAAGTGGCCGCGCCGCGAGGTGGCCGTCGCCGAGCCGCCCGAGCGGGCCGACGACGGCGGGGAGAGCGCCGCCGAGCTGCGCGTCGTGATGCGCGGCGCGCTCGCCCGGCTCACCCCGCGCCAGCGCTCCGTGCTCGTCCTGCGGTACTACGAGGACCTGCCGGAGGCCGACGTCGCCCGGATCCTCGGGTGCTCCGTCGGCACCGTCCGCAGCACCGCGCACCGCTCGCTCGCCCGGCTGCGCTCCCTCGCCCCCGAACTGGCCGCGCTCGGCCCGGCCGTCGCCGAGGCCTCGCCGTCCCGTGACATCTCGCCTGTGGAGGTACGTCCGTGAACGTTGACCAGCTGGTGCGCGAGGCGCTCCAGGAACAGGCCGCCGAACAGGGCGGACCGCGCGGGGACCTGGCGGGCCGGGTGCTCGCCACCAGGCGCCGCCGACGCGCCCGGACGATCGCGGGCGCCGCGCTCGGCACGGCCGCCGCCGTCGTGGTGGGCGTGACCGCCCTCGACTCCGGGAACGAGCACACGGGCCCGGCGAGCGCGTCCCGCACGGACGACGTGATCGCGTACCCCGGCCAGTCGGTGCCCCGGGACTTCGTCGCCGCCGGGAAGACCGGCCTGGCCGGATACTCCGTCACCCGAGACGTCCCGCAGCGCAACGGCGACGAACTCCTCGCCCGCTCGTACTTCCTGCTGAACCCCAAGACCATGAAGTACGAGAAGGCCGACGCCAGATGGGCCTGGGTCGCCGTCGCCCCCGGCATGCGCACCGCCGCCGTCCTGGAGGGCGAACTGCCCGCACGCCGCGTCGGGATGCTCGACCTGCGCACCGGCAAGGTGACGCGCTGGATCACGCTGGACCACGGCGTGGCGGGCGTCGAGTGGTCCCCGGACGGCAAGCGTCTGGTGGCGACCGCGTACCGCAAGAACCCCGACCGGATGGTCGCCGTGCCCGGCAACGACTCCGTGAACTGGCCGCGGCACCACGGCAGCCGCACCGGCTACGTCCTGATCGACGCCGCATCCGGCAAGGTCGGCCCCTTCCGCGACGTGCCCCAGCCCTCCCCGGACGAGGACGGCATGTTCCCCGGCGTCTCGCGCCAGGACCTGCACTTCAACCACGACGGCACCCGGCTCTACGTCCAGCATTACGCGCGTCAGGGCAAGAGGGACTACCGCGACTGGTACACCCTGAGCGGCAGGCCGACCTCCGCGCCCCCCGCCGAGAAGCACGCGGGATGGTCGCAGGCCGGACTCTCGCCCGACGGCAAGCTGCTCGCGGCCGACGGCGACGCCAAGGGCTCACCGGTCCTCGACCCGAGGACCGGCAGGAAGGTTGCGTGGGTGCCGAGCCAGGAGCAGCTCGCCTGGGCCGACAGCAAGCGGATCGTCGCGCTCGCCTGCGCCGACGCTGCGCGGTGCACCGGCAAGAGCAAGGACCGCAAGCGGCTCGTCCTCGTCACCGTCGACAGCAGGAAGGCCGTGCCCCTGACCGCCGTCCGCGGGAAGGTCGAGGGCTACGGGCGGGAGTGGACGCCGATGCTCACCGCGCGCTGAACGGCCCCGGCCGGGAGCGCTCCGCCGAGCGCCTCGTACGCCGCGAGCAGCCCGTCGGCCTTCTCCCGGCCGACGGGCAGCAACGGCGCCCGGACCGGGCCCGCGGGCAGGCCGAGCGCGTTGAGCAGCGCCTTCGCCGTGACCGTGCCGGGCAGCCCGGAGGCCATCATCAGCTCGATGAGTTCGGTGAGCTGCCGCTGACCGCGCGCCGCGCCCGCCGTGTCGCCCGCGTCGAACGCGTCCACGATCGCCCGCAGCGAGCGCGGCGCGACGTTGGCGACCGTGCTGATGTACCCGGCGCCGCCGAGCGCGTACAGCGGCAGGACGAACTCCTCGCAGCCCGTGTAGTACGCGAGGTCCGAGTGCGCCATCACCTTGGCGGAGCCGAGCAGGTCGTACGCGCAGTCCTTGACTCCCACGATCCTCGGATGCTCCGCGAGGCGCAGCATCGTGTCCGGTTCGATGCGGGTGCCGGTGCGGCCCGGGATGTCGTAGAGCAGTACTGGCAGGCCGGACACGTCCGCGACCGCGCGGAAGTGCGCCTCGACCGCGTCCTGCGGCGGCTTGCTGTAGTACGGCGTGACCACGAGCAGCCCGTCGGCGCCCGCCTTCTCGGCCTGCAGGGCCAGTTCGCCGGTGTGTGCGGTGTCGTTGCTGCCGACGCCCGCGACGACGGCGGCCCGCTCGCCGACCGCCTCCCGGACGGCGCGCACGAGCGCGTTCTTCTCGGCGTCGGACGTCGTCGGGGACTCGCCCGTGGTGCCGGAGAGGACCAGGCCCTCGCAGCCGTCCGCGACGAGCCGGTCGGCGAGGACCTGGGCGCCGTCGAGGTCGAGGGCGCCGGACGCGGTGAAGGGCGTGACCATGGCGCACAGGGCACGGCCGAAGGGGGCGCCCGGGGACGCGGCGGGTGTGGAGGGTGCGGTCATAGGGGCAGTCTCGGCGGACCGGTCGTGAAGCTCCACTTAATTCTGCTACGAGGTAATGCGAAGGCGTGCTACGAGGTTTGGGGTGTCCGCACGGACCCGGGACCGGCGGTGTCCCGCTGCCTTCCGCCCCCGGGCGGGGCGTGGGAGCACCCGTGGGACGCGCTGTGCAGGAGTGTGGCACGTACCGACGAGGCGTCGTTGACGGGCCCGGGCGGGCGCAGGACCCTCGGGCCATGACCACGCATCCGTACGAGCGTTACGTGGCCGTCGGAGACAGCCAGACCGAGGGGATCGGCGACGGCGACGAACGGCACGGCTACCGCGGCTGGGCGGACCGGCTCGCGGAGATCCTCGCCGCCGCGAGCCCCGACTTCACCTACGCCAACCTGGCCGTGCGCGGCCGGCTGGCGGAGCAGGTCAGGGACGAGCAACTGGCCCCTGCCCTGGCGCTCAAGCCGGACCTCGCGACCGTCGTGGCGGGCGTGGGCGACCTGGTCAGGCCCGGCTACGACGCGGCCCGCACCGCCCGCGCCGTCGAGGAGATGTTCGCCGAACTCACCTCGGCGGGCGCCCGCGTGGTGACCGTGACCTTCCCCGACATCGGCCGCATCGCCCCGCTGGCCCGCCGGGCCCAGCCGCGCGTCATGGAGCTCAACGCCCGTATCCGCGCCGCCGCCGACCGGCACGGCGTCGTCGTCCTCGACCTGTTCCCGCAGCGGATCACCGCCGACCCGCGGCTGTGGAGCCGCGACCGCACCCACGCGAGCCCCGTCGGCCATGCCCGCATCGCCGCCGGCGTCGCCGACCTGCTCGGCCTCGCCGGGCACGAGGACTGGGCGCGCCCGCTGCCGCCGCTCGCCCCGGTGTCGGCGCTCGGCGGCGCGGCCCAGGAGGTGCGCTGGCTCGTCGGGGCGGCGGGGCCCTGGGCGCGGCGGCGGGTGCGGCGGGTGCGGCCCGGCGGGGGTGCGGGCGGCGCGCACCGGGCGAAGCGGCCCGGGCTCGACGCGGTCACCCTGCCCGCACCCGAACGGGCTTGACCTGAACCTAACTTCACGTTGGAGCGTAGGGGTCGTACGCCACGCACGAACACCGCGTACACAGTCACCGACCTGCGCGTCCGCGGCCGCACCGACGGCCTCGTACGCCCATCGAACGTGGAGATCCCCATGACCCGCCGCGCCTCCGTCCACCCCGACCCGACCCGCTCCGACATCGGCCTCACCTTCTTCAGCACCTGGCACGTCGGCACCCCCGAGCGGCAGCGGGCGGCGGTGGCCGCCATCGCCCGCGCCTGGGAGAGCCGCCCCTGGCCGCACGAGGGCCTCCTTGGCTACCACGTGTACGCCGGTGAGGACGGCGCGACCCTGATGCACCACTCGCAGTGGCGGGACGAGGAGTCCTACCAGGACTTCCTCGCGAACGGCAGGGACGCGCGCAACGACGAGATCGACGCGGCCGTGCCCGGCATCGAACGCCTCGGCCTGACCAAGTCCCGGCTGTACCGCAGCGTGACACCGGGCTCCGGAGGCCCCGCGCCGGAGGCGTTCGTGACCGTGCACGTCGCATTCGAGGGACCGGACGCCGACCGGCAGCGGAAGTGGGTGGACACGGTCCTCACCGCGCTGGGCACCGGCCCCGTCCCGGGCCTGGTCTCGGCGCACTTCCACCTGAGCACCGACGGCACCCGGATCGTCAACTACGCGGAGTGGGAGACCGCGGCGGACCACCAGCGGGCGCTGGAGGCGCCGGGCAACGGCATCGGCACGCTCTCGCAGGAGTGGCGCCGGGTGCGGGAGTTCCCGGGGACGCTGGAGGCGGGGGAGATACGGCGCTGGCGGCGGGAGTTCGGGGTCGTGCCCGCGTAGCGCGCGGACGGTGGTGGCCGCGGCCGTGTGTCCCGGGGTGCGTCCGGGTGGGCGCGTCCGGGCCCGGCCGGACGGGTAGTTCGTGCCCGGGGGCTTTACCCGGCGGGCCGTCCGTGGGGTCATGGAGGCGTGAGCGGGACCGGGGCCCGGCGGCCGCGGCCGTCCCGCTCGACCCGAGGAGTCGCCATGGCCAAGGACAGCCGCAGGAGCAGGGGCAGGAGCAGCGGGAGCGGCAGGGGGGACACAGGCGGCAGGGGCACCGGCAGGGACGCCGGTGACGGAGGCGGCGCCGTCGGCAGCGGCGTGCGGGAGTTCGAGATCGTCCGGGAGTTCGAGGTCGGCGCGCCGCCGCAGCAGGTGTGGGACGCGTTCACCACCGTCACCGGCACCGGCGGCTGGCTCTGGCCGATGGAGTACGAGCCCCGGGTGGGCGGCGCCGCGCCGCACGGCGCCGTCGTCACGGCCTGGGACCCGCCGCGGCGCCTCACGGTCTGCTCCGACGGCCCGGCCGCGCTCTTCGCGGAGCGCAGCACCCTCCACCTGGAGCACCTGATCGAGCCCTGCGACGGCGGCCGCCGCTCCTGGGTGCGGCACGCGCACAGCGGGATCTTCGCCCAGGACTGGGAGAACCAGCACGACGCGGCGAGCAAACACACCGACTTCTATCTGCACACCCTGCGCGAGTACTTGACGTACTTCGCGGGCCGCCCGGTCACCTACACCCACCTCGACGCCCCCGCCGCCGCCACGGCCCGGGACGCCTTCAGCCGGCTCGCGCTCGAACTCGGCCTGCCCACCGACGCCTCGGAGGGCGCCCGCTTCCGGCTGAGCGCGGCCGGCGCCGAGCTGGACGCCGTCCTCGACTTCCGCACGCCGTACTTCATCGGCCTGCGCACCGACGACGCGCTCTACCGCTTCTTCGGCCGCAACCACTTCGGCCGCCGCGTCGGCGTCACCGTCCACGACTTCGCGACGCACGCGGACGCCAAGAGGGCGGAGCCCGCGTGGCGGGACTGGCTGACGCGGCTGTACGGCTGACGCGGCGCTCTCCGGCAGGGCTTGGCGCCGCGCGCGGGCGGGCCCGGGGAACACGGCCCCCGGGCCCGCCCGTTCACCGGCTGCGGCTACCGCTACGGCCGGAAGCGCACCACCTGCGGGTCGTGGTCGCTGTTCTGCTCCGCGAACTCGGCGTTCACATGCACGCTGTCGTAGCGGAACCGGCCCACGCCCGGGCTCACCAGGATCTGGTCGAGGACCTGGGAGTTGCCCTGGAAGACGTAGGAGTAGCGCTCGGAGCGCGGCAGCGACTTGATCCCGGCGCGCAGCGCGCCGCCCTTCTCCAGAGCCTTGGTCGTGGCGGAGAACTCGAAGTCGTTGATGTCGCCGACCACGAGCACGTCCGCGTCCCGCTGGGTGGCCCGGATCTCCTGGACGAAGGAGTTCACGGCCTCGGCCTGGCGCACCCGCTGCGTCTCGGAGGAGCGCACCGGCGGCTGGTGGTGCGAGGTCAGCGACTCGTCGCCGCCCTTGGACGCGAAGTGGTTGGCGACCACGATCACCGGCTTGCCCCGGAAGGAGAACTCACCGGCGAGCGGCTTGCGGCTGTTGGTCCACGCCGAGTCCGCCGGGGCGATCCGGCCCGGCGAGTGCGTGAGCGCGGCACGCTTGCCGACGCGGACGACGCCCGTCGGGGTCGTCGCGTCACCGGCGGCGCGGTCGGTGAACGACACGCGCTCGGGGTTGAAGAGGAACACCTGGCGGATGTTGCCGCCCGGCTCGCCGCCGTCCTTGTTGTTCTCGGGGTCGACGGACCGCCACTCGTAGCGCGGCCCGCCCGCCGCGACGATCGCGTCCGTGAACTTCCTCAGGGTCTGCGCGGCGGACACCGTGCCGTCGTTCTTCGCGCCGTTGTCGTCCTGGATCTCCTCCAGGGCGACGATGTCGGGCGTGGCCAGGTTCGTGACCACACCGGCGGCCAGCGCGTCGAACTTCGACTGCGGGTCGCCCGGGTCGAGGTTCTCGACGTTGTACGTGGCCACGGCCAGCTCGCCCTTGCCCTGCGGCCGGGTCCGCTCCCGCTGCAGGCCCTTGCCGCCCTTGCCCTGCGGCACGACCTCGCCCAGCTCCCGCGCGGTCAGGGTGTACCCGCCGAACTGGTTGAAGTCCAGCGGCCCCTCGGTCGCGCCGGTCAGCGTGTCACCGACGTCCGCCTTCGGGAACGGCTGCTCGGAGACCGGCGCCAACTGCTGGATCTGGAGCCTGCCGGTGTTCTGCGCGTCGTACGAGCCGTACAGCGCGCCCCCGCGCCGGGTGGCGCTCTCGTGCGGCTTCACGGTCACCCAGAGTTCGTTGTACGGGTCGGTCGCGCCGACGACGCGGGACGAGCCGACGCGTACGTTCATGCCCTCCAGGGACTCGTACAGGTCCAGGGCGTACGAACGGGGCTTCAGGGGCAGCCCGTTGACGCTGTTCCCCGCGGCCGGGTCGCCCTTGGGGGCGTACGCGGCGGGCACCGACTTGGCGCCGACGGCCACCGGGGCGGGCAGGGCGTTGCCGGAGGACTCGACGGTCACCGTCGGCTTGGTGATCTGGGTCAGCGACTGGTTGCCGGAGGCGGCGCCGCCGGGCACGTACTCGGTGACGGTGCCGGAGACCCGGACCGCGTCGCCCGCCTTCACCGTCGGCGTCGAGGAGGTGTACACGAACACGCCCTCGCTGGTCGCCCGGTCGTCGTCCGGCCGCGTGTCCTGGATCCAGAAGCCCTTCGAGCCGTAGCCGCGCACGCCCGTGACGATGCCCGGCACATCGCTGACCTGCTGCCCAGCCAGCGGTGAGAGCCGCGTCGTGCCCTGGATGTCGTGCACCCGCACCTGGTCGGCGGACGCGCTGGAGGCGGTGGCGACGAGCAGCCCGGCCGCGAGGGCGGTGGCGACGAGGGTGCTGACGGCGGCGGATCTCGGTATGTGGGGCATCGGGGACTCCGAGTGAGGGTGAGGGTGACTAAGGGGCTAAAGGGATGGAACGGGCGGAACGCTGACGCGAACGGGGACACGCGGTGCATCGGCCGGGGGAGTGCCGCTCTACGCGCGTCAATCTCTTGTGCGGGCGGGGGAGTTGTCAAGGTTCCTCGGGTGTGCGTGATCTGTACGTCTCCCGACGGGAGGATGAAGCCGGGCGGAGTCGGGGCGATGCGGGCGAAGCCGGGCGGCCGTGCCGGGCGGCGGGCGGGGGCGGGTCCGGGGCCGGTACGGCCGACGGGCGGGCGGCAAACGGTCATATCCGTCTAGGCTTCACGCAGCAGATCCGTACGCCCGGAGGCGGCGGACGCCGACGCTCCCGAGGGCGGCAGGCGCCTACGCCTCGAGGGCGGCAGACCGTACGCCCGTCAGGGCGGCAGACCCGCACGTTCGTCAGGAGAACCAGCCGATGTCCCAAAGCCCCGCCACCCTGCCGCCGGTGCTGCTGCACTCCGAAGCGGAGCTCGCGCGGGACGCGCTCGCCACGCCCCTGCTCGGCCGCGCCGCGCGGCTCGCCCGCTGGGCGGGCCCGGACACGCGGGTGGGCGCGGGCGGCGAGCTCGTCGACGAGCAGCTTCCGGCCGCCGCGGCGGAGCTCGGGCTCACGGACGGTTCCGCCGGGGCGGACGAGGGGGACGCGGCGGCGTACGCCAGCGAGGCGTGGCGGGTCGCCGTCGACACCGGCCTGGTGGAGATCCACGAGGCCCCCGAGGACGCCGAGGGAACCGCCGAGGCCGAGGGGACCGTCACCGCGGGCGAGGAGCTGGGCCTGCTCACCTCCGGGGCGCCGCAGGACGTCCTCGGCATCTGGCTCGCCGCCCTGGAGACCGTGTTCGCCGACGCGACGGTCCCCGACCTGGACGACCTCGTCGACGCCATCGAGGACGGCGGCGAGATCGACTTCGAGGCGCTGGGGTGGGACCCGCAGGGCGAGGCCGACTTCCTGGAGGGCGTCCTCGGCAACCTGTACCTGCTGACCGTCGGCGAGGGCGCCGCGGACGGCGCGGTGCCGCTGCCCGCGCTCGCCGCGTCGATGATCGTGCCCGACGACATGGGGGAGCCCACCGACGACATCCTGGAGCAGGTGTCGGACGCGATGATGCGGCTCGACGACCAGTTCCGGATGCTGGAGCCGATCGGGCTCGTCGAGTACCAGCCCGTCGACGAGGCCCTGATGGCCGACATCGACAGCGAGGAGCCGATGCCGCCCGTCGACGACGAGGACGTCACGCGGTACGGCATGGTCAGGCTGACGCCGCTCGGGCTCTACGGCATCCGGGCGCGGATGCTGGAGGCCGGGCTCGACGCGCCCGCCGTCGGCGACCTCGCCGACAAGGGTGCCGACACGCTCCTCGACGGCACCGCGGAGTTCCCGCAGGGGGCCGCGCAGGCCGAGATCGAGCAGTGGCTGGCCCGGCGGGAATCGCTCGGTGCCGCGCGGGAGTTGCTGGCCGCGGCGCGCGGCGGCGACGAGGGGGCGCCGCTGCGGCGGCTCCGCTGTCAGCAGGCGCTTTCCCTCGTCGGGGACGAGGCCGAGCCCGCGCTGCGGGACGTCCTCGACGACGCGGAACTCGGGGGGCTCGCCCGGGTGTGGCTCGCCGAGCACGGCGCCGCCGATGTGCCGCCGCCGTCCGAGGGCATGGTCTTCTGGCTCACCATCGACACGATCGCCGCGCAGCTCGCTGCCGAGGGCAACTCCGAGGAGCTCCAGGCCCTCGTCGAGGGGCTCGCCGCGCAGCACGGCGGCTTCTTCGCCGCGGCGTGGCGCGTGGAACACCCCGCCACCGCGGACGTCCTGGAGGCGATGGGCCGCCTCCACCCCGACAAGAAGGTGGCGAAGGAGGCCCGCAAGGCAGCGTTCAAGGCCCGCTCCCAGCAGGCCTAGGCGGGGGCCCTGCCGGGGGCTCCCCAGTCCCGCCCCTTCCCGTAACCAGGGGCGCTGCGCCCCCTGGACCCCAGCCCCCGCGCCGATGGCCCCCTCGGGTGGGACGGGCCTCCGCCGAATCGGCGCTTCGCGCCTCGTCCTCAAGCGCCGGACGGGCTGGAATATCCAGCCCGTCCGGCGCTTGAGGACGAGCCGGGCCGGAGGCCGCGAAAGACGGTCCCCGGCCCGGCCCGAGGGCTCAGCACTCGTAGCGCGTCGTGTGCTTGAAGGACGATGTCGCGCCGTCGAAGCCGTACGTGCCGCGGTACGCGGGCGGGTTCTGGTACTCGCCGACGATGGTGATCGTCGTGGCGCAGGAACCCTGGCCGGCGCGCTTGGCGTCCAGGCGGATGGTGTCGCCGACGAAGCCGCCGGTGATGTCCCAGGGGGCGCCGCAGATGCCGGAGGTGATCTGGCCGCCGGTCACGACGTGCGGGTAGGTGTTGGGGTTGTACTTCACCTCGATGCCGAACGTGACCTGGCCGTTGTGGAGCGTGAGCTTGCAGGCGGTGGAGACGGCCTCCGCCGACACGTCCATCTGCGTGGCGAACGCCTCGTCACGCGTCTTGACCTCGGCCCCCTGCGGGTTGTGGAAACGGTGCTCCGCGCGGGCCTGGCCCTTCTGCTTGCGTGCCTGTGTGGTCATGGAACCCTCCCTCCGGGAAGTCATGCGTCAGGCCAGCTGCTCGGCGATCTCGACGCGCAGCAGCGCGCGGACGTTCTCGATGTGGTTGATGACGGTGACGGTCGATGAGCCCGCGAAGAGCAGGCCGAGCGCCACGTTGTCGAGCGAGGTCACCAGGGAACCGGAGTCGCCGCCCGCGGAGATGTTCGTGGTGAGGATCTGGTCCTTGAAGCGGGCGGTGCCCGCCGTGCCGTAGTTGACGTCGATGGTCGCGTCCACGGAGACGATCCGGCCGAAGCTGATGTTCGTGGTGCGGCCGGACTTCTTGACGAGGTCGCCGACGGCGACGTTGGCCTTGCGCCGCCAGGCGCGCGGCGCCCCGCTGAAGTACTGCTCACGGGTCGCGTCCTGGAACTCCACGGCGCCGAGCGCCGCGTCCACGACGTTGTTGTGCCGCTCCAGCGGGATCTGCGGGGCGAACTGGATCGTGATGAAGCGGGCCAGGGTCGCGATCCGGTCGGCGGGGTCCTGGCCGCCGTCGAAGACGCCGGGCTGCACGATGGCGCTGCCGAGCTGGGCCCGGTTGGAGTCGGCGAGGACGTGGTTGTTGGACAGGATGAAGAACTTCGCGGGTACGCCGAGTCCGGCGCCGGGCGGGTCGACGGACGCGCCGGGCAGGAAGTCGTACACCACGCTGCCGAGGGTGCCCGCGGTCACGCGGACGTTGCCGACCGAGAAGCCGGAGGGGCTCGGCCGCATCCGGCGCTTGAGGAGCTGCGGTTCGAACGCGCCGAGCCCGCCGAGCTCTTCGAGCCGGGGCTGGGACAGGCCGGCGAACTGTTCGCTGACCGTGCCGTCGGCGTCGTACGACAGCGAGGAGCGGTCCTCGCCGCGCCCGGACCTGCGCTGCTGGCGCTGCGCGGCCACGTGGCCGACGGCCAGGATGTCGGTGGGGGTGCCGTCGTCCATCTGACGTGGAATCACGTCCCGCTCGGGGAGCAGCGATTCGGGCACCTTCTGGGTGACGAACACGAGCACGGCGGGCTCGCCGGTGGGGCGGCCGTCGCTCCACTTCACACCGTGACCGAAGCCGACCACGTTCGCGAGCGGCTGGTCACGGCGCATGAAGTCGTCCGTCGCCTGCTGGCGGGAGCTGTCGCTGAGCGTGCCGCCGGTGGGTCCTCGCATCAATTCGGGCTGGCTCACGCCAGACCACCTCTTCCCCTTGTGGTGAAGTCCCGGGTTCCGGTGGGTGTCTCAGGCGTCGCCCTGTGCGCCGACGTCGCCGATGGCGAGGACGCGCACGGGCACGCCGTCGAGCACGTCCGGAACCACGTCTTCGTCCCGGAGCCGGTCACGGGGCACCCGGTGCGTGACGAAGACGACGATCACGTCCGCGCCCGAGTGTTCGTCCCTGCCGGTGCCCACTCCGGTGACGTTGGCCAGCCTCATCAGCCGGTCCTCATGGAGGCTGCGGGCCTGGTGTGCGTCCACTCCGGCTCGCCTCCCCGCGTGGGTGATGCGGTTCCGCAGGTATTCCTGCGGGATGCGGTACCTGGGTGTCTATTGCCGGGGCCACCGGCGGTCAAGGCGTGCTGCGCGAAATCTTGCCTTTACAGATGGTCCATGCCGGTTGACCTTGTTTACGAAGACTCTTCCGGGAATACGAAGTCTCTTCCGACCAGTGACGCGCACGCGATGTACGCCGCTTCCCGTAGGCCGCAGCGGGCTCAGGTGCGCAGGTGCGACGCGCCGTTGAGATCCAGGACCGCGCCCGAGGCCCACTCGGCCATCGGCGACGCCAGCCACACCACGGCCGCCGCGATCTCCTCGGCCGTCCCCGCCCGCCCGAACGGGCTCTGCGCGCGAATCGCCTCGCCCTCCGCCCCGCTCAGCCGGTGCGCCACCCTCTCCGTCCCGAAGAACCCGGGCGCCACCGACGCCACCGCGATCCCGTGCGGCGCGAGCGCCACCGCGAGGGACTGGCCGAGCGCGTGCGCGGCCGCCTTCGTCGCCCCGTACGCCGGGTGGTCCGGCTCGCCCCGGAAGGCGCCGCGCGAGCCGATGTTGACGATGCGGCCGCCGGTGCCCTGGCCGATCATGCGGTGCGCCGCGAGATGGCTGAGGTTGGCGGTGGCGAGCAGGTTGACCGACACATGCCGTTGCCACAGCGCGGACCAGTCCTCGTACGAGGTGGTGGCGGGCGGGTGCGGCAGGTTCACGGCCGCGTTGTTCACCAGTACGTCGACGCCGCCGAGTGCCCCGGCCGCGCGGTCCGCGACGTCCCTGGCCCCGGCCGGGTCCGACAGGTCCCCGCCGACCAGCGCGTGCCCGGACCCCGGCAGCGAGTCGAGGGTGGCCCGCGCCTCGTCCGCGCGTGAGCCGAAGTGCACCGCGACCCGGTCGCCGTTGTCCGCGAACGCCCGGGCCAGGGCGCGGCCGAGCCCCCGGGAGGCGCCGCTGATCAGGACGCGGCGGCCGGTGGCGGGAAAGGGGGCGTGCTCGCTCGCGTCGGGGGCCGTGTGTGCGTCGCTCATGGGAGCCTCCTGGCGGAATGTGGGCATCCGGAAAACGACCGCCGAAGTCGGCCTTCGTTCAACCGCTGTTTATACGCGAGCGGGAATCTGTCGCCGACAGCAGGCCCGGCCGCTCGCGCCCTCAGGAGAAATCATGCCGTCGCTCACTCGCAGGGACTTCGCCAGACGATCAGCGGTCACCGGGGCGGGCGTCGCCCTGGCAGGCAGCGTCGGCGCGCTCGCCACCGCGCCCGGCGCGCTCGCCGCGGAGGACCCGGAGGTGGCCGGGGCCGACGGGCACGACGAGTACGGCCACGGTCACGGCGCGCCGGGCTACGGCCCGCTCCTGCCCGACCCCAAGGGCCTGCTCGCCCTCCCCGCCGGGTTCTCGTACCGCGTCATCACGCACAGCGGCAGGACGAAACTGGACACCGGCGAGTTCACGCCCTCCCACCACGACGGCACCGCCGCCTTCGAGGGCCCGCGCGGGGTGACCCTGCTCGTCAACAACCACGAGCTGGGCGGCCCCCGCACCAAGGCGAAGTTCCCGGTGCCGCTCGCCGACGGCCTCGTCTACGACCCGGCGGCGGCCGGTGGCTGCACGGTCGTCGAGGTCCGGCGCGGCGGCGAGGTCGCCGAGTGGGTCGGCGTCGCGGGCACCGCCACCAACTGCGCGGGCGGCTCCACGCCTTGGGGCACCTGGCTCACCTGCGAGGAGACCGAGGACCTGGCCGGCCAGAACGGCATGACCAAGGACCATGGCTACGTCTTCGAGGTCGACCCCTACGACCGGCGCGCCAACCGCGACCCCAAGCCCATCAAGGCGCTGGGCCGCTACGCCCACGAAGCGGTCGTCGTCGACCCCAAGCGCGGCCACCTCTACCTCACCGAGGACGCCGCGGGACCCAACGGCCTGCTCTACCGCTGGACCCCGCCGCACGGCTTCCGGCACGGCCGCGGCAAGCTGCGCGCCCTCGCCGACGACGCCGGTGTCCTGAAGGCCCTCAAGTGCTACGACTCCGGCGGCCGCTTCGTCGACGACCTCGCGCGCGCCACCCGGATCGGCACCGTGTACGGCGTCGACTGGGTGGAGGTCGAGGACCGCGACGCGCGGACGGTCCCGGTGCGCCGGCAGTTCGACACCGGCGCCGTCACCCGCGCCCGCAAGCTCGAGGGCATGTGGTGGGGCGACGGCGGCGCGTACATCGTCTCCTCGTACGCCCGTGCCGAGAGCCCCGAACAGCACGACGGTCAGGTGTGGTTCTACCACCCAGGCCGCCGCACCCTGACCCTGAAGGTGCTGATCGGCGCGCACGTCGAAGGTTCGGTCCCCGGCGAGGACGGCGCGTACGACGGCCCCGACAACATCACCGTCTCGCCCTACGGCGGACTCGTCGTCGCCGAGGACGGCGACGGCGTCCAGCACCTGTTCGGCGCGACGGAGCGCGGGCGCACGTACCCCATCGCCCGCAACGAACTGAACGCGGGCACCCCCGAGAAGCCGTCCTACAGCGAGTTCACGGGCGTCACCTTCTCGCCCGACGGACGGACCCTGTACGCCAACATCCAGACGCCGGGCATCATGCTGGCGATCAGGGGCCCGTGGCGCCGCCAGCGCCCGTGACCGGCGGCACGCCCGTCCCTGCCCCGGTCACCGCGCGGGCGCGTTGACGGCCCGCGCGGACGTCCCGTCGACGATCGCGTACCAGCCGTCGCCGTCGGCCGTGAGCGCGGTGGCGGTGCCGTCCAGGCGCCACCGCGCCCGCCGCTCGCCGTCGCGCAGGCCTAGGGCGCGGACCTCGCGGCCCGCCGTCGCGTAGACGGTGTCCCCGCCGACGGCGGGCGGGCGTTGCCCCGTCGCCTCGAACGACGCCGTCCACAGCGGCTTGCTGCCGTCGCGCACGTCGACGGCCGCGAGGGTGTTGGTGTCCGTCCAGTGCACCAGGACGCCGTCTGCGGTCACCGGTCCGCGGGCGCCGCCCGCCCGGCGCGGCCAGCTCGCGTCGAGGCCCGCCGACGCGTGGGACCACAACCGCCCGCCGTCCCGGGGGGCGAAGCCGACGATCCGGCCGCCGCCGAGCACCAGGCCGACCCCGGCCGCCTGCCCCACGGCCGTCGTGCCCCGCCCCGCCGCCAGGTCGAGCCGCCGCCGGGCGAGGCGCCCGCCGTCCCGCACGTCGATGAGGTGCAGGTCGGACTCCTCGGTGAACAGCGCGAAGCGCGCGCCGACGGAGCCCTTCCGAGGGAGCGTCACGGGGGCGGCCACCGCCCGGTCGTCGCCGGTGAGATGCCGGTACGTCCAGCGCGCCCCGCCCGTGCGCGCGTCCACGCAGGACACCCCCTCCACCAGCTCCGCGGGCTCCGGCGCGAGCAGCAGCGACGACCCCGAGACGGCAGGGGGCAGCCAGGCGGGCACGTCCTTGCGGACGCCGGGCGCGGTGCCGCCGGGCAGGGTGCGCAGCCGCAGCTCCGGGTCGTTCGACGAGCCGGTCACGTGCAGCGTCACCAGGCGCTCGCCCGAGACCGCGAACCACCGGGTGGTCCCCGGCGACGGCCAGGCGCTCTTCACCGGCCACGGCTTTCCCGTCCGTACGCCGACGACCTCCGCCAGCACGTCCGGCGCGATCAGGAGCCCGTCGGCCACGCCCCACAGCGCGGGCCCGGACCGCGCCCCGCCGTCCCGCCGCCACCGCTCGGTGCCGTCGGCGGCCCGCACGGCGTGGACGGTGCCACCGCCCAGCGTGGTGCCGCGCTCCGGCCCGCGCACCAGCACGGTGCCGCCCGCGAGCAGCAGCGCGTCCAGGCTGCCGCCGACCGTGTCGTCCAGGGTCAGCGTCCACCGCGTGGCCCCGGGGGCGCGCTTGCCCTTCCGCAGGCTCAGCGTGCTCTGCGCCGCCGGGTCCTTCGCCCGGGAGCCGGACGGCGCGGTGCTGATGGCCCACCCCATCAGCGCGACGAGCCCACCACCGGCGACGGTGAGGGCGGAGCGGCGGGCGAGGGTGCGGTGCCGGTGGGCGCGGGCGGGGCGGTCTTGGGGGGTGGGGTACGCCGGGGGAGGCGGGGGCGGGGCGGTGATGGCCGGGCGGGTGGGCGCCCCCGGACCCGCCCCCGCCCCGAGGGTCGCGCCCGCACCGGAGGCGACTTCACCCTCCCGCCCCACCGCTCCCGCATCGGCGACGAGGGACCGCAACGGCTCCTCCCGCCACCACAGCGGGCTGTCGGGCCTTGCGGTCCGGCGCAGGACGTCCCCGACCGCGGGCCGCTCGGCCGGATCCCGCCGCAGACAGGCCGCGACGAGTTCACGCAGCCCCGCCTCCTCCGGGACGTCCCCGAGCTCGGGGTCCTCGTGGGCCGCGCGGTACAGGAGGACGGCGACGGGGCCCGCGCCGAACGGCCCCGCGCCGGTCGCCGCGAAGGCGAGGACCGCGCCGAGGGCGAACACGTCGGTGGCCGGTCCCGTCGGGCCGCCGAGGATCTGCTCGGGGGCCATGTAGCCGGGCGTGCCGAGCATCGCCCCCGTCGCGGTCAACGGCCCGTGCGCGTGCTCGCCCGTGGCCCGGGCGATGCCGAAGTCGATGACACGGGGGCCGTCCGTGGTGATCAGGACGTTGGACGGCTTCAGGTCGCGGTGCACGATGCCCGCCTCGTGGATGCTGGCCAGGGCCTCGGCGAGGGCGGCGGCGAGCGCCCGGCCGACCCCACCGGCCAGCGGGCCGCCGGCGGCGACGGCCTGGCGCAGGGTGACCCCCGGCAGGTAGGCGGTGGCGAGCCACGGCTGATCGGCGTCCGGGTCGGCGTCCACCACGGCCGCGGTGTGGGCCCCGGTGACGGCCCGCGCGGCGGTCGCCTCCCTCCGGAAACGCTCCCTGAACGTCGCGTCGGCGGCGAGGTGTTCATGCACGGTCTTCACGGCGAGCAGCCGCCCGCCGGGGCTCCGGGCGAGATACACCTGCCCCATCCCACCCGCACCGAGCCGGGACAACAGCCGGTGCCCTCCCAGGGTCTCGGGGTCCTCGGAGAGGAGCGGGGAGGTCATGTGCGGGTGCCGTTCGGGTTGGCGGGAGGGGGAGGGGTGTTGGTGGTGTGGTGAGGGGTGTGGGTGCTCGCGGGGGCGGGCGGGGCGACAGCGCTGACGGGGGCGGCGGGCCGGCCGGGAGCAGCGAGGCCCCAGGGGGAGTTCGGGGGTCTGGGGCCCACGGGGGCAGCGGGGCTGACCGGGCCGACAAGGGCGAAGGGGGCATCGAGGTGGTGGGGGGAGGTCGGGTGTCCGGGGCCGGCATGGCTGATCCGGGTGGCGAGGTCGATGGGGGAGGCCGGTTGCCTGGTGCTGCTGGGGCGGGCAGAGGGCGGGTGGCTCGCGGGGCCGGTCGGGGCGGCAAGATTGAGATGGCCGGAGGGGTGGACGGGGGCCGCGAGGCCGCGGGGAGGGTCCGGGTGTCCGAGGCCGGGCGGGGTGTCCTGGGTGCCCGGGGCGTCCTGGCTGTTGGGGTGTTCGGGGCGGCTGGGGGTGAGCGTCATGGTTGCTCCGGGGGTGCTATCGCCACGACCGTCCCGTCCGCGTACACGTGGATCACGTCCGGTGCCGCGGCGGCCGCCTTCGCCGTCGTGAGGCCGTCGGACCGTGCCGCCCAGGCCGTGCGGCCGGTGCGGACGTCCAGGGCGTGCAGGCCCCAGTCGGGCTCACCGGTCGTGCCCGGCTCGGGGCCCACGACGTACACATGGCCGCCCGCCGTCAGCAACGAGCCGTCGGCGGCGGTGAGTTCCTCGACATCCGTACGGGACCACCGCGACTCGCCGCCCGACTCGGCCGCGTACCCGCTGAGGCCGTCGGACGTCGCGGCGAGCAGCATCCCGCGCGTCGGCACCGGCGTGACGGCCGTCGGCGAGTCCAGGCGGCGGGTCCAGCGGACGCGGCCCGTGGTGAGGTCGACGGCGTGGATCGCCGTGCGGCTCGCGTAGCACGCCAGGCCCTTCGCGCCCGGGTGGGCGCGCGGGTAGCGCGCACCGTCGCGCACCGTCCGCTCCACCTTGCCGTCCGCCGCGCGCAGGACGACCAGCGGGTCCCGCCGCGCGTAGTCGTCCGTGCCCTCCATGCCGGGCTTCGCGGACGCGGCCACGGCGATGCGCCCGCCCGCCTCGTCGACGCCGATCACCCCGGCGGCGGTGCCCTCGTGGAACCACAGGGCCTCCCGCGTCCGCGCGTCGAACCCGTACGCCCGCCAGCGCCGTCCCCACGCGCTGCGCTGCGCCCACATCGTGTCGTACGGGGCGTACGTCAGGAAGCACAGCACGTCACCGGCCAGCACGAACGTCCCCTGGTTGCCCTCCAGCCCGCTCTTGTCCGAGTCGAAGCCGGGCAGGCCCTCGGCGCGGCGCTTCGGGTTGAGGCGCGGGAAGGGGGACGTCCACACCTTGCGGCCGGTGGTGGCGGTCAGGGCGTGCATCTCGGGTTCGAAGAGGTCGTCGCGGAGGACGTAGACCGTGTCGCGGTAGCGGTCCACGTTCTGCAGCCGCTCCGCGGTGTACACCCAGCGCTCGGTGTTGGAGCGGGCTTCCAGGCAGGTGAGGGAGTCGGGGGCGAGCAGGTAGAGGTCGTCGCCCCGGCGCACCAGGCCGTCGGGCCGGAGTTCGCCGACGTCCCTGCTCCACAGGACCCGCCCCTTGGCCGTCGCGTCCGGCGGCCGCCTCCGCGAGCCCGGGTCCTCCTCGTCCGCGTCTCCGTCTCCGTCCCCGTCCCCGTCCTGGAGGGCGATGGCCACGCCGGTGACGCCCGCAGCGGCGAGGGCGCCGCCGCCCCAGAGGAGGAGATCGCGGCGGGAGGGGCGCGGGGCGGTGGGAGGGGTGTCGGCGGCGGGAGGGGCGTCCGTGGGGGTGAGGGAGCTGGAGCGGGTGCTGGTGGGGGTGCTGAGGGGGTGGGTGTCGGTGGAGGACCGCTGCTCGGAGGGGCGTGGGCCGGGCGCCTGCTCGGCGGGGGTCCGCGGGCTGGCAGGTCGGCGCGGGGCTTGCCGCTCGGACGGCTGTGGGGCGGGGGCCTTGGTGCCGGGTGCCTGTGGGGTGGGTGCCTGTGAGCCGGGTGGCTGTGGGGCAGGGGCCTTGGCGTCGGGGGCCCGCGAGGCACTGAACTGCCCGTCGGGTTCTCGGCCCTCAGAGTGCGGCGTGGCGGGCGCCGCCGTTCCGCTCCCCTCGCCGCTCCCCTTCCCACCCCCCAACAACCGCACCACATCATCCTCATGACGCCGTATCAGCCCAGCGGCAGCGCCCCGCTCCCACCACGGCGCCCCCTCCACCCTCGCCGCGCACCAGGCCAGGACCTGCTCGACCGTGGGCCGGTCGGCCGGGGCGCGGGTGAGGCAGCGGGACAGGAAGGCGCGCGGGGCGGGGCCCGGTACGCCGTCGAGGTCCGGGTCCTCGTGGAGGGTGCGGTAGAGGACGCGGGCGGCGCCGTCCGCGCCGAAGGGGGCGCGGCCCGTGACCGCGAGGGCGAGGAGGGCGCCGAGGGCGAACACGTCGGCGGCCGGCCCGGGGCGGGCGTCGTCGGCGCCGCGCGCGAGCTGCTCCGGGGCGATGAAGCCGGGGGAGCCGATGGCCTCGTCGGTGGCGGTGAGGCTGTCGTCGGTGGCGCCCTTGGCGATGCCGAAGTCGAGGACTTTGGGGCCGTCGCGGGTGACGACGACGTTGGACGGCTTGAGGTCGCGGTGGACGAGGCCCACCGCGTGCACGGCGGCGAGGGCCTCCGCGAGAAAGGCGCCGAGCGCGGCGAGGTCGGCGGTGGAGAGGGGGCCGTGCGCGGACACGGCGTCCGTGAGGTCGGGGCCCGCGCAGAACTCGGTGGCGAGCCACGGCTGTTCGGCGTCCGGGTCGGCGTCGAGGACGGCGGCGGTGTACGGGCCGGTGACGGCGCGGGCGGCGGCCGTCTCGCGACGGAAGCGCTCGCGGAACTCCGGTTCGGCGGCGAGGTGCGGGTGCACGGTCTTCACGGCGACGGGGCGCCCGGACGCGGAGCGCGCCAGATGCACCTGGCCCATGCCGCCCGCCCCGAGCCGGGCCACGATCCGGTACCCGCCCACCTCGACGGACGTCCCACGCCCGGCCCCAGCCATGCCTCGCGTACCCCCTCGCCCCGCCGGCCCCGGACGCCTCGCCCGGCCGAACTGTGCGACGCCTGTGGGGCATCGTACGGTTGCGCCGACCGGGGGATCCCGGCATCTCACCGGCTCACAGACTCACAAGTCGCCGCGCCCGGACGGCCAGCCCCCGCGCCTCGGCGCCCCACGACGACGGCCTCCGCAGCCACTCGGGCTGCGGAGGCCATCGTTCGGTGTCGACCGCTCGGCGCCGATCACGCGATGCCGACTACGGGGGACGGGGGAGCCCGGTCGAGGCGCCCCGCCAGCTACAGCGCTTGCGCCGCCGGCTTCACCATGCCCCGCACCGTCCGCGACTTCACGAAGTCGCCCATCGCGGTCATGTCCCACTCGCCCGTGAACTGGCGGATCAGCTTGGCCATCATCACGCCCGTCTGCGGCTCGGCGTTCGTCAGGTCGAAGCGGACCAGTTCCTCGCCCGTGGCGCCGTCGATCAGGCGGCAGTACGCCTTCGCGACCTCCGTGAACTTCTGGCCGGAGAAGGAGTTGACGGTGAAGACCAGGCCGGTGACCTCCTGCGGGAGCGCGCCGAGGTCGACCACGATCACCTCGTCGTCACCGCCGCCCTCGCCCGTCAGGTTGTCGCCGGAGTGCTTGACGGCACCCTTGAGGATCTTCAGCTTGCCGAAGTAGCAGCTGTCGATGTGGTTGCGCTGCGGGCCGTACGCGATGACCGACGCGTCCAGGTCGATGTCCTTGCCGCGGAACGCGGGCTCCCAGCCGAGGCCCATCTTGACCTGGGAGAGAAGCGGGCGGCCGCCCTTGACCAGGGACACCGTCTGGTTCTTCTGGAGGCTGACGCGACCCTTGTCCAGGTTGATCTTCCCGACGCCCGGGGCGGGGGCCGCCGGGGCGGCGGGCGCGGGCGGGGCCGGGGGCTGCTGGGCCAGGCGCGGGTCCGCGCCCGGGGGCGGCGGCGCCTGCACCGGGGGGCCGGTCGGCGGGGCCATGGGGGCGGCGGGCTGGGCGGGGGCCGGGGCCGGCTCCTCCACCGTCACGCCGAAGTCCGTCGCGATGCCCGCCAGGCCGTTGGAGTAGCCCTGGCCGACCGCTCGGGCCTTCCAGGCGCCGTTGCGCAGATAGACCTCGACGATCACGAGGGCCGTCTCCGTGCCCAGCTGGGGCGGGGTGAACGTCGCGAGGACCGAGCCGTCGTCCGCGTTGCGGATCGTGGCCGTGGGCTCGACGCCCTGGAAGGACTGGCCCGCCGCGTCCGGACTGGCCGTCACGACGATCTTCTCGATGCCCGGGGGGACGGCGGAGGTGTCGACCGTGATCGCGTCGGGGGACGTGCCGCCGCCCGAGCGGTACGTCACGCCCGGGCCCGTGGGCTGGTTGTAGAAGATGAAGTCGTCGTCGGAGCGCACCTTGCCGTCGGCGGTGAGCAGCAGGCCCGATACGTCAAGACGCACGGGGGCGGTGACGTCCACCGTCACGCGGGCCGCGGTCAGGGGGATGTTCGAGCCAGGGGTCATAGCTGTCATGCCTGGGGTAACGAGCGGGGGGACTTTGCCGTTCCCTTACCTCAGGAGAATTTCCGTTCGGCCTTCGCGGGGCGTCCCGGTCCCGCCCCTTTCCCCGAACCAGGGGCGCCGCGCCCCTGGACCCCGGCCCGCCGCCGGCGTCCCGTGCGGGTGGGAAAGGCCTGCGCCGATCGCGCTGCGCGCTCGTCCTCAAATGCCGGACGGGCTGAAATGGAAATGGTTCGGGTGGGCCGGACAACGCGGGTGAGGCCGCTTTCGGGGGCTCAGCGGGTGTTCCGTGGATGTCCCCGCGACGCCCTCTCATTGCCCCGCTTGTAGTTCCCCGTCCAGCGCGCCATCACCAGCTGGGCGTCGCCGGACCCCGCCTCCGTCAGGAACTGCTCGGCCCGGGGGCCGCGCAGGGTCGCTGCGGTGCGGGTGCCGTGGGTGATGACGACGGTGCCGTCGGCGCGCCGCTCGTACTGGAATCCATGGGGTCTGGGCATGACCGGGATGGTAGGTCCCGGCCATGCCCGGACGGTATGGGTTTTCGGTCCGGTCGGGCCCGGACGGAGTCGGCTCAGGGCAGCACGACGGGCTCAGCTCACGGCACCACCACGATCTTGCGGCCCTCGCCCGCCGCGAACTTGCTCAGGGCCTCGGGGTACTGGGCCAGGGGCAGCCGGTCGCTGATGAACACGTCGGGGTCGAGGACGCCGGCGGCGAAGAGTTCGGCGGCGCGTTCGTAGCTGTGCAGGACGGCCATGGAGCCGGTGATGGTGATTTCCTGGTTGTAGATGCGGTACGGGTCGATGGTGACGCGCGTGGCGTAGTCGGCGACGCCGAACTGGAGGAACGTGCCCGCCTTGGCGACGCGGTCGAGGCCGTCCTGGATGGCGGCGGCGTTGCCCGTGGCGTCGATGACGACGTCCCAGCCGCGCGGGCGGTCCAGCTCGTCGGGGTGCGCGCCGGAGCCGCTCACGCCGAGGCGCTCGGCGGTGGCGAGCCGGTCGGGGTTGAGGTCGACGACGTCGACGCTCGCGGCGCCGGTGCGCTTGGCCAGCTCCAGCATCATCAGGCCCATGGTGCCGGAGCCGTAGATCAGGACGCGGGCGCCGAGCCGGGCGCGCAGCACGTCGTAGCCGCGGACCGCGCAGGACAGCGGCTCGATGAGGGCGGCGTCCTGGGTGCGGATGTGCTCGGGCAGACGTACGCAGTTGGCGACCGGCGCCACCGCGTACTGGGCCGCGCCGCCCGCCGTGGTCACGCCGATCGCGGCCCACCGCTCGCACAGGTTGTTGTGGCCCTCGCGGCAGTAGCGGCACTCGTGGCAGTACAGGGAGGGGTCCACGGCGACCTGGTCGCCGATCGACACCTCGGTGACGTCCCTGCCCACGCCGACCACCTGGCCGGCGAACTCGTGCCCCGGCACCACCGGCAGCGTCGGCGCGAACTCGCCCTGCAGGATGTGCAGATCGGTGCCGCAGATGCCGCACGCGGCGACCTCCACGACCACGTCGCGCGGTCCGGGCGTGGGGTCGGGGACCTCGCCGACCACGGCCTTGCCGACGGACTCGATGATGGCGGCTTTCACTTGACGGCTCCCAACGACAGGCCCTGGACCAGTTTGTCCTGGGCGGCGAACCCCGCGGCGAGCACCGGCAGGGAGATGACGAGCGACGCGGCGCACACCTTGGCCAGGAACAGGCCCTGGCTGGTGATGAAGCCGGTCAGGAAGACGGGTGCCGTCTGGGCGACCACGCCCGTCAGGACCCGGGCGAAGAGCAGTTCGTTCCAGGAGAAGATGAAGCAGATCAGGGAGGTCGCGGCGATGCCGGGAAGGGCGATGGGGGCGACGACCCGGGTGAGGATCGTGGGCAGCCTGGCGCCGTCGATCTGCGCCGCCTCGATGATCGCGACCGGCACCTCGGACAGGAACGACTGCATCATCCAGACGGCGATCGGCAGGTTCATCGACGTGTAGAGGATGACCAGGAGCCAGATGTTGTCCAGGAAGTCGGTGTTCTTCGCGAAGAGGTAGATGGGGAGGAGGCCCGCGACGACCGGGAGCATCTTCGTCGAGAGGAAGAAGAAGAGGACGTCCGTCCACTTCTTCACCGGGCGGATCGACAGGGCGTACGCCGCCGGGAGCGCCAGGACCAGGACGAGCAGCGTCGAGGCCGTCGACGCCACGAACGAGTTGATGAGCGAGGGCCAGGGGCTCGCGCCGCCGCTCGCGCCGAAGAACTCCCGGTAGCCGTCCAGGGTGAGGGACGCAGCGACCGAGGGCGGGTTCGTCGCCGCGTCCTCCTCGGAGTGGAAGGACGTCAGCGCCATCCAGGCGATGGGCAGGAAGAAGAGCAGCCCGGCCAGCCAGGCAAGCAGGCCGAGGCCCATGCCCTTGGTCCGCGGCCGCACTCCCGTGGCCGCCCCCTTCGCCGGTGCGCGGAGGCCGGGGGGCGCCTCCTTGGTCCGTACGTCGCTCATGCGCGGGACACCTCCTCACGGAAGAGGGACGACACCACGCGGAGCGCGAAGGTCGCGATGATGATCGAGCCGATGACGACGAGGACACCGGCGGCGGACGCCAGACCGTTCTCATGGGCCTGGTAGAAGCTCTGGTAGACGGTGTAGGGCAGGTTCGCGGTGCCGAGGCCGCCCGAGGTGATCGTGAAGACCGCGTCGAAGTTCTGCACGATGTAGATCGAGCCGAGCAGGGCGCCGAGTTCCAGATAGCGGCGCAGGTGCGGGAGCGTGAGGTGGCGGAACACCTGCCAGTTGTTCGCGCCGTCCATGCGGGCCGCCTCGATCAGCTCGGTGTCGCGGCTCTGCAGCCCCGCGAGCAGGATCAGCATCATGAACGGCGTCCACTGCCAGATCAGGGACAGCTCGATGGCGATCAGCGGGGTGTTGGAGATCCAGTCGGGCTGGGTCGCGCCGTCGCCGCCGACCCAGTGCAGGACGCCGTTGAACAGGCCGTACTCGGGGTTGTAGAGCACGTGCTTCCACAGCAGCGCCGCGGCCACGGGCACCAGCAGGAACGGCGCGATCAGCAAGGTGCGCACCACGCCCCGGCCACGGAACTTGCGGTCCAGGAGGAGCGCGAGGCCGAGGCCTGTGACGAGGCTCGCGAGGACGACCGTCGCGGTCAGGAGGATCGTCGTCCACACAGACTTGCGCAGGTCGGCGTCCGTGAGGACTTCCTTGTAGTTGGCGAGGCCGGTGAAGCTGCGGGCGTCCGGGTAGAGCGCGTTCCAGTCGAAGAAGGAGATCACCAGGGTCGCCACGAACGGCAGTTGCGTCACGGCGATCATGAAGATCAGGGCGGGCAGGAGCGGGGCCCGGGTGGCCCAGGCGCGCAGTCGGCCGGAGGGGCGTGGCGCGGAGGCGCGCGCTGTCGCGCGCGGGAGCGGGGTGCTTGTCGTGGCGGTCATCGTCCCTCGTACTCCTCGGAGATCTTCTCGGCGAGCTTCTGGGACTTGTCCAGCGCCGACTCGACGGACTGGCGTCCGGCGATGGCCGCGCTGATCTCCTGCGAGACCCGGGTGCCGAGGTCGGTGAACTCGGGGATGCCGACGAACTGGATGCCGGGCGCGGGCCGGGGCTGCACACCCGGGTCGCGCGGCCGGGCGCCTGCGATCGCGGCGCGCATGACGCCCTGGAAGGCGGCCGCCTCCTCGCGGTACTTCGGGTTCTCGTACGTCGACGCGCGCTTGCCCGCGGGCACGTTGGACCAGCCGACCTTCTCGCCGACCAGGTTCTCGTACTCCTTGCTGGACGCCCAGGAGATGAACTTCCAGGCCTTGTCGGGGTTCCGCGAGGACTTCTGCAGGCCCCAGGCCCAGGTGTAGAGCCAGCCGGAGCTCGCCGTCTTCTCCACCGGCGCCGGCACGTAGCCGATCCTGCCCTTGACCGGGGACTTGGCGGCCTCCAGGGAACCGGCCGCGGCCGTGGCGTCGTACCACATGGCGGTTTTGCCCTGGGTGAGGTTGTTCAGGCACTCCGCGTACCCGGATTGGGCCGCGCCCGACTCGCCGTGCCCCCGGACGAGGTCCACGTAGAAGCGCGTCGCCTTCTCGAACTCGGGGGAGTCCAGGCGCGCCTTCCAGTCCTTGTCGAACCAGGTGCCACCGAAGGTGTTGACGACCGTCGTCAGCGGCGCCATCACCTCGCCCCAGCCGGGCAGGCCGCGCAGGCAGATGCCCTTCATGCCCTTCTCGGCGCCGTCCACCTTCGCGGCGAGGTCCGCGACCTGCTGCCAGGTGGGCTTCTTCGGCATGCTCAGGCCCGCCTTCGCGAAGACGTCCTTGCGGTACATCAGGAACGACGACTCGCCGTAGAAGGGCTCTCCGTAGAGCTTGCCGTTCTCACCGGTGAGCGACTGGCGCATCGGCGGCAGGATGTCGTCCTGGTCGAAGGCGCGGTCCTTGCGGGCGTACGGGCCGAGTTCGCGCAGCCAGCCGTTCTTGGCGTAGATGGGGATCTCGTAGTTGCTGAGCGTCGCCACGTCGTACTGGCCCGCCTGGTTGGCGAAGTCCTGGCTGATCTTGTCGCGGACGTCGTTCTCGGGCAGCACGGTGAAGTTCACCTCGATGCCCGTCTTCTTGGTGAAGTGGGCGGCGGTGAGCTTCTGCAACTCCACCATCTGCGGGTTGTTCACCATCAGTACGTTGATGGAGTCGCCGCCGGAACCGGACCCGCCCGCCCCGGCCCAGCAGCCGGAGAGCAGCGGGGTGAGCAGCGTCCCTGCGGCGGTCGCGGCGAGCAGCCGCCGCGACCTCCGTCGGCTCTGGGTTCGCATGAATCGCTCCTGAACAAGGGGGACAGAGAGGGGGGAAGGGAGGGGAAGGGAGAGGGAGAGGGGCAGGGGGCCGGGGGCCGTATCGGGTTCTGGGTGTGCGGTGCCGCACCGGCGGCCCTGGGGCGAGCCGGTGTGCGGGAGTGGGAAAGCAGTTGTCGGGCGGGTGGCCGGTGGCCCGGCGGTCAGGCGCGAATGACCTGCGGCCCGCGCAAGGAGTAGCGGTGCGCCTCGGAGGCGGGCAGTTGCACGCCGGTGACGATGGACTCCAGGTCGCCCACGCCCGCGAACCGGCAGAAGCTCGCCGCCCCGAACTTGGTGTGCACGCCCACGAACACGGTGCGCCGGGACGCCCGCATGGCCTGCGCCTTCACCTCGCTGACCGCGGGGTCGGGGGTGGTCAGGCCGTGTTCGCGGGAGATGCCGTTGGCGCCGATGTACGCCAGGTCGATCACGAAGCCCGCGAGCATGCGGGTGGTCCAGTGGTCGACGGTGGCGAGCGTCCCGGCCCTGACGCGGCCGCCGAGCAGCAGGACGGTCACGTGCTCGGACGCGGCGAGCGCGCCCGCCGTCGAGAGCGAGGCGGTGATCACGGTCAGCGGGCGGTTCTTGGGCAGCGCCTCGGCGACGAGCTGCGGGGTGAAGCCCTCGTCGACGAAGACGGTCTCGGCGTCGCCGAGCTGCTCGGCCGCGGCGGCCGCGATCCGCCGCTTCTCGGGCACGTGCATGGTCGTACGGAAGGCGAGCGTCGTCTCGAAACCGGCGCTCTCCACCGGGTAGGCGCCGCCGTGGGTGCGGCGGACCAGGCCGTGGTCCTCCAGGGCGCGCAGGTCGCGGCGCACGGTCTCCTTGGCGACGCCGAGCTCGGCCGCGAGCACGGACACGTCGACGGATCCGGAGCGGCGTGCCGCGCGCACGATCTGCCGCTGGCGTTCCTCCGCCGACATGGGTGCCACCTCTTCCCACAGACTCCACTGCGATGTGCTGCCCGTTCGGGCCCTGTGGGGAAGTTCTACAGCGCGTGGAAGTGGGTGACCAGGCGCGCAACGGCCATGATGATGCCCGAATCCGCCCGTTTACCCGGGCGATGTCCTGCGCGGCAAGGTGATCATGTGCCCGTTGCTCGGCCCGTCACGCCCGTTTCCCGCCCGTTTGGAGCGCGGGCGCAGGGCGGGACGAGTCCTGGACGGCCGGAAATGACCGGTGGGAAATGAACGGTCGGGGGCCTGCCGCCGACCGGGACCCGTAGTCGGCCCGGGGCCTGCCGCCGACCGGGACCCGTAGTCGCCCCGGGACCAGCCGTCGACCGGCCCCCCCGGTCCGTCAGGGCTGGTGGAAGCCGACCTCGGGGTGCGCGGGCGTCGGCCCGTCGAGCAGGGGCTGCTCGATCCCGCGCAGGTGCTGGTCGTAGAACGCGGCGATGCAGGCGCGGGTGATCTGCTCGGCCCGCCGCCCCGAGATCGGCGCCGTGGGGTCGTGCGCGCCGAGTTGCCCGAGGACGACCGGCGCGTCGGTGAACGTGAAGTGCCCGGACCCGGCGACCGTCAGCCAGCGCTTCCAGCCCGCGAGGCGCGGCCAGGCGGCGCCCCAGTCGTAGGGGTCGTCGGACTGGAGCGTGGTCGTGGTGCCGAGCAGCAGGAAGGGCCGGTCCACGCGGTCGGGCCTGGTGTGGAAGCCGCCGTCCATGTCCATGCCCGCGCGCACCCGCGGGTCGGTGTCCATCAGGGCGGCCGTGGCGGCGCCGCCGATGGAGTGTCCGCCCATCCCGATCCGGCGGGCGTCGATCATCCCGGAGTGCCGCCAGACCGCCTTGCCCGTCCTGCCGCCGACGAGCCGGTCGAGGACGTACGACAGGTCCTTGGCCCGGTCCGCGGTGATGCGCGGCCCCGTGTCGCCCCCGCCGTCCACGCAGCCGACGCAGGGCAGCACGCGCCCGCCGCTGAACTCCGCGCCCGCCGCCTCATGGGCGTGGTCGACCGTCGCGACCACGTACCCCCGGCTCGCCAGGTCCTCGGCGAGGTGCGTCAGCGTCGAGCGCGGCGCGGTGAAGCCGGGGGAGAGCACCACCAGCGGGAAACCTCCCCGGGCGGGGTGCGCCCCGGTGCGGGCGTAGGTGCGGGTGGAGCCGTAGTCGGCGGCGGAGACCCGGTCGTCCAGCTCCTGGTAGGCCAGCAGCTCCTGGGCCGCCGCCTTGGAGGTGTACGCGGTGGGCCGCCCGCCCGTGCCGCGCGCCGGGTAGTACATCGACAGCATCAGCTCCCGGGCCCCGGCCGAGGGCACCCAGGGGTCCTTGCGGCTCTTGTCGACCAGGTGCAGGGTGTCGCGGCCGACGGCGAACCGGCCGGTGGGGCGGGGCAGTTCGGGACGGATCGCGGGTGCGTCGGCGGTGCGGGCCGACGTGGTGGCCGAGGGGGTGGCGTCGGTGGCGGGTGCGGCCTGGGCGCTCGCCGTGGCCGCGAGGGGCACGGCGAGCGCCAGCGCGAGCACGGTGGCGACGGCGCGCCCGCGCGGGGTGCTGAGGGTTCCAGTCATGACGACTCACCGTAGCCAGCGGCGTGTTCCCGCACGTCACCCCGCGGGCTGACCCGCACCAGACCGCAGGCGTACGGAACCGTCAGCTCCAAGGACGAGCCTCAATGCGGCCACACTGGCGGGTTCGTGCAGAAGTGGCCGCCCAGGTGCGCGTGGTCGGGGTTGGCGGGGTCGAGTTCGCCGTGCTCGGCGATCAGCTTCTCCGCGTACTGCTCGGAGTCGTCCCGTGGCTCGTACCCGAGCGCCCGGGCGGGCCCTAGGTCCCACCACAGCCGGGTGTTGGCCGACGAGCCGTACACGACGGTGTGCTTGACGTGCGGCGCGGTGAGCGCCGCGTGGAACAGCCGGGCCCCGTCGCCGGGCGACATCCACACCGACATCATGCGGACGTTGACGGGCTCCAGGAAGCAGGCGCCGATCCGCACGGACACCGTCTCGATGCCGTGCTTGTCCCAGTAGTACTGCGCCAGGTCCTCGCCGAAGGACTTCGACAGGCCGTAGAAGGTGTCGGGCCTGCGCGGGGTGTCGACGGGGATCAGCGGGTCGTCGCCGACGGGGCGCGGGGTGAAGCCCACCGCGTGGTTGGAGGAGGCGAAGACGACCCGCGGGACGCCCTCCTCGCGCACCGCCTCGTAGAGGTTGTGCACGCCTTCGACGTTCGCCTTGAGGATCTTGTCGAAGGTGGACTCCAGGGAGATCCCGGCGAGGTGCAGGACGGCGTCGACGCCGCGCACCGCCTCGCGCAGGGTGGCCCGGTCGGCGAGGTCCACCGTGAGGGCGTCGGGCTCGCCGCCGACGGGACGCACGTCGAGCAGCCTCAGGTCGTATCCGTACGCGGGCAGGAGCCCCCGCATCAGGGTGCCGAGACCGCCGGCGGCGCCGGTCAGCAGGACGGTGCGGGGAGCGGGCATGCGGTGATCTCCTCGTACGCGTTCATGTATGAGATTCACATTCGTGGACACGCTAGGGAGCGGTGGCCACAGACGTCAAGTGCCGCGCGGAGTCCGTGAATCCGCTCCTGAGTTGCGGGTTTGCGCGCTTGACCGGTCCGGCGCGGCGGCTTAGCGTGGGCGCGTTCAGGGATATGGATATGAATCATAGACATGCACGCTTAGGGAGAGCCCGTGACGTCAGCCCCCCTCGCCGCCAGGCTCCGCGTTCCCAGCGGGCCGCTGTTCTTCCCGGTCACGCCGTACGGGGCCGACGGCTCCGTCGACATCGAGGCCTTCCGCACGCATGTGCGCGGGGGCGTGGAGGCGGGCGCCGCCGCGGTGTTCGCGTGCTGCGGCACGGGTGAGTTCCACGCGCTCACCCCCGAGGAGTTCCAACTGCTCGTCACGGCCGCCGTCGAGGAGACCGCCGGCCGCGTCCCCGTGATCGCGGGCGCCGGGTACGGCACCGCGCTCGCCGTGCGGTACGCGCGCCTCGCCGAGGCCGCCGGCGCCGACGGCCTCCTCGCCATGCCGCCGTACCTGGTGGTCGCCGCCCAGGAGGGCCTGCTCCGGCACTACACCGAACTGGCCGCGGCCACCTCCCTCGACGTCATCGTCTACCAGCGCGACAACGCCGTGTTCACCCCCGAGACGGTCGTCGAGTTCGCCCGCGCGGACGGCATCATCGGCTTCAAGGACGGCCTCGGCGACCTCGACCTGATGCAGCGCGTCGTCAGCGCCGTGCGCGCCGAAGCCCCGGGCGACTTCCTGTACTTCAACGGCCTTCCCACCGCCGAGCTGACCGGCCTCGCCTACCGCGGCATCGGCGTCAGCCTCTACTCGTCGGCCGTCTTCTGCTTCGCGCCCGACCTCGCGCTCGCCTTCCACAAGGCCCTGAACTCCGGCGACGACGAGACCGCGGAGCGCCTCATCGACGGCTTCTACCGGCCCTTCGTCGAACTGCGCAAGGAGGGCCGCGGCTACGCGGTCTCGCTCGTCAAGGCCGGGGTGCGCCTCGCCGGCCTCGACGTCGGCGGGGTGCGCCCGCCGCTGCACGAGCCGTCCGACGACCACGTCAAGCGGCTCGCCGAGCTGATCGAGCGCGGCCGGGCGCTGCTGCGGGAGGACGTGTGAGAGCGTCCGCGTTCCTCTACCCCTGGGACGTCGTCGGCGACCCCCGGGCCGCCGCGCGCATCGCGGACCTCGGCGTCGAGCAGGTCACCCTCGCCGCCGCCTACCACTCCACCCGCGCCCTCACCCCCCGCCACCCCCGCCACCGCGTCGTCACCGCCGAGCACGCCGCGGTCCTGTACGCGCCGGACGGCCGCTGGGCGTCCCGCACCCTGCGCCCGTACCCGGCCGGTGCCTGGGCCCCGGGCGACACCTACCAGGAGGCCGCGGACGCGCTGGCCGCCGCCGGGCTCGACGTGCACACCTGGGTGGTCCTCGCGCACAACTCCCGCCTGGGCGCCGAGCACCCGGACACCTCCGTGGTGAACGCCTACGGCGACCGCTACCCGTGGGCGCCCTGCATCGCTCAGCCCGCCACCCGCGCCTACCTGGTGGACCTCGCCGCGGAGGCCGCCACGAGGCCGGGCGCGGGCGGCACCGAACTGGAGTCGTGCGGCTGGTACGGCCTCGCCCATCTGCACGCCCACGACAAGATCGCGGGCGTGGGCCTCGGCGAGGCCGGGCAGTACCTGATGTCGCTGTGCTTCTGCGGGGGCTGCCGCGCCGGGTACGCCGGGCACGGCCACGACCCCGACGAACTGGCCGCCGCCGTGCGCCTCGCCCTGGAGCCGGTGTGGCGCGGCGCGGCCACCGACCCCGGCTGGGCGGGCGTGGAGAAGCTCATCGGCGCCGAGACGGCGGCGGTCACCCGGGCCTGGCGCGAGGGATGCGCCCGCGCGCTCCAGGAGGCGGCGGTCGGCGCGGTGCGCGCGGCGGCTCCCGACGGCTTCCGGGTACTGCTGCACGCCGACCCGGTGGCGCACCACTGCGGGGCCAACGCCGGAGTGGACCCGCGCCACGTCCTGTCCGTCGCCGACGGCGTGGTCGTGCCCTGCGCCTTCGGCCCCGACCTGCTCGCGCCGTTCGCCGCGCACGCCGGTCCGGGCGCCGTCCTCGCGGCCAACCTCACGGTCGTGGCGGGCATGGGCGGCAGCCCCGCGACGCTCGCCGCCGACGCCCGTGCCGCCGCCCGGCTCGGCGCCACTGAACTGCGCCTTTACCACGCCGGTTTGGCCTCGGACGAGGACCTGGCGCTGGTGCGGACGGCCCTGTCGCAGATCGACTGACAACGGCTACGATCCGCGCACCACACGCCGCGAACAGGCGAGAACAGGGTGAACCCACCCGCTCTCCCCGCGGCGCGACTCATCGTCAGACGAGGAGACAAGGTGCGCAACAAGGGGATATCCGCGCTGGTCTGCGCCGGACTCACGGCGGGCGCGGCGGTGCTCGCGACCACCGCGCCCGCGGCGGCACAGACCGGGCAGCCCGGCCCCCGCCCCACCGGCACGGCCGACATCCGCGAACAGCTGGAGAACATCCCGGGCATGACGGTCGTCTCCGTCACGGAGAAGGAGGGCCACCCCCTCTACTCCCTGACGTACCGCCAGCCCGTCGACCACCACCGCCCCGGTGCCTCGGGGACCTTCACCCAGCGCCTGACCCTGTGGCACAAGGCCACGGACAAGCCGACCGTCCTCTACACCGGCGGCTACACCCTCGCCTCCGGCACCACCGCCCTCACCAAGCTGATCGACGCCAACCAGGTCAGCCTGGAGCACCGCTACTTCGAGCAGTCCCGCCCCACGGGCGCCGCGGGCAAGGACTGGTCCAAGCTGACGGTCCAGCAGGAGGCGGCCGACGAGCACCGCATCACCAAGGCCCTGCGCGCCATCGAGAAGGGCAAGTGGCTCGGCACGGGCGCCAGCAAGGGCGGCATGACCGCCACGTACCACGAGCGCTTCTACCCGGACGACCTGGACGCCGTCGTCGCCTTCGTCGCGCCCAACGACGCGAACAACAAGGACGACAGCGGCTACGAGCGCTTCTTCCGCACCGTCGGCACCAAGGAGTGCCGCACCGCCCTGAACGCCGTGCAGCGCGAGATGCTGGTGCGCCGCGACGCGCTCCTGCCCAAGTTCGAGGCCGACGCGAAGGCGAACGGCCAGACCTTCCACGAGACGCTCGGCACCACCGACCGGGCGTACGAGTTCGCCGTCCTCGACCAGGTGTGGAACTTCTGGCAGTCCGGCACCGCCGCCGACTGCCCGACCGTCCCCGACGCCAAGAAGGCCGGTGACGACGAGCTGTACGACTGGTCGAAGAAGCACGGCCTGAGCGTCTACCACGACGCCGAGCTCGGAGAGAACACCACCGGGCCCTACTACCGCCAGGCCGCCACCCAACTCGGCTGGGCCGACCTGAAGTTCAAGCACCTCAAGGGCGTGCGCCACTACCCGGACATCTACCAGCCGAACTCGGTGCTCCCGCCCGCCATGCGCGGCTCGTACAACAACAGCACCATCGCCGACGTCGACCGCTGGGTGAAGACGCGCGGTCAGCGGATCATGTTCATCTACGGCGAGAACGACCCGTGGAGCGCGGAGCGGTTCACGCCGAGCCACCGCGACTCGTACCTGTACGAGGTGCCGGGCGCCAACCACGGCGCGAGCATCGCGAAGCTGCCCGAGCCGCAGCAGTCGCGGGCCGTCGCCACCATCAAGCGCTGGGCCGACGTGAAGTAGCGGGCTCGGCCACGGACCGGAGCAGGGGCGCGGCGACCAGCAGCCGCGCCCCCGCGACGGCGTACAACGGCAGCCGGTGGCCGACGAGTTCGACGAGCGCCGCGCCGAGCGCGATGCCCGCCGCCGTGGGCGCGAACATCAGCGTGCTCGCGGTCGCGGCCACCCGCGCCACCAGGTCCGGCGGCGCCTCGCGCTGCACGGCGGTCAGCGCGGCGACGAGCACGCACGGCAGCCCCACGCCGTTCGCGAAGCTCCCCGCGAGCACCAGCGCGTCCCACGGCGACGCGAGCAGCACCGCCGACACCGCGGTCAGCGCGATCCCGCCGCCCGCGAACCGCCGCTCGCCCACGCGCCGCATCAGGGCGCCCGAGGCGATCCCGACGGCGACGGACCCGGCGCCCTGCGCGACGTACAGCGTGCTCGTGTACGCGGGGGAGTGGCCGAGCGCGCCGACGATCGCGTACACCAGCGCGCCGCTCACGCCCGACGACAGCATGGTGAGTCCGCCCGCCACGACCAGCGGCCGCAGCCGCGCGTCGCCCCACAGCAGCCGGGCACCCCGCGCGGTGCCCGCCCGCCACCCCTCGGGGTCCGGCGCCGGGCGGACCTCCGACACCCGAAGGAGCGCGAAGAGACCACCGGCCAGCACGAAGGTGACGGCGTCGAGCAGCGCCACCCGCGGCCCGCCCCAGGCGGCGAACACCGCGGCCCCGGCAACGGGCGCGAGCAGCTTCATGCCCTCGTTCGCGGACATCCGCAGCCCGTTGAGGTCCCCCAGCAGATCCTTGCCGACGGCCCCCGCGACCAGCGCGGCCTCCGCCGCGTCGGTGACGACGCCGCACGCCCCGTACACCCCGAGCACGGCCAACAGCAGCCACAGCCCCGCCGCCCCGCCCGCGCGGTCCACCCACAGCAGGGAGAGCAGCAGCACCCCGAGGCCCACGTTCACGGCGACGAGCAGGGGCCGCCGCCGGGTGCGGTCGGCGAGGGTGCCGAGCAGGGGGCCGAGGAGCAGCGGGGCCCACAGGGCGAGGGCGCACAGGGCGGCCAGGCCGTCGGAGCCGGTCCGCTCCTTCACCCAGATGCCTGACACCAGCGTCATCGCGGAACTCCCGAACCCGGAGACCACGACCGCCGTCAGGTACAGGCCCGCGTTGCGGTCCCGCAGGACACGTCCGATCGTCGTTGCCATGCGCCCGATGCTGGTTCTGAGGCCGCGCGCCGGGCATCCGGCAGATGCCCTACGCGACGGCGATGAGTTCGGCGCGCCCGACGAGTCGACCTAAGGGGAGGGCCTTACCCGGGCCCCGTACGCGTACGAAGGAGAAGCCCATGCCGGACGACACCGAAGCCCTGCTGCCGGACTTCGGCCCGCAGACACGGCTCGTGGCGCGGCTCGCCGAAGCCGTCAAGGACGACCAGCTCGACGGGCCCACACCCTGCCCCGACTACGCGGTGCGCCACCTCCTCGGCCACGTCGTCGGCCTCACCGCCGCCTTCACCGACGCCGGCCGCAAACAGCTCGGGCCGACCACGGACACCGACCCGGGGAGCGCCCTGCCCGACCTCGCCGATGGCTGGCGGGAGGCACTTCCCGGGCAGCTCGCCCAACTCGCCGAGGCGTGGCGGGACCCGGCGGCGTGGACCGGGGACACCCGGGCGGGCGGCGTCGACCTGCCCGGCGACATCGCGGGCACCGTCGCCATGAACGAACTCGTCCTGCACGGCTGGGACCTGGCGCGCGCCACAGGGCAGGAGTACGCCCCCGACGAGGTCGGCCTCGCCGTCTCCTACGCCATGGTGTCCGCCACCGCCGCGGAGTCGCCCGAAGCGCGGGGCACCCTCTTCGGACCGCCGCTGCCGGTCGCCGAGGGCGCCTCGCTCCTTGACCAGGTGGTGGCCCTGAGCGGACGCGATCCGTCCTGGCGGCCCTGACCGGGGGCGACCGGTAGCGGCAGGGAGGTGCAACGACCGGTCGCCGCACGGCCGTTGACGCGGACCGCGCGGCGCGCCTAGCTTCATCGCGTCGTACTTCATGCGTCATATATGAGACGCGATACGCGAGAGGCGCGCGCCCATGACTCCAGCGACCTCAGGAACATCGGCGACCCCAGGGGCCTCGACGGCCGCGGGGAGGGCGGGGACGGCCGGGGCCCCGTGGGACTCCGCGGATCCTCGCCGCGCCGCGCTCGCCGATGTCGTGGCCATCCCCGTGACCCCCTTCGCCGCGGACGGCTCCCTCGACCGCGCGGCCCACCGCGCCCTGCTGCGCCGCCTGCTCGACATGGGCATCCGCACGCTCACGCCGAACGGCAACACCGGCGAGTTCCACGCCCTGAGCCCCGAGGAGCGGCGCGCCGTCACCGAGCTGACCGTCTCCGAGGCGGGGGAGCGGGCCGCCGTCGTCGTCGGCGTCGGCCATGACCTGGCGACCGCGACGGCCGACGCCCGGCACGCCGCCGAGGCGGGCGCGCGCCTGGTGATGGTGCACCAGCCCGCCCACCCGTACGTCTCCGGCGCGGGCTGGGTCGCCTACCACCGGGCCGTCGCCGAGGCCGTGCCCGGCCTCGGCGTCGTGCCGTACGTACGCGACCCGCGCCTGCCCGGGGCCCGGCTCGCGGAGCTGGCCGACGCCTGCCCGAACGTGACCGGCGTGAAGTACGCGGTGCCGGACGCGGCGCGCTTCGCCGCGTTCGCGCGGGACGCGGGCGCCGAGCGGTTCGTGTGGGTGGCGGGCCTCGCGGAGCCGTACGCGCCCGCGTACTTCTCGGCCGGGGCGACCGGCTTCACCTCGGGCCTGGTCAACGTGGCGCCACTGCTCTCGCTCGCGATGCTCGGGGCGCTGCGGCAGGGGGACCACGGCACGGCGATGGCGGTCTGGGAGCGGATCCGCCGCTTCGAGGAGCTGCGGGCCGCCGACGGCTCGGCGGCCAACGTGTCGGTGGTGAAGGAGGCGCTCGCGGTCCTCGGCCTGTGCCGACGCGACGTACGCCCGCCGAGCAGCGTGCTGCCGGAGCCGGTGCGCGCGGAGGTCGCGGAGATCGTGGCGGGGTGGGGGCGGTGACGGGCGGCGGGGGCATACCGGGGGCCGGCGGCGGCCCGGACGGCGGGAGCGCGCCGGAGGCCGACGGCGGGCCGGGGGCCGCGCCCGCGCCGGACGACGCGCGCAGCCCCGCCCCGCCCGCCCTGCGCAGCCACCAGTGGTACGGGTCCGGTGTCTCCGCGGGCCTGCGGTCCTTCTCGCACCGCGCCCGCACCCGCCAGCTCGGCTATCTCCCCGAGGAGCACCTCGGCAAGCCCGTCGTGGCGATCCTCAACACCTGGTCGGACATCAACCCCTGCCACGTCCATCTGCGCGAGCGCGCCCAGGCCGTCAAGCGCGGGGTCTGGCAGGCGGGCGGCTTCCCCCTGGAGTTCCCGGTCTCGACGCTCAGCGAGACGTTCCAGAAGCCCACGCCCATGCTCTACCGCAACCTCCTGTCCATGGAGGCCGAGGAACTCCTGCGCTCCTATCCCGTGGACGGCGCGGTGCTGCTCGGCGGCTGCGACAAGTCGACGCCCGCGCTCCTGATGGGTGCCGCGTCCGTCGACCTGCCCACGGTGTTCGTGCCCGCGGGGCCGATGCTGCCGGGCCACTGGCGCGGCGAGGTCCTCGGCTCCGGCACGGACATGTGGAGGTACTGGGACGAGCGGCGGGCCGGTCTGATCGGCGACTGCGAGCTGGCCGAGCTGGAGAGCGGCCTGGCGCGCTCCCCGGGCCACTGCATGACGATGGGCACCGCCTCCACGCTCACCGCCGCCGCCGAGGTCCTCGGCGTGACCCTGCCCGGCGCCTCGTCGATCCCGGCCGTCGACTCCGCGCACGACCGCATGGCCGCCGCGTCGGGCCTGCGCGTCGTCGAACTCGTCCGCCGGGGAAGGACGTTGTCGCGCCTGCTCACCCCCGACGCCTTCCAGGACGCGGTGACGACGGTCCTCGGCCTCGGCGGCTCCACGAACGCCGTCATCCACCTCATCGCGATGGCCGCCCGCGCCGGGGTCCGCCTCACCCTCGACGACTTCGACCGCACGGCGCGGCGGGTGCCGGTGCTCGCCGACGTGCGGCCGGGCGGCTCGACGTACCTCATGGAGGACTTCCACTTCGCGGGCGGCCTGCCCGGCTTCCTCACCCGCATCCCCGACCTGCTGCACCTGGACCGCCCGACCGTCGCCCACGACACCCTGCGCGAGCAGCTCAGGACCGCCCGGGTGCACAACGACGACGTCATCCGCACCCGCGACAACCCCGTGGCCGACGAGGGCGGCGTCGCCGTCCTGCGCGGCAACCTCTGCCCCGACGGCGCCGTCATCAAGCACATCGCCGCCGACCCCCGGCTGCTCCGGCACACCGGCCCGGCCGTGGTCTTCGACGACTACCGCACCCTGCGGCGCACCATCGACGACCCGTCCCTCGGCATCACCGCCGACCACGTCCTGGTGCTGCGCGGCAGCGGCCCCCTGGGCGGCCCCGGCATGCCCGAGTACGGCATGCTGCCGATCCCCGAGCGGCTCCTGAGGCAGGGCGTGCGGGACATGGTGCGGATCTCCGACGCGCGGATGAGCGGCACCTCGTACGGCGCCTGTGTGCTGCACATCGCGCCCGAGTCGCACGTCGGCGGCCCCCTCGCCCTGGTTCGCACCGGCGACACCATCACCCTCGACGTGCCCGCCCGCACGCTCCGACTCGACGTCCCCGACGAGGAGTTGGCCCGCCGCCGCGCCGCTTGGACGCCACCCCCCGTCCGCCACGAACGCGGCTACGGCGCCCTGTACGCCGCGCACGTCACGCAGGCCGACACCGGCTGCGACTTCGACTTCCTCGCCAGACCGGGAGCCGTGCCCGACCCCTACGCAGGCTAGCTTGCTAGGTTGCATTCCTAACTAGGTCGCTCTACGGTCTAGGTAGTTCACAAGACCAGGGGGCGCACGACCATGTCACCACTCCTCGCGACGGACTCCGCACCACACCTCGCGGCGACCTTCTCCGCGGACCACGCGCCGGAGTTCTCCGCCGCCGCCACGGCCGTCGCGGGCGCGCTCGGCGCGTATCTGCTGCTCGTCGAGCCATGGCTGGGCCGCCGGATGTACGCCTCGCTGGCGCGCCGCCGCGCCACCGAACCGCGCGCGCTCGTGCGCTACTTCACCCTCTCCATCGTGCTCTGGTGGGCGTTCGCCGCGCTGGCGGTGAGCGCCCTGCTGCTCTCGCCGGGCGTGCGGGCGGCGGACGTCGGCATGGCGCTGCCGAAGGACCCGCTCTTCTTCCTCCCCGTGGTCCTCCTCTTCGCCGTGATCGCCGTCGCCTCCGGGCGGGCCTTCCGGGACATGGCCAAGGAGGGCAAGCACATCCCGGGCCGGGCCGCCATCGAGGCGATGCTGCCGCGCACCGGCACGGAGCGGCGGCTCGCGGTGGCCGCCGCGGTGACCGACGGCATCTGCGCGGAACTGGTCTACCGCGGCCTGCTCATCGCCTTCGGCGTCGGCGCCCTCGGCCTCGACCCCTACCTGGCGGCGGCGCTCTCGGTCGCCGTGTACGCCCTCGCGGGCTGGTACCAGGGCGCCACCGGCATCGTCGTCCTCGCCCTCTTCGGCGCGCTGCTCACCGGCCTGTACCTGGCCACCGGCAGCCTGCTCCTGCCCATCGCCGTGCACGCCATGATCAGCGTCCGCGACCTGCTGATCCCCGCGCCCGAACTCCCGCACGCCCAGGGCGGCACGGCATGAGCGCGGACCGGCGCGCGAGCTGGTTCAAGGGCGTGCTCGACCTCCTCGTCCTCGCCTCCCTCACCGACGGCGAGAGCTACGGCTACGAGATCGCCAAGCAGCTCGGCGCGGCGGGCTTCGGACAGATCAAGGGCGGCACGCTGTACCCCGTCCTGAACCGCCTGGAGGAGGCGGGCCTGGTGGCGGCGGAGTTCCGGGCGACGGAGAAGGGCCCGGGCAGACGCTACTACTCCCTCACCGCCGAAGGCAGTGAAGTCCTCTCCCGGCAGGGCGAGTTGTGGCTGGCGTTCGACGGTTCGGTACGTGAGGTCCTGGCGAAGGCGGGAGTGCGATGAGCTCGGCGGACACGGCGGACACGGCGGACACGGCGGACACGACGGCGGGGTACCTGGACGACCTCGGCGCGCGGCTGCGGGAGCTCGGGCTGCCCGCCGAGCACGTCAGGGTGACCGTCGCGGACCTCTCGGCGCACCTCGCGGAGTGCGGGGGAGCGGCGGAGGACGAGTTCGGGCCGGTCGAGGAGTTCGCGCGCGAGCTGGCGCCGGGGGCGGTGCGGGAGGCTCCGGTACCGGCCGAGGGGGACGCGCGGGTCGAGGTCTGGCGGTGGACCGCCGACACGTTCGTCGACGAGGAACTGCTCGGCCGGTTCGGCGACGAGGGGTGGGAGATGCGGCGGGTCGACGCGGTCGGCCGGTTCGTCTGCCACCGGGACCTGGACCGCCCCCAGCGGTGGGAGTACCGGAGGGAGCTGGTCACGCGGGGCCGGGAGGGGCTGGACGAGCGGCTGGCGCCCGAGGGCTGGGAGGCCTGCGGCGACTGGTTGGTGTACGCGTGGTTCAAACGCCCCCGCGCGGCAAGCCTCGGCCCCGCGGCGGAACTGTCGGCGGTGCCGTCGGCGCCCTCCCGCCGGAACTTCTTCAGCCGCCGCTTCTACGCCCTGCTGGGTCTGCTGGCGGCCGCCCTCGCCGCGTCCGGCGTCACCGTGGCCCTCCGGGACGGCGACGCGGCCTCCGGCCTGGGCTACGTCACGGGGCTCCTGGCAGGGGCGGCGGTGCCGGTGGCCCTGTTCGCGGCTTGGCGCCATGGGCGCGACCGCCGTCCATAGAGGAGGGGCAGACAGCCCGCAGCTGCCGAAGACGCGCCCGGTGCAGACGGTCCGCAGCCGCGGGACGGCCGGTCGTGGCACTGGCGGCCAGAAGCCTGCGGTCGAGTGGAAACGGGATGGGGGTCCCCCTGCTCTTCAAGAGCTTGGGGGAGGGTGGGGGAGTGATCCGCCGCGCAGCGGCGGGACTGAAGCCCCGGCTAGCGCAGAGCCGCCCGCATCATCGCCGAAGCCACAGGCGCAGCCAGCCCATTCCCACTGACCTCGGACCGAGCGGCGTCGGACGACTCCACGATCACAGCGACAGCGACCTCCTTGCCGTCCCCGCCCTTGGCGTACGAGGTGAACCAGGCGTAAGGCGTCTTGGAGTTGTTCTCACCGTGCTGAGCGGTACCGGTCTTGCCTCCGACGACGGCCCCGTCGATCTTCGCGTTGGTCCCCGTGCCCTCCTCGACGACCGTCCGCATCGCGGACTGCAGCCCCTCGGCGGTGCCGGCGCTCATGACCCGCTCAGAGCCCTCGTCGCCGTAGTCCCGCAGCACGTTGCCGTCCGCGTCGGTCACCTTCGACACCATGTGCGGAGAGGCCAGCTCCCCGCCGTTGGAGATCGCGGCGGACACGAGCGCCATCTGCAGCGGCGTGGCCGTCACGTCGAACTGCCCGATGCCGGTGAGCGCGGTCTGCGCCTTGTCCATGCCGGACGGGTAGGAGCTCTCGGCGGCCCGCACGGGCACGTCCAGCTTGTCGGTGTTGAAGCCGAACTTCTCGGCCTGGGCCTTGACCTTGTCCTGCCCGAGGTCGACGGCCATCTTGGCGAAGACGTTGTTGCAGGAGTACCGCAGGGCCGTGCGGATGGTCGCGTCCTCGCAGGGCGCGGAGGCGTTCTCGTTCTTGAGGACGGTCCGCGTCCCGGGCAGCGTGTACGGGTCGGGGCTCGCGGTCTTCTCGTCGACGGACCCGTAGAGCCCGCTCTCCAGCGCGGCCGCCGCGACGACCAGCTTGAACGTCGAACCGGGCGGCAGCGGCTGGCGCAGCGCGCGGTTCACCATCGGCTTGTCCTCGTCGGACGTGAGCGCCTTCCAGGCGTCGCCGTCGGTGGAACCGCTGATCTTCGACGGGTCGTAGGACGGCGTGGACACCATGCCGAGGATCTTCCCGGTCTTGGGGTCGACGGCGACGGCCGCGCCCTTCTTGTCGCCGAGCGCCTTGTACGCGGCCTTCTGCACGGCCGGGTCGATGGTCGTGAGGACGTCACCGGGGTCGGCACGCTTGTTGGTGAGCGTGTCGAGGGGGTTCTTGAGGCGGTTGTCGGTGCCGTCGAGGAGGTCCTTGTAGATGCCCTCCAGCTGGGTGGCGCCGTACACCTGTGAGCTGTAGCCGGTGACGGCGGAGTACAGCGGGCCGTCCTTGTAGGTGCGTTTGTACGCCAGGTCACCGCCCTTCGTGCGCTGCGAGCCGGTGACGGCGTCCCCGGCCACGATGATGTCGCCCAGCGGGTTCGCGTACTGCTCGATCGCGTTGCGCCGGTTCAGCTGGTCGTCCGCGAGTGCCTTCGAGTCGTGGAACTGCACCCAGGTCGCCCGCACGAGGAGGGCGAGCACCAGGAGCAGCACGAAGACCGAGGTGTGCCTGATCGTCTTGTTCATCCCACTGAAGGACGAGCACCCCGCCGCGTTCCGTTCCCCTCTTGCGGCGATGTGTCCGTTTTCTCAGGAGCTCTTCATGAACCGTGCCGCTCAGGAGCTCAGCTCTTCATGAACCCCGCCTCGTACGCCGCGATCACCGCCTGCGTACGGTCCCGCGCCCCCGTCTTCGCGAGGACCGCCGCCACATGCGTCTTCACCGTCGCCGGGCCGACCTCCATCCGCTCGGCGATCTCCGCGTTGGTCAGCCCGGCCGCCATCAGCCGAAGGACCTCGCTCTCGCGCCCGGTGAGCCGGGCGATCCAGGGCGCCCGCGCGGTCTCGGCGCGCCCGTGCTCGGCGGCGAGCGCGCGCACGGCCGCCGGGAACAGCAGCGAGTCGCTGCGCGCCACCAGGCGCACCGCCTGCACGAGCGCCTCCGCCTCGGCCCGCTTCAGCAGGAAGCCGGACGCTCCGGCGCGCAGCGCCTCGTACACGTAGGAGTCGTTCTCGAAGGTCGTGACGACGACGATGCGGGGCGGCTCGGGCATCGTCTGGAGGATCTGCTCGGTGGCGCGGATGCCGTCGATCTCCGGCATGCGTACGTCCATGAGCACCACGTCGGGCTTCAGCTCGCGCACCACGGACACCGCCTCGGCGCCGGTCGCCGCCTCGCCGACGATCTCCAGGTCGGGCTCGGCGGCGAGGATGGCGCGCAGCGCGGTGCGCACCATGCGCTCGTCGTCGGCGAGGACGACGCGCAGCGGGGCGGCGGGGTCGGTCATGGGTGTCCCTTCGTGCGGGTCGTGCGGGTCGTGTGGGTCGTGCGGGTCGTGCGGGGGTGCTGGGGGTGCGGGTCATACGGGCCCCTTCAGGGGCAGCCGTACGTGGAGTCGCCAGGTGGTGGCGGCGGTGGCGGCGGTGGCGGTGGCCGTGCTGTCGGCCGGAGCGGCGGCGTCGGGCGGTCCGTCGACGGGTCCCGCCTGCGCCGTGCCGCCGAGGAGGCGGGCCCGGTCGGCGATGCCGCTCAGGCCGTGGCCGCCGCCCGCGCGGGTGGGCGCGGGCCCGGATCCGGCGGCGGGCAGCGGATTCTCGGCGACGATCTCCAGGCCGGAGCCGTCGAGGGCGACGCGCAGCGTCACGACGGTGTCCGCCCCGGCGTGCTTGAGGGCGTTGCTGAGGGCCTCCTGCACGATGCGGTAGCCCTCGCGGGACACCATCGGCGGCAGCGCCTCCGCGTATCCGGATCCCGGCGTGCCGAGGACCTCGGGGTCGATGTCCGCGTCGACGCGCAGGCCGCCCGCCCGGGTGCGGTCCAGGAGCCCGGCGAGGTCGCCGCCGAGCGTGGGCGCCGGTGCGGTGGAGCCGCGCTCGCCGCCCTCGCGCAGCACACCGAGGACGGTGTCCAGCTCGCCGACGGTCCGCCGGGTGGTGTCCTCGATGGCGGCCAGGGCCTCGCGGACGAACTCCGGGTCCCGGTCGAGCAGTTTGCGGGCCGCGCTCGCCTGGAGCGTGACGGCGCTGAGCGCGTGGCCCACCGAGTCGTGCAGCTCGCGGGCGAGCCGGTTGCGCACGGCCAGGTCGGCGGCGCGGCGCTCGGCGTCGGCGAGGCGGTCGGCGGGCGTGGGCCCGAGCAGCGCGGGCGCCCAGCGTGCGAGGAGACCGCCCGCGCCCGCCGCGCACCCGGCGAGCGCGACGAGGAACAGGAGACCCGTGACCGGCGCGAGCGCGAGCACCCAGGGTTCCCGCAGGTTCTGGGGGAGCCCGAGCCAGGAGTCCCCGAGGCCCACGAAGACCGGCAGGATGATCTGGAAGCCCGCGAACGGCACGAGCCCGAGCGTCATCCCGCTCATGACCCCGCCGAACCCGAGGTGCAGCGTGAACCAGGCCATGGTGCGCCCGCGCGCGGCCCGTGACCGCGGCGGCCCGTCGGCGAGCGAGGCGTCCGGCACCTCGCACAGCGCCCGCACCGCCGCCACCGACATCGGCCGGGTCAGCGGGAACAGCGCGGTGATCGCGGCGAGCGGCAGCCCGAACGCGAACGACAGGAGCTGGGAGGGGAACGAACCGAGCATCGTGGTCTCGCCGAGCAGCGGCCCGGCCATCGTCGAGCCGACGAGGACGTACGGCATGGCGAGCGCGCCGCCGAGGATCAGATGGATCCACCGGCGCCGCGTCCGCCGCCCGACGAGAACCGTGGCGAACCGCCGCACGCCACCCGGGGAGGGTCGTCTCACGCGGTGCCCGTCCGCGCCGTGCGCCCGGCGCGCGAGGCCGCCCGCTCCTTGAGGAAGCGTGCCCCCGTGACGGCCACGAGCGTTCCGATGATCATCTGTACAGCGTAGGACAGGAGCATCGCGGACGTGGGCCGGTCGGCGACGTCCGCGGTGCCCGCGAACGACGCCGTGAACAGCCACGCGCCCCAGCACGCCACCGCGCCGGACCCGGCGAGGGCGAGCGCGAGCGGCACCTTCACGGGCAGCGCGGGCAGCCGCCGGAACGCGAGGACAAGGACGCCCGCCACGGCCGCGGCGAGGTAGCCGAACTCGAGGGCGGAGAGGACGTGGAAGTCGGACGTGCGCTCGGCGGCGCGCGACTCGTTCAGGCCGAGCGTCGAACCGCCCGCCCACAGCAGCCGCAGCCCGGCCGGGTACAGGGCGAGCACCGCGGCCGTCACCGCGCACACCCGCGTCGCGCGCTCGCCCCGGACCGCCTTCGGCAGGTCCCACACGCGGCCCCGCCACAGGTGCCCCCACCGGTCGCGGGCGTACAGGACGAACAGCAGCCCCAGGCTGAGCCCTTGGAGGATGAACCCGCCGTACACCACCCCGAACACCCACTCGTCGAGGAAGGCCGCGCGGCCGGTCCCCTCGGCGTTGTTCACCGATCCGCCGAGCGCCCGCACGGCGAGCTGCGCCGGGAACCCGGCCATGATCGGGAGCAGCAGCCCGGTCGCGACCCACATGGGCAGGCCGAGCAGCCAGGCCGGAACGCGCCTGCCCCAGGGCCGGGTCAGCAGCAGCGCGAGAACGATGACGGCGCCGTCCATGAGGATGGTGACGCTGTTGGCGACGGCCATCAGACCGCGGTGGTCGAGGAGGGAGCTGCCCTCGGGGATGCCGATGTGGCTCCCGGCGATCCAGGCGACCTTCAGGGAGAGATAGGGCAGGCAGGCGGCCACTGCGACGGCGCGGAGCGCAGGCCGGAGCCTGCCGGGGGAGGAGTGTGCTCCGCGGTCTGCGGCCGGGGCGGGGGCGAGTGTCTGGGTCATGCCTCCACGCTCCCGCCGCGGCCCCGCCCGCCACCTCCTGCCTGCCGGTGAACCGCCTCCGCCGCACGGGGGAGGGGGGCACCGGCCCGCGAGGAGGGGGGCGGGGAGCCGCGCGGCGGGGGCGGACGGACCCAAGAGCCGTCGGGTCGCCGACGTGAGCCGGTGGACCTCGGAGCCGCCGGGTGAGCCGGTGGGTCTCAGAGCCGCCGTGTGGCCAGGGTGAGCCGGTCCCGCGCGTCGAACAGCGCGTCCTTGACCATCTGCTCGTGGGCGGGCGTGAGCCGGGCCACCGGGACCGAGCAGCTGATGGCGTCGCGTGCGGGGGTGCGGTAGGGGATGGCCACGCCGAAGCAGCGCAGGCCCAGGGTGTTCTCCTCGCGGTCCACGGCGAAGCCCTGGTCGCGCACCGCGTGCAGTTCCTCGATGAGCTTCTCGCGGTCGGTGATGGTGTTCTCGGTCAGCGACGGCAGCGTCTCGGGGAGCATCTTGCGGACCTGCTCGTCGGTGTGGGAGGCGAGCAGCGCCTTGCCGAGCGACGTGGAGTGGGCGGGCAGGCGCCGGCCCACGCGCGTGAAGGGGCGCAGATAGTGCTGGGACTGGCGGGTGGCCAGGTACACCACGTTCGTGCCGTCGAGACGGGCGAGGTGGATGGTCTCCGTGGTGTCGTCCGAGAGCCGGTCGAGCGTCGGCCGGGCCGCGGCGACCACCTCGTCGCCGTCGATGTACGACGTGCCGACGAGCAGCGCCCGCACCCCGATGCCGTACCGCGTACCGGTCGCGTCGGTCTCGATCCAGCCCAGCTCGACGAGGGTGCGAAGGAGCATGTAGAGGCTGGACTTCGGGTATCCGACGGCCTCCTGGACGTCGGCGAGGGCGTGCATCCCGGGCCGCCCCGCGAAGAACTCCAGCAACTCCACCGTCCGCACCGCGGACTTGACCTGCGCGCCCCCGCCCGTCTCCCCAGCCGACATCGCCCTTGACCCCTCACGTCCGACAGGAAATAGTCTCCACTGTCCCCACCGATTCATCATCGGGGACGGCGTTCAGCATATCGAACGCCCCTGGTGAGTGGCAGTAGATCCGACGCACGGCGAGCGGCTCGTGACATCCGGGCCGCGGACACCGGCTCGCACGGCAACCCTGGAGGAACCCGCGGTGGCAGCAGCACCAGTCTGGAGTGTGGACCCCCGAACCGGGAAGCGGCGCGCACAGGTCGCCGCCGAGGCCACCGCGCGGGACGTGGACCACGCCGTCACGGCCGCGCACGCGGCGCGCGCCCCGCTGGCCGACCGCACCACCCGCACGGCCTTCCTGCGCACCGCGGCCGACCTCCTGGACGCGGCGCAGGACGACCTGGTCGCGACCGCGGACGCCGAGACGGCCCTCGGCACCGCCCGGCTGACCGGTGAACTGGCCCGCACCCGCTACCAGTTGCGGGCCTTCGCGGACCTCGTCGACGAGGGCGCCTACCTCGGCGTCGTCATCGACCACCCCGACAGTGCCGCCACACCTCCCGTCCCCGACCTGCGCCGCTACAAGATCCCGCTCGGCGTCGTCGCCGTCTACGCCGCCTCCAACTTCCCCTTCGCCTTCTCCGTGCCCGGCGGCGACACCGCGAGCGCCCTGGCCGCGGGCTGCCCCGTCGTCGTCAAGGCGCACCCCGACCACCCCGACACCTCCGAGCGCGTCGCCGCCGTCCTGCGCGCGGCCGCCACGCGTCACGGACTGCCCGCGGCCGTCGTCGGCCTGGTGCACGGCTTCGAGGCGGGCGTCGACCTGGTCCGCCATCCGCTGGTCGCGGCCGCGGGCTTCACCGGTTCGGTACGCGGCGGCCGCGCCCTGTTCGACGCGGCGGCCGCGCGCCCCGTGCCGATCCCCTTCCACGGCGAACTCGGCTCCCTCAACCCGGTCGTCGTCACCGAGGCCGCGGCCGCCGAGCGCGGCGAGCAGATCGGCACCGGCCTCGCGGGCTCCATGACCCTCGGCGTCGGCCAGTTCTGTGTGAAGCCCGGCCTGGTCCTCGCCCCCGAGGGCGCGGGCGGCGACCGCCTCCTGAAGTCCCTGACGGAGGCCGTCGGCGCCACCGCCCCCGGGGTCCTCCTCGACCAGCGCATGCGCGACACCTTCGTCGCCGGGGTCGTCGAGCGCGCCCAACTGCCCGACGTGAGCGCCCCGGTGGCGCCGGGTGCCGCCGACGAGCACACCGTCACCGCCGGCTTCCTCACCGTCCCCGCCGCCCGCCTCGCCGCCGCGGGCGCCCACGACCTGCTCCTCGAAGAGTGCTTCGGCCCGGTCACCGTCGTCGCCCGGTACACGGACGAGGCCGAGATCACCGCGGTGCTCGCCCGGCTCCCCGGCAACCTCACCGCGACCGTGCACCTGTCCGCCGAGGAGGCCGCGGGCGACCCGGCCGCGCAGGGGCGCGGCACCCGCCTCCTGGCCGAACTGACCCCGCTCGCCGGGCGGGTCCTCGTCGACGGCTGGCCCACCGGCGTCGCCGTGGCCCCCGCCCAGCAGCACGGCGGCCCCTACCCCGCCACCACCAGCACCTCCACCTCCGTCGGCGGCACCGCCATCGAGCGCTGGCTGCGCCCCGTCGCGTACCAGAACACCCCCGAGGCGCTGCTTCCGCCGGAACTCCACGACGCCAATCCCCTCGGTCTGCCGCGCCGCTACGACGGGCGCCTGGAACACTGACGGCATGAACGCCAAGCAGACCGGCAGCCTCACCCTGCCCGAACTCCCCTTCCCCTTGCGGCCGTACGGACCCGAGGGCGACTGGAGCTACGAGAACGGCGCCCTCACCGGCTGGGCGGGACCCCGCCAGGACCGCTTCGTGCCGCCCACCGGCGAGGCCCTCGACCCGGCGTCCGACGCGCCCCGGCTGCTCGGCGCGCCCGAGGGGGACTTCCAGCTGATCGCCCGCGTCACGGTCGGCTTCGCCGCCGCCTTCGACGCGGGCGTGCTCTACCTGCACGTGGCGGAGCGCGAGTGGGCCAAGCTCTGCTTCGAGCGCTCCCCGGACCGCCCCACGATCTGCACGGTGGTCACCCGGGGCCGCTCGGACGACGCCAACGCCTTCGTCGTGGACGGCTCCAGCGTCTGGCTGCGGATCAGCCGCACGGGCACGGCGTTCGCCTTCCACGCCTCGACGGACGGCGCGCACTGGACGTTCGTGCGCATCTTCCAGCTCGGCGACGAGAAGGCGGCCGCCGCGGCGCTCGTCGGCTTCCTCGCGCAGTCGCCGCAGGGCGAGGGGTGCGTGGTGACGTTCGAGGAGATCGAGTTCCGCCCGAACTGGCCGAAGGGCCTGCGCGACGGCTCCTGAGCCGGTCCGTTCCCCTCGTCAGAGCGTGACGCGCGTCCCCGTCGCGGCGGCCCGCTCGATCGCGTCGAGCAGCCGCTGGCGCCGGGCGGCGTGCGCGAAGTCCGGCACGGTACGGGTGCCTTCGCGCAGGTCGCGCAGGATGCGGGCGTACTGGACCCCGACGTTGTACGCGGGCTCCGCACGCAGGCCGTCCAGCTCGGGGACGTCGAAGTACCGCTCGGGGACAGGCAGTTCGGCCAGTTCCGTGGCCGCGCCCCGGGCGCCCCGCACCGTCAGCCGGGCCTGCTGCAGATGCCCGTGGTCACCGGTCACGACCAGGTCGCCGTCCGTGCCGTTGATCTCCCAGTGGAAGTCGGTGCCGCGCGAGAGCCCGCCCCGGAAGTGCACGGACGCGACCGCGCCGGAGGCGAGCCGCCCGCTGACCGCGACCTGGTCCTCGACGGTCATCGGGACGGCGCGGCCGCTGCCCTCCTCCCGAACGACCGGCCGCCGGGTCGCCGTCGTCGCCGACACCTCCGCGAACTCGCCGAGCACCATCGCCAGCGAGTCCACGGTGTGACCGAAGGGGATGGTGAGCATCGTGCCGCCGTTCTGCTTGTCCAGGAGGTAGGCGCCGCCCGGCTCGAAGACGGGTCCCCAGCGGCGGCCCGACGCGACGAGGCTCATGGACAGCACGTCACCGACGAAGCCGTCGGCGACCAGGTCGCGCAGATGCCGCACGGCGGGCGCCGACCGTGCCTGGAGCCCGGCGAACGTCCGCACCCCGGCGCGGGCCGCCACCGCCGCCAGCTCCTCCGCCTCCGTGACGCCGTTCCCCAGCGGCCACTCCGACAGGACGTGCTTCCCGGCCGCCAGCGCCGCGAGGATCACCTCCCGGTGCCGGGGCACGCGGACGCTCACGACGACCAGGTCCACAGCCGGGTCCTTGGCCAGCTCGGCGGCGGAGCCGTAGGCGCGGCCGATGCCGTACTTCTCGGCCGCGGCGCGGGCCGACTCCGGCGTCGACGCGGCCAGGGCGCGCAGGTCGTAGCCAGTGAGGCGGGTGAGGGCGGGGAGGTGGGAGTGCGGGGCCCAGCCGGAGCGGGCGGAGAGGCCGACGATGCCGACGCCGACGGTGCCTGTGGCGTTCCGGGTGTTCTCGATCATGCCCGGACCGTAGGGGCCGGAGGCCGATCACCCGCAAGGGCACCAACTATATTCTGGAAACCATGACAGCTCAGAGCCGCTTCACGCCGCCGTCGGCGGCCGCGGAGCACCGGCACGACATCTACGGGCTGCTGTGCCCCGGCCGGGAGATCTTCGAACTGCTCGCCACCAAGTGGGTGGGCCTCGCGATCACCGCCCTGGAGGACGGGCCCCGGCGGTTCGGCGAACTCCGCTCCCGCCTCGAAGGCGTCAGCCCGAAGGTCCTCACGCAGACGCTGCGGCGCCTGGAGGACTACGGCCTGGTGCGCCGCACGGTCTTCGCCGAGGTCCCGCCCCGGGTCGAGTACGAACTCACTCCGCTGGGCAGAGGCGCGCTGGAGCCCCTGGCCCACCTGCGCACCTGGATCCGCGCGAACACCCACCGCTTCGGCCCCCACCCGGGGTGACCGCCCGCCCGCACGGGCACCCTGGGCCGGGGCTGTGCCCACCCCGTGCCGCCCCTGGCGGCCCAGTTGCCCACAGGGGTGGAGGGGCGGGAGCCGGGCGGCCGCCCGCCGGGCAGGGGGCGGGGAGCGGAGGCGCCCGTAGGGCATACCGACCGGTAGACGCCGGACGGCCGGTCCCGACACCGGGAAGCAAGGTCGACCTGCGGTGGCGGTCGGCGTGGGGGCGGGGCCGCGGCGCGGGACTGGCGGTCCACTGGAAACGGGATGGGGGCCCTGCTCTTTAAGAGCTTGGGGGAGGCTGGGAAAGAATCCCGGCGCGGAGCGGCGGGAATGGAAACTCCCGGCCCCGGGTTGCACAGACGCGGAGGACGTCTCCGCTTCGTACGACCCGAGGAAGAACCACATGCGCGTCGAGATCTGGAGCGACATCGCCTGCCCCTGGTGCTACGTGGGCAAGGCCCGCTTCGAGAAGGCCCTCAAGGCCTTCCCGCACCAGGACGCCGTAGAGGTGATCCACCGCTCCTTCGAGCTGGACCCGAACCGCCCGAAGGGCGACACGGCCGCCGTGATCCCGATGCTGGCGCAGAAGTACGGCATGACCGAGGACCAGGCGAAGGACGCCGAACGCCGCCTCGGCGACAACGCGGCGGCCGAGGGCCTCGCGTACCGCACCGAGGGCCGCGACCACGGCAACACCTTCGACATGCACCGCCTCCTGCACTTCGCGCGGGAGAAGGGCGGCCAGGACGCCCAGGACCGCCTCATCGGCGCGTTCTACCGCGCCAACTTCGCCGAGGAGCGCTCGGTCTTCGACGACGACGAGCGCCTGATCGCCCTCGCCGCCGACGCTGGCCTCGACGCGGACGCGGCGCGCGCGGTCCTCGCCGACCCCGACGCGTACGCCGAAGCGGTCCGCGCCGACGAGCGCGAGGCCGCCGAACTCGGCGCGAACGGCGTGCCGTTCTTCGTGCTGGACCGGAAGTTCGGCGTCTCCGGCGCCCAGCCCGCCGAGGTCTTCACGCAGGCCCTGGAGCAGGCGTGGGACGCCCGCTCGCCGCTGACGGTGCTCACCGAGGGGGCCACCGAGGGCGCCGACGGCGACGCCTGCGGCCCGGACGGCTGCGCGGTGCCGCGCGCCTGAACCGACCCGCACAGCCCCGCGCTGGACGGCATCGGACGGCATCGGACGGCATCACCCCTGGTCGGAGGCCATGAGTAAGCGTCGCTAAGCGGTATGGGTCAGGCATCCGCAATGGACCGGGCCCGGCCGGGGCGGCACAGTGATCCCATGGAGACTTCCGGCCAGGGCCCCGTCCAGACCGTCCAGACCGCTTCGAGTCCCGCCACCACACCGGCGGCCTTCGAGGCGCTCGTACGCTCCGAGTTCACCCCCCGCACCACGTATCTGAACAGCGCGAGCACCGGCCTGCTTCCGGGCCGCGCCGTCCGGGCCATGCACGAGGCGACCCTGTCCGTGGCGGAGGGCCGCCCCGCCGACATGTTCGCGGACGTGGAGGCGGCCCGCGCCGCCTTCGCGCGCCTGGTCGGGGTGGCGCCGAGCCGGGTCGCGGCGGGCGCGTCCGTCGCCGTGTACAGCGGCCTGGTCGCCGCCTCGCTGCCCGCGGGCGCCGAAGTCCTCACCGCCGAGGCCGACTTCAGCTCGACGGTGAACCCCTTCCACATGCGCGCCGACCTCAAGGTCCGCACCGTCCCGCTGGAGCGGATCGCGGAGTCCGTGCGCCCGGGCACGGCCCTGGTCGCGGTCTCGGCGGCGCAGTCGGCGGACGGCAGGATCGCCGACCTGCCCGCGCTGCGCGCCGCGACCCGCGCGCACGGCGCCCGCCTCTATCTGGACGCCTCGCAGGCGACGGGCTGGCTGGACCTCGTCGAGCACATCGCCGACGTGGACTTCCTGTCGTCGGTGGCCTTCAAGTGGCTCACCTGCCCGCGGGGCGTGGCGTTCTTCGTGGTCCCCGACGGCCCCGAGGACCCCGAAGCTCCCGAGGCCTTCGGCGGTGTGCCCGCGCTGCTCGCGGGCTGGGTCGCGGGCGAGCGCCCCTGGGACAGCTGCTACGGCCCGATCGCCGAACTCGCCCGCTCCGCGCGGCGGTTCGACGAGAGCCCGAGCCTGTTCGCGTACGCGGGCGCGCGGCACTCCCTCGCGGTGATCGAGGAGCTGGGAGTGGCCGCGATCCGCGCCCACGACCTGGCGCTCGCGGACCGCTTCCGCGCCGGACTCGCGGCGCTCGGGCACGAGCCGGTGGACGCGCCCGGATCGCCCATCGTGTCCGTGCCCGGACTCGGCGTCCGGCAGGCGGAGTTGAGCGCGGCGGGCGTCGAGGTGTCGGACCGCGCGGGCCAGCTGCGGGCGGCCTTCCACCTGTACAACACGGAGGCCGACGTGGACCGGCTCCTGGAGGTCCTGGGCGAGAGCTGAGCCGGGCCCGAGGGCCGGGACCGGGGCGGGGTCGAGGCCGCGCCCCGGCCCCGGCCGCCCGCCGCCCTACCTGCGCAGCGCCTCCCGCCGCGCCTCCTCCGGGCAGTCCGCCGTCTCCACGCAGAGGTTGGTCTCGACCCGGGTGAGCAGCCGGGCCAGCTCCGCCCGCTCGTCGGGGGCGAGCCCGGCGAGGGTGTGGTCCTCCAACTGGCCCCAGGAGCGCCGCACTTCGGCGAGCAGCCCGCAGCTGGAGTCGGTCGCCTCGACGAGCACGGCCCGGCGGTCGTCCGGGTCGGGGCGTCGCCGCACGTGCCCGGCCTGCTCCAGGCGCTGGAGCATCTTGGTGACCGTCGACGGGTCGAGGTCGAGGATCTTGATGAGGTCGGACTGGCGCACCGGGCCCGCGTCCCACAGGTGCATCATCACGAATTCCTGGCCGGGGTAGAGGCCGAGGCCCTTCAGGAGCTTGCCCGCCGCGATCCGGTGCAGCCGGGCCACCCGGCTGATCACCATGCTGACCGGGCCGTCCTCGGCGGCCAGCGGCAGCCGCTCCCTACACGCGGGGTCGGCCTGTGCGGCCCCCGCCGTCCCTGTGTCGGCCTTCATCGCAGCTCCTGCCCTTCGCCGGCCCGGCCCTGTTCGCCGTCGCCGTCCTCCACCAGTGTCGTCCTGGTTCCCCTCCGAGATTAACTTGGTCGGCCAAGGAATGCGCTACAGTGACTCCCGGTTGAATTACTTGGCCGACCAACCTTCGTACGCCCTGGAGCTGTGATGACCACCGCATTCGACCCGATCGACCTGCACGGCGTGTCCCTCACCAACCGCATCGCCCTGGCGCCGATGACCCGCAGCCGGGCGGGCGCGGGCGGCGTCCCCACCGGCCTCGTCGCCGAGTACTACGCCCAACGCGCCAGCGCCGGCCTGGTGATCACCGAGGGCGTGCAGCCCTCCCCGGTGGGCCAGGGCTACCCGGACACCCCGGGCCTGCACAGCGCCGAGCAGGTCGAGGGCTGGCGCAAGGTCACCGACGCCGTGCACGCCAAGGGCGGCCGGATCTTCGCCCAGATCATGCACACGGGCCGCATCGGCCACCCCTCGCTGCTCCCCGACGGCCTGGTGAACGTCGGCCCGTCGCCGATCGCCGCCGCCGGGCAGGTCTACACGCACGAGGGACCGAAGGACTTCGTCACGCCCCGCGAGCTGACCGGCGACGAGGTGCGCGCCACCATCGGCGAGTTCGTCGAGGCCGCCCGCAACGCCATCGAGGCGGGCTTCGACGGCGTGGAGCTGCACGGCGCCAACGGCTATCTCATCCACCAGTTCCTCGCGCCGGGCTCCAACCAGCGCGACGACGAGTGGGGCGGCTCGCCCGAGAAGCGCATCCGCTTCGCCGTCGAGGTCGCCAAGGCCGTCGCCGCCGAGATCGGCGCCGCCCGCACGGGCATCCGCCTCTCGCCCGGCAACCCCTTCAACGGCATCCACGAGCCCGACCCGGAGGAGGCCTACCTCGCCCTGGCGAAGGAGCTGAACACCCTCGGCCTCGCCTATCTGCACATCATGGAGGTCGGCGAGGTCCGCGAGCTGACGCAGGCGCTGCGCAAGGAGTTCGGCGGCACGTTCATCCTCAACCCCGCGACCGAGGGTCCCACCGGCCACGACGACCTGGCCCTGATCGAGGAAGGCGCCGCCGACCTCGTCTCCTTCGGCTCCCTGTTCCTCGCCAACCCGGACCTCCCGGCCCGCCTGAAGACCCGTGGTCCGTACAACACGCCGGACCAGTCCACGTTCTACGGCGGCGACGCCAAGGGCTACACGGACTACCCGGCGCTGCGGTCCGCGTGACCCGCTGACCCACGAGCGGAAACGCCGACGGCGGTGGCCCGGCACCGAAGAGGTGCCGGGCCACCGCCGTCGGCCACGCGGCTCGGCGCATCAGGACGTCAGAACGTCAGGACGTCACCCCACCGGCGTGAAGTCCCGCGCCCCGATGTACTCGGGCCGCCGCACCGGCGCCGCGAACGGCTCGACCGCGGCGTTCTCCACGCTGTTGAAGACGAGGAAGACGTTCGAGCGCGGGTAGGGCGTGATGTTGTCGCCGGAGCCGTGCATGGCGTTGCAGTCGAACCAGGTCGCCGAGCCCGCCTCGCCGGTGAACAGACGGATGCCGTACTCCCCGGCGAGCTTGGTCAGCGCCTCGTCGGACGGCGTGCCCGCGTCCTGCATCTGCAGGGACTTCTTGTAGTTGTCCTTGGGCGTCTCGCCCGCGCAGCCGAGGAACGTCCGGTGCGATCCTGGCATGATCATGAGCCCGCCGTTGGTGTCGTGGTTCTTGGTGAGCGCGATCGACACCGAGACGGTCCGCATGTTCGCCAGGCCGTCCTCCGCGTGCCAGGTCTCGAAGTCCGAGTGCCAGTAGAAGCCCGACGCCCCGAAGCCCGGCTTGACGTTGATCCGGGACTGGTGGACGTACACGTCGGAGCCGAGGATCTGGCGGGCCCGGCCGACCACGCGCGGGTCGGCCGCGAGGCGGGCGAAGACCTCGCTGATCCGGTGCACCTCGAAGATGGACCGGATCTCCCGGGAGCGCGGCTCGACGATGGAGCGCTCGTCGGCGCGCATCGCCGGGTCGTTGATCAGCCGCTCCAACTCGTCGTGGTACTCGGCCACTTCCGTGGGCGTGATGAGCTGCTCGATGGCCAGGAAACCGTCGCGTTCGAACCCCGCCAGGTCCTCGCCCGTGATGGGGCCCTCGGTACCCGGCGCGGACCACACCACGGGGTCCTTGCGCTCGATGAGCACCTCTTCGGCGCCTCGGGTCGGGTACAGGTCGGCGGTGCGTCCGGGTGCGGTGGTCATGGTGTTGCCTGCCTCTCCTCTCTCGTACGGCCCTGTGCGGGATGTCCTTGCCGTCAGTCGTGGGTCACACCGTCTCCGGCTCCGTGAGCAGCGGGTACACGCCGTTCTCGTCGTGGTCCTCGCGGCCCGTCACCGGCGGGTTGAACACGCACAGGCAGCGGAAGTCCTTCTTGATGCGCATCGTGTGCTTCTCGTGCCCGTCGAGCAGATACATCGTGCCCGGCGTGATGGTGAACTTCTCGCCGGTCTCGTCATTGGTCAGCTCGGCCTCGCCCTCGGTGCAGACGACGGCCTCGATGTGGTTGGCGTACCACATGCTCGTCTCCGTACCGGCGTAGAGCACGGTCTCGTGCAACGAGAAGCCGACGCGCTCCTTGGCGAGCACGATGCGCTTGCTCTCCCAGGTGCCCGACGCGGCCTTGACGTGCCGGTCGGTGCCTTCAATGTCCTTGAACGAGCGGACGATCACGGTCAGTCAGTTCCTCTTCTGTGCGTGCTGTACGGGTGCGGTGCGGGTGGTGTACGAGGACGGGGTGCCGCGCGGGCGTCCGCTCAGGCGGTCTCGCGGACCGCGCGGGCGAGTGTGCGCAGGCCCTCGTCCAGTTCCTCGGCCGTGATGGTCAGGGCCGGGAGCAGCTTGACGACCTCGCTCTCGGGGCCGGAGGTCTCGATCAGCAGGCCGAGTTCGAAGGCGCGCTTGGCGATGGCGCCCGCGCGCGGCTTGTCGCGGAACTCGATGCCCCAGACCAGGCCGCGGCCGCGGTACTCCGCGATGGCGTCGCCGTTCTCGTCGGCGATCGCGACCAGCGCCTGCTCGATCTGCTCGCCGCGGGCCTGGGTCTGCTTCTCCATCGCCGAGCCGTCGGCCCAGTAGGTCTCCAGAGCGGCGGCGGCCGTCACGAACGCCGGGTTGTTGCCGCGGAAGGTGCCGTTGTGCTCGCCCGGCTCCCACACGTCCAGCTCCGGCTTGAACAGGCAGAGCGACATGGGCAGGCCGTAGCCGCTGATGGACTTGGACACCGTCACGATGTCCGGCACGATGCCCGCCTCCTCGAAGGAGAAGAACGCCCCGGTGCGGCCGCAGCCCATCTGGATGTCGTCGACGATCAGGAGCATGTCCCAGCGCTTGCAGACGTCGGCGAGCTGCCGCAGCCACTCGGCGCGCGCGACATTGATGCCGCCCTCGCCCTGGACCGTCTCCACGATCACGGCGGCGGGCTGGTTCAGGCCGGAGCCGGAGTCCTCCAGGAGGCGCTCGAACCAGATGAAGTCGGGGGTGCGCCCGTCCAGGTAGTTGTCGAACGGCATCGGCGTGCCGTGCACCAGCGGGATGCCCGCCCCCGCCCGCTTGAAGGCGTTGCCGGTCACCGCGAGCGAGCCCAGCGACATGCCGTGGAAGGCGTTGGTGAAGGACACGATCGACTCGCGGCCCTTGACCTTGCGGGCCAGCTTCAGCGCGGACTCCACCGCGTTGGTGCCCGTCGGGCCCGGGAACATGACCTTGTACGGCAGGTCGCGCGGGCGCAGGATCAGGTTCTGGAACGACTCAAGGAACGCGCGCTTGGCCGTCGTCGACATGTCGAGGCCGTGCGTGACGCCGTCGCGCTCCAGATAGTCGATGAGGGCGCGTTTGAGGACCGGGTTGTTGTGGCCGTAGTTGAGCGAGCCGGCCCCCGCGAAGAAGTCGAGGTACTCATGACCGTCCTCGTCGAACATGCGGCTGCCCTGCGCGCGGTCGAAGACAGTGGGCCAACCGCGGCAGTAGCTGCGCACCTCCGACTCCAGGGTCTCGAAGACGCTCAGGTCGGGCTGGGTGATGGTCACAGCGGATCTCCTGGGAGATGGATTGATCGAGGGGTTCTGAGTGGACTGGGATCGTGCCGGGGGCATGTGACGGTGCGTCAGGCCTCCGGCGGCGCGGCTGCCGGCCGGTCAGCGGAACAGTGGGGCGATGTCGTACAGGACCTCGGGCTCGTGCCCGCCGTCGTCGCCGGGAAACAGGGCCGCGTCGAACAGCACGGTCCGCTCGACGCGCGCGCCGTGGCGCTCGGCGAACGAGGTGAACAGGCGCTCGGAGGCGGTGTTGCCCGGCGAGATGGTCGTCTCCAGGGCGTCGAACCCGGGATGGGCGGCGACCTTCGCGGCGAGCCCGTCGAGCAGCGCACCGGCGAGGCCGCGGCCACGCTGCGCGTGGTCGACGGCCACCTGCCAGACCACCAGGGTGCGCGGCTTGTCGGGGCGGACGTAGCCGGTGATGAACCCGACGGGCTCGCCGTCCGCGTCCCTGGCCACGACGGATGTCGCCGCGAAGTCGCGGCACCACAGCAGGTAGCTGTACGAGGAGTTCAGGTCGAGGACCTTCGAGTCGCGGGCGATCCGCCAGATCGCGGCGCCGTCGGCGACGTCCGGGCTGTCGAGCCGCAGGCCCTCGGGCATTTCAAGGAATTTCGCTTGCAGGTCGGTCGGTAGATCGGCTTGTGCAGCGGTCATGCGGATTGAATTTACCGAGCAATTTCTGGGATTGCATCGGGGGAAGGGGTTACGCGCGGCGCATTCATATGTTATCACGCAGGCGCGGGCGCCCGCATGAGCGGCTGGGGTTTTGTGGTGTTATTGCCGGATTTACTTCCGGCAAAACGGACCGCCTGTGGAGTGCGTCACAGCAGCGTAATCCCCGCGAGACGTGCCCGAATTACGGCGTTTGGCGCTGGCGAAATCTTAGTGTTTAGGCCCTCGGAAAGCGGGCAGAAGAATACGGGAAGCTGCACTCATAAAGAATTCATGAAAGCGCACGGGATAATTGCCCTGGAGTGCTTTATCGCGGCGCGTGAATCGCGTTTCTCGGCGGTGCCGGACGGGCCGTCCCGGAGGGAAGAGCCCGTCCGGCGATTGAGGACGGGGCGCGGAGCGCCGATCGGCGCTCACCCAGGCTTACGCCCAGGTGTCGGTGACGGCACGCCGGGCGGCCTCCAGGTCCACGGCGAGCCCGACCTCGCCCATCGCCGCGCCGAGCGCCGCCAGCGAGGCGTGCACCACGCCGCGCGTCGCGTCCGGGCCGTAGTGGTTGACGCGGATCATCTCCTTGGCCAGCGCCCCGCCGCCCGCCACCAGCGGAAGCACCGGGTCGGCGGCCAGCGCCCGCGCGACCAGGTCGGAGGCGTCCACGCCGTGCGGGGCCCGCAGCGTCGTCGCGACCGGCGCGGCGTCCGCGGCCTCGTACACGTACGGCTCCAGGCCGCCGCCGAGCGCGAGGGCGCCCGCGCGCGTCGCCGTCGCCGCCGTCGCGTGCCGCCGCATCAGCGCCCCAAGGCCCTCCGCCTCGATGCGCTCCACACACGCCTCCAGGGCCAGCATCTCCAACTGCGCCGGGGCGTGCAGGAGCGCCTTGCGGCCGCCGTCGATCCAGCGCTCCTTCCAGTCCAGGAGGGAGAGGTAGGAGCGGCGCGGAGCCTCGGGGTTCGCGGCCATGCGCTGCCAGGCGCGCTCGCTCACCGACACCGCCGACACGCCCGCGGGGCCGCCCATCGCCTTCTGCGCGCCGATCACGCACAGGTCCACGCCCCACGCGTCCGGCAGCAACGGCTCGGCGGCCACCGAGGCCACCGCGTCCAGCATGAACAGCGCGCCGTGCGCCCGTACGACCTCCCCGATCTCCGCCACCGGGTTGGTGTTGCCGGTCGCCGCCTCCGCGTGCACCAGGGACACGAAGTCGATGTCCGGGTGCTCCGCGAAGGCCGCCTCGACCTGCGCGGCCGTCACGGCGGTGTGGAACGGCACCGCGAGGTCGACGACGCTCGCGCCGCAGTCCCGCAGCCAGTTCCCGAAGGTCTGCCCGTACGGGCCGGTGATCACGTTCAGGGCCTTCGTGCCCGGCCGGGCGGCGCCCCGGATGCAGCCCTCCAGGGGCAGCAGCGCCTCGCCCTGCATGATCACGACGTCCTGCTCGGTGTCCAGGAGCCGGGCCACCCGGTCCTCGATGGCGGCGAAGTGCGCGGCGCCCAGCGGCGCCAGGTCAAGGAAGGGGTGGGTCACGCTGCTGCTCGCTTCGGTAACGGGGTCTGTACGGCGGGTCGGTGAGGCGGCCCCGGGGCTCGGCCCCTGGCCTCTCGCCGTCGAGCGTACCCACCGCCCCGGTCAGCCCTGTCGCCTCCCACGCTGCTGTCTAAGCTGACGCACATGAGCGAACGCGCGGTGCTGCACGTGAAGGGGCGGGTGCTCGTAGGGCCCGAGGACGTACGCGACGAGCTGTGGGTGGTCGGCGGGCGGGTGACCTACCGGCGGCCCGCCTCCGCCGCCGGGGACGTGACGACCGTTCGGGGCTGGGCGCTGCCCGGCCTCGTCGACGCGCACTGCCACGTCGGCCTCGACGCGCACGGGCCCGTCGCGCCGGACGTCGCCGAGAAACAGGCCCTCACCGACCGCGACGCGGGCGCCCTGTTGCTGCGCGACGCGGGCTCGCCCTCCGACACCCGCTGGATCGACGACCGCGAGGACCTGCCGAAGATCATCCGCGCCGGGCGGCACATCGCCCGCACCCGCCGCTACATCCGCAACTACGCCCACGAGATCGAGCCCGACGACCTCGTCGCCTACGTCGCCCGCGAGGCGCGGCGCGGCGACGGCTGGGTCAAGCTCGTCGGCGACTGGATCGACCGCGACGCCGGGGACCTCACCGCCTGCTGGCCGCGCGGTGCCGTCGAGGCCGCCATCGCCGAGGCCCACCGGCTGGGGGCCCGCGTCACCGCCCACTGCTTCGCCGAGGACTCCCTCCGTGACCTCGTCGAGGCCGGCATCGACTGCGTCGAGCACGCCACGGGCCTCACCGAGGACACCATCCCCCTCTTCGCCTCCCGCGGCGTCGCCATCGTGCCCACCCTCGTCAACATCGCCACCTTCCCGCAGCTTGCCGCCGGGGGCGAGGCGAAGTTCCCCCGCTGGTCCGCCCATATGCGGCGGCTCCACGCCCGTCGCTACGACACCGTCCGCGCCGCCTACGACGCCGGTGTCCCCGTCTACGCCGGCACCGACGCCGGCGGCGCCCTCGCCCACGGCCTCATCGCCGGGGAGGTCGCCGAACTCACCAAGGCCGGCATCCCGGCCGTCGACGCGCTCTCCGCCGCGGTCTGGCGCGCGCGTTCCTGGCTGGGGCGCCCCGGGCTCGTCGAGGGGGCTCCCGCGGACCTCGTCGTGTACGCGGAGGACCCACGCGCCGACGTCAGGGTGCTGGCCGCGCCTTCGGCGGTGGTGGTGAACGGGAGGGTGGTGGGCTGAGCCCGGCCCCTGCGGGGCTCCCCAGTCCCGCCCCTTCCCGAACCCGGTGGCCGCGCCCCCGGCCCCCTCGCCGGGCTGCCGTTCGAGCCAGGAGAGGTGGTCGTCGTGGAAGCGCGGGTCGACGCGCCGGTCCCGGGCGGCGTGCAAGTACCCGTCGTGGAGGGTCACTTCGTCGAACCCGATGCGATTCCGCTCGGGGAAGGCGTGCGGCTTCCCGATGGCCCGCGTCTGATACCCGTGCCGTCCGAACTCGGAGGCCAGCGTGACCGGGTACTCCCACGGCACGCCGTCCCGGTAGCCGGTGCGGCGGCGCGAGGTCCGCGCGAGGCCGGTGTGCAGGGCGGCGCGGGCCGGGATGCACGACGGCGCGGCGGAGCACGCCTTCTCGAACCGGGCGCCGCGCCCCGCCAGTTGGTCCAGGTACGGCGTGCGGACCAGGGGGTGCCCGGCGGCGGACAGGAAGTCGCCGCGCCACTGGTCGGCGGTGATCAGGGCGACGTTGCGAGGCATGCGGCTCCTGTTGACGGAGGGTGACGCGACGGGGTCCGGCTCGTTGTACTTGAATTTGCCGCGCCACCGGCTGTCAACGTGACGATCACGCTTGTCACCGGCACGTGCGGGGTGAGAGAGGCCAGAGGGAACGCCCGTGCCGGCAGATTCGAATACATCGGCGGAAACTTCTCCTTGGGGTGAACTCACGTCGCGTTGCTGACTGTTCACTCTCAGTGCGTAAAGATTCCGGGAGTCGGGAGGGCGCCGCCAGGCGCATCCCGGCCTCCCTGGTGCCGCGCGCACGCGATGTCCCCGTGTGGCGTGCGCGGTTGGTACTTCCGTGACTCATGTGAGGGTTCCACCACCTTGACCAGCAACGCCTTCCGCAGACTGCCCGGGCGCCGCATCGGCGCGCTCACCGCCGCCACCGTCGTCGCCGCGGGCTCCGCGGCGCTCTCCACCGCGGGCACCGCGCACGCCACCGACGACCACCGCGGCGGCCGCGCCGACGCCGTCGTCCTGCGCACCGGCCTCAACGTCTCCCTGCTCAACAAGACCGTGAACCTCCCGCTGAACGCCGTCCTCAACGAGGTGTCCGCACCCGCGAGCGCCCAGAAGACCGCGCTCACCGCGAAGTTGGACGGCGTGGACGGGGGACGCCCCTTCAGCGTGCTGCGCGCCGACGTCGCGACCGCGCGGGCCACCGTGAAGGGCGGCACGGCCGAGGGCTACAGCAACATCGCCCGCGCGAAGGTGCACCTGCCCGGTCTGCCGCTGCTGCCTCTCGTCGAGGTCGACCAGGTGACGTCCAAGGCCCTGTGCGTGTCCGGCAAGCGGCCCGTCGCCGACTCCAAGCTCCTCGGCGGCGTGACCGTGCTCGGCAAGCGCGTCGCGGTGAAGGCCGCGGGCACCACCCAGGTGTCCGTCCCCGGCGTCGGCGACGTCCGGCTCGACCTGTCGTCGACGCGCACCACGTCCCGTACGGCCGCCGCGGTCGCCCTGCGCCTCAAGGTGTCCGTGGACCCCCTGAAGCTCGGCGTCGCGGCCGTCGACGGCACCGTCACCCTGGCCGGCGCCACCTGCACGACCCCCGGCCCCGGCCCCAAGCCCCTGCCCGAGCCCCAGAAGGCGGGCCCCGCCCCCCAGGGCAAGCCCGCCCAGCCGGTAGCCGCCAAGAAGGAGGCCCCCGACGACAACCTCGCGGAGACCGGCGGCAGTTCCTCCACCCCGTACGTGGCCGGGGGAGCGGTGGCCCTGGTCCTCGCCGGGGGCGGCGCCCTCGTCCTGGCACGGCGCCGCCGCTGAGGTCGGGGCCCTGCCGGGGCTCCCCAATCCCGCCCCTTCCCGGCTGTGACAATGTGCGGCTCCGCCGCGTGGGGGGCTCCGCCCCAGACCCCGCTCCTCAAACTCCCCCAAGCTCTCAAGGAGCAGGGGGGACCCCCACGAGGGGCTGGATATGCCGCCGGTGCGGCAAGATTTCAGCCCGTCCGGCGCTTGAGGACGAGGCGCGGAGCGCCGACAGCGGGGGTCCGGGGGCGCAGCCCCCGGGTTCGGGAAGGGGCGGGACCGGGGAATGCCCCGCAGGGCCCCACCCCTTCAGGCCCCAACACACACCACCCCCCGCAAAGCCCCCAAAAACGCATCCGTCGTCCCCCGGTCCCGCACCGCGACCCGCAGCCACTCCGCCCCGAGCCCGGGAAACGTATCGCCACGCCGCACGGCGAACCCCCGCTCCCGCAACCGTTCCCGCACCACGAGCCCGTCGGCAACCCGCACCAAGACGAACGGCCCCTCCGCGGGACCGGCCACCGACACACCCGGCAACTCGCCGAGCCCGCCCACGAGATGCCGCCGCTCGGCGGCCACCCGATGGGCCACATGCCCGGCCTCCGCGAGCGCGCGCGGCGACACACACGCCTCCGCCGCGGCAAGCGCGGGCGACGACACCGGCCACAGCGGCTGCGCGCGGGACAACTCGGCGACGACCGCCGGGTCGGCGAGGACGTAGCCGACGCGGAGGCCCGCGAGCCCCCACGTCTTCGTGAGGCTCCGCAGCACGACGAGACCGGGCACATCCACCCGCCCGGCGAGGGCCTCCCGCTCGCCCGGCACGGCGTCCATGAACGCCTCGTCCACCACGAGGACCCGCCCGGGCCGGGCGAGCCGGACGACGTCCGCGGCGCGATGCAGCACCGACGTGGGGTTCGTGGGATTGCCGACCACGACGAGGTCGGCGTCATCGGGCACCAGACCCGGATCGAGCCGGAACCCGTCCTCGGCCCGCAGCAGCACCCGCCCCACCGCGTGCCCGGCGTCCCGCAGCGCGGCCTCCGGCTCGGTGAACTGCGGATGCACCACGACGGGCCGCCGCACCCGCAACGCCCGCGCAAGGAGCACGAACGCCTCGGCGGCTCCCGCCGTCAGGAGCACCCGCTCCGGCGGAACCCCGTGCCGCGCCGCCACCGCGGCCCGCGCCGCCCGCCCGTCGGGGTAGGCGGCCAGGCCGTCGAGGGACGCGGCCACGCGACTCTTCAGCCACGGCGGCGGCGTCCCGGCACGGACGTTGACGGCGAGGTCGACCAGATCGCCCTCGCCCCGCACCTCCACGTCCCCGTGGTGCCGCAGGTCGACGTCGGGCCCGGCGACGGCCGCCGCCGGGCCGTCGGCGACCCCGGCCTCAGTGGGAGTGCGCATGGTTTCCGTGGTGGCCGTGGCCGTGGCCGTGGCCGTGACCATGGCCGTGGTGATGGTGGCCGTCGTCGTCGGGGTGGAAGTGCGGCTGCTGCGGCAGGCCCACCTTGTCCTCGAAGCCCGGCAGCGCCACCCGGTACACACAGGTGTCGCAGTTCATCCGCAGATCCCCGCCCACGGCCTCCCGGTACCGCTCCATGACCAGCTCGACCAGCTCCTCCTCGGGGCCGATCACATCGGCGGACCGCACCTCCACGTCGGGGTGCGCGGACGCCCAGCCGTCGGTCTGCTGCCGCACCCGGTCCGGCAGGATGCCGGTGAACAGGAAGTACGGCAGGACCACGATCCGCCGCGCGCCGAGCGCCACGCACCGGTCGAGCCCCGACGGCACGTCGGGCGCGGCGAGCGACACGAACGCGGTCTCCACGCCCGCGTACCCGCGCCCCTCCCACAGCAGCCGCGCCGCCTTGAACACCTCCGAGTTGGCGTCGGGATCCGTCGAGCCGCGCCCCACCAGGAGCACGGTGACGTCGGCCCGGTCCTCGGGCGTGCGCACGGTGTCGCCGAGCGCCTCGTCGAGCCGCCGCTCCAGGACCTTCAGGATCGAGGGGTGCGGGCCCAGCGGACGGCCGTAGGAGTACGAGATGCCGGGGTGGCGCTCCTTCTCGCGGGTCAGCGCCGCCGGGATGTCGCCCTTGGCGTGCCCGGCGGACACCAGCATCAGCGGCACCGCCGCGAACCGTTTCACGCCCCGCTCGACGAGTTCGGTCACGGCTTCGCCGAGCGGCGGCGGCGACAGCTCGATGAAGCCGCCCGCGACGGGCAGTTCGGGGTTGCGGCGCGCCAGTTCCGCGACGAAGTCGCGGAACGCGGCCGCCCCGGCGTCGTCGCGGGTGCCGTGTCCGGCGATGAGCAGTGCGGGCGGGGTGGTCACTTGTTCTCCTCGGGTCGGATCCCGGCGCCCGGCGCCGGGGGGTGGTACAGCAGGGCGTTCAGAGCGGCCGACGCGACCGCCGAACCCCCCTTCTCGGACACGTTGCTGACGGCGGGAAGCCCGCTGGCACGCAACGCCTCCTTGGACTCGACGGCGCCGACGAAGCCGACCGGGAGGCCGATCACGAGGGCGGGCCTGGCGTCGAGCAGCAGCAGTTCCTCCAGGGCGGTGGGCGCGCAGCCGATCACCCAGAGCGCGCCGGGACCGACCTGTTCGTACGCGAGCCGCACCGCGTGCGCCGAACGCGTAAGGCCGGTCGCCGACTTGGCGTCCTTCAACCGGCACACCGTCTCGCGCCGCGTGATCCCGGCCGCGACCATCTCCACGTCCACGACGACGGGCGCGCCCGCGTGCAGGGCGGCGTGGCCGCGTACCAGCGACTCCTCGTCCGTGACGAGGTCCCGCGCGTACTCCAGGTCCGCCGCGGAGTGGATGACGCGCTCCACGACGGCGCGCGTCAGCGGCGCGAAGTGCGAGGTGTCGAGCCGGGACCGCAGCCGCCGGAACGACTCCTGCTCGATGGGGTGCACGATGCGTTCCCCTGTGCTCATCGCTGTCACACCCCCTGCCAGCGGTAGCCGCGCGGCGTCACCATGCGGCCCGCGATGGCGCGGGTCGCGGTGTTGCCGACGGTCACGACGGTCATCATGTCGACGCTGTCCGGGTCGAGCGCGGCCAGCGTGGTCAGGCGCACGCTCTCGTCGGGGCGCGAGGCGTTGCGTACGACCCCGACAGGCGTCGTCGGCGCCCGGTGCTCGGCGAGCAGCGCCAGGGACTTGGGCAACTGCCAGTCCCGGCCGCGGCTGCGCGGGTTGTAGAACGTCACGACCAGGTCCGCCTCGGCCGCCGCGCGCACCCGGCGCTCGATGACCTCCCACGGCGTGTGCAGGTCGGACAGGCTGATCGACACGTGGTCGTGGCCGAGCGGCGCGCCGAGCAGCGCCCCGGCGGCGAGCGCGGCGGTCACTCCCGGTACGCCGACGACGTCGATGTCGTCCCCGGCCTCGGCGAGGGCGGGCGACGCCATCGCGTACACGCCCGCGTCCCCCGACCCGATCAGCGCCACCGCCCGGCCCTCGCGGGCCTCGGCGACGGCGGTACGGGCCCGCTCCTCCTCGGCGCCGAGCCCCGACTCGACGACCCGGGTCCCCGGCCGCAGCAGATCGCGGATCTGGTCGACGTACTGGTCGAGGCCCACGAGCACGGCGGCGCGCCGCAGTTCGTCGCGGGCGCGGGGCGTGAGCAGGTCCCGGGCGCCGGGCCCGAGCCCCACGACGGCGAGCCGCCCCCGCGCGGGCCGCCGCACCACGGCACACGTGGCCATGGCGGGCCTGCCGTCCGCCCGCTCCGACTTCCGCTTCGGCACGACGAGTTCACCCCCGTCGCGCAGCGCCGCGGCCTCGGCGACGGACGGCGTCCCGACGGCGGCGAGCGGCGCCCCCGAGGGGTTCGGCACGTCGACCTCGGCGAGTTCCTCGGCGGTATACGTCACCAACGGCACCCCGAGCCGCGAGGCCGCCTCGACGATCCCCGCCTCGTCCCGCTTGGCGTCGACGGTGGCCAGCTCCCGTACACAGAGAGCCGAGAGCCCGGCCGCACGCAGCGACTCCCGGACCAGCCCGAGCACCTCGTCGACGGGCGCCCCCTTACTGGCCCCGACCCCCACGACAAGCGAGGGCGGCCGCAACACGACTTCGCGCAGCGCGGGCTCAAGCGTCCGGTCGGACACGCGCACCACCGGCTGCTCCCGCCGCGCCCCTTCGTCCCGCCCGGCGGGGCTCCCGCTGCCTGCCGTCCCCTGCTGTGGCTGGTCGCCCAGCCCCGGGTGGCGGCCACCGTCCGTCTCCCGCCGTGGGCAATCGTCCCGCAGGGCGATAGGGGTCTCCCCTGGTCGAGCGGAGCCGAGAGCTTGGGGAAGGGTGGGCACAGCCCCGCCGGAGGGTGCCATGACGTTCGACGGAAGGGCGGGAAGGGGCCACGCCAACTCCGCCTCCAGGGCGACGGCCTCCCCGTCCAGCATGGCCCGGGTCACCCCGGCGACATCCCCCTCCACGGGGAACCCGAGCATGTCCAACCCCGGCACGGCCACCGCATCCGTGGCGGTAGTGATCACCGGCTCGGCCCCGAGCACCTCCCCGACCTCCCGAGCCAGCGCATTCGCGCCCCCGGCATGCCCGCCCAGCAGGGCGACGGCGAACCGCCCGCCCTCATCGACACACACGACCCCCGGGTCGACCCCCTTCCCCGAGAGCAGCGGCGCGGCCAACCGCACCACGGCCCCGGTGGCGAGAAAGCACACCACCTGCTCGCACTCACGAAAGGCCCGCTCGAACGCCTCCCGTACGGGCCCCTCGTACACCCGCGTACGAGCGGGCCAAGCCGAGGCCAACCGCTGACAGGCGCCCCCGCCAGACTTCGTGCCGGAGATCAGGCCGATCACTGAACTACCCCTTCGGTAAAGGAAGTTGAACCAGAGGGCCCCGCGCCCGGCACAGCCGACCGCGTACCCCACAGCAGAAACACCGGATTGGTCGCGGCGAGCCGCGTGACCTCACCCGGCAGCGGCGCGAGCCGCGACGACTGCAACAGCACCCCGTCGCAGTCGAACCCCGCCCCGAGCAGCGCCGCCCGCACCGCGGGCACCCGGTCGACCGCGGCGAGGGACACCACCACGGCCCGCCGCGCCCGCCGCGCGCACGCGGTGACGATGGCGGGCAGCTCGCGCCCGCCACCGCCGACGAACACGGCGTCGGGGTCGGCGAGGTCGGACAGGACGGTGGGCGCCGCCCCGTGCACGGCGAGGACGTCGACGCCGTGCGCGGCGGCGTTGGCGCGGACACGCTCGATGCCGTCGGCGGTCTTCTCCACGGCGGTCACGGCGGCGCCGAGCCGCGCGCACTCCACGGCGACGGAGCCGGAGCCCGCGCCGATGTCCCACACCAGGTCGCCCACGCGCGGCCCGAGCCGGGCGAGCGCGAGGGCCCGCACCTCGAACTTGGTGATCATCGAGTCCCGGTGCGCGAACTCGTCCTCGTCGAGCGCCCAGCGGCCGGGCCCGGTCCGCGGCCCCGCGACGGTACGGGCGGCGGCGGTGACCGCCCGGTCCTCGTCGAGGCAGAGCACGACGCCGACCGCGGTGCCCCAGTCGCGGGCGGCGGCCTCGGCGGGCGTGACGCGCTCCACGCGTTCTCCGGCGGGGTCGCCCAGGGCGGTGGCCACGACGAGCGTGCGGCCCTCCGTGCGGCGGGCCAGCTCGGCGCCGAGTTCGGCGGGGCCGCTGCCGGGGCCCGTGAGGACGGCCACCTTCGGGTGGGCGCGGCATGCGTTCACCGCCGTGCGCAGGGCGCGGCCGTGGGCGCTCACCACGACTGCGTCGTCCCAGGGGAGGCCGACCCGCGCGAACGCCGTTGCCACGGAGGAGACACTGGGCCGGACGTCCAGGGCGTCCGGCCCGAAACGATCCGCCAGCGCGCGCACTATGCCGAAGAAGCCCGGGTCCCCGGAGGCGAGCACGACCACGCGTGCCGCGTGCGTGGGCGCCGCCGATCGGCCTGCGGCCTCGTCCTCAATCGCCGGACGGGCTTCTTCTGCCTCGCCCTCGGCGGTCAGGGCCTGCTCGATCGCCTCCAACGCCGGGGCCAGCGGACCGAGCACGACCCGGCGCACGTCCACCGGAACCTCGGCCGCCGCAAGATGGCGGTGCCCGCCCACCACGAGGGCGGCGTTCCGCACGGCGGCCCGTGCCGTCGCGTCGAGGGGCGCCCCTGTCCCCGTACCGAAGACCGTGATCACCGTTCGGACCTCTCCGCGCGGAGGGCGGCGCGGGCCTCGGGGTCGGCCTTGCGGAAGCCGTGGAAGTGGCCGGGGTGGTAGAGGTGGGAGCGGGTGCCGTGGGCGCCGAGCGCGGGGCCGACGAGGAACAGGGTGTGCTTCCACAGCCGGTGTTCCTTCACCGTCTCCTCCAGCGTCTCGATGGTGCAGGTGAGCACCAGCTCCTCCGGCCAGGTGGCCTGGTACGCGACGACGACGGGCGTGGTCGTCGGGTAGCCGCCCTCGAGGAGCTCCCGCACGAGCTGGCCGCTGCGCGCCGCCGACAGGAACAGCGCCATCGTCGTGCCGTGCCGCGCGAACTCCCGCACCTCCTCGCCGGGCGGCATCGGCGTCTTGCCGCCGCCGAGCCGGGTGAGGATCACGGACTGGGCGACCTCGGGAATGGTCAGCTCACGCCCGGCGATGGCGGCGACCGCCGAGAACGACGACACGCCCGGCACGATCTCCGTCTCGACGCCGAGCGCGACGCACCGGTCGAACTGCTCCTGCGTGCCGCCCCACAGCGCCGGGTCCCCGGAGTGGATCCGCGCGACCTTCAGGCCGTCCCGTGCGGCCCGCTCGTACACGGCCACGACGTCCTCCAGGGACATCACCGCCGAGTCCAGGATCTCGGCGCCGTCGCGGGCGTGCTCCAGGACGTCGGCCTGCACGAGGCTGGCGGCCCAGATCACCACGTCGGCGTCCGCGATGGCCCGGGCGGCCCGGAAGGTCAGCAGGTCGGCGGCGCCGGGACCGGCCCCGACGAAGGTCACCTTGCCGGTGGGGGCGGCGTCGGCCATGAGGGAGTTCCTCTCGTACAGAACAGAACGGGGACAGAGCGGGGACTGAAGAAGGGATGTGCGGCCCGGGGACGGGGCCGGGGGAGTGGCCCGTGGGGCCATGGGGCCGCCGCGCGATGCGGGGGCGGGCTCAATCGGCTAGCAAGAGCGCATGGCGGTGTTCGTGGCGCTCGGCGCGTTCGTGATGACACTCGTCGGCGGCTGGACCGCCGGGCGGGTCACCGACCGGCGCCATCTGGTGCTCGGCCTCGCGGGCGGCCTGATGCTCGGCGTGGTCGGCCTCGACCTGCTGCCGGAGGCGCTGGAGGCGGCCGGCGGCCCGGTCTTCGGCGTACCGGCGGCGCTGCTCCTCGCCGTCGCGGGCTTCCTGTTCGCGCACGTGGTGGAGCGGCTGCTCGCGCTGCGCAGGTCGGCGCACGGGGCGGACGAGCACCCGGGCGGCCGGGCCCCGGAGGTCGGCCTGACGGCGGCCGCGGCGATGGTCGGCCACAGCGTGATGGACGGGGTCGCGATCGGCGCCGCGTTCCAGGTGGGCGGCGGCATGGGCGTCGCGGTGGCCGTCGCGGTCATCGCCCACGACTTCGCGGACGGCTTCAACACGTACACGATCACCCGGCTGTACGGGAACGCGCGCCGCAAGGCCGTCGCGATGCTGTTCGCCGACGCGGTGGCGCCGGTCGTGGGCGCGGCGACCACACTGGCCTTCACCATTCCGGAGCAACTGCTCGGCGGCTATCTCGGCTTCTTCGGCGGCGCCCTGCTCTACCTCGCCGCCGCCGAGATCCTGCCCGAGGCCCACCACGACCACCCGGCGCGCTCGACGCTGCTGTGCACGGTGGCGGGGGCGGCGTTCATCTGGCTGGTGGTGGGCATCGCCGACTGAGCCGCGCACGTCGGCGCGGGCCCGTGGCCGTGCGGTGGACGTCATAGTTTCCCGCCCCGCCCGCCCTCGCGCCGCGCGGGCGCGATGAGCGTCGACAGATACGGCAGCGGCCCGTCGCCCAGCTCGGCGGCGCCCCGGATGGACTCCTCGGGCAGCCCGAGCGCCGACCCCCACACCGCGTCCTCGGTGCGCCCCGTCTCCCGCAGCGCCGCCGCGACCTCGTGCGCGAGCCGCCCGAACTTGTACGCCACCACCGTCCCGGGCCCGGCGAGCGCGTCCTTCAGGACGGCGGCCCCGGCCGTCACCGGCACCAGCGTCAACGGCTCCGTGCCCTCGGTGAGCACGGCTCCACTGCGCGCCGCCAGGTCCTGCATGGCGGTGATCCCGGGCACGGTCTCGACACCGACGCCCGGCACCAGCTCCGCGATGGTCTGCGCGAGATAGGTGAACGTCGAGTACACATTGGGGTCGCCGATCGTCGCGAACGCCACCGTGCCGCGCTCCCGCAGCAGCTCGGCGACGCGCTCCCCGGCCGCGTCCCAGGCCGCCTCGCGCCGCGCCCGGTCGGTGCGCTCGTTCAACGCGAACACGACCCGGACGACCCGCTCCGCCGGAACGTAGTGCAGCACCGTCGCCTCGGCGCGGCCGCGCTCGCCGGTGTCCATGACCGGTACGACGACGACGTCGGCGCCGCGCAGCGCGTTCACACCCTTGACGGTCACGAGCTCGGGATCGCCGGGTCCGACCCCCACCCCGATCAGCCTGCTGCCGCTGCCACTCATGCCTTGCACCTCTCCACGAACCGACGGGCGATCCCGGGCTCGGCGGCCCAGTGCGTGTGCAGATAACTCGCGTGCACACCCCGTTGTACGAAACCTTCGACGCGCCGTTCAGGAGCGTGCAGCCCCCAGGCGGGAGCCGCCCCCGCGCCCGGCTCCACGACCGTGCGGTGGAATTCGTGCCCGCGCATCCGCGTGCCCACGCCCGCGAGCACACTGTCCGACACGGCGACGGCCTCGCGGTACCCCAGCGTCAACCGCTCCGACATCCGCGCCGTCGCGTCAAGGACCCCGCACATCGGCTTCCCGTCCAACTCCCGCGCCAGATACAGCAGCCCCGCACACTCGGCGGCGACCGGCGCCCCACCGGCGGCCAGGTCCGCGACGGCTTTCCGCAACGGTTCGTTGGCGGACAACTCCGGCGCGTACACCTCGGGGAACCCGCCCCCGATGACGAGCCCCCGGGTCCCGGGCGGAAGCTCTTCGTCGCGCAACGGATCAAAGGTCACGACGTCGGCCCCCGCGGCGGCGAGCAGCTCGGCGTGCTCGGCGTAGGAGAAGGAGAACGCGGCGCCACCGGCCATGGCGACGACAGGCCCATGACGACCGCGGGACCGGTCCGACACCCCCTGCCCGTCCGGCGTGCACCCCTCAGCCTGCCCCGGCGAAGTTTTCAGCCCGTCCGGCGTTTGAGGACGAGGCGCGGAGCGCCGATTCGAGGGAGGACTGTCCCACCCGCCACGGGACCCCCACCCCCGGGGTCCAGGGGCGCAGCCCCGGTTTCGGGAAGGGGCGGGATCGGGGAACGCCCCGCAGGGATCCCACACCGCACCCGACAGCGGCGCCGCACCACGCGCCAGAGCCAACACCGCCTCCAGGTCACACCCCTCCCGCACCTGCGCGGCCAACGCGGCAACAGAGGCCAAAGCCTCCCCCCGCCGCTCGGCAACAGGCACAAGCCCCAAATGCCGAGAGGGCGCCCGAACCTGCGGCACCCGCCGCAACGCACCCAGCACCGGCACCCCGGAAGAATCCAACGCCTCCCGCAACAACTCCTCGTGCCGCTCCGACCCCACCTTGTTGAGAATCACCCCACCGACCCGGACCTCCGGATCCCACGAGGCGAACCCGTGCACGAGCGCGGCCACGGACCGGGACTGCGACGAGGCGTCGACGACCAGCACGACAGGAGCCCGCAGCAGCTTCGCGACATGCGCGGTGGAGGCCAGCTCCCCCTGCCCGGAGGCCCCGTCGTACAGCCCCATCACACCCTCGACAATGGCCAGATCACACCCGGCGGACCCGTGCGCGAACAAGGGACCGATCAAGTCGGGTCCGCACAGATAGGCGTCGAGGTTCCGCCCCGGCCGCCCGGTGGCCAGCGAGTGATACCCGGGGTCGATGTAGTCGGGCCCGACCTTGTGCGGGGACACGGCGAGCCCGGCCTCCGTGAAGGCGGCCATCAACCCCGTCGCGACCGTCGTCTTCCCACTCCCGGACGCCGGCGCCGCGACCACCAGACGTGCTACCACTCGATGCCCCGCTGCCCCTTCTGACCCGCGTCCATCGGATGCTTGACCTTGGACATGTCGGTGACGAGGTCGGCGTACTCCACGAGCTGCTCCGGGGCGTAGCGCCCGGTGATCACCACGTGCTGGGTCCCGGGCCGCTCGCGCAGCACGGACACGACCTCCTCGACGTCGATCCACCCCCAGTGCAGGAGGTAGGCGAACTCGTCGAGCACGTACAGCCGGTACGTCTCGGCGGCGAGATCCCGCTTGACCTGCTCCCAGCCCTCGCGGGCCTTCTCCTCGTTGCTCTGCTCGCCCTCGGCGGGGGCGCGCTGGATCCACGACCAGCCCTCGCCCATCTTGTGCCAGTCGACGGACCCGCCCTGCTCGCTGGCGCCGAGCACCCGCAGCGCGTTCTCCTCGCCGACCTTCCACTTCGCCGACTTCACGAACTGGAACACGCCGATGGGCCACCCCTGATTCCAGGCGCGCAGCGCGAGCCCGAAGGCGGCGGTCGACTTGCCCTTGCCGATCCCGGTGTGCACGACGACGAGCGGCCGGTTGCGCCGCTGACGCGTCGTCAGGCCGTCGTCGGGCACGACACTCGGCTGTCCCTGCGGCATCAGGCGACCCTCCTCGCGGAGCCGTACGACTCCCGAACGTCCTTCACGAGCCCGGCGATCGAGTCGGCCCGCAGCTCCTCCAGCGTCACCGCGGTCCCGCCGAGCTCCCCGGCCAACCGCCCCGCGAGCCCCAGCCGCACCGGCCCCGACTCGCAGTCCACGACCACCGAGGCCTGCCCCTCGGCGGCGAGGAGCCGCGCGGCACGCCCGGCCTGCGCGACCGGCTCCACGCCCCCGGTGGCCCGGCCGTCGGTCACCACGATCACCAGCGGCCGCCGCGCGGGATCCCGTAGCCGCTCCACCCGCAGCACCTCATGGGCGCGCAGCAGCCCGGCCGCGATCGGCGTACGCCCGCCCGTCGGCAGCGACTCCAGGCGCACGGCCGCCGCGTCCACGGACGACGTCGGCGGCAACGCCACCTCCGCCCCCGTCCCCCGGAACGTCACGAGCCCCACCTTGTCCCGCCGCTGATACGCGTCGAGCAGCAGCGAGAGCACCGCGCCCTTCACGGCAGCCATCCGCTGCCGCGCCGCCATCGACCCCGACGCGTCCACGACGAACAGCACGAGGTTCCCCTCACGCCCCTCACGCGTGGCCTGCCGCAGATCGTCCCTGCGCACCACGAGCCCGCGCCCCGACCGCCCGCGCGCCCGCTGATGCGGCGCGGCGGCCTGCACGGTCGCCGCCAGGTGCAGCTTCGTGAGCGCCCCCCGGGGCCGCCGCGCACCCGTCGTACGCCCGTGCTCGGTCCGCGCCCGCGACCGCCGCCCGGCCGCGCCCTCACCGAGCCCCGGCACGCTCAACACCTTCGTCCGGAACGGCTCACCGGCGCGCACGGCCTGCTGCTCGCCAGCGCCGCCGCCCTGCGGCTGCCCGTCGTCGGCGGCTTCGGGCGTCGCGGCGGCGCCGTCACCGGACTGCTCGGGCCCGGAGTCCTGCGGCGGCTGCCCGCCCCCACCGTCGGGCCCGCCACCATCGGGGTCGGGCTCGTCGTCCCCGTCGCTCTCCCCGAACTCCTCCAGCGTCTCGTCCAGCTTGTCCTCGTCGAGCCCCGGCGCGTCGAAGGGATTGCGCCGCCGCCGGTGCGGCAGCGCGAGCAGCGCGGCCTGCCGCACGTCCTCGGCGAGCACGTCCTCGCGCCCCGCCCAGGCGGCAAGCGCCGTCGCGGTCCGCGCCATCACGATGTCGGCGCGCATGCCGTCCACCTCGAAGGCCGCGCAGGTCGCAGCGATCTGCCGCAGCGCCCCGTCCCCGAGCCGCACACGCGGCAGCAGCGCACGAGCGGCGACGATGCGAGCCCGTACGACACCCTCCTCGTCGCCCCAACGCGCCGCGAACCCGTCCGGGTCGTCGTCGTAGGCGAGCCGCCGCCGCACGACCTCCACGCGCTGGTCGGGCTCGCGGGACGCGGAGACCTCGACGGTGAGCCCGAACCGGTCGAGCAACTGCGGCCGCAGCTCACCCTCTTCGGGGTTCATGGTCCCGACGAGCAGGAACCGGGCGGCGTGCCGTACGGAGACGCCTTCGCGCTCGACGTAGGAGGCGCCCATGGCGGCGGCGTCGAGCAACAGGTCGACGAGGTGGTCGTGCAACAAGTTGACCTCGTCGACGTACAGGATCCCGCGGTGCGCGTCGGCGAGCAGCCCCGGCTCGAAGGCCTTCACGCCCTCGGCGAGCGCCCGCTCGATGTCGAGCGCGCCGACGAGCCGGTCCTCGGAGGCGCCGACGGGCAACTCCACCATGCGCGCGGGCCGTGCGGTCCCGGTGCCGGGCTCGTGCGGCCCGTCGGGGCAGGCCGGGTCGGGCGCCCCAGGAGCACACGAGAACCGGCACCCGGCGACCACGTCCACCTCCGGCAGCAGCGCCGAAAGCGCCCGCACGGCAGTGGACTTCGCGGTGCCTTTCTCGCCCCGCACGAGCACGCCGCCGACGGCGGGGGACACGGCGTTGAGGAGCAGGGCGAGCCGCAGGTCGTCTTGCCCGACGAGGGCGGTGAAGGGGTAGGGGGCGGTCATTCGTGGATCACTCCTTCGAGTGGATCACGCCGGAGCTGGCTCAGTGTGTGGCGGATTGGCGTCATGGTGGAGGTGTGGTCCTCGCTCACGCGGGGGTGATCCCAACGTCGACACTCGGGAACACGAGCTGGTCGACTGCTCCCCACGTAGGTGGGGGTGTTTGCGGCGGCGTCATTCGCTGCCCTCCAGATCTCCCTCAAGCTGGAGGTAGATAGCCCGGAGCCGTTCCAGCGTCTCCTGGTCCGGCTCCGACCACATCCCTCGGTCAGCCGCTTCCAAGAGCCGCTCCGTAATGCCCCTCAAGGCCCAGGGGTTGGACTTCCGCATGAACTCCTGGTTCTCCGCCGAGAACACGTACTCCGCCGACAACTTCTCGTACATCCAGTCGTCGACCACACCTGCCGTCGCGTCGTACCCGAAGAGGTAATCGACGGTGGCTGCCATCTCGAACGCACCCTTGTAGCCGTGCCTCCTCATGGCGCTCATCCAGCGGGGATTGACGACCCGCGCGCGGAACACCCGGTGCGTCTCCTCCCCGAGGGTCCGGGTCTTCACTTGGTCCGGCGTGGCAGAGTCACCCACGTACGCCTCGGGCGACTCCCCCGTCAGATGCCGCACCATGGCGACCATTCCGCCGTGGTACTGGAAATAGTCGTCGGCATCCGCGATGTCGTGTTCTCTGGTGTCGACGTTCTTCGCCGCGACCGCGATCCGCCGGAAGGCCGTCTCCATGTCCCCCCGAGCCGCCCGCCCGTCGAGCCCGCGCCCGTACGCATAGCCGCCCCACACCGCGTACACCTCGGCGAGATCGGCGTCGGAGCGCCAGTTGCGGGCGTCGATGAGCGGCAGCAGCCCCGCCCCGTACGCGCCGGGCTTGGAGCCGAAGATGCGGGCGGTGGCGCGCCGCCGGTCGCCGTGCTCGGCGGCGTCCTCGTCGACGTGGGCGCGTACGTAGTTGTCGGTGGGGTCCTCGTCCAGCTCGGCGACCGCGCGGACGGCGTCGTCGATGAGCCCGACGACGTGCGGGAACGCGTCGCGGAAGAAGCCGGAGATGCGGACGGTGACGTCGACGCGCGGCCGCCCTAGCTCGGCGACGGGCACGATCTCGAAGCCCGTGACGCGGCGCGACGCGTCGTCCCACACCGGCCGGCAGCCGAGCAGCGCCAGGATCTCCGCGATGTCGTCGCCCTGCGTGCGCATGGCGGAGGTGCCCCACACGGTCAGGCCCACGGACTTCGGGTACGCGCCGGTGTCCGCGAGATAGCGGGCGATCAGCGAGTCCGCGAGGGACTGCCCGACCTCCCAACTGAGCCTGGACGGGATGGCCTTGGGGTCGACGGAGTAGAAGTTGCGGCCGGTCGGCAGCACGTTGACGAGGCCGCGCGTGGGGGAGCCCGAAGGCCCTGCGGGGACGTAGCCGCCGCGCAGGGCGCGCAGGATGTGCCCGATCTCGTCGGTGGTGCGGGCGAGCCGGGGCACGACCTCCTCGCAGGCGAAGCCCAGGACGGCGACGGCGGGCGGCAGTTCGACGCCGACGACGTCACGGACGAGCCCGCGCACCGCCTCCAGCGCCCAGCCGCGCTCCTCCATGCCTTCGGCGAGGCGGCGGCACAGCTGCTCAAGCAGGTCGATGGCGTCGGCGGCGGTGCGTGCGGGCCCCTCGACCAGGGCGGTCAGGCCGTCCGCGACCTTGACCGCCGCGCCCGGCTCACCGAGCAGCTCCTTCTCGTCCAGGCCGAAGTGCTCGGCGAGGCAGGCCCGCAGGCCCGGCAGCGCGTTGGCGGCGCCACCCCACACCTGGGAGGCGCGCAGTACCGCGAGGACGAGGTTGACGCGGGCCTCGCCGACCGGCCCGCCGCCGAGGATGTGCAGGCCGTCGCGGATCTGCACGTCCTTGATCTCGCACAGATAGCCGTCGATGTGCATCACGAACTCGTCGAACGCGTCGTCGTCCGGCTGGTCGTCGACGTGCAGGTCGTGGTGCAGCTCCGCGGCCTTCACCAGCGTCCAGATCTGCGCCCGCACGGCCGGGGCCTTGACCGGGTCGAGATCGCTCACCAGCGCGTACTCGTCGAGGAGCTGCTCCAGCTTCGCCAGGTCCCCGTACGTGTCGGCGCGCGCCATCGGCGGCACCAGGTGGTCCACGACCGTGGCGTGCCCGCGCCGCTTGGCCTGGGTGCCCTCGCCGGGGTCGTTGACGATGAAGGGGTAGACGAGCGGCAGGTCGCCGAGCACGGCGTCCGGCGCGCAGCCACCACTCAGCCCGAGGCCCTTGCCGGGCAGCCACTCCATCGTGCCGTGCTTGCCCATGTGCACGATGGCGTCGGCGCCGAACGTGTTGTCGAGCCAGCGGTACGCGGCCATGTAGTGGTGGGACGGCGGCATGTCCGGGTCGTGGTAGATGGCGATGGGGTTCTCGCCGAAGCCGCGCGGCGGCTGGATCATCACGACGACGTTCCCGAACTGGAGCGAGGCGAGCACGATGTCGTCGCCGTCGACGTACAGGCTGCCGGGCGGCTCGCCCCACGCCTCCAGCATCCCTTCGCGCAGCTCGGGGTCGAGGGTGTCGAACCACGCCTGGTAGTCCGCGAGCGGCACGCGCGCGGGCGCGGCGGCGAGCTGCTCCTCGGTGAGCCATTCGACGTCGTGGCCACCGGCGTTGATGAGGGTGTGGATCAGCTCGTCGCCGTTGTCGGGGTGGCCCTCGACCGCGTAGCCCGCGTCCCGCAGGGCGTCGAGGACGCGCACGGCGGAGGCGGGGGTGTCGAGGCCGACGGCGTTGCCGACGCGGCTGTGCTTGGTCGGGTACGCGGTGAAGACCAGGCCGAGCCGCTTCTCGGCGTTGGGCTTGTGCCGCAGCTTGCCGTGGCGTACGGCGATTCCGGCGACGCGGGCGGCCCGCTCGGGGTCGGCGACGTACACGGGGACGTCGTCGGGGCCCTGCTCCTTGAAGCTGAACGGCACGGTGATGACGCGGCCGTCGAACTCGGGGATCGCCACCTGCATGGCGGCGTCCATGGGGGAGAGGGCCGCGTCGGAGTCCTGCCAGGCGGCGCGGGACGAGGTCAGGCACAGGCCCTGCAGGACGGGGATGTCGAGGTCGGCGAGGGCGCCGATGTCCCAGGCCTCCTCGTCGCCGCCCGCGCTGGCGTCGGAGGCGTGGGTGCCGCCCGCGGCGAGGACGGTGGCGACGAGGACGTCGGCGCGCCCGAGGATCTCGTACAGACCGGAGTCGGCGCCGCGCAGCGAACCGCAGTACACGGCAAGGGCGTTGGCGCCCTTCTCCTCGATGGCGTCGCAGAGGGTGTCGACGAACGCGGTGTTCCCCGACAGCTGGTGCGCGCGGTAGAAGAGCACGCCCACGGTCGGGCGCCCCTCGACGTGCGCGCGCTCCCCGTGCACCCCGTACTCGGGCATCTTCCGCGGCTCGGCGAAGCCGTGGCCGGTCAGGAGCACGGTGTCCGAAAGGAACCGCTCCAGCTCCACGAAGTTGGCGGGTCCGCCCTCGACGAGATAGCGCAGCGCCTCCGCGACGACACCGGCGGGCACCGACGAGTCGGCCATCAGCTCGGCGTCCGGCACGGACTCGCCGCCGAGCAGCACGGTCGGGATCCCGGCCGACTTGAGCGCGGCGAGCCCGTCCTCCCAGGCGCGCTTGCCACCGAGGAGGCGTACGACGGCGATGTCCGCGCCGTCCAGGAGCGCGGGCAGTTCCTCGCGCACGTCGACGCGGGTCGGGTTGGCGATGCGGTAGGGCGCGGCGGAGGCGCGGGCGGCGAGCAGGTCCGTGTCGGCGGTGGACAGTAGCAGGACGGTCATGAGGGTGCCCCCGGTGCGATGAAGGGGAGACCGGACGGAGCGCCGGTCTCGATCAGGCGCAGCAGCGCGTCGGTGTCCGCGTGTTCTTCGATGAGGTCGCCGAGGAGGTCGAGCTGTTCCTCGCGCAGGACGGCGAAGCTGGTGTCGGGCGCGGGCACGAAGCGGCGGCCCGCGGCGCGCGCGACCTCGGTGAGGAAGCGGCGCCGGAACGCGTCGCTCTCCAGCGACCCGTGCCAGTGGGTGCCCCACACGGCCCCCACCCGGCAGCCGTCCAAGAAGGGTTCCCCGCCCAGGACTTCGGCGACGCCGTGATGGATCTCGTACCCCTCGACGTGCTCGCCGAGCGCCTTGCCGACGGGCCGGGCGAGCGTCTTCTCGCGCCGGAACGTGACGCGCACGGGCAGCAGGCCGAGCCCGTCCACGGTCCCGGCCCGCGACTCGACGTCGTCCTCGATCCGCTCCCCGAGCACCTGGAAGCCGCCGCAGATCCCGAGGACGGGCCGGCCGTCGGCGGCCCGGCGCGCGAGCGCGTCCGCGAGCCCGCGCTCGCGCAGCCACTGAAGGGCGCGTACGGTCCCGCGCGTCCCCGGTACGACGACGAGGTCCGCGTCGATCAGTTCCTCGGCCCGGTCCACGAACCGCACCACGACGCCGGGTTCGGCGGCGAGCGCGTCCACGTCGGTGAAGTTGGACATCAGCGGCACCGCGCACACGGCGACCCGCAGCACGTCCTCGCCGACGGGCGCCGCCACGGCGGACTCCCGCACCGCCCCGCGCAGCGAGACCCGCAGCCCGTCCTCCTCGTCGATGCCGAGCCCGTGCCGGAACGGCAGCACGCCGAAGGTGCGCCGCCCGGTGAGGTCGTGCAGCATGTCGAGCCCCGGTTCGAGCAGCGACACGTCCCCGCGGAACTTGTTGACGAGGAAGCCCGCGACCAGCTCCTGATCGGCCGGACTCAGCAGCGCCACGGTCCCGAAGAAGGAGGCGAAGACGCCCCCGCGGTCGATGTCCCCGACCACCACGACCGGGAAGCGGGCAGCCCGGGCGATCCCCATGTTCACGATGTCGGTGCGCCGGAGGTTGATCTCGGCGGGACTCCCCGCCCCTTCGCAGATCACGGCGTCATACGTGCCCCGAAGCTCCTCCAGGCATCCCACGACGGTGTCGAGCAGCGCCTCCTGCCGTCCCCCGTGATAGCCCCGGGCACTCATCTCGCCCACCGGCTTGCCCATGAGCACGACCTGACTCGACCGGTCGCTCCCCGGCTTCAGCAGCACGGGATTCATCAGCGCACTGGGCTCCACCCGCGCGGCCTGCGCCTGCATGGCCTGCGCCCGCCCGATCTCGGCCCCTTCGCGCGTGACGAACGAGTTCAACGACATGTTCTGCGCCTTGAACGGCGCGACGGAGACGCCCTTGCGGGCGAGCCACCGACAGATCCCAGCGGTGACCACACTCTTCCCGGCATCGGACGTGGTCCCGGCGACCAGCAGCCCACCACTCATGCGAACCGCCTCCACCGCTTCGGCCGGACCAGGTCCACAGCGATCGCGCTCCCCAGGGCGAGCCACCCGACCCGCCGGGACAACTTCACGGCCCGCTCGATGTCCTCCACGACGACGGCACGCCCCTCCCCGTTGAGGACGGGCCGGTGCTCGACCCGCCCCCCGTACGAGAGGGACCCCCCGAGCCGCACCCCCAACGCCCCCGCGAAGGAGGCCTCGACGACCCCGGCGTTGGGGCTCGGATGCTTCGAGGCATCGGCACGCCAGGCCCGCACCGCCCCACGGGGGGACCCTCCGGCGACCACGGCGAGCGCGGCGGTGAGCCGAGCCCCGGGCCACCCGGCGACATCGTCGAGCCGAGCGGAGGCCCACCCGTACCGGAGGTGGCGCGGGGACCTGTGCCCGACCATCGCGTCGAGCGTGTTGACGGCCCGGAACCCGACGAGCCCCGGCACACCCCCCACGGCCCCCCACACCAACGCCCCCACGACGGCGTCGGACGTGTTCTCGGCGACGGACTCCACGACGGCCCGGGCGATCCCGTCGGCGTCCAGCGCAGCGGGATCGCGCCCGCACAGATGGGGCAGCCGCTCCCGGGCGACGTCCACGTCCCCAGCGGCGAGCGCGCCCCCGATGGCGCGCGCCTCCCGCCCGAGGGTGGTCCCGCCGACGACGGCCCAGGTCGCGGCGGCGGTCAGCCCGACGGAAGCGGCACGCGAGCGGCGTACGGCGAAGGAGACGAGCGCACCGGCGCCGACGGCGCCCCCGGCGCACACCAGGGTGTGCAGCGCGCCCCACCCGCGGTGGTCACGCCACAGCACCCGCTCGACGGCCCCCGCCGCACGCCCGAACGCGGCGACCGGATGCCCCCGGCGAGGATCGCCGAGCAGCAGGTCACCGAGGAGTCCGGCGGCGGCGCCGTACGCGAAGTCGCGATCGGCACGCATGGGGGTCAGCCCGCCGACACGCGGCGGAGGGCTCTCGGCCGTGACGGGGCCCCGGGCGGAGCAGGGGACGGCAACGGGCGGCCGCGCATGGCGATATGTCCTCACTCAGGGTTTCCGCGCCCTGGTTCGACGAGACCGGCGGCGAGAGTTCCTGGCTCCCGGGGATCGCGTGGGATCCCCGATGACAGTGGCGGGACCGCGCCGGATTCGCACCGGCTTCCTCTGCTGCCGCCGTAAATGGCTCCGGCAGTCCACCATGGCCCGCGACGCCCGTCAACTCGCTGTTGACCTGCGACGGGAGAGTGTGCGGAGGTCCACATGGACCGTCTCGGGGGGCCGGTTTAGGGCTAGGCGGGCACAACCACTCTCCGTAAGCTTGAACATGACAGCAGGAGAGCGACGCGGAACGCGAACCCGGCAGGGCGCGGTCGAATGCCGCCGGGCCCCGGCGCCGTCCGGCTCTCGTGGCGGCAGTGGGCAAGGGGGCAGCGTGGCCGACGGGTACTTACCGGCAGGGCGGTGGTTCACCAGCAGCTACAGCACGGCGACCGGTGAATGTGTGGAAGTGGCTCATCCGGAGGGAGCGGTGTGGGTCCGTGACTCGAATCACCGCGGTGAAGGGCACATGAACGTGACGCCGTCGGCGTGGCGCGCGTTTGTCAGGGGGGTGGCCTCGGGGAGAGTCGGGGTGGAGTGAGCTGTCCCAGCGTGCGCACGAAAGGCTGGAGACCATGGGGGTTGAGAGCAGGCAGCTGCCGCTGAGCAGGCATGTCGCAGGGCCCGCCCGGCGCCTCATCTTCGTGTTGTACTGCGTGCTCAGCGGTGTTGTCGCGGTCGTCACGGGTGCTCTCGCCTCCCTCCTCGTGGAGGGGCTCCAGGTCCGGCTCGCGGTCTGGCTGGCCACGGCCGCGGTCGTGGCGGCGGGGGCCGGGGCCGTGTGGGGGCTCACGCCGCTCATCCCGCGCCGGCACGTGGAGCGGGACCGTCCGCGGACGCTCCGTCAGCCGGAGGGCCGGCGCCGGTCGTAGCGGCCGATTCCTGACGGCGACCGCGGCGCAGGGTCCGTACGAGCCAGCCCACCGCGGCGGTCAGCAGCCCGCAGCCGCCCGCTAGCGCGGCGACGAAGTGCCAGGGGTTGACGTCGTAGTGCGCGACGACGCCCCGGGCGACGATCCCCGCAGGCACGAGCGCCACGACGACCACGACGAGACACACCGACACACAGCCCGCCTTCGCCAGGAAGCCCAGCGTCTGCTGCTCCTGCGTGTGCAGACTCCGCTGGTGCTCGCTGTCGAGGAGGTGGTTCAGCTCGCGGGCGAACGCCGGATCCTTCATCCCTTCTCTGAAGAGGTCGTGGATGTGGGAGGGGCTGGTGGGTTCCGTGGGGACGGGCTCGCCGCCGTCCAGGGGATCAGCGGCCGGGCCCCCGTCGGCGCCCGTGACGCCGCCCGGGGGAGTGGGGGCGGCCGGGTTCGTGGTGTCTGAGGCCGTCAGGCAGCGCAACAGCCACCGTGCCAACGTGACGACCAGCATCGTGCCAGCCCTCCCCTCGTCCCGGAGCGGACGGCTCCGGAATCAGCCTGCGAAGCCTTCCTTGACCTCGTTGATCAGGTCGATCGAGCGGCTGTCGCTGTAGGCGATGTGCCGCAGTTGTTCGAAGCAGTCCTGGAAGTTGGCGACCAGTTCGTAGTCGTCCCGCGTGGCCACGACGGCCTGCGGGCTTTCCAGGTAGATCAGGTCGTCGTCGTCCTTGAACCCGAGGAGCACGAACGCGTTCTGCGTGCTCAGCAGCGCCCCGGCCGAGAAGGGCAGGACCTGGAGCGTGGCGCGGGGGTGCTCGGCGACCTCGATGAGCCGCTGCAACTGCGCGCGCATCACCGCAGGATCCCCGATCAGCCGGTGCAGCGCCGACTCGTCGACGACGAAGTGGAGGTCGTCGATCCCGGTCTCGTCGAAGACCCGCTCCTGGCGGGCCGTGCGGAACTCCACGAGGCGGCGGCGGGTGCCGGGGTCGCTGACGTCAGGTGTGGCCAGGGCATCCGCGTACTCCTCGGTGTGGAGGAGGCCGGGGATGATGATGGGGTGGTACGCGCGCAGTGAGTCCGCGGCCGCCTCGAACGGGAGGTACTCGGTGAACCTGGGGTTCGCGATGTCCGACCACTGCATCCACCACGACTGTCCCTTCGAGCCGCGGGCGGCGGAGACCAACTCGGCCACCTTCTCCTCGTCGTCCACGCCGTACTGACGCAGCAGCGCCCGAAGGTCCGTCACCGAGACGCTGACGGTGCCCTTTTCGATGCGGTTCAGCTTCGACAACGACCATTCGAGATCGGCGGCTGCCCCACCCTGGGTCTGCCCGGCGTCCTCACGGGCCTTGCGCAGGGCGATGCGGAGCTTGCGACGATTCAGGCTCGGGTCTACTTCGCTGGGCATGAGGCTCCTTCACTACGACCAGGAGTCAGCTCGCCATGAAGCCGTACGAAGGGCGGCGATAAGAAGTTATGCCTAACGAAGACGTGCCCTCCGCCGTGCAGCGCAGCGCAGCCGCTCTGTCTGACATATGTGCGGCAGACCCTAGCAGACTGCTGCTACCCAGTATGCCATATGTCTAATCGAACTTGAGCGAGTGGCGGCGCGTCCTGATCACGGACGTGCGGTGCCGTGTGCTTCTGATCTCGCCTGCGGTGCCGTGGACCGCGTCCTGGAACTGCGAAAAGCCCTGGGGGGCGACCGACACGGTCGCCCCCCGGGCTTGTGCTGTGAGTCCGCGCCGCGCGCCGTCGCGCGGTGACCGGACGTGTCAGGCGACGATCAGCGAGATCCCGTACGCCACTGCACCTGCGCACAGTGCGAAGCACGCGTACGCTCCCACGCGCGCGGGGAGCGCGGCGGCAGAGCCTCCGTTCGCCCGCGCCTCCCGCGCCTGCTCCTGCTTGGAGAGGCCGACGATGCCGAGGGTGAACAGGCCCACGAGGGCGACGGTCACCACGAGGCTGACTCCGAAGACGGAGCCGAGAGCTGCCCAGTCGATCTTCATGCTGCTGCTTCCTTACACCGTGGCGGGCCGGGCGGAGTCCGCCACGGAGGGGGCGGACGCGGCGCCTTCGGCCGTGGGGGTCGCGGTGGTGGCGGCCACCGGGCCCGCCGGGGGCGGGGTGACGGCGGCGATGGCGGTGGTCACGACGCCCGCGGGCTCGGCGGTCTCGGCGCCGGGGGCGCCGATCTCGTCGGCCGTGACGTTCGTGTGGTCGACCGGCTGGCGGCGCGACAGCGACCAGATGGCGGCGGAGCCGCCGATCAGGAGCGCGGCCGTGGTGGCGATGCCCCAGGTGCCCTGCTTGGTGAGGAGCTCGGCGCCCGCGCCGACCAGACCGGCGGCCGGGAGCGTCAGGCCCCACGCCACGAACATCCGCGTGGCCGTGGACCAGCGGACCACGCCGCCCTTGCGGCCGAGGCCCGCGCCCATCACGGCGCCGGAGCAGACCTGGGTGGTGGAGAGCGAGAAGCCGATGTGCGAGGAGGCGAGGATCGCCGTCGCCGCGGACGTCTGCGCCGCGAAGCCCTGCGGCGGCGCCAGCTCGGTGAGGCCCTTGCCCATGGTGCGGATGATGCGCCAGCCGCCCAGGTAGGTGCCGAGCGCGATGGCGAGACCGGCCGAGACGATGACCCACATCGGGGGGTTGGCGCCCGGGTTGAGCACGCCACCGGTGATCAGGGCCAGCGTGATGATGCCCATCGTCTTCTGGGCGTCGTTCGTGCCGTGGGCGAGCGAGACGAGCCCGGCCGAGGCGATCTGCCCGGCGCGGTAGCCCTTCGAGGTCGCCTTCTCGTCCGTACGGCTGCTGATCTTGTACGTGAGCCGGGTGGCGAACGTCGCCGCGATACCGGCGACGAGCGGAGCGGCGATCGCGGGGAGCAGCACCTTGGTGACGACCGTGCCGCCGTTCACCGACGACCAGCCCATCGACATCACGGCGGCGCCGATCAGGCCGCCGAACAGGGCGTGGGAGGAACTGGACGGCAGGCCGAGCAGCCAGGTCAACAGGTTCCAGAGGATCGCGCCCACCAGGGCCGCGAAGATCACTTCGGTCTTGAGGCCGTCTTCATTGATGATGCCGCCGGAGATCGTCTTGGCGACTTCGACGGAGAGGAACGCTCCGACGAGGTTCAGCACGGCGGACATGGCCACCGCCGTCTTGGGCTTGAGAGCGCCGGTCGAGATGGTGGTCGCCATCGCGTTGGCTGTGTCGTGGAAACCGTTCGTGAAATCGAACACGAGAGCGGTAACGATCACGATCCCGAGGAGAAGCGTGATGTGTTCCATTTACCCAGGCTTCTGTTGGACGTCAGTGGCTCGTGGAACGTAGGCAACCTGGATGAACGGAAAGTGAACTGAGCTGGGCCGCATGGTGACTCGAACCGGGTTGCCGTCACTCCGCATCCTTCCGGCATACACCCACTCGGGCGGTGGGGTGGTGGCGAGGGCCCGTGGTGGGCCCGGAATTAGGCCGTCCGTGGTCCTTTCGGGCGACCCCTGTTCGAACCGCTGAGCTGGGCCGTCGGCCCGCGGAAGAGATCCTGATCACCTGCCGTGACCGGCGCCGCCGTCGGACCGCCCGAAGGTCTCAAACCTCCGGCCGTGTGGCGGTGCCGTGTTCCAAGGCTCCACGGACTCCACCCATTCCATTCCACGGCCCGCGCCGACGGCAGGACGCCCCTGCCGCCCGGCCTCCGCGGCCCCGCCCTCTGGCAGGATCACCGCATGACTGAGCAGCGGCACGACACCACTGCGGGCGCGGGGCGCGAGGCGGTCGCGCGGGCCTGGGACGACCTGGTCGCGACCGCCCGCAGGACCGTGACGGACGGCCTGGTCGTCGGCACCTCGGGCAATGTCTCCGTGCGGGTCGGCGACACCGTCCTGGTCACCCCGAGCGGCGTCCCGTACGACGAGCTGACGTCCGCGGACGCCCTCGGCGTCGGCCTGGACGGCGCACGGCTCTTCGGCGAGCTCGGACCCACCAGCGAGCTGCCCATGCACCTGGCGATCTACCGCGCCACCGACGCCGGTGCCGTCGTCCACACCCACGCCGTGCACGCCACCGCCGTCTCCACCCTCGTACCGGAACTCCCGCCCATCCACTACATGACCGGCGCCCTCGGCGGCCCCGTCCGCGTCGCCCCCTACGCCCTCTACGGCACCGACGAGCTGGCCGAGCACATGCTCCACGCCCTGCGTGACCGCACGGCCTGCCTGCTCCAGAACCACGGCACGGTCGCCTACGGGGACTCCCTCTCCCAGGCCTTCGACCGCACCGCCCAACTGGAGTGGATGTGCCACCTCTGGCTCACCGCGACGTCGGTGCCCGGCCGCACCCCGAGCATCCTGTCCGCGGAACGGGTGAGTGAGGCGGGGCGGAAGTTGAAGGGGTACGGGCAGCGGGGGTCGGGGGCTGGTGGGGCGGGTGTGGCTGAGGGGGCTGGCGGGGGCTGACCCTCCTGGGGGCGGGGTGAGTGGAGGCCGGCGCCGCCGGTGCTGGGGCTCGGCGGGGGCTGACCTCGCCGATGGCGCGATGCGGGTGTGGCCTGACGGGGTTGACAGGGGTTGACAGGGGCTGACCTCGCCGACGGCGTGCTGCGGGCGTGGCTCGCGGCGGGTGCCGGCTCGGCGGTCAGGGCGAGTACCGGCCGGGCGAGTGCCGGCCGGGCGAGTGCCGGCCGGGCGAGTACCGGCCGGGGCCGGCCCGCACGGCTGGGCGGGGCGACGGCCGAGACCGGTCGGCGGCCCGCGCCGAGCACACTCCCGCGCCCCCGCCCACTGGCCCCGCTCCCCGACCCCGCAGACACTGTTGGGGTGCGCCCTGCCAAAGCGACGACCGCCGCCGTCACCACCGCAACCGCCGTCCTAGGCGCCACCGCCCTGGCCATCGCCGCCGGGCGCTACGCCAGCGACGCCGCCCTGAAGGCCCCCGCGGGCCGCCCCCTGCCGACGGAACCACGCCTGACCGTGCACTCCACGGCCGCCGGCCAGATCGCCCTCACCCGCTCCCTGGCCTCCCAGCGCCCCGGCCTGTACGGCCTGAGCGGCAACGGCTGCCACGCCGTCGTCGGCCCGGTCCTCGACGCCGCCCCGCACGCGGCCGACACCGTCGTGCGCCGCCTCGAACGCGTCACCCACGGCACGCTGGAGCCCGGCGCCCGGGTCTGGCTCACGCCGCAGGTCCACATCGGCGACCCGCACGGCGCGCTCGGCATCGACCACGCCGACGTGGACATCCCCGGCGAACTGGGTCCGCTGCCCGCCTGGTTCGTGCCCGGCGCCCGCGACACCTGGGTGATCGCCGTGCACGGCCTCGGCACCACCCGGGAGCACCCGATGGTCGTCATGGACTTCCTGCGCCGCCAGCGGCTGCCGGTGCTCGACCTCGCCTACCGCGGCGACCTGGGCGCGCCCCGGCCACCGGACGGTCTCGGCCACCTCGGCGAGACCGAATGGCGCGACCTGGACGCCGCCATCCGCTACGCCGTGCGCTACGGAGCCCGCGACGTCGTCCTGTACGGCTGGTCCACCGGTGCCTCGATGGCCCTGCACGCCGCCGCCCGCTCCGCCCTGCGCGACCGCGTCAAGGGCCTGGTCCTGGACTCGCCGGTGCTCGACTGGGAGACCACACTGCGCGCCCTCGCCACCGCCCGCCGCACCCCCGGCGCACTGCTCCCGCTGGCCGTGCGCGCCGCCCAGGGCCGCACCGGCCTCCGTGGCGACCGACTCCCCGACGCCGCCGACCCCGCCGTCCTGCGGGTGCCGACCCTCGTCCTGCACGGCCCCGGCGACACCGTCGCCCCCTGGGCGCTCTCCCGGAGACTGGCTGGAAAACGCCCTGACCTCGTCACCCTGCACACCGTTCCGGATGCGCCCCACGGCGCCATGTGGAACGCCGACCCCGCACGGTACGAAGAGGCGCTGCGCCGCTTCCTCACCCCCTTGATGTAGCCGATGCGGCGCCCTCTCCACCCCTGGGCCTGACGCTCCGCGACCGCCCTCGGGTCCGTCCGCCAGGCCCCCGACGGGATTCCGTTTGGGTTTTCGGACCGTCAACAGGAAGACTGCTCCCGTGACGTCCCGTATCCCGCGCGACTCCCGGCTCCACCTCGTCCGCACACCGTCCCCGAGGGCCGAAAGGCGAGCGGAGGCGGAGCGCGGCCGAGCACGCGGCCCCCTCGGCGCCCCCGGCGCGGTGACCCAGCGCCGCTCGCGCCGTCCTGCGCCCCCACCGCCGGAGGGCACCCCCGCGCCCGCCGAACTGGCCCGCATGGCCCGCGCGGGCCTGGCGAGCGCCGTACGCGTCGCCCGCTGGGCCGACCACGCCCTGCGCCCCGACACCGGCCCCCTGCGCGCGGCGGGCAAGGGCACGGGCAACGCCAACGCCACGACCGGCGCCGCGCAGGGCGGCAAGAACGGCGGAAAGAACGGCCGCACGGGAGCCGACCCGAAGGCAGGCCCGAACGCCGACGCGGACGCCGGGACCGGCAAAGGGACCGGCGGCGCGCTCTCCGACGCCACCGCCGAACGCGCGGCCGCCGAACTGGACATGACGGTCCACCAGGTCCGTGCCGACTGGGACACCGCCCGCCTGGCCGGACTCGTCGAGGTGCACGGCGGCGCCGCACGCCCCGGCTGGCGGCTGCGCGCCTGGGACCGGGACGACGCCGCGGTCCTGCGCGGCTGGGTCGCCCTGTTCGACGCCTGGTCGCTCGTGCACCCCGCCCCCGCCGAACTGCCGCCCGCCACCGTCGCGGAGGCCGTCGAAGCCGTCCCGCAACTGCTCTCCTTCCTCCAGCTTTCGGCGGGCCCCGTGCCCGTGCCCCAGCTCCTGGACCTCCTGGACCAGCGCGTACGGGAACTGCGCACCGAGCGCTGCGAGATCCCGTACGGTCCGCAGGCGGAGCCCGAGCCCCAGTCCCGGCCCGCGCCGCACGCGGAAGCGGTCCCGCCCCCGCCCGCCACCGACCCGGCCGCCGAGCCCGCCGGGCCCGACGACTGCGCGCCCCGGCCCCCGCTGCCCGCCCTGCTCGACTGGGCGCTGCGCGCCCTGTCCGCCGTGGGCGCCCTCACCTGCGCCGACAGCCAGGCCACCCTCACGCCGCTGGGCAGTTGGGCGGTGTGGGTCAAGCTGGAGCAGATCTGCGTGGCCGCGCAGAGCCCGGCGGGGCACATCGAGCAGTCCGCCGAGGACATGCTCCGGGGCTGCGCCCGCCTTCGGCCCAACGCGGCCCGCGCCGAGTACCGCGCCTGGCTCGCCGCCCGCGATGCCGGCACCGCCGTCACCGAACTCCTCGACGCCGCCCGGGGCGAGGACGCCCTGCTGCGCGGCCTCGCCTTCGAGGCCCTGCGGGTCGTCGGCGCCCCGGCCGAGCCGGACGTCCGCGCCGTCGTCGACGAGACCTCGCTGCGGCCCTACGCCCTGCTGTGGCTCGCCGAGCACGAGGGCACCGACCCGGAGGACGTCCACCTCGTCCTGACCCGGGCGGAGTCCACCTGGCTGTGGGTCGACACCGCGGCGGCCGTCGCCGACCACGGCGAGGCCGAACTGCTCGTGCGCCATCTGGAGTCGGCGCCGCAGCCCACCGTGCCCGCGCTCATCGACGAGGTGCGCACCGTCGGCCATCCGCGCACCGTGCAGGTCCTCGTCGCGCTCGCCGCGGCCCACCCGGACCCGGCGCTCGCGAAGGCCGTGCGCCGGGCGGCGTTCCAGGTGCACACCGGCGGCATGTGAGAGCCGCGCCCGCCCCGCGCCCGGGGCGGGTCAGCCGGGTATCTCCGGGGCGTACGTACCGAAGCTCCAGATGTTGCCCTCCGCGTCCCGCGCCATGTAGTCCCGCGAGCCGTAGTCCTGGTCCGTCGGGGGCATCAGGATGTCCGCGCCGTGCTCCACGGCCCGCTGGTGGTGGGCGTCGACGTCGTCCACCACGATGTACGTCGCGGTCGGGCCCGCGTCCTTCATCGTCTCGGCGAAGAGGCCGCCGCGGCCCTTGGAGCCCAGCATCACCGCGCCGTTGCCGTGCGCGAGCTCGGCGTGCAGGACCGTGCCGTCCTCGCTCTCGTACACACTCGTCTCCGTGAAGCCGAAGGCCTCCGTGAGCTGCTTGATCGCGGCCTTGGCGTCCGCGTACGACAACGTCGGGAAGATGCTCGGACGTCCCCTGGCAGCGCCTGCCATGGCGATCACTCCTTCGTTCGACGTGACCTGTTCCACAGTCTGGCACCCGGGTCCGACAACGGTCCGAGAGCGCCCGCAGGGGCCGCCGAGAGGCTCAGCGGAAGGTGTTGCACTGCGCCATGTCGCCGGTACGAAAGCCCTGGTAGAACCAGTCCTGGCGCTGCTTCGCCGAGCCGTGCGTCCAGGACTCGGGGGTCACCCGGCCCTGGAAGCGCTCCTGGATCCGGTCGTCGCCGACCGCCGCCGCCGCGTCCAGGCCGTCGCGGATGTCGTCGTCCGTGAGCTTCTTGATCACGGGCCTGCCCTCCTCGTCGGGCGTCCGCGTGGCGTGGTGCGCCCACACTCCCGCGTAGCAGTCGGCCTGGAGCTCGACCCGCACGGCGTTGCTGCCTTCGCCCGTCCTGCCGTCCTGTGCCCGGCCCAGCGTGCCCATCAGGTTCTGCACATGGTGCCCGTACTCGTGCGCCACGACGTACGCCTGCGCGAACGGGCCGCCGCTTGAGCCGAACTTCGTCCGCAGCTCCTCGAAGAAGCCCAGGTCCAGATAGACCCTCCGGTCGCCGGGGCAGTAGAAGGGCCCGACCGCCGACGACGCCGCGCCGCACGCCGTGCCGACGCGGCCGGTGAAGAACACGGTCTGCGCGGACGCGTACTGGCCCCGGCGGCGCGGGAACTCCTGGCGCCAGTAGTCCTGGACGCTGTTGACGACCGCCAGGACGCGGCAGTCCTCACGGGCGTTCGCGTCCTTGCCGGTGTGGCAGCTCCGCTTGACCTCGGCGAGCGAGGAGGACGAGGCGGCGGGCTCCTCGCCGCCGTCCGTCAGACCGAGCTGGTCCGGACCCACACCGAAGAAGAGACCGAGGAGCAGCGCGATCAGACCGGCGACACCGCCGCCGATGGTCGCCTTGCCGCCGGGGACGCGACTGCCGCGCACATCCTGCACCTCCGAGGAGTCAAGATTCGCGTCGTCGTCGAACTGCATGGGCGCACCACCCTCTGCCTCGCGTACGAGCCGCGCTGCCTCACCTGTGGGACGACGCTCCGCCGCCCGCGCCGGACCCCGGCCACTTCATCCTGGTACGCCCCGCACCGCCCGGCGCCGGACGGAGGTCCGAACGGGCTACGCCCCCGGCCCGCCGCGTCGCACTCATGGCCCCCCGGCGGCCGGTGCGCCCGCCCCGGGAGCGGCCCCGGGGGCCGCGCCGGAAAAACGGTTGCGGAGCCCCGTTAGAATTGGCCCATGGCCATTCTCCTGCTGCATTAGACGGCTGAGCGGCGCGCTCCGCGCGACAACGCATCGTGCATCGTCCTTGCCCCCTCCAGCCGTCCATATCCCCTGTCCAGGAGTCTGACCGTGATCACCGCCTCCGGTATCGAGCTGCGTGCCGGCGCCCGCATCCTCATCGAGAACGCCTCGTTCCGCATCGCCAAGGGCGACCGCATCGGCCTCGTCGGCCGCAACGGCGCGGGCAAGACGACGCTCACCAAGTGCCTGGCCGGTGAGGGCACCCCGGCGGGCGGCACGATCAGCCGCTCCGGCGAGGTCGGCTATCTCCCGCAGGACCCGCGCACGGGCGACCTCGACGTCCTCGCCCGCGACCGCGTCCTGTCCGCGCGCGGCCTCGACGTACTGATCCGCAAGATGCGCGAGAACGAACACCGGATCGCGAGCGGCTCGGGCGCCACGCGCGAGAAGGCCCTCAAGCAGTACGAGCGCCAGGAGACGGAGTTCCTCACCAAGGGCGGGTACGCCGCCGAGGCCGAGGCCGCCACCATCGCCGCCGCCCTGAACCTCCCGGACCGCGTGCTCGGCCAGCCCCTGCACACGCTCTCCGGCGGTCAGCGCCGCCGCATCGAGCTGGCCCGCATCCTCTTCTCGGACGCCGACACGCTGCTCCTCGACGAGCCCACGAACCACCTCGACGCCGACTCCATCGTCTGGCTGCGCGACTACCTGAAGACGTACCGCGGCGGCTTCATCGTGATCTCCCACGACGTCGACCTGGTCGAGACGGTCGTCAACAAGGTCTTCTACCTGGACGCCAACCGCGCCGCGATCGACGTCTACAACATGGGCTGGAAGCTCTACCAGCAGCAGCGCGAGTCCGACGAGAAGCGCCGCAAGCGCGAGCGCCAGAACGCCGAGAAGAAGGCCGCGGCCCTGCACTCGCAGGCCGACAAGATGCGCGCCAAGGCCACCAAGACCGTCGCCGCGCAGAACATGGCCCGCCGGGCCGACAAGCTCCTCGCGGGCCTCGACGAGGTGCGCCAGAGCGACAAGGTCGCCAAGCTGCGCTTCCCCGAGCCCTCGCCCTGCGGCAAGACGCCCCTCACCGCCGAGGGCCTGTCCAAGTCGTACGGCTCGCTGGAGATCTTCACCGACGTCGACCTGGCCATCGACAAGGGTTCGCGCGTCGTCATCCTCGGCCTCAACGGCGCGGGCAAGACGACCCTCCTGCGGCTGCTCGGCGGCGTGGAGAAGCCCGACACCGGCGAGGTCGTGGAGGGCCACGGCCTCAAGCTCGGGTACTACGCCCAGGAGCACGAGACCCTCGACCCCGAGCGCACGGTCCTGGAGAACATGCGCTCCGCGGCGCCCGACCTCGACCTCGTCGAGGTGCGCAAGACGCTCGGCTCCTTCCTGTTCTCCGGGGACGACGTCGACAAGCCCGCGGGCGTGCTCTCCGGCGGCGAGAAGACCCGGCTCGCGCTCGCGACCCTCGTCGTCTCCTCCGCCAACGTCCTGCTCCTCGACGAGCCCACGAACAACCTCGACCCGGCGAGCCGCGAGGAGATCCTGGGCGCCCTGCGCACCTACAAGGGTGCCGTCGTCCTCGTCACGCACGACGAGGGCGCCGTCGAGGCACTGCAGCCGGAGCGGATCATTCTGCTCCCGGACGGCGTCGAGGACCTGTGGGGCGCGGACTACGCGGACCTGGTGGCCCTCGCCTGACGATCCCCCGGTCGGGGCCCGCCTCGGGGTCCACCGGGCTTGATCGAATGACTGATCCACTGCGTATGGATCATTCGGCCGATCCGTGATCCTTCATCTGTGTGAGACGTCCTCGTACCGAGGTGTGGCATACACGGATTTTCGCGTCCCACGGGACCCGCAGGCCCGTCTTTCCCCGGCACGGCGCTGACCTGCCGCTTCCTCGCAGAACCCATTCGGCGGTACGTCCCGCGACGTGCGGAATCGTTAATTCCGCTCGTGACGGACGCTTGACGCCCGGCGAATCAAGTCGCATGGACCTTGCCGAATGGGTGGCCAGGACGCTCGGAAGGGGTGATCATGAGAAGTCCAGAGCGCACTTCCCATGAGGAGGCACGGGTGGCCGAGACTCTGAAGAAGGGCAGCCGGGTTACCGGCGCCGCGCGCGACAAGCTCGCGGCAGACCTGAAGAAGAAGTACGACGGCGGTGCGAGCATCCGGGCGTTGGCCGAAGAGACCGGCCGGAGTTACGGGTTCGTCCACCGGATGCTCAGTGAGTCCGGAGTCACGCTGCGGGGACGCGGCGGGGCAACGCGAGGCAAGAAGGCCGCTTCCAGCTAGCCGGCTTCTCGCGGCCGTCCAGCTCCGGGTGGTCCGGTGTGGCCACCCGGTCGATCGGCTGATCGACCGGGTGGTTACTGTGCAGTCACTTGTGGGCGCGCCAGTGCCCGCAGGGCGCGCCGACAGGCGTCCGTCAGGGCGCTGACACGCGCGTGTCCACCATGACTGCACCCACCCGGAGGCACTGATGGCTTCGCCCGACAGCGGTTCGCCCGAGAGCGGCCCGAGCGTCCCCAGCACAACGGCGCCGGTCCTCGACCGGGACGGCGTACGCCTCACGATCGACGAGGCCGTCGCCACGGTGACGCTGACCAACGCGGCCAAGCGCAACGCCCAATCTCCCGCGCTGTGGCGGGCGTTGACCGAGGTCGGCCGGGTGCTGCCCGGCAGCGTCCGCGTGGTGCTGCTGCGCGGAGAGGGCAAGTCCTTCTCCGCGGGCCTCGACCGGCAGGCGTTCACGCCCGAGGGCTTCGACGGCGAACCGTCCTTCATCGACCTGGCACGCGGCGCGGACGACGAGCTCGACGCGGCCATCGCCGAGTACCAGGACGCTTTCACCTGGTGGCGGCGCGGCGACCTCGTGTCCATCGCCGCCGTCCAGGGCCATGCGATCGGCGCCGGGTTCCAGCTCGCCCTCGCCTGCGACCTGCGGGTCGCCGCCGACGACGCGCAGTTCGCCATGCGCGAGACCAGCCTTGGCCTGGTGCCCGACCTCACCGGCACCCACCCGCTGGTCTCCCTCGTCGGGTACGCCCGCGCCCTGGAGATCTGTGCCACGGGCCGCTTCGTCCAGGCCGCCGAGGCCGAGCGCATCGGCCTCGCCAACCTCGTCGTGCCCGGCGACCAACTCGATGCCGCCGCACAGGACTTGGCCGCCGCGCTGCTCGCCGCGCCGCGCGCCGCGGTCATCGAGACCAAGGCGCTCCTTCAGGGCGCCGTCGGGCGCTCGTACGAGGAGCAGCGCCGCGCCGAGCGGGCCGCGCAGGCACGCAGGCTGCGGGACCTGGCGGGCATCGGGGACTGAGGGTTCCCGGGCGGCCGTCGGCCGCGGTCGGCGGGGCGGTCAGTCCACCGCTGTGACCAGGACCGCCACCGACGGCCGGTCCGGCAGGGCCCCGGCGGCGGCCGTGCGGACCGCGCGCGCCACGTCCAGGGTGCGGTGCCGGGCGTCCGCCGCCAGCTCCACGCGGACATGGCGGCGCGGCAGCGTGAGCGGCGCCCCGTGCTCCTCGATGTGGACGGCCCGGGCCAAGCCGCCGAGGACGCCCGCCATCCGCGTCACGCCCGGCACCGCGAGGGCGGCCCGCGCCACGCGCCCCTCGTCGTCGGCGGACGGCTCGTCCCCGTGCCCGGGGCGGGGACCGGAGGGTACGTCGGCCAGGCCGCCGTCGACCGAGGAGGGATCCGCCGGGGCCGCGTCCCCGGACGCCCCGGTCTCGGGCACCGCACCCCCGGGCGCCGCACCCCCGGGCACCGCACCCCCGGACACCGAATCCCCAGGCGCTGCACCTCCGGACGCTCCGGGATCCGCGCCCCCCTCCACCAGCCCCGTCACCCGCAGGTCCACCTCCGTCACCACCAGCCCCAGCAGCTCCGCCGCCGCCGAACCGAGCGCCCCGCGCAGCCGGTCCGCGGCCGTGGCCAGCGGCTCGGTCGCCGCGGCCTGGAACTCCGCGCTGATCCGCAGCGGCCCCGGCGGCAGCGCGCTCGGCGGCGACGGCACCGTGGCGACGTACGCGTCCGGAGACAGCGGAGCGGCGCGCGGCTCCACGAGGGACACCCGCAGGCGGGTCACGCGGACCCCCGCCACTCGCGCGGCCGAGCCGCGCAGCACCGACCGCGCCGCCGACTCCGCGATCCAGGCGCCGTCACCCGGGCCGCCCAGCGGAAGCATCCGGCCGAGGCCAAGTTGGCGGCGTACCGCCGAGGTCCACCCGTCACCCGTCATGGCTCCAGCCTGCCTCATCCCGGGCGCGCTGGTCCCGGGCCGCGCTTAATGTGGATGAAAGAGCAGATCCCCTGCTGAAAAGGACCATGCGATGACCGACACCGGAGAGCGCACGACCTCCCAGACGCTCGCGAAGGAGTCGCCCGACGAAGCCAAGGCTGGCGGCACGGCACGGCGTGGGGGAGGCGACCCCGCGACGCGCGGGCGCACCAGCATCGCCGACGGTGTGGTCGAGAAGATCGCGGGCCTCGCCGCCCGCGACGTGGTCGGCGTGCACGCGATGGGCGGCGGGCTCGCGCGGACCTTCGGAGCCGTGCGGGACCGGGTGCCCGGCAGCTCGAAGGCCGTGACGCGCGGCGTGAAGGCCGAGGTCGGCGAGGTGCAGACGGCCCTCGACCTGGAGATCGTCGTCGACTACGGCGTCTCGATCGCCGATGTCGCCCGGGACGTACGGGAGAACGTCGTCACCGCCGTCGAGCGGATGACGGGCCTGGAGGTCGTCGAGGTGAACATCGCGGTGAGCGATGTGAAGCTGCCGGACGACGAGGACGACGAGCAGTCGTCACGGCTTCAATAGAGGCCACGGCTTGCATCATCCGGCGTCGGGCACCCGTGGATGAGCGGTCCCGCCGCGCGGCCTGGGTATGCGAGAAGCACGGGGCGGACGCGGCGGCGGGCGCGGACGCCGGGGAGTACGAGGCGCGCAGGAGCGAAGGAGCGCACGATGAGCTTTGCCGTGATCGGCATGATCGCCGGAATGGCACTCGGATTCGCCGGGTACTTCGGCGGGTTCGGGGCCTTCCTGCTGGTGGCCGCCCTGGGCGCCATCGGGTTCGTGGCCGGGCGGTTCCTGGAAGGGGACCTGGAGCCCGGGGACTTCTTCCGTACCCGCGGCGACCGGCGGCGCTGAGCGGTGGCCGCCGACGTCGTGGGGCAGGTACCGCCCGGCGAGCGCGGCGCGACCCGGATCGCCGACCGCGTCGTCGCGAAGATCGCCGCGCGCGCGGCACGCGAGGCGCTGCCCGCGCTGCCCGACGAGGCGGCGCCGCCGCACGCCACCGTGAGCGTGCGGCCCCCGGCCGGCGGCTCCGCCCGGGCGGGCGAGGCCCCGCACGGCAGCGCGCGCGTCCGCGTCAGCGTCGAACTGGACTACCCCAGCGACATCGGCCGCCAGTGCGGCGCGGTGCGTCACCGGGTCGCCGAACGGGTAAGGGCGTTGGCGGGCATGGAAGTGCCCGAGGTGGCGGTCCAGGTGGAGCGGCTGCACTCGGCGCAGGCGCGGGCCGCGGCGCAGGGGAGGACCCGATGAGCGAACCCCGGCAGACCGGCGGAACCGACCTGACCAAACCCGGCAAGGCCGTGCCCGTCATCGAGCGCGCCGAACCCGAACTCGACCAGTCCGCGTCCGCGGCCGCCTACCAGCCCCTTCCCACCCTCAGCGACGAGGACGGCTCCCCCCCGCTTCTGGTCGGCCCGGCGTGTGCCCGCCGGGCTGCTCGCCCTGCTGATCCTCGGCGGGGCCGGGCTGCTCCTGTACGACATCGTCGCCGTACGCGCCGACCACCCCGCGATGCGGTGGCGCCGCGACCTCGCCCGTGAACTGGCCGAACGGCCCCTCGACAGCACCGCGGTGCTCGCCGGGGCCGCCGTGGCCGTCGCCGTCGGCCTGTGGCTGTTCGTCCTCGCCGTGACGCCCGGCCTTCGCTCCCTGCTGCCGATGCGGCGCGGCCACGCCGACGTGCGGGCCGGGCTCGACCGGGGCGCCGCCGCGACGGCGCTGCGGGACCGGGCCATGGACGTGGCAGGCGTACGGTCGGTCCGTGTCCGCATGAGCCGCTCCAAGGTGGACGTGCGGGCCGTCTCGCACTTCCGTGAACTCGACGACGTACGCGGCGACTTGGACGCCGCCCTCGCCGACGCCATCCACGACCTCGGGCTCGGCAGGCCGCCCGCGCTGTCCGTGCGGGTGGCGCGGCCGGGCCGGAAGGGGTGACCGCGCCATGCTGCGGACCGTGAACCGTGTGCTGCTCGGCCTGCTCGGCCTCGCGCTCCTCCTGCTCGGCGGGTCCGTCCTCGCCGTCGGGCTCGGCGTCGAGCCGCCCTCGTGGTGGGTGCACGACTCCCGCCACGACGTGCTCGTCAGCGACGCCGACCGGGCGCGGTGGCGGGACGACGGCTGGTGGTGGCCCACCGTCATCGGCGTGCTCGCCGTCGTGGTGCTGCTCGCCCTGTGGTGGTTCACCGCCCAACTGCGGCGGCGGCGCCTCGCGGAGGTGCTGGTCGAGACCGGGGACGGGGAGGGGGCGTTGCTGCGGGGACGGGCCATGGAGGGCGTCCTCGAGACGGAGGCCGCGGCCCTCGACGGCGTCGAGCGGGCCCGGGTACGGCTCACCGGGCGGCGCAACGCCCCCGAGGCGCGGGTCGGACTCGTCCTCGGTGCCGACGCCGTGCCCGCCGAGGCGCTGCATCGCACCTGCGAGGAGGCGTTGGCCCATGCGCGGGACTCCGCGGGCCTCGGGCGGTTGCCGGCCACGGTCCTTCTGCGCGCCGTGAAACACCGCGCCGAACGCGTGAGCTGACGCGGGTCCTGCCCTGGCCGTGGGCGGCGGCCGCCCCGCCGCTGCGCGGCGGCCTCTCCCACCCGCCCGCCCGATGCTGTGGGCCCCGGGTGGCCCCAGCCGACCGGGTCGGCCGAGTTGGCCCCCGACCGGTCTTGCCCTGGCCGTGGGCGGCAGCCGCCCCGCCGCTGCGCGGCGGCTCCTCCCACCCGCCCGCCCGAATCTGTGGGGCCCGTCTTGCCCCTCACCGGCCCTTGCCGACCGGGCCCTTGCCGACCGGGCCCTTGCCGCCCGGGCTTGGCCTGCCGCACGAGCGTGCCCTGCCGACCGGGCCTGCCCTGCCGCCCGACCCTTCCCCGCCCACCAGTCCTGCCCCACACCCGCTCGCCCACCCTGCGGCCAGCAGCAGTTGGGCCACGCGGCTGCCACTCCGGGCACCCGAGCACCTGGGCACCCGAGCACCTGGGCACCCGAGCACCTGGGCACCCGAGCACGCGGGCCCGCGAGCCCAGGCCGTACACCTCACCCCCCGGGGGCTCGCCCCGCGTCCCGCAGCGAACGGGTGGGCGGGTGGGCGGGTGGGAGAAGACCCGCCGCGGTAGCGGCGGGCACCACCCGCCCAGTCGCGTGCTAGAAGCCGTGGCGGGCCCCGCCGTCCACGGGGAGCATCACGCCGGTGAGGTAGGACGCCGCGGGGGAGAGGAGGAACGCGGCGGTGCGGCCGAACTCCTGGGGGGTGCCGTAGCGGCGCAGGGGGATGCGGGACTCGTGGGCCGCGCGGGTCGCCTCGGGGTCGGCGGAGAAGCCGTCGAGTTCGCGGACGCGGTCGGTGTCGATGCGGGCCGGGAGGAGGCCGACCACACGGATGCCGCGCGGCCCCAACTCGTCGGCGAGGGACTTCGCGAAGCCCGCGAGGCCGGGGCGCAGGCCGTTGGAGACGGTCAGGCCGGGGATCGGCTCGTGCACGGACGCGGAGAGGACGAAGCCGATGACACCGCCCTCGCCCAGCTCCGCCGCGGCGGTACGCGCGAGGCGTACCGCACCGAGGAAGACGGAGTCGAACGCGGCCTGCCACTGCTCGTCGGTGTTGTCGGCGACGAAGCCGGGCGGCGGCCCGCCGACGCTGACGAGGATGCCGTCGAAGCCGCCGAAGTGCTCACGCGCCGCCGCCACGAGGCGGTCCGCGACGCCCGGATCGGCGTTGTCCGCGCCGATGCCCACCGCGTTCGGGCCGAGCTCCGCGGCCGCCGCGGCGGCCGTCTTCTCGTCGCGGCCGGTGAGGACGACCTTCGCGCCGTCCGCGACCAGCTCACGGGCGGCGGCGTTGCCGAGTCCACGGGTGGCGCCGGTGACGACGTACACACGGTTGTTCAGTCCAAGATCCATGGCCCTATCCTGCCGCGTCCGGGCCGAAGAGGGCGAGGGCGGTGCCCACGAGCCCGACGTGGCTGAAGGCCTGCGGGAAGTTGCCCAACTGGCGCGCGGCCACGGGGTCGTACTCCTCCGCGAGCAGCCCCACGTCGTTGCGGAGCGCGAGCAGCCGCTCGAAGAGGTCGCGGGCCTCCTTGGTGCGGCCGGTCAGGTGCAGCGCGTCGGCGAGCCAGAAGGAACAGACGATGAAGGTCCCCTCGCCGCCGGGCAGGCCGTCCACGTTGTCCGCGTCCACGGGGGCGGCGGCGACCGGGGTGGGGCTGTCCCCGGCGGTGCCTTCGGCGGCGGTGGCGTCCCCGGCAGTGCCCGCGGCGGCGGTGGCATACCCGGTCGTGCCCCCGGGGGCGGTGGCGTCCACAGCCGTCTCCGCGACCGAGTAGCGCCTCAGCAACCCCTCCCGCGTGCTCAGCTCCTCCCGCACCGCCTCGATCGTGCCGATCACCCGCGGGTCGTCCGGTGGCAGGAACCCCACGCGCGGGATCAGCAGCAGCGCGGCGTCCAGCTCGCGCGAGCCGTACGACTGCGTGAAGGTGCGGCGTTCCGTGTCGTATCCGCGGGCGCAGACCTCCGCGTGGATGTCGTCGCGCAGCCGCCGCCAGCGCGTCACGTCGCCGGGCAGCGCGGGGTCGTCCTCCATCGCGCGCACGGTGCGGTCCGCGGCGACCCACGCCATCACCTTGGAGTGCACGAAGTGCCGGCGCGGGCCGCGCACCTCCCACAGGCCCTCGTCCTTCTCGCGCCAGCGGTGCCGCAGGAACTCCATGAGCGCGAGTTGCAGCCGCCAGCCGTGCGGGCGGGTGGTCAGGCCCGAGCGGCGGGCCAGCGTCAGCGAGTCGACGACCTCTCCGTAGACGTCGAGCTGGCGCTGGCTGACCGCCTGGTTGCCGATGCGCACGGGCGCGGAGCCCCCGTACCCGGGCAGCCACTCCGCCTCGTACTCGGGCAGCCGCCGCTCGCCCGCGAGGCCGTACATGATCTGGAGGTCGGCGGGGTCGCCCGCCACCGCGCGCAGCAGCCAGTCGCGCCACGCCTCGGCCTCCTCCAGATAGCCCGCGGCGAGCAGCGCGCCGAGCGTGAGGGTGGCGTCGCGCAGCCAGCAGTAGCGGTAGTCCCAGTTGCGGACGCCGCCGATCTCCTCGGGCAGCGAGGTGGTGGGGGCGGCGACGATGCCGCCGGTCGGGGCGTAGGTGAGGGCCTTGAGCGTGATGAGGGAGCGGACGACCGCGTCGCGGTGCGGACCGTCATAGCGGCAGCGGGCCGCCCAGGCCTGCCAGTCCTTGACGCTGTCGCGCAGCGCCTGTTCGGTGTCGAGCGGTTTCGGGGCCGGTTCGTGCGAGGGGTGCCAGGTGAGGACGAACGTCACGCGTTCCCCCTCGGCCACGGTGAACTCGGAGTACGTGGCCAAGTCGCGGCCCTCGGTGCGGACCTCCGGATCGGTGCGCAGCCATACGGAGTCGGGGCCCGCGACCGCCACCCGGTGGCTGTCGGTGCGGCGCATCCACGGCACGATCGAGCCGTGGTCGAAGCGCAGCCTGAGCGTGCTGCGCACCGTCACCTCGCCCTGGAGGCCCTCGACGACGCGGACGAGGTCGGGGGCGCGGTCGCGCTGCGGCATGAAGTCGGTCACGCGGACCGAGCCGTCCGGGGTGTCCCACTCGGTGTCGAGGACGAGGGTGTCGGGGCGGTAGGCGCGGCGGGCGCAGACGTCGGCGTCCTTCGGCGCGACGCGCCAGTGGCCGTGCTCGTCGTCGCCCAGGAGCGCGGCGAAACAGGCTCCCGAGTCGAAGCGGGGCAGACACAGCCAGTCCACCGATCCGGCGCGGGAGACCAGGGCGGCCGTCTGGTGGTCGCCGATCAGGGCGTAGTCCTCGATGGGGCGGCGCGGGCGTTGTGACACGGGTGACGGCTTCCCGGTTCGGCGCCGCGTCAACCGGAACCTGGGCGGATCACCGCCGCGCCGGGCGCGCCGCGCGCGGTGGGATCGGCGCGGCGGTGATCAGGCCGTCGCCCGGAACCTCCTAGGCCGTCGCCGGGGAAGCCGTCTCGGCCTCCTCGCCCCGCTCGCCCTCCTCGGCCTGCTCCGCCGCGGACCGCGCGGCCGCCTCCGCCCGGTCCTTGCGCTCGCGCCGGACCAGGACGATCCAGCCCGCGGGCACCCCCGCGGCGAACAGCCACCACTGCACGGCGTACGCCATGTGCGTGCCGATCCCGCTGTGGTCGGGCTCGGCCAGGAGCTGGGGGGAGTCGCCGTGGCGCGGCGCGGTCAGCTCGATGTAGCCGCCGAGCACCTTCTTGCCCAGGGCGTGCGCCTGCTGTCCGCTGCTGATCAGCATGATCTGGCGGTCGGGCAGTCCGCGTACGTCCTTGATGCCGCTGGCCGCGGACGTCTCGTCGCCCATGAGGCGGCCGGTGACGGTGATCTCGCCGCGGGGCGGGGCGGGGATCTTGGGGAAGGCGGTCTGGGGGCCGTCCGCGGGGATCCAGCCGCGGTTGACGAGCAGCACCTTGCCGTTGTCGAGGACGAACGGGGTCAGGACGTGGAAGCCGACCTCGTCGTCGGAGTTGGTGCGGCGGCGCACGACGACCTCGTCCTCGGGGTCGAAGGTGCCCTTGGCCGTCACCCGGCGGTACACCGCGGAGTCCGGTACGTCACGGCCGGGCGCGGTCAGCCGCTCGGCGGGGACCGGCGCGGCGTCCAGCGCCCTGCCGATTCTCGCGTTGTGCGCCACGCGGTTCTCGTGGCGGTGCAGCTGCCAGAAGCCCAGCTCGATCATCACGGGGATGAGGACGAGGCCGACGAGGGTGAGGATCACCCATTGGCGGGTCAGGAGGAAGCGGTACACGGCTTCGACGTTACCCCGCGCGTGAAAGCCCCCGACGGGAGGGGCCCGCTCACACCCTGTCGACGATCCCCACCCGCCCCTCCGCGCGGGCGCAGTGCGCCCCGCAGTACCAGTGGCCCTCGACCTCGACGCCCTGCCCGATGATGCGGCACCGGCAGTGCTCGCAGATGGGCGCCATGCGGTGGATGGCGCAGGCGAAGCAGTCGAAGACGTGCACCGCGCCCTGCGCGTGCACCTCGAAGGACATGCCGTAGTCGTTTCCGCAGACCTCACAACGTGCCATGCGCCACAGAGTGGGACGCGGCGGCGGCGCGGGGCGAGTGGTGGGCGGGCGAGTCGCCCGGCAATCACCCGTCTGACGCGGACCGTGTGGCTGTCATCTTTCGCCGGGAGGGGGTACGGCGGCGGCGCGCGGTGCGCCGTCGGCCGGGGCCACGTCCTGGAGGAGCTGGCCGAAGGCCGCCTCGTCGATGACCGGTGTGCCGTACGCCCGGGCCTTCGTCGTCTTCGACGTGCCCGAGTCCGGGTCGTTCGTGACCAGCAGGCTCGTCAGCCGCGACACGCTCGTCGCGATGTGCAGGCCCGCCTCGAACGCCCGGTCCTCCAGGAGCTCGCGGTCCACGGAGGTGTCCCCGGAGAAGGCGACGCGCATGCCCTGCTTGAGGGGCTTGCCGTCCTCCCACCGCCCGGGGTTCGGGAACGGGCAGGCGGGGCGCTTGCGCGAGGGGCGCCAACTGCCGGACTGGTACGAGGAGTACGCCGAGAACGACGACGAGGGCGCGTCCGCGGCGCCGGGGGAGTGCCCGCCCTGGCGGCCGATGCGGGCGCCGCCGTCGGACCACTCGGTCAGCGGGCGGCACTCCAGGAGCGGCAGCCGCACGCCGTCGCTCGCCGCCGCGCGCAGGCTCGGCCGGAACGCCTCGGCCAGGACCCGGGCGTCGTCGAGGGCGTGGTGGGCGTGGCGCTGGACGACGCCGAAGTGGGCCGCCAGGGACTCCAGCTTGTGGTTGGGCAGCGGCAGGCCGAGCTCCTTGGAGAGCGCGATGGTGCACAGGCGCTGGCGGACGGGGGCGGTGCGCTCCGCGCGGGCGTACTCCCTGGCGATCATCGACCAGTCGAAGACGGCGTTGTGCGCGACGAGGACGCGGTCCGCGAGGCGGGTCGCGAACTCCTCGGCGATGTCCGCGAAGAGCGGGGCGTCGGCCAGCTTGTCGCTCGTCAGGCCGTGGATCCAGACCGGGCCCGGGTCGCGCTGCGGGTTCACCAGCGTGTACCAGTGGTCCTCGACCTCGCCGCGGGCGTCCAGGCGGTAGACCGCGGCCGAGATGATCCGGTCGTCTCTGGACAGGCCGGTGGTCTCGACGTCGACGACCGCGTACCCGGAGGGGTAGGTGGTCGGCCAGGGGGCCTCGGACCCCGGCGCGGTCGCGTCGGTCGTCGCCGGAGTCGCCGATGTCGCGGTCGGCGCCGTCGGCGGTGCGGTCGTGCGGTCTTCGAGCATGGTCCATGAGGATACGGGCCGCGACTGACAGTCAGGTCCCAGGGCCGGGGGCAGGCACCTTCCGGGGGCGGGACAGGCACCTTCCAGAGGTGGCGGCAGCGGCTTTCGGCGGTGGGACCGTCAGTCTCCGGAGAGGGGTTCGAGCAACCCCGCCACCAGCGCCCGCACGGACAGGGTGAACAGCCGCTCCGTGTCCGGCGACCGGGCGAGGGCGCGGGCGAGCGCCGGGTCCTGCTCGGCGGCCCGCGCGTCCCACAGCTCCTGTTCACCGGGGCGCTGCACGGGCGCGCGCTCGCGGTTGCGCTCGACCAGGACGTGGCCGACGACATGGACCTGGACGGCGCGCACGGCGTCGGCGGCCCGGGCGCCGCGCAGTCCCGCCGCGTGCACCTCGTGCACCAGGGCCCGCTGCGCGGGCAGGAACATCCGCTCCGTCAGGCCGCGTTCGTGGACCATCGCGATGAGGTGCGGGTGGTCGCGAAGCAGCCGGCGCAGGGCGCGCGCCACGGACGCGATGCGCCGGGCGGGCGTGCCCCCTCGGGGCCGGATCTCCCCGAGGTCGGCGACGGTCCGCTCGACGAGGGCGTCGAGGAGCTGCTCGCGGTTGCCGACGTGCCAGTAGATCGAGGTGACGGCCGTGCCGAGCTCGGCGGCGAGCTTGCGCATGGTCAGGGCGGCGGGGCCGTGCTGCTTGACGAGGCCCGCGGCGGCGGCGAGGACCTGTTCCCGGTCGAGATGGGCACGCGTCTCTTTACCCTTCACGGCTCCTGTTGTAACTGTGTTACAGAACCCCCGCAAGTATCTGACAGTCCGTCGGCGAAGGGTGGTACGGCATGGCACGCGTACGCTACGGCGCGCGCACCGAGGCCGAAATGGCCGCGACGCGCACCGCGAACACCAAGCTCCCCGACATCTGGTCCACGGGTGTGGTGGCCGTGTGGGAGAGCGACCCGGACACGGTGGCGGCCGTCCTGCCACCGCCCCTGAAGCCCACGGACCGCCCCCTGGTGCGGGCCAACATCAGCAGGGTCGAGCTCGCCGGCTATCCGCTGGGCGCCGGTTCGGTGGCCGTCGCCGCGGAGCACGGCGGGGTGGCGGGCTGGTATCCGCTGGTGATGCCGATGACCCACGAGCGCGCCCTGATCGGTGGCCGTGAGGTCTTCGGTGAGCCGAAGAAGCTGGGCGAGGTCACCGTCGAGCGCGACGGCCTGGTGGTGCGGGCCGCCATGGCCCGGCACGGCATCGCGTTCGTGGAGGTGCGCGGCGCGGTGAGCGGGAGCCTGCCGCTGCCGGAGCCCGCGCGGAAGACCGACTTCTACTTCAAGTTCCTGCCCGCGGTGGACGGTTCGGGCTTCGACGCGGACCCGGTGCTCGTGCACTGCGTACGCGAGGAGCGGGTCCGCAAGCTGGAGAGCGTCACCGGGGACGTGGTGCTGCGCGAGTCGATGTACGACCCGGTGGCGGACCTGCCCGTGCGCCGCCTGGTGGAGCTCACCATCGGGGAGAAGACCAGCGACCAGCGGGGCCGGGTGGTGGAGCGCGTCGACGCGCAGGCGCTGCTGCCCTACGTCCACCAGCGCTACGACGACCCGCGGCAGATCCTGGACGGCCCGCCCGAGGGGAGCGTCTGACATGGAGCTGCGCCGGGGGCGGGTCGCCGTCGTCACGGGCGCGGCGAGCGGCGTCGGGCTCGCCCTCGCACGGCGGTTCGCGGCGGACGGCCTCACCGTCGTGCTCGCCGACGTCGAGGCGGACGCCCTGGAGAAGGCCGCGGCCGGGCTGCGCGCGGACGGGGCGACCGTGCACGCGCGCGTGGTCGACGTCGGCGTGCGCGAGCAGGTCGTCGCGCTCGCCGACGACACGTACGACCGGTTCGGCGCCGTGCACGTCCTGTGCAACAACGCCGGGGTGGGCTCCGGCGCCGAGGGCCGGATGTGGGAGCACGAGCCGAACGACTGGAAGTGGGCCTTCGAAGTCAACGTGTGGGGTGTCTTCCACGGCATCCAGGCGTTCGTGCCGCGGATGCTCGCGGGCGGCGAGGAGGGCCACGTCGTCAACACCTCCTCCGGGGACGGCGGTATCGCGCCGCTGCCGACGGCGTCCGTGTACGCGGTCACCAAGGCGGCCGTCGTGACGATGACGGAGTCCCTGTACGCGCACCTGAAGGCGGAGCACGCGCGCGTGGGCGCCTCCGTGCTCTTCCCCGGACCGCACATGCTGCGCACCGGCCTGTGGGAGTCGCACCGCAACCGGCCCGAGCGGTACGCCAAGTCCCGCCCCCGCAAGGCGCCCTACCGCAGCCTCGGCCAGTGGGAGGCGGCCATGCGCGATGCCGGGCAGAAGGTCGAGTTCACGCCCGTGGAGGACGTCGCGGACCTGGTGGCCGAGGGCGTCGCGGCGGGCCGCTTCTGGCTGCTGCCCGCGAGCGAGCACAGCGACCGGCAGATCCGGGCCCGGGCGCAGTCGATGCTCGGCCGGACCGAACCGTCGTATCTGGAGAGCTTCATCCTGGACTGAGGGAGCCGCCATGACGGACCCGCACGACACCCGAGAACCCCGACAGGGCTTCGCGGAGCCCTACTTGATCGTGTCCTCCGACTGCCACGCCGGGCTGCCCACCGAGGAGTACCGGCCCTACCTGGACGCCCGGTTCCACCGGGACTTCGACGAGTTCCTCGGCGGGCGCGAGCGGCGCCGCGAGGAGATGACCTGGCTCGGCATCCGCAACGAGGCCTTCGCCGACCGCTGGTTCAGCGACAACGAGGAAGGCCTGAGGGGCGGCTGGGACCCCGCGCGGCGGCTCAAGGAGCTGGACGGCGACGGGGTGGCCGCGGAGGTCGTCTTCCCGGACGCCGACGCCGTGGACAGCCGGACCGCCGCGCCCTTCGGGGTGGGCCTCGGCCTGTCCGGGGACCAGGACCCCGAACTCGGCATGGCGGGCGCCCAGGCGCACAACCGCTGGCTCGCCGACTTCGTGTCGGGCCATCCCGAACGGCACTGCGGCGTCGCCCTGTTGCCCGTCACCGGAGAGGTCGACCGGGTCGTCGCCGAGATCCACCGTGCCAAGGAGTCGGGGCTCGGCGCCCTGATGATCCCGTCCATGTGGGTCGACAAGGCGCCCTACCACGACCGGCGTTACGACCCCGTATGGGCCGCGGCGGCCGAGTGCGCGATGCCCGTGCTCACCCACTCCGGGGCGGCGCCCCGCGACGAGTACGGCGACCACCTCGGCATCTACGTCTCCGAAGTGACCTGGTGGCCCGCCCGCCCCCTGTGGTTCCTGCTCTGGTCCGGGGTCTTCGAGCGGCACCCGGGGCTCAGGTTCGGGGTCGCGGAGTCGGGCTGCTGGTGGCTGCCGAACCTGCTGTGGTTCATGGACCGGCTCTACCTGGGCGCGCACGGCGGCAAGAAGCTGTCGCCGTTCGCCGAGCTGAAGCGCCCGCCGCACGAGTACCTGGACCGGCAGATCTTCGTCTGCGCCACCAACACCAAACGCCGCGAGCTGGCCCAGCGCTACGAGATCGGCGTCGACAACATCCTCTGGGGCAGCGACTTCCCGCACCCCGAGGGCACCTGGCCCGACACGCGCGCGTGGCTCGCGAAGACCTTCCACGACATCCCCGTCGCCGAGACCCGCCGCATGCTGGGCCTGGCCGCCGCCGAGGTCTTCGGCTTCGACACCGCGAAGCTAGCCCCGCTGGCCCGCCGCATCGGCCCGACCCCCGCCGCACTCGGCCAGGACCCCGACCAGCGCGCCGTCGAGGTCTCCTGGGCCCGCTCGCGCGACGCGGGCCGCCACTGGCTGACCGGCCACGACTTCCCGACGCTCGGGGTGACCCCATGACAGACACCAGGACGTACGCCGACACCGACCGCTACACCGTCATCTCCGCCGACTGCCACGCCGGCGCCGACCTCCTCGACTACAAGCCCTACCTGGCCGCCCGCCACCACGACGCCTTCGACGCCTGGGCGGCCACCTACGTCAATCCGTACGAGGACCTGCTCGCCGACACCGCCGACCGGAACTGGAACTCCGACCGCCGCGTCGCGGAGCTGGAGGCCGACGGCATCGTCGCCGAGGTGGTGTTCCCGAACACCATCCCGCCGTTCTTCCCGTCGGCGTCCCTCATGGCCCCGGCGCCGACCCGGCAGGAGTACGAGCAGCGCTGGGCGGGCCTGCGCGCCCACAACCGCTGGCTCGCGGACTTCTGCGCGGCGGCACCCGGGCGCAGGGCGGGCGTCTTCCAGATCCTGCTCAACGACGTCGAGGAGGCGGTGCGGGAGGTCCGCTGGGCCGTCGGCGCGGGCCTCACCGGCGGGGTCCTCGTCCCCGGCACGCCGCCGGGGTCGGGCCTGCCCGAGCTGTACTCGCAGACGTACGACCCGCTGTGGGCGGTCTGCGCGGAGCTCGGCGTGCCCGTGAACCACCACGCGGGCTCGGCGTCGCCGCCGCTCGGTGACGAGCCCGCCGCGCGCGCGGTGTTCATGGTGGAGACGACGTGGTTCTCCCACCGGGCGCTGTGGCACCTGATGTTCGGCGGCGCGTTCCGGCGCCACCCCGAGCTGAAGCTGGTCCTCACCGAGCAGGGCTCCGGCTGGATCCCGGGCGTGCTCGCCATGCTGGACTACTACCACGGGCGGCTGGTCGCGGCCGTCGCGCGGCGGGACACCGCCGAGTCCAAGTTCGGCGCCGGGCTCTTCGAGGCCATGGGCAAGGGGCCCTCCGAGGTGTGGCGGGACAACTGCTTCGTGGGCGCCAGCTTCATGCGTCCGCACGAGGCCGCGGTGCGCGACCGGGTCGGCCTCGACAAGATCATGTGGGGCAGCGACTACCCGCACGACGAGGGCACCCACCCCTTCTCGCGCGAGGGCCTGCGCGCCGCCTACGCGGGCCTGCCACCGGCCGAGGTCGCGGCGATGGCGGGCGGCAACGCGGCCCGCGTGTACGGCTTCGACCTGGGGCGGCTGGAGGCGATCGCGGCGCGGGTCGGGCCCACCGTCCAGGAGCTTTCCGAACCCCTGAAGGAGCCCCCGGCCGGGGCGACGAGCCCGGTGTTCGCGCCCGGCGGGCAGACCAGGGTCTGGTGAGCCTCCCGGTGCGCCGCTGCTGTGCGGGCGGCGCACCGGGTGAGACCCTCCCCAGATGAGCGATCAGGCGCCCGCCCCCGACCACGACGAGGCCCACAGCGGGGCGCTCGGCACCCGCCTCAACTGGCTGCGCGCCGCGGTGCTCGGCGCCAACGACGGCATCGTGTCCACCGCGGGCCTCGTCGTCGGCGTCGCCGGCGCCACCAGTGAACGCGCCACGATCCTGACGGCGGGCCTCGCCGGACTGCTCGCCGGGTCGATGTCGATGGCCGCGGGCGAGTACGTCTCCGTGTCCACCCAGCGCGACTCCGAGAAGGCCGCCCTGGCCCTGGAGAGGCGCGAACTGCGCGAGCGGCCTGAGGCCGAACTCGCCGAGCTGACCGACCTCCTCGAAGGGCGCGGGCTCAGCCGTGACGTGGCCCGCGAGGCCGCCGTGCAGCTCACCGAACGGGACGCGCTGAGCGCCCACGCGCGCGTGGAGCTCGGCATCGACCCCGACGAGCTGACCAACCCCTGGCACGCCGCGTGGGCGAGCTTCCTCGCGTTCACCGCGGGCGCGCTGCTCCCGCTGCTCGCCATGGTGCTCCCGCCCGCCGACTGGCGCCTCGGCGTCACGGTCCTCTCGGTGCTCGGCGCGCTCGTCCTCACGGGCTTCAGCAGCGCCCGGCTCGGCTCTGCGGCGGTGCGGCCCGCCGTCGTGCGGAACGTGGCGGGCGGGGCGCTCGCGATGGCGGTGACGTACGGGACGGGGGCGCTGCTCGGCGCGGCCGGGGTGTGAGGCGGTGGTCCGGACCTGCGCCCCGCAGGGGTGCCGCATTGGTGGAGATCGCCAAAAACCAGGGCCGTACCCGCGGTAATACTTAGCAGTAACAACCCCTAGCGGCAGCCCAGAGGCCGTTCTACCGTGCACGCATGTCCCCGAACCTGCCCGATGTCGTGCTGTGGTCCATCCCCGCCTTCGTGGTGCTCACGGTCGTCGAGATCATCAGCCACCGGGTCCACCCCGACGAGGACGCCGCCGGGTACGAGACCAAGGACGCCGCCACCAGCATCACCATGGGGCTCGGCAGCCTGGCCTTCGACTTCCTCTGGAAGATCCCGATCGTCGCCGTCTACTCCGGGGTGTACGCGCTGACGCCGCTGCGCGTGCCCGTCCTGTGGTGGACGATCCCGCTGATGCTGCTCGCGCAGGACTTCTTCTACTACTGGTCGCACCGCGGCCACCACGTGATCCGCGTCCTGTGGGCCTGCCACGTGGTGCACCACTCCAGCGAGAAGTTCAACCTCACCACCGCGCTCCGCCAGCCCTGGACGAGCCTGACGGTGTGGCCGTTCTACCTGCCCCTGATCGCGCTCGGCGTGCACCCGGCCGCGCTCGCCTTCTGCTCCGCGACGAACCTCGTGTACCAGTTCTGGATCCACACCGAACGCATCGGCAAGCTGCCACGGCCGATCGAGTACGTCTTCAACACGCCGTCCCACCACCGCGTCCACCACGCGTCCCAGGGCGGCTACCTGGACCGCAACTTCGGCGGCATCCTGATCGTCTGGGACCGCCTGTTCCGCTCCTGGGTCCCCGAGACCGACCGCCCGGTCTACGGCCTCACGAAGAACATCACGACGTACAACCCGCTGCGCGTGGCCACCCACGAGTACGCGGCGATCGCCAGAGACCTGAAGCAGGCATCCTCCTGGAGCGACCGAGCAGGCCACGTCTTCCGGGGGCCGGGCTGGCGACCGCCCCAGCAGCCCGTCGCGGCCCCGGCGCCGACACACGAACGCACGACGGAGCCGGCGGCGTGACGCGGGCGGAGCCGGGCAGCGGTGTGGCCCGCGGTGAGCCGACGCTGTCGTCCCCCGTTGTGGGCCATCGTGCCGCGGGGCGGATCCCGCCCTCAGAGCAACTCCCGGCGCCGGGCACCCATGCACCTACGTCCAGGAGCCACAGCTACGGCACAGCGGCCCTGGCGGCCTTCGCCCTGGCCGCGGTCGGCGACCTCCTGGCCCTGGCCTTCGGGGCCGACACGGGCCACACCGTACTGAAGCCCCTCCTGATGCCCCTGCTCGCCGCCTACGCAGCCCTCCGCCAGGGCCCGCGCCTCCTGACCGCGGCCCTCCTCTTCGGCTGGGGCGGCGACGTCCTGCTCCTCGGTGACGCCGACCCCCTCTTCCTCGCGGGCATGGGCTCCTTCGCCGTCGGCCACCTCTGCTACCTGGCCCTGTTCCGCAGACACGGCGAACACCACGCCCCGGCCCGGGGCACCTTCGTCGTGGCCACCTACGCCTGCGCCCTGATCGTCACCGTGGCGCTCCTGTGGCCCGACCTGCCGTCGGACATGCGGATCCCGGTGGCGGGCTACAGCCTGCTCCTGACCGCCATGGCCTTCGGCGCGACCACCCTCGGACTGACCGCGGCGGCGGGTGGCGGCCTCTTCCTGCTGTCGGACACCCTCATTGCCACGGACGTCGCCGACTGGCCCCAGGCGCCCCGCCCCGACTTCTGGATCATGCTGACCTACCTGGCCGCCCAGGCCCTCCTGACCCGGGGCGTGCTCACCGGCACCCTCACCAGCGGATCGGCACCGGAACGACGGTGAGCAGCGCCGACACCGCGACCACGGCCCCGAGCGCCATCACCTCGGCGCGCGCGGGCGCGTACGTGCTGAGCGTGCGCTGAGGGGACCGCTTCAGACGGCGCCGGGAGAGCAGCGCGAGGACGGCGACGACGGCCACGAGCAGCACCTTGGCGAGCAGGGTGCGGCCGTACGCCGTGTCCGTCAACTGGTCGGCCACGGTGTCCGGCGGCATGCGGCGCAGCGTGCTGACGATTCCGCTCGCGGTGATCGCGGCGAACAGGACGGCGGCCACGCGCGCGTAGCGGCCGAGCACGGCAACGCCCGCCTCCGGTGCGGTCCTTCGCCAGCTCCGCAGCGTACGCAGCGCGTACAGCAGGCCGCCCGCCCACAGTGCCGCACACGTCAGATGCACCAGCGTGAGCCCGGAGCCGACGAGCGCGGCCTCCTCCGTCGGCGGGTGCGCGCGCAGCGCCTCCGCCACGATCACGGCGGCCAGCGGCAGGACCGCGCTGTCCGGGCGGCGCGAGCGGGCGCAGAGGGCGGCCACGACGAAGGCGTTGACCTCAAGAAGGGCGAGGCGGCCGTCCCGTGACTGGTAGAGGCCGCCGACGTCCAGGTCGGACGGCTGGTGCGGCACCAGGTTGCCGCTGGCGACGACCGAGGCGAGGCCGAGCGCGGCGACACAGCCCGCGACGGCCGCCCACCGCCCCCACCCCGGCGGCGCCGAGGCGAGCGGCGCCCCCGGCACCCGGCGCGCGAGCCGCCGTACGAACACCTCGCCCAGCTGCACGCACAGCGCGGCGAACAGCACCGTCCGCAGGAACGTGATCCCCGGCGTGCCCGGCGCCTCGGCCTCACCGGTGCCGTCAAGGACGGCGGCGGGCCCGAACAGCGGGACGACCGCGGCGACGGCCACGAGGACGAGCAGGGCGACGGCCCGGCCGGAGGAGGGGCGGCGGGGCGCGGTGGCGTGGGGGGCCGTGGGTGCGGCGGGCGGCGCAGGGGGGTACTCCGTGCGCCGTACGGTGAGGTGCAACGTGTCGGCCGGGTTCGGATACGTCGTGTCGGGCGCGGTCGGATACGCCGTGCCGGGGGCCGGATACGTCGTGTCGGGCGGAGCCGCGTGCGCGTCGGCCGGGCCCGCCTGCCCCGGATGGTGCGGCGCGGCCGAATACCCCGTGGGCGACGAGGCGGCGGCCGTCCCGGCCGTGGCCTCGCCGCCCGGGTCCCCTGGCGGTCGTATGGAGCTCACCACAAGATCTTCACCAGTGGTCGCACTCCCGGGCAAGTCCGGGCAAACAACTGGCGGAACGTCATTCCGCCCATCCGGCCCCGCTCACCGCCACACAGGGGCGTCCCCGCCCCAACCGCCCGGCGGCCGCTCCCAGTTCACGGGCCCGGCGTCGAAGGACACCGGCGGCAGGGCGTGCCGCAGCCGCCCCAGGGGACCGTCCGTCCCGGTGAGCCACGGATCCGCCGTGTACGTCGGCCAACCCGTGAGCCACGCCGCCGTCCGCGCGAGGGCGAGCCGCACCACCGGCGTGCCGCCCGCGCCGTCGGCGGCGTCCGTCAGCCGCTCGGAGAGCGCCCGCAGGACCGCAGCGGCCAGCAGATAGCCCGTGCCGTGGTCCAGCGCCTGCGCGGGCAGCGCGCCGGGCGCCTCCGGCGCGCCCTCGACGGCCGCGATGCCCGTGGCCACCTGCACCAGGCTGTCGAAGCCGCGGCGGCCGGACCACGGGCCGCTCGTGCCCCACGCCGAGAGCTGCGCCACGACGAGCCCCGGCCGCCGCTCGGCCAGCGCCTCGGGGGCGAGCCCGAACCGGTCGAGCGTCCCGGGCCGGTAGCCGGTCACGACCACGTCGGCCCCGGCGAGCAGGTCGTCGAAGGCGCGCCGGTCCGCGTGGTCGCCGAGGTCGAGGGTGGTGGAGCGTTTGCCGAAGCCGGTGTCGGCGTGCTGGTCGGGGAGTTCGGGCAGGTGCGGCGGGTCGACGCGCAGGACGTCGGCGCCGAGCAGGGCGAGGGTGCGGGTGGCGACCGGTCCGGCGATGACGCGGGTGAGGTCGAGGACGCGGAGCCCGGCGGCGGGCAGGAGCGGGTGCGCGTCGCCCGGTCCGCCCAGGCGCGTCGGCGGCGGCACCTCGGACGGCCCCCCGAGCCGCTCCCGGCTCACCAGGGGCAGCCCGGCCACCGCGGCCCCTTGCGGATGCGCCGCCCACTCCCGCGGCGTGCGCAGGGCGACGGCCAGACCCCCGGCGGCGTACACCGCCTCCTCGGCCTCGGCGGCGGGCAGCTCCGCGAGCCGGGCGGCGACGCGCTCCACGGACGCGTCGCCGTCGCCGAGACCCAGCGCGGCGAGGAGCCGGGCCCGGTGGTGCGGGTAGTTGGCGTGCGTGCGCACCCAGCCGTCGGCGGTCCGCCAGAACCGCGACAGGGGCGCGAACGACTCCGGCGCGCGCCCGTTCACGAGCAGGTGTCGTTCACTGGTGAACGCGGCGGCCACCGCACCGTCGTCCACGCGCGCGTGCGGCACGTCCCGCCCCGTGCGCAGGGCCGCCAACTCGGCGGCGGCGAGCGCGCAGACGCCCACACAGGACCGCGCGAGCGCACGCACGGGGAGCCGGGCGGGCAGGGTGTCCTCCCGTACGACGGGGGAGAGCCGGGACAGGAGCGCGGGGTCGCCCCCGAGCGCGTCCCAGGCGACCACGGCTCCGTCCAACGGCCCCGGGACCACGGCATCGGGGCCCTGGGCCACGGCTCCGTCCAACGGTCCCGGGACCGCGGCATCGGGCCCCTGGGCCACGGCTCCGTCCAACGGCCCCGGGACCCCGGCCCCGTTCAACGGCCCCCGCTCCCCACCAGCGCCCGCCAAGGGTGATTGCGTCATACAGCCACTATGCCGTGCCCGCGGGCGGGTACCCCGTCGCCCCCGGCCCCACGGCGCCCGGCCCCGTGGCCCCCGGCGCCGAAGCCGCCGACCACCACAGCCGGATCTCCTCCGCCGGGTCGGAGGGGCGCAGCTCCCAGCCGCGTCGCGCCGCCGCCTCGACGACGTACGCGCCGCCGACGCCCCGGTACTTGCGCCACGGCACCTCGCACTCCGTCGGGGGCGCGGGCTTCTTCGGGGCCCTGGGCTTCGACGCCCGCTTCGTCCATGTGTCCAGGTACGCGTCGACCCGCGCGCGGTAGAAGACGGTGTCGCCCTCGTGGCGCAGCTCGGGCCAGGTCACCGACCAGCGCGGCCAGAGGGAGATCTTGCCGATGACGGCGTCCATGGCGCGCTCGGCACCGCGCTCGAAGCCCGGGATGACGGTCAGGATCTCGGCGAACATCGCGACCACGATCGTGACGAGCGCGACGACCAGGAGCAGCAGCCACCACACCGGAAGGATCAGCACGGTGAGCACGAACCGGAGCCACAACTGCCATCTGGGGCGGTCGGGTTCGGCTCGCCACTCCTGCTGGCCCTCGTAGACGAACGTCGAGTCCTGGTACGCGTACATGTGCGGCATCCTCTCGCGAAGGGCCGGACGGCACGTACACCGCCCGGCCCCTCACCGCCCCGCTCACCGCGAGGCGTCATTCCAGCGGGGCGCGGCTCGCGCCCCGCGCCTTACTTCCGCACGGCGTCCAGCGCGTCGGACATGCCCACGCCGTAGAAGCCGTTCTTGTTCTTCCCGCCCGCGCACACCGCGTCGACCTTGCCGTCGCCGTCGATGTCGTACGGGTCGGTGCACGCCATCGCGTCGGCCTGGCGGTACAGCAGGGCCTTCACCCGGGCCGCGGAGGCCTTGGGGTGTGTCGACTTGATGAGCGCGGCGACGCCCGCGGTGTGCGGCGAGGCCATCGACGTACCGGCCTTGTAGCCGAACTTGCCGCCCGGCAGCGTCGACAGGATGAGACCGCTGGTGGCGGGCGGCTGCGGCTTCTGGAAGGCGGTGGAGTCGCCACCCGGCGCCGCGATGTCGATGACACCCTTGCCGTAGTTCGAGAACGACGACTTGATGCCCTTCGCGCCCGTCGACGACACGGTCACCACGCCCGGCAGCTGCGACGGTATGTCGAAGCAGTCCGCGGTCTTGATGGTCCGCTTGACGGGCGTCGTGTCGTCCGGGCTCGACTCGTCGACGATCTCGTCCTGGGCGAGGTCCGTCTCCGCGTTGCCGGCCGCGGCGACGTTCACCGCGCCCTTGCGCTCCGCGTACCTGGTCGCCCGCCCGACCGCGTCGACCAGTGCCTTCTGGTCGGCGTCGGTACGGCAGTTGAACAGCCACGGGTCGGTGTAGTAGCTGCTGTTGGTGACGTCCACGCCGTGGTCGGCCGCCCACATGAAGCCGCAGACGACGGCCTCCGTGTAGTACATGCCGGTCGCCGGCTCGGCCACCTTCAGGCTCGCGACCTTCACGCCCGGCGCGACACCGGTGACGCCGGTGCCGTTCTTCGCGGCGGCGATGGTGCCCGCCACGTGCATGCCGTGGTCGCTCTCCTTGGCCACCGGGCGCCACGCGTTGTCCTTCTGCGTGGGCACGCCGCCCAGACAGCTCGCGGACGCGCGCTTGTCGAAGTTCGGCGCGATGTCCGGGTGGGTGTCGTCGACGCCGGAGTCGAGAACGCCGACCGTCACCTTCGGGCTGCCGAGGGAGACCTTGTGGGCCTGGTCCGCCTTCATGGCGGGCAGGTCCCACTGCAGCGGCTCCAGCTCGTCCTGGTCGCCGGCGGCCTTGCCCGCGGCGGCCTCGGCCTCCTTCGCGGACAGCGGCCGCGCGGCGTCGATGTCGTCGCTGGACTGCGCCTGCAACGGCGCCGTGCGCGTGGCACCGGCCGACTGCACGCCCTTGACCTTGCGGATCGTCTTCGCGAAGTCGGGGTTCGCGGAGTGGACGACGATCACACCGATCTTGTCGTACGAGATCACGACCTTGCCGTCGGCCTTGGCGATGGCCTTCTTGACGTACTTGGCCACCCAACCACCCTGCCCGGTACGGACGTTGACGACATAGCTCATCGTCGAACCGTCCGCGGGCGCGGCGGCGGCGAGGACGCCGACCCCCGGGGCCGCGGGCGCCGCCGGAGCGTCGCTCTGCGCGGACGCGGTGCCCGGCAGGAAGGCGAGCGCGGACACCACCGCGACCCCGAGGGGAAGGGCGACGGCGCGGCGTCCGGCCCGGCCGGTCCTGCTGGTCTGCTTGCTGCTCAAGGTGCCGTTCCCCTTACTTCTTCACGGCGTCGAGCGCGTCGACGATCCCGTGGCCGTAGAAGCCGTTCTTGTTCTTGTCGCCCTTGCAGACGGCGTCGACCTTGCCGTCGCCGTCGGGGTCGTACGGCTTCGTGGGGCAGCCCGGGTTGTCGGCCTGCCGCTTGAGCAGCCGCTGCAACTCGGCCGGGCCCGCCTTCGGGTGCGTGGACTTCAGCAGCGCCGCGACACCGGCCGCGTGCGGGGACGCCATCGACGTGCCCTGCAGCCACGCGTACTGGCCGCCCGGCATCGTGGAGAGGATGCCGCCGTCCTTGGAGGGGGTGTCGGTCGGCTTCTGGTAGCGCCGGTCGCCGCCGGGGGCCGCCACGTCGATGACGCCGTTGCCGTACGTCGAGTAGTACGACTTGGCCTTGTACACGCCCGTCGCGCTGACCGTGACGACGCCAGGGAGCTGGGTCGGGATGTCGAGGCACTCGTGCGGGTCGATGGTGCGGGGGACCGGCGTGGAGTCGTCGGGGCTGGAGTCGTCGACGATCGCGTCCGCGTCCAGGTCGTGGTTGGAGTTGCCCGCGGAGGCGAGGTTCAGGGTGCCCTTCTTCTTGGCGTACAGCTGGGCGCGGTTGACCGCGTCGAGGATGGCCCGCTGGTCCGGGTCGTCCTTGCAGTTGTACAGCCACGGGTCCACGTAGTAGCTGTTGTTGGTGATCTCGATGCCGTTGTCGGCGGCGAACACGAAGGCGCAGACCACGCTCTCCGGGAAGAACAGCTCGCTGACCGGGTCGGCCACCTTGATGCCCGCGACCTTCACGCCGGGCGCGACACCCGCGACGCCGACGTCGTTGCGCGCGGCGGCCACCTCGCCCGCCACGTGCGTGCCGTGGTAGTGCTCGGGCTTCGCCGGGCGCCAGGCGCCGGGGGAGGTGTCGGCCTTGCCGCCGACGCAGCTCGCGGACTGCGAGGCCGAGAAGTTGGGCGCGAGGTCGGGGTGGGTGTCGTCCACACCGGTGTCGATGACGCCGACGGTGACCTTCTTGCTGCCCGGGTTGATCTGCGCCGCCTTGTCGGCGCCGATGGCCCGCAGGTCCCACTGGTCGGCTTCCAGCGGCTCCTGGGCGGCGGCACCGCCCTTGCCCGCCGCGGCCCGCTGCTTGAGCGCCTTGGCCTGCTCCTTCGACACGAAGGACGGCGCGCCCTCCTGCGTGGTGGCGGCCGGGGTGAGCGGCGAGGTGCGGGTGGCGCCCGCGGAGTGCACACCGCGCACGTCGCGCAGCGTCCTGCCGAAGTCCGGATTGGCCGAGTGAGCGACGATCACGCCTATTTTCGCGTACGTGACGACGACCGTGCCGTCGGCCTTGGCTATCTCCTTCTTCACACGCGCCAGGGTCTTGGCGTCGGACCTGGTGTTGACGACGTACGCCAGCTTGCCGGCCGCGTCGGTGTCCGCGGCTCGCGCCGTGCTGGAGCCGGGGGCGTCGAGCGGGGCGGCGGTCGCGGCGCCGGGCGCGAAGCCGACCGCTGCGGCGAGCGCGACACCGAGCGGCAGCGCGAGCGCCAGGCGTCTGGAGCGCGACGTGCGTGACGAGCGCAGATGAGCCATGGGATCTCCACATCATCCGGATACGGAACTGCCCGAACACTGCTGGTGCTCGGGCAGGTGCATGACGAGTGGTGCAGGGTGAAGTTATCCCCCGAACTCCCAGGCCAGCAATGGCTTCCCGAAGAAAGCGGGAAAAGCGTGAGTTCGACCGCTTCGGGCGTGCCGCCGCGACGTTGAACAGTGGACAGAAGCAACATCAACCCCCTGTCGGATCACGTCCCCGGGGCTTAGCATCACCATCCGCGGCCACGTGATCCGTGTCACTATCCGCGTCACGCACGACGGCCCCGAGAGCAGAGAACGCAGATCCCCATGCACCGCACCGCCTCCGGCTCCCCCCACCTCCCCACCACCCCCGTCCCACGAGGAGACTCCGTGGCCACCGACGCACCGCCACCATCGAAGGGCGGCTCCGAACCCACCCCCGTCACGCCCTCCACGGAGGAGTTCGTCGCGGTGCAGCAGAGCGCGGAGTTCGGTGAACTGCGCACCGCCCACCGCTCGTTCGCGTTCCCGCTGACCCTCGCGTTCATCGCCTGGTACCTCGTGTACGTCCTGTTGTCGAACTACGCGGGCGACTTCATGGGCACCAAGGTCATCGGCAACATCAACGTGGCCCTCGTCCTCGGCCTCGCCCAGTTCCTGACCACGTTCCTCATCGCCTGGTGGTACTCCCGCCACGCCGCCACCAAGCTCGACCCCAAGGCAGAGGCCATCAAGTCCCGGATGGAGGGCGGCGCGTGAGCACCCTTCAGCTCCACTCGGCGCAGAGCACCGTGCTGGCCGCGAACGAGGCCAGCGAGCACCGGCCGCTGATCATCACACTGTTCGCGGTCTTCGTCGTCGCCACCCTCGTCATCACCGTGTGGGCGGGCCGGCAGACCAAGAGCGCCGCCGACTTCTACGCGGGCGGACGGCAGTTCACCGGCTTCCAGAACGGCCTCGCCGTCTCCGGCGACTACATGTCCGCCGCGTCCTTCCTCGGCATCGCGGGCGCCATCGCCCTGTTCGGCTACGACGGCTTCCTGTACTCCATCGGCTTCCTGGTCGCCTGGCTCGTGGCGCTGCTCCTGGTCGCCGAGCCGCTGCGCAACTCCGGCCGCTACACCATGGGGGACGTCCTCGCGTACCGCATGCGCCAGCGCCCCGTGCGCACCGCCGCGGGCACCTCCACCATCGTCGTCTCGATCTTCTACCTGCTCGCGCAGATGGCGGGCGCGGGCGTCCTGGTCTCGCTGCTCCTCGGCATCACCAGCGACGGCGGCAAGGTCGCCATCGTCGCGCTCGTCGGCGTCCTGATGATCGTGTACGTCACCATCGGCGGCATGAAGGGCACCACCTGGGTGCAGATGGTCAAGGCCGTCCTGCTGATCGCGGGCGCGCTCCTGCTGACCTTCCTGGTGCTGCTCAAGTTCGACTTCAACATCTCCGACCTGCTCGGCAGCGCCGCCGAGAACAGCGGCAAGGGCGCGCCGTTCCTGGAGCCCGGCCTGAAGTACGGCGCGACGGCGACGTCCAAGCTGGACTTCATCTCGCTCGGCATCGCCCTGGTGCTCGGCACCGCGGGCCTGCCGCACATCCTCATCCGCTTCTACACGGTGCCGACGGCCAAGGCCGCCCGGAAGTCCGTGAACTGGGCCATCGGCATCATCGGCGCCTTCTACCTGATGACGATCGCCCTCGGGTTCGGCGCCGCCGCGCTGATCAGCCCCAAGGAGATCACCGACTCCAACCCGGCGGGCAACACGGCGGCTCCCCTGCTCGCGCTCCATCTGGGGGGAGTGGACTCCAACTGGGGCGCCATCCTGCTCGCCACGATCTCCGCCGTCGCGTTCGCCACGATCCTCGCGGTCGTCGCGGGCCTCACCCTCGCCTCGTCCTCCTCGTTCGCGCACGACATCTACGCCAACGTCATCAAGAAGGGCCAGGCCAGCGAGAAGCAGGAGGTCAAGGCCGCACGCTGGGCGACCGTCTTCATCGGCCTCGTCTCCATCGGCCTCGGCGCCCTCGCCCGCGATCTGAACGTGGCGGGCCTGGTGGCCCTCGCCTTCGCCGTGGCCGCGTCCGCGAACCTGCCGACGATCCTCTACAGCCTCTTCTGGAAGCGGTTCACCACCCAGGGCGCGCTGTGGTCGATCTACGGCGGCCTCACCACCGCCGTCGTCCTGGTCCTTTTCTCACCCGTCGTCTCCGGGAACGAGAAGACGTCCATGTTCAAGGGCGTCGACTTCCACTGGTTCCCGCTGGAGAACCCGGGCCTGATCTCCATCCCGGTCGGCTTCCTGCTCGGCTGGCTCGGCACCGTCCTGTCGAAGGAGGAGCCCGACAAGGAGAAGTACGCGGAGCTGGAGGTCCGGTCCCTGACCGGCACCGGCGCCCACTGAGCCCCTTTCTTGAGGCACCACTTCGCGGCCGCGCCGTCGAGATCGTCGTAGGTCTCTACGACGCGGCCGCGCCGCTCCTGTTGGATCATGCCCCTCTTCGATGTCAGCACCGTCACGTAGGCTCGTGGCCAAAGGGCGTAGCAACGCCGCATGCCGATCCGGACCGGGGAGGGGGCCCACGTGCTCATCGACACGTATGGCCGAGTGGCCACCGATCTGCGGGTTTCGCTGACCGACCGTTGCAATCTGCGGTGCACGTACTGCATGCCGGAAGAGGGCCTGCAGTGGCTGGCCAAGCCGGACCTGCTCACGGACGACGAGATCGTCCGCCTCATCCGCATAGCCGTCACGCGCCTCGGCATCGAGGAAGTCCGCTTCACCGGCGGCGAGCCGCTGCTGCGCCCCGGTCTCGTCGGCATCGTCGAGCGCTGCGCCGCCCTGGAGCCGCGCCCCAGGATGTCCCTCACGACGAACGGCATCGGCCTCAAGCGCACCGCCAAGGCCCTGAAGGAAGCGGGCCTGGACCGGGTCAACGTCTCCCTGGACACCCTGCGCCCGGACGTCTTCAAGACCCTCACCCGCCGCGACCGCCACCGCGACGTCCTCGACGGCCTCGAAGCCGCCCGCGACGCGGGCCTGACCCCGGTCAAGGTCAACACGGTCCTGATGCCGGGCCTGAACGACGACGAGGCCCCCGACCTCCTTGCCTGGGCCGTGGAGAACGACTACGAACTGCGCTTCATCGAGCAGATGCCCCTGGACGCCCAGCACGGCTGGAAGCGCGACGGCATGATCACGGCCGGTGACATCCTGACCTCGCTGCGCACCCGCTTCACCCTCACCGAGGAGGGCTCCGCGAAGCGCGGCTCCGCCCCGGCCGAGCGCTGGGTCGTCGACGGCGGCCCGCACCGCGTCGGCGTGATCGCCTCCGTCACGCGCCCGTTCTGCTCCGCCTGCGACCGCACCCGGCTCACGGCCGACGGCCAGGTGCGCACCTGCCTGTTCGCCAGCGAGGAGACCGACCTGCGGGCGGCGCTGCGGGCGGCGCCCGAGGGCGCGGAGGGCGACGGCGCCGACGACGGCGCGGACGAGGAGATCGCCCGCATCTGGCGGCTCGCGATGTGGGGCAAGAAGGCGGGCTCCGGCCTCGACGACCCGTCGTTCCTCCAGCCCGACCGCCCGATGTCCGCGATCGGCGGCTAGGGTCCGTCCGGCGGGTCGGTCAGCCGGTGGAGCCCTCCGGCTGCTCCCACTCGGCGAGCGGGACGACGTCCTTCAAGAAGCCTCGTACGCCCAGGAATTGGGACAGGTGCTCGCGGTGTCCGTCGCACGCGAGCCAGGTCTTGCGACGCTCCGGAGTGTGGATCTTCGGGTTGTTCCAGGCGAGCACCCAGACCGCGGCGACGCGGCAGCCCTTGGCGGAACAGATCGGTGTTTCGTCGCTCACGTACTCATCCCAAACAAGGCGACGCCGAGCAGCCACGGGGGGAGCTGCCCGGCGTCGGTCTGTCGCTCCGACGGGGGATGCGGAGCGCGTACGAAGTATGTCACGGGGAACCGGCCGCCTGGCACTGGAACTACATGATTGATCTGAGGTTTTCTTGAGCTTGGCGTAAGGTCGACGGTCAACTTTGTTCGCCCGACCGTGCCTTCGCGTCCTCGGTCGTGACCCGGGTCACATCTTCCGGGACGGGTTCCGCGGCCCGTTCGCGGGTCGCCGTCGGCGGCAGCATCGGCCGCGACGGTGCCGGTACGAAGGTTGACGGCAGCGACGGAGTGTTCTCACGGCCGGCGTTGGCGATCACCACGGCGACGTACGGAAGGAGCACTCCGAGTACCAGCGCGACCAGAGCGACATGGCGCTCGACGTTCCAGAGCACCGCGGCGGCAATGACTGAAACAGTACGGACCGACATCGAGATCACATACCGTCGCTGCCGGCCCCGGATGTCGTCCGCGAGGCCCTGTCGGGCCCCTGTGATCCGGAAGACCTGGGCGCTGCTCTGCTTCCGCATCACGTTCCACCGCCTGCCCGTCATGCCAGGCTCTCCCCGGCCTGGACGCTCCACCACGTTACGCCGCACCTGCGCCGACGCGTAGACCGGGGGGCGGCCCGGCTCCCGGTGGGGGCTGCGTCGCGCCACGTATGGAGGTGCCCGACATGCGCCGTATGGCGGATGGGCCGACACTGAGCGTAATGCTCATGTCGAGCCGTCTGAGGAGGCAGCTATGGGCTGGTTGTGGGCGATCATCGTGGGATTCGTGCTGGGCCTGATCGCCAAGGCGATCCTGCCGGGCAAGCAGCACAGTCCGCTCTGGCTGACGACCATCTTCGGCATCATCGGCGCCGTACTCGGCAACTGGATGGCCGCCGGGTTCGGTATCGACGAGACCAAGGGCATCGACTGGGGGCGGCACGCGCTCCAGTTGGTCGCCGCACTCGTGGTGGTGGGCCTGGGCGACGCCGCGTACAAGATGATCAAGGGCGGCAAACAGACGACCTAGTGGCGGGGAGAAGAGAGGGGCCGGTCCGTGTGGACCGGCCCCTCTCCCTTGCTGTGCCCGGCGGTCAGCCCGTGACCGCGGCCCTGACCTGGGCGGTCAGGCCGTGACCTCGACCGCCGCCAGGTTCTTCTTGCCGCGCCGCAGCACCAGCCAGCGCCCGTGCAGCAGGTCCGCGCGGTCCGCCACGGCGTCCTCGGCGGCGACCTTCGCGTTGTTCACGTACGCCCCGCCCTCCTTGACCGTGCGGCGCGCGGCCGACTTGCTCGCCACCAGGCCGACCTCCGCGAACAGGTCCACGACCGGGCCAAGCTCGCCGACCTGGATGTGCGGCAGCTCCGACAGCGCCGCCGCGAGCGTCGCCTCGTCGAGGTCGACAAGGTCGCCCTGGCCGAACAGCGCCTTCGACGCGGCGATCACGGCCGCGCACTGGTCGGCGCCGTGCACCAGCGTGGTCAGCTCCTCGGCGAGCGCGCGCTGCGCGGCGCGCGCCTGCGGACGCTCCTCGGTCTGCTTCTCCAGCTCCTCCAGCTCCTCGCGGGACTTGAAGCTGAGGATGCGCAGGTACTTCGAGATGTCCCGGTCGTCCACGTTCAGCCAGAACTGGTAGAACGCGTACGGCGTCGTCATCTCCGGGTCGAGCCAGACGGCGCCGCCCTCGGTCTTGCCGAACTTGGTGCCGTCCGCCTTGGTCATCAGGGGCGTCGCGAGCGCGTGCACGGTCGCGTCCGGCTCCAGGCGGTGGATCAGGTCGATGCCCGCCGTGAGGTTGCCCCACTGGTCGCTGCCGCCCTGCTGCAGGGTGCAGCCGTGGCGGCGGTACAGCTCCAGGAAGTCCATGCCCTGGAGCAGCTGGTAGCTGAACTCCGTGTAGCTGATGCCCTCCTGGGACTCCAGGCGGCGGGCGACCGAGTCCTTGGTGAGCATCTTGTTCACGCGGAAGTGCTTGCCGATGTCCCGCAGGAACTCGATCGCGGACATGCCCGCGGTCCAGTCCAGGTTGTTGACCATGACCGCGGCGTTCTCGCCCTCGAAGGACAGGAACGGCTCGATCTGCGAGCGCAGCCGGGACACCCAGTTCGCGACCGTCTCCGGGTCGTTCAGGGTGCGCTCCGCGGTCGGCCGCGGGTCGCCGATCTGACCCGTGGCGCCGCCCACCAGGGCGAGCGGGCGGTGGCCCGCCTGCTGCAGCCGGCGCACGGTCAGGACCTGCACCAGATGCCCGACGTGCAGGCTCGCCGCCGTCGGGTCGAAGCCGCAATAGAACGTGACGGGACCGTCCGCGAGCGCCTTGCGCAGTGCTTCTTCGTCGGTGGACTGCGAGAACAGCCCCCGCCACTTCAGCTCGTCGACGATGTCCGTCACGGGTCTCGTGTCTCCTTGGGTGTGCTGGAACCGCGCACCTCGAGGTGCGGTGTCCGAGGTGCGTGCACCCCGGCGTACCTCGGGTGCAGTCTCCGAGGTTATACGCCCTGGCTGACAGAGCTCATATTGAAATCGGGGACCCGCAGCGCGGGCATCGCGGCCCGGGTGAACCAGTCGCCCCACTCGCGCGGCAGCGTCTTCTCCGTACGGCCCGCCTCACTGGCCCGCGACAGCAGGCCCACCGGCGACTCGTTGAAGCGGAAGTTGTTCACCTCGCCGACCACCTCGCCGTTCTCCACCAGGTACACGCCGTCCCGGGTCAGGCCGGTGAGCAGCAGCGTCGCCGGCTCCACCTCGCGGATGTACCACAGGCAGGTCAGCAGCAGGCCGCGCTCGGTGGCCGCGACCATGTCGTCGAGGGAGCGGTCCGAGCCGCCGTCGAGGATGAGGTTGTCGATCACCGGGGCCACCGGCAGGCCCGTCAGCGCGGCGCTGTGCCGGGTCGTCGTGAGCTGCGCGAGCTCGCCCCCGCGCAGCCACTCGGTGGGCCGCAGCGGCAGTCCGTTGTCGAACACCGACGCGTCGTCGCCGGAGGCGTGCGCGAGGACGAACGGCGCCGACTCCAGACCCGGCTCGTTCGGGTCGCTGCGCAGCGTCAGCGGCAGCTCCGAGATCCGGTCGCCGACCCGGGTGCCGCCGCCCGGCTTGGAGAACACCGTGCGGCCCTCCGCGGCGTCCCGCCCCGCCGACGACCACAGCTGGTAGATCAGCAGGTCCGCGACGGCGGTCGGCGGAAGCAGCGTCTCGTACCGCCCGGCGGGCAGCTCCACCCGTCGCTCCGCCCAGGCCAGGCGCCGCGCCAGCTCCTCGTCCAGGGCGCCGGGGTCGACGTCCTTGAAGTCCCGGGTGGCCCGGCCCGCCCACGCCGAGCGGGTGCGGTCCGGGGACTTCGCGTTCAGCTCCAGGGTGCCGCTCGGCTGGTCGTGGCGCAGCCGCAGCCCCGTCGACGTACCCAGATAGGTGGAGGTCAGCTCGTGGTTGGCGAATCCGTACAGCTCCCGGCCGCCCGCCCGGGCGCGGGCGAACGCCTCGCCGAGCGCGGGCGCGAAGTCCACGAAGACCGCAGAGGACGTCTCGGCGGGCGCGTCCGTGAAGTCCGGCGAAGCCGGGGCGTCGGCCACCAGCGGCTGCGCGTCCTCCGCGGGCCCTCCCGTGCGCGCCGCGGCCTCGGCGGCCCGCACCAGCGGCTCCAGGTCGGCGGCGGTCACCGCGGACCGCGAGACGACACCGGAGGCGGTGCCCTCCTTGCCGTCGACCGTGGCGATGATGGTGAGGGTGCGGCCGCGGGTGACGCCGTTGGTGGTGAGCGCGTTGCCCGCCCAGCGCAGGTTCGCCGTCGACTCCTCGTCGGCGATCACCACGCAGCCGTCGGCGGTGGACAGCTCCAGGGCGCGCTCGACGATCTCGTGCGGCTTGGCGGTGCGGCTCATCGACCGGCCTCCTGCGTGGTGTTGAGGATGTTGACGCCCGAGAAGAGGGCGGAGGGGCAGCCGTGCGACACGGCCGCGACCTGGCCCGGCTGGGCCTTGCCGCAGTTGAAGGCGCCGCCGAGGACATACGTCTGGGGGCCGCCGATCGCCGTCATCGAGCCCCAGAAGTCGGTGGTCGTCGCCTGGTAGGCGACATCGCGCAGCTGCCCGGTGAGCCGCCCGTTCTCGATCTTGTAGAAGCGCTGTCCGGTGAACTGGAAGTTGTACCGCTGCATGTCGATGGACCAGGAGCGGTCGCCGACCACGTAGATGCCCCGGTCGACGCCGCTGATCAGGTCCTCCGTGGAGAGCCCGCCGGGGTCGGGCTGCAGCGAGACGTTCGCCATGCGCTGCACCGGGACGTGCCCGGGGGAGTCGGCGTACGCGCAGCCGTTGGACCGCTCGAAGCCGGTGAGCTTCGCGATCCGCCGGTCAAGCTGGTAGCCGACGAGGGTGCCGTCCTTGACCAGGTCCCAGGACTGCGCGGCCACGCCCTCGTCGTCGTACCCGATGGTCGCGAGCCCGTGCTCGGCCGTGCGGTCGCCCGTGACGTTCATCAGCGACGAGCCGTACGCGAGCTTGCCGAGCTGGTCGAAGGTCGCGAACGAGGTGCCCGCGTACGCCGCCTCGTAGCCGAGCGCGCGGTCCAGCTCCGTGGCGTGGCCGATGGACTCGTGGATCGTCAGCCACAGGTTCGAGGGGTCGACGACGAGGTCGTAGCGGCCCGCCTCGACGCTCGGCGCCCGCATCTTCTCCGCCAATTGCTCCGGAATCCGTTCGAGTTCCCCCGCCCAGTCCCAGGTGTTCCCGGTGAGGTACTCCCAGCCGCGGCCGACCGGCGGCGCGATGGTGCGCATCGAGTCGAACTCGCCGGTGGACTCGTCGACGGCGACGGCGGTCAGTTGCGGATGCAGACGCACCCGCTGCTGGGTGGTCACCGTGCCCGCCGTGTCCGCGTAGAACTTGTTCTCGTGCACGGTGAGCAGCGAGGCGTCCACGTGCGCGACCCCGTCGGCCGCGAGCAGCCGCGCGCTCCACTCCGCGAGCAGCCCCGCCTTCTCCTCGGCCGGTACGGAGAACGGATCGATCTCGTACGAGGAGATCCAGGTCCGGTCCGCGTGCACCGGCTCGTCCGCGAGCTGCACCCTCCCCCACTGCCCGAAAGGCGTGGGAGGTGCCCCCACGTCGGACCCCGCGGCCTTGATCACCTGCGCCGAGAGCTTCGCCATCGCGACGGCCTGCGAGGCGACCCGGGCCGCCGCGTCCATCGTCAGATCGACGCCCGAGGCGAACCCCCACGCCCCGTCGTGCACCACCCGCACCGCGTATCCCAGATCCGTGGTGTCGGACGACCCGGCAGGCTTGGCGTCCCGCAGCCGCCAGGCCGCGCTGCGCACCCGCTCGAACCGGAAGTCCGCGTGCTCGGCGCCAAGCGCACGCGCGCGGGCGAGCGCCGCGTCGGCGAGCGCCCGCAACGGCAACGCCGTGAAGGCTTCATCGATGGAATGAGGCACGGAATGTCTCCCTGCTGTCGCCTGTGGTGGGCCTGCTCGCCCCGGCACGGTCACGGCCGCCCCCCCCGGCACCGGCCACGTCCGATCATGGCGTGCGAACCGGACGGTGGCCACACTTTTCTGTAGGGATCCAACAGCGACTCATCTGCGCCACTGTCGGTCGCCGATTCTCCGTATCGCGCACGGTACCGATAGGTTTTCGGAAGACCACACAGCCAAGGAAAGGGTGATCCGTTGAGCCGCTCGGTTCTCGTCACTGGAGGAAACCGGGGCATCGGCCTCGCCATCGCCCGCGCGTTCGCCGACGCCGGCGACAAGGTCGCGATCACCTACCGCTCGGGTGAGCCGCCCAAGGACCTCACCGCGGCCGGCGTCCTCGCCGTCAAGTGCGACATCACCGACGCCGAGACGGTGGAGCAGGCCTACAAGGAGATCGAGGAGAAGCACGGAGCCGTCGAGGTCCTGGTCGCCAACGCGGGCATCACCAAGGACCAGCTCCTGATGCGCATGTCCGAGGAGGACTTCACGTCCGTCCTCGACACCAACCTCACCGGCACCTTCCGCGTCGTGAAGCGGGCCAACCGCGGCATGCTGCGCGCCAAGAAGGGCCGCGTCGTGCTGATCTCCTCCGTCGTCGGTCTCTACGGCTCCCCGGGTCAGGCGAACTACGCCGCCTCCAAGGCGGGCCTGGTCGGCTTCGCGCGCTCGCTCGCCCGGGAGCTCGGGTCGCGCAACCTCACCTTCAACGTCGTCGCGCCCGGTTTTGTCGACACGGACATGACCCAGGTGCTGACGGACGAGCAGCGCGCGAACATCGTGTCGCAGGTGCCGCTCGGCCGTTACGCCAAGCCCGAGGAGATCGCCGCGACGGTGAAGTTCCTCGCGTCGGACGACGCCTCGTACATCACTGGAGCCGTCATCCCGGTTGACGGCGGATTGGGCATGGGTCACTGATCACCATGAGCGGAATTCTCGACGGCAAGCGCATCCTCGTCACGGGCGTCCTCACGGAGGGCTCCATCGCCTTCCACGCGGCCAAGGTCGCCCAGGAGCAGGGCGCCGAGGTCGTCCTCACCGGCTTCGGCCGGGTCACGCTCGTGGAGCGCATCGCCAAGCGGCTGCCCAAGCCCACCACGGTCATCGAGATGGACGTGACCGACCAGGAGCACCTGGACTCGCTGGCCGCCAAGGTCAACGAGTACTTCGGCGACGACGAGGGCATCGACGGCGTCGTCCACTCGATCGCCTTCGGCCCGCAGGGCGCCTTCAACTTCCTGGAGGCGGACTGGGCGGACGTCTCGACGGCCCTCCAGGTCTCGGCGTACTCCCTGAAGTCGCTCACCATGGCGCTGCTCCCGCTGATGGAGAAGCGCGGCGGCGGCTCGGTCGTCGGCATCACCTTCGACGGCTCCATCGCCTGGCCGAAGTACGACTGGATGGGCGTCGCCAAGGCCGCCCTGGAGTCCACCGGGCGCTACCTGGCGCGTGACCTCGGCGGCCGCAACGTCCGCGTCAACATGGTCTCGGCCGGCCCGATCAAGTCCATGGCCGCCAAGTCCATCCCGGGCTTCGAGGAACTCGCGGACGTCTGGAACCACCGCGCCCCCATCGGCTGGGACCTCACCGACCCGGAGCCCGCGGGCCGCGGTGTCGTCGGTCTCCTGTCTGACTTCTTCCCGAAGACGACGGGCGAGGTCGTGCACGTCGACGGCGGCGTCCACATGATGGGTGCCTGAGCAGGTCCTCGTACGTTCTCGTACGTGCCCTTGTACGTGGCCGACGCCCCGTCTCCCGCAGCGCGCGGGAGGCGGGGCGTCGCCCGTTCGGCCGCCTGACCGGGCGGGGGCGGGCCCGGACCGCGCACCCTGAAGTGTGCGCTGGTCACCTGGTGCGGTGCTCGCCGCCCTCGCCCTGCTGGTCGCCCTGCCCTACGACGCCGCGTCCCACGGGGCCGGGGGAGCGGTGACCCGCGCGGCCGACGGCGGCGACCGGGCCGGGGCCGCGCGACCGGCCCGCGAGGACCGGCCGTTCGGCGCGGAGTGCCGCAGCAGCGTCCAGGGGTCGACGGCCGTCGCGTACTGCCACAACCCCTACCCCGAGACCGACCGGGTCCGGCTGCACATCGAGTGCGACCGGTGGTGGGACGTCGACAGCGACAGCGCCCCGGTCGCCGCCGGACCGGCGGGGACGGTGCGGCTCACCGGGCGGTGCTGGAAGGAGATCCGCTCGGTGTGGGTCAGCCACCAGCGGTGAGGCCGGGGAGCGGCGGGGCGGGCGGACGTCAGGCGTCGGCCGCGAAGCGCTCCGGGCGGCACAGGTAGGGATAGCTGGCCGCCTCCGCCGCGGCGGCCTCCGCGTCGCCCGCGCGGATCGCCTCGACGAGCCGCCCGTGGTCCATGTACGCCTCCGGGGTCAGCTCCCGGCCGATGTCCTCGCGCAGCCAGTCCCGCAGCACCTCGCCCAGGTCCGCGTACATGGCCGTCATGACGTCGTTGTGCGACGCGGCCACCACCGCAAGATGCAGCGTCGAGTCGGCCGTCACGAACGCCTCGGCGTCGCCCGACGCCCAGGCCTCCTCGCGGCGCGCGAGCAGCGTGTCCAGCTGCCGCAGGTCCCGCTCGGTGCGCCGCTCGGCGGCCAGCTTCGCCGCGCTCGACTCCAGCGTGGCCCGCAGCTCCGCGATGTGCCGGGGGCTCGCGTCGGCGAACCTGCGCTGCATCACGCCCGCCAGCTCGCTGGTAGCGACCACATAGGTGCCCGAGCCCTGGCGGATGTCGAGCAGGCCGTTGTGGGCGAGGGCGCGGACCGCCTCGCGCACCGTGTTCCTGGCCACGCCCAACTGCTCGACCAACTCGGGCTCGGTGGGGATGCGGGAGCCCACCGGCCACTCGCCGGACGAGATCTGGTTGCGCAGCTCGGAGATGACCTGCTCGGAGAGCGCCGAGCGGCGAGGCGTGGTCAGGGGCATGGCGTTCCTTCGGGCGAGCGGTCGGACGGAGGGCCGTGCGGTGGCCGGGCGGGTGCCCGGTGGTGCTTGCATCGTGAAACGGATTGGACAGCCAATCATCCCATGATTCTATGATGGCTCTCATGGCGAGTGAGGAAGCGAAGGCGACGAGTCCAGCGACGGGTACGGCGACGGCGGCACCGGAGGCGCCCACCGGACGCACGGGCGGCACCGGTACCACGGGCACGACCGGCGGGTCCGGACCCGCGCGGGCCGCGGCGGCCGCCGCGAAACCGTCGCCCACGCGCGCGTGGACGACGCGTCTCGTCATCGTCGGCATCGTCCTCGCGGCCCTGAACCTGCGGCCCGCCATCACCAGCCTCGGCGCCCTCCTCGAAGAGGTGCGCGACGGGCTCGGCATGAGCGGCACCCTCGCCGGCCTCCTCACCTCCGTGCCGCCGCTGTGCTTCGCGGCCTTCGGCAGCCTCGCGCCCCGCTTCGCCCGGCGCTTCGGCGCGGGCGCGGTGGTGTGCGGCGGGATGGTGGCCATCGCCACGGGCCTGCTGATACGCCCCTTCCTGGGCGGCACCGTCGGCTTCCTGGCCGCGAGCGCGCTCGCGCTGATGGGCATCGCCGTCAGCAACGTCCTGATGCCGGTGATCGTCAAGCGCTGGTTCCCGGACCGCGTCGGCTCGATGACCGGCCTGTACTCGATGGCTCTCGCGCTCGGCACCTCGCTCGCCGCCGCCGTCACCGTGCCGGTGACCGACGCGCTCGGCGGCAACTGGCGCGCGGGCCTCGCCATCTGGGCCGCGGTCGCGGTCGTCGCCATCGTGCCCTGGATCCCGCTGGTGCGTGAGCGCGGCACCGACGCCGCCGGATCCGAGCGGGTGTCCGCGGCCGTGCGGCGGCAGGACGAGGAACTGCGCATCACCCACAGTCGCACCGCCTGGGCGCTGGCCTGCTTCTTCGGCCTCCAGGCCACCGCCGCGTACATCACGATGGGCTGGCTGCCGCAGATCTTCCGGGACGCGGGGGTGCCCGCCGGTGAGGCCGGTGTGCTGCTCGCCGTCACGATGGCCATGGGCGTGCCCCTCGCCTTCGTCATCCCGCGCGTGGCGACGCGGCTGTCCCACCAGGGTCCCGTGGTGGTCGCCCTCGGCACCTGCGGGCTCGCCGGGTACGCGGGCCTGTACTTCGCCCCGGCGGGCGGCGCCTGGGCCTGGGCGCTGCTGTGCGGCATCTCCAACTGCGCCTTCCCGCTGGCCCTCACCATGGTCGGCATGCGGGCCAGGAGCAGCGCGGGCGTGGCCAAGCTGTCCGCCTTCGCGCAGAGCACCGGCTATCTGATCTCGATCCCCGGACCGCTGCTCGTCGGCGTCCTCTACCAGCACAGCGGCGGCTGGGGCCTGCCGATCGCCCTCATGGCGGGCCTGATGGTGCCGCAGATCGTCGTCGGCGTCCTCGCGGGCCGCGACCGCACCATCGAGGACGAGGTGGCGCGGCGGGCGGCGGCCGCGCGGGCGGGAGGCTGACCCCCCGGGGGCGCGGTCCGCCCGCGGGGTGCGAGACTTGCCCCATGCCAGTGCTCGACCCGAACCCCCAGAACGGCCAGAAGAAGCTGCTCCTCGTGCTCGGCGCGATGCTGGCCATCACCGTGATCATCGGAATCGTCGCGACGGTGGCCTCCCCCTGACGACCCCTCAGCAGGCGACGCGGAGCCTCCGCGTCGCCGGATGGTGGGGCTAGCACCACCATCCCCTAGGGGGCCAGTGTCAGGGTTAACTGGGTGGATCACCGGATGGGTTGAGGGCGCCGGACTCCGTACCTTCGAGATGTGGCCGCGACGACGCGGCACGGAGCGCTCGAAGACCATGGAGGCGGCATGTCGGCCCGTTCGCACACTCGACGCGACCCGGCGGACCAGGCGAAGCCGGCCGGCATCGAGATCCAGCTGCCCTGGTGGGCCATCGCCCTGCCCGCGATCGCCTTCGCGGCGCTGCTCCTGCTGATACTGAACCCGGCGGACGCCCACGCGGCGAGCAGCGAGCCCGCGGTCACGGACATCCTGGAGCGCCTGCGGGAGATGCTGAGCATCGCGGCGTGACGCCTTCCGCGATCCGCTACCGCTCTCCGTCTCTCTGCCTGTCTCCACCTGGTCCTCTCCCGAACCCTCTCCCCGAACCCTCTCCCGATCCGCCCTTGATCCCCTCCGGGCCCGCCTCGAAGATCGTGAGCGATTGCCCCCCGGGTGCCGGGAGCGGCCCCGGCACCGCCCCTGACCTCGTGGGTCACCTGGTGAAAGCCCTGTCACCCGTGCTGACGGAGCCCGTCAACTCCCTGCGCCCGACGGCGTGTTTCATGCGAAGCTGGGACGCATGAGCGTCGCAGAACCCCGCAGGATTGTCCTCTTCCGGCATGCGAAGGCCGACTGGCCCCAGGTGTCCGACCACGAGCGCCCGCTCGCCGACCGCGGCCGCAGGGACGCCCCCGTGGCAGGGCGCAGACTGGCCGAGAGCGGCATCGCCTTCGACCTCGCCCTCTGCTCGACCGCCGCCAGGACCCGCGAGACCTGGAAGCTCGCCGTCCAGGAGCTCTCGCAGCGGCCCCGGACGGTGTACGAGGATCGGGTGTACGAGGCGTCCCCCGGCGAGCTGATCGCCGTGCTCAACGAAACCCCGGACGACGTCCGGGATGTGATCCTGATCGGCCACAACCCCGGCGTCCACGGTCTCGCCGACGTCCTCAGCGGTGAGGCGGAGGGCGACGCCCAGGTGCGGATGAACCGCCGCGGCTTCCCGACGTCGGCGTTCGCCGTCCTGACGTACACCGGATCGTGGAAGGGGCTTGAGCCGGGGACGGCGACCCTGGTGGACTACTGGGCGCCGTCCGAGTAGCGGCACCCCTCCCCCCACTCCGACCTGTTCCGACCCACGAGAAGGGCCCGGCGTCGAGGGACGCCGGGCCCGTCGGCTCAGACGTGGAGGTGCGCGGCGCGCAGGAGCCCTGACGCGCTGGGTGCGCCGGTTCGCTCAGTCCTGGTCCAGATGCATGTCCGCGGCCTCGACCTCTTCGCGGGTGATGCCCAGGAGATACAGGACGGTGTCGAGGAAGGGGACGTTCACCGCGGTGTGGGCGGCCTCGCGGACCATCGGCTTGGCGTTGAAGGCGACGCCCAGACCGGCTGCGTTGAGCATGTCCAGGTCGTTGGCGCCGTCGCCGATCGCCACGGTCTGCTCCAGCGGGACGCCCGCCTCGGCGGCGAAGCGGCGCAGCAGTCGGGCCTTGCCCGCGCGGTCCACGATCTCGCCGGTCACCTTGCCGGTGAGCCTGCCGTCGACGATCTCCAGGGTGTTGGCGTGCGCGAAGTCCAGGCCGAGGCGCTCCTTCAGGTCGTCGGTGACCTGGGTGAAGCCGCCCGAGACGACGCCGACCTGATAGCCGAGGCGCTTGAGGGTGCGGATGAGCGTACGGGCGCCGGGGGTCAGGCGGACCTCGGTCCTGACCTTGTCCACGGCGGACACGTCCAGGTCCTTGAGCAGGGCGACCCGGGCGTGCAGCGACTCCTCGAAGTCCAGTTCGCCGCGCATGGCCGCAGTGGTCACGGCGGCGACCTCCTCCTCGCAGCCCGCGTGCGCGGCGAAGAGCTCGATCACCTCGTCCTGGATGAGGGTCGAGTCGACGTCCATCACGACCAGGCGCTGGGCGCGGCGGTGCAGACCCGCCGCCACGACCGCGATGTCCACGCCGAGGGCGTGCGCCTGTGTCGCGAGGGCGGTGCGCAGCGGCTCGGTCTCCGTGCCGGAGACGGCGAACTCCACCGCGGTGACCGGGTACTTGGCGAGGCGGAAGACGCGGTCGATGTTGCCGCCCGTACCCGTGATGCAGGCGGCGATCGCGGCCGTCGACTCCGCGGTGAGGGGGTGACCGAGCACCGTCACCAGGGAGCGGCCGAGGCCGCGCGGGCGGTTGTCGCCGTGGCCCGAGATGATCTCGGCCTGGAGCTTCACGGACTCCGCCCAGCTGTGGACGGTGGCCCGCAGGTCGCCCTCCATGCCGGGCGGCGGGGCGGTGACCAGGGCGCACAGCACTATCCGGCCACGGGTCACGACCTGCTCGATGTCGACGACGTCGACGGAGTACGCGGCGAGGGTGTCGAAGAGTCCGGCGGTGATGCCTGGGCGGTCCTTGCCGAAGATCTTGACCAGAAGGGTGGGGAGGTCGGCGGGGGCGCCGGGACCTGCTGCGGTGGGATCGCCGGAGGCCGGCGGGGGCGTCGAGGCACTCATGGTGATCCCCACGGTAGCTGGCCGGGACGGCCTGGTGACGGGGCTGTCCGGTCCTCGGACGGCGGCACCCCGGAGGCCGGGGGTCCCTTTACCTGGGGGGCTTGGGCGGGCTGTCGCTTGTTCATCTGTGGGCGGGGAGGGGCGGGGCGGAGGGTGGTGGGGGCTTTCGGGCCCGTCGCTTCACGGCGGAGTGGGCCTGCGGCGCCCTACGTCGGCTCCCGCCCTGCGGCATGCGATGTCGGCCCTCGCCTCGCGGCACGCGACGGCAGCGTTCGCCTGGCGGCACGCGATGCCAGCCCTCAACCCCGCAGCCCCGCACGCCAGCCCTCACCCCCCGGCCCTACCGCTTCCTCGGCCCCCCACCCGACGGCGGAGGCGGTGGAGGCGGGGGTGGAGGCGGAGGCGGAGGCCACTCCTTCTCGTCCCGGCGGCCGCGCCGCGGCCCCTCACCCCGTGGGGGCACCACCGGCCCCGCCACCGTGGGCGCCCCGCTCACCTGCGGAGGCACCCCGCCGGCCCGGGGCGGAGGCCCCCCGGCCCGCGGCGGACGTCCACCCGCCGACGGCGACCTTCGGCCCGCCGAGGGAGGCACCCCGCCCCCGGCAGGAGCCCCGCCACCACCAGCGCCAGGACCCGGCCTCGGCCCGGAACCTGCCCCCCGGTCCCAGCCCGGCCCCCGGTCCCGCAACTCCTCCGGCACCTGCAAATACGGATTGGTCTCAGCCCGAGGCGGCCGGTAGGGCGTGCTCTCCCGGTAGGGCCCCGCCCCGTGGGCCCCGGGCACCAGCTGCTGCTCCCGCCCGGCCCCGGGCGGGAGCCCCTCCGCCTCGCCGCCGGCGAGCGCGAGCGGCGCCGCACGGCCCCCGGCCGCCCCGGTCGCCCGGGCGAGGAGCGCCCCGGCGGCCCCTGCGGCCACACCCCACACGGCCCCGAGGAGCAGCGCCATGCCCAGCCTGCCGTGCAGTTCGAGCCCGGCGCCGAAGCCGTCGAAGCCGAGCACCGACACCGAGGCGTCGGCGGACACGCCCGTCAGCCAGGCCATCAGGGGCAGCGCGACCGCGGTGACGAGCCCGAGCCACAGGGCGCAGCGGGCGGCGAAGCCGACGGCGCCGACGTCCCGTGCCGAGGTGACGCCGGGACCCAGCGGGGTGCGTACGGCAGTGAGGACCCCGGCGAACAGCATCATGACGATCGCCGCGACCGCGAGCAGCCACACCCGGTTGTCCAGCTCGGCGAGCCGCGCCACGGTCAGGGGCTTGTCCGTGTCGCCGCGCAGCAGGTCGTCCACCGGGTCCGGCAGGAACCGCGCCAGGGGGCCCTTCGCCTCGCCGTCGTAGGGGACGAAGAGCCCCACGGGCAGGCCGAGGAACACACCGTTCGGCGTGCCGAGCAGCGCGCCGCCGGCGACCCGCTTCGGGTGGTCGTCGCCGATCATCGCGTACGCCGCCGCCGTGAGCCCGGCGACCACTGCCATCAGGATCACGCTGACCAGCGCGGACGCGGCGGGCCGCAGCAGCCGGTGGAGGGCGCCGAGGCCGGGCGGCAGGGGAGTGCGGCGGGAGGCGAGGAGGGCGATGAGCAGCACGGCGACGACCCAGAGCCCACCGCCGAGCAGCGTGGCCCCGGTGTCGACCGTGAAGCCCACCGCGGCCTTCGCCTCGACGAGATCGCCGAGCCGGTCGGGCAGCAGCCCGCCGATGTCCCCGATGCCGCCGATGTCCTTGAGGCCGTCGGGAATCCGGTCGGCGATACCGTCGGGAAGATTGTCCAGACCTTTGTCGAGCCCTTTGTCGATTCCCTTGTCGATACCGAGCTGTTTGCCGTCGATCGTGATGACATCGTGTCCCGCCCAGGCGAGACCGCCGAGCATGCCGAGAAAAAGCACGATCACCGCGCCCGCGCGGGCCACGAGTTCGGCGGGCGAGATCACAACTCCCGCGCCGCGCAGGGAACGTAAGAAGAAGTAGGAGAGCAGCACCGCGCCCACAAGGCTCACTCCCAGCGGGGTGACCTCGATGGCCGTGGTCGCCTCCGCCCCCTTGAGGCCGAAGGCCGACACGTCACCGGACGGGGTGACGGAACCGCCGACGCCCAGGGCGATCGCCGCGGCCGTCATCGGCCCGAGCGACCCCGCGGAGTCCGCGCCGAGCAGATGCAGGCCGAGCGCCGCCGTGCCCGCCATGCCGATCAGCGCCCAACTGACCGCGGCGAGCGCGGAGAGCAGGACATCACCCCAGGGCACACCCCGCCGTACGTCCTTGTGTCCGCCGGTCTCCATGGGACCCCCCGAGCTCGCAGCGCGTCGCCCTCCTGGTGACGGAAGCGCGCCGGGGAACCCGTGAGGCGCATGACGGGCATGGCACGGACGGCAGTGGGCGCCGGGGGACGGGCATCGAGCGCATACCCGTCATTCCAGGCATCACTGACATGAGTGGCATGCGCGATATGCACGCGATCCGCACTCGCTGAGAGCCCTTACTACTTTCCGGGGCGGTATCTGCCCCGTCAACGGGGCAGTCATAGTGGCTCGTACGCAGTCTTCACAAGGCCCGACTTTCGGTCAGAGGCCTCCGCCTGAAATAGTTCCTCCCGATGTTCGACATCCCTAGACTCCCCATGATGGGGGCAACTCGGGGGACAACTCAGTGGGGCATGGAGTGCCGGAACTCGTACTGGAATTGAATGGCAGGACCTGGACGCTCGATTCGTCCAGGCCGTACACCCTTGGACGCGATCCACAGGGTGACATCGCGCTGGATGACGCCAGGGTCTCCTGGCGGCACGCGACGATCAGCTGGGGCGGCCGCAGTTGGGTCATTGAGGACCACGGCTCCACCAATGGCACATTCGTGCAGGGGCAGCGGATCCATCAGATGGAGATCGGCCCCGGTTCGGCCGTCCATCTGGGCAACGCGACCGACGGCCCGCAGCTGATCCTCTCCGGTGGCGCCGCGGGCGCCGCCGCTGCCGTGTCCGCGCCGGGAGCGCAGCAGGCGCAGTACGCGCCACCGCAGCACGGCGCGGGTCAGCCGGGGCAGCAGGAGGCACCTGGCTGGGCCGCACAGCAGCAACCGCAGCACCAGGCGCCGCAGCAGTATCAGGCGCCTCACCAGCAGCAGATGCAGCAGCAGGCCTGGCCGCAGCAGGGTCAGGCACCGGCGCAGCAGCAGGCGCCGCACCAGGTGCCGCAGCAGCAGGGCCCGGGCGCGGGCATCGGATCCGGCGGTGCGGCGGGGGCCCCACCGGTCTACGGCGACCGCAGCCCGACGACGTACCACCAGTTCTCGCTTGGCCGAAAGATGACCATCGGTCGTGCCCTGGAGAACGAGCTGGTGGTCTCCGACCTCCAGGTGTCACGGCAGCACGCGGAGTTCACGTCGACGCCCGACGGCCGCTTCGAGCTGCGCGACCTCGGCTCGCACAACGGCACGTACGTCAACGGCATGCCGATCGCGAAGTCGTCCACGGTCCTCATCGGCCCGAACGACATCGTCGGCGTCGGCCACTCGACGTTCCGTGTCGTCGGCGACCGCCTCGAGGAGTTCGTCGACACCGGTGACGTCTCCTTCTCCGCGCGCCACCTGACCGTCACGGTCGACGGCGGCAAGCAGATCCTCAAGGACGTCTCCTTCGGCGTCCCGGAGAAGTCGCTGATCGCGGTCATCGGCCCCTCGGGCTCCGGCAAGTCGACCCTCCTCAAGGCGCTCACCGGCTACCGGCCCGCCAACGAGGGCGACGTCCTCTACGACAACCGGAACCTGTACAAGCAGTTCGCCGAGCTGCGCCAGCGCATCGGTCTGGTCCCGCAGGACGACATCCTGCACAAGGAGCTGACCGTCAAGAAGGCGCTGAAGTACGCGGCCAAGCTCCGCTTCCCCGCCGACACCAGCGAGCAGGAGCGCGCGCAGCGCATAGACGAGGTGCTGCGCGAGCTGAAGCTGGACATCCACAAGGAGAAGAAGGTCACTTCTCTCTCCGGTGGCCAGCGCAAGCGCGTGTCGGTGGCCCTGGAGCTGCTCACCAAGCCGTCGCTGATCTTCCTGGACGAGCCGACCTCCGGCCTCGACCCGGGCATGGACCGCGACGTGATGCAGCTCCTGCGCGGCCTCGCCGACGACGGCCGCACGGTCCTCGTCGTCACGCACTCGGTGGCCGAGCTGGCCATCTGCGACAAGCTCCTGGTGATGGCGCCGGGCGGCTCGGTGGCGTACTTCGGCCCGCCCGAGGAGGCCCTGAACTTCTTCGGCTACAGCACCTGGGCCGACGTCTTCTCCGCCTTCGAGAACTACCGCGACTACGACTGGGCGGGCCGCTGGAAGGGCTCGCAGCACTACCAGATGTACGCCGCGGACATCGACGCCGTCGCCGCGCAGTCCGTACACATGCCGCCGCCGCAGGCGATCGCGCCGCCCAAGCCGCAGGGCTGGGGCTCGCAGCTGCTCACCCTGATCCGCCGCTATGTGTCCGTGATCGCCTCCGACCGGGGCTTCCTGGCGCTGATGGTGATCCTGCCCGCGGTGCTCGGCGCGGTGAGCCTGCTCATCGACCCGGACAAGGGCCTGCTGCCGGTCGTGAACCCGAGAACCGGCAAGATCATCCCGAACGGCACGGCCACCACGGTCCTGCTGATCCTCGCGGTCGGCGCCTGCTTCGCGGGCGCCGCCAACTCGGTCCGTGAGCTGATCAAGGAACGGGTGATCTACGAACGGGAGCGCGCGACCGGCCTGTCCCGGTCCGCGTACCTGATGTCCAAGGTCATCGTCCTCGGCGCGATCACCGTGCTGCAGGGCGGGCTCGTCGGCGTGATCGGCTTCTCCACCCGTGAGATCCCGGAGAAGGGCCTGGTCCTGGGCAGCCAGGTGCTCCTTGAGCTCTCCCTGCCGATCATGGCTCTCGGCTTCACCTCGATGATGTTCGGCCTGATCATCTCCGCCCTGGTGAAGACCGCGGAGAAGACCATGCCGCTGCTGGTCATGTTCGCGATCATCCAGGTCGTGTTCACCGGGTGCCTGTTCATCCTGCACGGCACGGTCGGCGTCAACCAGTTCTCGTTCCTGATGCCGTCGCGCTGGGCGGTCGCGGCCGCCGGTACCACGCTGGACTTCAACAGGATCAGCCCCAACCCGGACGACCCGGGCGCCACCGACCCGCTGTGGGACCACGAGGCGGGCGCCTACATGATGGACATGGCCGCCCTGCTCGCCCTCGGCGCGTTCTGTGGCTTCCTCGTGGCCCGCTTCCTGCGCCGCCACGAGCCGGAGGTCATGCGCAAGTAGTCACCCGGCGCGAGCCGGACGCGAAGAAGGGCGGCACCCCGTGCGGGGTGCCGCCCTTCGGCGTCTGCGAGCCTCGGCTGAAGAGGTCCGGGGGTATGACTCAGTAGGCGCCGTTCACGTTGTCGATCGAGCCGTAGCGGTCGGCGGCGTAGTTGGCCGCGGCCGTGATGTTGGCGACCGGGTCGTAGATGTTCGTCGAGGTGCCGTCCACGTGGTACGCGTTGAACGTCGGCTGGATGACCTGGAGCAGGCCGATCGACGGGGTGCCGTTCTGGGCGTTGATGTCCCAGCCGTTCTTGGCGTTCGGGTTGCCCGTGGACTCCCGCATGATGTTGCGGTGCAGGCCCTCGTACGAGCCGGGGATGCCCTTGGACTTCATGATGTCCAGGGACTGGCGGATCCAGCCGTCGAGGTTGTTGGCGTAGACGGGCTTGCGGGCAGCGGAGCGGCTCGCGGCCTGCTTGACCTTGCGCTCGTCCTCGGCCTTCTTCTTCGCCGCGGCCTCGTCGGCCGCCTTCTTGTCGGCCGCGGCCTTCGCGGCGGCGTCCTTGGCCCGCTTGCTGGCGTTGGCCTGCTGCTTGCTGACGCTCGCGTGGGCGTCGGCCGGCGCGGCCCAGGCGGCCGAGCGGGCACCGAGGGCCTCGGTCTGCGCGGAACGGGCGTCGTCGGAGCTGCCCGGCACGATCGAGAAGGCGAGGGCGGCGGCACCGAGGGTGGCGACACCGGCGATCGAGAACTTCTGGTTCTTGGTCAGAGTGGAGCGACTATGACCAGAGGGGGCGTGCTGGGACATGGCAGGTGGACCTCTTCGTAAATCGGGAGGCCGCTCTGAACCGGTGGGGACAGGTTGCTTCCGGCAAAACGCCGCGGTGCGAGGACCGCGGCGCCGAGCGACGGGAGCAATTCTTAGCGGGCGCAAAATTCTGTGGCAAAGGAGTGACGTACGAAGCCGGATAGTGGATCAGGGGGTGCGCCGACGGCCCCAATGTCCGCACTTAGCCCTCCTTTACGGGGCCCGGACGTCCACTAGGGGGCTTCGTACGTGATGTGCGTCCTATGCGCGGGCTCACATCGAGCACGTAACAGTCTCACCATCAGTTGCGAGAGCAATGCGGTCAGTGAGCAAACTCCTCCGCAGGTATGACGCCCGCGCCACGGCCCTCATGCCACAGGCAGAGAGGACATACGGCCCGGGCCCCCTCCCCATTCCCCCCACCCCCCACTCCCTCCCTCTCCTTATAACTCCCGCGTGCCCGCCCGCCCGCGCGCGTGTAATAACGCCTCCGCCCGGATCCCGCAGCTCGGGGCCCACCGGCCGCTGGGCCTAGGGCCCAGGTCCTAGAGCCCGGCCGCCACAGGTCGGATACGCACCGTCACACCCCGCCGGTACGGTTGTCCCATGAGTCAAGGACCCCGATCCGGGCTGTACGCGGTCAGCTCGGCGTTGCTCGCGATGAGCAGCCAGCTGGAGGTGCGCGACGTCCTCAAGACGATCGTCGCCTCCGCCCGCGAGCTGCTCGACGCGGAGTACGCGGCGCTCGGGGTCCCCGACGACCACGGCGGCTTCGCCCAGTTCGTCGTCGACGGAGTCAGCGACGAGCAGTGGAAGGCCATCGGCCCGCTCCCGCGCCAGCACGGAATCCTCGCCGCGATGCTCTGCAAGGCCGAGCCGGAGCGCCTCGCGGACGTGCGCGAGGACCCCCGCTTCGAGGGCTGGCCGCCCGCCCACCCGGACATGTCCGACTTCCTCGGCCTGCCGATCCGGTACGGCGACGAGACCCTCGGCGCCCTGTTCCTGGCGAACAAGAAGTGCCCCAAGCCCACCGGCGGCTGCGGCTTCGACGCGGACGACGAGGAACTCCTGTCGATCCTCGCCCAGCACGCCGCCATCGCCCTGACGAACGCCAGGCTGTACGAGCGCAGCCGCGAGCTGACCATCGCCGAGGAGCGCTCCCGCCTCGCCCACGAGCTGCACGACGCCGTCAGCCAGAAGCTGTTCTCCCTGCGCCTGACCGCCCAGGCCGCGGCCGCCCTGGTGGACCGCGACCCGACGCGCGCGAAGGACGAGCTCCAGCAGGTGGCCGCGCTCGCCGCGGAGGCCGCCGACGAGCTGCGCGCCGCCGTCGTCGAGCTGCGCCCCGCCGCCCTCGACGAGGACGGCCTGGTGGCGACCCTGCGGACCCACACCCAGGTCCTCGACCGCGCCCACTCCGCCACCGTCACCTTCGAGAGCGGCGGCGTGCGCGCCCTGCCCGCCTCCCAGGAGGAGGCCATGCTCCGGGTCGCCCAGGAGGCCCTGCACAACGCCCTGCGGCACGCGGAGGCGGAGCACGTGGCCGTCGCCCTGGAGAAGCGCGGCCCCGGCGCGGTGCTGCGGGTCACGGACGACGGCAAGGGATTCGACCCGCGAGCCATCCGGCGCGCCGGGCGGCACTTGGGTCTGGTCTCCATGCGGGACCGGGCGGGCGGGGTCGGCGGACGGCTGACCGTGGAGTCGGAGCCCGGCAAGGGCACGACGATCGAGATGGAGGTCCCCGGTGGCTGACGCCGCGCTCAACTCGAAGACAGGGATCCGGGTGCTGCTGGTCGACGACCACCAGGTGGTCCGCCGCGGTCTGCGCACGTTCCTGGAGATCCAGGAGGACATCGAGGTCGTCGGTGAGGCCTCCGACGGCGCCGAGGGCGTCGCGGCGGCGCAGGAGCTGAAACCGGACGTCGTCCTGATGGACGTCAAGATGCCCGGCATGGACGGCGTCGAGGCGCTCCGCAAGCTGCGCGAGCTGGACAACCCCGCGCGCGTCCTGATCGTCACGAGCTTCACCGAGCAGCGCACGGTCGTCCCGGCCCTGCGCGCGGGCGCGGCGGGCTATGTGTACAAGGACGTGGACCCAGACGCCCTCGCCGGAGCCATCCGCTCCGTGCACGCGGGACATGTGCTGCTGCAGCCGGAGGTCGCGGGCGCGCTGCTGTCCCAGGAAGAGGCGAACAACTCGCAGGGGAGGGGCGGCTCCCTCACCGAGCGGGAGCGGGAGGTGCTCGGACTGATCGCGGACGGCCGTTCGAACCGCGAGATCGCACGCGCGCTCGTCCTGTCCGAGAAGACCGTCAAGACACATGTCTCGAACATCCTCATGAAGCTGGACCTCGCCGACCGCACCCAGGCCGCCCTCTGGGCCGTGCGCCACGGCGTCGCGGGCTGATCTCCGCAGGTCCTCGGGACGGACGCCGAGTCAGCACGGATCGTCGCGTTCCGGACTGAGATTCATACCGTCGTGTGGATGTCCCCCGTTCGGCGCATCCCGATCGGCGCCCCGGCGTTCTCCAGTGCGTGCTGCGGCGGCTGGCCGCAGCTTCCGCTCAGGAGGAACGTAGAAGTGAAGAACCTGAAGAAGGCCGCCGCTGTCACGATGGTGGCCGGTGGCCTGCTCGCGGCCGGTGCCGGCATGGCCTCCGCCCACGGTGGCGCCGACGCCAACGGCGAGGCCAAGAACTCCCCGGGCATCGTCTCCGGCAACCTGGTCCAGGCCCCGGTCCACATCCCGGTGAACGCCTGCGGCAACAGCGTCTCCGTCGTCGGCATCCTGAACCCGACGTTCGGCAACGTCTGCGAGAACGTCTGATCGCACCCACGCGATCCGGCGACCGCCGTCAGGTGATCGCCGCCGCGGCCGACCGGCCCCGCACGCACCCCGCACGCAGGGCCGGTCGCGTTCTCGCCGTCCCGGCGCCCTTCGCGTCCCCGGGATCCCAGATCTCCACCGGATCCCCGGCACCCCCGCTGCCACGACGCACACCCTCCGACCCCACAGCCGGGGTCACCCTGCCACCAGAAGGAACACACCCATGAACATCGCCAAGAAGGCCGCCCTGGCCGTCGCCGTCGCCGGTATCGCCGCGGGCGCCTCCGCCGGAGCAGCCGTCGCCACCGACGCGCACGCGGACGGCAAGGCCACGAGCTCCCCGGGCATCGGCTCCGGCAACCTCGTCCAGGCCCCGGTCCACGTTCCGGTCAACGTCACCGGCAACAGCGTGAACGTCGTCGGCATCCTGAACCCGGCCTTCGCCAACGAGACGGTCAACAAGTGACACGCCGCCCCCTGGGCTAGCCGCCCCCGGGGCCGGGCGCACGCCACCCCACGGGCAGAGGGCCCCGCGGACCACCCGGTCCGCGGGGCCCTCCGCCACACCGGAGCCCAAGGCCAGGGCCTACCGCCCTTCGCCCCGCTCCCGCTCCTCCACATAGGCGTTGTACGCGGCCACCTGCGCCCGCCGCGCCACTCGCTCCACCGGCCGCAGCGCCTCGGCCCGCGCCCCCATCTGCGACGCGCTCACCGCGCCGCCGTGCCCGTTCTCGTACGCCACCGAAATCAGCAGCCCGACCCGCTGCGCCAGCTCCAACACCCGCACCGCACGCGGCGGATACCCCGGGGCCAGCGCCTCGCGCCCCCGCTCCGCCCGCGCCCGGTACGCGTCGATCGCGGCCTCGGCGACCGGCCCCGACGCCGCCACGTCAAGGCGCGCGAGCACCTCCGTGGCCTCCCGCAGCGCGTCCGCGAGCTCCCGCTCCGCCTCACCCAGCGACGGCACGTCCGCGGGCGGCGCCTCGCGCACCGGCAGACAGTGCCACACGACCTCCACATGGACGTCCGCGGCGCCGACGGCACCTTCCGGCCCCGCCTCGGACACCTCCGGCACCAAGCCGTACGGCGCGCCCGTCGCGATCACCGCCTCCTCGGCCTCCAGGGCACGCTCGTTGAAGGCGGGCGGCCCGCTCAGGCCGAGCGGATGTCCCGGCGCGGGCAGCGCCACCCGAAGCCCCGTCACACCGAGCGCGCGCAACCGGCCGAGCGCGAGCGTCCATCCGACCGGAGCCGACTCGCCGGGCAGGCCGTCGACCCGGTGCACCGCGTCGTCGCCCACGATCGCGTGCACCGCGTCATCGGGTGAAACAAGTCCGGCCAAAAGGGCGTTCCCCCATGCGGCCAAGCGTCCTGAGCGTGGTTCCGAGAGCATGCACACAGCCTAAGGACCGGCCTCGGCACGGGAACGGTCGGCCGGTGGCGTAGGTTTTATCCGGGGGCCGCGTCCACAGACGCGGGCACACGCGAGCGACACCGAGACTGCAATGGGAGACAACGCGCTCATGAGCGATGTACTGGAGCTTAAGGACGCATCTGTGGTCCGAGAGGGCCGGGCTCTGGTGGACCAGGTCTCCTGGTCGGTCAAGGAGGGGGAGCGCTGGGTCATCCTCGGCCCGAACGGCGCCGGCAAGACCACCCTCCTCAATGTCGCGTCCAGCTACCTCTTCCCGAGCAAGGGCACCGCCACCATCCTCGGCGAGCAGCTCGGCAAGGTCGACGTCTTCGAGCTGCGCCCGCGCATCGGCATGGCCGGCATCGCCATGGCCGACAAGCTCCCCAAGAGCCAGACCGTCCTGCAGACGGTCCTCACGGCGGCGTACGGCATGACGGCCGGCTGGCACGAGGACTACGAGGAGATCGACGAGCAGCGCGCCCGCGCCTTCCTCGACCGCCTCGGCATGAGCGACTACCTGGACCGCCGCTTCGGCACCCTCTCCGAGGGCGAGCGCAAGCGCACCCTGATCGCCCGCGCCCTGATGACCGACCCCGAGCTGCTGCTCCTCGACGAGCCCGCCGCGGGCCTCGACCTCGGCGGCCGCGAGGACCTCGTCCGCCGCCTCGGCCGCCTCGCCCGCGACCCCATCGCCCCCTCGATGATCATGGTCACGCACCACGTCGAGGAGATCGCCCCGGGCTTCACGCACGTCCTGATGATCCGCCAGGGCAAGGTCATGGCCGCGGGGCCGCTGGAGCTCGAGCTCACCTCGCGCAACCTCTCCCTCTGCTTCGGCCTGCCGCTGGTCGTCGAGCAGCGCGGCGACCGCTGGTCCGCCCAGGGCCTGCCGCTCAGCTGATCGCACATGCCCTGTCGGTAGGGGGACCCGCGGTCCTACCATGAACGTGTGGACATGGACGCATGGGTGTGGTGGCTGATCGGCGCGGTCGCCCTCGGAATCCCGCTGGTAATGACCGCGATGCCGGAGTTCGGCATGCTCGCCGTCGGCGCGGTCGCCGCCGCCGTGACCGCGGGCCTCGGCGGTGGCGTGGCGATGCAGGCGGTGGTCTTCGCCGTCGTGTCGGTCGCGCTCATCGCGGTGGTACGCCCGATCGCCGCCAGGCACCGGTCCCAGCGACCCGAACTCGTCAGCGGGGTCGAGGCGTTGAAGGGCAGATCGGCCGTCGTCATGGAGCGCGTCGACGCCTCCGGCGGGCGCATCAAGCTGGCGGGGGAGATCTGGTCGGCGCGGCCGCTCGACAACGACCAGAGCTTCGAGGCGGGCCAGGAGGTGGACGTGGTCGAGATCGACGGAGCGACGGCCGTGGTCATCTGACCACCGGTCAGCTGCGCGCGGTCGGAACGCCGGGCTCCGGGGCTCAACTGCCCTTGAGGTGGCGGCTCGTGACGGCAGGTGATCCGAACGACCCACGGGCCGCGCGCCGTTCTGACAGACTCGACCGGCGAGATCCCAAGATCTTCCGGGACACCGCAGCAATCCGCGAACACCGAAGCAAGAAGGGTACGGGGAACCACGATGGAACCAATCATCATCGTCCTGATCATTCTGGTGGTGCTGGTCTTCATCGCCCTGATCAAGACGATCCAGGTCATCCCGCAGGCCAGCGCCGCCATCGTGGAGCGCTTCGGCCGCTACACACGCACCCTGAACGCGGGCCTGAACATCGTCGTCCCGTTCATCGACTCCATCCGCAACCGCATCGACCTGCGTGAACAGGTCGTCCCCTTCCCGCCCCAGCCGGTGATCACCCAGGACAACCTGGTCGTGAACATCGACACGGTCATCTACTACCAGGTCACCGACGCCCGCGCCGCGACGTACGAGGTCGCCAGCTACATCCAGGCGATCGAGCAGCTCACCGTCACCACTCTGCGCAACATCATCGGTGGCATGGACCTGGAGCGGACCCTGACCTCCCGCGAGGAGATCAACGCGGCCCTGCGCGGCGTTCTCGACGAGGCCACGGGCAAGTGGGGCATCCGCGTCAACCGCGTCGAGCTGAAGGCGATCGAGCCGCCCACCTCCATCCAGGACTCGATGGAGAAGCAGATGCGCGCCGACCGTGACAAGCGCGCCGCGATCCTCCAGGCCGAGGGTGTCCGGCAGTCCGAGATCCTGCGCGCCGAGGGCGAGAAGCAGTCCGCGATCCTGCGCGCCGAAGGTGAGGCACGGGCCGCCGCCCTGCGCGCCGAGGGCGAGGCCCAGGCGATCCGCACGGTCTTCGAGTCCATCCACGCGGGCGACCCGGACCAGAAGCTCCTCTCCTACCAGTACCTCCAGATGCTCCCGAAGATCGCCGAGGGCGATGCCAACAAGCTCTGGATCGTGCCCAGCGAGATCGGCGACGCCCTCAAGGGCCTCGGCGGCGCGCTCGGCAACTTCGGCCCGCTCTCGGGCGGCGGCTCCGGCGGGGGAGCCGGGAAGAGCCCCGGTGGCGTGGAGCGCCGCGAACAGCCGCCGATCGACTGACAGCGACTGCGTATACGCGTACGACTGTGGGGCCACCCTCCCCCGGGGGAGGGTGGCCCCACAGTCGTACGTACGGGACACGTCAGCGGCGCACGCTCACGCGGCAGGCTGCGCCAGCCAGTCCGGCAGGGCCTCGTACCCGTCCCGCCCGAGGGCGAGCAGCATCGCGTCCGCCGGGGTCGGCTCGAAGGGCTGCCGGAGCAGCGGCATCCCGGCCTGCTCCGGGGTGCGGTCCGCCTTGCGGTGGTTGTCCACCGCGCACGACGCCACCGTGTTCATCCAGGAGTCCGCACCGCCCTGGGAACGCGGCACCACGTGGTCCACGGTCGTCGCGCGTCTGCCGCAGTACGCGCACCGGTGCTGGTCCCGCACCAGGACTCCGCGCCGCGACCAGGGAGCCCGTCTTCGGAAGGGCACCCGTACATACCTGCACAACCTGATCACCCGCGGCACCGGAAGCTCGACGGCGGCGGCACGCACGCGCAGCGCGGGGTGGGCCTGCTCGACAACGGCCTTGTCCTGCAGCACCAGCACGACGGCGCGGTTCAGCGTCACCGTCGACAGCGGTTCGAAGCTCGCGTTCAGCACCAGCGTGTCCCGCATCTCGCCCACCTCCCGTGTGCACCGGCCCACCCCCTGGCGGGCTTGGATCAACTCTGGCCGGGCACGCCGGGTAGGACAACGCAATAAAAGATGCCCGCCCCTGATCACTTCCAAGACCAGAGGCGGGCAAACGTTCAGTGAACGCTGAGCTGATGCGAGCGCGGACGGTTCACGCTGGGCAACGATTAACCATCGGCGACCGTCGGTGACTAACTGTCGGCGACCGCCGCGTACTCCGCGACGACAGAAGCGCGGGCCAGCGTGTGGAACCGCAGGTTGAAGCCGACGACCGCGGGGGACGCGTCCGAGTCCGGGCCGAGCTTCTCCTGGTCGACCGCGTACACGGTGAACACATAGCGGTGCGCCGGGTCACCGGGCGGCGGGGCGGCGCCACCGAAGTCCTTCGTCCCGTAGTCGTTGCGCACCTGCACCGCGCTCTGCGGGAGGCCCTCGAACTTGCCGCTGCCCGCGCCGACGGGCAGCTCCGTCACCGAGGCCGGGATGTCGAACACCGACCAGTGCCAGAACCCGCTCCCCGTCGGGGCGTCCGGGTCGAAGCAGGTGACGGCGAAGCTCTTCGTCTCCGGCGGGAAGCCCTCCCACCGCAGGTGCGGCGAGGTGTTCCCGGCGGCATACACCTGGTCGTCCTTGAGCACCGCGCCCGGCTCGAAGTCCGCGCTCACGACCGTGAACGACGGCACGGGCGGGTGGAAGTCATGGGGCAGCGGCGGCCTCTTGACCTCGGTCACGTAGGCACCTCCTGATCGGTTCCGGTTCGGCTCCAGTACGGCGATCACTCGCCTTCGACGAGCCTAGAACCAGTTGCGCTTGCTGCCGACGTGGGACAGCCACTCGTTGAGGTACGCCGCCCAGTCCGTGCCCTGGAAGTCGTGCAGGCCGACCTTGAACGACTTGTACGAGTCGCTGCCCTCGCTGAACAGGCCCGGCTTCTTGTCCATCTCCAGGACGACGTCCATCTCGCGGTCGTCCGAGACGAAGGTCAGCTCGACCTGGTTCAGGCCGTGGTACTTCTCCGGCGGGAAGAACTCGATCTCCTGGTAGAACGGCAGCTTCTGCCGGGTGCCGCGGATGTGGCCGCGCTCCATGTCGGCGCTCTTGAAGCGGAAGCCGAGCTGGCCGAAGGCGTCGAGGATCGCCTGCTGCGCCGGCAGCGGGTGCACGTTCACCGGGTCCAGGTCACCGGAGTCGACGGCGCGGGCGATCTCCAGCTCCGTGGTCACACCGATGTTCATGCCGTGCAGCTGGCGCCCCGCGAAGTGGGTGATGGGCGTCTCCCAGGGGATGTCGAGCCCGAACGGCACCGCGTGCACCGCGTTCGCCTTCAGCTCGAAGGCACCGCCCAGCCGCTGCTTGGTGAACTCGATGTCCTGCTTGACCTCCTGGTCGTTGCCCTCGACCTCGACGCGCGCCTGAAGGCCCACCGACAGCGCCTCGATCTGCTGGTCGACGTTCCCGCCCTGGATGCGCACCTCGCCCTGGACGACACCGCCCGGCACGACGTTGGCCTCGGTCAGCACCGTCTCGACGGAGGCCCCACCGGCACCCAGACTCGCCAGCAGCTTCTTGAACCCCATGACTCTCCTCCCCAGGCCCCGCCTGTGGTGTTGACTGGATCGATTGATCGCCGACCTTCTGATCGTCGACCTCCGACTACGTACCAACGCAAACGGCCCGCGCGCGGTTCCGCGCCGATGGCTCGCGCCACACCCTTCCTGCGCGACGGCTCCAGAGCCACCCTCCACGCCAAACCCGTACACGTTCGGTGCACTACGCTCCTACGGCATGATCGCGGCCCCCGACCGTACGCCCCTGCCCCGAGACTTCTTCGACCGCCCCGTCCTGGAGGTGGCGCCCGACCTGCTCGGCCGGGTCCTGGTGCGCGACACCCCGGACGGCCCGATCGAGCTGCGCCTCACGGAGGTGGAGGCCTACGCGGGCGAGGCGGACCCCGGCTCCCACGCCTATCGCGGCCGCACGGCCCGCAACGGCGTGATGTTCGGCCCGCCCGGGCATGCGTATGTCTACTTCACCTACGGCATGTGGCACTGCCTCAACCTGGTGTGCGGTCCGGAGGGGATGGCGAGCGGAGTCCTGCTGAGGGCCGGCGAGATCACCGAGGGCGCGGAACTTGCTCGTGTACGTCGACTCTCGGCCCGAAACGACAAGGAACTGGCCAAAGGCCCCGCCCGCCTGGCCACCGCCCTCGACGTGGACCGCCGCCTCGACGGCACCGACGTCTGCGCGGGCCCCGGCGCGCCCCTCGGCGTCCTCACCGGTACCCCTATAGACCCCGACCAGGTCAGGAACGGCCCGCGCACGGGAGTCGGCGGCGAGGGGAGCGTGCACCCCTGGCGCTTCTGGACGGCCAACGACCCTACGGTGAGCCCATATCGGGCGCATACACCTCGACACCCCAGAACTTGACGTGGCGTTGGTGGTTCCGTAACGTAGCCCGAGCCGCTTGACCCGGGTACGGCATTCAGCCTGCAGCCGGAAGCGGCCAACCACTACCTACGACTTCCCTTCAGCGGGGTCCTGTTTCGCATGTCCGCATGCCGAAATTCGAATCCGCGAAGCTCGATTATGAGTTACCAGGGAAATCCGCTAACGTAGTGAACACGCCGAAAGGCAAGGCCCTCCAACGGCCACCGGAAATGAAATCCGAACCGGGAACGGAACGGAAAGCGGATCTGGTAAGGTTGGAAACACGAAATACCGAAGGGAAGCGCCCGGAGGAAAGCCCCAGAGAATGTTCTGCGGGTGAGTACAAAGGAAGCGTCCGTTCCTTGAGAACTCAACAGCGT